>NZ_VSSS01000050.1 GCF_008123425.1 Bradyrhizobium rifense
TGGTCGGGCAAAACAGGGGCAGGATGGCACGGTGGGATGCGTGGGTGTGCGCCTCTACCCGCGCGGCCCGCTGGCGGGAGAGGCCGGAATCCATCTACCTGTCATTGCGAGCGCAGCGAAGCAATCCAGATTGTCTCGGCGGAAAGATCCTGGATTGCTTCGCTTCGCTCGCAATGACGGAGAATGAGGACCTTTCGCGAGTCCGACTGCTACCTCCATTGCCGAAGCGGCCCCTCACCCCAACCCTCTCCCCGTAAGAACGGGGCGAGGGAGTGCACCGTGCGCGCCATCCCCATCATGTTGCCGCCGCGATCGATCGGATAGATTGCAGCATCTGATTCGCTTTCCCCTTGAAAAATAGCCCCCGGAGACGCCCCATGAAGATTGCTTCCACCTTGCGTGCCGCGCTGGTCGCCATTGCCGCGTTGGCCGGCCTCTCGACCGCGGCGCTGGCCGATGGCGGCACCGTGGTGCTGACGATCTACAAGGCGGGCTGGATCATTGGTGGTTCGGGTGGCTCGGGCGTGCTGAACTTCCGCGGCCGCGCCTATTCGCTTTCGACCGGCGGGCTTGATTACGGTCTCGTCTTCGGCGGCTCCAAGACCGTGCTGCGCGGCCGCGTCTCCAACATCAACCGTCCCTCCGATGTCGCCGGCGTCTATGGCGCTGCCGGTGCCGGCCTCGCCGTCGGCCGCGGCGCCCGCGCCATCGTACTCACCAACCAGAAGGGCGCGGTGCTGGAGCTGTCGGGCTACCAGACCGGGTTGATGGCCAATGCGGATCTGAGCGGGCTTGCGATCACGATGCGGTAGGAGCGCGCTGCATCAACATCGTCATTGCGAGCGCAGCGAAGCAATCCAGACCGTCGCCGCGGAAAGATTCTGGATTGCTTCGCTACGCTCGCAATGACGGAACCGATTACACGCTCACCATCGCATGAACCCGCTCGCAATGCGCGACGAGGTTCTTCTGCGCATCGACGAATGCCTTCAACGGCGTCGGGATCGGGAAATAATAGATATTCGCGATGAAGCCGTAGATGCCGGCATCACAGCTGGTCGGCCGCTCGCCATCCACAAAGCCGTTCGCCGGCACGATCTCGGCCAGCACCTGCAGATCGGCAAGCCCCCGCGCGTAAGCCTGCTCGGGCGTGTAGCGGCCGATGCCCTGGTAGTGATAGCGCTGCGCATTATAGGCCTTCGCCTTCTCGAAGCCATCAGCGTCGATCTGCGGGTGCTGCGCGATGAAACCGTCGCGAAACGCCGGATAATAGCGTTCGTCCTTCCAGCGCGAATAGGACATCACCCAGTAGAGATCGTCGAGCATGCGCGTGACGAGATGATGGGTGCGGCGCTGCGCCGGCGACAGCGCGGCATCGATGGTCAGATGATACTTTGCGATCGCGTGCGCGATGATCGTCTCGCTGTCGCCGATAGTCTCGCCGTCTTCGACGATGTAAGGAAGCTGCCCGCGTGGGGCGGCGGAGGCATCGAACACGTGCTCGTGCACGAACGGCACGCCCGCGAGCTTCAGGAACGCGTAGACCTTGAGCCCGTAGCCGTTGTTGTCGGCGACGCCGAACAATTGCGGATAGGAATAGAGGGTCAGCATTGACATCTCGCTCCTGGTTCGTGGTTGACGAAATCAAGCTCCATCGGCTGTCGACCACCTCTCCCTACGGGAGAGGTGACCGGTTTCCGGGCTCGCGTCGAGTCAATCAATCTCAACGCGCCATCAACGTGTTGGCACCTGGTCGGCGGTGGTGCTCGCCTGCGCTCGCTTGCTGGAGCGGATCATCAGGAACGATCCTGATGTGCCCGGCAGCTGCCAGCGCCCGTCGATCTCGGTCGCCTCTCCGTTCATGATGCCGTCGTACTGGACAATGTCGAAGCCGTAGCCCGGCGGCTCATAGCGTTTGACGAACGACACGACGCTGCCGGCGCGATGGCCCGTGATCGAGGCGCTGTGGGTTCGCACCGGGCAGCGCGGATTCGAGCAGGGTTCGGTGACGTGGCCTTCGATCGCGCCGCCGGCCTCGACCAGCGTCGCGGTGAACGTGACCATTCCCGTGCCGGGTTGGATGTATGTGCCGTCCCAGGCACCGGAGAGATCGTCGCTCACAGCAGTGGCTTCCTCGACATGAAGTGCGCCGGTTGAGGCTCGGCTGTTCCGTCCCACGTTCTTCCACCCCAAGTGGTATCGCCGCCATCACGCCCTTGCAATAGTCCGCACGCGACGTCGATCGATCGGAGGATGCCAGATATCATTCGTTTGGCTGAGGCCGCGCCTCTCAGGGTCGAAAAAGTGCTATTCCGCCTGTCGGATTATCGCCCGCGCGTTCGTCCTTCGAGCGACGGCGCGCGTGTGCGCGTCCGGTTCGAGGCAAAGGATAGCGCATATGACCTCCATCACGCCGTTTCTCTGGTTCGACAACAACGTTCCGGAAGCTGTCGCCTTCTACAAATCGGTGTTCCCCAATGCGAAGGTCGAGACCGTCAGCGACTTCATGGCGGTGTTCGAGCTCGAAGGGCAGCGCTTCAACGCACTCAATGGCGGGCCGCAATACCGCTTCAACGAGGCCGTGTCGTTCTTCATCAGCGTCGAGACGCAGGACGAGGTGGATTATTTCTGGAGCCGCCTCACCGCCGACGGCGGCGAGGAATCCCGCTGCGGCTGGCTGAAGGATAAGTTTGGGCTGTCCTGGCAGGTGGTGCCATCAGCGCTCGGCCGATATCTCGGCGATGCCGATCGGACCAAGGCCAACCGCGTCATGCAGGCGATGATGGGGATGCAGAAGATCGTGATCGCGGAGTTGGACAAGGCGTATGCGGGGTGAGGGCGACAGTCATGCCGGCGCTCGTCGCGCCGGCATTTTACATCCGAACCTCATCCTTATGGCAACACGGTTCGCCGCCGGTCCAACGAATTCGAATGGACCATCCATTGCGGCAGCGGCTCGCCGTCGCGATGCCTGCCACCCGCGCACGCCGCCGCCCAGGCCGCGATGGCGCCGAGCAGAATGGCTGTTGCCACCGAGAACGCCAGGATGATCGTGCTCCGCCGGGATCGCGCGATCGCGGTCTTGGCGTTGGCAATGACGGTGTCGACCCGGCGTTCGGCGTCGGTCGCCGCGAGGCCGGTTGCGCCGGCGACTTGCTGGATCAGGTAACTCCTGTCGTCCGTGCTCATGCCGTCATGGCTTGACGATGTGAGCAGGATGCGGCCCGCTTCAGCGCGTTCCGAACTGAGATCGGTCGTGGGGGCCCGGCGCCCGGCGCGGTAAAGCCGGTCCAGTTCATAGCTCAGCAACGGCTCGGCGGCGCTCGTCCGCGCCGACGTCGCGCCTGCAGGATTGCGCGACAAGGTCGCCGCACCCAGCAGCGTGGCGAGGATCGCGCCCATCACAACGGCCAGGGCCCAGACCGCCAACCCATGCAGGCCATCCACCTGCTCGGTGTGCTCCACGGGGCCTCCCGGGGCGGCCGGTGTTCGAACCCAGCCGGTGACATAGCCGCCCAACCCGAAGCTGAGGATCGCCTGCAGGATCAGGTAAATGCCGGACAGGATCCACAACGCCGCGGAGGCGTCGCGCCAGGTCGGCGAAGCGGACGTGACGCCCAGCCCGACGCTGGCGCCGAATGTCACCAGGACAAACGACAGCGCCGTTGCCGCAAACGCGCCGAGCAGAATCGGCGACCATTGCAGATATCGCGGCCCGCGATCGGCGCGGTACGCCTCGATATCGGCGCGCGGTGCCGGGGGAAGACTTTCCATGGACATTTCCATCATCCTTGCTCAGCGTAGGCCGAAAAAGGACAGCACAGCGAGGATCACCACGACCAAGCCCACGAGGTAAATCAAACCGTTCATTGTCGCCTCCATCACATTTGCCGGCGTCAATCTCCTCTGTCCGTCAAAGTTCCTATTCCGGGAAAATGTTGCAAACGGGAGGCCCCGGTGGGCTGCGCCAGCCCACCCTGCGCAGCGATCCACTTCGCCCGTTAGCCCTGGGTCGCTATACTGCCGACCTCAGCAGAATGGTGATCTCATGGGAAACGAATTGGCAGGCAAAATTGCCGCCGTGACCGGGGCCGCGTCGGGCATCGGGCTGGCGAGCACTGAAGCAATGCTGGCCGCGGGCGCGCGCGTGGTGATGGTCGACCGCGATGAGGCCGCGCTGAAGGCGCTCGGCAGCAAGCATGGCGACGCGGTGATCCCGCTGGTCGTCGATCTGCTGGATCCCAAGGACTGCGCAACGCTGCTGCCGCGCGTCCTGGAGAAGGCAGGGCAGCTCGACATCCTGCATGCCAATGCGGGCACCTATGTCGGCGGCGATCTCATCGATGCCGACAATATGGCGATCGACCGGATGCTGAACCTGAATGTCAACGTCGTGATGAAGAACGTGCACGACGTGCTGCCGCACATGATCGCGCGACGGACCGGCGACATCATCGTCACGAGTTCGCTGGCGGCGCATTTTCCGACGCCGTGGGAGCCGGTCTATGCGTCGTCCAAATGGGCGATCAACTGCTTCGTCCAGACGGTGCGGCGCCAGGTCTTCAAGCACGGCATTCGCGTCGGCTCGATCTCGCCCGGCCCGGTCGTGACCTCGCTGCTCGCGGACTGGCCACCTGAGAAGCTGCAGGAAGCCAGGGACTCGGGCAGCCTGCTGGAGGCCAGTGAAGTGGCTACCGTGGTGATGTTCATGCTGACCCGGCCGCGCGGCATGACCATCCGCGACGTGGTCATGCTGCCGACCAATTTCGATCTGTAGGGCGGCGGCGCGTGCTCTAACTCCTCATGATGAGGAGGCGCGAAGCGCCGTCTCGAACCATGCAGGCCCCGATCTCGCCCGCGGCCATCCTTCGAGACGACCGCTTCGCGGTCTCCTCAGGATGAGGGCGGTGGGTGTGGCGGGCTTAACTCGTCGACGCCGCCGTGAAAACCGCCAGCTGCGCATCGAACGCGCGGCGGAAGGCCGGGCGCGCTTCACCGCGGGCGACATAGGACGAGAGGGTCGGATAGCCGTCGAGGATGCGCGATGCGTTCAGCCTGCGCAGCACCGTCACCATCAGGAGATCGCCGGCGCAAAATGCGCCGTCGAGCCAGTCGGCCCCACCGAGATGGCGGGACAATTCGTCGAGCCGGACGCGGACGCTATTCTGGAGGACAGGCAGGCGCTCGTCATGCCAGCTCCTGTCGCGTTCAAACAGCATCGCCATCCCGAGCTCGACAATCGGCGGCTCCATCGTGTTGAGCGCGGCAAACATCCACGCGATGGCGCGCGCCCTGGCGTTCGGCTCGGCCGGCAGCAATCCGTCATGATGCTCGGCGATATGGAGCACGATCGCGCCGGTCTCGAACAGTGCGAGATCGCCGTCCTCGAAGGTCGGGATTTGCCCGAACGGATGCAGGGCGAGATGCGACGGCTGCTTCATCGCCTCGAACGACACCAGGCGAACGTCATAGGGCTGCCCCACCTCCTCGAGCGCCCAGCGCACCCGCATGTCGCGCGCCTGTCCCCTGCCGCGGTCGGGCGAGTTTGCGAAGGCGGTGATGGTGGGCATGCGGGGTCTCCGGGGTGATGGCGCTTTGGATCCAGAGGACGAACGAGCGGGGCGGATTCCGACAGCGCCGTAGGGTAGGCAAAGCGCAAGCGTGCCTACCGTCCTACCGGATTTGAGGAGTGATGGTGGGGACGGCGCAAGAGCGCCTTTTGCCCATCCTACGAAGCTGACGGTGCTCCTCCTCATGGTGAGGAGGCGCGAAGCGCCGTCTCGAACCATGCAGGCCCCGTATCTCACCCGCGGCCATCCTTCGAGACGACCGCTTCGCGGTCTCCTCAGGATGAGGTCTGTGGATGTTGAACGTTCAGCACAGCGATCCAATCCGCCAGATCCCGCCACGGCTCCAGCGTCCAATGCCCGGACGCCGCACCGGACGGCGACGGCAACACAAAAATCTCCGGCAAACTCTCATCCCGCGGCTGCCGCCCCAGCGCAATGCTGCTCGACGGCCGGCCGTAAAACAAGCTCGCCGCCTTCTTGCTTGTGAACGCAATCGTCCTTGGCCGATATTTTTCCATCTTTGCCCTGAACCCCAACACGTCGATCGATGCGGCCTCGATCTGATGATCCATCCCCGCACCCGACTTGGAGAGATCGGTGAAGCCGATCCCAAGCTCGATCAGCGAAGCGAACTCGCCCGGCTGATAGCGTCGCGGCGTGATCCCGGCCTCATGGATCGCGCGCCAGAAGCGGTTGTCGGGATGGGCGTAGTAGTGCCCGAGTTCGGCCGAGCGGGTGCTGGCGGCGGTGCCGACGAAGACGAGGCGGAGGTTGGGGCGGAGCTGGTCGGGGAGGCGTTGGAGAGTGGGCACGGGCATTTCGGTGAGACCAATCAGCTCGCTCAATTGGATTGCATATGGCGCGTTGGAGGGAACCATTGCGGATTGCATAATGCCGAATAGGATAGTCCCAACGTCACGCGGGAGGTTTACGATGGCCGTCAGCAAGGACAAAATCGATGACGCGGCATTGGCCTTGCTCTATCTGACTCTGCACGATGACTATCGAGCGTGGAAGGGCTTCGACTGGGATGTGCTCGGCCGCCTGCATGACAAGGGAATGATTGATGATCCCGTTGGCAAGGTAAAGTCGGTGGTGTTCACCCAGGAGGGACTCGAACGGGCGAAGGCGCTGTTCAAGGAGTTGTTCGAGGATTAAGGCCGTGCCGACGAACCGCGAGGAACTGGCCGCCGCCTATGCGGCGCCCGGCCGCCACTATCACAACCTCTCGCACATCGAGGACTGTCTCGCTGCGCTCGCACGAGTGGAAGGGATCTCGGCAGCCGAGCGTGAAATCCTGTCGGAGGCGATCTGGTGGCATGACATCGTTTACGATCCGACCCGATCGGACAATGAAGAGCTCAGCGCGCAGCTGGCCGAGAGGAACATCCGCGCCGATCTTCGCGATGAGGTGGGCCGCCTGATCCGCCTCACCAAGACGCATGCGGTCCAAGCGGACGATCGCCTCGGCGCGATCCTGATCTCGATCGACCTCAGCATTCTCGGCGCAGCGCCCGCGCGCTACGACGCGTATGCGGCTGCGATCCGACAGGAATTCATCCACGTCAGCGACAGCGACTATCGCGCCGGCCGTGCCCGGGTGTTGCGTCAGTTCGCCGCCCGCACGGTCATCTATCCCGATGGTGGCTTCGCCGCGAAATATGACCGGACGGCGCGCGACAACCTTGCGCGGGAGCTTGCGTCGTTGAGCTGAGCTGACGTTGCGCTCGGTGCGACTCCGTAGCCCGCATGAGCGACAGCGACATGCGGGGCAACTGTCGATCCCGGATGTCGCTTCGCTCATCCGGGCTACGCTTGCCACGTCACTGCTCTAATAGGGATAGATCGGCCCAGCATCTTCTCGCGCAATCTTTTGCAGAGAGATGGGATCGAATGTCTTGGCAAGAATGACGCACCATGTCTTCCCAGGACTAACTATCTGGATGAGATTGCATTGTATGTCCCACCCTCCGACGGTTGCAGCTCGAACTTGGCTAATCCCGTTCATCAGGTTTGCTCCCATGCCGAGAGCCTGATTTTTGACGCCCGCGGGGACAACATCCCAACCGATGGATTCGATATCAACTTGAGCGGACGAGTTTAGCAGGGCGAACGCCGAAGATTCTACGAGATCATGCAAGAGCGAGGAAAATAGCTTGCATTCTGCAGTCATGGCACGCTCCATCCAATACGACGAAAATGGATTAATTCTAGCTAAGATTGCATACGAATGGAATGCCCCAGATGAAGATGTTCGAATGAAGAAAGCCGGGCATTCACCCGGCTTTATGGATGCCCTTGTCAAGCCCGGGGGGCACGACGAGGGAGAAATGATTTCATTTCGACGCGATGAACTAACAACAAGGCCGGGCTAGTTGCCCGGCCTCTCGCTCGAATAGGCGACGAGATCTCTCAGGAAAGCGCCTTGTTGCTCTCCTTCACCTTCTCCGCATCCAGATACACGCTTGAGCCCATCTCCTTGAACTTCGCGCTCATCTGCTTCATGCCGTCCTCGGCGGTGCCGCTCATGGACATGCCGATCGAGTTCGGATCGTTCAGCGTCGCTGCATAGTCCCGCACGTCCTGCGTGATCTTCATCGAGCAGAATTTCGGGCCGCACATTGAGCAGAAATGCGCGACCTTGTGGGCTTCTTTCGGCAGGGTCTCGTCGTGGAAGTTTTTTGCGGTGTCGGGATCGAGGCCGAGGTTGAACTGGTCGCTCCAGCGGAAGTCGAAACGGGCGCGGGAGAGGGCGTCGTCGCGGAGCTGAGCGGCGGGGTGGCCCTTGGCGAGATCGGAGGCGTGGGCGGCGATCTTGTAGGTGATGACGCCGACCTTGACGTCGTTGCGGTCGGGTAGCCCAAGATGCTCCTTCGGCGTGACGTAGCAGAGCATGGCGCAGCCGAACCAGCCGATCATGGCCGCACCGATGCCTGACGTGATGTGGTCATAGCCCGGCGCGATGTCGGTGGTCAGGGGCCCGAGGGTGTAGAACGGCGCTTCGCCGCACTCCTTGAGCTGCTTGTCCATGTTGATCTTGATCTTGTGCATCGGCACGTGGCCGGGGCCCTCGATCATCACCTGGCAGCCCTTGTCCCACGCAATTTTGGTCAGCTCGCCGAGCGTCTCGAGTTCGGCGAACTGCGCACGGTCGTTGGCGTCCGCGATCGAGCCCGGACGCAGGCCATCGCCGAGCGAGAACGAGACGTCATACTTGCGCATGAGGTCGCAGATCTCGTCGAAATGAGTATAGAGGAAGCTCTCCTTGTGATGCGCCAGGCACCACTTCGCCATGATCGAGCCGCCGCGCGAGACGATGCCGGTGACGCGGCTGGCGGTGAGGTGGATGTATTGCAGGCGTACGCCGGCGTGGATGGTGAAATAGTCGACGCCCTGCTCGCACTGCTCGATCAGCGTGTCCTTGTAGAGCTCCCAGGTCAGCTGCACCGGGTCGCCGTTGCACTTCTCCAGCGCCTGATAAATGGGAACGGTGCCGATCGGCACCGGCGCGTTGCGCAAGATCCATTCGCGGGTGGTGTGGATGTTGCGGCCCGTCGAGAGGTCCATCACTGTGTCGGCGCCCCAGCGGATCGCCCACACCATCTTCTCGACCTCTTCCTCGACCGACGAGGTCACCGCCGAGTTGCCGATATTGGCGTTGATCTTGGTGAGGAAGTTGCGGCCGATGATCATCGGCTCGAGCTCGGAGTGGTTGATGTTGCAGGGAATGATGGCGCGGCCGCGCGCGATCTCGGAGCGGACGAACTCCGGGGTGATGAAAGCCGGGACTTCGGCGCCGAAGCTCTCGCCATCGGCAAGCGCTGCTTCCGCGCGCTCGAGCTGCTCTTTGCGGCCGAGGTTTTCGCGGGCGGCGACGTAGATCATCTCCTTGGTGATGATGCCGGCGCGGGCGAATTCGAGCTGGGTGATCTTGTGGCCGTCGAGGCCGCGCAGCGGCTGGTGATAGGCGGCGAAGGAACGCGCGGCGTTGTCGGTGGAGACGCTGCCATTGTCCTCCGGCTTGATCTGCCGGCCCTGATATTCCTCGACGCCGCCGCGCTCCAGCACCCACTGTTTGCGGCCGCGTGCGAGGCCGGCATTGACGTCGATGGTGACGGACGGATCGGTGTAGGGGCCCGAGGTGTCGTACACCGGCAGGTTCGGCTCGCCAGCGCCCTCGGAGAGAATGATCTCGCGCAGGGGCACGCGGATATCCGGCGCGGCGTCGGGCGACGCGAAGATCTTTCGCGAGGACGGCAGCGGGCCGGTGGTGACGGCGGGGACGGTCTTGTCGGGGTTGGAGCGGATGTTCATGGGATCCTCCGGTTTAATTCTGTGGTGTGTGCGTCTGGGCGACGGCGGTGAATTCTTGCTCCGTCATTGCGAGGAGCACTTGCGACGAAGCAATCCAGACTGTCTCTGCGGAGAGACTCTTGATTGCTTCGCTTCGCTCGCAATGACGAGTGAAGAGAGCGAGGCGCATCACGCCGCCTCCGCGGATTGGCCGAGCCATTGCCGCACGCGGGCATCCGGGTCGGCGTTCTGGGTGACGTCGCTGACGACGGCGATGGAATCGGCGCCCGCCGCAAAGATCTCCGCGGCGTGCTCGAACTTGATGCCGCCGATCGCGACCAGTGGGATGCTGCCGATGCGCTTCTTCCATTCCGTGATCTTTGGAATGCCCTGCGGTTCGAAGCGCATCGATTTCAGCGTGGTGAAGAAGATCGGGCCGAGCGCGACGTAATCGGGTTTTGCCGCGAGCGCGGTTTCAAGCTCGGCGTCGTCGTGGGTGGAGACGCCGAGCGAGAGGCCGGCTTCGCGGATCGCCTTGAGGTCGGCTTCCGCCAGATCTTCCTGGCCGAGATGCAGGTATTTTGCGCCCGCGACGACCGCGGCGCGCCAATAGTCGTTCACGACCAGCTTGGCCTGCGTGCCGTTGGTGATGGCCAGCGCATCGGTGACGATCTGCAGGGCCTGCGAGTCGTCGAGGTCCTTCGTGCGCAATTGAATCGTGCCGACGCCGAGCTTGGTCAGGCGCTCGACCCAGGCGAGGCTGTCGACGACGGGATAAAAACGATCAGGATACGGCATGCCAGAACGGGGTCCCAACGACAGGGGTGGAAGGGGAGGCGAAGTCGCGGGCGTTCATCAACCCGGCTTCAAACGCGGTGCGGCCGGCATCACAGCCGAGGCGGAAGGCCTTGGCCATCGCGATCGGGTCCGCGGCCTTTGCGATCGCGGTGTTGAGCAGCACGGCGTCATAGCCGAGCTCAAGCGCCTCGGCCGCGTGCGAGGGCGCGCCGATGCCGGCATCGACCACCAGCGTGATATCGGGCAGCCGCTCGCGCATCAGCTTGAGTGCGTCGCGGTTGGTGATGCCTTTCGCGCTGCCGATCGGCGCGGCCCATGGCATCACCACCTTGCAGCCGGCATCGACCAGCCGGTTTGCGACCGAGAGGTCTTCCGTGCAATAGGGGAATACCTCAAAGCCGTCCTTGATCAGGATGGCGGCGGCTTCGACCAGGCCGACGACGTCGGGCTGCAGCGTGTCGTTGTCGGCGATCACTTCGAGCTTGATCCAGGACGTCCCGAACAATTCGCGCGCGAGCTTTGCCGTGGTCACGGCTTCGCGCACGCTGCGGCAGCCGGCGGTGTTCGGCAGCACGGTGACGTCGAGCTCGCGGATGAGATTCCAGAATGCGTCCCCGGTCTTGCCGCCGGCGGATTCGCGCCGCAGCGAGACCGTGACGATGTTCGAACCGGAGGCGCGGATCGCGTCCTGCATGATGGCGGGCGAGGGGTAGAGCGCGCTGCCGATGAGCAGGCGCGAGGCGAAGGTTTTGCCGTAGAAGGTCACCATGTCCTCACCCTCCCTGCCGCGGCGTGATGATCTCGATCTCGTCGCCGGCCTTCAGGTGGGTCTCGGCCCAGCGGCTTTTCGGCACGACGTCGTAATTGAGCGCGATGGCGAAATGCGTGCCTTCGTAGTCGAGCTCGCTGAGCAGCGCGTCGACGCTGGCCGCATTGATCTCGCGCTGTTCGCCGTTCACGATCACGCGCATTGCATCACCTCATTGTCGATCTGGCCGCGCTCGACGAAGTGGAGCGTCAGCTCGGCGAGCGCCGGCGCGAGCAGGAAGCCGTGGCGGTAGAGCCCGTTGACGCTGATCTTGCCGCCGCGCACGCCGATGCGGGGCAGATTGTCGGGATACGCGGGGCGCAGGCCCGAACCGAATTCGACAATGCGGGCCTCGCCGAAGGCCGGATGTACGGCATAGGCGGCGCCCAGCAGCTCCAGCGCCGAGCGGACGCTGACGCCGGTATCCTCGGCCTCGATCGAGGTCGCGCCCAGCATGAACAGATTGTCCTCGCGCGGGATCACGTAGAGCGGCCAGCGCGGATGGATCAGCCGCACCGGGCGCGAAAGCTGCACCTCGCCGGTCTCGATCAAAATCATCTCGCCCTTGACGCCGCGCAACTCGGGCTGCTCGTCGCGTGCGCCAAGGCCGCGGCAGTCGATGACGATTCCGTCCAGATCGCTGGCGGTAACGTCGCTGCCGAACTTGATGGTGCCGCCGGCCGCAACGATGCGCGCGTGCAGTTTCGGCAACACGCGGCGCGGCTCGACATGGCCTTCGGTCGGGAAGAACAGTGCATCGCGGAAACGGCCTTCCAGCGACGGCTCGAGCGCGGCTAAGGCCGCTGCATCGAGCCGGCGATGGCCCTCGGTCATCCGCGCAAAGCGCTCAAAATCGTTGCGCTCGCGCGGATGGGCGACGACGAGCGAGCCGTTGAAGGGGGTGTCCGGCAATTCGCGCCGCCAGATGTCGAGCGAACGCAGGCCGAGCCGGCTGATGATGGGCTCGGCGACCTCCGCCTCGCAATAAGGTGCGAGCATGCCGCCGGCCCAATGGCTGGTGGCGTCGGTCATGCCTGCGTCACTGCGCTCGTGTAGCGTCACGGCATGGCCGGCCTGCGCGAACAACAGCGCCTGCCAGGCTCCGGCTATGCCTGCACCGATGATGGATACCGGAGACTCCGGTCGCTTGGTCGTCTGCAACATCCCTGTCCCTTCGCCGGCATGACCCGGATCAGGTTCAAAGGGTCACCGCGGTCCTGGGCCTTCTGACCCATTTAGCGGTATCTCAGCTCCTCCTCGGAGCACCCCTCGGAACGGCTCTAATGTAGGCTAGTGACGGCTGGTGTCAACGCATGTTCCCGGGAACCTGCGCCCGCGCGTTGCGGATGTGCTGGGCGAGCTTGCGATGCGGCGGCGCGCCGAACATCGGCTGCGGATTGCCGTTTGGCTCGAGTTGAGGCTCGAAGCTCGCCTGTCGAATGGCCTGCTGGCGCTGGTGCTTTGCAACGTAGTAATAGCCGCCCGCGAAATAACGCACGGCGCGGTCGTGATCGCCGTTGGCGGCGTGATAGGCGCCGGCGAGATATTTGACCGCATAGGTGAGGTTGGTGTTGGGGTCGCGCAGGCCGGCGGCATCGCCGGTGTAGCCAAGGCCGCGGGCGGTCGCGAGCTTGATCTGCATCATCCCGATCGCGCCGCCACGGCCGACCAGGCCAGGCTGATAGCGGCTCTCGCGCATGATGACGCGATGCACCAGCGCCTCCGGCACGCCGTTGGCGCGCGCATGCATGGCGACCATCTCGGTATAGTCGGCCTGGCCCGCGAATGCGGCCTGCGGCGACACCAGTCCGGCCGCGACGAACGCGGCGATGCGTAAAATTTTCATCAGATATCCCGGACGTCCTGAGTGGCAATTTTTAAGCGACCTGCGCCGTTTGCCGTTAGGCCTCCCGAACGCGGCGATGATGTGGCCAAACGCCGCCGCTCGCGATTTCGCGGCGCAGAGCCGTGGTTACGACTCAATGCTGGCGCAGGAGTTCCTCAGGCGGACACGCGCGTCGCGACAGCAAGCCTGTCTAGTCGCGCGGGCCCTCGAAAGCGAGTATGAAGCGCCTGCGAAACGGGAGAGGTGCCATGACAAAAACAACCATGGTCAACACCCACGGCAGCGACATTCCCCGACAGAACCCATGTGCCCAGTGCGGCGCGCCGATCGCGCAGCCCGACTGGATCGAGCCGGGCGAGGGGCGGGTCTCCTATCTCTGGACTTGCCATGCCTGCAACTATCGCTTCGAGGCGATCGCGATCTTCGACGAGCCCGCAGTCGCGTATCCGCCGCTCGCGGCTTAAGCGGCGGCTTGCGCCGAAAGCCTCGGCTGCTGCCACACCGGCAATTGCATCCGCACGATCAGCCCGTGCGGCTGGCGGTCGTGCAGCGACAGCTCGCCGCCATGGGCGAGCGTGATCGCGCGCGCGATCGACAGGCCGAGGCCGAAGCCGGTGGAATCGTCCATGGTGCGCGCATCGTCGCCGCGCACGAACGGCTCCAGCATCTCCTGCTTGCGCGCGTCCGAAATGCCGGGGCCGTCATCCTCGACGTCGATGACGAGTTTTGTGCTGTCTACATCGAGGCGGATCGTCACCTCGGCGCCGAAGCGCACCGCGTTCTCGACCAGATTGGTGACGCCGCGATGCAGATCGTCGGGACGTGCCGCGGCGGTCGCCGATGACGGGCCGTCATAGTGCACGACATGGCCCATGTCGCCGAACTGGTGGGCGATCAGCTGCAGCGTGCTCGCGATGTCGACCAGCGTGATCGCCTCGATCTTGCGGTCGTTGCGCAGCAGCGACAGCACGCTTTCCAGCATCGAGCGCATCTGGTCGAGATCGATCAGCATGCGCTTGCGGTTGCCCTCGTCCTCGATGAACTCGGCGCGCAGGCGCAGCCGCGTGATCGGCGTGCGCAGATCGTGGCTGATCGCAGCCAGCATGCGGGTGCGATCCGACATCAGCCGCCCGATCCGCTCATGCATGCGGTTGAGCGCGCGGGCCACGGAGCGGATCTCCTCCGGGCCGCGCTCGGGCAGGGGTTCGGAGGTGCCGTCGAGGCTGAAATCCTCGGCGGCCTTGGCAAAGGACGACAACGGCGTCGCCAGCGCACGTGCCGCCCACAGGCCGAGCACGCTGATGGAGATGAACGCGGTCATCAGCGTCACCAGCCATGGCGCGCCCCAGAACCAGGGACGCGGACCGTTCTCGACATGGCCGGCGATCGTGGTGCCGTCAGGCAAGACCACGCCAATGCGGTGGGCATCGCCCTCCGGCGCGAGCTGCACCACCTTGTAGCCGCGGCCGAGATGGCGGCGGAGCCCGTGCAGGTGCTGGCTTTCGCTGTCCTCGACCACCGTCGCCGTGCCCGGCGCCGATATCTCGATGTTGAGCTTCGGGAAGGCGCGCGCGATATCTGCGGCGAGACGCGGCCGATCGTCCGGCCTGGCCGAGCCGAGCAGCAGCGCCGCATCCAGCAATTGCGGAGCGCCGTCCGGCGGCGTGTCCGGACGATCGGGCCGGCTGATCAGGAAGGCGGTGGTGACGACGAGATGCAGCGCGACGGTCGAGGCCAGCACCAGCGCGGCGATCTGCCCGCCGATGCCCTTGAGGTGGAAGAACCCGAACGGCCTCATCGTCTTAACGCCCCGTCAGTTGCTCAGGGGCGTCGTAACCGCTTCCGTTCTGGGCGTAAACAAATAACCGCCGGAGCGCACTGTCTTGATGATGGTGGGATCGGCCGGATTGGGCTCGATCTTGCGGCGGATGCGGCTGACCAGCACGTCGATCGAGCGTTCGAACGAGCCGGTGTTGCGGCCCTGCGTGAGGTCGAGCAGGCTGTCACGCGACAGCACGCGGCCGGGACGCTCGCAGAACGTCCTGAGCAGGTCGAACTCGGCGCTGGTCACCGCAACGCGCGCGCCTTCCGGATTGCGCAGCTCGCGCAGCCGCAGGTCGATGCGCCAGCCTTCGAAGGCGAGCGTGGAGGCGCCCTCGATCGAGCTCGCGGCCTGTGCGGAGGCCTGGCGCCGCAGCACCGCGTTGATGCGGGCGAGCAGCTCGCGCGGGTTGAACGGTTTCGGCAGATAATCGTCCGCGCCCATCTCGAGGCCGACGATGCGATCGACGTCCTCGCCGCGCGCGGTCAGCATGATGATCGGCGTCTGTGCCTCCGAGCGCACCTTGCGGCACAGGCTGAGACCGTCCTCGCCCGGCAGCATGACGTCGAGGATGATGAGATCAACGCGGTGGTCGGCCATGGCACGCGACATCTCGCGGCCGTCGCTCACAGCGGTAACGTTGCAGGAGTTGTTGCGGAGATATTTCGCAATCAACGTCCGGGTTTCGCGGTCGTCTTCGACGACCAGGATGTTGGGAGAGAGGTTGGCCATGCGCTTTGTTTGTCCAAGATTCGGGCCAAAAGGCGAAGATTTTTGTTTCAGTTTGTTTCCGAATGTATTTCCGCAACACCCCGCAACGACTGGGTCGTTATACGGCAAGGTCTCGTTAAGCCCGTTAACCATACCGTGGGGCAGTCGCGTACGAAACCCCGCAAAAACCACGGTGCACTCATGACCTCGATTTCGGCGGCCTCCGCCGGTAATTACCAGTCGCCGCTGCAGAAGCTGCAGCAGGAATTGCAATCTGAAGTATCCGACGGGACGATCTCCTCCTCGGACCAGTCCGCGCTCACGACCGCCCTGCAGGACATCGACACGTCGCTCCAGCAGAGCAAGTCGAGCGATCAGTCCAGCGGCACCAAGCCGTCCAAGGACGGCCTGAAGTCGAAGATCGACGATCTCATCTCCAACGAGGTCTCGAACGGGACGCTGACGTCGGTCCAGGCCGACGAGCTGAAGGGCGTGTTTCAGTCCGCCTTCGGCAAAGGGCCCGGTGGTCCCGGCGGCGCGCATGGTGCAGGCGGCCCGCCGCCCGGACCGCCGCCCTCGGACGACAGCTCGTCTTCGGATTCGTCGTCGACGGACTCGACGAGCAGCAGCTCGACGGATTCCAGCACGGCGAAAATCCTCGAGCAATTCCTCCAGGCCCTGCAGCAATCGCAGTCCTCGTCGAGCTCGTCCTACAGTGCGAACGGCACGACGAGCTCTTCAAGCAGCACGGACATCTCCGCGCTTCTGATCGACTACCAGAGCTGACCTGAGCGACGCGGGTCGGCGCGTTCCTCGCCGCGATCGTGCTACATCCCAGGGCGCAAGATCGTCGGCGAGGAACTGTGCATCTCGCACGTTCCTCGACAGGAACTTTCCTCGCAACGCAGCGCCATAATGGCGCGACGAAATTGCCGCAGCTTAGGAACTGCGAGTGATCGTGGCTGTTCTCTCCACATGCGTTTTCTGCTGAAGGAGAGGACAACAATGTTGATGAAATCGATCGCCGCCGGTCTTGCCGGCACCGCTTTGCTTGCGACCGTTGCGTTTGCGCAAAACCCCACCGCCACCACCGACAAGTCGCCAACCGCGGCCACCACCGCGACGACGACCACCACGACCGCTTCGGGCGAGTGGCGCGCGTCGAAAATGGCCGGCTTGAAGATCTACAACGACGCCAACGAGAGCATCGGCTCGATCAACGACCTGCTGATGGACAAGAGCGGCGCCGTGAAGATCGCGGTCATCGGCGTCGGCGGCTTCCTCGGCATGGGCGAGCATCTCGTCGCGGTGCCGTATGAGAAGCTGAAATTCGTCAACGAGGCAGTTGCCTATACCGGCGCGGCCGGCACCGGCGCGACGCCGGGCACCAGGCCGGCTGCGACCACGACCACCGGCGCTGCGACCGGCACCGAGAAGACCACGACGACCACGACCACAGCGTCGTCCTCGTCGAAGTGGTATCCGGATCACGCCGTGTTCAATGCGACCAAGGACGAGCTGAAGAACATGCCCGAGTTCAAGTACTCGGAGTAGTGCGGATCGCGTGATGGCCTAAACGAAGCGCGCCCGGTTTTCACCGGGCGCGCTGTCGTGTCTTTTTTCACTCCCGTCATTGTGGGGTGTTGACCCTCACCCTGAGGAGCGCGCCTCTTGCGCGCGTCTCGAAGGGCGAGGCCACCGGCCGGGCCTTCATCCTTCGAGACGCTTGCTTCGCAAGCTCCTCAGGATGAGGAGTTGGCAGTGTGGTCGAGGCTTCGCCTCAGTTCGACTTCACCAGCGGGCAGCCGCCCTTGTCGAGCGGGCGGAAGGCTTCGTCGCCGGGCACGGTGGCGATCAGCTTGTAGAGGTCCCACTCGCCCTTGGATTCTTCCGGCTTTTTCACCTCGAACAGATACATGTCGTGGACCATGCGGCCGTCGATGCGGATCTTGCCGTTCTTGGCGAAGAAGTCGTTCACCGGCGTGTTGCGCATCTGCTCCATCACCTTCGGCGCTTCGTCGGTCTTGATGGCCTCGATCGCCTTCAGATAGTGCATGGTCGCCGAGTAGAGGCCGGCCTGGATCATGGTCGGCATGTGGCCGACCTTCTCGTTGAAGCGCTTGGAGAAGGCGCGGGTCTCGTCGTTCATGTCCCAGTAGAACGCGTCGGTGACGATCAGGCCCTGCGTGGCCTTGATGCCAAGCGAATGCGTGTCAGTGATCTCCTGGAGCAGCGCGATCATCTTCTGGCCGCCTTGCACCAGGCCGAACTCGGCCGCCTGCTTCAGCGCATTGGTGGTGTCGCCGCCGGCGTTCGCCAGCGCGACCACCTTGGCCTTGGAGGCCTGGGCCTGCAGCAGGAAGGACGAGAAGTCGGATGAGTTGAGCGGATGGCGGACCTCGCCGAGCACCTTGCCGCCGCTCTCCTTGACGACGTTGGCGGCGTCGCGCTGCAGCGCCATGCCAAACGCGTAGTCTGCGGTGACGAAGAACCAGGTGTCCTCGCCGCGCTTCACCATCGCCTTGCCGGCGACGTTCGACAGCGCGTAGGTGTCGTAGGTCCAGTGCACCGTGTTGGGCGAGCAGGCGATGCCGGTGATGTCGGAGGAGCCGCCGCCGGAATTGATGTTGATCTTGTTCTTCTCGCGCGTCAGCGCCGAGATCGGCAGCGCGACCGAAGAGGTCGGCACGTCGAGGACTGCGTCCACCTTCTCGTTGTCGTACCAGTTGCGGGCGATATTGACGCCGACGTCGGGCTTGTTCTGGTGGTCGGCGGAAACGATCTGGATTGGCACCCCCGCGACCTTGCCGCCGTAATCGGCAACGGCCATCTCGACAGCGGCGAGCGAGCCCTTGCCGGTCGCGTCGGCATAAAGGCTCGACATGTCCGTGAGCACGCCGAGCTTGACGACGTTGTCGGAAATCTGCGCCTGCGCCGTGCCGCAGGTAGCGGCGATGGCGAAGCCGGCCGCGACCGCGGCGATGAGTTTCTGCATATCGTTTTCTCCCTCAGCCTTGTTGTTTGGGGCTTTGTTGCGGGGACTGTTCTAGCGACAAACCGTCGCGGGGGCAAAGCCGGGGGGGTATGGAGAGGGGTGAGAAATAAGTAGGGGGCGGCGGTGTTTCCTTCGCCTCTCCCGCAAGCGGCGATGGCATATGGCATTTGCACGACCTAAGCGCGCGCCTCGTCCTTCGAGACGACCGCTTCGCGGTCTCCTCAGGATGAGGCTAAGCGGCACCGGTGCTCGTCAAAATGACGGCCGCACACTCGGTCCTCATCCTGAGGGCCCGCCAACGGCGGGCGTCTCGAAGGATGGCCACAGGGAAATCATTCCAATATGCGATCGCCCCGCCGCAAGCCGGGAGAGGGAGGAGCAACACCTACGCTCAGACGCTGCTGCCCTTGAGCCGCTCGTTGCGTCGGCGCAGGCCTTCCAGCGTAGCGAGGAGGATGACCGAGACCGTCGTCAGGACCACCGCGGCTGCAGTGATGGTCGGGCTGATGTTCTCGCGGATGCCGCTGAACATTTCGCGCGGCAGGGTGCGCTGCTCTGGCCCCGCCATGAACAGCACGATCACCACCTCGTCGAAGCTGGTCGCGAAGGCGAACAGCGCGCCCGACGCGAGCCCCGGCAGGATCAGCGGCAGGATCACGCGGCGGAACGCTTCGAGCGGCGAGGCGCCGAGCGAGGCGGCGGCGCGCGCGAGGTTGGTGTCGAAGCTTTGCAGCGTCGCGCCGACCGTGATCACCACAAACGGCGTCGCCAGCGCGGTGTGAGCCAGGATCAGGCCGAGATAGCTGCCGGTCAGCCCGATCGGCGCGAAGAAGAAATAGAGACCGACTGCGGTGATGACACCGGGCACGACCACCGGCGACAGCACGAAGGCCAGCACCAGCGGCTTGAACCGGCTCTTCCACTGCGCGAGCCCCAGCGCGGCCAGCGTGCCCAAAACCATCGACAGCATGGTCGAGGCGACGCCGATGATCATGCTGTTCTTCAGCGAATTCATCCAGCGCGGCGAATTGATGAAATCGTCGTACCAGCGCAAGGAAAGGCCCGGCAGCGGATAGGTGAGGTAGGAGCCCGAGCTGAACGATAGCGGCATGATCGCGAGGATGGGGGTGATCAGGAAGATGAACACCAGCGTCGAGATAAATATGGTTGCGGTCCACGCGATGCGCTGGCTGGGCGTGCGGATGGAAGCATTGTCGCTCAATTCTTCATCCCTCCCGTGACCTGCTGGCCCTGCACCAGCTTGCCGTAGACGAGAGCCAGCAGAATGGTGGCCAGCAGCAGCACTGCACCTAGCGCCGACGCAAGGCCCCAATTGGCGGTCTCGGTCGTGTAGAGCGCGATGAAATAGCTGATCATCTGATCGGCGGCGCCGCCGACCAGGGCAGGCGTGATGTAGTAGCCGAGCGCCAGGATGAAGACGAGCAGGCCTCCCGCGCCGATGCCGGGCAGGGTTTGCGGCAAATAGATCCGCAGGAAGGCGGTGAGAGGTGGCGCGCCGAGCGAGGCGGCGGCACGCATGTAAGCCGGCGAGATCGCCTTCATGCTGCTGTACAGCGGCAGGATCATGAACGGCAGCAGCACGTGGGTCATGGCCACGCAGACACCGAAGCGGTTGTAGATCAGGCGCAACGGCTCGTCGATGATGCCAAGCCAGTGCAGGCTGTCGTTCACGACGCCCTTGCTCTGCAGCAGCACGATCCAGGCGCAGGTGCGCACCAGAAGCGAGGTCCAGAACGGCAGCAGCACGAAGATCATCAAGAGGTTCGACCGGCCGGGCGGCAGTGTCGCCAGCAGGTAGGCGACCGGGAAGCCAAGGATCAGGCAGAGCGCGGTGACACCGAGGCTGATGAGGAAGGTGCGGCCGAAAACATCGCGGTAGATCGCCTGATCTGCCGGAGCCGCGACGATCGCGCCGTCTACGTTCCGCGTCAGGTCGAGCGCAGCCAGAAGGTAGAAGCCGGTGACCGGGCCACCGGCATCCTTGATCGTCGTCCAGGTGGTGCGTTCGCGCCAGGCCGGGTTGATCTTGCCCAGCGTCTCCTTCGCGGTGCCGGGCTCCGGCACCGCCTTCAGATTGCGTGCGGTGCTTGTGAGGATCGTGCGAAAGCCGTTCAGGGCGTAGTTGAGCCGCTTGGCTGCGATGGCGATGGTGCCGGAGGCGCGCGCGGCCAGGATGTCGCCTGCAAGCGCCGCGTAGGCCTTTTCGTCCGGCAGGTCCTTGCCGTCCCAGTTGGCGAGAGCCGCGACGGTCTGAGGCAGAGCCTGGCGCACCTCGCGGTCATCGACCGCACGCCACAGCATGCCGGCGATGGGCCCAGCGAAAGTGAAGAGCAGGAAAACGAGAAGCGGCAGCACCAGCGCCAATGCCTTGACTTGGCGTGTCCGCTCCGCACGCCTCAATCGGCGCTTGAGCGGCACCTCGGTCGACGCATTGGCGCCGGTCAGAAGCGCTTCCGTCATTGGTCGATCCCTGGGTCGAGCCTTGCTGGGCGCGCTATTTCGCGGCCCATTTGTTGAAGCGCTCGGTCAGGCGGTCGATGTTCTCGAGCCAGAAGGCAACGTTGATCTCGACCGCGTTCTTGATGTTGTCAGGCGCGGTCGGCAGGTCCTTCAGGACGGCCGGCTGGATCAGGGCGGCGGCGTCCTTGTTCGACGTGCCGTAGGCAATGTTCTCCGACAGTTTCGACTGGTTCTCCGCCTTGCCGGCGAAGTCCAGGAACTTGTAGGCCGCGTCCTTGTTCGGGCTGCCCTTCAGGATGACCCAGCTGTCGAGCGTGAAGAGAGCGCCGTCCCATACCATGCCAAAGTTCTTCTTCTCGTTCTTGTTCGCGGTGTCGATGCGGCCGTTGTAGACCGAGGTCATCGCCACCTCGCCGGAGGCGAGGAGTTGCGGCGGCTGCGCGCCGGCCTTCCACCAGACGAGGTCGCCCTTGATGGTGTCGAGCTTCTTGAACGCGCGATCGACGCCCTCGTCGGTCGCCAGCACCTTGTAGACGTCCTTCGGCGCGACGCCGTCGGCCATCAGGGCGATCTCCAGCGTGGTCTTCGGGCCCTGACGCAGGGCGCGCTTGCCCGGAATCTTCTTGGTGTCGAAGAAGTCGGCCCAGCCTTTGGGCGCGTCCTTCAGCTTGTCCTTGTCGTAGCCGAGCACGAAATCGTAGAGGATGGCGCCGACGCCGCAGGGATTGACCGACGGCTGGATGTAGGCGGCCTCGCCGCCGATCTTGGAATAGTCGAGCTTCTCGAACAGGCCTTCCTCGCAGCCGACCGCGAGCTCGTCGCTCTCGACCTGGACGAGGTCCCAGGTGGCGGCGCCGCCCTGGACCTTGGCGCGCAACACGCCGACGCCGCCGTCCCAGGACTCGTCGTTCATGGCAACACCGGCCGTCTTCTTGAACGGCTCGAAATAGACCTTCTTCTGGGCATCCTGATATGCGCCGCCCCACGATACGACGGTGAGGTCACGCGCCTGGGCGACCGTGGCGAGCGCGGCGCTGGCGCTGAACGCGGCGGCGAAACCCAGAGCAATCTTGCCAATCTTGCGCTTCAGCATGGTCCTTGTTCCTTCTTCATCTGCGTTGCGTTGAGGTCGATTGATTGCGGTGCGCTGGTTGGATCAGACGGGATCGAGGGCGAGGCAGTCCTTGGGGCCGAAGGTGACGAAGACATTGTCACCAGGCCTCAAGCTATCATGCACCCCCGGCTGAAGCTTGACCATGAACTCGGCATTCCCCGCGACATCGAGCACGGCCAGCGCGTGGTCGCCGAGATAGATGGTGTTCTGCACTTTGGCCGGCAGCCGGTTCGGACCGTCGCTGGAGGTGCCATCGGGGATAATCGCGATCCGCTCCGGGCGCACCGACAAGGAGGTCGATGCGCCTGCGCCTGATACGTTGACCGCACGGGCCATGACGGAGCCGCCGGCCGCCAGCGCGACGCGGCAATAGTCCTTCTCGATCGTCTCCACGGTGCCGGCCAGCACATTGTTCTCGCCGACGAAATTGGCGACGAAGCTGTTGACCGGATGCTCGTACAGCGCGTCGGGCCTGTCGATCTGCTGCACGATGCCGTCGTTGAACACGGCGATGCGGTCCGACATGGTGAGCGCTTCGCTCTGGTCGTGGGTGACGTAGACGACGGTGATGCCCATCGTCTCGTGCAGTTGCTTGATCTCCAGCTGCATCTGCTCGCGCAGGCGCTTGTCCAGGGCGCCCAGGGGCTCGTCCATCAGCACGAGCTGCGGGTTGAAGACCAGCGCGCGGGCCAGCGCCACGCGCTGCTGCTGGCCGCCGGACAATTGCCCGGGCCGCCGCTGCGCCAGGGCTTCCATCTTGATCATGCGCAGCGCCGCCTTGACGCGCGCCTGCGTTTCCGCCTTGCTGACCTTGCGGACGGACAGCGGAAAGGCGACATTCTCCTCGATCGTCAGGTGCGGAAACAGGGCATAGTTCTGGAACACCATGCCGATGTCGCGCTTGTGCGGCGGCATGTTCTTGATCGGCCGTTCTGCGAGGTAGATCTCGCCCTGGGTCGGAACCTCGAAGCCGGCCAGCATCATCAGCGTGGTCGTCTTGCCCGAGCCGGACGGACCGAGCAGGGTGATGAACTCGCCTTTTTTGATGTCGAGATCGAGGTTCTTCACCACGAGGTGCTCGCCATCATAGGTCTTCTGAATGCCGGAAAAGCGCACCAATGCCGGCGCAGGCGTCACCATGCCGGCTTCCATGTTGTCCTCGCGTGTCCCCTACGATGCGGTCGGCAGCCTCGTTCGAGGTTGCGAGAAACAGCTTAGCACCCTCCGACGAGAATGCCAGCGGCGCAAGCGATAAGGGCTGCGCGGATTCCGTGCATGAAAGCGCGCTACATCCCCGACAGCTTCGTCACGTACACGTTGAGCGTCCCGCCGGCTTCCGCGACCACGCGCAGTGTCTTGGAATCGAAGGCGATGTCGGACAGCGTCAGGCTGCTGATATTGGCCTCGACCTTGACGCCGTCCTCGCTCTTCTGGAAGTCGGCAATGACGCCTGCGATCTTCTCGCGCGCGTTGGCGGCGATCGGCTTCAGGTCGAGTGTCGCTTTTTGCGCCAGCGCCTGCTGCATCTGCGGCACCACCGCGCGGGCGGCAGCGCCAAGCAGGCCGAAGGCCGCCTCGGACTCCACCGCGAGCTGGATGTCGGCGAGCCGCAGCGTCTGCTGCGCCTGGTCGAGCATCGGCCGGCCCCAGATGTGCACGGTCGCCTCGGCGCCGAGCCCGAGCCAGCTCTTCTTTTCCTTGGCGCTCACCAGCAGCGAGATCAGAAGCCGCTCGCCGGAGGGGACGACGTTGACGCTCTTCACCGTGACCTCGACCGGACCGGAGCCGTCCTCGGGATAGGTGTGGCCGACCATCTGGGCTGCGATCAGCTTGTTGATCTCGGTGAAGGGCACGTCGATGGGAACGCCGATGTTCACGCCGGTGCCGGTCGGCGGCACGATCGAGATCTTGTCGGGGAACGGGCAGTCCGGCTTGGTCTGCGCCGACGTCACGCGCGTCTCGGCCTCGAGGCCGAGCAGCAGCGTCACGTTCTGCGCGTCGACGCGCGGCTGCGCCGCGATCGCGCGGGTCGGCTTCATCTCGAGCCAGAGCGGCGGCAGCGCGGCCGTGGAGCCGCTGCCTTGCAGCGGGATCGAGCGGCAGGCCTTGGCCCATTGCACCTTCGCGTTCTCGCGCAGGCTGGGGTCGTTGCGGATACGCTCCGAGACGACGTTGAGCTGATCGCCGACCGTCTTGTCGATCAGCGGCTTGACCTGCGCCGGTACGTTGACCTTGGCGCCGGCGACGTTGAGGTTGGTGTCGCCGAGATTGACCTGCGCGCCCAAATTCGGCTCGAGATGCCAGGCGGCCGCGAGCTTGGGGCGCGCGGTGACGACGACGTTGCCCTTGATCTCGGCGCTGGCATTCAGATTCTTGATGTTGACCGCGCCGATCCGTTTCGCCGCGTCGCCGCCGAGCACGCTGCCCAGCGCATCGCCGAGCGCGCCGGTGGCTTTCGCCGACAGCGACCCCGTCACGTTCAGCTTGCCGGTGATCGGCGTCGACAGCGTCAGCACGTCCTTGTCGCCGGTCGCCGACATCGGTCCGCGGACGGCGGCCCAGCCGATATCGGCGTCCTGCAGGATCTGCGAGATCGGATTCTCGGCCTTGCCGGCGAAATTGCGCGGTGAAGCCTTCTCGGCCTGCTCCCGGATCGCCGACAGCGCGATCGCCACCGGCGCCACCACGATCGAGCTTTTCGAGACCGGCGGCAGCGGCGGCAATTGCGCGACCGGCGGCGCCGAATTGGTCGCACGCGGCGACAGCAAATCCATCGCCTTCAGGCTGATGAAAAACGACGCCGCGAGCACCGCAACGGCGATCAGGACAGTCTTCAAGTTCAACGTCAGACGCATCAATCCCCCAGGCCGCCCAGGCCGGAGTTTATAGGGCAGGCGAGAGGGGCGCTAGAGCGCACCGATGGGGTGGAATTGGGGCAGATGGGTTAACGGCTGTGTCCGTCTGTTCAGGCGGCTAGCCACGCTTGGGACGGCGGACCGCGCGCAGCTTGCCGGCCTCGCCGCCGCCGCAGAACAGGCGATCGCCGCCGTCGGATTCCAGCCCCGAGACCATCGTCCCGGCCGGCAGGTCGAGCTGCTCGAGCACCTTGCCCGTGTCAGGGTCGATCCGCCTGATGTCGCTGTCCTCGCCTTCCCAGGTGCCATGCCAGAGCTCGCCGTCGACCCAGGTGACGCCGGTCACGAAGCGCTTGCTTTCGATGGTGCGGAGCACCTTGCCAGTGTCCGGATCGATCTGATGGATCTTGCGCTCGCGATATTGACCGACCCAGAGCGAGCCTTCGGCCCAGGCCAATCCGGAATCGCCGCCGCCACCGGGCGCGCGGATCGTGGTGATCACCTTGCCTGTCGCAGCGTCGATCTTCTGGATGCGATCCTCCGCGATCTGGAACAAATGGCGGCCGTCGAACGCCGTGCCCGCATGTGCGGCGACATCGAGCGAGCGCGCGATTCTGCCGTTGGCCGGATCAAGGCTATTCAGCTTGTCGCCCGATGCGAACCAGACATGGGTGCCGTCATAGGTGACGCCGTGCACGGCCTCGACGCCCGGAAAAGGCCCGTACTCCCTGATGATCTCGGCGGCGGAACGCTTCATCTGCCCGATCCCTGTGATGCGACCAGCCTACGCTTTTAACAGCGGTCCGGGGAGTAACAAGCCTGTCGGGAATCCGGGGACGGGCGGGGTCATCCAGCGCCGCGCCCGTCCGTGGCCGAACGACTGCACCTTGTCCGATCGGGCGAGCTCCTCAAGGGCTCGCTGCACCGTGCGTGCGCTCATGCCAAGCGCGAGCGCGAGCGCCGAGCTCGACCACGGTTCGCCGTCGGCGAGAATGGCGAGGACCGCGGCGTGCTTCTCCTCGACGGGCCGCGCCAGCACGATGACGTCGCGTGTCCTCCGCGGCGCCAGCTCGAAACCCTGCTTGGTCGCGCTGATCTCGGCGAGCGGCTTGAGCTGGGTGCGCAGCCGCCCGATCTCGACGCGCAGTCGCGCGCGGTGTGACTCGTCGACGTGCCTAGCATGGAACGCACCTGATATCAGCGCCTCGCGCGAGACGTCCGCGGGCCATGCCTGCGCCAGCAGACGGGCGAGCGCAAACAGCACGGGGCGCGTTCCGAGCGATACGGCTGTGCCTTGCCTGCGCACGACATGATGGAAGGTGTCGATGACGAGCGCCGTCGATGTCGCCAGTCGCTCGACCTCGCCGAGCAGCAGCGGGTGCTCGCTGCCGCGCGCGATCAGGCGCGCGGCCGGCGTGTTCAGGATCAGGCTCGCGCTGTCGACCTCAGCCACTAACGCCGGGATTCTTGCCAGCTGCGCTGCCTTGCCTGCGCGGTCGAGCGCTGCGCGCGCATCTCTTGTTTTCAACCGCCTGATGGCGATGCCGGCAACCACCAGCTCGCGAACGACGAGCGATGCAGGCGGGAGCGGGGAGACGCTGATCTCGGCCAGCGTGCGCTCGGCCTCGTCGACGCGTCCGAGCAGGAGCAGACGGCGGGCCTCGATATGGCCGGCATGGGCGGCATTGGCGAGATCGCCATGGCTTGCGAGCGTTGCGCGTGCGCTTGCGAGCGTGTGCGCCGGCCAGCTCAGGTCGCGCGAGACGAGCGCGATCTCGGCCTCGGCCACCACGCATCTGGCGCGCGCGACCGCTTCTCGCGGACCGAACGCGCGCGCGGCGCTGCGCAGCAGCGTCTTGGCTTTCGCGAGATCGCCGAGCTGCGCCATCGCGATGCCGCGCAGCGCCAGCGACGGTGCATCGTTGCGCAGCGCGACGCGGTTCAGCGCGCCGAGCGGATCGCCGGCCTCTAACGCGCGCGCGGCGGCCGTGATCAGCGACTCCATGAAAATCCCGCCACACTTGTTACTCCCACCACGCAACCGCTTGGTGCCAGAAATCGTTGACGGCCGACAATGTGCGGTGAGCAGGAAGCTTGGAGAGCCATGATGACATCAGCAGGAACTAACGCCACCATGCAAACACCGCCAGTGGTGTCGCCGCAGGACTGGGAGGCAGCCCGTCAGCAACTGCTCGTGAAGGAAAAGGCGCATACCCGCGCCCGCGATGCACTCGCCGCCGAACGCCGGCGGATGCCGTGGATGGAAGTGGACAAAACCTACGCATTCGAGGCGCCCTCGGGCAAGGCCAGTCTGCTCGATCTGTTCCAGGGCCGAAAGCAGCTCATTCTCTACCGGGCCTTCTTCGAGCCGGGCGTGTTCGGCTGGCCCGACCATGCCTGCCGCGGCTGCTCCATGGTGGCCGACCAGGTCGCCCATGTCTCCCATCTGAACGCCCGCGACACCACGCTGGTGTTCGCCTCGCGCGCGCCGCAGGCCGATATCGCGCGGCTGAAGACGCGGATGGGCTGGAACATCCCGTGGGTCACCATCACCGACAGTTTTGACGCCGATTTCGGCGTCGGCGAGTGGCACGGCACCAACGTGTTCTACCGCGACGGGACGCGCATCTTCCGCACCTATCTGATCAAGAGCCGCGGCGACGAGCAGATGGGCGGCACCTGGAACTACCTCGACATCACCCCGCTCGGCCGCCAGGAGCCCTGGGAGGATTCGCCGGCCGGCTATCCGAAGTCGCCCACCTACAAATGGTGGAACTGGAACGACAGCTACGAGGTGGGTGCGGCACCCGACAAGAAATGGGTCGAGGTGTCGGACGCCGGGGAGATCGCGCTCCGCACGCCGGGCGCGCAGTGAGCGCCGTCCATCCCGCCGGCGCCAACTGTGACGGCAGCGAGGCCGCATCCCGCCTCGCCCGATGGCTGGGTCTTGCGGCCACGCCGACGTTCGCGATCATGGCCGTGCTGACGGCCGTGATCAGTGGCGGTCCGGCGGACATGCTCTGCTCCGCCGGACACGGGCTGTCGCTGGGCGGGATGGTGCCGATGTATCTGCTGATGAGCGCGTTTCACTCGGCGGCGTGGCTGAGGCTGATCTCGGCACGGCGTTGGGGCGGCGGGTAAGCGGCACGAGCGAGGGAGCGGCCCCGGCACTATCGGGGCCGTATCGCGCCGCTGCCGTCGAAGAACAGGGCCATCAGCGTCTCATCGTAGTATCGGCCATCGTGCTTCAGCGCCCTCACGCCGCGGCCGTATTCGACGAACCCTGCAGCCGCGTAGAGGCGCAACGCGGCCACGTTCTCGCTGACGACGACGAGATGAAGCTGCTCGACGCGCTGTGCCGCGTGAGCCGCGATCGCGTCGACCAGCAGCCTTCCCGTGCCGGATCTGCGCGCGCCGGGCCGCACATACATGCCCCACAGCACCGCCTTGTGCGCAGTCTTCGCGCCGTCCTCCCGGCGGAAGCCGGCGGTCCCCACCAGCTCGTCCGCGATGAACGCGCCGAACACGTCCGATGTCGCGAGGCGCTCCGCGAACCACGCGAGAGGTTTTTCCCGCTCGCGTTCGAACGTGCTGGTAAAGGCCTCGGGATGCGCCGCGAGCGCTTCCAGCCGGATTGTGCGATAGCGTGCGGCGTCGGCCGGTGTGAGCAGTTTGATTGTCGGGGTGGCGTGTGGGGCGGGCGTCATGATCGCAGAGCAAACCATGGGGGTGGTGGCGATGCAATTGCCCGTCCTGGATCGAGGTTGGCTCGTCCTCCGGACCGCTACTGCGACCCCGATGTCGCCCGCAGATATGCAACCACCTTGGCGGCTTCGTCGGACGGGATGCCGCCATAGGGCTGCATCTTGTTGCCCGAGACGACTTCGTCCGGCTTGAGCATAAAGCGCGTGAGCTTGTCCTGATCCCAGACGAAGCCGGCTTCCTTCATCGACTGCGAGTAGTTATAGTTCGGCAGCGAACCGGCCTTTCGTCCGACGATCCTGTTCAGGTTGGGACCGAGGCGATTGTCGCCTTCTTTCACCGAATGACAGGTGCGGCAGGAATTGTTGAAAGCCTGTTGGGCTGCATCACCGCCCGCCGGCTGCTGCGCCAGCGCGGATGACGCGCAGAGCAGCAGCGTCAAGGCTCCCACGGCGGCGATCGGCGGGAGCCATATGTCGCGCGATGTCTGCAGGCGTGATTGCATCTGCGGCTCCGCTTGGGGTGACTCGGCGTGCTCGTTGCAAACGAAAACGGCCCCGGTCTGTTCCGGGGCCGTTTTGCGTCACATTGTCCTGTATCGCTCAGCGCCTCGCGCTACCGCAGTTCGGCGCGGCGCTCGGTCATCGGCAGCACGACCACCTTGGTGCCGACGTTGACGCGGGAGTAGAGGTCGGAGACGTCGTCATTGGTCAGACGGATGCAGCCGGAGGAGACGTGCTTGCCGATGGTTTCGGGGGCGTTGGTGCCGTGGATGCGGTAGACGGTGCCACCGAGATACATGGCGCGGGCGCCGAGCGGATTGCCGGGGCCGCCGGCCATGTGGCGCGGCAGATAGGGCTGGCGCTGGATCATTTCCGGCGGCGGGGTCCAATCCGGCCACTCGGCCTTCTTGGTCACCGACTGGGTGCCGGACCAGGTGAAGCCATCGCGGCCGACGCCGATGCCGTAGCGGATCGCCTGGCCGTTGCCGAGCACGTAATAGAGATAGGTGTTGGGCGTATCGATGATGATGGTGCCCGGCGCTTCACGTGTTGAATAGCTAACGGTCTGGCGGCGGAAGCGGGCCGGCGTCTCGACGGCGTCCTGATCCTCGGACGGCGCGGTCTGATAGGTCGGCGCCTGATAGGGCTGGTAAGGCTGAAGCGGCTGCGGCGCGGTCATCTCCGGCAGCGGCTGGAAGAACGGAAACAGCTGCACGGGCGCGGCCTTGGCCGGGCCGGCAAAAGCGATTGCGGTCACAGCCACTGCACTGACGGCAACGGCGCGCGAATACGTCTTGAACGTGTCCAGATTGAACATTGGTCGCCCCTGTTTGCGTGGTGTTTCTTGGTCACCCCGGCACCGTTTCGGTGCTCCGTTGCCTAATTCATTAATGGAAAGAAGTTTCGGGACGTTTGCGCGGAAAACCGAAAACGGTTTCATCGCGGCAAGGATTGTTTCATGACAGTTTCGTGGCTCGGCCAGGTTGTTAACGAACAAAACAGCGCGCCGACATTTATGTGACGTCACACGCCTGAAATATCCGTGGTTGATGGTCCTAAGCCGAGAATCATCAAACTCTCGGGATTTCCCCATGCGGGTATTAATCGCGACTGACGCCTGGCATCCGCAGGTCAACGGTGTGGTCCGGACGCTGACCTCGCTGGCGGCCGCCGCCAAGGCCCTCGATGTCGAGATCGACTTCCTGACGCCGGACGGCTTCCGGTCGTGGCCGCTGCCGACCTATCCGGGCCTGCGCATCGCGCTGCCGAGCGGCAAAGAGATCGCACGGCGGATCGAGAAGGCCGCGCCCGAAGCGCTGCATATCGCAACCGAAGGGCCGATCGGCTGGGCCGCGCGGGCCTATTGCCGCCGCAACGGCCTCGCTTTCACCACCTCCTACACGACGCGCTTTCCGGAATACGTCTCGGTGCGGACCGGCATCCCTGACGCCGTCGGCTATGCCGTGCTGCGCCATTTCCACGATGCCGCCGCCATGACCATGGTGGCGACGCCGTCGCTGCGGCAGGAGCTCTCCGGGCGCGGCTTCAAGCGGCTCGGCTTCTGGGGGCGCGGCGTCAACACCGAGCTGTTCCATCCGGATGCTCCGGCCAAGCTCGACCTGCCGGGCCCGATCTTCATGACCATGGGCCGCGTCGCGGTGGAGAAGAATCTTGAGGCGTTCCTCTCGCTCGACCTGCCTGGCACCAAGGTCGTGGTCGGCGACGGCCCGCAGAAAGCTGCGCTCGAGAAGAAATATCCGGACGCCGTCTTCCTCGGCGAGAAGAAGGGCGCGGATCTCACCGCGCATCTCGCCGCCGCCGATGTCTTCGTGTTCCCAAGCCTCACCGATACTTTTGGCGTGGTGCAGCTCGAAGCGCTCGCCTGCGGCACGCCGGTTGCGGCGTTTCCGGTGACGGGCCCGAAGGACGTCATCGCCGATCATCCGATCGGCGCGATCGACAACGACCTGCGCGCCGCTTGCCTGCGCGCACTCACCATGTCGCGCGAGACCTGCCGCAACTTCGCGCTGGAGCGCTCCTGGGAGAACAGCGCGCGCCAGTTCGTCGGCAATCTCACCTCACTCCAGCCCAGCCGCATCCTGCGCGCCACGCCTCGCATGGCGCGGCGGCCGGTGCGCGGCTGATCATACTTTGACCCACAGCGAGAACCTCATCGATGGCTAAGATCATGAACCTTGACGGCACCCAGCAGCTCGACCTCACCCGCGGTACGGTCGAGCAGGCCTATGATCGCTGGGCGCCGGTCTACGATCTCGTGTTCGGAGGCGTGTTCGCCAAGGGCCGTCAGGCCGCGATCGCAGCTACCAACAAGATCGGCGGGCGCGTGCTCGAGGTCGGCGTCGGCACCGGCATCTCGCTGCCGCTCTATGCCCCGAACCTCCGCATCTTCGGCACCGACATTTCGGAAGCGATGCTCGACAAGGCGCGCCGCCGCGTCAGCGAAGGTAACCTCAAGAACGTCGAGGGCCTCGCAGTGATGGACGCCGAGAAGCTCGAATTCCCCGACAATTCCTTCGACGTCGTGATGGCGCAATATGTCGTTACCGCGGTGCCGAATCCGGAGACGGCGCTCGACGAATTCGCCCGCGTGCTGCGTCCGGGCGGCGAGCTGATCATCCTCACCCGCGTCAGCGCCGACACCGGCATGCGCCGCTTCATCGAGCAGAAGCTCCAGCCGGTGGTGCGTCCGCTCGGCTTCCGCACCGCCGAGTTCGCCTGGTCGCGCTACGCCAAATGGCTCGCCGGCGCCAAGGGAATCGAACTCGCCGAGCGTCGCCTGATTCCGCCGCTGGGTCATTTCTCGCTGGTGCGCTTCCGCAAGGTCGACGTCGCCAAGGCAGCCTGAGCAAGGCTGCGAGAGAGCGGCGGTTCGATCCGCCGCTCACGCGTTCGCGTGCGTCATCGCGTCGCTGCACATCGTCCCATGACAAAATGATGATGTCACACGGCGTACATCGAATCCCTGTAAATCCCTTACCCGAAAGCATTTTGGGGCATAGCATGATCAAGAATTATCTCAAGCAGCTGCGGATCCAGCGCTGGGACGACCATCGCTACTATCACCACAGCCGCATCAATCAGAGCCTGCACTTCGTCAGCGCGCTGAGCTTCCTCTTTGCCTATGTCTGGCTGTTCGTCGATCCGATGATCTCGGCGCTGGTCGGCTGGCTGGTCTCGATGACCTCGCGCCAGGCCGGTCACTTCTTCTTCGAGCCGCACGATTACGACCACATCAACCAGGCGACGCACGAGTACAAGGAAGACATCAAGGTCGGCTACAACCTTCAGCGCAAGGTCGTGCTGATGGCGATCTGGGCGCTGTCACCGCTGGTGCTGTTCGTCGATCCGACGCTATTCGGCCTGTTCACGCCCTGGGCTTCCGCGACCGACTTCATGCGTCAGGTTGCCAAGATCTGGCTCGTGATCGGCGGCGGCGGTCTCCTGTTCCGCACCGTGCACCTGTTCTTCATCCGCGACGTCGAGACTGGCCTGGTCTGGATGACCAAAATCCTGACCGATCCCTTCCACGATCTGATGCTCTATCGCAGCGCTCCGCTCGCCTTGATGCGCGGCGAGCTGATGGATCCCGGCCTGCACCTCAACCCCGAGCACACGCTGGGCCTCATCTCCGAGCCCACGCTCGAAGAGCAGCACGCCTGAGCGCGCTGTTCTCACAAAATACTCCGATGTCGATTGGCTACGTCATGCCCGGGCTTGTCCCGGGCATTCACGTCTTGGGGGTTTCTTCGCCTCTCCCGGCGCGCGGTAGGGCAATCGCATATGATGCACACAATGCAGCGGCCTCGGCAGTGGGCTCCCTCTCCCGCTTGCGGGGGAGGGCTGGTGTGGGGGTGTCTCCGCGTCGGGATTGTCGAGGATTGCTGAGGATGTCCCTGTGTGGCGAGAACCCTCACCCGCCGCGCTCTGCGAGCGCGTCGGCCTCTCCCGCAAGCGGGAGAGGCGGAGCGAGCGCGCGCGGTGTAGCCTCAGCGTCCAAGACGCTTGGCCAGCATCTCTTTCAAAATCTGCCGCTTGATGTTCTTGTTGGTGAGCACACCGTCGTGCCACCAGAAGCCATCGGCCTTCATCTTCTCGGCGGCGCGGACGAAGCGGTCGGCGACTTCGCTGAAGTCGGCGTCGGTGTAGTTCAGGCTGAAGATCAGCCGTCCTGTGCCGATCCAGCTCAGCGACAGGCCTTCGGCACGCAGGTAATATTGCAGCATCCAGTTGTAGCGGGATGGGGTGGTGTATTTCACCGTCCAGATCGACGAGAAGTTGGCGAACTGCACCGGCAGCTTGGCATCCGTCATCATCTTGTTGAGTTTTTGGACGCGGCCGTTCCAGGTCGCATCCAGTCCATCATAGATGGCGCGGAAGTTCGGGCTGGCGAGCCGGCTCAGGAATTCGTCCATCGCCGTCATGACGTAGGGATGCGAGTTGAAGGTGCCGCGGGCGAAGCAGATGTCGGCGGGACGATCGTCGCGGAAGCGGCGCATCAGATCCTTCTTGCCGCAGACCACGCCGACCGGCAGGCCGCCGGCGAGGCTCTTGCCGTAGGTCACCATGTCGGCCTTGACGCCAAAATATTCCTGGGCGCCACCGGCGGCGAGACGGAAGCCGACGAAGACCTCGTCGAAGATCAGCACGATGCCGCGCTCGGTGCAGACCTCGCGCAGCTTGTGCAGCCATTCGGTGTAGGCGGCGCGGTCGAAATTGCCGCCGCGCGACGAATCGACGAGCGAGGAATCGCCGGGCGCGTTGCCGTTCGGGTGCAGGCCCTGCAGCGGATTGACCAGCACGCAGGCGATGTCCTTGCGCGTGCGCAAGACATGCAGCGTCTTCTCCGACATCTCGGAGAGGGTGTAGGTCTCGTGCGCGGCGATCGGATTGCCGACACCCGGCTGCACGTCGCCCCACCAGCCGTGATAGGCGCCGGCGAAGCGAACGAGGTGCGTGCGCTTGGTGTGGTAGCGCGCGAGCCGCACCGCCTGCATCACCGCTTCAGTGCCGGACATGTGGAACGAGACCTCGTCGAGGCCCGAGATCTGGCAGAGCCGCTGCACGTTCTCGAGGATGACGGGATGGTAGGGGCCGAGCACCGGGCCGAGCGCGTGCGCCCGCTTCTCGGAGCCCTCGATGCACTCTTTGTAGAAGTCGTTGCCGAAGATGTTGACGCCGTAGGATCCGGTGAGGTCGTAGGAGGTGTTGCCGTCGACATCCGTGACGGTGACGCCGCTCGAGGATTCCATGAAGGTCGAGGTGCCGAGATGCTCGCGAACGAGGCGCGAGAACTGGAACGGCACGCGGTAGGTTTCGGTGAAGTTGAGGTCGGAGATCGTCTCCGCCGCCTCCTTCGTCATCGCGCGACCCTTGGGGTAGCGATCGGCGTAGATTCGCGCGAGGCGGAAGAAGGCCTCCTTGCGCTGCATCACCACGTTCGCCGGCGCGCCGTCGCAGCCGAAATACTTGTCGCCCTCGAACTCGTAGAACGGGAGCAGCTTTGCCACCCGGCGCGACATCTTGGAGTGCCCGGCGAGCGAGCGATGCTTGGCGCGGGACAGTTCGAGCCGCGCCTTGAGCTTCGGGAAGGCGGCGGCAGCGGACGCTGCGGCGGCCACGGAAAATGAGAGAATCGGGAGTGTCGTTTCCATGACAACAAGCGCTAATACTGCGAGCTGACAGATTCATGACAGTCAAAGCCCTCATCGCCTCTTTCACCCAGCAGGAAGACCTCAACTTCCTGTTGACCAACCGCATCCCCCGCGCGGCACTGACCCGCTTCATGGGCTGGTTCTCCAAGATCGAGAATCCGCTGGTGCGGGACGCCTCCATCGCGCTGTGGAAGCTGTTCTCTGACCTCGATCTGTCGGAGGCGAAGAAAGACCATTTCAGGAGTCTGCACGACTGCTTCACCCGGGAGCTCAAGCCGGGCCTGCGGCCGTTTGATCCGGATCCGTCGGTGGTCGCCAGTCCCTCGGACGGCATCGTTGGCGCCCATGGCCGGATTGCCGATACCGAGCTGTTCCAGGTCAAGGGCGCGCCCTATTCGCTGCTCGACCTGCTTGGCGACCCTGCGCTGGTCGAGCAGCACCGCAACGGAAGCTTCGTTACGCTGCGGCTGACCTCGAGCATGTATCACCGCTTCCACGCACCGTTCGATGCGCATATCGAGCGCGTCACGCTGATCCATGGCGACGTCTGGAACGTCAACCCGATCGCGCTGAAGCGGGTCGAGCGTCTCTTCTGCAAGAACGAGCGCGCGGTGATCCGCACGCATTTGTCGACCGGCGAGGCCGTGACGCTGGTACCGGTTGCAGCGATCCTGGTTGCCAGCATCCGGTTGCACTTCCTCGACATGGTGCTGAACGCGCAGACCAAGGGGCCGGTCAATTTCCCCTGCGACGTCAACGTGACCAAGGGCGAGGAGCTCGGCTGGTTCGAACATGGCTCGACCATCATCATCCTGGCGCCGGGCGATTTTTCGTTCTGCGATGGCATTGCCGAAGGGACGCGCATCCGCGCAGGTCAGGCGCTGCTGAGGAAAAAATAGCCTTCAATCCGCCGTCTCGGCCGCCTATATCGTCGCCGGGACAATTCGCTCGATACGGATTTTGTGATGGCGCGGGCGCCGGTGATGGCGGCGGGTGGTATCGTGCTGCGGCGTGGCGACACGCCGCTGATTGCCATCGTGCGTCAGCGCAAGCGCAATGAATGGGTGCTGCCCAAGGGCAAGCTCGACGACGGCGAGACGCCGAAGGAAGCCGCGCACCGCGAAGTGCTGGAAGAGACCGGCCACGACGTAGTCGTGCACGAGTTTCTGGGCACGATCGCCTACCAGTCCGGCGGCCCCATCAAGATCGTGCATTTCTGGCGGATGGAGGCCGAGGGCGTCCAAGTCCGCAAGTTGATGAACGACATCAAGGCCATCGACTGGCTGACGCTGGACGACGCGCTCGCACGCCTGTCGCGCGAATATGAGCGTGCGTTCCTGACCCAGGTCGGCCCGATCGCGATCGCCGCCGCCGGCCTCGCATCGCCTCCAGCGCCGGAGCCGGCGCCAATGCTCGCGGCCGACGACGTCGACGCCGCTTTGGAGACGCTCACGCCCGCGGAAGCTGCCTCCGTCGACGAGCTGCGGCACGGCCTGCTGCAAAAGGTGCGAGCCTGGCTGCGCGGCGAGGCGTGAGGTTTCTCTGTTCACCTCTCCCCGCCCTTTTGCGGGGAGAGGTCGGATCGCGTAAGCGATCCGGGTGAGGGGCATGGCACTCCGTTGCCAAGAGGGAAGTCCATCCGACTCGCATCACGACCGTGGAGTTGGATCCTCGATCCGCAATTCAAATCGAACTCGCGGAAGCAGCCCCTCACCCCAACCCTCTCCCCGTAAGAACGGGGCGAGGGAGCGCACCGCGTGCTTCGGCGCTACCGCTTCTTCTTTTCCTTCGGAGCCGGCGCAGGCCGGCGCGGCACGGCGGGGCGTTGTGCGGCGGGCAGGCGCTGCTGCAGGCCGGGCTGGCGTGGTGCGGCGCCTTGTTGCGGCTGGGCGGCCGGCTGTGTGCCGGGCTGCAATCCGGTGCGCGGCGTTTGCGGTTGTGGCGTCGTGCCCGGCTGAGGCGCGACCGCGCCGGGTGCTTGCGGAGATTGTCCGCTGCGCTGGGGCTGCGTCTGCGGCGCGCCGCCGGGCTGCGTGCCTTGTCCGGTGCGCGGCTGGCCCGTGCCTTGCGGCTGGCCAGGTTGCTGCTGACCCTGGCCCGCGCGCGGTGTGCCCGGCTGCACGGCGCCGCCTTGTCCTTGCCGCTGCGGCGTCTGCGTGCCTGGCGTACCCTGGCGGTTCGGCGCAGCCGGCTGCTGCTGACCCGGACGGTTGTTCTGACCCGGCTGGCCGTTCGGCCGCTGCGGCTGCTGGTTCGGCGCCGTGTTCGGACGCAATTGCTGTTGTTGCGGCGGCTGCGCCGGTCGCGGAATGCGGCTGACCGCGGCCGGATTGGCGCGGCGGAAGTCGCGCTGCTCGGTGACGATCTGGCGGCCGGTGGTCTGCGCCGCATGCACCTGGCTGACGAAGCCGCGGTCGCGCGCAATCTGCTGCGCTGGAATTGTGATCGGCACTGCGGCAAAGCGCATGCCGCCCGGGCCGGCCGCACCTGGCCGGATCGCAAAGCCGCTCGAGGCTTGGGTCAGCGCGCCGAGCCGCGTGCCGCTGGCGCGGTCGTTGACGTCGATATGGCCGACCCGGCCGTCGGCGTCAGGATAGAGCTTGATGTTGACGTTGTTCGCAGTGTTCGCGGTCGCGTTCTCGGGCACGTCGACGACGCCGGTGGTGCCGCGAATGCCGAGCGTTGCGGTCGGCGTTGCGATCTTCATGTCGCCGGTTTTCGCCACCGCCGCCGCGACGAAGGCGACCGTGCCCTTGCCGATGTCGAAGATCGCCGAGTTCTGCTTGCCGCCGTCCTCATAGACGTAATTGTCGATGGTGATCTTGGAGCTGGCGGAGAGGTTGAACGTGGTGGCGTCGTTGAAGGTGATGCCGAGCGACGAGTTCGAGGAGGTCTGCACGACGTCGTTGAGATAGATGTCGTCGCGCACCTTCAGCGGATAGGAATTCTTGTCGCGGATCACGGTCGCGATCCCCGTCACGGTCGCGACGTTGCCGATCGGCTCCACGGCGGCGGGCTGCGCATCCGCGGCGGGCGCAGGCGAGGCCGATGGCGCGGGGGAGGGGGCGGGCGTCGGTTGTGCCTGCGGCTGCGCTTGTGCCTGGGCCAGCTCGATTGCATCGGACGCGCACGCGCTGTCCGCGCCGGCCAGCGGCAGCGCCAGCAGCGGCAAAGCAAACACGACGCGGCGCCAAGCCACCATCAAAGCCACGAATGAGGTCCCGGTGAGAACACGAGGCGAGATCGGCCGATATCAGCCGGAGCTGGCTGAATGGCGGATGAACGTCTGTCGCACGGGACGGGCGAACGTTCAAACGCCAATATTCAAACGCCACGTCCCGGTGTCAGGGACGTGGCGTCATGATGGGAACAAAAATGCTTGGCAGCGGCGTCGATATCAGCTGACCCGCTTCCAGGTCTGGCCGCCGCAGAACATGCCGCCGAAGGCGCAGCCCTGCACGCGCATTGCGTTCGGGCCCTTCATCGCGATCGTCGAGTCGTAGTTCTTGCCGGAGTCGGGATCGTGGATGCGGCCGCTCCACTTGGCGCCGTCGGGCTTCATGTTGATCAGGATGCGCTCATTGCTCTTCTCGGCATAGCCGCAGAGGTTGGTGCCGCACTGTTCGACGCGGACGTTGCCCTTGTTCTCTTCGGTCGCCCACACGCCGACCGGCGTGTTCGCGGCCTGCACGGGCGCGACGGGAGCAGGTGCCGGAGCCGGCGCATAAGCAGGAGTAGCGGCGACCGGCGCGGGAGCGGCAACCGGAGCAGGGGCTGCAACCGGCGCAGCCTGCGTCGTCGTGTCGACAGACGGCGCCGCGGCGACGGTCGTGGCCGGGGCGGGGGGAGCAACCGGCGCGGTAGCCTGCATGGGCGCCTGCTGCACGGGCTGCTGCTGCAGCGGAGCCGGCGCGGGCTTTGCCGTCGTCGCCGGCGTGGTGTCGTCATCGTCCTTGGAGCCGCCAAGGCCGTTGAGGTTGATGTTGTTCAGCTTGATCGGCTTGTCCGACAGGCCCGGCGCCACGATGGTCACGCAATCGAGCGAGGCGCAGTTACGCGGCGTCTCGATGCGGATGCGCTGGCCTTCGATCTGGAACGAGACCGAATTGCCGGCATGGGCTGCGGCGGTCGATGCGAGGAAGAGGGCGGTGGCGGCGATGGTGAGCTTGTTCATGACAACCTCCGAAATGGCGTGGGTCCCGATATGGACTGAAGTCGGTCGTGGACCGGGTGTGGTTCGACCCTATGCTCGATGCCCCCGCCCTTCTGTGATGGACCTCACAACGGCTGCCAGGGTGAGCCAGCGCACATTCGACGGCCCTTCATCTGCGTAACATCCTCGCGATCGAGAGGGAGACGTCGATGAAACGGCTTGCGATTTTGCCTGGGACGTTGATCGCTCTGACGGTGATCGCGCCCGCGGCGCAGGCCGGTTCCTACGCCTTTACGATCAGCGGCCATCGGTTCCATGTCGATGCGCCGCGCAACTGCCGATCGACGTCGTGCGTTTCGATCTCTACCGATCGTAGCCTGCGACCGACCGAGGACGTCGCCACGGCACCAGCTCCGCCACCAGCGCCGGTGGTCCAGGCGCTGCAGCCGGTCACTCCCGCCGCCCCGATTCGCCCGCCACAAGCGAGCGTGGTCGCGCCGCCGCCGGCGCCGACAGTCCCCGTCCTTGCCGCGGCGAATTCGCAGCCAATCGTGTTGCCGCCGGCGCCAAAGCTGCAGACACCAAGGGTCGAAGCTCTGAGCCCCAACCCGCCACGGGTCGAGCTATCGCCCACAGATCCGCCGCGCATGGAGCCGGTCGTCGCCCCGCGGCCCGAGATCACGCAGACTGCAAGCGTCGCACAGCGCAGTGACGACGAGACGGCCTATATGCCGCTCGGCAAATGGGAGAGCGACGGCGCCAAGGGCACGGTCCGCATCGAACGCTGCGGTCCCGCGCTGTGCGGTTACGCGCTGACCGAGGCGTCGACCCGCGGCGAGAGCGTGCTGGTCAACATGAAGCCGAAAGCGCACGACGTCTGGACCGGTAACATCTACAGCCGTTCCAGCGGCAACACCTATTATGCGACGATGACGCTGAAGAGCTCCGGCACGCTCCACGTCGAAGCCTGCGCGCTCAGCCGCTTCTGGTGCTCCGGCAATGACTGGACGCGGGTCGAGGCGCGGCCGGAGCAGCTGATCACGACATCGCGCCAGTGGGGCGCGCGGTCATAGGCAACGCATCTCGCCCGTCCAATTTGTAATCGTCCTGCACCGAACCTGCAGTTCGCTTCGACGCGACCGATGGCTGACGACGCATGCAAGGAGATTGCATATGAAACGCCCCGGTCAACGTTTTGGCAAACCTCTTGGCCTCATCGCTGCGCTGCTGATCGGCAGCGCGATCTCGGCTCACGCCGACACCGACATCTGGACCAATGTGCTGAAGCAGAAGCGCGGCGACGACGCGCTCAATGTCGACAGCTCGTTCTGCGATGCGCAGCTCGGCGCGCCGCAGAACGGCACGGCGACATCGGCAGAGTACAAGCGTTGCATGCGCGCACGCGGCTGGCGCTTCGGCCACACCGTGCGCGAGAAGGACGATCGCTATCCCGATCCTGATAATCCCGGCATGATATGCCGCGATTTCAAGATCGGCGGCATCACCGGATCGGATTGCTCGAATTTCTGAGCAACGCACAGCACCCGGCGGCCAGACAATCTGGCTCAGCCGGGCGGCCCGTGATGCGGTCGGTGGACGCTGCTAGATCATGCCGAGCACGATGGCGCCGACAAAGGCCATGGCAAGATACGCGGTGACAACGCTCAGTCTCCCGACGAACGTCATGACGTTGCTCCCTGAGATCCCGCCTGGGATCGCTCCCTCTGCGCGCCGCTTTGCGCGCGAGCGTTATGGTTAACAGAAACTCACCGTTTTAAAAAGTAAGCCTCACTGTCGTTCGTCTGCGGCCGCGTGGACGCGTCGTGGTAAAGGAAAGCTGAAATCAACACGTTGAAGAGTCTTTAAGTAAATTCACCGAACGTGCGCGCATGACGCGCGGAGTTCGTTTGTATCTCGTCGGCTCCATCGTCCTCGTTTCGCTCGCGGGTTGCGGACGCGGCTTGTTCCAGGCCGAACGTGAACCGTGGCGGGCCGAGGCAGAAGCGGCGTGCCTGAAATCGGGCGCCGTGAAAGAGAGCCCTGACATCGTCCGGATCGAGCCGATCTCGGGCCCCGGCATGTGCGGCGCCGAGTTTCCGCTGAAGGTCGCCGCCATCGGCGAGGGCACGAGCAGCTACGGTTTCGCCGATGAAGAGCTGCGCCCGCCCGGTAGCGTCGGCAACCAGCCGCGCTGGCCGGTGACCCAGCCGCAATCGAATTATCCGGCGCCCGGCTATCCGCAGCGGCCGAACTATCCCGAGAGCGCGGTGCGCCAGCCTTCCGGCTATGGCGCGTCCTCCGGCCCGGTGTCGCTCAGCGCGCCCGGCGTGGCGCCGCAGGAAGACGAGATCGACCTGCCGCCCGAGGGCACCGATGCCGCGGGCGCCGCGCGCTACATGAATGCGCCGAGCTATCCGGCGAGGCAGCCCGGTCCGTCACCTTATTCGCAGGCGCCTGCGCAACAGCCGCCGCCACGGCTGGGGCCCGCGCAGGGCGATCCCGTCACCGCTGTCGGTCCGGTCGCGGTGAAGCCGACGGCGACGCTCGCCTGTCCAATTGTGTCTGAACTCGACCGCTGGTTCGCCGACAGCGTGCAGCCTTCGGCGATGCGCTGGTTCGGCGCCCGCGTGGTCGAGATCAAGCAGATCTCCGCTTATTCCTGCCGCGGCATGAACGGTAACCCGAGCGCCCATATCTCCGAGCATGCCTTCGGCAACGCGCTCGATGTCGCCGCCTTCGTGCTCGCCGACGGCCGCCGCATCAGTGTGAAGGACGGCTGGCACGGGATGCCGGAAGAGCAGGGGTTCTTGCGCGACGTCCAGTCGGGCGCGTGCGCGCATTTCACCACCGTGCTCGCGCCGGGCTCGAACGTCTATCACTACGATCACATTCACGTCGACCTGATGCGCCGAGCCAGCCGCCGCCTGATCTGCCAGCCGGCCGCAGTCTCCGGCGAAGAAGTCGCCGCGCGCGCGCAGCGGCGCACGCCTTACGCGAACGCGCGCGATCCCTCCGTGACCGGTTCGCTCGGCATGCACAAGAGCAAGCACGAGAAGGTCAACGAGGAAGACGAGTTCTCGGACGATTAGTCGGACACGACCCGAAATGCCTGCCGACATCGTCCGCTATCTCAAGATGGAAGAGGCGGGGCGTAGCGCTGCTAAGCTAGAAAATCATCTCGAAGACGGCTTCGACGGCGCCGGGGCCATGCCCATGCACAGCTGCACCTCGCTGGGGACGTTGTAGGTCCGCATGATGTGGCGGCTGTCGCGCAAGCCGGTCGCCTCGCGTTGCACCACCAACATCCAGAGCGCCTGGCCGGCGGCCATCACCAGCTTGCGCCGGGCCGGCTGCAGCGCGGGCGGTATCTCCGGGAGCGCATGCGTGGCGTCGAATTCGCGCAATTGCGCCAGCGCCTGTTCGAGCGCGCGGCCCATCCGTCCAAGCGCGGAGGCCTGTTCCTGAACGATCTCGTAATGGAGGATATCGACCGGCGGGCGAAGATCACGGGACATGGCGCTTAATATAATGCGACACGAACCGCACGCGCAACGCGTGGCCCGCCGCCGTTACTTCGCCTTGTACGCGGCCAGGAACATCCGCGTTGCGCTGTCGACCACTTCCGTCATGCGCTGTTCCGACGGCGGCGGCGCGGCCTGAAAGACGAAAGGCAGGAAGAGTGAGGCCTTGCTCAGCTCCATGAACTGCGAGGCGGCCAGGTCGCAATCGTCGATCGCGAGATCGCCGGGTCCAACATGGGCTTTGAGATAGTCGGATAGCCGGTTGATGGTCTTGTCCAGCACGCGCAGATAATAGCGGCAGCCGACATCGGGCATGCGCTCGGCGATCGCCATCACGGTGCGGATCGCCGATCCGCCGCCGGGCCGGCAGAGCAGGCGAATGTAGGCCTGCCCAAAATCGTTCAGCGTGGTCTCGACGTCGCGCGCCGGATCGAAATTGAACACGACCTGACCGTACTGGAGCGCTTCCTCCTCGAGGATGGCTTCGAACAGCGCGCTCTTGTCGGCGAAGTAGACGTAGAGCGTGCCCTTGGAGACGCCGGCCGCGCGCGCGATCTCGCCCATGCTGGCCCCGTCAAAACCCAGATCCATGAATACCTTACGGGCGCCGTCCAGGATCTGGCGGCGCTTGGAGCTGTCCTCCTCTTGGAGGACGTGCAGATGTTCGCGGTCAGCTACAACCATTGGTTTAGGGTCTCGGAAAGTTTTGGACCGGGGCTTGGACCATGAAACGTAAATAAAGGATTCGGGCCAGTAGGGTCCGGCCCGAGAATACAAGTATATTGACCGAACCGTTCGGTCAATGATATTTGGGATGGGCGAGCGGGACAGCGGCCGTGAGACGGCTGCCCCGGGTCGCGTTTTATTGGGGAGGCCTTTATGGCCACATCGAGAGACCAGGCTGCGCGCGTCCTTCGCCAGGAAGCGGTGGAGACGACGACGGCGGACGGTGAGGCTGCGACCGGGACACCTGCAGTCCTCGCCGAACAGCTACGGTCTCATGTGGCCGAAGAAACCAAGCGCCGCACCAATGAGGCGCCGGAGAAGCCTGTGACCGACCAGCCGGCCCCGACCGCACCCGCCGCCGCGCCGAAGTCGGGCAAGCGCAAATTCGTGATGATGGGTATCGGCCTCGTGCTGGCGCTCGCGGCGGCAAGCTATACCGGCTACTACACGCTGGTCGGCCGCTTCTACGTGTCCACCGACGACGCTTACGTCCGCGCCAACAACACCATGCTGGGCGCGCGCGTGGCTGGCCATATCTCCTCGATCCTGGCCGGCGACAACACGCTGGTGCATGCCGGCGACACCGTGCTGCGCATCGACGATGGCGACTACAAGATCGCCGTCGATGCTGCCGCGACCCGGATCGCGACCCAGCAGGCCACCATCGACCGCATCGGCCGCCAGATCGCGGCGCTCGACAGCCAGGTCGCGCAGGCGAAGGCGCAGCTCGTCTCTGCCGAGGCCGGCCTCAAGCGCGCCGATCTCGACTATGAGCGCCAGCAGGCGCTGAGCACCAAGGGCTTTGCCTCGCGCGCCACGTTCGAAACCGCGGAAGCCGGGCGCGACCAGGGCGCCGCCGCGGTCAAGGCCGCGCAGGCCGCCTACGACGTTGCCGTGAGCAATGTCGATGTCGCCAAGGCACAGCAGGCCGAAGCCCAGGCGCAGCTCGCCGAGCTCAAGACCACGCTCGCGAAGGCCGAGCGCGACCTCGCCTTCACGGCGGTGCGCGCGCCGATCGACGGCATCTTCTCCAACCGCCTCGTCAGCGCCGGCGACTTCGTTGCCGTCGGCCAGCGCCTCGGCAATGTCGTGCCGCTCGACGACGTCTATATCGACGCCAATTTCAAGGAAACGCAGCTCAAGCGCATCCGTCCCGGCCAACCGGTGATGATCAAGGTCGATGCCTACGGCATGCGCAAGTTCTCCGGCGTCGTCGACAGCATCGCGGCCGGCTCCGGCTCAGTGTTCACGCTGCTGCCGCCTGACAACGCCACCGGCAACTTCACCAAGATCGTGCAGCGCGTGCCGGTCCGCATTCGCGTGCCGAAGGCGGTTGCCAGGCAGAACCTGCTCCGCGCCGGCATGTCGGTCTACGCGACGGTCGACACCAACAAGGGTGCCGCCGACGCCGACAGCGAGATCGATCTCGACGATCCCACCATGATCCATCCGCAGTAAGCGCGACCCAGCGCTGCGAGGTCAGACCATGGCGAACGCGACGACTGCTTCACCTGCCATGATGGCGGCCGCCGATTCTGAGCGCATCGCGCCGAAGCGGCTGATCGCCTTCATCATCATGGTGTTCGGGATGTTCATGTCGATCCTGGACATCCAGATCGTCTCGGCTTCCTTAAGCGAAATCCAGGCCGGCCTGTCGGCAAGCTCCAGCGAGGTCTCCTGGGTCCAGACCGCCTATCTGATCGCCGAAGTGATCGCGATCCCGCTCTCGGGATTTTTGTCGCGCGCCTTCGGCACGCGGCTGCTGTTTGCGATCTCGGCCGCCGGCTTTACGATTTCGAGCCTGCTCTGCGGCTTCGCCACGACCATCGAGGAGATGATCCTCTGGCGCGCGCTCCAGGGCTTTCTCGGCGCCGGCATGATCCCGACGGTGTTCGCCTCGGCCTACACCGTGTTCCCGCGTTCGAAATTCCACATCGTCGGTCCCATCATCGGGCTTGTTGCGACGCTGGCTCCCACGATCGGGCCGACGGTCGGCGGCTACATCACCGATCTGATGTCGTGGAACTGGCTGTTCTTTATCAACGTCGTGCCTGGCATCGCCATCACCCTCGGCGTGTGGGCGCTGGTCGATTTCGACGAGCCGCATTTCGAGCTGCTCGACCGTTTCGACTGGTGGGGCCTGATCTTCATGGCCGGCTTCCTCGGCACGCTGGAATATGTGCTGGAAGAAGGTCCGCAATATGAATGGCTGCAGGACACCACGGTGGCGATCTGCGCCTGGATCTGCGCCGCCTCGGCGATTGCCTTCTTCGTGCGCGTCTTCACCGCGGCCGAGCCGATCGTCGATTTGCGCACCTTCACCAACCGCAATTTCGCGGTCGGCTCGACGCTGCAATTCTGCATCGGCATCGGCCTCTACGGCCTGACCTACATCTATCCGCGCTATCTCGCCGAGGTGCGTGGCTACAGCGCGCTGATGATCGGCGAGACCATGTTCGTCTCGGGCATCACCATGTTCCTGGTCGCGCCGCTGGTCGGGCGGCTGATGGCGAGCCTCGACATGCGCTACATGATCGCGTTCGGCCTGATCGTGTTCGCGATCGGCTCCTACCAGATGACCTGGATCACGCGCGACTTTGATTTCTACGAGCTCCTGATCCCGCAGATCCTGCGCGGCATCGGCATGATGTTCGCGATGGTGCCGACCAACAACATCGCGCTCGGCACGCTGCCGCCTGACAAGGTGAAGAATGCGAGCGGCCTGTTCAACCTGATGCGCAATCTCGGCGGTGCAGTCGGGCTCGCCGTCATCAACACCGTGCTCAATGATCGCGCCGACCTGCACATCAGCCGCCTTCAGGAGCGTGTGCATTGGGGCAACGCCACCGCGACCGAAACCCTGACCATGCTCCAGCAGAAGTTCCAGGGGCTCGGCGACTCGACGCTGATGGCGATGAAGCAGCTCAGCCAGATCGTGCACCGCCAGGCCGTGGTGATGAGCTTTGGCGACGCGTTCTTCATTCTGACCTTGTTCTATCTGAGCCTCAGCCTCCTGGTCACGCTGTTGAACAAGCCGGCTTCGCCGTTCGGCTCCGGCGGCGACGCGCATTAGCGGTCACACATTCGGTGTCATCGCCCGGCTTGACCAGGCGTCCGGCGCACCAAAATGCAACACTCGTGCGTGAACTCGCGCGGGGCCCGTTGCAAATCGCGAATCACACATCTATAAAGCGCACCTCATTCAATCGAACCGGGGAGAGATTTGCATGATTTCGTCGCATTCGCAGATCGCATTTCCGCGCTCGATGATGGTCTGGCTCGGTACGTTCTCGGCCTGTTAGAGGCCGCTTCCGCCAGCTTCGATTGGGCTTTTTTCCCCGATCGCTCCGCTTCCCAAGTCAAATTCAGTTTTAAGTGACGCCGTCTCGGCCCTCGCGGCTGGCCTGCGTCCATCGATGGAGCCGGCCCGCAGCAAAGCGGCCGGATGACGCCATGACCGCTCTGTCAAAAAAGCCCGCGGCTATTCGTGTGGTCCTGCCCTTTGTGTTCCGGCACTGGCTGAATCAGCCGGGGCGCACGCTCGCCATTGCCGCCGGTCTGTTGGGGGCAACCGTCGCCGACCTGTTCATGCCGGTGTTTTCAGGACACCTGGTCGACGCGTTGACGCGTGGCCCGTCCGATCCTGCCGCCCGCCACGCCGCACTGGTGGCGTTGGGCGGCATCGTGGTGCTGGGCGCGGCCTCGATGGTGCTGCGCCTGACGGGCCTGCAAGTGATCGTGCCGTTCACGCTGAAGATCATGTCGGACGTGGCGCAGGACGCATTCCTGCGCGTGCAGCGCTTCTCGACCGACTGGCACGCCAACTCCTTCGCGGGCTCGACCGTGCGCAAGATCACGCGCGGCATGTGGGCGCTCGATCTGTTGAACGACACCATCCTGCTGGCGCTGCTGCCGTCGCTGGCCGTGCTGATCGGATCGATGATCCTGCTCGGCGTGCACTGGGCTTCGCTCGGCGCAGTGATCGCGTTCGGCGCGGCTGCCTATGTCACGATGACGGTGCTGTTCTCGACGCGCTATATCGCGCCGGCTGCGCGTGTCTCCAACGCCTGGGACACCAAGGTCGGCGGCACGCTGGCGGATGCGCTGACATGCAATGCGGTGGTGAAATCGTTCGGCGCGGAAGCGCGTGAGGATGCGCGGCTGGCCCGCGTCATCAAGCGCTGGCGCGTGCGGGTGCGGCGGACCTGGTTCCGCTACAACTACACCGCCATGGCGCAGCTCTCGCTGCTGCTATGCCTGCGGGGGTCCGTGATCGGCGGCGCGGTGCTGCTGTGGCTGTACGGGCATGCCTCGCCCGGCGACGTCACCTACGTGCTGACGAGCTACTACGTCATCCACGCCTATCTGCGTGACGTCGGCATGCACATCAACAACCTCCAGCGCTCGGTCAACGACATGGAGGAGCTGGTGGCGATCCATGACGAGCCGATCGGAATCGCCGATGCCGCGGACGCGCGGCCGATCGCGATCGAAGGCGGCGAGATCGTGTTCGACGACGTCACGTTCCATTATGGCGGCCATCGCGCGCCGCTGTATGACGGCTTGTCGGTCAGGATCCGTGCCGGCGAGCGTGTCGGCCTCGTCGGTCGCTCCGGCTCCGGCAAGACGACGTTCGTCAAGCTGGTGCAGCGGCTCTACGACGTCACCGGTGGCCGCGTGCTGATCGACGGGCAGGACATCGCCCTGGCCACGCAGCAATCGCTGCGCAGCCAGATCGCGATCGTGCAGCAGGACCCGATCCTGTTTCACCGCTCACTCGCCGAGAACATCGCCTATGGGCGGCCCGGCGCCAGCCTCGAGGCGATCGAGCAGGCGGCGCGGCTGGCGAATGCGCACGACTTCATCCTGCGCCTGCCGAAGGGCTACGGCACCTTGGTCGGCGAGCGCGGCGTGAAACTGTCGGGCGGCGAACGGCAGCGCGTGGCGCTGGCGCGCGCCTTCCTGGCCGATGCGCCGGTGCTGATCCTGGACGAGGCGACCTCGAGCCTCGATTCGGAATCGGAGGCACTGATCCAGCAGGCGATGGAGCGGCTGATGAAAGGCCGCACCTCGATCGTGATCGCGCACCGGCTGTCGACGGTGCGCAGCCTCGATCGCATCCTGGTGTTCGACCGCGGCGAGATCGTCGAGCAGGGCACGCATGCCATGCTCGCGGGCAAGCCTGGCGGAATCTATCGCAGCCTGTTCGAGCGCCAGGTGGTGGAGCTCGGGCATATCGCAGCAGCGGAATGAGGCGCGTGGCGGCAGGGCGAGAGCCCCGCCGTCACGTCGCCGAAGGTGGGATGAGATGAAGGACCTGACGCGCGGCTCCATCGTGAGCCACATCCTGAGCATGGCGCCACCGATCGTGGTCGGCATGATCACGATCATGATCTGCCAGCTGGTCGACCTGTACTTCGTGTCCGGGCTCGGCGATGCGGCCGTGGCCGGCGTCGCTGCGGCCGGCAACGCCGGCTTCCTCGTCAACGCACTGATGCAGATGCTCGGTGTCGGCACGGTGGCGCTGGTCTCGCACGCCGTGGGCCGCAAGGATCGCGACGACGCCAATCTCGTGTTCAACCAGGCGGTCGTGCTGTCGGTGCTGTTCGGGCTGTTGACGCTGCTCGGCGGCTTTGCGCTGGCGCGCCCTTATATGCGCACGATTGCCGCCGATGAGGCCACCATCAATGCCGGCACCACCTATTTTCTCTGGTTCATGCCGGCGCTGGCGCTGCAATTCGTCACGCAGGTGATGGCGGCGGCGCTGCGGGCTACCGGCATCGTGCGGCCGAGCATGCTGGTGCAGGCGCTTGCGGTCATCATCAATATTGCGCTGGCGCCGGTCCTGATCACGGGCTGGGGCACCGGATATGCGCTCGGTGTCGCCGGGGCGGGCCTGGCGAGCACGATCGCCGTTTTCATCGGCGCGCTGATGCTGTTCTACTATTTTCGCAGGCTGAAGCGCTATGTCGCGTTCCATCCGGCGCAATGGCGTCCGCAACTCCGGCAATGGAGAAGGATCCTCAATGTCGGCGTGCCTGCGGGCGGTGAGTTCGTGATGATCTTCATCTTCATGGCGGCGATCTATTACGTGCTGCGCGATCTTGGTCCCGCGGCGCAGGCGGGCTTCGGCATCGGGACGCGCGTCGTGGGCCTGATCCAGATGCCGGCCCTTGCCGTCTCCCTGGCGGCAGGGCCCATTGTCGGCCAGAATTTCGGTGCGGGCAATTACGAGCGAGTGCGGGAGACCTTCGTCAAGGCGGCGTTGATCGCGACCGTCGTGATGATCGCGCTGACGATCCTTGCGCAGCTCAAGCCCGGATTGCTGCTCGCCGGCTTCTCGAATGATCCGGAGACGATGAGCGTCGCGTTGCTGTTTCTGAAGATGATCTCGCTGAACATGGTGGCGCAGGGATTGATCTTCACCTGCTCCAGCATGTTCCAGGGCCTCGGCAACACCAAGCCGGTATTGTGGAGCTCGGCGACGCGCGTGCTCACCTACTCCTTGCCGGCGATCTGGCTCTCGACGCGGCCGGGCTTTCGGATCGAGTACGTCTGGTATCTGTCGAACGCGGCGACAACGCTGCAGGCGGTCCAGAGCCTGTGGTTGCTGCGCCGCGAGTTCAGGAAGCGGCTGGTGCCTCCGAAGGGGAAAGTTGCAGGACCGGCGAGCCCCGAGCCCGTCGTGCCGCTCGCACGCGAGCCCGCGTAACGACAGCATGTTTCATCCCTGCAGCACCGGCTCGTTTGCCGGGCTGCAGGTAGCTAGAGCGAGCCGATGCTGTTCCAGACCAGGGTGGCACCTGACAGGAACAGCAGGCCGAGCACGACATCGCCGAAATGCTTGTCGCTCAGTGCGTGATAGACGCGCGCGCCGGCCCAGGCGCCGATCAGCGTGCCCGGGAATGCGACCATCGCGAGCCAGACCACCTTGAACGCGACCAGGCCTGAGGCCGTCTGCAACACCAGCGCGGCGGCGAGCACCGTGAAATTGAAGAGCTGGAAGATGCCGCGCCGCTCGTGCTTGTTCCAGCCGCGGATGTTGGCCCACAGGATCGGCAGCGGCCCGGACAGCCCGGCGAGGCCGCCCAGAATACCGCCGGCAAATCCGATCGCACCGTCGGCGATGCGGCCGCCGAAGGTGATGGCGAGCGGCTTCTTGTTCAGGTACAGCGCGGTCGAGAAGATCAGCAGCAGCACGCCGACACTGAGCTTGAACACTTTTGGATCGGCGGAGGCGACCAGCATGGTCCCGAGCGGTACGCCGATCAATCCGCCGATCAGGAACGGCCACACCAGCGACAGGTCGAAGCTCTTCCACATCGAGGGCAGCGTCGAGGTCTGCGCGATCACCGAGCAGATCAGCACCAGGGGCACCGCGAGCGAGGGCGGCAGCACGTAGAGCCAGATGCCGAGCGCCATCAGCGCCGTGCCGAATCCTGCCAGCCCCGAGACGAAGCCGCCGGCCAGCGCGCCGAACAGGAGCAGCGCGTAAGTGAGCGTTTCCACCAATGAATCCCTGCCGTTGCCGGCGATGCCCGAGCCGTGATCGCCTCATGGCGCATAGCACAGATGCGGCGCGGGTGGTCAATTTCAAAACCGCGCGCAAGCGTAATTCGTTAGACGATCTGCCTCGTGTCGGCGGGCTTGTGCAGCGCGCCGACGAGGATGCGCAGTGCCTCGGTCAATTCCGATCTGTTGCGCGCCGCGCCGAGTGAAACGCGCGCCGCATGCGGCGAGGTTCCATCGACGGTGAAGGCGTCGTCGGCAACGATCGCGAGCCCGTTGCGCAGCAGATGCGCGGCGACGTCCGGTCGCCCCTCCGGCAGGTGCAGCCACAGATGATGCGCGGTCGGCTTCGCCTGGAACTGAAAACCCTTCAATGCGCGCTGCGCCAATTGCTGGCGTCCGACGGCCTCGTTGCGGATCGCGGTGATGATGCGGTCGGCGACGCCGGTCTCGAGCCAGTGCGTCACCAGCGCGACCATCAGCGGTGCCGGCATCTGCACGGTCGCCTGGAGATGGCCGCGCATCTGAAGCTGCGCGCCGCTGTCGGGCGCGAGCAGATAAGCGACGCGCAGCGCCGGAGCGATGCATTTCGACAGCGTCGTCGCAAGATAAGTCCGCTCCGGGATGAGGTTGGCGATCGGCGAGGCCGAGCGATCGAGCAGCCCGTAGGCGTCGTCCTCGATCAGCATCGTATCGGCGTCGCGGACGATTTTTGCGATCGCGCTGCGCCGCTCGGGGGCAAGGGTGGCCGTGGTTGGATTGTGCAACGTCGGAATCAGATAGACGGCCTTCGGCTTGTGCGTGCGGCAGGCCTTCGCCAGCGCATCGGGCAAAATTCCGCCGTCATCCATGGCGACGCCGACGAGCTTGACGCCGAGCTGCGCTGCTGCGGCCTTGATGCCGGGGAAGGTGATGGCTTCCGTCAGCACGACATCTCTGGGCCGCGCAAGATGGGCGAGCAGGTTGAACAGGATCGTCTGCGCGCCGGGAAAGATCACGAGCTTGTCGGCATGCGCATGCGGAACGCGCGTACGCATCCAGCGCGCGGCGACCTCGCGCTCATGCGCGCTGCCGCCGGGTGGCTGGTAATTCAGGAATGCGGTCAGGCCCGATTGCGCGCGAATGGCTTCGAGGCCGGCGATGATGCGCTCGTCGAGCTGCGCCTCGAGCGGATGCGGCGGTACGTTCATCGAGAGGTCGATCGCCACCGGATGCGGCAGGTCGACCGTGCGGCGTGCGCTGGTCTCCGACACGAACGATCCCTGTCCGACGCGGGCCTCCATGATGCCGCGGCGCCGCGCCTCGGTGTAGGCGCGAGTCACCGTGGTCAGGTCGATGCCGAGCGCTTTGGCAAGCGCTCGCTGCGTCGGCAATTGCTGTCCCCGCACCAGCCGGCCGGCGGCGATGTCGGCCTCCATGGCCTCGACGATCCGCTGGTAGCGCGGCCCGCTCAGCTCCGAGATTGTAGGGGTCCAGTCCATGCAATTTAGGCCCATATCCTTTGAATGTATGGATAAAAGATATTATTGTATGGATCATCAAAACGGAAGAGGTGTCGTCATGGCGACCGGTTCAGTTTCTCTTGCAAAGGCGATGTGGCGCGGTTTTCGCGGCAAGTGCCCGAACTGCGGTGAAGGGCATATGTTCGGCCATTTCCTCAAGGTCGCCGACCGCTGCGATCATTGCGGCGAAGAGTTGTTTCACCAGCGCGCCGATGATTTCCCGGCCTATCTGGTGATGGTCGTGGTCGGCCATCTCGTGGTGCCGGCGATCCTCGCGGTCGAGACCGTTTACGCGCCGCCGGTCTGGCTGCAACTGTCCGTGTGGTTGCCGGCGACGTTGTTTGCTTCGCTCGCGCTGCTGCAACCGACCAAGGGCGCCATCGTCGGCCTGCAATGGCAGATCGGGATGCACGGCTTTGAGGCGAGCAAGCTACGGCGGGAAACCGGTCAGCTTGCGCCCGTGCTGGTGAAGGCGCCGCGCGTGGCTTGACGCCAGGCGGCGTTTACATCGCACGGCTGCCCGCTACACTCCATCGTATCAAAACAAGAACGATGGAAACGCCGATGGCCGCACGCGCGAAAACCTTCCTGCTCTGTCATGGCGCGTGGTCCGGCGGATGGGCCTGGAAGAAAATGCATCCGTTGATGGCGCAGGCCGGCCACCGCCTGGTCGCACCGACCTACACCGGGCTCGGCGAGCGATCGCATCTCGCCAGTCCCGCGGTCGATCTCGAGACGCATATCCAGGACATCCTCAACGTCATCACATTCGAGGATCTCAGCGATATCGTGCTGCTCGGCCACAGCTATGGCGGCATGGTCGCGACCGGCGTTGCCGATCGCACGCGCGAGCGCGTGACGCAATTGATCTATCTCGACGCCTTCGTGCCGCGCGACGGCCAGTCGCTGTTCGATCTCAACGAGGCCGGGCGCGAACCGATGCGCAAGGCTGCAGCCGCCGGCGATGGCTACCGCATCCCGCCGAACCCGCCGCCGCCGGATACGCCGCAGGCCGATCTCGACTGGCTCAATGCGCGCCGCATCAACATGCCGATCAAATGTTTTGAGACGAAGCTGAAGCTTCACCAAGGCGAATCCGCGATGCCGCGCAGCTACATCTATTGCAAGCGCATTCCGCCGGGCGATGTGTTCGGGCAATTCGCGAAGCGGGCCAAGAGCGAAGAGGGCTGGGGCTATTTCGAGCTCGAGGCCAGTCACGCGCCGAACGTGACCGCGCCGGAGGCGTTGATCGGCGTGTTGGACGAGATCGTCGGTTAGCAAAAATGGTGAGGGGTCCGATGCGTTAGCATCGAACCCCTCGTTGCTTCCTAGTTAAGACGCGCTTTCTTCACGCGAACCGGAACTCTACTTCGCTCGAAAGCGCATTAGAATATCAGCCGGCCTGTAAGCCGGGTTCTGTAAGGCACCGTCCGCTTGCGCGAACGATACGTGACGGCCATTCCTCTGGGACCATGTTTGCACATGGCCTCGAGCAACCTACCCGGACGGCGGGCCTGACATCGCCCCGCGGCGTTATCGCTTGCGCGAACAGCCCGCTACGCCGTCCCTATTCGGTTTTGCTCCCGGTGGGGTTTACCATGCCGGCTCCGTTGCCGGATCCGCGGTGCGCTCTTACCGCACCTTTTCACCCTTACCTGCCTTCGCAGCTTGCGCTGCGGAGGCGGGCGGTTCGTTCTCTGTGGCACTTTCCCTGGGGTTGCCCCCGCCGGACGTTATCCGGCACCGTATGTCAAGGGAGCCCGGACTTTCCTCCCCGGCGGCCTTTCGGCACTTGCCGGAGCGGCCGTCCGGCCGACTGACGGCCTAGGCAATGGGCATTTGTGATGGTTTCGTCAAGCAGAGATCGTCGCGCACACTGCGGCGTAAATAATTTATCCTGAACGTGTCGTTGGGCGCGGACCCCGTTCGACTGGGTGCCGGCGATCCCGCCAGCAACAGGAGTTGAGCGATGCAGTATCTGCTGCTGATCTACCGGAACGAAGCGCAACAGGGCCAGATGGAGCCCGCGGATTACCAGAAGCTGCTGGCCGAGTATTCCGCCTACACCCAGTCGATCGTCCAGAGCGGCCATTTCAAGGCGGGCGACGGACTGCAGCCGACCAAGACTGCGACCACCGTGCGCGTTCGTGACGGAAAGACGCTGGCGACCGATGGTCCCTTCGCGGAGACCCGCGAGCAGCTCGGCGGCTATTATCTCGTCGAGGCCAGGGATCTCGACACCGCGATCGAGCTCGCTGCGCGGATTCCCGGTGCCCGGGACGGGTCAATCGAAGTCCGGCCCGTCATGATCTACAAATGATCTCGAAAATAATCTCGCGATGATGTCGTTTGGTGCCGGCCCCGTTCGACTGGTGTCGGTGATCCCCCGAACAACAGGAGTTAAGCGATGCAATATCTGCTGCTGATCTACCGGAACGAAAACTACATGACCGAGATGAACGCCGCCGACCGTCAGAAGCTGGCGGGAGAATACGGCGCCTACACGCAGTCGATCATCCAGAGCGGCCATTTCAAGGCGGGCGACGGGCTGCAGCCGACGACGACGGCGACGACGGTGCGCGTGCGCGACGGCAAGACCATGACCACCGACGGCCCGTTTGCGGAAACGCGCGAGCAGCTCGGCGGCTACTATCTGGTCGAAGCCAAGGACCTCGACGACGCCGTCGCGCTCGCGTCGCGAATTCCCGAAGCCAAGCGCGGATCGATCGAGGTCAGGCCGGTCATGATCTACAAGTGATCTCGCCTGCCGACATCGACAGGATCTTCCGCGACGAGGCGGGGCGGGCGCTGGCCACCCTGATCCGCCTCGTCGGCGATTTCGATCTGGCCGAGGATGCGCTGCAGGATGCGTTCGCGGTCGCGCTTGAGCGCTGGGCGGCGGACGAGGTCCCCGACAATCCCCGCGCCTGGCTGGTCAATGTCGGCCGCAACAAGGCGATCGACCGTGTGCGTCGTCAGGCCGCCTTCCGCGGCAAGCAACAGGCGCTCCTGCACGAGATCGAGCTCAACGCAGACACGCCGGCCGAACCGCCGGCGATGCTCGACGACGACATGCTGCGGCTGATCTTCACCTGCTGCCACCCGGCGTTCGCGCCCGAGGTTCGGGTCGCGCTGACGCTGCGCACGGTCTGCGGCCTCTCCGCCGCGCAGGTCGCGCGCGCCTTTCTCATTGGCGAAGATGCGATGGCGCAGCGCCTCGTGCGCGCCAAGCAGAAGATCAGGCTTGCCGGCATTCCCTATGAAGTGCCTGAGCGCGATGCCTTGGCTCCGCGGCTCGATGGCGTGCTCGCCGTCATCTACCTCGTCTTCACCGAAGGCTATGTCGCAACTTCGGGCGCTGACCTGATGCGGCCTGACCTTGCGGTCGAGGCGATTAGGCTCGGCCGCCTGCTCGACCGGCTGATGCCCGACCGCGCGGGGATCAAGGGACTGCTGGCGCTGATGCTGCTCCATGACGCGCGCCGCGCCGGGCGCGAAACCGCGGCCGGCGACATCGTGCTTCTGGAAGAGCAGGACCGCTCGCTCTGGGATCGCGCGCAGATCGAGGAAGGCCTGCGTTTCGTCGATGACGCACTGCGCGTGCCGGGCCGGCCGCAGCCCTATGCGGTGCAGGCCGCGATCGCAGCGCTGCATGCCCGCGCACCGAGCTTCGAGGAGACCGATTGGCCGCAGATCGCTGGCCTCTACGAAGTGCTGCTGCGCATCAGCCCGTCCCCGGTGATCGAGCTCAACCATGCCGCCGCGGTCTCGATGGTCGACGGTCTGGCGCGCGCGCTCGATCTCGTCGACGCGATCACCGCGCGCGGCGGGCTGGACGGCTATGAGATGTTGCCGGCGGTGCGTGCCGATCTGTTGCGGCGGCTCGGCCGCAAGGACGACGCGCGCGAGGCCTATCGTGTGGCAACGGAGGCGACGCAGCTCGAGCCGTTGCGGCGGCTGTATGCGCGGCGGGTGCGGGAGCTTGACTAGATGCCGAGCGCGCTCTGATAGGCGAACAGGGCTGGGGCGCCGCCGGTGTGCAGGAAGATGACATCCTCGTCGTTGCGCCAACGCCCCTGGCGGATCATCGCAATCAGACCGGCGAGCCCCTTGCCCGAATAGACGGGGTCGAGCACAAGCGCCTCCGTTTGGCCTGCCAGCCGGATCGCTTCGATCGTGGCCTCGTGCGGCACCCCATAGGCTGGTCCGGCATGACCGGCGACCACTTCGACCGTGGACTCGTCAAAGCCTGCGCCGAGCAGATCCGCCGCTTGCCGCGCAAGGGCCACCACGTCGGAGCGCACCCGCGCGGGCTCCGCATCGATATCGATCCCGACGATTCTCGTGTCCGGCATGGCCATCGTCGCGCCAACGACGAGGCCGGCCTGCGTGCCGGCGCTTCCGGTGCAATGCACGATCGCGGCCGGCTTGAAGCCCGACAGCGCCGCCTGCTGCTCGATTTCGGCAATCGTGGTGGCATAGGCGACTGCGCCCAGCGGATTCGACACGCCGTAAGGCACGAAATACGGCTTGCGTCCCGACGCCCGGAGATCGTCGACCAGCGTGCGGATGGCGGCATTGCGGTCGCCGGTCCAGGGCACGTCGTGCAGCTGCGCGCCGAACAGCCGATTGAGAAAGGCGTTGCCCGAGGTCTCGTATTCCGGCGTCGGCGGTGCGAGCCGGCCGTGGTAGACGGCCAGATGACAGGCGAGCCCAAGCTTTGCAGCAACCGCCGCGACCTGTCGCTGACTGTTCGATTGCACGACGCCGCCCGAGACGATCGTATCGGCGCCTTTTGAGACGGCATCATGCAGGACGTAGTCGAGCTTGCGCAGCTTGTTGCCGCCGAAGCCGAGCCCGGTGGCGTCGTCGCGTTTGACCCACAGCCGCGGCCCGCCGAGATGAGCCGTCAGCCGCTTCATCGGTTCGAGTGGTGTGGGAAGATCGGCCAGCCCCAGGCGAGGAAAGGCTGCCAGTCGCTCTATCAGTGGCCTGCGATCGATCTGCATCGTTTTGCTCGTCCCGCTCGGGCATGATCGTCGGACAATAGCCCGACGTCCGCAATCGTAGTGACGATCGCGTGATCACATTCGAGCGAACAGCGGAGGATTCTTGATCGAGGCGTCACTTCGACGCGACGGCCGTCCCGTCCGCCGGCAGGCTCGCCAGCAGGGCCTGCAAGGTCGACAGCGTCGAGTGATCGGCAACACCGTCCAGGCGTGCGGGGCGGAAGTGGCGCTGGAATGCCGTGATGACTTCCATCGTCGATGCGTCGTATTTGCCGGTCAGCGGCACGCCGTAGCCGTAGCGCGCAAGCGCCTGCTGCAGGCTCAGCACCTCGTCGCTGATGGTGCCGAGCATCAGGCTCTCGCCGCGCACGACCGGCGCAGGTGTCACCCAGTGACCGACGCCGGAATTGGCCAGCGAATGCCAGGGAAATTTTTCGCCGGGGTCTTTCTTGCGCGCGGGCGCGACGTCGGAATGACCGAGCACCCGCTGCGGCGCGACCTTGCGGCGGAGCATGATGCCGCGGCACAGCGCGATCACGGCGGCGATCTGGCGCAGCGGATATTCCGGATAGCCCCAATCGTGGCCGCGATTGATGATCTCGATCCCGATCGAACAGGAATTGATGTCGTCCTCGCCCGCCCAGGTGGAGACACCGGCGTGCCAGGCGCGCCGCGCTTCGGGGACGCATTGCACAATGCGGCCGTCTTCGAGCACGACATAATGAGCCGACACGTCGGTGCCCGCCGTGCACAGCCGCGCCAGCGCGCCCTCGACGTCGGGCATGCCGGTGTAGTGCAGCACGATCATGTCGGGCTGCCGGCCCTTGTTGCGCTCGCCGTGATTGGGGGACGGGATGATGTCGGACACGGTCGACGAATCCGGCTCGAACGTCCGCATGTTCGCCGCGGCCTTGGGAACCGGGAGAACGCGCTGACGCTTCGAATCAGTTCCAGGCGGCGTGGACGAACCGGACGACATAAACAGCTCAGGTCGGACAGGAGAGGGGGCCAAGCCCTTCTCTTTACTATTTCTTTACTGTCCGGTCCGCGCAATCGCGCGGTGCGGTTAACGGGTGCATTTTGGCGCATGTGTGTGGATGCCGCATCACCGCCAGGCCGCCTTTTCGACTTGTAACGATGCGATCAACGCTTTCTTAACGCTGAGGGCCGTTACTGAGGGGTGAAGAGCCGACCCGCGTCCGGAGGCGGCCAGAAGCGATTTTGGCTCGAAATCCCATGGCTGCCCGACATATTCCACTGGGAACACCGGGTCTGCCGCCTGGGACGACCGGGCTCGGCGCGCGTGTTGGACTGGGGCTTTGTCGTGGAACCGCCGCGACGCGGAATTATTCGAGGCGTGATGGGCTGCTTCGCCCCCGATTTCACCTGTCTGCCTGGCGGGCGCGGCGCATGAGCGGCGCGCCGCATATTCCCGTGCTTGGCCGCGAGGCGGTCGAGCATCTCGCGCCGCGCGAGGGCGGCATCTATGTCGACGCCACCTTCGGCGCCGGCGGCTACAGCCGCGCCATGCTCGATGTGCCGGGAACCCGCCTGATCGCGATCGACCGCGACCAAACGGCGATTGCCGGCGGTTCCGAGCTGGTCGCGCGCGCCGCGGGCCGGCTGACGCTGGTCGAAGACCGCTTCTCGAATCTCGCCGAAGTCTGCGCGGCGCAAGGCGTTGATGCGGTCGACGGCGTCGTGATGGATGTCGGGGTGTCCTCGATGCAGCTCGACCAGGCCGGTCGCGGCTTCTCGTTCCGTCTCGACGGTCCGCTCGACATGCGCATGGGACAGGCGGGGCCTACGGCCGCTGACGTCGTCGCGCGCGCCTCGGAAAGTGATCTCGCCGACATCATCTATCTCTTCGGCGAGGAGCGGCATTCGCGCCGCGTTGCCCGCGCCATCGTGGCTGATCGGCAGGAGACGCCGTTCACCACCACGCGCGCGCTCGCCGATCTCGTCGGCCGGGTCGTTCGTTCAAAGCCCGGTGACATTCATCCGGCGACCCGGACGTTCCAGGCCCTGCGCATCTTCGTCAACGAAGAGCTTGAGGAGCTTCAGACCGCGCTGGCTGCGGCCGAGCGCGTGCTCAAGCCCGGCGGCCGTCTGGTGGTGGTCTCGTTCCATTCGCTGGAAGACCGCATCGTCAAGAATTTCCTCGCCTCACGGTCAAAAACCGGCGGCGGCTCGCGGCATCTGCCGGAACTGGCGCAAGGCGCGCCGAGCTTCCAGCTTTTGACGCGACGACCCGTGATCGCCGGCGAGGCGGAGGTTGCGCATAATCCGCGCGCCCGATCCGCAAAGCTGCGCGCCGCCGAGCGCACCGCGGCGCCGGCGCATGACGATGCCGAGCCATCATCATGGCCAAGACTCTCCGACGTGATGAGGGGCGGCTAGCACATGCGCTTCATCCACCTTCTCGTCATCGGCGCGCTGATCTTCGCAGCTGCCTATGTCTACCGGATCAAGATGGATTCCACCGCGCGCACCGAGAAGGTGCTGCGGCTGCACGCGGAGATCCGCGAGCAGCGCGACGCGATCGCGCAGCTGCGCTCCGAATGGGCCAAGCTCGATGCGCCCTTGCGGCTACAGGGCCTGTCCGAGCGGCATCTGCCGCTCAAGCCCGTCAACGGCACGCAATATGATTCAATGAAGAACCTGCCGGACCGTCCGCCGCGGATGTTCCGGCCGGGCGAGCCCGATCCGATCGGAGCCATGCTCAACACCATCGAAGCCGCGAGCGATCCGGATAGCGTGACAGGCTCCGTGCCTCAGCCCGAGGACAAGCAATGAGCGCTGCGACTCCGGCCAAACCAGTTGAGCCTTGGCGGCAGCGTCTGATCCGCAGCCTGCTCTACGGGCGCAATGTCGATCGTGCCGCGAAGGCGCGCGCGCGCGTCGGCCTCGCAATGCTCGCCTTCGCCTCGGTCTACGCCCTGATCGGCGGCCGGCTGGTGATGTTCGCGGTCGGCGCCGACGCTCACAGCGCGCGTCGTGCTGCCTCGCAGGAGGTGGTCGCGACCGCGCGGCCCGATATCGTCGACCGCAACGGCGCGATCCTGGCAACCGACGTCAAGGCGGCGAGCCTGTTCGGCGAGCCGCGCCGCATCATCGACAAGGACGAGGCGATCGAGCTTCTGACCGCGACCGTGCCCGACCTCGACGAGGTCGAGGTGCGCGACCGCCTGTCGTCGCGAAAGGGCTTTGTCTGGCTGAAGCGCGAGATCACGGCAAAGCAGCAGCAGGACATCCACAAGCTCGGCATTCCCGGGATTGGCTTCCTGCGCGAGAACAAGCGCGTCTATCCGACCGGCAACGAGGTCGCCCACCTCATCGGTCTGGTCAACATCGACAACCAGGGCATCGCCGGCATGGAGAAGTGGCTCGACAATCAGGGGCTCGCCGATCTCCACCGCGCGGGCTTCGCCACCGACCGCCTGCAAAAGCCGATCGAGCTGTCGGTCGATTTGCGCGTCGAGCACGCGCTGCGCGACGAGCTGTTGAAGGCCAAGGAAAAATTCCATGCCAAGGCGGCTTCCGGCATCATCTCCAACGTCAAGACCGGCGAAATCGTCGCCCTGGTTTCTCTCCCGGATTTCGATCCCAACAATCCGAAGGAAGCCCACGATCCCGATCGCATCAATCGCCTGACCACCGGCGTCTACGAGATGGGATCAACCTTCAAGGCGTTCACGCTGGCGATGGCGCTCGATTCCGGCAAGATCAACCTGAACTCGTCGTGGGATGCGCGCGGAAACCTGCACTACGGCAAGTTCACCATCCATGACAGCCACAACCTGGGACGTTTCATCAATACCAAGGAAGTGTTCACCTACTCGTCCAATATCGGCGCCGCGCGGATCGCGCTCAACCAGGGTGTCGAGGCGCACAAGGCGTTCCTGGCCAAGATGGGACAATTGACGCGGCTGCGCACTGAGTTGCCGGAGAGCGCGGCTCCGCTGGTGCCGCGCCGCTGGGGTGAGCTGAACACGGTCACCATCGCGTTCGGTCAGGGCCTGTCGGTCGCGCCGCTCCAGGCGGTGATGGGCATCAACGCCCTGATGAACGGCGGCTATTTAATTCCGCCGACATTCATGAAACGCAGCGAAGACGAAGCGCGGGCGATGGCCAAGCGCGTGATCAAGCAGGAGACCAGCGACAAGATGCGGTATCTGATGCGGCTCAATGCCGAAATCGGTACCGCCAGGTCCGCCGACGTCAAGGGCTACTATGTCGGCGGCAAGACCGGTACCTCCGAGAAGGTCATCAACGGCCGCTATGCCAAGAAGCGGGTGCTCAACTCCTTCACCGCCATCATGCCGTCCGACGATCCAAAGTATCAGATTCTCGTCATGCTGGATGAGCCGCAGGCGTTGCCTGAAACGCATGGTTTCATCACCTCGGGCTTCAACGCGGTGCCCACGGGCGGCAAGGTGATCGAGCGGATCGCGCCGCTCTTGGGCATCGAGCCCCGCTTCGATTTGCCGCCTGCGGACCGCCTTATTCTTGCAGCATCCAGGACAACCCAGTAATCAACTGGGGTGGCCATCGCCGGTGCTGATTCGGCTTTTCCTGACGATTCGGCTTTCCGGCGCGGCATGTCGACTGGAAGACCATGAAGCTGCGTGAACTCTTGGGTCAGGATGTCCTGGGCAACGATGCCGCGATCGAGCCCGCCGTCGCGGCGCTCGATGTGAGCGGCGTTGCGCTCGACAGCCGCGTGGTCAAGCCCGGCGATCTCTTCTTCGCGCTCGCCGGCAGCAAGACCGACGGCGTGCGCTTCATCGATGCTGCGATTGCGGCCGGCGCCGTGGCCGTGGTCGGCGATCATGCGCCTGATGGCTGCAAGGTGCCGTTCATCTCTGTCGCCAATCCGCGCCGCGCACTGGCGCTGGCTGCAGCAAGATTCTTCCCGGCTCAGCCCGCGACCATTGCCGCGGTGACGGGAACCAGTGGCAAGACTTCGGTTGCGGCGTTCACGCGCCAGATCTGGGAGCGGCTGGGGCATGCCTCGGCCAGCATCGGCACCATCGGCCTCGTCTCGCCGAAACGCACCGTCTACGGTTCGCTGACGACACCGGATCCGATCGCACTGCATCGGCAGCTCGATGAGATCGCGCGCGAGGGTGTGACGCATCTCGCGTTCGAAGCGTCGTCGCACGGCCTCGATCAATATCGCCTCGACGGCGTGCGCGTCTCCGCCGGAGGCTTCACCAATCTCTCGCGCGACCATATGGATTACCATCCGACCGTCGCACATTATCTCGCAGCAAAACTCAGGCTGTTTCGCGAGCTCGTGCAGCCCGGCGGCGCCGCAGCGATCTCGGCCGATCATGATTGCTCGGCGGAAGCGATCGACGCCGCGACGATACGCGGTCTGTGCGTGATGGCGGTCGGCCGTCACGGCGACGGGGCAGGCGAGGGCATTCGTCTCGCCGATGTCGAGGTCGAGGGCTTCTCGCAAAAGCTTGCACTTGAACATCGCGGCAAGCGTTATGTGGTCCGGCTGCCGCTGGCCGGCGAATTCCAGATCGAGAACGCGCTGGTCTCGGCCGGTCTTGCCATCGGCACCGGCAGCGATGCGGCCAATGTGTTTGCGAGCCTCGAACATCTCGAAGGCGCCAAGGGCCGGCTCGAGCGCGTCGGCGAACGCAACGGCGCGCCGATCTTTGTCGACTATGCGCACAAGCCCGATGCGCTGGCGAAGGCGTTGCAGGCGCTGCGGCCTTACGCCAAACGAAGACTGGTCGTGGTGTTCGGCGCCGGCGGCGATCGCGACGCCGGCAAGCGGCCGATTATGGGCGAGATCGCGGCTGAGAATGCCGATCGCATCATCATCACCGACGACAATCCGCGCAGCGAGAAGCCGGAAGCCATTCGCGCCGCGATCCTCGCCACCGCCAAGGGCGCGCGCGAAATCGGCGACCGCGCGGCCGCGATCCGCGCCGCGATCGAAGAGCTGGAAGATGGCGATGCGCTGCTCGTCGCCGGCAAGGGCCACGAGACCGGGCAGATCGTCGGAGGCGAGGTCCTGCCGTTCAGTGATCACGAGGCGGTTGCCGCCGCATTAGCATCGAGGGTCGCATGAGCGGGCCACTATGGACGGTTGCCGAGGTGGCGCGTGCGCTTGGCGCGACAGGATCTTTTCCGAACACGCCCATCGACTTCGTCACCCAGGACAGCCGCCTGGTGAAGCCGGGCAGCCTGTTCGTGGCGTTGAGCGGCACGCCGAGCGGCGGCTTCATCTCAGCCTTCGCCAGCGCGCGCGACGGCTGGGAGTTCGCGGACAAGGCGGAGGCTTCAGGCGCGGTCGCGATGATCGTGCCGCATGAGATCGCGGGCGTTGGCATTCCGCAGATCGTCGTGAAGGACACGCTGATCGACGGCCTCTGGGGCCTCGCCCGCGCCGCACGCGCGCGCTTCAACGGCCCGGTGATCGGGCTGACCGGCAGTGCCGGCAAGACCAGCACCAAGGAATTCATTGCGGCCTATCCCAACGCCTATGCGAGCCCGTCGAGCTTCAACAATTTCTGGGGCGTGCCGCTGACGCTGTGCAACGCCCGGCCCGATGCCAGCCTCTGGGTCGTCGAGATGGGCATGAATCAGACGGGTGAGATTGCGCGGCTCAGTGAATTGACGCGGCCGACCGTCGCGCTCGTCGTCAACGTCCAACCAGTGCATCTGGAAAAGCTCGGCTCGCTCGACGCCATCCGCCGCGAGAAGGTGTCGATCGCGCTCGGCCTGCCGCAAGACGGCGTGCTGGTGCTGCCGGCCGGGCTCAAGGCGTCCGACTGGAAGGGTAAGGTGGTGCGCTTCGGCGAGAAGGCCGGGGTGCACGAGGTGACGCACGCCCCGCATGGCGATAGCTGGCAGGTCGTGGCCGCAATCGGCAAGAAGGAGATCGCCTTCAGCCTCACGCCGGGTGCACCGCACCGCGTGCAGAACGCGCTCGCCGCGCTCGCCTCGGTTCACGCCGCGCATCTCGATGTCGCGACGCTCGCGATCAAGCTCGACCGCGTCGGCATCATGACCGGCCGCGGCGTGGAGCAGGCCGTCGGCGGCGTCACCGTGATCGACGACAGCTTTAACGGCAATCCGGCGAGTGTCGCTGCTGCGCTGCAAAGCCTGCAGGCGCGCAACATGACGGGTGGCCGCCGCATTGCCGTGCTCGGCGATATGCTGGAACTGGGCGACGACGCACCAAGCTACCACACCGCGCTGACCACGCATCTCGACGGCATCGACGGCATCTATTGCGTCGGGCCATTGATGCGGCATCTCTATGACGCGCTTCCCGCCGGCAAAGGGCTCGGCTGGCATGACGATCCCGCCACGCTGAAGCCGGGCGAGGTCGCGGGCCTGCTGAAGGCAGGCGATGTCGTGGTTGTCAAGGGCAGCAAGAAGATGTTCTGGGTCAACAAGTTTGTGCCGGGGCTAGTGGCCGCCTTGCAGGCAAAGGCGTAAACTGCTTGGAAGGCGCTGTTCCCGAATCCCACCCTTTGTGGCGCGCCGCCGTCCGGTTTCTTTGAGGTCGCCCGACCCCATGATGAAGACCAGCGAATGCGCGTGACACACGTTGAGGCCAAAGGCGAAGGCCGCGTGCGAAAGGCGCCATAGGACCGACTGAATGTTTTACTGGCTGATCGAGCTTTCCAATACATTTCCGGGCTTCGGTGCAGTGCGCACCGTTCTGAACGTCTTCCGCTACATCACATTCCGCACCGGCGGCGCCGTCGTCACCGGCGCGCTGTTCGTGTTCCTGTTCGGGCCCTGGATCATCGATCATCTGCGCATCCGCCAGGGCAAGGGCCAGCCGATCCGCACCGACGGTCCGCAATCGCATCTGGCCAAGAAGGGCACGCCCACCATGGGCGGGCTGATGATCCTGTCCGGCCTCACGGTCGGGACGGTGCTGTGGGCCAACCCGCTCAATCCCTATGTCTGGATCGTGCTGGCGGTGACGCTCGGCTTCGGCTTCGTCGGCTTCTACGACGACTACCTCAAGGTGACCAAGCAGACCACGAGCGGATTCGGCGGCAAGCTGCGCCTGCTGATCGAGGCGATCATCGCACTGGTCGCGTGCTATGCGCTGGTGCGGCTGAACCGCGATCCTGCGTCGACCGCGCTGACGATTCCCTTCCTGAAGGACACCGTGCTGCATTTCGGCTGGTTCTTCGTCGTGTTCGGCGCCTTCGTCATCGTCGGCGCCGGCAATGCGGTGAATCTCACCGACGGTCTCGACGGCCTCGCCATCGTGCCCGTGATGATCGCGACCGCGAGCTTTGCGATGATCGCCTATCTCGCCGGCAACGCGGTGTTCGCCGACTACCTCCAGATCAAATATGTCGCCGGCACCGGCGAGCTTGCGGTGCTCTGCGGCGCGCTGCTGGGCGCAGGCCTCGGCTTCCTCTGGTTCAACGCGCCGCCGGCCTCGATCTTCATGGGCGACACCGGCTCGCTCGCGCTCGGCGGCATGCTGGGGGCGATCGCGGTCGCGGTGAAGCACGAGATCGTGCTCGCGGTGATCGGCGGCCTGTTCGTGCTGGAGGCGGTCTCCGTCATCGTGCAGGTGGTGTCGTTCAAGCTCACGGGCAAGCGCATCTTCCGGATGGCGCCGATCCACCACCATTTCGAGCAGCTCGGCTGGACCGAGCCGCAGATCGTGATCCGCTTCTGGATCATCTCGGTGATGCTGGCGCTCGCCGGCCTCTCCACGCTGAAGCTGCGTTGATGGTACCACGATGATCCCGGTTACATCCTTCGCCGGCAAGACGGTCGCGGTGTTCGGCCTCGGCGGCTCGGGGCTCGCCTCCTGCCACGCGTTGAAGGCCGGCGGCGCCGAGGTGATCGCCGCCGACGACAATGCCGAGAACGTCGCCAAGGCGGCGCAGGCCGGTTTCGTCACCGCAGATTTGCGCAACGTCTCCTGGGGCAATTTCGCAGCGCTCGTGCTCGCGCCCGGCGTGCCGCTGACGCATCCCGTGCCGCACTGGAGCGTGCTGAAAGCGCGCGAGGTGGGCTGCGAGGTGATCGGCGACATCGAGCTGTTCTGCCGCGAGCGCCGACGGCACGCGCCGAACGCGCCGTTCATTGCGATCACCGGCACCAATGGCAAGTCGACCACGACGGCGCTGATCGCGCATCTGACGAAGGTTGCCGGCTACGATACCCAGATGGGCGGCAATATCGGCACCGCGATCCTGTCGCTGGAGCCGCCGCGCACGGGCCGCGTCCACGTCATCGAGATGTCGTCCTACCAGATCGACCTCACGCCCTCGCTCGATCCCTCTGTCGGCATTCTGCTCAATGTCAGCGAGGATCACATCGATCGTCACGGCACCATCGAACATTACGCTGCGGTGAAGGAGCGCCTGGTTGCATGCGTGCAGGCAGGCGGCACCTCGATCGTCGGCGTCGATGACGGCTATTGCCGCGACATCGCCGATCGGCTCGACCGCGCCGGCAAGAACGTGGTGCGGATCTCCGTCAGGAATCCGCTGGCGAGCGGCATTCATATCGAGCACGGCACCATCGTGCGCACCTCGGGCGGTGCCCGCAGCGAGATCGCAAAACTCGGCGGCATCGGTTCGCTGCGTGGCCTGCACAACGCGCAGAACGCAGCCTGCGCCGCCGCTGCCACGCTTGCGATGGGCATCAGCCTGGACGTGCTGCAGAACGGCCTGCGCAGCTTTCCGGGCCTTGCGCATCGCATGGAGCAGGTCGGCCGTCGCGGCAATGTGCTGTTCGTCAACGATTCCAAGGGCACCAACGCCGACGCCACCGCGCATGCACTGTCGTCCTTTGGCGACATTTTCTGGATCGCCGGCGGCAAGCCGAAAGCGGGCGGCATCACCAGCTTGACCTCCTTCTTCCCGCGCATCCGCAAGGCCTATCTGATCGGCGAAGCCGCGCAGGAATTTTCCGGCACGCTTGGCACGGTCGCGCACGAGATCAGCCAGACGCTCGATGTGGCCGTCGAACACGCCGCGCGCGACGCGGAAGCGTCCGGCCTTACCGACGCGGTCGTTCTGCTGTCGCCGGCCTGTGCCTCCTTCGACCAGTACCGCAACTTCGAAATTCGCGGCACAAAGTTCCGCGAGCTGGTGCAGGCGCTGCCGGGTGTGAAACCGGTGGTGTGAGGATGTCGCGGCGACGCTGGATCGGAATTGTCGTCGCTCTTGCTGTCCCGGTCGGTTTCCTCTGTGTTGTCCTCATTGACAACGTTATGCACGAATTCGGCGCGTGCCGCGTCGTTCGACAGCGGGCGTTCGCCTCCCCAAGCGGCAGTCAGTTGGTTGTCGTGGTCTGGAAGACGTGCGGGGCGACAGTGCCCGACAGCACGCAAGCCAGCATCGTGGCGCGCGGTCGGACGTTCTCACCCGAGAGCACGCCGACCTTTGTCAGCGTGCGCGGGCATCTTGATGTTGTTGTTGCCTGGAACAGCGAGCGGGCGGTCAGGATCGGCTTCATTCCCGAGGCAGCGCAGATCGATAAGCGCGATCAGCGCGCGGGGGATATCACGATCAACTACGAATAGGGCCGCCGGTGGATCTATCGCCAAGGATATCGATTCCCTTAACCCTGCGGTAACCAACCTCGGCGACCAATGAACGGACCTCTGTCCGAAAGCGGCCGCCCATGCTCTCCCGTGAAGATCGCACCCCCTTTACCGAGTGGTGGTGGACCGTCGACAAGCCGCTGCTCGGCGCGATCCTGGTGCTGATGCTGACCGGCGTCATCCTGTCGCTTGCGGCGAGCCCGCCGGTCGCGACCCGCATCGGGCTCGATCCCTTCCACTTCTTCAGCCGCCACGTGATGTTCCTGGCGCCGTCCTTCATGGTGCTGGTCGGCGTCTCCTTCCTGTCGCCGCGCTCGATCCGCCGCTCGGCTCTGATCATCTTTACCGTCAGCATTATCCTGATCGTGGTGACGCTCGCCATCGGCCCCGAGGTCAAGGGCTCGCGGCGCTGGATCACGCTGCTCGGCGTCAACATTCAGGCCTCCGAAATCGCAAAGCCCTCGTTCGTCGTCATCGCTGCCTGGCTGTTCGCGGAATCGACCAAGCGGCCGGAGATGCCCGCGACCTCGATGGCGCTGGTGCTGCTGATGATGCTGGTCTCTCTGCTGGTGATGGAGCCGGACTTCGGCCAGACCATGCTGATCCTGATGGTGTGGGGCTCGCTTTTCTTCATCGCAGGCATGCGCATGATCTGGGTGTTCGGTCTCGCCGGCATCGGCGCGGCCGGCCTGTTCAGCGCTTATCTTTTTGTTCCCCACGTTGCCGGACGCATCAAGCGCTTCATGAATCCGGCCTCCGGCGACACTTTTCAGGTCGATACTGCGATGGAGGCCTTCTACAACGGTGGCTGGTTTGGCCTCGGACCGGGCGAGGGCATCGCAAAACGCAGCCTGCCGGACAGCCACACCGACTTCGTGTTCGCGGTCGCCGCCGAGGAGTTCGGCATCATCCTGTGCCTGGCGATGCTGACGCTGTTCGCCTTCGTCGTCATCCGCACGCTGTCGCGCGCCTATGCCAACGAGGACATGTTCTCGCGCTTTGCGGCCTCTGGCCTTGCGATCCTGTTCGGCGTGCAGGCCGCCATCAACATGTCGGTCAATCTCCAGCTTATCCCCGCCAAGGGCATGACGCTGCCGTTCATCTCCTATGGCGGCTCCTCGATCGTGTCGCTCTCCTATGGCGTCGGCATGATGCTGGCCCTGACACGGCTGCGCCCGCGCACAGAGGTCGAGGCCAGCGGCCACGCCGAGGCGATGCGGAGTTACGCTTAGGCCGTCATTGCGATGAGCGAAGCGACGAAGCAATCCAGAGTGTCGCCGTGGAGGCAGTCTGAATTGTTTCGCTTTGCTCGCAATGACGAGAAAGACCTTGTAAAAGGCCTCTCCATGGACAATTCCCCCTTGATTCTTCTCGCCGCGGGCGGCACCGGCGGCCATCTGTTTCCGGCCGAGGCGCTTGGCGTCGAGTTGATCCGGCGCGGCTTTCGCGTCCGCCTCGTCACCGATGAGCGCGCACTGCGCTATAGCGGGCTGTTCACCAAGGACATGATCGACGTCGTCGCGAGCGAGACCGCGCGCGGCCGCAATCCGCTTCAGCTCGCTTATGCCGGCCTCACGCTCGCCACCGGCACGCTCTCTGCGTATCGCCTGATCAAGCGATTGAAGCCCGCTGCCGTTATCGGCTTCGGCGGCTATCCGACATTGCCGCCACTGGTTGCGGCCAAGTTCGCGGGCGTGCCCGGCATCATCCACGACGCCAACGCGGTGCTCGGCCGCGCCAACCGGTTTCTGTCGAGCCGTGTTCGCGCCATCGCGACGTCGTTGCCGGGTGTGCTCGACCGCGATCCGGCGCTGGCAGCCAAGACCACAACGGTCGGCACGCCGATGCGGCCGGCGGTCCTCGCCGCTGCCGCCGTGCCATATGTCGCACCCGAAATGAATGGCCCGCTGCGCCTGCTCGTCGTCGGCGGCAGCCAGGGAGCGCGCATCATGGCCGACATCGTGCCTGGCGCGATCGAGCGGCTCGAGCCCGCGCTGTGGGGCCGGCTCATCCTCACCCAGCAGGTCCGCGACGAGGACATGACCCGCGTGCGCGCTGTCTACGACAAGCTCAAGATCGAGGCCGAGCTCGCGCCGTTCTTCACGGATTTGCCGGCGCGGCTCGCCTCCAACCATCTGGTGGTGTCGCGCTCCGGCGCCGGCACGGTCGCCGAACTCGCCGCGATCGGCCGGCCCTCGATCCTGGTGCCGCTGCCGGGCGCGATCGACCAGGATCAGTTCGCCAATGCCGGCGTGCTGGCCAAGGTCGACGGCGCCATTCGCATCCCGCAGACCGAGTTCACCTCGGACCGTCTCGCCGCAGAGATCTCCGGTTTTGCGGCCGAGCCGACGCGCCTTGGCGCCATGGCAGCCGCGGCGAAAGGGGCGGGCCGGCTCGATGCCGCCGAGCGGCTGGCCGATCTGGTGGTCAAAGTCGCGGGAATCTGACGCGAAAAAGCCCTTGTCTTCGCCTTCTAAAGCGGGGCATCCAGTAAGAACGGCGCGGCTGATTTGGCCGTGACCTTTGCCAGATGCCGCCTGCGCAAGGCGGCGAGGTCAGGGAACAGAGCATGAGACTGCCGCGCGAGATCGGACCCATCCACTTCGTCGGGATCGGCGGGATCGGCATGAGCGGCATCGCCGAGGTGCTGGTCAATCTCGGCTATGCCGTGCAGGGCTCGGACGCCTCCGACAATTACAATCTCGACCGTCTGCGCAAGAAGGGCGCAAAGGTCTCGGTCGGCCACAAGGCCGAGAATGTCGACGGGGCCGAGGTCGTCGTCGTGTCCACCGCGATCAAGCGCGACAATCCGGAATTGATGGCGGCGCGCGAGCGGCGCATTCCCGTGGTGCGCCGCGCCGAGATGCTGGCCGAATTGATGCGGCTGAAGAGCTGCGTCGCGATTGCCGGCACGCACGGCAAGACCACCACGACCACGATGGTCGCAACCCTGCTCGATGCCGGCGGGCTCGATCCGACCGTGATCAACGGCGGCATCATCAATGCTTACGGCTCCAACGCGCGGCTCGGCGCCGGCGACTGGATGGTGGTGGAGGCCGACGAGAGCGACGGCACGTTCCTGAAGCTGCCGACCGATGTCGCGATCGTCACCAATGTCGATCCTGAGCATCTCGATCACTTCAAGACCTTCGAGGCCGTGCAGGACGCCTTCCGGCATTTCGTCGAGAACCTGCCGTTCTACGGATTTGCCGTGATGTGCATCGATCATCCCGTCGTGCAGACCCTCGTCGGCAAGATCGAGGATCGTCGCATCATCACTTACGGCGAAAATCCGCAGGCCGACGCGCGATTGCTCGACCTGACCCCAATGGGTGGCGGATCAAAGTTCAAGGTCGCGTTCCGCGATCGCAAGACGGGCGCCGTGCACGAGATCGCCGATCTCATGCTGCCGATGCCGGGGCGCCACAACGCCTCCAACGCGACGGCTGCGATCGCGGTCGCGCGCGAGCTTGGCGTTTCAGATGACGCGATCCGCAAGGCGATCGCCGGATTCGGCGGCGTCAAGCGGCGCTTCACCAAGACCGGTGAGTGGAACGGCGTCACCGTGATCGACGATTACGGCCATCACCCCGTCGAGATTGCGGCGGTGCTGAAGGCCGCGCGGGAATCCAGCAACGGCAAGATCATCGCCGTGGTGCAGCCGCATCGCTACACCCGCCTGCAATCGCTGTTCGAGGAATTTTGCACCTGCTTCAACGACGCCGATGCGGTGGTCGTCGCAGACGTCTATGCCGCGGGCGAGACGCCGATCGACGGCATCGACCGCGATCATTTCGTCACGGGCCTGCGCGCGCACGGCCATCGCGAGGTGGTTCCGCTGCCGGCGGCGTCTGAGCTCGCCGGCATCGTCAAGGACGTGGCGAAGTCGGGTGATCTCGTCGTGTGCCTCGGTGCAGGAAACATCACGCAATGGGCGTATGCGTTGCCGGACCAGTTGAAGGCGCTGGGGTAGGGCGGTGAGCTTCCCCGACATCACACCGGAGCTCAAAGCCGCGATGCCGGATCTTCGCGGGCGGTTGCTTGCCAACCAGTCGCTGGCCGAGCTGACCTGGTTTCGCGTCGGCGGGCCGGCGCAGGTGCTGTTCACGCCGGCGGACGAGGATGATCTCGCTTATTTCCTCGCGCATCTCGCCAGCGACATCCCGGTCTATGTCGTCGGTGTCGGCTCCAACCTGATCGTCCGCGATGGCGGCATTGCCGGCGTGGTGATCCGGCTGGCGCCGCGCGCTTTTGGCGAGGCCACTGCGAACGGTGACGTCGTGACCGCGGGTGCGGCCGCTCTGGACAAGCGCGTCGCGGAGGTCGCGGCCTCTGCCAATATCGGCGGGCTCGAATTCTACTTCGGCATTCCCGGCACGATCGGTGGTGCGCTGCGCATGAATGCAGGCGCCAATGGCGGTGAGACCAAGGATGTGCTGATCGAGGCGACCGGCATCGGCCGCGACGGCGCGAAGCACGTCTTCTCCAACGCCGACATGAAATTCGTTTACCGCAACAGTGGTGTCAATCCCTCCATCATCTTCACCTCCGCTCGCTTTCGCGGCGAGATCAGGGATACGGCAGTCATCCGCGCGCGTATGGCCGACGTACAGAGCCATCGCGAGACCGCGCAGCCGATCCGCGAAAAAACCGGCGGCTCGACCTTCAAGAATCCGCCCGGCCATTCGGCCTGGAAGCTGGTTGACGCCGCAGGTTGCCGTGGCTTGCGCGTCGGCGGCGCGCAGGTCTCCGAGATGCACTGCAACTTCCTGATCAACACGGGCGATGCCACCGCGCACGACATCGAGGCGCTGGGCGAGACGGTGCGCGAACGCGTGAAGGCGAATTCCGGAATTGAGCTGCACTGGGAAATCAAGCGGATTGGAATTCCCGGCTAATTTGGACAAGCGACGAGAGAACATGCGCACCACGATCCTCTTTGGCGGCTCCAACCGCGAACGTCTGGTTTCCGTCGCTTCAGCCCAGGCCCTGCATCAGGCGCTGCCCGAGGCCGATCTCTGGTGGTGGGACGTCGAGGACAAGGTGCACGTCGTGCAGTCCAAGCAGCTGCTCGAACATTCGCGGCCCTTCGAGGACGAGTTCAAGCCTGGCACGCGTGGCATTCCGCTGGCGCAGGCGCTCGACAAGGCCAGGACTGAAGACCGCGTCCTCGTGCTCAGCCTGCATGGCGGCAGCGCCGAGAATGGCGAATTGCAGGTGATGTGTGAGGTGCGCGGCGTGCCGTTCACAGGCTCCGGTTCGGCCTCCTCACATCTCGCCTTCGACAAGATCGCGGCCAAGCGCTTTGCCGCGCTCGGCGGTGTGACGCCGCCCGATGGCATCGCGCTCGAGAATATCGATGATGCCTTCGCTGAATATGGAAGGCTGATCGCAAAGCCGGCGCGTGATGGATCGAGCTATGGCCTGATCTTCGTCAACGCCAAGCAGGATCTCGTCGCCGTCCGCAATGCGGCCAGGCACGAAGAGTATGTGATCGAGCCCTACATCGCCGGCGTCGAGGCGACCTGCGGCGTGCTGGAGCGCACCGACGGGTCGATCATCCCGTTGCCGCCGATCGAGATCATTCCCGGTGAGGGCAATTTCGACTACGCGGCAAAATATCTTTTGAAGTCGACCCAGGAGATCTGCCCGGGCCGCTTCACCGCCGAGGTCACTGAGGCGCTCAAGACCCAGGCCATGGCGGCGCATCGCGCGATGTCCTGCACCGGCTATTCCCGCTCCGACTTCATCGTCTCGGAGAAGGGGCTGGTCTATCTCGAGACCAACACGCTGCCCGGGCTGACCAAGTCCTCGCTCTACCCCAAGGCGCTGAAAGCCGAGGGCATCGCATTCCCCGACTTCCTCCGCGAGCTGATCGAGCTGGCGGTGCGGCGGGTGCGGAAATAGTTAGGATTGGTTAACGGCTGAGAGGGCGAAAACGGCCGGTTTGGTGCCCAAAACCGGTAAAATGCCGGACATCGTGGCATAACTGCCTCACAGAGCTGGGCAAAACGCATTCTTCGTTAACGAACTTTACCTTTTGTTTACCAGGAAGTCCGAAGGTTAACGCTGGCGGCGCATATGGCGTTTTGGCTGCCGGCGCGTGAGCCGTTTCGGATTGTCTCCGACCGGCGAACGCTTTGAAGGGGAGCGGTTTCTTCTGCCGAAGACCAGTACCCGGCCCGGCAAGTCCGAGACGTCATGTTCGCCAGGACCCGCGCGATGTCGCGGGCAAACTGTTGACGAGCTCGTGCAATGGATGGTGCAGGAAGCCTCACCCGGTCGTTTTTGAGATCGCTGAGGCCCCAAGCTGACCTGAAGGCGGCCGCTATCGGAGCGGTCGTGCTTCTGCGCGAGTGGGTGCAGGATCGGCGTGAGGAGAAGCGCGCCACCGCCAAGCAGAAGATCAAGGCCAAGGCCGTCGTCGAACGTGAGCCGCCGCCGCGCCTGATCGCGATGGTCGAGCGCTATCTGCCGCGCCGGGTCGGGATCAGCATGACCGTGCTGCTGCTGATCGGCAGCTGCGGCCTCGGCATCGTCAAGGGCGGCCATCTCCAGGATTTCATCACGGCGGTCAGCGACGCGCGCAACGCCATGGCCAATTCGGCCGGCTTCCGCATCACCTCGGTCGTGATCAACGGCCGCAAGCAGCTCAGCCAGGACGAGATCCTCGCCATCGGCGGCGTCAGCGGCCGCTCCTCGCTGCTGTTCCTCGATGCCGACAACGTTCGCGACAAGCTCAAGGCCAATGCCTGGATTGCGGACGCGACCGTGCTGAAGCTCTATCCGGGCCAGCTCATGATCGAGATCACCGAGCGCAAGGCGTTCGCGCTGTGGCAGGAGGCCGGCCGGCTCTCCGTCATCGCCGACGATGGCGCGCTGCTCGAACCCTATGTCTCGCGCCGGTTCCTGTCGCTGCCGCTCGTGGTCGGCAAGGGCGCCGACACGCAGGCCCGCGACTTCCTCGCGCTGCTTGCCCGCTATCCGCAGGTGAACGCGGTGACGAAAGCCGCGATCTATGTCGGTGAGCGGCGCTGGAACCTGAGGCTGAAAGATGGCCTCGACGTCCGCCTTCCGGAGCAGGATGTCGGCAACGCACTCGCCGCGCTCTCCAAGCTCGACAAGGACGACAGGCTGTTCTCGAAGGATATCGTCGCGATCGACATGCGCCTGCCCGACCGTCTGGTGGTGCAGCTGTCCGATGACGCCGCCAAGGCGCGCGAAGATCTGTTCAAGGACAAGAAGAAAAAGAAGGCCGGGGACGCCGCATGACCGGTCTTGATCGCACCCAGACGCCGAAGATGCGCCCGATGCCGCACAAGCGCGGCGGTCTCGTCGCCTGCCTCGACATTGGCACCAGCAAGATCGCCTGCATGATCGCGCGGCTGAAGCCGTCCGCGCCGAGCGAGGCCCTACGCGATCGCACCCATGCGGTAGAACTGATCGGTTACAGCCAGATCCAGTCGCGCGGCATGAAGGCCGGCGCGGTGGTCGATCTCGCCGAATGCGAGCAGGCGGTGCGCCAGGCCGTCGGCCTCGCCGAGAAAATGGCCAAGGTCCGGGTCGAGTCCGTTCTGCTGTCGGTGTCCGGCGGCCGGCTCGCGGGCCAGCTGGTCGAAGCCGCAGCCGATATCCGCGGCGGTGCGGTGACGCCGGCCGATGTCAGCCGCGTCACCTCCACCGGCATGCGCCACGCCACCGGCGAGGGCCGCACCGTGCTGCATGCGCTGCCGGTCGGCTACACACTCGACGGCGTCAAGGGCATCCGCGATCCCCGCGGCATGGTCGCGCATCAATTCGGCGTCGATATGAACGTCGTCACCTGCGACGCCACCGTGGCGCGGAACCTGATGCTGGCGGTGGAACGCTGCCATCTCAATGTCGAAGCCATGGCGGCGGCCCCCTATGTGGCCGGCCTGTCGGTGCTGACCGACGACGAGGCCGATCTCGGCGCTGCCGTCGTCGAGATGGGTGCGGGCACCACCACCATCGCGGTCTATTCCGGCGGCCGCTTCGTGCACGCGGCCGGATTTGCGGTCGGCGGGCAACATATCACGATGGATCTCGCGCGCGGACTCTCGGCGACCATTGCCGACGCCGAGCGAATCAAGACGTTATACGGCACCGTCATTACCGGCGGATCGGACTCGCGTGAGCTGATGTCTGTACCGACAGCCGGTGACGACCAGGATCTGCCGCAGATCGTTTCGCGCGCCACCATCGCCAACATCGTCAAGCATCGTGCCGAGGAAGTCTTCGAAATGGTTCGGGACAAGCTGAAGGATTCGCCCTTCGCGGCAGAGCCCAAGGGCCGTGTCGTGCTCTCCGGCGGCGCCTCGCAGCTCACCGGCCTCGTCGAGCTCGGAACCCAGATTCTCGGCCGGCCCGTGCGGGTCGGACGTCCTCTCGGTTTTGGCCGGCTGCCCAACGAGGCGAAGAACGCCGCGTTCGCGGTGCCGGCCGGACTTCTCGTCTACCCGCAATATGTTCACCACGAACATGTCGAACCGCGGCATACGCGGCAGCAGGTCAGGACAGGAACGGGCGGTTATTTCGGAAAGGTCGGACGATGGCTACGCGAGGGCTTTTGATGACCGCTTTCCGCAATTGTCGATTTTCACCAACTCCCGCGGCCGTAGGCCGGGGCGAACCCACGCGCGCGTGATCGAGAGGCAAACATGACCATCAGCATCAATGTTCCTGATATTCACGAGTTGAAGCCCCGCATCACCGTGTTCGGCGTCGGCGGCGCCGGCGGCAACGCCGTCAACAACATGATCACGGCCGGCCTCCAGGGCGTCGACTTCGTGGTTGCCAACACCGACGCGCAGGCGCTGACGATGTCGAAGGCGCAGCGCATCGTGCAGATGGGCACCGCAGTGACGCAAGGCCTCGGCGCCGGCTCGCAGCCGAACGTCGGTGCAGCCGCCGCGGAAGAGGTGATCGACGAGCTGCGTGACCATCTCTCGGGCGCCAACATGGTGTTCGTCACCGCCGGCATGGGCGGCGGCACCGGCACCGGCGCTGCTCCGGTCATTGCCAAGACCGCGCGCGACATGGGCATCCTCACCGTCGGCGTCGTGACCAAGCCGTTCCACTTCGAGGGCGGCCGCCGCATGCGCACCGCCGAAGCCGGCATCAACGAGCTTCACAAGGTCGTCGACACGCTCCTGATCATCCCGAACCAGAACCTGTTCCGGGTCGCCAACGAGAAGACCACCTTCGCCGACGCCTTCGCGATGGCCGACCAGGTGCTCTACTCGGGCGTGGCCTGCATCACCGATTTGATGGTCAAGGAAGGCCTGATCAACCTCGACTTCGCCGACGTCCGCGCCGTCATGCGCGAGATGGGCAAGGCGATGATGGGCACCGGCGAAGCCTCCGGCGACAAGCGCGCGCTGACCGCCGCTGAGGCCGCGATCGCCAACCCGCTGATCGACGACAGTTCGATGAAGGGCGCCAAGGGCCTCCTGATCTCCATCACCGGCGGCAAGGACCTCACCCTGTTCGAGGTCGACGAAGCCGCGACCCGCATCCGCGAGGAAGTCGACCAGGACGCCAACATCATCGTCGGTGCCACCTTCGACGAAGCGCTCGACGGCCTGATCCGCGTCTCGGTCGTTGCCACCGGCATCGAGCAGGCCGCGATCGCCCGCACCACCCAGGGCACCAGCGCTCCGGTCGCAAACGCCGCGCCGCAGGCCCAGCAAGCCCCGGCGGCTCCGGCCGTCGCTGCCGAGAGCCGTCTCGCCGACCTGACCGCGCGGCTTCGCGCCGACAACCAGCGTCTGGCCGAGCGCGCCCAGAAGCTGGACTCGCAGATCCCGGCTGCCGCGCCTGTCGCACAGCGTCCCAATGTCGAGCGTGCGGCGCTTGCGGCCATCGCGGCTGCCGTTTCCGAAGTCCCGCAGGTACCCGCGCCGATGCAGACCTATGGCGACGTCACCGTGCGCCCGATCGCGCAGAAGCCCACGCTGTTTCCGGAGCCCGAGCAGGCGCCGGTTGCCATGCATGAGCAGATGACGCCGGAAACCTTCATCCCGCCGCAGGCCGAGCGTGCCCCGGCCCGCGCGCCGCGGATGCCGCGCCTCGACGAGCTGCCGATGCCGGCCCAGGCCGAGATTCGTCAGGCCCGTGGCGAGGTTGAGGAGGAAACGCCGCAGAAGACCCGCCTGTCGCTGCTGCAGCGCCTCGCCAATGTCGGCCTCGGCCGTCGCGACGAGGAGACCGAGGCCCCGATCGCCGCCCGCACCGCCGGTCCCGCCATGCCGGCGCTGCCCGAGCGCAAGCCGCAGCGCACGGTGCAGCAGCAGATCGCAGCCACCGAACCGGTGTCGGAATATGCCCGCCGGCCCGCGCCGCAGGGTCTCGACGCCCATGGCCGCCCGGCACCTGTTGCGCCGGCGCCACAGGGAGATGACCATCTTGATATCCCGGCCTTCCTGCGGCGGCAGGCGACCTGAGGATTGTTACAATAAGGCAGACGCAGAAAGGCCCCGGCGGGAAGCTTGCCGGGGCCTTTCCTTATGTCCCGTGCATATCCGGATTGCGCGTTCAAGCAACTGATTTTAAATCATTAATTACCGGTTCGGTGCTTCAGTAAAGCTGCCGATATGTGCCCCAAACCTCGGCGCAATTTGGTTAAGCCTTGGCGCGAATACGGCCGGTTTGGGGTAACAATCGGTAAAAAAGCGTGAGTTGGCGCTGTTTAAGGCAGTGACTATGGTTCGGTGTGACTTGGGGATACGGAGATTCGGACGGTCGATCTCGATCGATCAGTCGGGTCCAGTATAAGTCGCAGTTGGTCGTAGTGGGGCGGTTCCTGATGAAATTTAGCCGGCAAACAACGCTTCGTGCGCAAGCCACCGTGGCCGGCGTTGGCGTTCATTCCGGTCTTCCCGTCACCCTTACGCTCGGACCTGCACCTGTCGATGCCGGTTTTATTTTTGTCCGCACCGGACTCGAAGGACGTGACCGCGAGATTCAGGCGACCGCCGAGCAGGTGATCGCGACCGACTTCGCGACCGTCCTCGGCGATCGCAGCGGTCCGCTGGTTTCCACCGCGGAGCATGTGCTGGCTGCGCTGCGGGGCATGGGTATCGACAACGCCACCATCGAGATCGACGGTCCGGAAGTGCCGATCATGGACGGCAGCGCCGCTGCCTTCATCGCGGCGATCGATCAGGCCGGTATCGTCAACCAGCCGGCGCAGCGTCGGTTCATCCAGGTTTTGAAGCCGGTTTCGGTCAAGGTCGGCGACTCCTTCGGCGAGATCCGGCCCTACGCCAACGGTTTCCGCGCCGAGGTCGAGATCGACTTCACCAATCCCGTCATCGGCCAGCAGAGCTATGGCTTCGACGTGAGCCCCGAGCGCTTCCGCCGCGAAGTCGGCCGTGCCCGGACCTTCGGTCTGATGGGTGATGTTGCCCGGCTCTGGAGCGCGGGCTATGCGCTCGGCGCCTCCTTTGAAAATACCGTCGTGTTCGACGAGGAGCGGCTGCTCAACACTGAGGGCCTGCGCTACGCCGACGAATGCGCCCGCCACAAGGTGCTGGACGTGATCGGCGATCTCGCGCTGGCCGGCCTGCCGCTGCTCGGTGCCTATCGTTCGGTGCGTGGCGGCCACAAGCTCAACCACGCCGTTCTGACCGCACTGCTGGCCGACCGGACCGCCTGGCGGGTGGTCGAGGGCGAGGTGGCCCGCCGCACCACACGTGGTGTGGCCGAGGTCGGCAGCGGCATTGTTGGCGGCAGGATCGCTGCCGCCTACGGGCCGGGCGTGTCCTGAAGCCTGCAGCGGCTGGCGTTTTATCCGGGAAACTCCTGGTAACCATGATCGACTAGGATTGCGGCGTTTTCGCCTTAATCCGGGCGGAATGCCTGCCTATCCGATAGGTTAACAATCGTTTTTCGGTTACACCGACGTGGTCGCATGGCAGGCACCACGGTTACATTTCGCGCCCGTGACGGGGATCATGGGCTGGCGGGCACCGCATCACAGGGCGTCAGGTCTTAAATTCATGTCGGCACAGCGTATGACGCGCGGATATCTCTTGGTTTCACCGCGAGCCCGTGGGCTGCTTCAGGCCGCGACCCTCTTCGTGCTCGCGTTGCCGCTGGCCGGCTGCGGCACCGGCTCGCTCTGGGACAAGTTCATCGCCAAGGACGATACCTTCGTCGAGGAGCCTGCCGACAAGATCTACAATGAGGGCTTGTACCTCATGAACGAAAAGAAGGACATGAAGGCGGCGAACAAGAAGTTCGAAGAGGTCGACCGCCAGCATCCCTATTCCGACTGGGCGCGCAAATCGCTGCTGATGTCAGCCTACGCGTCCTACCAGGGCGGCGACTATGACAGCTGCATCGGCGCTGCCACCCGCTACGTCACCCTGCATCCCGGCAGCCCGGACGCCGCTTACGCGCAATATCTGATCGCCGCCTCGCATTACGACCAGATTCCGGACATCAACCGTGACCAGGGCCGCACCGAGAAGGCGATCGCCTCGCTGGAAGAGGTGGTGCGCAAATATCCGACGTCCGAATATGCGACCTCCGCCAAGGCCAAGATCGAGGGCGCGCGCGACCAGCTTGCCGGCAAGGAAATGAATGTCGGCCGCTATTACATGCAGAAGCGCGACTACACGGCCGCGATCAACCGCTACAAGGCCGTGGTGACGCAGTACCAGACCACGCGCCATGTCGAGGAGGCGCTCTACCGTCTTACCGAGTCCTACATGGCGATCGGCATCGTCGGCGAAGCCCAGACCGCCGCCGCCGTGCTCGGGCATAATTTTCCCGACAGCCGGTGGTACAAGGACGCCTATAATCTTGTAAAATCCGGCGGTCTCGAGCCGAGCGAGAATCAGGGGTCCTGGATCAGCCGGACCTTCAAGGGGATAGGCCTCTAGGTCTCGGCTAGGAAATCTGGTTCCATGCTGGCGCGTCTGTCGATCCGTGACATCGTCCTGATCGAACGGCTCGATATCGAATTCGCCACCGGACTTGCGGTTTTGACCGGCGAGACCGGTGCGGGCAAATCCATCCTGCTCGATGCCTTTGCACTGGCGCTCGGTGGCCGCGGCGACGCCGGCCTCGTGCGCCATGGCGCGGAGCAGGGGCAGGTCACGGCCGTCTTCGATATCCCCAAAAATCACCCCGCAACGAAAATCCTCGCCGAGAACGGGCTAGACGACACCGGCGAGATGATCTTGCGGCGGGTGCAGTTCGCCGACGGCCGCACCCGCGCCTTCATCAACGACCAGGCGATCAGCGTGCAGACGCTGAAGGCCGTCGGCGCCGCGCTGGTCGAGATCCACGGCCAGCATGACGAGCGCGCGCTGGTCGATGCCGCCACCCATCGCCGCCTGCTCGATGCCTTTGCGGGCCTCGAAAAGGACGTCGCAGCCGTCGAAGCGCTCTGGGACGCGCGCCGCACCGCCAACACCGAGCTGGAAGAGCATCGCGCCGGCATGGAGCGCGCCGCGCGCGAGGCCGACTATCTGCGCCACGCCTCCGACGAACTGAAGCAGCTCGCGCCGAAGGACGGTGAGGAAACCTCGCTCGCCTCGCGCCGCACCACCATGATGCAGGGCGAGAAGATCGCCTCCGATCTGCGCGAGGCGCAGGAGGTCGTCGGCGGCCACAATTCGCCGGTTGCCGCGCTGTCGGCCGCCGTGCGCCGGCTGGAGCGCCGCGGCGTCAACTCGCCGGCGCTGGTCGAGCCCGCAGTGAGAGCAATCGATATCGCGATCAACGCGCTGGAGGAGGCCGACCAGCACCTCCAGGCCGCGCTCGCCGCAACCGATTTCGACCCGGCCGAGCTCGAACGCATCGAGGAGCGGCTGTTCGCTTTGCGCGCCGCCTCGCGCAAATATTCGACGCCGGTCGATGGCCTGGCGGCGCTTGCCGCCAAATACGCCGCCGACGTCGTGCTGATCGATGCCGGCGCCTCGCGCTTGAAGAGGCTGGAGCAGGCTGCGATCGAAGCCGATGCACGCTATGCGGCGGCGGCGAAAAAGCTCTCGGCAGCGCGGCAGAAATCGGCCGAGAAGCTCAACAAGGCCGTCAATGCCGAGCTCGCCCCGCTCAAGCTCGAGCGCGCGAAATTCATGACGCAAGTCACGACCGACGAGGCCGCGCCCGGGCCGCAAGGCTTCGATCGCGTCGAGTTCTGGGTGCAGACCAATCCGGGCACCAAGGCCGGGCCGATGATGAAGGTCGCCTCCGGTGGCGAGCTCTCGCGCTTCCTCCTGGCGCTCAAGGTCGTGCTGTCCGACCGCGGTTCGGCGCCGACGCTCGTCTTCGACGAAATCGACACCGGCGTCGGCGGCGCGGTCGCGGACGCCATCGGTGCGCGGCTGGCGCGGCTTGCTGGCAAGGTTCAGGTCATGGCCGTGACCCATGCCCCGCAGGTTGCCGCGCGCGCCGACCAGCATCTCTTGATCTCCAAGGATGCGCTGGACAAGGGCAAGCGCGTCGCCACCCGCGTCAACGCGCTCGCCGCCGACCACCGCCGCGAGGAAATCGCCCGCATGCTCGCCGGGGCCGAGATCACGGCCGAGGCGAGGGCGGCCGCGGACAGGCTGCTCAAGGCGGCGAGTTAGGCTTCGTGTCCCGGACGCGCGTAGCCGAGCCGGGGCACAAGACTTTTACCGCCTTTACCCTCCCGCCCGCTCCGTCGTATCCAAGCACCATGGCAAGAGCAGCAAAATCCAAAACGCTTCGTGACGTTGCCGACCTCACCAAGGCGCAGGCCAAGGTCGAGCACATGCGGCTGTCGCTCGAGATCGAGGGGCACAACGAACGCTACTATCAGGACGACGCGCCCACCGTCACCGACGCCGAGTATGACGCCCTGCGTCACCGCCTCGATGCGATCGAAAAACGCTTTCCGGAATTCGTCAGTGGCGATTCGCCCTCACAGAAGGTCGGCGCAGCGCCATCGGGGCGTTTCAGGAAGGTGCGCCACTCCGTTCCGATGTTGTCGCTCGACAATGCCTTTGCCGAGGAAGACGTGCGCGACTTCGTCGGCCGCATCGTGCGCTTCCTGAAGCTCGACGACGACAAGATCAATTTCTCCGCCGAGCCGAAGATCGACGGCCTGTCGATGTCGCTGCGCTATGAGGGCGGCGAGCTCGTCACGGCGGCGACGCGTGGCGACGGCGCGGAGGGCGAGGACGTCACCGCGAACATCCGCACGCTCGAAGATGTCCCGCAGAAGCTGAAAGGGCGCAACGTCCCTGACGTCTGCGAGGTGCGCGGCGAGGTCTACATGACCAAGAAGGCCTTCCTCGCGCTGAACGAGCGGCAGAAGGCGGCCGGCGACACCATCTTCGCCAATCCGCGCAATTCGGCCGCAGGCTCGTTGCGACAGAAGGATCCGACCATCACCGCATCACGCCCACTCGGCTTCTTTGCGTACGCCTGGGGCGAGATGAGCGCGATGCCAGAGGATACGCAGACCGATATGATCCACTGGTTCGAGCGCTGCGGCTTCAGGACCAATCCGCTGACCAAGCTGTGTCACTCCGTCGAGGAGCTGATCACGTTCCACCAGAGCATCGAGGAAGAGCGCGCAAAGCTCGATTACGACATCGACGGCGTTGTTTACAAGGTCGATCGCCTCGACTGGCAGGAGCGGCTCGGTTTCGTTTCGCGCACGCCGCGCTGGGGCATTGCACACAAGTTTCCGGCCGAACGCGCCATGACGGTGCTGCGCGACATCGAGATTCAGGTCGGCCGCACCGGCTCGTTCACGCCGGTCGGCAAGCTCGAGCCGATCGGTGTCGGCGGCGTGATCGTGCAGAATGTCACGCTGCACAACGAGGACTACATCAAGGGCATCGGCAACAAGGGCGAGGTGCTGCGCGAGGGGCGTGACATCCGGATCGGCGACACCGTCGTGATCCAGCGCGCCGGCGACGTCATCCCTCAGGTGGTTGACGTCGTTCCCGACAAGCGTCCGAAGGGCGCGAAGGAGTTTCACCTCCCGAAGAAGTGTCCGTGCCCGCTGCACACCGACGTCGTGCGTGGAGAGACGGCGGCGGGCGAGGAGGAGTCGCGATCGCGCTGCACCGGCGAATTCGCCTGCCCCTATCAGAAGATCGAGCACTTAAAACTGTTCGTGTCGCGACGCGCTTTCGACATCGACGGTCTCGGCGAGAAGCAGCTGCAGTATTTCTTCGACGAGGGATGGGTGAAAGAACCCTCCGACATCTTCACGCTTGAGAAGCGCAACGCAAAGCTCAAGCTCGAGGAGATCGAGGGCTACGGCGCGACCTCGGTGCGCAATCTGTTCGCCGCCATCGAGAGCCGGCGCAAAATCGTGCTGGAGCGCTTCGTCTATGCGCTCGGCATGCGCCATGTCGGTGAGACCACGGCGCTCGCACTGGCACGCGGCTACGGCTCCTGGGATGCCTTCCACGACGCCTGCCTCAAGGTCGCCAAGGGCGACGAGGAGGCGATGGCGGAGATGGACGCGCTCGACCAGATCGGCGAAACCGTGATCAAGAGCATCGCCGATTATTTCGGCGAGAGCCACAATCGCGGCATTGTCGAGCGGCTTACCAAGGAGGTCGAGATCGTCGACGCCGAGAAGCCGAAGAGCAACTCCGCCGTCGCCGGCAAGACGGTGGTGTTCACGGGATCGCTGGAGAAGATGACGCGCGACGAAGCCAAGGCGACCGCGGAGCGATTGGGCGCCAAGGTCTCGGGCTCGGTGTCGAAGAAGACTGATCTCGTCGTCGCCGGCCCCGGTGCGGGCTCGAAGCTCGCGGAAGCCACCAAGCATGGCGTCAAGGTACTGACCGAGGACGAGTGGCTGGCGCTGATCGGGGAGTGACTCTTCTCCGTCATTGCGAGCGAAGCGAAGCAATCCAGAATCTTTCCGCGGTGACGGTCTGGATTGCTTCGCTGCACTCGCAATGACGGAGAGAAGGCGTGCCGTCCCTCACATCATTCCCGTCTCTTCCTCTTCCGCCTGTTCGATCAATTCCTCACTCACCACCATTTCTCGGCGAGGGACGATGAAGAGCATTGTCGAGGCGCAGAGCAGCGAGACCGCAAGCACGGCCGAGGTCAGCGGCAGCGTCGTTGCCGAGTGGCCGCCGAGATAGGCGCCGAATTGCGACATCAGCGCGCCGATCCCCTGCTGGAGAAAGCCCATCGCGCCTGACGCGGTGCCGGCGGCCTCGGGACGGATGCTGATGGCGCCGGCGGCGGAATTCGCCATCACGAAGGCATTGCCGACCATCACGATCATCTGCGTGCCGAACAGCCAGGCCGGCGCCTCGTTCCAGCCGGTAAAGCTCCAGAGCAGGTTCAACAGGCTGCCGCAGAGTTGCAGGCCGAGTCCGAACCAGATCAGCTTTTCCAGCGAGTGCCGCGGCGCAAAGCGCACGCAGAGCAGATTGCCGATGAGATACGCAAATCCGGTCGTTGCGAACCACGCGCCATATTCGGCGCTGGTCCGCCCCATTTGCGTCACGACGATGTAGGGGCCGCCGCCGGCGAAGGTGAAGATGATCTGGGACGCCAGCACCTGGCACATCACATAGCCGATGAAGGCCCGGCTCTTGATCAGGGTGCCGACATCGCTGCGAAAGCCGCCGCTGCCGACCGCGCGGTCGCGGCGTGTCTCCGGCAGCGCGATCGCGATGCCGATTGCGACCGCGATCGCGGCGACGGTGACGGCGTAGAAGATCGCGCGCCAACCAAATGCGGTCTCGATCAGGCCGCCGGTGAGCGGTGAGACCATCTGGCCGATCATCAGGGCGGCGACCACGAGACTGATCATGGAGGCGACGCGGTCGCGCGCGTAGATATCGCGGATGATGGCGCGGCTCACCACCATGCCGGAAGCGCCGCCGAGCGCCTGGAAGAAACGTGCTGCAATCAGCTGCGGCAGGGTTTCGGCAAAAATGCAGGCGACGCTCGCCGCGACCATCAGCGCGAGGCCGCCAAGCAGCACCGGGCGCCGGCCGAACTTGTCCGACAGCGGCCCCATGATCAGCTGCGACAGCGCGATGCCAACCATGTAGAGCGACACCGTCATCTGCGCGATCGAGATGTCGCGGCCGAAATTCGTCGCCAGCACGGGCAACGCCGGAACCAGGATGTAGAGCGAGATCGGCGCGATCCCGGTCATGACGACCAGCAGCAGCAACACCACGCGCGACGTCGCGAGGTTGGTCGTCGCCGTTCCCGGCGGCTTGCTGATCATGCCGTGCATGCGTGTCCGTCTTCCGAATTCGAATCGGACTGTAGCGCGCTCGCACAAGACGGATATCGGCGTTTGGGAATGCGGCTATACCGATTCCGGGACTGTTATCATGACAGTGTGCAGGAGGCCGTTGTTTTACGGGCAAACTGCGTCAGGAGCGTGCAAAGCCTGTCGTGATTGCGGGCGAAAGCGGCCTAGCCTTGCGCAAACCGCGTAGCGCCATGCGCGCTACGTCAGCTCCGCCGTCGCCTGATCAAGCCACGCTTTCGTTGCTTCATCCAGCGCCGGTCCCACCTCGGCGCGGACGCGCGCGTGGTAGGCGTTGAGCCAGGCGAGCTCTTCCTTGCTCAGCATCGCGGCGTCGATGAGCCGGCGATCGATCGGCGCCAGCGTCAGCGTCTCGAACGCATTCATCGATTTCTCGGCACCCTTGATGTCGGCGGCAACCACCAGCTCGAGGTTCTCGATGCGGATGCCGAAACCGTCGGTCTTGTAATAGCCCGGCTCGTTGGAGAGGATCATGCCGCGCTTCAGCGGCGTGGTGCCGAGTTTCGAGATCCGCGCCGGGCCTTCGTGCACACTGAGATAGCTGCCGACCCCGTGGCCTGTGCCATGCTCGAAATCGATGCCGGCGGCCCAGAGATATTGCCGCGCCAGCGTGTCGAGCTGCGCGCCGGTGGTGCCGTCGGGGAAAATCGCGCGTGCGATCGCGATATGGCCGCGCAGCACGCGGGTGAAGCGGTCGCGCATCTCCTCGGTGGGCTCGCCCACCGCCATGGTGCGGGTGACGTCGGTGGTGCCGTCTTCGTATTGCGCGCCAGAATCGATCAGCAGCAGGTCGCCGGGCGCGATCCGCCGGTTGCTCTTGCGGGTGACGCGGTAGTGCACGATGGCGCCGTTCGGACCGGTGCCGGAAATGGTCGGGAATGACACGTCCTTCAACGCGCCGGTGTCGCGGCGGAACGTCTCCAGCGCTTCGACCGCGTCGATCTCTGTGAGCTTGCCGCTTCCCGCCTCGCGATCGATGAAGGCGAGGAAACGCGCCAGTGCGATTGCGTCACGGCGGTGCGCCGTCTGCGTGCCCTTGATCTCGGTCGCGTTCTTCACCGCCTTGAGCAGCGCGATCGGATCACTGCCGCGCACCGGCTTGCCGCCGCCGTTCGCGATCAACCGGCTCAGCGCGTCGGCCGCGGTGGCGCTGTCGAGCGCAATCGCCGCGCCGCTCTTGGCGAGCGCCATCAGCGTCGGCGTCAGCGCATCGGGCTCGCGCACATCGGCCGACTGCTCGAGATGGTCGCGCGAGAGGTTGGAGAGCTTGCGCTGGTCGATGAACACGATCGGCCGGCCGACCTTTGGCACCAGTGCGTAAGACAGCGGCAGCGGCGTATGCGCGACGTCGGCGCCGCGGATGTTGAAGGTCCAGGCGACCGCGTGGCTATCCGACAGCACCAGCGCGTCGGCGCCCAGCTTGTCAATCTCGCCCTTGATCTGAGCGACCTTCTCGGCCTCGGCGACGCCGGCATATTGCAGGCCGTGGATCGCGACCGGCGCGACTGGGGGCTGCGGCCGGTCCTGCCAGACCGCGTCGACCGGATTGCTGTCGACCGCCACCAGTTCGGCGCCGGCCTTGGCGCAGGCAGCCGAGAGGCGCTCGGCTGCCGCAAAAGTGTGCAGCCACGGATCAAATCCTAGGCGATCGCCGGATTTGAGGTGTGCCGAGACCCAGCTCTCCGGCGGCGGATCGATCAGCGACTCCACCGCGCACGCCTTGGCATCGACCTGCTTGGCGGCCTGGATTGTGTAGCGGCCGTCGACGAACAATGCAGCTTCCTGGGTCAGCACCACCGCGAGCCCGGCCGAGCCGGTAAAGCCGGTCAGCCAGGCGAGCCGCTCTTCGGAGGGCGCGACATACTCATTCTGCTGCTGATCGGCGCGCGGAATGACGAAGCCGGTCAACTTGCGGCGGGCGAGTTCTTCACGGAGAGCAGCGAGCCGCGCCGTCAATGCGACGCCGGCCTCGGGCTCCTCGAATGTCTGGAAGTGCGCTTCGAACATGGCTCAGTTTAGGATCATGGAGATCAGTCCGCAATGTAGACGCATTTGGCGTTTCATCTGGCATGGACTGTGCTTGAAATAGTTCCATTCGAATTGAGTGGAGTAAAGGATGCAGCTGTTGCGCTTCGTCCGGATAACAGGGAAATTCGAGCAAGTGGTTCATCTCAACGGCGAGGGGACACACGATGCCAGCATTCACCTTTGAGAAGATTTCGCCGCCGGTGCGCGGCGCGCCCGCAGCAACGACACCGAAGAAGCCGCGCGGGCTCATCAGCCAGATGATGGACCGCGTCGCCGAGCGTCGCGCGAGGCGGGCGTTGCGCCCAGCGAAGGGCTCTGGCGAGAAGCCGCTAAAGTAGCTTAGTCGACGATGCCGTGGGGTGGGCAAAGGCGCAACACGCCGTGCCCACCAGCTGCGCTCAACCGATCTTCCGCAGCAACAAACTGCTCCACCCCTCGATCCGCAGATGCCGCAATGGCACAAGGCCGCGCGCGCGGTAGGCGGCGATCACGGCGGGGGCCTGGTGGGTTAACAGGCCGGAGAGAATGACGCGGGCGCCGGGCGCAAGATGCCGGACCATCGGACCCGCCAACTGGCGTAACGGATTGGCAAGGATGTTGGCCAGCACCAGGTCGAACGGGCCGCTTTTGGCAAAGTCCGGCGCGGCGAAGCCGGTGGCCCGGATCACCCGCACATAATGGCCGGCTTCGTTCAGCGCAGCGTTCTCGGCCGCGACCCGCACTGAAGGCGGGTCGATGTCGGAGGCCAGCACCGCGCGGTGCAGCGCCTTGGCTGCCGCGATCCCCAGCACGCCGGTACCGGTGCCGAGGTCGAGCACGCGCTTCGGCCGCGCCTGTTTCAGGACATGGTCAAGCAGAAGTAAACAGCCACGCGTGGTGCCGTGATGGCCGGTTCCGAAGGCGAGCGCCGCCTCGATCTCGATGGCGAGCTTGTTTGGCGCCACGCGGTCACGGTCGTGGCTGCCGTGGACGACGAAGCGCCCGGCCGGGACCGGGACGAGATCTTCGAGGCTCGCCTTGACCCAGTCCTTGGCCTCGACCGTGTCGAAAGAAAGCGTCGCGGCGATGTCATTTCCTGCTGAAGTTGCAACGAGTTCGCGCAGCAATTCCTGATCCGGCGCCTCGGCGAAATGCAGCGTGACGTCCCATTCTCCATCCGGCCGTTCGAAGGCGGCGACGGCGGCATCGCCGTCGAAAAAGACCTCCGTGAGAACGTCGACGACACGCCTGGCGGCAGCCTCGTTGCCGATCGAAAAGCTGGCGCGATGGGTAGGCAAAGGCTGCATTCTAGGGTTCCGTCAGGTTCAATTTTTGGAGCTTTTGTTCCAATTTTCCTTATAACTTGCAATTCCCAGCTTAACCTGACCGTAGGTTGCAGGCCGTAGTTTCCCCGGATGTTGGACCCAACCAACACACCCTTGAATGGAAATGGAGGCGAGTCTTGAAGCGCATGGTTTCGAAGTTCTGGTCCGATGAGTCCGGTGCGACTGCGATCGAATACGGCCTGATCGCGGCCGGTATCGCGCTGGCGATCATCACCGTGGTGAACAGCCTGGGCACCACCATGAACGACAAGTTCGGTTCGATTAGCAGCTCCTTGAAGTAATTTCTGCCTCCCATTTCCCAGCGGGGGCTACTTTCTTCATAGATGGCCTTTTTCGACGCGCGCCCGCTGGGGGAATTGCCCTCTGGCGGGCGATGTCGTTTTGGGGAGCTCGTTTCACAAGAGCTCCACAGATTGTTCGCTCATGAATGAGGTCGCGATCCACCGGCTTATACGCGGCTTATCCACCCCCTTCTCCACAGCTTGATCCGCGCTTGTACCAAGCTGTCGCGTCAGGCATCCACGGCTTCACACAGCTCTGCCAACAGGCCTGTCCACAACCCATCCACAACCCATCCACAGACCTATCCACGGCTTGCGAACAGGCCGCGGTGGTCCCGCAGGATCGCCTCCGCCGCGTTGTGGCCGGGCGCGCCGGTGACGCCGCCGCCGGGGTGGGCGCCGGAGCCGCAATGATAGAGGCCCTTCAGGGGCCCGCGATAATCGGCATGGCCCAGCATCGGGCGCGCCGAGAACAACTGGTTCAGCGTCAGCGCGCCATGAAAAATGTCGCCGCCGAGCAGGCCGAACTGCCGCTCGAGATCGAGCGGGGAGAGGATCTGGCGTCCGAGCACGCTCGCCGCAAAGCCCGGCGCGTAGCTGTCCACCGTCGCGATCATGAGATCGGCGACCTCGTCACGATGGTCGTCCCAGGACTTTCCGTCGGGCAATTCCGGCGCGACGTGCTGGCAGAACAGGCTCGCGACGTGTTTTCCTTCGGGGGCCAGCGTGTCGTCGAGCGTCGAGGGGATCAGCATCTCGACGATCGGCTGACGGCTCCAGCCCTGCGCCCGTGCATCGAGATAGGCGCGGTCCATATAGCCGAGGCTCGGCGCCAGGATGATCCCGGAGGAGAGGTGATCGCCGTCGCCCGGCAACGCCGTGAAGGAGGGCAGGCGATCCAGCGCCACGTTCATGCGGAAGGTGCCGGAGCCGTTCTTCCAGTGGCGGATGCGGGCAAGGAAATCCGCGGGCAGGGCATCGGCCGCAATCAGCCGCGTATAGAGCAGCTTTGGATTGACGTTGGCCGCGACATATTTGGCGCGAATGGACGTGCCGTTCTCCAGCACCACGCCGACGGCGCGGTCGCGCTCGACGATCACCTCGCGCACGCCGGCATCAAGGTCGATCGTGACGCCGCGAGCCCGCGCGGCACGCGCCATCGCCTGCGTGATCGCGCCCATGCCGCCGATGGCGTGGCCCCAGACGCCCTTCTTGCCGTTCACCTCGCCGAAGGCGTGATGCAGCATCACATAGGCCGAGCCGGCGGCGTAGGGGCTGGCATAATTGCCGACGATGGCATCGAAGCCGAACAGCGCCTTGACCAGATCGTGCTCGAACCGCTCGTCCAGCATCTCGCCGGCGGAGCGGGTGAAGAGATCGAGCAGGCTGCGGCTTTGCTCCAACGTCAGGCCGCGCAGGATGTTGGCCGTCGTCAACGCGTTCGCGGCCTCGCGGATGGCGCCAATGCCAAAACTGGCCAGCAGGTTCGGCGGCGCGCGCAGCACGAACTGCCGCAACACGTCGGCGATATCTTCGAGCTCGCGCGAAAACCCGTCGAGCGCATCGGCATCGCGCGCGCTGAGCCGCGCGACGGATGCCTTGGTCCGGCCCTCGCCGGTGAGGAGATAGCTGCCATCAGGCGCGGGCAGAAAATTCTGCGCGCGCCGCTCGACGATTCGCAGGCCCTGCGCGGCGAGCCCCAGATCGCGGACCACCTGCGGATTGAGCAAGCTCACGGTGTAGGCCGCGACCGAATTCTTGAAGCCCGGATGAAATTCCTCCGTGACGGCGGCCCCGCCGACCACCTTGCGGCGCTCGACCACATGCACGCGCAAGCCCGCCATCGCGAGATAGGCCGCGCAGGTGAGGCCGTTATGGCCAGCGCCGATGATGACGACGTCGGTTTCGTTCATGATCGATTTCAGAATGTTCCGCGGTCATTCCGGACGGTCCGAAGGACCGCGCCCGGAATGACAGCTGTATATCAGCCATTTCCCGACGCAACATCACGAGACCATTTATTGCCCGTTCAGGCGCGGTGTGCTCCATTGCGCGCGCCCGGCGCCCGCCGGGGGCTTTGTTCGACGCGTTTTCTCGCGCGAACCGGTGCCCACTTCGCTGGAAAACGCTTTGCCGGAGCTCCCATGGATTCGATCGTGCAACCCGCCGTCACGGAGCAGCCGTCCTCGTCGCGCAACCGGCTGCTGCTGACGGTCTACACGGCTGCGATCTTCGTCAGTGCGCTCTTGCTGTTCTCGGTGCAGCCGCTGTTCACGAAAATGGTGCTGCCGCGGCTCGGCGGCTCGCCGGCCGTGTGGTCGGTGGCGATGGTGTTCTTCCAGTCGCTGCTGCTGGCGGGCTACGCCTATGCGCATCTTCTGATGCAGATCAAAAGCCGCGTGGTTCCGGTCGTGGTGCATTTGGTGCTGCTGATCGCGGCCTTCGCGACGCTCCCGCTCAGCATCGCCAAGGCCTATGGCGAGCCGCCGGCGTCAGGCTATGCGTTCTGGCTGCTCGGCCTGTTCGTGATATCGATCGGGCTGCCGTTTTTCGCGCTCGCCGCCAACAATCCGCTGCTGCAGGCCTGGTTCGTCCGCACCGGCCATCCCGATGGCCGTGATCCCTATTTCCTCTACGCCTCCTCTAACATCGGCAGCTTCCTCGCGCTATTGTCCTATCCGTTCCTGCTGGAGCCGATCTTCACGCTGCATACGCAGAACCGGCTTTGGACCGGCGGCTATGGCGTTTTGATCCTGCTGATCGCCGCCTGCGGCGTGTTGTTGCTACGCTCGCCAAAGCTGGCAGTAGCCGATGTGCAAGCTGAAGAAGCTAACGCGCCGGCGCCGGGCGTGGTGACGCGGCTGCGCTGGATCTTCCTCGCCGCGGTGCCGTCCGGCCTGCTGATCGCAGTCACCGCGCATATCTCGACCGACGTCGCGGCGGCGCCGCTGCTGTGGGTGCTGCCGCTGTCGCTGTACCTCCTGACCTGGGTCGTGGTGTTCCAGTCGCGGCCGCTGTTGCCCCACAAATGGATGCTGATGCTCCAGCCGGTCGCGATCGCGGGCATCATCTTCCTGCTCGCCTTCGGCGGCGAGCAGAATTTGCTGCTGACGCTCGGTGGCCATCAATTGTGCTTCTTCGTCATCGCCATGGCCTGTCACGGCGAACTGGCGCGGACCCGGCCCGCAGCCAAATATCTCACCGGCTTCTATGTCGCGCTGTCGTTTGGCGGCATGGTCGGTGGCCTCTTTGCCGGCCTCGTTGCTCCCTTCACCTTCTCATGGATCGCTGAATATCCGATCCTGGTCGCGCTCGCCGCACTGTGCCGGCCCACGGTGAACGAGCGTTTTGCCGGCATCGTCAAATGGTACTGGCTGGCGCTTGCCGTGCTCGCGGCGGCGCTCGTTGCGCCGTCTTACATGACGGGAGATCTTTCGACCTGGTTCGAGGATCACCGCGTCTGGGTCGCCGGCGCCGTCGGTGTGCTCGCAGCGCTGCTGGCGCTGGCGCTCAATGCAGATCGCTGGAAGATCTTTGCCACCGTCGCGCTGGCACTGGCCTTGATACGAATCTATCCGGCCGACGAAGGCCGCGTCACCACCGTGCGCAGCTTCTTCGGCGTGCACAAGATCGTGGTGACGCCGGGCGGCTATTTTCACGTGCTGATGCACGGCACCACCATTCACGGCGCCGAGCGTTTCCTTAACAATGACGGCACGCCGGTTACCGGCCGGCCCGAGCCGATCACCTACTACCACAAGGACGGCGGCATCGGTCAGGCCATCTCCGCGATCCGCGAGCGCAAGGGCGCGCCGTTGAAGGTCGCGGCGATCGGTGTCGGATCGGGCACGCTCGCCTGCGCCGCGGAGCCAGGCGAGGACTGGAAATTCTTCGAGATCGACCAGTCGATGGTGGATGCCGCGCGCGACCCGAAAAATTTCCGCTACATCTCGAGCTGTCTGCCGGACCTGAAGCCGGTGATCGGGGATGCGCGTCTCACCTTCGCGAGGGAGCCCGACGGCGTCTATGACCTCATTATCGTCGATGCCTATTCGTCGGATGCGATCCCGATCCATCTCGCGACCGAGGAGGCGATGAAGATCTACAAGGACAAGCTCGCCCCGCACGGCGCCGTGGTGATGCACGTCTCCAACCGGCATCTCGATCTCGAGCCCGTCGTGGTCGGCATTGCCGATGCCAACGATTTGAAGAGCTGGGTCTACGACGAGGATTCGGGCCGCGACGCCGACTACATCTTTTCAACCGACGTCGTCATCTCCGCGCGCGAGGCTGATGATGTCGGCAAGCTCGCCTCTTCCAAGCAATGGGAGGAGACCGACGCGGACGAGAAGGTGCGGGTCTGGACCGACGACTATTCCAACATTCTCGGCGCGCTATACCGGCGGCTGCGGTACGGGGAGCAGTAACTCGAGGCTTACGGCTCGACCGGTGTCCCCGGCGGCAGCGCAATTCCCTTCTCGCCGGCGACTTGCCGCAACAGGTCCGGCCGGTCCGAGATGATGCCGTCGACGCCGATCTCGATCATCCGCGCCATGTCGTCGGGCTTGTTGACGGTCCAGACCACGACGCGCAACCCTAGCGTATGGGCTTCAGTGACAAGCGCCGCGGTCACGTCGCCGAAATAGGGCGACCACACCGCGCCGCCCGCAGCCTTGATCGTGCGCGGCAGCGAGCCGCCGTGATCGGCCAGGCTGTAACCCGCCGTCTAGCTGGTGGCCTTATCGAGGGCGATGGTCGGTGCCGAGCCGCGCTGGAGCGTCAGATACACGGTCGGAATTGTCGGGGCCTGCTGCTGGACCAACAGCAGGGTCCGCCAGTCGAACGACTGGATCATGACGCGGTCGGAAAACTTCTCATCTCGGATCACCCCGAGCAGCTTCGCGACGAAGGCCTGCGGCTCCAGCGATTCATCCGGATGATCCGGATCGATCTTGGTCTCGATATTGAAGCGCACGCGTTCGTTGCCGGATTTGCGCACCAGCGCGAACAGCTCCTTCAGCGTGGGAATGCGGGTCCCCGGCACGGCGCGCTGGTCGGGAAATTGCTTGGCATAGGCGCTGTCCGGCCGAATTTGGCCGACATCGTAGGCTCTGACATCGGCGAACCGCAGCTTCACGAAAGGCGTGCCGGGCGCAGCGATATAGGCGCCGTTCGCATCCCTGGCGAGATCGGGATTGAGCCCGCGCTCGTGCGACACGACCACCTCGCCGTCGGCGGTCACGCCGACATCGAGTTCCAGCGTGTCCACGCCCATCGAGAGGGCATTGGCAAAAGCCGGCAGGGTGTTTTCCGGCATCAGTGCCCGCCCGCCGCGATGCGCCTCGAGGTCGAACGCCGAATCAAGAGCCATGGCCCCTCCCGCACCGAGAAGACAGATCGTGCCCAGCAGGTGCGCAAGACGGAATGACATCATGAACCACGCCGGGCAAGAGGGGGGCGGCTTCCGCCGCAATGCCATATCGACCAATAGTCGGCATCAGCTGCGCCGTCCACCCGGCGAGGGCGGAGGTGCAGGGCGAGGGCAGCGAAATGCGCGGGAGGTCGTGCGCTCAGCGGTCGGGCACCGAGGCCGCAAGCTGGTCGATGGTGGGGCGCGGCTTCGACAGGCGCGGCAGGTCGAACGGGCTGTCGTCTTCGCCGAGGTCGTTCAGGAAATCCTCGACCGCGCTGCCGATGAAGCCCTTGACCTGGTCCGATCCGCGGTCGCTGAGATCATTGTGCTGGAATTCGGTCCGGACCACCTGGATGCCGGCCTTGGCGCAGGTCTCATCGTCGGGGACGACGCCGGGATCGGCCTTGAATTGCGGATCCTTCGAGCGGAAGGACAGGATCTTGACCTTGCCGTCGGTGACGAAGGGCACGCGTAGATTGTCGAGCGTGACGACCTTCTTCACCAGATCGGGATGCAGCTTGGCGAAATACATCGAGATGTCGCCGCCATTGGAATGTCCCACCAGGGTCAGATGGCGGTAATCCGCATTCGGGTACAGCTTCTTCAGCTCGTCGATCGTGAAAAGGATGTTGGCGATGCCGCGGTTGTATTGCGAGCGGCGGCCGACATATTCCTCGCTGGCCTTGGTCACCATCGGATCGTCGGTCGAAAGATCGTGCTGGATGCTGACGACCAGATAGCCGCGGGCGGCGAATGTGTTGGTGAGGAACGAATACTCGGTGTGCTTGACCGTGTTGCCGTGGCTGAGGATCACGACCGGAAGCTCGATCATTTCCGCGATCGCTTCCATTTCGCGGTCGCGGCGGACGGAGAGCTCCACGGTCACGTCGCGGTCGCCGCGTAGAATATCGGCGAACGCCAGGGTGGTGTGGTGAATCGCCCATTTGCCGGCAACGAAATAGAAGAAGGCCATCAGCGCTGCGACTGAGGCGAAAACGGTAAGGCCTCGCTTCATGACAGTCTCCGCATTCGGTGTTCAGATCGCGTGGGCGGGAGCCAACGATGCACCAGCCTCAATGCAGGGCACACCGCAAAACCTCCCGCCCGACGTCCATGCTGAATGAATGGGCGGATGGTATTGCGGGCTTTTTACAGCTGGATGAACCGGCCCCGCCGGCGCGGCCGAGGCGGCGGATTCTCGCGCAAAAGTGAGGGGATTGACCGCCTTTCGGCGCACCTGCCGCCGCAGTCCCCATGGGCAAGACCTGTTGAAACCTTGACCTGTTGAGACCTGGGGCGGCTGCTTGGGTTGCGGTCGGGCGGCGGTTATGTACTGTTGACCGCCTTGGAATCCTCGCCCGTGCAACCAAAACGCGATCACCGCATCATTCGCAGCCGCCATTTTCACAAGATGCAGCGGCGGCATTTCATCATTTTCGACGTGCTGCCCTTCGCAGGCACCTTGGTTGCGCTGGGGCTGTTGTTCTACCGTCCGATCGGGGTGACGGAACTCAGCCTGTTCTTCGGCTTCTGGCTGGTCACCGGGCTTGGACTGACCGTCGGCTATCACCGCCTGTTCACCCATCGCGCCTTTGCCACCTCGACCGCGATGAGCGCGATCCTGATCGTGATGGGATCGATGGCCGGTCGCGGCCCGATGCTGTCCTGGGCGGCCATGCACCGCCGGCACCACGAATTGTCCGACCACGATGGCGATCTGCATTCGCCGCGGCTGCATGGCGGCGGCCTGCTGGGCCGACTGCGCGGCTTCCTGCACGCGCATCTGACCTGGATGATCGCGCACGACTATCCCAACGTCGCCCATTACGTGCCGGATCTGATGGCCAACCGCACGCTGGTCGCCGTCAACAGCTACTATTACAGCTGGGTCGCGCTCGGGCTGTTGCTGCCGGCCGCGATCGGCGGCCTGGCCACGATGAGCCTGTGGGGCGCGCTGAGCGGCCTGCTCTGGGGCGGCGTGGTGCGCATGTTTGTGGTCGAGCAGACCATGTCCGCCATCAACTCCATCATGCACACTTTTGGCGCGCAGCCTTTCGTCACCCGTGACGACAACAGCAGGAATCTCGGCGTGATGGCCTGGCTCGCCTGGGGCGAGGGCTGGCACAATAACCACCACGCCTTCCCGTATTCGGCCGCCTTTGGCCTGCGCTGGTTCGAGTTCGATCCCGGCTTCATCTTCATCCGCGCGCTGGAGGCGCTCGGGCTCGCCTGGGACGTCAAGGTGCCGAGCGAGGAGAAGATCGCCCGGCGCATGCTGCGGCAGCCGGGCGATGCAGCGCCCGATCTGGAAACAGGCTAAGGATCGGCGTCCGGCGATGACGGCGCAGCGCTGAACCGATGCAATTCAACGACTACCCCTTTCTCCTGGTGTTCCTGCCGGCGGCACTGCTGATCTACCGCCTGGTCGATCCCTACCCGCATTTGCGCATCGGCGTGCAGGTGGCGCTGTCGCTGGCCTTCTACGCCTGGGGCAGCCCGTCCTTCATCCTGCTCCTGATTGCCTCGATCGTCATCAACTGGCTCGCCTCGGTCGCCTATGGGCGGATGAAATGGAAGGCGGTGCTGACGCTTGTCATCGCGCTCGATATCGGCGTGCTGGCGTTGTTCAAATACGCCAACTTCATTCTCGCCAATCTCGGGCATGTGCTGGGCGTCGCACTGCCGACACTCGACATCGGGTTGCCGCTCGGCATCTCCTTCTTCACCTTTCACCACATCATGTATCTGGTCGATCTGAAGCGCGGCAAGGCGCCGCTCTACGCGCTCGATCGCTATGCGCTCTACATTGCCTTCTTCCCGCAGGCGATCGCAGGCCCGCTGGCGCGCTGGTCGGAGGTGATGCATCAGTTCGGCAGGCAGGTCTATGTGCCGGGCTGGCAGCGCCAGTTCTGCATCGCGATCTGCTTCATCGCGCTCGGACTGTTCCAGAAGGTCGTGATCGCCGACAGCATCGCGCACCTGCTTGATCCCATTTACACGCAGGCGGCTGCTGGACCGCTTGCAAGCGGCGATGGCTGGCTCGCCTTCTGCTTTTCGTTCCAGATCCTGTTCGACTTCTCCGGCTATTCCGACATCGCGATCGGCCTTGGCGTGCTGTTCGGCGTGCAGCTGCCCTACAATTTCAATGCGCCGCTGCGTTCAACCAACATCCAGGATTTCTGGCAGCGCTGGCACATCACGCTGATGCTGTTCCTGCGCGATTACGTGTTCTATCCCCTCGTCAACCTGCGCATCCTGCCGCGGCGCTTTCTGCCGGTACAGTTCTTCGGTGCGATGCTGATCACCATGGCGCTGTGCGGCCTGTGGCATGGCGCGAGCTGGGCTTTTGTGCTGTGGGGCGTGCTGCACGGTCTTGCGCAGGTCCTTTGTTCGTTGTGGCGGCGCTATGGCCCACATTTCCCGTCATGGCTCGGCTGGGCGCTCACCGTGTTGTTCGTGCTGGCGACCGGCGTGGTCTTTCGCGCCGGCTCGGTCGAGGCCGCCTGGCATGTCTTCGCCGGGCTCGTCCAGCCATTGCCGCTCGCGCGCGGGCAGCACCTCTGGCCGCTGGTCGTGGCGCCGTTGTTCGCCTTCCTGTTGCCGGCCAGTCAGGACATCGTCGCGTTCTTCACGCGCCGCCCGAGTCCCTGGCTTGCCGGCGTGCTCGGGATCTGCCTTTTCGCTTTGCTGCTCCACATGGGTGGTCGGGATCTCCATGAATTCGTCTACTTCAAGTTCTGAGACCGATCCCGGTTGGGGGCGGAGTATCACAGCCTGCCTGGGCACGCTGATCGGCGCGGCCGCGCTGGTGCTGGCGCTGATGGTGGTCGTCGATCCCTATGACAGTGGCAAGCTCGGCCTGCTCGGCATTAAGGGCGTCGACAATCGTCTGACCCAGATCACGGCCGCGAGCCGCGCCAGGGACCCGAATTTCAACGCCGCCATCCTCGGCAACTCGACGGCACAGATGATCGAGCCGGCGGAATTGTCCCGCGCGGCAGGCCTGCGCTTCGTGCAGCTCTACACCACCGGCTCGGCTCCGCGCGAGCAGCTCGCGGTACTCGACTTCTTCCTGCGCAATCACAGGCAAGTCGGTGCGCTGGTGATCGCGGCCGATCCAGGCTGGTGCGTGCATGCGCGGCCGAAGGAGGAGGGCGCTCCGTTCCCCTATTGGCTCTACGACAGAAGCGTCGTCACCTACGCGGTGCGGTTGATCTCCTGGCAGGCGATCGAGCAGGCCTTTCAGCGCCTGAGCATCGGGCTCGGCTGGCGGCGGCGGATGAATCCGGACGGCTTTGTCAGCTATGAGGACATCTGGCCGCCCGGCCAATTCAAGGAGGCCAACGCGCCGCGAGACCCTGTACCTGCCGTCTCGGCGGAGGGGCGAGCGATCTTTCCCGAGATCAGCGCCCTGCAAGATGTCGTCCGGACGCTGCCGGCCGACGTGCCCATCGTCATCATCGTGCCGCCAACGCTTGCGAGCGCCGTGGCAAAGCCCGGCACGGATGCTGCGCTGGATCGCACGGCCTGCGATGGCGCGCTGAAGAAGTTGATCGTGGACCGCCCACACAGCAATTTCATCAGCTATCGCGTCGACAACGCGCTGACCCGCGATCGTGACAACTTCGCGGATTTCATCCACTATCGCCCGAAACTCGCGCGCCGGATCGAGCGAGGCATTATCGCGAGCCTGCGCGATGGCGAGAGCGCGACGATCGATTTCTGAGCCGGCTCAGCCGATCTCCTCAAACCCGCCGTCGAGCCAGATCCTGCGGGCGAGCTTGCGCTGGATCTTGCCGCTGGTGGTTTTTGGCAGCGCGCCGGGACGGATCAACGCGACATGTCGCGCGGAGAGCTCATGGCTGTCGGCGATGGCCTCGCGGATCTGGCCCTTGATCTCGGCGGTATCGATCGCGTGGCGCGCGGTGCGCTCGACCTCCTGGACGATGACGAGACTTTCCTCGCCATGTTCGTCCGCCACCGAAAAGGCCGCACCGCAGTTCTCGCGCAAGCCGCTGTCCTGCGATTGCACCGTGCGCTCGATGTCCTGGGGATAGTGGTTGATGCCACGGATGACGATGAGATCCTTGATCCGGCCGGTGACGAACAATTCGCCTGTATGATCGAGGAAGCCGAGGTCGCCGGTGCGCAGCCACCGGCCATCCTCGCCTGCGATCTCCGCATTGAGCTCTTCGCGCGTCGGCGCATCGTTGCGCCAGTAGGCGCGCGCGACATTGGCGCCGCTGACCCAGATTTCGCCGACGCGGTCGGCGGCAAGCCGCACACGGTGCTCGGGGTCGACAATGGCGATCTGTTCGCCGGTCAGCGCGCGGCCGCAACCGACGACGAGTTGCGCGTCGTCGGGATCCACCGGCGCCGTGGCCGCATGGGCCTGAAGCGCCGCGCGGCTGATGCTGCGTGTGACGTGGCCGCCGCCGCGCGTCCCGCCGGAAATCAGGAGCGTCGCTTCCGCCATGCCATAGGCGGGAAACATCGCGTGGGAATCGAATCCGTGGGGGGCAAATGTTTCGATGAAGCGCGCGATGGTATCGGCGTGCACCGGTTCTGCGCCGTTGAGCGCGATCCTGAGCGAGGACAGATCCACGCCGTCCATCTGATCGGCACGATAGCGGCTGACGCAGAGGTCGAAGCCGAAATTGGGCCCGCAGGCGACCTCCGCACGATAATGCGAGATCGCGCGCAGCCAGCCGAGCGGCCGCTGCATGAACGCGTTCGGCGCCATCAGAACGCAGGTCGCGCCGACATAGAGAGCCTGAAGCGCATTCAGGATCAGCCCCATGTCGTGATAAAGCGGCACCCAGTTGACATAGGTCGACTGCCTGGTGTTGCCGAGCGCAATCCGGATCATCTCGAGATTGGCGAGCAGATTGGCGTGACTCACCATCACGCCCTTCGGCTCAGAGGTCGAACCGGAGGTGTATTGCAGGAACGCGATGTCGTCGGGTGCAGGCTCGGGCAGGTCGACTGTCGCACCGGCCGCTTCGGTGAGATCGACCTCGATCCACCGGATGTTCTCCTGCGCAAAGCGTTCCCGCAGATCGCCACGCAGGGCGAAGGCCGAAGTGGTCAGCGCCAGCGCCGGCGTGCAATTGGCGAGGATCGCGGCGCTGGAATCGCGGGCGCTGTTTCGCCGGGGCATCATCATCGGTACGGCGGTGATACCCGCCATCAGGCAGCCGATGAACGCCACCATGAACTCGATGCCCGGCGGAAACACCAGGATCGCGCGATCGCCGGGCTGCGCGGTGGCGGTCAGGCGCGCCGCGAGCGCGCGCGCAGCCTCATGCAATTGACGGAAGGTGAGGGAGGCTTCCTCCGTCCCGCGATCGGAGACGAAGACATAGGCGCGATCGCCGGCCTGCTCCGCAGCGCGCCGGGCGAGTAGCGCGACGAGCGAGCGGAGATTGTCCATTGGGATTGCGCCGGCTTCAGCCGCCCTCAGGCGGCGGAGCGGAGCGCGCTCTTGTCGGCGAGAAATCGCGACAGCGCCTCAACCGTAGGGTGGTCGTAGAAGTCGTCCGTCGACAGTTCGAGGTCCAGTTTTTCCTCGAGTTCCATCATGAGATAGACGAGCATCGCCGAATCGAGGCCGAGACGGCTGAATTTTGTGCCGGTATCGACGCGGTCCTTGGAGATTCTCAGGATATTGGCTAGCGCCGTAACGCAGAAATCCGAAATCTGCTCGCGTGTCATGTCATTTCCCAGAAACAGTCAGAACGACAATACGGGCGACCTCAAGGTTGTCAATTTGGCCCAAACGCCGCGGCGTTGAAGGTTGGGGACTGTTGCTTTCCTGCGTCGCAGGATGCTCATTTCGCGTACAGGCTGCACGATTTCCCGCGGTCGACAGGGGGCGCGGCGGCCCCTATCCTCCCAAAATTGCAATTTGACGCGCGTGACGGGATTTTTGCATGTGCCGCGCCCGCTTGTTCGCCGCCCTTTTTCTCGCGGCCCTGACCGTATCGAAGCCGGCGACCGCCCAGCGCGGCAGCGATTTTGATTCGCTGCTGGCGCAGATGAATGCAGCGACGCAAGGGGGGCACTGGGCCGAGGGGCTGGCGGCCGCCCAGAAGCTGGAAAACCTGGTGCGCCGCCGGCAGGGCGCCGACAACATGAACTACGCCGGCGTGCTGCATAACGAGGGCATGTTCCTGCACAATCTCGGCCGCTACCCCGAGGCTATCGACAAGCTCAACGCGGCTCTTGCCATCAAGCAGCGCAATAACGACGTCGCCTCCACGCTGCGCACCTCCAACCTCCTGGTTGGCGCGCTTGGTATGCTCGAGCGGCGGGCAGAGGCAACCACGGTCGCGGAGCGCGCCCTGGCGCTTGGCACCAGCGCGTTCGGCGCAAACGACGTCCGTCTCTCGGACACGCTGAGCGCGCTCGGCGGATTGGCACGCGACAAGGAGAACTACGCCGACGCGGCCGGCTATTTTGAACGTGTGCTCACCGGCCTGCAAGCCGCCAATGCGCCGCCGGTCGATCTCGCCAGCGCGATGGACAATCTCGGCGACGCCTATGGACGGCTTGGACGTTTCGATGACGGCGAGCGTCTCCTGAAGCAGGCGATCGACCTGCTCGATCGCAGCTACGGCCAGAACGCTCAGGCCGCGCCGAATTACGACGAGATATTCAACAGTCTCGGTAGTCTCTACAAGGATGCCGGCCGCTTTGCCGAGGCGGAAGCCGCGATGCGGCGATCGCTGGCGATCGTGCGGGTGCGCAGTGGCGAGGATCACCCGAACACCGCTGCGACCATGGGCAATCTCGCGATCGTGCTCGAGCAGGAGGGGCGCTACGCGGAGGCCGAGAAGCTCTACCAGCGCACCCTGGAGGTCTATGAGAAGGTCTATGGTCCGAACCATCCGACCACGGCGATCGGCCTCTACAACCTCGCCAACGTTTATGTCGATCAGGGCAACGTCGAGGCCGCGGTGGGATTGCAGCGGCGCGTGCTAGCGATCTACGAAAAGGCCTTTGGCGCCGACAGCCCCGATGTCGGGCGCGCCTTGAACAATCTCGCCAACAGCTATGCGAGTCTCGGACGCTATGACGAGGCGATCGATCTGCTTCGTCGCGCGCTTGCGATCATGGAGCACAAGTTCGGCCGGGGCAGCGGGCCGACCGCGGTGGCGGCGGAGTCGCTGGGGCGCGCGCTGACGGATGCCGGCCGTCTCGACGAGGCCGCGCAATATCTCGGTCTTGCGCTCGAGATCAACCAGCGCCTGCTCGGCGAGACGCATCCCGATTTGATCAAGCCGCTTGGCGATCTCGGCTTTCTGGAACTTAAGCGGGGTCACGCGGCCGAAGCGCGACGCCGGTTCGAGCAGGCACTCCAGATCGCGCAGGACCGGCTGGGACCGCGTCATCACGACACCGTCGCGGCCATCGTCCACCTCGGCAATCTCGACACGCAGGAGGGGAAATGGGCCGATGCATTGGTGCGGCTGAGACAGGCATCGGCCGTGTTCAACACGGAGCGCAATGCGCAATTCGCCCGCTTCGTCGAGCTTGATCCACTCCTGATCGAGGCTATCTGGCGCGTCACGGATGGCCATGCTGACGATGCGGCGAAGGACGAGGCTTTCGGCGCCGTGCAGCGGGCCCACGAGACCAAGGCAGGCGCGGCGCTGGCGCAGATGGCGGCGCGGTTCGGTGCGGGCAATGATGCCATCGCGGTCCTGGTGCGGCGGCAACAGGATCTGAAGGCGAGCCTCGAGGCGCTCGACAAGCGTGTCACAACCGAGCTCGGCCAGCCCGAGGGCAGGCGCAACGATGCGCTGATCGGTAGCCTGCGCGCGGAATTGGCGCGGACGCAAAAATCCTATGCTGACGTCACGGCGCAGCTCGATCACGGCTTCCCCGCCTATGCCGAATTATCAAACCCGCAGCCGCTGTCGATCGCACAGGCGCGAGATCTGTTGAAGCCGGACGAAGCGCTGGTGGCGTTCATTGCATGGTATAACGAGGTCTTCGCCGTCGCGCTGACGCGGGAGACCAGCGCGCTGCGCAAGATTGCGCTCAACAGCAAGCAGATCAGCGACCGTGTGGCGCATCTGCGGACCGGCCTCGCCAACCCGGAGGCGACGCGCGCGACATTCGATCTCGACGCTTCGTTTGATCTCTATGGCGCGCTGTTCGGTCCCATCAGCGCAGACATCGCGGGCAAGCCCAAGCTGCTGGTGGTCCCGGCCGACGCGCTGACCAGCCTGCCGTTCCATGTCTTGGTCACAACGAAGCCCGATCCCGCGCTGGCCGCCGATGATCGCTACCGGCAGGCGGCCTGGCTGCTCAACGAGCGTGCGATCACAGTACTGCCGTCAGTGCCGAGTTTGCGCGCACTGCGCAACTTGGCCAGGGAGTCGCATGCGGCAAAGCCTTTCATCGGATTTGGCGATCCGGTGTTCCGGCGCACATCCTCGGAAAAACCGGCAGACATTGGGCGCAACGTGCGGCCGTACCAGGACTACTATCAGGGTTCCGCGGTCGATCTCGAACGCCTGCGCACGGGATTGCCGGCGCTGCCGGAAACTGCGGGCGAGCTCCGCGCCGTGGCGAAGGCGCTCGGTGCCTCGCCGCAGGACGACGTCAAGCTCGGTGCAGCCGCGACGGTCACCAGCGTCAATCAGCTCGCGCTCGATCAATACCGCGTCGTCGATTTCGCCACCCATGGGCTCGTCGCGGGCGAGGTCAATGGCCTCAGCGAGCCGGCGCTGGTTCTCACGCTGCCGGACCGGCCAACCGGCGACGACGACGGTCTGCTCACTGCAAGCCGTATCGCAAAACTCAAGCTCGATGCCGACTGGGCGGTGCTGTCGGCCTGCAACACGGCCGCGGGCGACAAGCCCGGCGCAGAAGGCTTGTCGGGTCTCGCGCGCGCCTTCTTCTATGCCGGCGCACGCGCGCTGCTGGTCTCGCACTGGCCGGTCGATTCCGATGCGGCGGTGCGCCTGACCACGGGCGCCTTCTCTGAGCTCGGCGCGCATCCCGGCATTGGCCGCGCCGAAGCGCTGCGGCGCTCGATGAAATCGCTGATTGCGGATCGGTCGTCACCGCGTAACGCCGATCCCGCCGTATGGGCGCCGTTCGTGCTGGTGGGCGAGGGCGGTTGACGGCGGCCGTAGAAAGCCGAAACTGGTCTGCAAAAAAGACCGGGAGCGATTCACATGCGGCTCATCCTGATTGCAACGATGGCGGCTCTGATGGTTGGACAGGCGGCGGCCAAGGATGTGTTATCGGGCGCGAGCCTTTATGCCGATGTGGCGCGCTACGCCTCCTTTGGCTTGCATCGCTTCGGCTCGCCCGGCGATCGCGCGACCGCTGACTGGATCGCCAGTGAGCTATCGGCTGCCGGCTTCGCAATCAAATTCCAGCCCGTCGTGCTTGGCCGGCAATATGTCGCGGAACGGGCCAGCGCGGAGGCGGCCGGCGCGAGCGTCGAGGCGACGCCATTTTGGTGGCCGCCCGAGGACAAGGCGAGCTTTCATCTCTCCGCGCCCCTCGCACGCGATGGCGATGTCACCGGCAAAATTCTCTGGATCGATCTGCCGTTCGATCGCGGCGCCTATCTCGGTCCCGCGCATCGCGCGGCGATCGCTGAGGCCGCGGCCAGGAAGCCCGCTGCCATCCTGCTGATGATCGGCAATCCCGCCGACGACCGCTTTGCCTACAACGTGACGCAGGAGGACGCACCCTGGCCGGTGCCGGTGATGGTGGTCGGCGCCAGGGCCCGCGGCATGTTCGAGCGTGCGCTCGCGTCGGGCGCGCCGGTGACGCTTGATGTTGCCGGACATTACGAGCGCAACGTCTCCGGCCGCAACGTCATTGCCGAGACCGGCATCGGCCGCGGGCCGACCATCGTCGTCTCCACGCCGATGACCGGCTGGTACAGCTGCGTCTGTGAGCGCGGTCCGGGCATCGCCAATTTTCTCGCGCTGGCGCGCACGGCGGCGGCGGAGACATGGCCGGCGCATCTCGTCTACATCGCGACCGCCGGCCACGAGATCGGCCATGGCGGCATGGAGCTGTTCCTGAAAGACGGCGCGCCTGCACCAAAGGACACGCTGGCCTGGATCCACTTCGGCTCGTCGAACGCGTGCTACGCCTTTGCAGAAGGCGCACGCACCAGCCGGCCCGAGGAAGAGCGCTATCTCGTGTTGAGCAAGTCAGCCGTCGCGCTGACCGATGAGGCCTTCGTCGCGGTCGCGGCAAAACGTCTGGTGACGGAGAAGCAGGCGGTCGGCGAGCTGCGCGACGTGCATGCGGCGGGCTACGCCAATTTCCTCGGCATGGCCGGCCGCCATCAAACTTTGCACACGCCGGCTGATGACGTCAGTGCGACCGGCCCCGAGATCCTCGAGCCGGTCGCCCGCGCCTTCGTCGATGCTGTGCGGAAAATCATTGAACGCGGCGACGCCGCGTTCAGATAGCCTCAGTTTTGGTAGTAATAATTGCGCGGCTGATAATACTGCCGGGGCTGCTGCTGCTGATAGTAGTAGCCCTGCTGGCCATAGGCCGGGTCGTAGCTCGGCTGTGGTTGCGGCAGCTGCTGGTAGACCTGCGCGCCATTGGGGCGGTTGATCGGGCGCGGCGCCGGGTAGCGTGCGCCAGTGTCGCTGCCGTCGGCGGGATAGATGTAGTTGTCGTCCTGCTGCATGTAGCGGCGGGCGGGCTGCATCGGCGGCGTCAGATTCACGGGATCGCCTGTCGTCGCGTACTGCTCCTCAGCTGGCTGCTGCGCGCGGGCCACCGCATTGTTGGTCCGGACGCGCGGGTTGCGGGCCAGCGCCACCTGCGCCGAGCCGGTCAGCGTCACCGTGGTGTTGAGCACGCCCTGCTCCTGCACCAGCGCGTAGAGCGTCGAGGCGTTCTGGCGCGACAGCCGCACGCAGCCATGCGAGGCGGGCGTGCCCAGTCGTCCGACCGAGTCGGTGCCGTGGATGGCGTGCCCGACCTTGGTGAAGAAGATCGAGTGCGGCATCGGCGCGTCGTCGAATTCCTTGGAGTAGTGATCCTCTTCCATGCGGAAGGCGCGGAACGAGCCGGCCGGCGTTTCGCGCGAGGGGATGCCGGTCGACACCGGCCAGTGGTAGCGGGTGACGCCGTCGACCACGACGGTCATCTGCTGATTGTCCTTGTCGACGGTAATGTCGACCTTGGCCTGCGCGGTGCCCGCGCTCAAAAGCATCAGGGACATAAACGCAATGAAAAACGAACGCATTTGAATTCCGGCCTCCGGCCTGTTCGCGCTAGAGTATGATCCGGAAAAGTGTGTAGCGGTTTTCCGAAACGATCATGCTCAAACAATAACACCGCGGCTCTCCGTCCCCCGGCGTGCACTATGCCTGCAATCCGGCTTTCGTTCCAGCGGGCTGCCCACCCATCGTTAACGTCATGCCGGGCGTAAGCAAGGCCGCTTTGTGCCGCGCCGGCTCTGGCGATGCTGACATTTTCGCGAGCGGAAGCTTGCGTTCACGACGCCGACAATTCGTCACAAAGGCGCAACCATTTGGCCGCTTCGGGCGTTGAACACGGCCTACCAATTGGCGGCTGTCGCCGCCGTCTACTCCCGGGGACTCAAGATGAACAAAGCTCGTATCGCCGCCGCGCAGTTGCCGGCGGGTCTACCCGTCCGCCTGCTCTTCGCGGGCGCCGCCGTCCTTCTTGCCCTGACTTGCCTGCCGCAAGCCAGCCACGCCCAGGGCATCGTGCGTGGCGCCCAGGAGGGTTCTTACGAGGGTAACCGGATTGCCGGTCCTGTGGGCGGTGCGGTCGGAGGTGTCGTCGGTGCCGGTGTCGGCGGCGCTGTGGGCGCCGTCGATGGTATTCTGGGCATTCCCTACCACGGCCATCGCCATTGCCGCGGGTACTACGACGGCTATCACCACTTCCGCTGCTACAGGTAACAGGCGGTCATTCCGGGCGCGCGGAGCGCGCCTGAAATGACGATCAGTTCTTCAGCCGATACCCGGTCCGGAAAATCCACCAGATCACGGCGAGGCAGATCACCAGGAACGCCAGCGTCATGCCGATGCTGACGGACACGCTGACGTCGGCGATCTCATAGAAGCTCCAGCGGAAGCCCGAGATCAGGTAGACGACCGGGTTGAGCAGCGCCACCGTCCGCCAGGTCGGCGGCAGCATGTCGATGGAATAGAAGCTGCCGCCGAGGAAGGTCAGCGGCGTCACCACCAGCATCGGGATCATCTGGAGCTTTTCGAAGCCGTCGGCCCAGATGCCGATGACGAAGCCGAACAGGCTGAACGTCACCGCCGTCAGCACCAGGAAGGTCAGCATCCAGACCGGATGGTGGATGTGCAGCGGCACGAACAAGCCGGCCGTGGCGAGGATGATCAGGCCCAAAATGATCGACTTGGTCGCGGCGGCACCGACATAGCCGAGCACGATCTCGACATAGGAGATTGGTGCGGAGAGAATTTCGTAGATCGTGCCGGTGAATTTCGGGAAGTAGATGCCGAACGACGCGTTGGCGATGCTCTGGGTCAGCACCGAGAGCATGATCAGGCCCGGCACGATGAAGGTGCCGTAGCTGACGCCCTCGACCTGGCTGATGCGCGAGCCGATGGCAGCGCCGAACACCACGAAATAAAGCGAGGTCGAAACCACAGGCGAGACGATGCTTTGAAACAGCGTGCGCCAGGTGCGCGCCATTTCGAACAGATAGATGGCGCGAACGGCGCGGTAATTCATGACGCCCTCACGAGGTCGACGAAGATGTCCTCGAGCGACGATTGGGTCGTGTCGAGATCGTTGAAACGGATGCCGGCGGTGCGGAGGTCGCTGAGCAGGCTGGTGATGCCGGTGCGCTCGCCCTTGGTGTCGTAGTCGTAGACCAGCGTCGCACCGCTATCGCAGAGGTCGAGCTCGTAATGAGCGAGGCTCTCCGGCAGCGCGGCGATCTTGTTCTGCAGATGCAGCGTCAGCCGCTTCTTGCCGAGCTTCTGCATCAAGGTGGCCTTGTCCTCGACCAGCACGATCTCGCCCTTGTTGATGACGCCGATGCGGTCGGCCATTTCCTCGGCTTCCTCGATGTAATGCGTGGTGAGGATGATGGTGACGCCGGACTGCTGAAGGGTGCGCACGACTTCCCACATGCCCTTGCGCAGCTCGACGTCGACGCCGGCGGTCGGCTCGTCGAGGAACAGGATCTGCGGCTCGTGCGACAGCGCTTTGGCGATCATCACGCGGCGCTTCATGCCGCCGGAGAGCGTGATGATCTTGTTGTCCTTCTTGTCCCAGAGCGAGAGGTCCTTGAGCACCTTCTCGATATGCGCCGGATTCTTCGGCTTGCCGAACAGGCCGCGGGAGAAGCTCACGGTCGCCCACACGCTTTCGAAGGCGTCGGTGTGCAGCTCCTGCGGCACCAGGCCGATCAGCGAGCGTGCCTTGCGGTAGGAGGTCTGGATGTCCTCGCCGCCGACCAGGACTTTGCCCTCGCTGGGGTTGGCGATGCCGCAGATGATGGAGATCAGCGTGGTCTTGCCGGCGCCGTTGGGGCCGAGCAGGGCAAAGATCTCGCCGCGTTTGATGTCGAGATTGACGTTCTTGAGCGCCTTGAAGCCGGACCCATAGGTCTTCGACAGATTGGCGACGGAAATGATGGAGGACATGGTGGCCGGTGGGGTGGGGAGGGAGGCGCTGGAACCCGCACCCTGTCGGGCGGAGAGCAGCGGAGACCTGAAATAGGAATGGCCTTGCCCGGTCGCAATTGCTGAGAGAAAAATGGTCTCAAAACAGGCACTTCAAGGGCAGGTTTCGGGCAGGTGTTGCGGGATGGTCACGGATTGCGGCTAAGATCGCAGTTCACGCGGCTCTTTGTTGCGTCTGCGAGCAGGCCGTGGCTACGATTCCGGCCAGTCGCGAAGCGTATGTCCCCAGGGAAACAATCGATGAGACTGAACGGCCGTCACACCGCCGGCGCAAGCCAATTGCCCGCCCTCCGCGTGTGGGCGATCTGCCTGCTCCTGCTGTCAGCTGTTGCCATGAGCCCGGCCACCGCCAAGGCGGCGCCGAGCCAGACTGCGGCCCAGACCACCCATGTCTACCTGCTGCGCGGCGTGCTCAACATCTTCTCGCTCGGGCTTGACACGATCGGCGCCCGCCTCCAGGCGCAGGGCATCCCGGTGACCGTCGCGAACTTCGTGTCCTGGTCCTCGCTCGCTGACGAGGCCGCGACTGCCTACAAGGCCGGCCGTATCAAGACCATCGTGCTGGTCGGTCATTCCTCGGGCGCGACCGCGCTGCCGGACATGATCGCCAAGCTCAACCAGCTCGGCGTGCCCGTGAAGCTCGCGATTGGGCTCGACTCCGTGTTCAAGACCAAGCTGTCGACCGGCGCCGAGCGCTACATCAACATCTATATCGGCGACGGTCCGGGTGAGCCGGTGCGGGCCGCGAACGGCCTGCGCGGCAAGCTCGACAATGTCGACGTGCGCGGCAGCGGCGTCGGCCACATCACCATCGACAAGAACGAGGCGATCCAGCGCCGCGTCATCGCCGAGATCGACGCCGCGATCGCCCGTTCGCGCGGTCCGGCTGGGCCGGTCGCCGAACCCGGCGCGCCGCGGGCGGCGCACTCGGCGGCGGCAACGGCGCCGGCGAGGAACTGAAGCCTTCCGCCTGCAACGGCTGACTTCATCATGCCGCCGTCGACTTGATTGTCGGCGGCGGCATTGTCTTATGTGGGTGGCGAAAGTGCTATCGCCGCACCGGCTGCGCGTCGAGACAGGACTTGTACTGTGCGGGAGTCAGCAGGCTGCGTACGCAACCCGTCGCCCGTGCCTCTTCGCAATCCGCAGCACTCAGATCATCGCGGACCGTGCCGTTGAGGACGCAGCTGGCGCGCTTGTTCTGGTTTGCCGCGAGGCAGTTGGTGTATTGCTGCGGCGTCAGCATATGCCGCACGCAGCCCGTTCGCTGGGCCTCCAGGCAATCGTCGTCCGAGATGTCGTCGCGCCGGACGCTCGCGATCAGGCAAGTTGCATGTGCCGGCGTCGCGGTCGCAATCGAAAGACCCGCAATGCCGATCAATCCCGTCGCGGGGAGGCCGATCGAGCTGACGCTGATTGTGATGGCCGTGACCGCCGCGATGGTGGCCTGAATGAGGGTCTTCAGTGCGAGCGAAAGCGACCTTGGATACGTTCCGACGGCGCATTTCATGTCGTGATCTCCTCGTGACGTTGAGCCGCGCCAGTCCTGGTTTTCAGGATTTTGACGTTCAGCGTGCGGTTCAAGGTAGCGAGAGACATGAGGCGCGCGTGTGAGATGGCTCATAGGGCCCATCACCTGCGCGTGAGGACTTTTTGAACGAGGCGCCAGATCGACGACGCAACCTGGCGGCAAGGGCAGGGATATCGTCGTGGCAAGGTCAATACGGGCGGAGCGACAGGGATGATCACTCGCCACATGGAAAAAGGGCACGCCGGGGAAGCAGCGTGCCCTGTCAAAACCTCGATCGGGTCAGATTTACTTCTTCTCGGGCACCCAGGTAGTGCTCGCCTTGTCGTATTTGAAGCCCGGCGCTTCCTTGAGGGTATCCTTCGTCTCGTCGATGGTAAGCCACCATTTGTCGTTCTTCTTGGCGGTCTTGACGGCGGTGAAGGGCACGATGACGTCCTTTTCACCGGCGCCCAGGAATCCGCCGACGCCGAGCACTAGCCCGGTGATCTTGCCGGACTTGTCGACGAGCACGTCGTCGACGTCGCCGATCTTGCTTTCCTTGGGATCGTAGACGGCCTGCTTGTAGTAGTTGGTCACCGTCCAGCTTTCCGTCGGCCCCGATTTCATCGTTGTCGTCGCTGCATGAGCCGCGGTCGCGGCGGCAACCGCGAGAGCACATGTCAAAACCAGCTTCTTCATTTGGTCCTCCTCAACCATTGATGTGGTGCCAACGGGAGGTTCTGGCAAAGGTTCCTCCACGGTCCCCACCGGAACCCGGCGTCTAATCTGGTGTTGTTGCAGCGTGACGCTTCGCCTTGTTGGGACCATAGCACGTGAAAGAATTTCAGTGTCCGTCGTGCCGACAGCCTGTCTCGTTCGAGCACGTCGCGTGCGCGAATTGTGGGATCCTGTTGGTGTTCGATGCTCCGCGCATCGACATGAGAAGGCTCGCGTCCAATCAGGCCTGCCGTAATCGCGAGATCATCGGTTGCAACTGGTGTGTCGAGGGTGCGGATTGGTATTGCGGATCCTGCCGCCTCACGCGCACCATCCCGCACCTCGGCAGCGCCAGGAACATCATGCTCTGGCGGCGCGTGGAGGAAGCCAAGCGCCGCCTGCTCTACGATCTCAGTCGGCTAGGACTTCCACTCAAATCCCGCAGCGGTGAACAGGTGGGGTTCGATATCCTCTCTGATCAGATCAGTCCGATCCTGACGGGGCATCTTTCGGGTGTGATCACACTCAATCTCGCAGAAGCCGACGATGTCGAGCGCGAGGCCCGTCGTGTTGCATTCCGGGAGCCGTACCGCACGCTGCTCGGACATTTCCGGCATGAGATCGGCCACTTCTACTGGGACCTGCTGGTCAACAGCACGAGTTTCCAGGCGCCGTTCAAGTTGATCTTCGGCGACGATTCGCAGGATTATCAGGGCGCGATCAACAGCTACTATAACCGAAGCGATCGTTCATACGACCGGAGCGGCTTTATCAGCGAATACGCAACATCCCATCCCTGGGAGGATTGGGCAGAGACCTTCGCGCATTTTCTCCACATCGTGTCGACGCTCGACTCGCTTGCCGGTCTGCCGTTGTCCCTGGACGAGCGCGCCCGGCAGACCCTGACCGATCCCTATCTCGAGAGCGACTTCGAGGCGCTGCTGGCGTTGTGGATGCCGTTGTCCCGCGGCATTAATGAGCTGAACCGCTCGCTCGGGATGAGCGATGCCTATCCGTTCGACATATCGCCGGCGGTGAAAGGCAAGCTCCATCTCGTGCACATGGCGATCAGCGCATTCCGCGAGCAGCAGAGGTTGGCGGCGTAACGCATCGGACCCCGCGTCAGCGAGGCCGGGCGGCGGAGGGCACGAATCCGGTTTCACGGCACACGGATTTCGCCTCGCCGCCGTCCATGCGCAGTACCGTGCCGGTCATCCATCGTGCCTGCGGCGAGACGGCAAATGCAATGAGCTCGGCGATCTCGCCGGCCTGGCCGAAGCGGGCGATGCCGGCCTGATTGAGCACCAGTCGTTTCGCGTCGTCGAGCGAGATGTTGCGGGATGAAGCGGCCTTCTCGATCATCCACAATCGGCGACCCGTCATGATCGCGCCGGGCGAGATGCTGTTGACCTGGACCCCGTCCGCGATGCCGCGCTCGGCGAATGCCTTGGCCAGGGCTTCGATCGCCGCATTGATGGCTCCGACGGCGGCGGCTCCCGGCTTGGGAATCTCCGCGGCATTGCCGGACATGAAGACGACGCTGCCCTTGGCCCGCTTCAGCGCATCCCAGGCGCGGATCGTCAGCCGGCGCGCGCCATGAAACTTGAGCGACATGCCTGCATCCCACTGCGCGTCGGTCATCTCGAACAGGTCGAGCCCGGCCACCGCGCCGGCGACATTGACGAGAGCGTCAATACGGCCGAAGCGCGCCAGCGTTTCGCTGACAAGCGTCTCCGCTGCGGCCGCTTCCATGAGGTCAAGGTCGCGCGCCAGCGGCTCGGCGCCGGCCGCCTTGATCTCGCGGCCGACCTCGTCGAGCTTCTCTGCGCTCCGCGCCGCGATGACGACCGCGCCGAAGTCGGGTGCAAGCCGGATCGCAGTGGCCCGGCCGATCCCGGAGCTTGCGCCAGTCACGATAACGACGGCCTTCGTCATGATGATCTCCTCGCTCTACCGCAACCGGCCCAGGAAATCGCGAATGCTGGCCGCAATCTCGCTCGCATGCGTCTCCAGCGCGAAATGACCGGTGTCGAAGAACTGCACCTCGGCATTGGGATTGTCGCGCTTGAACGCCTCGGCGCCGGGCGGGATGAAGAACGGATCGTTCTTGCCCCAGACCGCAAGGAACGGGGGCTTGTACGTGCGGAAATAGTTCTGGAATGCCGGATAGAGCGCGACGTTGCTCTTGTAGTCGCCGAACAGGTCGAGCTGCACGTCGTCTGAGCCCGGCCGCGCCAGATAGAAATTGTCGAGGTTCTGGCCGTCCGGTGACACCAGAGTCGGATCGGGGACGCCATGCGTGTACTGCCAGCGCGTCGCATCTGGCATGAGGAAGGCGCGCAACGCCTCACGATTGGCGGGTGAGGGATCCTGCCAATAAGCCTTGATCGGAGTCCAGCCGTCACTCAGGCCTTCCTCATAGGCGTTGCCGTTCTGCGAGATGATCGCCGTGATCCGTTCGGGATGGCTGAGTGCCAACCGAAAGCCGGTCGGCGCGCCATAGTCGAAAACGTAGACGGCGAAGCGATCGAAGCCGATCACTTCGGTGAAGCGCTCGATCACATGCGCAATGTTGTCGAAATTGTAGATGAAGTCTTTCCGCGAAGGCATGTCGGACTGGCCGAAGCCGGGAAGATCAGGCGCTACGATGTGAAACTTGTCCGCGAGCAGCGGGATCAGATCGCGGAACATGTGGCCGGCGCTCGGGAAGCCGTGCAGCAGCAGGAGTTTCGGTGCGCTGGCGGGTCCGGCCTCGCGATAGAACACCTTGAAGCCGTCGACGTCGGTCGTGCGATATCTGGTTGAGGTCATGACATTCTCCGTCACTGGTGATTGCTGTGGTTGCTTTAACGAGACGAGATCCGATGCTCACGCGGTGGCGCGCTACTTGCCACTGGCGGCATGCACCGCGTCGCGAATGATGTCGGCGACAACCCTGGGCGCGGTGACACTCGGCGTGTGATCGACGGAAAGGGCGCGGATGGTCGCTTTCATGCGCTCCGCCATGAAGCGCTGCGTCTCCGGCACGATCATGCGGTCTTGCTCGGCAATCAGGAACCAGCTCGGGACATCCTTCCAGAGCGGGCGCCCGGCCGGGACCGTGATGCAGTTCAGAGAGATCGGCCGCTGCACGGCCGCAAGCACGGCGTGATCTTCCCCGGTTGCGTTCTGCGCGAACGCTGCCGCGAAGGCATCCTCGGGCAGCCAGATCAGGCCATTGTCATCGGGAGCAAGCTTCGGCGCCTGCGGATGCGGGGGCAGGCGGTAGAACACGTCCGCAACCTTCTCGCCTTCGTCAGGCGCAAGCGCCGCCACATAGACCAGCGCCTTCACGCGCGCAGGCCTGGCCAGCGCAATGACCGCGCCGGCATAGGCGTGCCCTGCAAGCACGATCGGGCCATCGGTACGATCCAGGCTGCGGTTAAGGGCTGCGACATCATCCGCAAGCGAGGTCAGCGGTAGCGGTGCCGCCTGCGCCTTGATCCCGTCGGCATCAAGCGCCGTGATGACGCGCGCCCAACTCGACCCGTCGGCCCACGCGCCGTGGGCCAGGACCACCGTGACATCGCTCTTGGCCATCGCTGCCTCCTTAGTAACCTGTTAAATAGGCTTAACAGGGTTACTTCCAAGTTTGATAACTTGTCAATAGCCATTTTACAGGTTATGTAGGCGTATTCCTGCCTGGCTGGGGAGCCGCACGTGCAAAACAGACCGCCTGCCATGTTCATTGCCGACTCGCTTGGGCTCGATTTCCTCAATTCGATCGCGACGCCGGTCGATACGCCCGTCGACTGGATCGATGATGGCGATGGGCTGATCGACTGGCTGGGCCAGGCCAAGCTCGTTCCTCCTGACGAGCTCGATGCCATGAGAGCGCGCGCCTTGCCGGGCGAGCTGGACAAGGTCGCCGATCAGGCGCGCGCCTTGCGCGAATGGTTCAGAGGCTTCGTTCGCAAACATGCGGGCCGGCCGCTCACGGCGAACGCGCTGCACGAGCTCGGTCCGTTGAACAGCCTGTTGGAACGCGATGAAGCATTCCGGCAGATCGTGTCACGTCACGGCGAGAGCGGTGAGGGCCTCGCGCTGCAAAGGATGCGGCGCTGGCCATCATCCGGATCCCTGCTGCTGCCGATCGGCGAGGCGATGGCGAAGTTCGTCTGCGAGGAAGACTTTTCCGACGTGAAGGCATGCGAGGGCCATCACTGCACGATGCTGTTCGCCGACCACACGCGCAGGCGCGCGCGGCGATGGTGCATCATGGCGGTCTGCGGCAACCGCGCCAAGCAGGCCGCGCATCGCAGCCGGCTGAAGAGCAGACAGTGATCGTTCAATAAGGCGAGACCCGGGCCCGGGTCTCTGGCCTCGCTCTCCGCCATCGGATCGCTGCGCTCAGTCCTCGGATGAGTCCGGCTTCATGTCGCCGACGACCATGTCTCGCAAGGCGCCCCGCAGCGCGGCGACATTTTTCGCGCCGTTCAGTTGCTCGAATTCCCGCTGGGCGCGCTGCCAAAGCGGCGCGGCCTTGTCGTGAAGACGCCGCCCGGCATCGGTGAGTTCGATGAGGCGGCTTCTTCCATCGGTAGGCGAGGGCCGGATTCGGACCAGGCCGTCTCGCTCCAGAAAGCCGACCATCTTGCCCATTGCGGTACGCTCGATGTCGAGCTGCTCGGCGAGCGCATTGACGGCCGCGCTGCCGAGCTCGTTCAGCGCCGCCAAGGTGAGGAATTGCGTGATGCGCAGGCCTACCGGCTCGAGATGGGCATCATAGAAGCGCGAGATCTGACGGTTGGCCTTCCTCATGGCGGAGCAGTTGCATTGATCGATTCCCAGAGGCTTGTTCACCGGCAACTTCTCCTTGTCCTTCATGTCCGTCGAAGGCCCACGCCGCGAATATAAGCGCGGCGCGGGCGCAGCGATATTCTCAGAACCCGGACGGCGGGGTGATATAGCCGGGCTCCTCGGCCGCAAGCGTATTCTTCAGCACGGCCGTTCCCTTGTCGGCCATCACCTCGCTCTTGCCGGAGGCGAGCGCGTCATAGGTCTCGTTCACCACGTCTGCAGGGCTCGCTTTCGGCACGTCAATGCCGTTGGTCAGGTCGGTGTCCACGAACCCGACATGCAGGCCGAGAACCTGGACGCCGCGCTCGCGCAAATGAAAGCGAAGCTGGTTGGTGTAGCTCCATGCTGCGGCCTTCGAGGCGGCATAGGGTGTCAAAATCGGCCGAGGCAGCCAGACGATGTCGGAGAGCACGTTGATGATGGCGGCGTCCGGCTTGGTCGACAAGATCGGCTCGAAGGCCTGTGTAACGCGCACGACACCGTAATAGTTGGTATCGAACATACGGGCCGATTGTGCCGCGACGTCGGCCGACAGCGGGCCGTCGATCAGGGCGGCAATGCCGGCATTGTTGATCAGCACCGTCGTGTCGGCCGCCAACGCGGCGGCTGCGGTGATCGATGCCGGATCGGTGACGTCGATCTTGACCGGGATGATGCCGGGCTCATTGAAGCCGTCCGTCTTGCGCATACCTGCGTAGACTTTCGCGGCGCCGCGGCGACGTGCCTCGCGCGCAAATGCCAGGCCCAGGCCGCGATTGGCACCGGTGATGAAGACGGTTGCGTTCTTGATGTCCATGGTGGTCTACCTTTCCAGATTCTGGTGCCAGGAGGCTTGTTCGTGCCGCTGGCCCATCTTCAATTCAGAGAAAAAGATGTTCCGGCAGTCGTTTCGAAAGCCGTTCGCGCAGGCCCGCGGCAAGAGACAGCACTGCGCCGAGCGGGCTCATCCGCACGCTGACCCGCGGCACCGATCCGTCGGGATTGTGGTCGACGATGACGGCCGCGCTCAGCTTCTCGCCGCCCGTCAGAACGGCCTCGTATTCGAGAAACAGTCGCGAGCCGACGCTCTGAAGAAATTTCGGCGTTTGCGACGCGTAGAAGGTTCCGACGGCATCGACGACGCGGCGGATGTCGTCGCGTCCAGTGACAGGACCGCGCAGCACGGAGCTGACCAATTCGGCATCAGCAGTCAGGTCGTCCAGAAACGGGTGACGTTCGGCTTGTCGATGGGACATTTTCAAACCTCAGGTTCGCTTCGATCGTGCTCAGGCAAACACGGCGCGGTTCTGCGCGATGAATTGTCGGACCGAGAGCGGCGGTGTTCCCGTGATCTTTTCGACGGCGTCGTTTGTGCCTGCGAAAATGCCGTCGCGATAATTCTGGGCGACTTCGACCAGGTGCTGCACCAGGAATGGAGGAAACTTGTAGAGTTTCTCCATCTTCTCCTTGAACACCGCGATCGAAGTCGGCGCGTATTCGATCTTGCTGCCGAGTACTTCGCTCATCTCAGCTGCGATCTCGGCGTGATTCATCTCCACCGGGCCGTGCAGCGGATAGATCTTGCCTTCGTGACCTTGCGGCTTGGCCAGGAGGTGGGCGATGACACGGCCCTGATCGTCGCTGGCGATCGGCGCGTGACGTCCGTTCTCAAACGGAAATTCGATCTTCTTCCTGGCCGAGATCTCCTTGCCGAAATGCGGGTAGACCAGCCAATCGGCAAAGAAGGTGGGACGCAGATGCGTGGTCGCGACACCCGACCAGTCGAATACCCGCTCCGAAACCCAGTGATCCTGCGCCGCATGGCTTGCCGATTCCCGGCGGGCCGAAATTTGCGACATGTTAACGATCGCGCTGACGCCGGCTTCCTTCGCGGCTTGGGCAAAATAGGCTGCTGCGCCGATGATGCCCGGCGCAATCGGATGAAGGAAATAGGCCGATTGGATGCCCTCCATGGCCGCGCGAATGGCATCGATATCGGTGAAATCGCCGATGGCGATGTCGACGCCGCGCTGCCTCAGTGCAGCCGCCCGCTCGCCGTCTGAGCGCACATAGGCGCGCACCTTCTTGTCCATCTTGAGCAGCTCGTCGACGGCGGCTCCTCCGGTTCGTCCAGTCGCGCCGCTGACCAGAATGGTTGCTCCGCTCATGACACCGCTCCTTTGTCTATATAGGAGCATGTGCTCCTATATGTGCGAAGATAGGCGCATATGCTCTTAAGTCAACGCCTTTCTGTTAGCCTCCGGAGTGGGGCCGTTCACATCGCCGTGTGGTCGCTACGCAGGTGCCGCCATGCGGCTTGCAGAGATGGCCGCCCGGGCCTGATGCGAAGGCGAGAGGTCGCAGGCGCGCCCTCTTATCGCTTCCTGACCAGCTTGAGCGGACCGCTGGTCCTTGGACTACGCGGCCTGCTCGTGGTGCTCTGCGCCTCGGGTGGCCTCAGGAAGCGGGCGAGCATCGTCCGGAGATGCTCGACGCTCTGCTTGATATCCAGCTTGGGATTGCGGATCGGCAACGCGCGGGATCCGTCGATGAGCGCGATGAGGATATTCGCCGTCGCATCCGGGTCCAGTCCCGCATCCACGCGACCCTGGGCCTGTGCCTGGCGCAGGAAGTCGCCCCACAGGCGACGGAACGCATCGGTGTGCCGTTCGATGATCCTGGCGAATTCCGGATTGCGGGCAGCCTCCGCGAGAGCATCCAGATTGAGGATCTGGGCTGGGCGAAACCGCAGACTGGTTTGCTCGATATCGGCGAGCAGCGCCTCGATCACGTCGTCGGCAGCGAGAATCCTTTCAAACCGCTCCGCCGAGCGGGCCAGACCCAGATCGATCATCGCCTCGATGATCGCCTCCTTGCTCGGAAAGTAGTGATAGAGGTGGCCGGGGCTGATGCCGGCCTCGGCGCAGATGTCCGTCGTGCTGGCGCCGCGGAAGCCGTCCCTGATGAAGCAGCGGATCGCCGCGCCGAGGATCTCCTTGCGCTTCTGCTCATGCTTGACGGGGTCGACTTTCCTCAAACCAGACATCTCCATTCACATTCGCCCCGTTTAGCACGACGATTTGCCACGAGAAAATCAAAATTAGAGAGTTCCATCTATTTATGTTGACGGATGTTGCGGGGCGTGAGAGTGATTATTAGAGCGATCTCTCTAATAAGCTGCCGGTGCGGGAGTGGAATGATGCGCTTGCCACGGACGGTCCTGATGAGTGTGGCGCTGGCGCTGGCGCTGGGTGGCTGCGCGACCGCGCCGCTCGAGCAGGCAGGCTCGCTCAGGAGCTACGACCGGATGTCGGACGCGAACGGGCTGGTGACGCGATCCAAGATCCGCGTGAACAAGAAGGACGTGCTGGCGGCGAAGACGATCCGGATCGCATCGACCGTCTTTCCAGCGCGCGCCGATGTCCCCTTGACCGAAAAGGAACGGCGTCTGGTCGCCAACGCGATCAGCCGCGAGCTGTGTCTGCGCCTGAGCGAGCGTTTCCGCATCGTGGCGGCCGATGACGATGCCGACCTCACGGTGCAGGCGACGGTGACGCATGCCGCACCGACCAGTCCGACCGCCTCCGGCGCATCGCAAGCCCTGTCGATAGCGAAGACTGTTGCGCTTCCCGGCGTGCCTGTGCCGGTGCCGAGGCTTCCGGTCGGGCTCGGCAGCCTGTCGGTCGAGGCGGAAGCGCGCGACTTCGCCGGATTTCAGAAGGCGGCGATGGTCTGGGCGCGCAGCGCCAACTCCATCACGAACTCTGCGCGGGTCGCCAACGAGGGCGATGCATACGATCTTGCCGCCGATTTCGGCGCCGACTTCGCCAAGCTGGTTACGACCGGAGACTCTCCGTTTGGTGGCATCCCTGCGCTGCCCCCGATCGAAAGCATTCCCGTGCGGTTCGGCGGCGCCCCCAAATACGTTGCGTGCGAGGCGTTCGGACGGTTTCCAGGCGTGACCGGCTTCGCGGGGGAGAAGCTCGGCCTGCCGCCAGGCTGGACGGATTCCGGTGCCAAGGAGAGTCCGGCCAACGGTCCGGCCGCGCCACCGGCGCACGAAGCGTCTCCGGAGCAGACGCTCACGCAATGACGAGGCTGCGCATCCAGCGACCTCCAAGCTCAACCTGTTTGTAACCGACCCGAGTCAACGACATGCCGACATCTGGAACACCTCGCCCGTCCCAACGCGCTTTGCGTCAAAGTGCAACGCGCGGCGATGTGCACGCGAGGAGCGTTCCCCTGTTCACGGCCGATGAGGCGTGGAGCCGAACCAGCGCGGATCGGCGCGCGGCCCTCGAGAAGGACGACCCGAACGCAATCCTCGAACCCGGCTTCTGGATAACGGCTCTGGTTGCGTTCCTGCCGACGGTCGCAGGCTGCCTCTATCTCTTCCTGACCCAGGGATGACACGCAGGTATCGAACGCGGCGCCGCGTATCCCCGCGTGCGTTGGCCGCTGTCTTGGCGCTATTGCTGGCGGGATGTGCGTCGAGCGCGAATCTGCCGCCTGCCTATCATCCTTCGCGTGCGCCGAGCGCCAAGGCGGTGCAGGAGGGCGTCAAGAAAGCGGCCACCGAGGCCAAGCTGACCGGAGGCCTCGAGATGTCAACCGTCCGTCACAGCGACCACGGGCCGGGATCGTATTTCGTCTGCCTGAGGCAGACAGGCCCATCGGCGGGCGGACGGCCTGCTTATTCGGTTTTCTTCGACAATGACGAGTACAAGGGAATCCAGAGTTCGGTATTGTCCGAGGCGTGCGAAGCCGAATCATTGGTTCCGCTCAAGTGAGGCCGGAATGTCGAATTGGTCAGAATGAGCGCCTCCGCTGATCGGCGCCACAGCCGCGGTTCCGTGCCCCAAAAACCACCCAATCAGGGGTCACTAAGCGCCGCGGTGGAGGCCTCTGCCTCCTGTGGCGGGACTGCAGGACTTGATGATTGATCCAAGGCGACTTGTGGTGTTGGCGGCGCTTGCGCTGCTCGCCTTGAATCCCGGTATGGTTGCAGCTTCGCCCGCCAAGCCGAAGCCGGCTGCGATCCCGACGGTCGCGCCGCCACCTCCGCCGGCCGAGCCGCTGCCGCCGCCGAAAATCTACCTGTTCCGCGGCGCCATGGGCCCATTCTTCTCGACCGGCATGGACCGGCTTAGCGAGAAGCTGACCAAGGCCGGCTTCTCCGCCGACGTCAACGAATTCACCATCTGCCGGTGGATCGGCGATCGCGCCATCTCAAGCTACAAGGAATCGCCGGCGCCAATCGTGCTGATCGGCCATTCCATGGGTGGGCTGTGCTCGGTCATCATCTCCGAGATGGCGGCCAAGGAGAACATCCCGATCAGCCTCGTCATCACGATCGATCCCGCGCATGCGACCGATGACGTGCCGCTCAATGTCGAGCGCTTCATCAACATCTTTCTCTCCGACAGCGTGCTCGGCGGCGGCAATGTGGTCGCGGTGCCGGGCTTCCGTGGCCATTATGCGAGCTACGATCTGAAGGAAAACAGCCGCGTCTCGCACATCAACATCGAGAAGTCGGATGACATTCACCGCCAGATCGTCGACATGGTGACGCAGTTGCCGCGTATCCAGGCGCAGAGCCAGGGCGACGCCGTGCCGCTGCGCTATCTGGTGCCCGGGGATACGCTGGTCGAATTGTGGGATAGCGGCGTGCGTTTGCCGGTGCGCCGCGGCGACACCATGGAGAGCATTGCAGCCGCCCATCGCGTGCCGCTTTGGACGCTCGCGCAGAGCAACTCGCTGCCCGAGAACGCGACGCTCACGCCGGGCCAGTCCATCATCGTCCCGCGGCATTTGACGCCGCCGGACGCCGCGGCCGCGATGGCGGTGCCGCCGTCTCCGCCGGCTGGGCGGAAGTAGGGGCTCTCTTCGCCTCTCCCCGCCAGCGGGGAGAGGCCGACGCGCGAAAGCGCGGCGGGTGAGGGGGACTCTCCGCGAGTCCGACTGTTACCGAATTTGAGGAGGCAGCCCCTCACCCCAACCCTCTCCCCGTAAGAACGGGGCGAGGGAGCAGACCATCATTGCCGTTGCCAAATCTACTACACGTTCGAGCTGTGGATCGCGTCGATCACGGCGTCCGTTACTTCCTTCGTCGTCGCCTTGCCGCCGACATCAGGCGTCAGCACGCGGGCTGCACACACTTTCTCCACCGCCGCCATCAGCCGCGCGGCGGCATCCTTCTCGCCGAGATGCTCGAGCATCTGCACGCCGGTCCAGAACGTCGCGACGGGGTTGGCAATGCCTTTGCCGGTGATGTCGAAGGCCGAGCCGTGGATCGGCTCGAACATCGAGGGGAAGCGGCGCTGCGGATCGATGTTGCCGGTCGGCGCCACGCCGAGGCTTCCGGCCAGCGCGCCGGCGAGATCGGAGAGGATGTCGGCGTGGAGGTTGGTCGCCACGATGGTGTCGAGGCTCTTCGGATGCAGCGTCATGCGCACCGTCATGGCGTCGACCAGCATCTTGTCCCAGGTCACGTCGGGGAATTCGGTCGCGACCTCAGCCGCGATCTCGTCCCACATCACCATGCCGTGGCGCTGCGCGTTCGACTTGGTCACGACCGTCAGGAACTTGCGCGGACGCGACTGCGCCAGTTGGAATGCATAGCGCATGATGCGGGTGACGCCGACGCGGGTGAAGACCGCGACTTCCGTGCCGACCTCTTCCGGCAAGCCCCTGTGGGCGCGGCCGCCCATGCCGGCATATTCGCCTTCCGAATTCTCGCGCACGATCACCCAGTCGAGATCGCCGACGCCGACATTGCGCAGCGGCGAGGCGACGCCGGGCAAAATCTTGGTCGGCCGCACATTGGCGTATTGGTCAAAGCCCTGGCAGATCGGCAGGCGCAGGCCCCACAGCGTGATGTGGTCGGGCACGTCGGGCGCGCCGACCGCGCCGAAATAGATGGCGTCGAACTTCTTCAGCTCAGCGAGGCCGTCGGCCGGCATCATCACGCCGTGCTTCTTGTAATAGTCCGAACCCCAGTCGAACGTCTTGATGGTGAAGGCGATGTCGCCGCTGCGTTTTGCAAGTGCCTCCAGCACGCGAACGCCCGCCGAGATGACCTCGGGGCCGATGCCGTCGGCGGGGATCGCTGCAATCGAATGGGTGCGCATGGGAGTGCTCCGTTTCAGATATCAATGAGTTTGCGTGACGGGTTCGACGCGTGCGGTCTGCGCGCGCGACAATAGCAGGGTGAGGACCGCGGAGAGAACGAGCAGGCCGCTGACGAAATACAGACCGCCGACAAAGCTGCCGGTCTGGTCCTTGATCCACCCGATCATGGCGGGACCGACGAAACCGCCGAGATTGCCGATCGAATTGATGGTGGCGATGCCGGCCGCGGCCGCAGGGCCGGAGAGGAATAGCGTCGGCATGCTCCAGAGCGGCGGCTTTGCGGAAGAGATACCGATATTGACGAGCGTCAGCGCTACGAGGACTGCGACGACGCCGGATGCCAGGCCGGCATAGGCAAGCCCGACCGCTGCGATCAGGCAGGCGAGCACGACGTGCCAGGTGCGCTCGCCGGTGCGATCCGAATGCCGTGCCCACAGCACCATGGCGACGACGGCGGCCGTGGCCGGCAGCGCATTGAGGAAGCCGACCTGGAGCGTAGACAGGCCGAACTGCTTGATGATCTGCGGCGCCCAGACGCCGAGTGTATAGAGGCCGGCCGAGGTGCCGAAATAGATCAGCGACAGCGCCAGCACGCGCGGATCGGCGAGCCCACGCCAGATGCTGTGGCTCGCGGTCGCGGCCTTGCTGGTGGTCTCTTCATTCATGGTCTCGACCAGCCAGCGGCGTTCGTCATCGGCGAGCCATTTCGCCTTCTCCGGGCGATCGGTCAGGAAGGCCAGCACGACGAAGCCGAGCAGCAGGGCCGGCAGCGCTTCCAGCACGAACAGCCATTGCCAGCCCTTGAAGCCGAATAGTCCGTCCATCTCCAGCAGCGCGCCGGAGACCGGCGAGCCCAGCACGGTCGAGAGTGGTGCTGCCGCCATGAACAATGCGGTCACCGCGGCGCGCTGGCGTGCCGGGAACCAGTAGGAGAGATAGAGGATGATGCCGGGAAAGAAGCCGGCCTCGGCGACACCAAGCAGGAAGCGCAGGATGTAGAAGCTGGTCGCACCTTGCACGAACGCCATCGCCGCCGAGACCATGCCCCAGGTGATCATCACCCGCGCGATCCAGATCCGCGCGCCGACCTTGTGCAGAATGATGTTGGAGGGCACCTCGAACAGAAAGTAGCCCCAGAAGAAGATGCCGGCGCCAAAACCGTAGACGGTCGGCGACAGGCCGATGTCCTTGTTCATCGTCAGCGAAGCGAAGCCGATATTGACGCGGTCGATGAAGGCCACGAAGTACAGCAGCATGATGAAGGGAACGATGCGCCAGGTGATCTTGCGCAGCACACGCGTCTGAATCTCGCTCGCCACTCTCGCCTCCCTCAAGTTCCGGTTTTGCAAGTTCCGGCTTTGGTTATGTGGCAGCTAGCCTAGGCGTGGGCGGCAGATGGACTCAATTGGCGCTGGTTTATACAAAAAAATGATATAATCCTCTTGGGCGAGACGAGAGGATCCGGGATGGAATTGCATCAGCTCCGATGCTTCGTGGCGGCGGCCGAGCAGTTGCATTTTGGTCGCGCCGCGCAGCATCTCCAGATGCTGCCATCCGCGCTCGGGCGCCAGATCAGGCTCTTGGAAGAGGATCTGGGAACGCGGCTGTTCGCGCGCACGACCCGCGCCGTCTCGCTCACCGAGGACGGCACGACGCTGCTGCGCGACGCCCGCGCTATCCTCGCCCGGGTCGAGGCCGTGGAGAGCAATCTGCGCAACCGCTCGCGCGCGGGCGCTGCGCGGCGGTTGCGGGTCGGTGCCATCGACAGCGCCGCGGCGGGGTTGCTGCCGCCTCTGCTGCGCGACTTCCGCGCCGGACATCCCGAGGTCGCGGTGCAGCTCCTCGAGGACAAGACCGTCCGGCTGTTGCCGAAGATCCTGACCGGCGCGCTCGATCTGGCCTTTGTCCGTCCGCCCGACCGGGCGGACAAGCGGTTGGAATTCCGTCCCCTGCTTCAGGAGACCGCAATCGTAGCCTTTCCGCAGCGCCACGCGCTCGCCGGGCGCAAGTCGATCACGCTGGCTGACATCGCCGACGAGCCGATGCTGGTGCCGGACCGCCGCTCGCGGCCGCATAGCCACGACCTCACGATAAAGCTGTTCGAGCAGGCCGGCTTGACGCCGCGCATCGTGCAGGTCGCCGACGAGAAGCAGACCATCATCCATCTGGTGGCAACGAAGCTTGGCGTTGCGATCGTGCCGCGCTGGACCACGCGGATGGCGGTGACGGGGGTGCGCTTCGTGCCGCTCCGTCCGAAGCAGAACGGCCCTGTCGGCCGGCTGCCGCTGGCAGCGGCCTGGTTGCGCGGCTCGCGCGATCCGGCCCGCGATGCGATGCTGGCGGTGCTGGAGGCGCGCCTGCGCAGCTATGCGCGGGAAGCGTGAGCGGCTATGACTTGGGCTTGGCGAGAAGGTAGATTGCGATGACTGAACAGAAAGCTTCGAACGAATTGCGGGTGGCCATTGCGGGGTTGGGCTCCATCGGCAGCAAGATTGCGACCGCGCTTGATCAGGGCATCGAGGGTCTGGCGTTGTCCGCCGTGGCCGTACGCGATCCCGCGAAACACCAGAGCTTCCTGACCAGCCTGCGCCGCCCGCCGAAAGTTTTGCCGATCGACCAGCTCGGCGACGCCGCCGATATCGTGGTCGAATGCGCCCCGAGCAGCCAGCTGCGCGCGATCGTCGAACCCGCGGTGAAGCGCGGCAGATCCGCGGTCGTCGTCAGCGTCGGCGGTCTGCTCGACAATTACGATCTGATCGATCTCGCGCGCGCCAATGGTGGTCGCATCCTTGTGCCGACCGGCGCGCTGATCGGGCTCGATGCGGTCAACGCGGCTGCGGTCGGCACCATTCATTCGGTGAAGATGGTCACGCGCAAGCCGATCGACGGGCTGAAGGGCGCGCCGTTCATCGTTCAGAACAACATCGACATCGACAATCTGCGCGAGCCGCTCAAGTTGTTCGAGGGCAGCGCGCGCGATGCGGCGAAAGGCTTTCCGGCGAACGTCAATGTCGCCGTTGCGCTGTCGCTGGCGGGCATCGGGCCCGATCGCACCCAGATGCAGGTTTGGGCCGACCCCACCGTGACGCGCAATGTTCATCGCATCGAGGTCGAGGCGGATTCGGCGCGGTTCTCGATGGGTATCGAGAACATCCCGTCCGAAAACCCCAAGACCGGGATGATCACCGCGCTGTCCGTGATCGCGCTGCTGCGCAAGCAGCGCGCCACGCTTTGCGTTGGAACGTGATTTTTACGCGCCGGTGACGCGCCAGATCACGTTGCCGACGTCGTCGGCCATCAGCAGCGACTTCTTGTCCGGGCCGATCACGACACCAACCGGGCGGCCGTAGGATTCCTTCTCGTCCGGGGACAGGAAGCCCGACAGGATGTCGCGACCGGGGCCGGAGGGCTTTCCGTTCTCGAACGGGATGAACACCAGTTTATAACCGGACAGCGTGCTGCGATTCCACGAGCCGTGCTGGCCGATCACCATGCCATCAGGGAAACCAGGCAGGGTGCCGGCAGGCATCCAGCACAGGCCGAGCGAAGCGGTGTGGCCACCGAGCGCGTAGTCGGGTTGAAGCGCCTTGGCGACCATCGCGGCATCCTGCGGCACGCGGTCGTCCACCGTCTTGCCCCAGTAGCAATAGGGCCAGCCGTAGAAGCCGCCGTCGCGCACCGAGGTCAGATAGTCCGGCGGCGTCTCGTCGCCGAGACCGTCGCGCTCGTTGACGACAGTCCAGAGCACACTCGTAGTTGGCTCCCAGGCCAGGCCCACGGGATTGCGCAGGCCTGCACCAAAAATGCGATGCGTGCCGGCGGCGAGGTCGAGCTCATAAACCGCGGCGCGGCCTTCCTCGACCTCCATGCCCATCTCGGCGATGTTGCTGAGCGAGCCGACGCCGGCATAGAGCTTCTTGCCGTCGGGGCTGGCGAGCAGGCTGCGCGTCCAGTGGCCGCTCGGCTTGAAGGTGGTGAGCCGCTTGCCCGGCGCAGTGATGCGATCGGCGTTGGCGACGTAAGGAAAGGCCATCACGCCGTCGGTGTTGCCGACATAGAAGGTCTCGCCGACCAACGCCATGCCGAACGGCTGGCTGAGGTTCTCCATGAAGGCGCCGCGGACTTCCGCGACACCGTCGCCGTCCTTGTCGCGAAGCAGCGTGATGCGGTTGGCGGACTCGCCGAGCGCCGCGGCGCGCCGCATCGTCGCCTGCATGGCATAGTGAAACACCGACCTGGGGGCGCCCGCGATCTGCGTTGATTCCGCGATCAGCACGTCACCATTGGGCAGCACCTCGATCCAGCGCGGATGGTCGAGGCCGGTCGCGAATGCGTTGACCTTCAGCCCGGGGGCGGCCGTCGGCTTCTGTCCCTCGCTCCAGCCGCGGGCCGTCGGCATCTTCAGCGTCGGCAGCGCGCCTTGCGGCTTCGCTTCGGGAATCGACGGCGCCTGACCCCAGGCCGGCGCGGGTGTGGTGCCCGACAGCTTTCGCCATTGCAGCGCGATGCCGCCCACGAACGCGACGAACTGCGCAAAGATGCTGGAAAATGTCATGAAAATCCCCTGTCGAATCCTGCGGCACTGTCCAACGACGGATCGTCCAAAGCCCCGCGCGGGCCCAAGACCTAGTTCCTGCCGGATCGTCGACCTCTCCAGATCCACGATCAAACGTCGTCGTGCCGTTTTGCGCGCGCATCCAACTGGGTGGCGGTCAAAAGGTCAACCGGGCCGGAACCCCGCGGAGGTCTATTCCCGTGGAATGGCTGCCGATCGAATTTGCATGGGGGAGAGGATCAGCGGCCGACCTAGCGCTCCAGCCGTCGCGCGCTGCGAAAATCGTCGAGGTGATGGACGTTCGGCGCGAGCGCGGCCTCCTTGGAGAGGAGATGATAGACGCGCGCGACCGTGCGCTGCTTCAGTTTCGGCCGCCCGGGCGGCAGCGCCCGCGCCTTGCGGACAGCCGCAATCGCGTGCGCGCGAAAATAATCGTAAGCGTCCGACATGGCTCGATGCTCTGCGGTCGTTGCATGCGTCGAGGAGTAACTGGCTTGGGGAAGGGCGGTTCCGCCCTTACCGCGGCGACAGGAACGGGATGATCATCGGGACCCGGCGGCAATAGGCGCCGTAGGCATCTTCGCCGAGCTCCTTCGACAAAAACACCTCTTCCATCCGGCCCTTCTGCCACATGCCGAGCGAGATCAGGATCGCGCCGAGGATCGTTGTCACTGTGCCGATCGCAATGCCGGTGACGAGCATGCCGAAGATCAACCCGGTGTAGATCGGGTGACGCACGATGCCGTACGGGCCGGTGTCGATGACGCGGTGGTCTTCCTTGTGGGTGATGGTGTTGGACCAAAACTTTCCAAGATGCAGTCGCCCCCACCAGGCGAAGGCGATGCCGGCGACCGAGAGAACCGCGGCAATGGAGATGCCGATGTTGCCGAGCACCCAGAGCGGCTTCCAGCCCATGACTTCCGCAATCCATGGCGTGTACAAGATGCCGCCGACCAGGATCGGCAGACGATAGCGCTGCGACTCCAGCGTCATGACCTGCTTCTTGGTCCGCCCCTGCCAGAACGAGGCGCCCACCCAGCTGGCGAGAAAGGCGAGCCAGATCAGGGCCAGGAGTTCGGTCGGCCAGGTCGTGGTCCAGCCGCCCCAGGCGACAGAGAGAAGCTTGCTGAAATCAAAGGACATGCGGAAAGGTTCTTTGCTTTGGGGAGCAGATCAGCTTGCGCGCGACGACAGCGCGTGATGCTCGATGGCATTGGACGCGGCCTGGCCGCCGCGGGCGAGCAGATGGGTGATGGTTTCGCGCAGCACCGGCTCGATCGGGCGCGGCGCATAGCCGAGCTCGTCACGGGCCTTGCCGATTGAAAGGTCGCTCGCGGCAAGCGCGATGCGCACGCCCTCGGCGGTGCCGTTAGGCGGACGGTGTGTGATGCGATCAGAGATCGATTCCAGCATGATGGCGGAGAGCTCGGCGATCTTGCCGGGAACGACGACCGGATATTGCCGCCGTCCGCTCATCGCCGACATCATCCGCAGGATCTGGCCGAGCCGCACGCAATCGCCGCCGAGGATGTAGCGCTGGCCGATGCGGCCGCGTTCCATCGTCAGCACCAGGCCCATCGCGACGTCACGGACGTCGACGAGATTGACCAGGAAGTCGAGATGCGGCTGCACCTTCTTCTGCAGGAAGTACCACAGCATCGCGGTGGGCGGCGTCAGATTGTGGTCGGCGGGGCCGATCGGCATGGTCGGCGTGCCGATCACGAGCGGGAAGCCACTGGCTGCGGCCTTCGCGGCGTGGTGCTCGGCGAGCGACTTCGACCGCGTGTAGGCGCCGGGCATCGCGTCGGCCGGCTGCAGCGCCTCCTCGGCGGCAACGCCGTTGAGGTTTGCATAAGGAAACAGGATCGATTCCGTCGAGCAGTGCAGGAAGCGCGACACACCGCGCTTCATCGCAGCCGCAAGCACCACCTCGGTGCCGCGGAAATTGACGTCGTGGAAGTCCCGCTTGTTGGCGACCCACATGCCGGGCAGGCCGGCGAGGTGATAGACCTGATCGACCCCGGACAGCGCAGCATCGACCGCGGCATCGTCCAGCACCGAGCCGTGCACATATTCAACGTCCGCGTTCGCGGCGGCCGGCGGCCGCACATCAAGAACACGTACCCGCTGCCCACGGGCGCGGAGCGCTTCGACAAGATGCTGTCCGATGAAACCACTGCCACCGGTAACCAGTACGAGAGTCATGAAGTAGATTTTGCTGTTCCGCTTCGAGAAAGCTATCGGGTTGAAAGGGAGTTGGTCGGAAGAGGCGCGAGAATCGCGGCGAGGTCGCGACGAAAACCCAGTGCAATATAAAATTTTGCCATGACGAACATCGGTCCAAGCAGAAAATGCGTGGGGTGGTCGACCATCGATGGCTGCCGCTCCTCAAACACCCTGTGGCCGACGATCTGCGATGCGACGCCGAGCACGATCAGCACCGCAAAAATCGACCACATCATGGCAAATGAGACCTGATTGCCGATCGCGGTTGCGACCGAAAGCAGCACGATCATCGACACGAGGATGCCGAGCCCGACCCCGGCGTCCAGCATCAGCCAGTATGCCAGCACGGGCAGGGCCAAAATCACCGCCAGGCTGACCTCGACCCCGAACACGGAGAAATGGACCAGCGTCAGCGGCAGCGTCGCGCCGGTGAAGAGCAGGAGAATGCCGACCACATGCATCGCGCAATTCCAGGGATCGCGATGGTATTCGACATAATCGGCCAGTTGGCGTTGAAAATAGCCAGCCATCTCGGTCTCGTGCGGCACGGGGTCGGGGAAGGGCGAAAACAGCCTATAGCACCGGACAGGGCAGTGCACAAACCGGCGCTATTGTCGCGCAGGACCATGCTGTCGCGCTGTGAGACAGGTCACAAAACAGTCAGAAGTTCAACGGGTTCCGCGCGGTGCGCGGCGCATGCGCTCAATGCTTCTTGGCGGGCTTTTTCGCCGCAGGCGCAGGGGCTGCTGCGGGATGCGCAGGCGCTTCATCGGGCACTTTGGCAAAGGTCAGGATTTGCAACTGGCCGTTGACGGCCGAGGTCGGCTTGGCGCGGTCGAGGAACTGCTCCTCGCCGAGGCCGATCGGCTGCAGCCGCTTGGTCGAAATCTTGAACGTGTTCACCAGCACGTCACGGATCGCGTCCGCCCGGCGCTGGCTCAGGATCGCGTTGGCTTCCCGCGTTTTCTGATTGGACTCGACATGGCCGACGATCAGGAACGTGTAGGGCAGCAGCGAGGCGTGAACCATTGCGTCGGCGATCCGGCCGACGGTCTGGTAGGAGTCCGGCTGGATGATCGGCGTGTCGGCGTCGAACTGGATCTGGGCGTTGAAGGCGGGCAGCTTGGCCAGATCAGGCACGATCAGCGGCCGGTTCACCGGACCCGGATCGTTCTTGATCCTGGCCTTGGCCCGTTCCATCACCTGCTGCTTCAGCGCGGGCAGGTCGACCTCGGGGGCCTCCTCGAAATGATTGAGCTTGCCGACGATGTCGTCGCGGGTCGGCGCCGTCTGCGCGCCGGCCGCGCCCGCGAGCAGAGCGAGGCCCAATGCGAAACCGATTTCGGCGGCGACATGCCCGGTTGCGCGCATCATCGATACCCCGCGTCGTCGACGGCCTTCAGGCAGTTGTTGCTGATGCCTTTGGGCGTCGAGACCAGGCAGGGGATCGACTTGCTGGTCTCCTTGGTCGAGCCGCCGCAGACCTTGACGATCTCGCGCTGACAGGCGTTCGCGACCGTGACGCGGGCGGCGACGCGCTTCTGGATGGCGTCGAACACGGTGAGGTAGTCGCTCTGGCACTGCTGGGAGAGCACGTCCCGGTTGCGGGACAGGCACTCCTTCAGGCGGGTGGAATCTGGATTGACGCCGCGGCAATTGGCGACGATTTCCGCACCGCAACTTTTCGCCAGCAGCCCGATCGAATCGCCAAAGCTCATGGTCTCCGCCATCGCGAGCGACGGCATCCCCAATGCAAGCACGACGAATGTGACGAAGCCCCGGACCATGGTTGCATCTGATACGGGGAAGTTCGCGGTGGTCAAGGGCTGTTCGGGCGAGATCTGCCGAGAGTCCGGCCAGTGCGGCGAACAGTCCTCACTCCGCGGCGTCGGCGGGGGGAGGAAACTCGATCAGGACGGTCGTGTGGTTCCTGATGTCGTCGGCAAATTCGGGATCGGCCTTGAGCTCGTCCAGGGTCCGCGGCGGGGGAAGCTCGCGTCCGTCCTCGGTCAGCTCCTGCGCATAGAACGCGATCGCCTCGGACGCACTCTCCATGGCCTCCTCGACGTCGTCGCCGCCGGAGATGCAGCCGGGCAGGTCCGGAAACCACATGCTAACGTCGTCCTCGCCTGCGTCTTCGATGATGGCAACGTAGTGAGGCATGTCGGCCTCACGCCCGCTGCACAAAGCTGTCCACGACCTTCTTCTCGCCGGCCTTGTCGAAGGCGATGGTGAGCTTGTTACCGTCGATCTTGGTGACGCGGCCGTAGCCGAATTTCTGGTGGAAGACGCGGTCGGAGAGCGAAAACTCGGATGTCGTGCCGGTCGATTTGGCGACCAACTCGCCTTCGATCGTCATCGGCCCGCGGCGGCGCGATGAGAAGCTGCCGAAATCGGGTCCGGATGACGAAGTGGACGAGAAATTCGAGGCCTCTTCCTCGAAGCCGCCACGCCCACCGCCGCCATTGCGGCCTTGTCCATTCGCTTGGCCCCGGTTGCGGTTGGCCTGGGCGCGCTGCCAGCCGGGCGTCGAATAGGTCGAGCCGAACGCCTCCATGTCGTCGAAGCGCGAGGCGCCGTAGCCGCCGGTGCCGCCCCAGGCCGAGCCGCCCTTGGATTCCGTGATCTCGACATTGGCCGCCGGCAATTCGTCGAGGAAGCGCGACGGGATTGTGGTCGACCAGGTGCCATGGATCCGGCGGTTGGTCGCGAAATAGATTTTCGCGCGCCGCCTCGCGCGCGTGAGGCCGACATGGCCGAGCCGGCGCTCTTCCTCGAGCCCGGCGCGGCCCTGCTCGTCCAGCGTGCGTTGGCTCGGGAACAGGCCTTCCTCCCAGCCGGGCAGGAACACGTTGTCGAATTCGAGACCCTTGGCAGAGTGCAGGGTCATCAGCGACACCGCGTCTTCGTCGGCGCCGCTGTCGCGGTCCATCACCAGGGAGATGTGCTCCAAAAACCCTTGCAGGTTCTCGAACTCCTCCATCGAGCGCACCAGCTCTTTCAAATTCTCCAGCCGGCCCGCGGCATCCGCCGAACGGTCCTTCTGCCACATCTCGGTATAGCCGCTCTCGTCGAGCACGATCTGGGCGAGGTCCGTGTGCGCAGTGACCTCGCGCTGGGCGCGCCAGCGGTCGAACTGGGTGACGACGTCGCGCAAGGACCCGCGCGCCTTCGGCTTCAGCTCGTCGGTCTCGACCACGGCACGCGCCGCCTCGAACAGCGGGATGCGGCGCTTGCGGGCGTGGTCGTGCAGCATCTGCACGGTGGCATCGCCAAGCCCGCGCTTGGGCACGTTGACGATGCGCTCGAAGGCGAGGTCGTCGGCCGGCGAGTTGATGACGCGCAGATAAGCCAGCGCATCGCGGATTTCGGCGCGCTCGTAGAAACGCGGACCGCCGATGACGCGATAGGGCAGGCCGAGCGTGACGAAACGGTCTTCGAACTCGCGCATCTGGTACGAGGCGCGCACGAGAATGGCGACCTCGTTGAGCTTCTCGCCCTGGCGCTGGATCTGCTCGATCTCCTCGCCGATGCCGCGGGCTTCCTCTTCCGAATCCCACGAGCCCGTCACCGTGACCTTCTCGCCGTCCTGGTCCTCGGTGCGCAGCGTCTTGCCGAGCCGGCCTTCGTTATGCGCGATCAGGTGCGAGGCGGCGGCGAGGATGTGACCGGTCGAACGGTAGTTGCGCTCGAGGCGGATGACTTTTGCGCCGGGAAAATCGTGGTCGAAGCGCAGGATGTTGTCGACCTCGGCGCCGCGCCAGCCATAGATCGACTGATCGTCGTCGCCGACGCAGCAGATGTTTTTGGTGGGGCCCGCCGAAGCAGCTGCAATCGCCGCGCGCTCCGTCATTTCGGGACGATGTGTATTGTCGGATTCACTTGGAGAATCGGGGTTCGAGTCTTCGACGCGCTCTGGAATGGCGGCTTGTGCGGCAGGTTTCGACGGCGCCTGCGACAGCAGCCGCAGCCAGAGATACTGCGCAACGTTGGTGTCCTGGTATTCGTCGACCAAGATGAACTTGAAGCGCTGCTGGTACTGCCGGAGAATATCCGGGTGCTCGCGGAAGATGCGGATGTCTTCGAGCAGCAGGTCGCCGAAATCGGCGGCGTTCAGGATCTTCAGCCGCTCCTGGTAGCTCGCATAGAGCTTGCCGCCCTTGCCGTTGGCGAAGACGGCGGCTTCGCCCGGCGGCACCTGCGACGGCGTCAGGCCGCGATTCTTCCAACCGTCGATCAGCCCGGCCAGCATGCGCGCCGGCCAGCGCTTGTCGTCGATGTTGTCGGCTTGCAGAAGCTGCTTCAGCAGCCGCACCTGGTCGTCGGTATCGAGCACGGTGAAATTCGACTTGAGCTGCGCCAGCTCTGCATGGGTCCGCAAAATGCGGCCGCCGATGGAGTGGAAGGTGCCGAGCCACGGCATGCCCTCGACGGCCTGGCCCAGCATCTGGCCGAGCCGGTGCTTCATCTCGCGTGCGGCCTTGTTGGTGAAGGTCACCGACAGGATCTCGGCGGGGCGGGCGCGGCCCTGGCTCAGGATATGGGCGATGCGGGTGGTCAGCACGCGGGTCTTCCCGGTGCCGGCGCCGGCCAGCACCAGAACCGGGCCGTCCAGCGTCTCCACGGCGTCGCGCTGCTCGGGATTGAGCCCGGTCAGATATTTCGGACCCACGGAGGCGCGCGCGCGCGCGGCGATGCCGCCGGCCGCGGGCTGGTGGTCGGGGACGTTCTGGGAGGAGTTGATCTTGCTCGGCTCGGTCATGCGAATCATTGGCCCCACGATGGCACCGCGGGGTGGTGGAAGGGAGCCTTCATAACAGGGATTGCTGCCTATATGGGGCGGCCGGGACGGGTTTTCCACGTGCGCGGCGGGCTGATTTTGTTCCTGCGTGAAGGGCGAATTTCTAGCTCCGGCGGGCCGGAACCAATGTTCCGAGCTGGAGATTGTTTCTGCAAGTGAGGCGCGCCAGCCGCGCCGATCGCAGACAGACATCAAAACAGAGGTTAAGGCCATGCTGAGCTGGGTTGTGACATTTCTGGTTATCGCACTGATCGCTGCCATCTTGGGCTTCGGCGGCCTCGCCGGCGCGTCGATCGAAATCGCCAAGATCATCTTCTTCGTCGCGATCGTCCTGTTCCTAGTCTCGGCCGTGGTCGGCCTGGCCCGCGGCCGCAGGATCTAGCCACTTACCGCTTCGAGGGCATCGCCACGCTTCGACCGATGCCCTCGGGCCGGCCCAAGGCGCTGTGGGTCTTGGCGACCCCTGCGATGCGCTGCTGGATATCGGACGGAAACGGTGCAACGCGCCGCGCGTTCATGTCCATGTGCAGCGACATGTTCTCCGAAGAGGCCGACAGCCAGCCTTCGGTCGCGTGCCGCAGCTCTTCGAATGTGTGCAACCGCTTGTCGTCGGCCTCCAGCAGCCACACCAAAATCTGCACGGGATCGCAAAGGTGGATCTCACGCAAATACCGCACATGGCATTCGGCCGTGAAGGTCGAGCCGTGGCGTTCCTTCTTGTAAGTGGGACCGATGCCGAGTTCGAGCCAGAACTCGTCGATCGCCCGGTCGAACATCACGTTGTAATAGGCCATGTTGAGATGGCCGTTGTAGTCGATCCATTGCGGCTCGATCTGCATGATCGAGGAGCGGAACGGCTCAGGCGTAGGGGCGGTGGCGGCACTCTCCGGCATGACTCAGTCCCTGGCTATGCGTCCGGTCGCTTGACTTGACCGGTGAGATGTCCTTTGCCACGGTTTCCTGTGTCGGGAGGACTATCCGTGGGTACGACCATCACCAATAATCCGCCGCGGCCGGCGCCGAAAGCCCTCGCCAGCGCGCTGGAGCAGCTTGCGGCACGCTTCGGCAACCGCCTCATCACCTCGCAGGCCGTCCGCGAGCAGCACGGCCATACCACGACATGGATCGTCAACCAGCCGCCGGATGGCGTGGTGATGGCGCAGGAGACCGCCGACATCCAGGACGTGGTACGGATCTGCGCCAAAAATGGCGTGCCCGTCATTCCCTTCGGCACCGGCACCTCGCTCGAGGGCCAGGTCAACGCGCCCGCCGGCGGCATCTCGATCGATTTGCGGGACATGAACAAGGTGCTCGCGGTGCATGCCGAGGACCTCGACTGCGTGATCCAGCCCGGCGTCACCCGCAAGGCGCTCAACGAACATCTGCGCGACCAGGGCTTGTTCTTCCCGATCGATCCCGGCGCAGATGCCTCGCTCGGCGGCATGGCCTCGACGCGCGCCTCCGGCACCAACGCGGTGCGCTACGGCACCATGCGCGACAGCGTGCTGGCGCTGAAAGTCGTGCGCGGCGACGGTGAGATCATCACCACAGGTACGCGCGCGAAAAAATCATCCGCCGGCTACGACCTGACGCATCTGTTCGTCGGCGCCGAAGGTACGCTCGGCATCATCTCGGAGCTGACCATTCGGCTCCGCGGCATTCCCGAGACGATCGCGGCGGCGGCGGTGTCGTTCGAGACCGTGCATGGGGCGTGTCAGGCCGTGATCCTGGCGATCCAGACCGGCATTCCCGTGGCGCGCATCGAGTTGCTCAACGCCGCGCAGGTGAAGGCCTGCAATTCCTATTCGAAGCTGACGTTGCCGGAGACGCCGCTGCTGCTGATGGAATTCCACGGCAGCGAGATCGAAGTCGATGCGCAGTCGAAGGCGTTCGGCGAGATCGCTAAGGATTGCGGCGGCGGCGATTTCTCCTGGACCACCAAGCCGGAGGACCGCACAAAACTGTGGCAGGCGCGGCACGACGCCTATTGGTCCGTCAAGGCGCTGCGGCCCGGCGACAGCATCGGCGTGGTCGCAACCGACGTCTGCGTGCCGATCTCGCGGCTTGCAGATTGCGTCAGCGAGACCGAGGAAGACCTCAAGCGACTCAACCTGTTGTCGCCGATCGTCGGCCATGTCGGCGACGGCAATTTCCACTGCTCGCTGGTGTGTGACACCAACGATGCTGCGGAGATGGCGCGTGGTGAGGAGTTCATGCATCGCCTCGTCGAGCGCGCGCAGGCGATGGACGGAACCTGCACCGGCGAGCACGGCATCGGCCAGGGCAAGCAGAAATATCTCAAGGCGGAACTCGGCCCTGAAGCAATCGATGCGATGCGTGCGCTGAAAAAGGCACTCGATCCGCAAAACATCTTCAACCCCGGCAAGATCGTGCCGGAGGCGTAGCGCGCGCAGCTGCGTCGCGGTCGCGGAACTTTCCGCAGCTAGTCCGGTTCCAATTCCCGTAGGCTTCCGATGCCTCAATGGCGCGGCTCTGCGGGAGGATGCGATGTTGCGACCGGTCATTGGAATTGCCGTGATGGCGCTGGCCTGCATGCTGGCAGGCACGGCTCTGGGGAAGGGCGGCGGCGGACATGGCGGTGGGCACGGAGGCGGTCATGGCGGTGGCCATGGCGGTGGGCATGGTGGTGGCCATCATGGTGGCGGCCATTTTGGCGGTCATGGCTTCGGGCACGGACATGGCGGCGGGCACCATGGCGGAATGCGGTTTGCAACCGGAGCTCGACATGGTGGTCCGAACTTCGGTCAGATCCGCAATGCTGGCGTCCGTCCTGCGAATTTCCGCAATGCCCTCAACGCGCACTCCAGCGCGTTCCGCAACGGCCGGCTGATCAGCAATCCGGCGGCGCGAGCCCAGATCGCAGCCGCGGCCGCACTTGCCGGCTGGCATGGCGCAAGCAGCGGATGGTGGCAACATGCGGGGGGCGGCTATGGCTGGGTCGGACCGTTGTTCTGGCCGTTCGCCTATAACGACCTCTACGACTACACGATCTGGGGCGACGGTCTCGGCTTCTGGGGCTACGGCTACCCGGACATCTATGCCGGCATCTTCGGGCCCTATGGCTATGACGGTCTCTCGGCCTATCTGCCGCAACGACCGCAGGGACGGCGGCAACCGCGGGGCGTTGCGCTCGATCAGCTTTGCGGCAGCGATCGACGCGAAATCGTCGGACTGCCGATCGACCAGATCGCAGCCGCAGTGCAGCCGACGGACGCGCAAGGCGCAAGCCTCGACGAACTCGGCAATGCCTCGATCCAGGCGGCGGACATGATCCGTGCGTCCTGTCCGGCGCAGGTCGCGGCGACCGCGCCCGGTCGGCTGATGGCGATGCAGCAGCGTGTCGAAGCGATGGAAAAGGCCGTCGATCTCGTTCAGCCTGCCCTGGACAAGTTCTATGGCTCGCTCACCGACGAGCAGAAGGCGCGCTTCAATGCGCTGGCCGAAGATCAGCGTCGTGCGACGGCGTCCAACAACAGCAATGGATCGCTGGTCCAGAATTGCGGAGCGTCTGCCGCGCTCGATTGGCCCGGCGCCGAGATCGAAGCGAGGCTTCATCCCAACGACACCCAGCGCGCCGCGCTACAGGTGCTCCAGGATACCAGCACCAAGGTCAGCGCATCGCTCAAGGCGGCCTGCCAGCCCAACGACGTCATGACGCCGCCGGCGCGAATGGCCGCGGTCCGCAAGCGGCTCGACGTAATGCTCGACGGCGTCAAGTCGGTTCGCGCGGCGCTGGAGGATTTCTACGCCACGCTGAATGACGAGCAGAAGGCGCAGTTCGAGGCGATCGGACCACGTCGGACATCCTGAGCGTGTCGCGAGCCACGGAATTGTGGCGGAAAAAACCGCCTCGCCGATCTCGCTACGGTTCTCTATGCTGGGTGGAGCTGAAGCACGGCAATACGGTGGCGGGAAGACCACGGGTGGCGGGGTGATGAAGTGGTTCGCAAGGAAGACGCCGGGGGACGTCTGGGACGAGGTGATCCAGGGGCCGCTCGGCGACATCGAAGCCGCTGCCTGCATCCGCACCATCTGTGAGGCTGCGACCGCGAGCGCAGCGACGGTCGGAGGTTCGGCGCGCAACGACATGCGCGAGAGCGAACGCTATGAAGGTGCGGCGCGCGCCGCGATGGAAATCGCGATGAAGATCTCCGACGATCTGATGCGCGACGACGCGGTCCGCCGCATCGTCGATCTCTGCATGAAGGCCAATGACGTCAAAACCGCGCAGATTTTGTCGCGCGCGATCCAGGCAAGCTGGATCCGCGAGACGGTGCAGCGTGACTATCCTGTGCTGTTGCAGTGAGCGCGGCTACTTCGCCAGCTTTCTCACGGCCTCATCCACGCTGTGGAAGACGTGCTCCTTCGGCAGCACATCGAACAATTTGAAGCGCTCGAATGCGTCCTGCGCGCGCACCGATTCCAGCCGCGCCAGCGCGACCGTGACGCCTTGTTCGCTGCACGCCTTGAAGACGTCGAGCAGGATCTGCGCGGCGGTGAAGTCGATCTCGACCATGCCGCTCGCCTCCAGCACCAGCAATTGCGGCGTCGCCGCGCTCAGGACTTTCGTCACGTCGCTGCGGAAGCCGGGCGCATTGAGGAAGGACAGCGGCGCCTGCAGCCCGATCACGGCGACACCCGCGATGCGCTCGCCGGTGATGTGGGGGTGCGCTGGCCACCAGATCGTGGTGCCCGGCACGCGCTCGAACTCGATGAGCCTTGCGCGCGTCGTGCTCCAGATGCCGTGCAGCAGCGACAGCACGATGCCGAGGAACGCGCCCTGCTGGATCGGCAGCACGATGATCAGCGCGGCGGTGGCGACGATCAGCAGAAACTCGCTGAACGACTGGCGATAGATCGTGAGGATCTGCTTGGTGCGGATGATGCGCAGCGCAACGAACAGCAGGATGCCGCCAAGGGCTGCATCTGGGACGTGCTGCAGCAGCCCCGTTCCGAACGCGAGCAACAACAGCACGATCACCGCAGCCGCAAGGCCCGCAAGCTGCGACTGTCCGCCGGTCTCGGCGACGATGCCTGTTCGCGGCGGGCTGGCATTGACGGGAAACGCGCCGAACAGGCCTGATAGCACGCTGCCGGCGCCGGCACCGAGGAAGTCGCGATCGACATCGGCGGGCTTGTCGGGATCGGACGGGAAGGACCGCGTGGTGGCCGCGGTCTGCACCATCACCACCACGGTGATCACGAAGGCGAGCGGCACCAGCCGCACCCATTGCTCCGGTGCAAGCTCGGGCAGGGTCGGCCGCGGCAGCGTGCCTGGCACGCTGCCGACGACGTTGACGCCCTTGCTCTCGAGACCCAGGGCGATCGTGGCGAGCGTCGCGGCGACGAGCCCGATCAGCGCGCCGGGAATCTTTGCGCTGATTTTTTCGGAGATGACGACCACGGCCAGCACGCCGAAGCCGATGCAGAGCGTCACGGGATTGGTGCGGCCGAGCTCGGTTGCGAGCACGCCGATACGATCGAGCGTCGGCCCGCTCGGCGATTCCAGTCCCAGGACGCCCGGCAATTGCGACACGATGATGTGGACGGAGATGCCGGCGAGGAAGCCGACCATCACCGGCATCGACAGGAGGTTGGCGATGCCGCCGAGCCGAAACGCTCCGCCGGCGAGCATCATCACGCCGACCATCAGCGCCAGCGCGATCGCGAGCCCCTGATATTCGGGTGAGCCGGCAGCAGCCAACGCGGCAAGGCCGCCGGCGAAGATCGGCGTGATCGTGGAATCGGCGCCGCAGGACAGGAAGCGGTTGCCGCCGAGCAGGGCAAAGCCGAGCGAGCCCGCCATGAAGGCGAAGAAGCCGATCTGCGGCGCGAAGCCGCCGAGCCGCGCAGTCGCCATCTGCTCGGGGATCGCGATCGCCGCCAGCGTCAGCCCCGCCATGAGATCGCCGGGCAGGGAATAGGAGGCGAGCGAGCCAAACAGCGGCCATGCTTTCCTGGCGTGAACGTCTTGCGGCATCGATGCGAAGTCCCCGGAAAATCTGCGTCGGCCGATCAGACTACAGCATTTCCGGATTGGAGGGCGGCAGACTGCGAAGGCCCGGGGCTATCAACAGAAATGTCCGCAAGCGAAGCTTGCGGACATCACTGCCTATCGCAATGCGGCAGTGTCAGTACCTGGTGCCGCGGTTGTAGTCGCCGCCGCCGCGTCCCATGCCACCTCCGCCATGGCCGCCCATGCCCATGCCCATGCCGAGACCGATCCCGATGCCAATCCCGACGGCTTCGGGCGGCGGGCCGGGAGGCGGTGCGCGCTCGACGACTTCGTCAGGCGGCGGCCGGCGCGGTTTGGGCGGCGTGTCGACGACCTTGCGCTTTGGCGGCGTGTCGTCGACGCGCTTCTTGATGATAGGTGCAACCGTCGGGTTGATCGGCGTCGCCGGCGTTGACGGTGTCGAGCACGGGCAGGTCGGCGCCATGGCGACGGCGACCGGCACCGCGGCGGCCGCAACCGGCAAGACATAATTGCGGTTCTGCACGCGGAGCAGCAGCCTGCGCGCGGTCGCCGCGAGATCGCTATTGTCCCAGTTCGCGAGATAGGCCTCGTACGAAGCGCGGGTGTTGATCGCCACCGCGCGGTCCCACGCCAGCATCTGGCGCCGCCGCTCCAGCACCGTGCGCAGGCGCGGCGTTTGAGCGTCCTGCGCGTAGAGCTCGATATAGGCCTGATAGGCGGGCACGGTGTCGTCGGCGATCACGAGCTGATAGGCGACCTTGGCGTCCTTGCCCTGCAAATCCTTGCGCCAATCCTCGACGCTGCGCGTAGCACTGGCGAGGGCCATCGCGTTCGCGGCCGGAGCAGGGGGCTGACCGCTGCTGCTATCACCGCCGAAGAATTTGAAGTCGGTCGTCAGCGACGAGCTTTCCCAGGGGATCTGTCGTCCGTCGGTCGATTGCGCCACGGAGATACGAATGCGCTTGAACACTTCCTCGATCGGGACGTTCGGTTGCTTGGCAACCGTCAGCGCTGCCGTGGTGTAGGGACTGTCGGCTCCGGATCCGTCCTCGGCTTCGGCACCGGGCGAGGTCGAATATGAAATGAACGAGCCCGGCGCGCCTGCCTTGGTGTCGACGATCGCAAGCCCGTGGCCGGCACCGCTCAGCGCCGGGAACGGATTGTTGCGGCAGGCATCGAGCATGAAGATGCGCGCCCGCGTCGGCAACGCGCCGAGCGTGTTGAGCAGATCGTTCAGACGCACGCCCTGCAACGGAATGTCGGCCTCGCGCTTGGGATCGAGATCGACAGGCACGAGATAGTTCTCGCCGTCGATCTGCAGGCCGTGGCCGGCATAGAACACCAGCGCGACGGTGTCGGCGCCGCTGGCGCTGACCTTTCCGGCGAAATCCGAGATCGTCTGGCGCATCTCGTTCTGCGACAGATTGGGCGCTGCGGTGACGTTGAAGCCGGCATTGCCGAGCAGCTCGGCCATGCCCTTGGCGTCGTTGGCGGCGTTGGGCAGTTCCGGCACGGTGCGATAGGCGGACTGGCCGATCACCAGCGCAAGCCGCGCTTCGGCCGCGGCCTGTGTCGGCGTCATGAACTGCGTGAGTGCAAGGAGACTGGAAGCAAGAACTAAATTACAAAGGACTGGACGGCGCATGGTGTCACCTCCATCGGCAATGGGTGCGAGGATGTCACCTTTTCTAGTCGTCCGCCACGACTCTGTCTGTGCGCTATCTCACGCTCTCGCGTGCGGCAAATGGGGCAGGGGGTCCGCCGGAGCCGCCGCGCTGTGCCGTGCTTTCAGAACAATCCACGGTCCCAGGGCGGGTCAGGCGCAAAGCGTGCGGCGAGGAAATCGATGAAGGCGCGCACCTTCGCCGGCGGCCGGCGATCGGGCAGGTAGACCGCATGCACCGCGGATGACTGCATCTCCGGCTGATCGAGCGGAAGCGCGACCAGCGTGCCGGCGCGCAGATCGTCAGCGATGATGAAGGTCGGCTGCCGGGCGAGGCCGAGGCCGGCCAGCGTCGCAGCGCGCAGCGCATCGCCATTGTTGGCACGCAAGGTGCCACTGATCTGGATGCGGATCTCGCCGTCGACGCCGAACGGCCATTCCGCGGCGCTGCCCTGCTGCGTAAGCGTGTAGCCGAGGCAATTATGCGCGGCGAGGTCGGCGACGGTGCGCGGCGTGCCGTGCTTCGCCAGATAGGACGGGGCGGCGCAGACCACCAACCGGTTCCGCGCGAGCTTTCGCGCCACCATGCTGGAGTCGCGTAAGCGTCCGATGCGGACCGCGAGATCCCAGCCTTCCTCGGCGAGGTCGACGAGGCGATCGTTGAGGCCGAGCTCGATGGTCACCTCGGGGTAGCGTTCCGAGAAATCTGCAATGAGGGGCGCAATCTGCCGTGTGCCGAACACGACGGGCACGTTGACCCGCAACAATCCGCGCGGCTCGGCGCGCTCCCGCGCGACTGCGGCATCGGCCGTCTCCATGTCGGCAAGGATCCGCTCGGAGGATTCCAGATAGAGCCGGCCGGCCTCGGTGATCGACAGTCGCCGCGTGGTGCGGTGGAACAGCTTGATGCCGAGCCGCGCCTCCAGCGAGGCCACGTGCTTGGTGACCATGGTCTGTGACAGGCCCATCGCCCGGGCCGCACCGGACAGGCTGCCGTTCGCCGCCACCTTGGCGAAGACTTCCAGGCTGGTCAGCCGGTCGAGCATCTATCTCACTCTATTGGTGTGAAGTATTTTTCCAGAATAGCCAATTATCGTCCGTTTGAGAATAGATCATAGCTATCCCCAACAATGGAGACCGCCATGATCGATTCCCGTACCGCTCCCTACGCCGCGCTGGTGCTGCGCGTGACCCTGGGCGCGCTGTTCCTGGCCCATGCCAGCCTGAAACTGTTCGTCTTCACCCCCGCCGGCACGGCAAAGTTCTTCGGCAGCCTCGGCTTCCCGCCCGAGCTCGCCTATCTCGTGATGACCGTCGAAGTCCTCAGCGGCATCGCCCTAATCCTCGGCGTCTGGACCCGCTATGCGGCGCTGGCCGGCATCCCGATCCTGCTCGGCGCGATCTTCACCGTGCACGGTGCCGCCGGGTTCTTCTTCACCAACCCGAAGGGTGGCTGGGAATATCCCGCGTTCTGGGTGATCGCGCTGGTCGCGCAGGCGCTGCTCGGCGATGGCGCCTTCGCGCTGCGGCCTTCACGCGATGTCGAGGCAGCGAGCGGACAGTTGAGCGTCGCGTCGTCGCGCTGACATCGTCGCATCATTGAAACGTGAGAGCTGCGGGATCACGGTCCCGCAGCTTTTTGCTGCGTGCCAACGCGCGAGTGACCAGCCATAAGCCCATCAATCTGCGTTCGGCATTGATCCATACCCGAATTGGATCGATCTGCGCAATCTGCATAGCCCGCCGTTCGGTCGCGATGCGGCATGATCGAGAACATCGGCAAATATAGGCATTCCGCTGCGGTCTCTGCCGGCGCGCCTTGCTCCCGTCCCGTCTCGGCTGCGCTGGCCGCAACGCTTGCCTGCGTCGTCGCTTTGGCCATACAGTCCGTGCAACAGGCTGTGGCTACGACCGTGGCCGCGAACAAAAAATATTGGGGAGAGACACCATGACTATCGTGCCTGTCAGCCGTCGCACGTTCATCAAGTCGTCGACGGCCGTGACCGCCGGCCTCGTGCTCTCTCCCGCCATCATCGGCCGCGCCGAAGCCGCAACGCTGAAGCTGAAATGCTCCTCCTCGCTGCCGAACGATCCCAAATTCGCCAACGGCCGCGTCTACTACGACAATCTCGTCAAGAATTTGAAGGGCAACGGGCTCGGCGAGCAGGTCGAGGTCGCCTTCTTCCCGGACAACCAGCTCGGCCAGGAAATCGACGTCATTAATTCGGTGAAGCTCGGCGTCATCGACCTCATGGTGTCGGGCTCGTCGATCTCGGCCAATCTGGTGCCACTGGTCGGCACCTACGACCTCGGCTTCCTGTTCTCGAGCTTCCCGCAGCAGACCAAGGCGTTCGACGCCGGCGCCGCCAAGCCGATCGAGGACGCGCTGCTCAAGGGCAGCAACATCCGCATCATCGCCTGGGCCTATAATTTCGGCTCGCGCAGCGTGTTTGCGAAGAAGCCGGTGAAGACGCCGGAGGATCTCGCCGGTCTCAAGATCAGGACGCTGCCGAATCCCGTCATCACCGAATGTCTGCGGCTGATGGGGGCTGCCGCCACTCCGCTAGCGTTCGGCGAAATCTACACGGCGTTGCAGGCCGGCGTGCTGGATGGCCTCGAGCACGATCCGCCGACCATCCTCGCCAGCAAGTTCTTCGAAACCGCGAAGTTCTACGCGCTGACGCAGCACAATTTCTCGCCGCTCGCGGTCTACTTCAGCGACATGACCTTCAACCGCATGGATCCGAAGCTGCGCGAGGGCTTTCTCGACGCCGCGAAGAAGGCCGCGGTCGACACGCGGACCCATGGGCTTGCAGTCGAGAAGGAAGCGCTGACGGCTCTGACCGAGAAGGGCGTGACGGTGGCCGAATGCGACCGCGAGGCGTTCAAGAAGCGCGTGGCGCCGCAGACCGAGAACTTCATCAAGGCGCGGCCGGAGTCCAAGGCCGTCATCGACATCATTCGTTCGACGCAAGCCTGAGATGGCTAAATCCGGGTTGGCGATGACAGGAACCGTGCCGCTCTCGGGCGGTCGCCACGGGAGCATCGCCCTTCTGCTTCGCCTGAGCGACGCGATCGCGGCCATCCTTCTGGCCGCCGATCTTGCGGTCGTCTGCGGATCCGTACTGCTGCGTTTCTGCTTCAACGCGCCGGTCGAATGGTCGGATGACGTCGCGCGCGGATTGATGGTCGGATCGGCCTTCTTCGGTGCCGCAAGTGCGCTTGCCCGCGGCGAGAATGTCGGCGTGTCCTTCTTCCGCGATCTGCTGACGCTGCGGCTGCGCAGCCTGGTCGACGCCGCCAGCGCCGTGCTCGTCGTGCTGATCTCCGGCTACGTCGCCTTTAACGCCATCAAGCTGGGCTCGCTGACGGCGGGGCAGACCACCGGCTCCGGCCTGCCTTTGGAGCTGACCTTCTATCCGATGGGCGTCGGCGCGCTGTTCATGACCGTGTTCGCGATCGACCATCTCTGCGCGCGACCGCTGCCTGAGATCGTCAGAGGTCTTGTTGCGGTCGCCGTCGTGACGGTGCTCTATCTCGCCTGGGATTACCTGTCGCCGTCCTCGGTGCCGTCGGCGGGCGTGCTGATGCTGATCGGCTTCTTCGCCACGCTGTTCGGCGGCTTGCCGATCGGTTTTGCGCTGGCGCTGGCCGCGCTGATCTTCATCTGGGTCGAGGGCGCGCTGCCCGGCGTCATCTTCGCCCAGCAGATGGCGCGCGGCATCGACAATTTCGTGCTGCTCGCGATTCCGTTCTTCATCCTCGTCGGCTACCTCATGGAAGCCAACGGCATGTCGGTGCGCCTGATCGAGCTGCTGCAGCGCGGGGTCGGCCGCATGCGCGGCGGCCTGAACGTCGTGATGGTGGCCTCGATGGTGCTGTTCTCGGGCATCTCGGGTTCGAAGATGGCCGATGTCGCAGCCGTCGGCTCCGTGCTGATCCCGGCGGCGCGCCGCTCGAAGCAGAATCCAGGCAGTGCGGTGGCGCTGCTCGCGGCATCTGCGGTGATGGCGGAAACGATTCCGCCCTGCATCAACCTGATCATCCTCGGCTTCGTCGCGAACCTGTCGATCGGCGGCCTGTTCATGGCAGGGCTGCTGCCGGCGGCGCTGATGGCGGCGGTGCTGATCGCCTTCTCGATCATCTTCGGCAAGACGCCGGCGGACGCCGAGGAGGTCGAACCGCAGATGCCGGTCTCGGGCCTGTGGAGCGGCGCGATCGCTTCGTTCGGCCTGATCTTCATGATCTTCTTCGGCTTCAAGAGCGGCTTTGCCACGGCAACCGAAATTTCCGCCTTTGCCGTCGCCTACGCGCTCATCGTCGGCAGCGTCGTGTTCCGCGAGCTCAGCTTGAAATCGGCGACGCATAGTTTCGTTCAGGCGGCGACGCGCGCAGGACTGGTGCTGTTCATCGTCGCCGCCGCGCAATCGCTGGCGTTCACGCTGACCTTGCAGCAGGTACCGCATGCGGTCGGCGACTTCATGCTGGGACTGTCCAAAACGAGCGGCACCTGGCTGTTCATCCTGCTGGCGATCGCCGTGCTGATCGTGATGGGCTCGGTGCTGGAAGGCGCGGCCGCGCTGATCATCTTCGGGCCGCTGCTTCTTCCCGTGGCGGTGCAGCTCGGCATCGATCCGCTGCATTTCGGCGTGGTGCTGGTGATCGCGATGGGCGTCGGCCTGTTCGCGCCGCCGCTCGGGCTTGGGCTCTACGGCGCCTGCCTGATCGGCAACGTGCCGATCGAGCAGACGGTGAAGCCGATCCTGGGCTATCTCGGCCTGTTGTTCCTCTGCCTGCTCGTCATCGCCTTCGTGCCATGGCTGAGCACCGCCTTGCCGCGCGCATTCGGTTACTAAGGGAGTGTTGCCGTGAAAGTCCTGCTGGCCCACACGCCGGAGATGCGCCGCAATTATTACGGTGATCGCAGCCTGAACGGCCTGCGGGCGATTGCGGACGTGATCCTGCACGAGGGCGATCAGGCGCTCGATTCCGCAGGCCTCGTGAATGCGGCAAAGGACGCCGACATCATCGTCGCCGATCGCATGACGGAAGGGCGCGGCGAGATATTTGCGCAGCTGCCGAATCTCCGAGCCTTCGTTCGCTGTGCCGTCGACATCCGCAACGTCGACGTCGATGCCGCATCAACGGCAGGCGTGCTGGTGACGCGCGCCGGTCCCGGCTTCGTGCAGGCGGTCGCCGAGCTCGCGATCGGCTTCATGGTCGACCTGTCGCGCGGCGTGTCGCGGGCCACAGCCGACTTCCATGCCGGCCGCAAGCCGGAGGCGCGGACGGGCCGTCAGCTCGCCGGCAGCACAATCGGCATCATCGGCTATGGCAGCATCGGTCGTTACCTCGCCGAGATCGCCAAGGTGATGCGCATGAAGGTGCTGGTCGCCGATCCCTTCGCTGATGTCAGCGACAGCGCGATCAAGCAGGTCGGTCTCGACGAGCTGCTGGCTGCATCAGACTACGTCGTCTGCCTCGCAATTGCCAACGAGCAGACGGAGAAGCTGATCGACGAGGCGGCGCTGGCGCGCATGCAGAAGCATGCCGTCTTCATCAATCTCTCGCGCGGCAATCTCGTCGACGAGGCGGCGCTCGCGAAGGCGCTGCTGGAGAACCGCATCGCCGGTGCTGCGATGGATGTCGGCCGCGCGCCCGACCAGATGCCGACGCCGGAGCTGGCAAAACTTGCCAACGTGGTCGCCACCCCGCATGTTGGTGGGCTGACGCCGCAGGCGATCGAATACCAGTCGCTCGAGACGGTGCGGCAGGTCGACGCCATCATCAAGGGCGAGGCCCCGAAGGGCGCCGTGAACGCCGACCGCTGGACGCGGCGGCCGTGAGTTGCCCTACAGCCGGTCGATCGCCCTGAACGTTCCGTCCTTCTGGATCACCGTCAGGAACACCTTCGGTGGCGTCTCGATGGCGCGAAAGCCAACGGTGACGACGCTGCCGCTGATGTCGAAGCGGCCGACGTCGTTGATGGTGCGCAGCAGCCCCGCGCGTGTCGGGTTCGGTCCGAGATTTTCGAGGGCGGCCGCCGCCAGGCGACCGGAGAGATAGCCTTCGAGCGAGACGAAATCCGGCGTCAGCGTCGGATCAATCGCCTTCTGCGCCGCCTGGTAGTCGGCGACGAGCTTGATCGAGCGATCCCAGGGAAACGGCACGACCTGCGCGACCACGACGCCTTCGCCGTCGGAGCCGAGCTCCTTGGCGAGCGCGGTGGCGCCGACGAAGGAGATGTTGACGAACGTCGGTGAGAGGCCGCTGCGGTGCGCAAGCTTGATGAACTCGGCGCTCGGACCGTAAGTGCCGACCATAACGATCGCCTCGGGCTCGGCGCGCTTGATGGTGCGCCAGGCCGCGCCGACCGCGCGGGTGTTGCGCTCGAAGGTGCCTTCAGCAGCGAGTTCGAGGCCGCGCTTGGCAAGCGCGATCTTCACGCCGGTGAGGCCGTCACGGCCAAAGGAATCGTCCTGGTAGAAAATGGCGATCCGGGTGAAGTGGCGATCCTCGGTGAGATGCTTGATGAGCGTCTCCGACTCCGCGCCGTAGCTCGCGCGGATGTTCACGACATTGGCCAGTTCGAGGTCGCGCAGGAATTCGGCGCCGCTGACTGGTCCGATGAAGGGAACGTCGCGGGCGCTCGTGATCGGGATTGTTGCCATTGCGGTCGGGGTGCCGACCGCGCCGATCAGCGCGAACACCTTGTCATCCTCGATCAGCCGCAGCGTCTGCGCCACCGAGCGATCGGGGTCGTAGCCGTCGTCGCGGCTGACGAGCTGGAGCTTGCGGCCGTGGATGCCGCCCTTGGCATTGATCTCGGTGAACGCGGCGACGATGCCTTGCCGCATCCGTTGACCGAGCACGGAGGAGGGACCTTCGAGCGCCGCGGCCTGGCCGAACAGGATCGCGTCCTCGCTGACGCCGACCTCGTCGCCTGTTGCCGTCAGCGTCGCGGCCGCCAGCAACGCGGCGGCAAGCGCGATGCATGTCGCTGCGCGCGATCGTTTCATGAGAGAGCTCGCCGGATGCAGGAAATGGTGTGGCAATGATAGGTCCGCAGGCTGAACAGGGCGCTAACCGGCGCGGGGAGAGCGGTCCGTAGGACTCCGGGGCAATCCGGCAATTGGCTACCACATTGCCGGGAATGCGCAGGTCAATCGTTAACTACACCTCGCAATGCGGGGCGGCTTGGTTCCAATATTGTGCAGTTCTTAACCCCGATCCTTGTCCGATAGTCGTCACGGTGGCTCAACCCTAAGTTCGGCCGCCGCGCCGAGGGGACGTGCGGAATCAAGATGGGCGATCGCGATCAGAATGATCAGGATCGAAGGCGTATGACTGGACGGTGGCGTGTTGCGCCGCTGCTCGGCCTCTATCGCCCTGCGCTGGTCGCGGCTGCCGTCGGCCTGCTGTTCTCGATCGCTGGCGCCGCTGCGGTGGCGCGCTGGGAAGACCGCGTCAACAAGATCGAGTTCGAGAACGCGGCCGAGACCGAATCCATCGTCATGCAGCACGGCATGAGCGAATATATCAGCCGGCTCGTCGCGTTGCGGACCCTGTTCGAGTCGACCAACGAGGAAATTACCCGCAGCGAGTTCGAGACTTTCAGCGCTCGGCTGTTCGAACGCCATCCCGGAATGCTGCGCATCGCCTGGCTGCCGCGCGTCAACCGCAAGGAGCGCGCCGAGTACGAGGCCGCCGCGATCACGGACGGTATTTCCAGCTATCATATCAGGTCGCTCCAGGACGACGGTTTCGCGATTGCGCCCCAGAGCGACGAATATTTTCCCGTCTTCTACTCGACCCAGCCGAAGACATCATCGGTCTACGGCATGGATCACAGCAGTGTTCCCGAACGTCGCGTTGCGCTCGAACGCGCGCGCGACAACGACCGCATCGTTGCGATCCGCGCGCGCCTTTACGCCGAGCGTGAGACCGGCCGCCAGCCCGATGTGATTGTCTCCGTGCCTGTCTATGCCAAGGGCACCTCGCGCGAGACGGTCGCGGACCGTCGCCGCAACCTCGCGGGCTATGTCGTCGGCGTGTTCGACCTGCCGCTGCTGATGCAGGCCATTCGCGTGACGACCGGGGCAAACCCTGCGGTCAGTATCAACATCTATCCGCCCTTCACGGGACGCATCGTCAGTCTCGAGGAGACGTTGCCGGACTATTCCTCTGCGTCATCATCGCCGCAGTCGATGCGCGACGTCGCGCGGGGGCGACACTGGGCCGGCCATCTCAGGATCGGCGACACCGATTGGCAGGTGCGCGCCATGCCGACGGCCGGCGGCGCGCTGGAGACGAGTTACGATCGCGCGGGCGCCGTGCTGATCGTCGGCATGCTGCTGACGCTGTCGCTGGCGACCTATTTGATGCTCGCCAGCCGCAACTCGCGGCGGCTGTCGCTGGCCAATCGCCGCGTGCTCGAGCTTGCGCAGACCGACGTCCTGACCGGACTGCCGAACCGCGCCTTTTTCCTTGCCCGGCTCAACGAGCTCAACAGCCAGCTGAAGGACCACGGTCCGACCTTCTCGATCCTGATGCTCGATCTCGATCGCTTCAAGAACGTCAACGATTCCCTCGGTCATGGCGCCGGCGATGCGCTGCTGCGGTTGGTGGCGCAGCGGCTGAAATCCGCGGTGCGCGCCACCGACGTGCTGGCGCGGCTCGGCGGCGACGAATTCGCCATCATCCAGGAAGGCTGCGAGGACCAGCGCGCCTGCTCGACCGAACTGGCGGCGCGGATCGCCAAGCTCGTGGCCGAGCCGTTCCTGTTGCCCGGCCATCGCGTCGAGATCGGGACCAGCATCGGCATCGCGATCGCGCCGGATCACGGCCGCGACCAGGAGCAGCTGCTGAAGAAGGCCGACCTGGCGCTCTACCGCTCGAAATCGGCGGGCCGCAACTGCTTCACCATCTACGACGAGGCGATGTCGGCCGAGCTCGAAGCACGCAACACGCTGGAGGGCGATCTGCGTGACGCCATCGCGCGCTGCCAGCTCGAGGTGCACTACCAGCCGTTCATGGATGCCACCACCGGCACGCGGCGCGGGTTCGAGGCGCTGGTGCGCTGGCGCCATCCGGCCCGCGGCCTGATCCCGCCGGATCAGTTCATCGCGCTTGCCGAGGAGACCGGGCTGATCGTGCCGCTCGGCGAATTCGTGCTGCGTCGCGCCTGCGCGGATGCGGCAAACTGGCCGTCCGATCTGATGGTCGCGGTGAACCTGTCGCCGATCCAGTTCAAGGAAGCCGATCTGTTCGATGTCATCTGCGCGGCATTGCGGGACTCCGGCCTGTCGCCGCAACGGCTCGAGATCGAGATCACCGAATCCGTGCTGCTGGAGCGCGGTGCCGAGAACCATGCCTTCATGGAGCGGCTCAAGCACATCGGCATCGAGCTTGCGCTCGACGATTTCGGCACCGGCTATTCCTCGCTGAGCTATCTCACCGCGTTTCCGTTCGACAAGATCAAGATCGACAAATCGTTCATCCGCAACCTTACACACCAGCCGCGCAGCTCTGCGATCATCTCCTCGATCGTGACGCTGGCGCGCGGGCTCGACATGTCGGTGACCGCCGAGGGCGTCGAGACGGCCGAGGAGTTCGAGCGGCTGAAGGCGCTCGACGTCAACTTTGTGCAAGGCTATCTGTTCGGCCGCCCGCTGCCGATCGACCAGATCGAGCTCGACGAGTCCACCGAGCGTTCGCAGCGCGACGCCGCCTGAGCCTGCCGCCCAGGAGGCATTCGCGAAAATCGCTTGACCCAGGCGAGCCCAGATGGTCCGAAGGATCGTCCAGGGATGAAACAAAACAAAAATGCGGCTTCCGTTCTTCTACGGCTGGGTCGTGGTCGCGGTGACCTTTGTCACCATGGCCATCGGGGTCAACGCGCGTACCGCCTTTTCATTGTTCTATCCGCCCATTCTCTCTGAATTCGGCTGGGAGCGCGGCGTCACCGCAGGCGCCTTCTCCTTCGGGTTCGTTGCGTCCGCTGTTGCCAGCCCACTGATCGGACGGCTGATGGATCGCGCCGGGCCGCGCGCGGTGATGGAGCTTGGCGTGTTGCTGATGGCCGGCGGCCTGCTGCTCGCGCCGCTCACCAGCCAGCCCTGGCATCTCTATCTGACGATCGGCGTCATGGTCGGCGCCGGCTCGGTGTGTCTCGGCTATTCCGGCCAATCGTTGTTCCTGCCGAACTGGTTCATCCGCAAGCGCGGCTTTGCCATCGGCATTGCCTTTGCCGGGGTCGGCATCGGTTCGGTGACGCTGTTGCCATGGGTGCAGCACTTGATCGAGCAGACCGGCTGGCGCACCGCCTGCACCGCGATGGGCCTGATGATCCTGATCGTGTTGGCGCCGATCAATCTGCTGCTGCACAAGCGCCCCGAAGATATCGGCCTCCAGCCCGACGGCGACGCTGCGCCGGCCGCGGGCGGCGCAAAGCCGACCTCCAACATCGTCGATCCCGTCTGGGCCGCCACCGACTGGACGCTGAAGCGCGCGGTTGCGACGGCGCGCTTCTGGTGGATCGCGCTCGGCTATTTCTGCGGCTTGTACATCTGGTACGCGGTGCAGGTGCACCAAACCAAATTCCTGCTCGACATCGGCTTCAGCCCAAGCGTTGCGGTCTGGGCGCTCGGCGCCGTCAGCCTGCTCGGCATTCCCGGTCAGATTTTCCTCGGCCATATCTCCGACCGGATCGGGCGGGAATGGGTGTGGGCCATCAGCTGCGCCGGCTTTGCGATCTGCTTCGCGGCGCTGATGGCGCTGAAGTTCCAACCCTCGTTCTGGCTGGTCTGGCTGATGGTGTTCACGCAAGGCGCGCTCGGTTACGGCCTCACCTCGATCATGGGCGCGGTGGTGTTCGAGATTTTCGGGGGCCGCCACCAGGGCGGCATTTTCGGCATGATCATGCTTGCCGCATTGGCGGGTGGCGCGGCCGGTCCGTGGGTGACCGGCCTGCTCTACGATCGCGTCGGCGACTACACGCTCGCCTTCGGTATCGCCATCGTCGTAAGCCTCCTGTCGGCACTGTCGATCTGGCAAGCCTCGCCGGGCAAGGTGCGGGCCGTGGCTGGCCGGCTGCACAAGCTTCGGGCTACAAAATAGGTTCCTTCTGCACCGGATTACCTCCGCATCTTTCGCGGAATGTTAAGCATGTCGCGGCTTGGCGGAGCGCGAGCCGGTTGCAAAAACGTCTTGGACACCATCGGAGCATTAGCCTGGGGCCGATTGCCGCATTGTCCTGATGCTGCCGAGCCCAACGATGTCTGCCTCCGACTGCCCAGTGACCGAAATGCCGGACGTGCTGCGGGCGGCGCTCGAATGCGCCGACGACGGCATCGTCATTGTCGATAGCGCGCATCGTATCACGCATTTCAACGCCGGCGCGGAGCGGATCTGGAAGCTTGCGCGCGCTGACGTGCTCGGCCGCGATGCGGAAATCCTCTCGCTGAGATGCCTTCAGGCCGATCCGGTCGCGGATTTTCGCGATGAGATCAGCCTGGTGCGGCGCGATGGCAGCCGGATCAAGGCGACGATCGCGCTGTCATCGGCGACGATCGACGGCGCAACCCATCATATCGTGTTCGCGCGCGACGTCACGGCCGATGCTGAGCGCCGTGTCAGGATCGGGCTGCTCAACGCGGTCTCCGACCAGACCAATCGCGTCGTGATCGTCACCGATGTCGAGCAGAATATCCGTTACGTCAATGCCGCCTTCACGGCGCTGTTCGGCTATACCAGCGACGAAGCCGAGGGCCGCCGCGCGGCCGAGCTCCTTGCCGGTCGCCATACCGATCGCAACGCCGTCGCGAAGCTCGTCAAGCGACTGATGCAAGGGGGCCGGCGCGGCGAGGTCGAGGTGCTCGCTTACGGCAAGAACGGCGAAGAGATCTGGGTGTGTGCCCGGATCGACGCCTTCCGCGACAAGAAGGGCCGCGTCAAGCACTTCTTCGCGTTACTCGAGGACATCACCGAAACCAGGCAGCTCCGCTCGCTCCAGCAGCTCATCATGAGCGCGCTCGCCGACGAGGTGCCGATCACCGAGATCGCCGACCGGCTGTGCCGCCGCGTCGAAGAGATCGCGCCCGATGTCGTCTGCTCGCTGCTCCATGTCGATGCTTCGGGGCTCGTCCATCCGCTCGGCGGTCCGAGCCTGCCCGAGGACTATTCCCGCGCGCTGGACGGCATCGCCATCGGGCCCGACGTCGGCTCCTGCGGAACTGCGGCCTATTACGGCGAGCCGGTTCTGGCCGAAGATATCGATACCGATCCGCGCTGGCAGCCCTACAAGGCCATGCCGCTCGAAGTCGGTTTGCGCGCCTGCTGGTCGACGCCGATCAAGGCCAAGGACGGCCGCGTGATCGCCACCTTCGCGTTCTACTTCCGTGAGCAGCGTGCGCCGAGCAATTGGCACCGGCGTATCGTCGACGCCTGCGTCAACCTCGGCGCCTTCGCCATCGAGCGCAAGGAGGCGCGCGCCGAGATCGCGCGGCTCGCCTATCACGACATCCTCACCGGCCTGCCCAATCGCGCGCAATTGCGGCACCTGATCACCACCGCGATGGCCGCCTGTCCAAACGGCAGCCACGTTGCGCTCGCCTTCCTCGATGTCGACCATTTCAAGGACGTCAACGACACGCTCGGCCACGCCGCGGGCGATGAGCTTCTGATCCAGCTTGCGCAGCGTTTGCGCGAGCAGATCGGGCCTGAGGACATGCTGGGCCGGCTCGGCGGCGACGAGTTCGTCATCCTGCTGCCGAATCGCAACGCCGAGGGCGCCCAGCGCGTCGCGGTCGACGTCACCCAGGCGCTCGCCGCGCCGCTGCGGCTCGGATCGAAGCTGATGCCGATGTCGGCCAGCATCGGCATCAGCCTCTATCCCGACCATGCCACCGACATCGACACGCTGATGCAGCAGGCCGATGCCGCCATGTACATGGCCAAGCAGGCGGGCCGCTCGACCCATCGCATGTTCAGTGCTGAAATGAACGGACTGACCGAGCAGCGGCTGGCGATGATCGCGGCACTCCGCGGCGCCATCGCCGACAATGCGCTGAGCCTCAGCTACCAGCCACAGATCCGCAGCTGCGACGGCGCCATCCACGGCGTCGAGGCGCTGGCGCGCTGGCATGACGCCGCGCTCGGTGACGTCTCGCCGGCAAAATTCATTCCGCTCGCCGAAGAATGCGGCCTGATCGAGCAGATCGGTCTGTGGTCGGTGCGCGAGGCCTGCCGGCAGATGGCAAGCTGGCGCCGCGCCGGGCTCAACATACCCTCCGTCTCGGTGAATTTGTCGCCGATCAACTTCCGCAACGTCACGCTGGCCGCGCGGCTCGAGGACGTTCTCGCCGAGTACCAATTGCCGCCGGATGCGCTGATGCTGGAGATCACCGAAGGCACCTTCATGCAGGACGGCGCCGCCGCGCTGGAGACGATGCACGCGATCCGCGCGCTCGGCATCGGCCTGTCCGTGGACGATTTCGGCACCGGCTATTCGAGCCTCAGCCGCCTCGCGCATCTGCCGATCCGCGAGCTCAAGATCGACCGCAGTTTTATGCGCGACATCGAGAAGGACGCCGGCGCACTCGCGATCGCCACCGCCGTGGTGCGCGTCGGCCAGGGCCTAGGCCTGACCGTCGTCGCCGAAGGCGTCGAGACCGAAGGCCAGCGCAAGATGCTGGCCGAGCTCGGCTGCGACGTCGTGCAGGGCTTCCTCTATGCCCCCGCGCTCGCGCCGGTCGCCTTCGAGCGCTGGCTGATCGAGCACTGGGCCGAGCAGGCGAGGGCGATGCTCGGCCGGCTCGATGTCAAGCCGGCGGGAGTACCTGCGGTGAAGCGGTCGGCGTAGTCGGCTCTAAGGCCTCTGCTTGCCATGGATAGCGAGCGCTCCTGGACGCTACGCGATCAGCGTGGCGGCCTGATCGCTGGTCTCGCTGCCGCTTCCCGGAATTACGGTCTCGGTGACGCCGAAGGGTTCAGCGATTGGCCGGTTCGGTCGTCGTATCCTGCTGGCGCTCGCCCATCAGGACCTGTCCGTTCTGCCTGAGCGTCAACGCAAAGATCTTGCCGCCGGCATCGCGGGTAAAATCGATCTCCGCGCCGACCTGCTCCGCGACGAAGATATCCTGTTCGACCGGCGCGAGCTTGAGCGGCCGCTGGTTGGTCCCCTGCACATTGAGCCGTCCGTCCGCGACGAAAATGCGCAGCCCGAACTTTTGCGTCAGCGGATAAAGGCCGATGTAGTCCGGGAGTTGCGCGTCGGTCGGCATCCACTTGCTCGCCGTCGCCGGAAGCGGATCAATGCGTTTGGCCTCGACTGCGCCTCCGCCCTGAAACCAGGTGAAGCCATAGCTTCCGTCCGCCTTGCGCTTGGGCCGCAACACCGCGTCAAATTTGTGCGGATAGAAGTCGCCGGCGCTGTCGTAACCCATCTCGAATTCGCTCTGGCCGTCGGCCTGGATGGTCAGGCCGCTGTCCTTGTGCCGCAATTCGATACCGAGGCCGCCCTGCAGGCGATATCTGCCCACCAGGGCGTCGATCAGCTTGGCATCGGCATCCATCGCGACGTGCGGCGCGCCGGCGGACCGTGAGGTGTCCAGCAGGTGAAATCCGAATTGTCCGAGGCCGCCGAGCGTGACCAGGGATGTATCGCTCAGCAAGGCCACGGCGCGCTTCGCGTTACGATCGAATCCGACGAAGGACGAGTAACCGCCGGTCGCGCCTTCGTGGGACGCAACGGTGTGTCCGCTCGTGACGAGCAGATTCCAGTTCATGCCCATGCGGTGTCCGTCGACATACGCAACCTCTTGCTGCGTGAGCGTCAGCGCCGGCGTGATCGCGCTGTCGCGGGTGCCGAGCTCGCCTTCCATGTAGCGCAACATGTCCGCGAGCGTCGCGCGCACCCCTCCGACGCCGGCCATGTCGGGATGAAAATCCCAGGGGTTCGCAGCCACGCCGTTGGGATAATGGCCTTGCGCCAGATGCACCTGCGGCGGGCGCGTGGCCACATAGGTCTCGTTCATGCCGAGCGGACCGAGCAGGCGTTCGCGAAGCAGCGTCTCGTAATCCTTGCCCGCGCGCTTGGCGAGCGCATAGGACAGAACGATCATCGCGGGATTCGAATATTCCCATTTCGAGCCCGGCTCGCGCGTCAGCTTGATCGCGGCCAGGGTATCGCGCAGGTCGCGCTCGGTTGCGCCCGCATAGGGATTGCTGGGGTCCGGCGGGTGGTAGTCGGGGAGGTTCGCCGGCATGCCGGACGTATGCGTCACGATTTCGCCGATGGTGATCTCGTGGCCGTTGAATGAGGGCACGCTTGTCCCCGGTGGCAAAAGTCTCGCGATGGGATCGTCGAGCGCGATGTCATGCGTTGCGATCAGCTCGGCGAGCAGGGCCGCGGTCATCGTCTTGGTGACGGAGCCGATTTCGAAGGTCGTGTGTTCGTCATAGGGGCGCGCGGATTTGGGATCGGCGCAGAAATAAGCTGTCGCGGCGGTCCCGTTGTCGATCACGCCGGCCGCAACACAGGCGCCGGTCCGATCGCCGGTGAAGCGCTGCGACAGCGCGGCCTTCAGATCGCTATCGGTGATGGCGAACGCCGGCGACGTGCCGAGCACGACCGCCAGAACAAGCCAGAACCAGGCCTTCATGGTTTCTCGCGCCCCTCGACTTGCAGGCATGCCGCTGGTTTAATGCTACAACATGTAACGCTATGGGTGATCGTCCAGACGGTCAAGTCGTCTGCAACGGACCTGGAGTGGATGTCGCTTTTTTGATCGCGCTCAATCGTGCCATCGCGAAAGACGTGACATTCTCCCCGCCCATACTGCGCTCTCCAACTGTAAAGGAGCGCAAATGCCCGCGAAACCAACGATCGTTTTTTGTCACGGCATCTGGGCCGACGGCTCGTGCTTCAGCAAGGTCATACCTGCATTGCAGGCCGACGGGCACGAGGTGATCGCCGTTCAATATGGCCTGGACTCCTACGAAGAGGATCTGGCGACGGTGAAGCGCACACTCAACCGTGTCGGCAGCCCGGTTCTCCTCGTCGGTCATTCCTATGGCGGGGCTACCATTACGGGCGCAGGCACCGATGAGCGCGTGGTCGGCCTCGTCTACATCGCCGCGGTCGCGCCGGACGCCGGCGAGACCGTACAGGACCAGCTCGAAAAGTATCCATCGGATATTTTCTCGCGCGTCGAGGTCGCGGATGGGCGTGCCTGGCTGCTTCCGAACGGCACCGAGTTCTTCTGCGGCGACCTTTCCGAGGCAGACCAGAAGCTGGTGTGGGCGACGCATTATGCGCCCGTCGCCAATCTGTTTCAGCAGCAGAAGCTCACCGCCGACAAGGTCGCATGGAGGTCGAAGCCGAGCTGGTACATCCTGGCCACGCAGGACCACACCGTGCATCCCGACCTGCAACGCTGGGTCTCCAAGCGCATGGGCGCGACCGTCACCGAGGTGAAGAGCAGCCACGTGCCGATGCTCTCGCAGCCCGACATCGTGATCGACGTGATCCGCAAGGCCGCGGCCGCCCTTCAAAAAGGCTGATCGCGACAAGCGAGCCGTCTAAGTGCGCAGGAGAGGTCGCTCGCAGGGCGACCTCCCCTTTTGTTTATGAGCTGATGTCCGACGCCAATCCCGTCCTGCGCAGCAAATCCGTGATCGCGCGCAAAAAACTGTCGGCCGGCGTCGTCTCCGGATCGATCAGCCGGTGCAGGCGAAATCCGTCCTCCATCGCCAACACGACGGAGGCCATCCAGGGCGGGTTCAGCGTCTCGCCCTTCGCGTTGTCCTTCAATGTCGCCTCGACGATGTCGGCGATCAGCTTGCGCCGCGCGCGCAGCCGCTTGGCGAGCTCGGGCCGACGCTTCTCGGCACGCGCGACGAACAGGATCATCTCCATGTGCAGCAGCGGCGAGCGACCGAGCGGATCCTGCCGGGTGCGGTCCATTGCCTTCAGCGCTGCAATGAAGTCGTCGAGATTTGTGTGCTGCGCGAGGATTTCCATATTGCGCCGGATCGATTGCTCGACGTGATTCTCGAGCATGGCGAAGATCAATTCGTCTTTGCTTTCGAAGTTCGAATAGAACGCGCCGCGCGTGAAGCCGGCCTCTGCCGCGATCGCCTCGATGCTGGCGCCGCCGATGCCGTCTTGCTCGAACATCCGCGCGGCTGCCTCGAACAGCTTGTCGCACGTGTCGTCCCTGGTCGGCCTGGTTCTCACCCTTGACATCGGGCCAGTTTAGGGCAGAATGCAACTCGATACAATAATGTATCGAGTTGATAATTACAGGGATGGTTACGCCGGGCTTCGGAGCAGCCTCGCGTATCGTGTCATGCGGCAACCGATGTCGAGGTCACCATGAACGAGCAAGTGCAACCCGCAGGCGATCCGCTGTTCAATCCGCTGGCGCCGGACTTCATCCGCAATCCCTATCCGCATTACGACCGGCTGCGCACGGTCGATCCGATCCACGAGACGCCGTTCGGCCAGTTCGTCGCCAGCCGTCACGCCGATGTCAGCCTCGTCATGCGCGACAAGCGCTTCGGCAAGGATTTCGTCGAGCGCACGACGCGCCGCTACGGCCCCGAGATCATGAAGGAGCCGGTGTTCCGCAGCATGAGCTACTGGATGCTGCAGGCCGATCCGCCCGACCACACCCGCCTGCGCGGCCTCGTCGTGAAGGCCTTCACCGCCCGCCGCGTCGAGGACATGCGGCCGCGCATTCAAGAAATCGTCGACCAGACCATCGATGCCGTGAAGGACCGCGGCCACATGGACCTGATCGAGGATTTCGCCTTCCGCCTGCCAGTGACCATCATCTGCGACATGCTCGGCATCCCCGAGGAGCATCGCGAGGTCTTCTACAAGAGCTCGCGCGAGGGCGGCCGGCTGCTCGATCCGGTGCCGATGACGCCCGAGGAGATCGCGAAGGGCAACGCTGCCAACATGATGGCGCAGATGTACTTCCAGCAGCTGTTCGAGTTGCGCCGCCGCAGTCCCGCCGACGATCTCACCACCCAGCTGGTGCAGGCCGAGGAAGACGGCAACAAGCTCACCAATGAGGAGCTGACGGCCAACATCATCCTGCTGTTCGGCGCCGGCCACGAGACCACCGTCAATCTGATCGGCAACGGCCTGCTGGCGCTCCACCGCAATCCCGACCAGCTCGCGCTCCTGAAGGCGCAGCCGGACCTGATCACCAACGCGATCGAGGAATTCCTGCGCTACGATTCGTCGGTGCAGATGACCGGCCGCGTCACGCTGGAGGAGATCGACGATCTCGGCGGCAAGCGGATCCCCAAGGGCGAGTCCGTGCTCTGCCTGCTCGGCTCGGCCAATCACGATCCGGCGGTCTATCCCGATCACCCCGACAGGCTCGACATCACCCGGCCGAACGTCCGGCCGCTGTCGTTCGGCGGCGGTATCCATTTCTGCCTGGGGGCCCAATTGGCGCGCATCGAGGCCGAGATCGCCATCGCGACACTGTTGCGCCGGCTGCCCGATCTGCGCATCGACGACGTCGAAAACCCGGCATGGCGGCCGACCTTCGTGCTGCGCGGGCTGAGGCACCTGCCGGCAAGCTGGTGATAGCGGGGCACGTTAACCTCCGTGCGCAACAGTCGCTGTGACTTCGCCACACTTCCCTTTATATAAGGGGCAGTTCCGGCGCGCCTGAAGCTTGGTTGTAGGCTTGGGTTTGACCCGGGTGCCGGCTTGGCCGAGGGGAGACCCGTGCAGACGACGCTGCTCGGATTGGCAATTGCCTTTATCTTAGCGCTGCTGGCCGCGCTGATCGGGCCTTATTTCGTCGACTGGAACCAGTTCAGGCCCCAGTTTGAGGCGGAGGCGAGCCAGATCATCGGCGTGCCGGTGCGCGTGGTGGGCGCGCTCGATGCGCGGCTCCTGCCGGCGCCGACCCTGCGGCTGCGCTCAGTCACCTTCCGCGGCAACAACGATCTCGGCCGTCTGCGCGCCGACAAGCTCGACGTCGAGTTTAGCCTGAGCTCGCTGATGCGGGGCGAATGGCGCGCCACCGAGCTTTCGGTTGGTGGCATGGCGGTGGATCTCGGCCTCGACGCCAAGGGCAAGGTCGATCTGCCGTCCACCGCGAGCGGCACCTTCAACCTCGCTTCGCTCGCCATCGAGCGGCTGAACCTCACCGGCCGCATCGCGCTTCACGACGCCGCCAGCCGCGCGACGCTTGAGCTCAACGACATCGTCTTCTCCGGCGACGTGCGCTCGCTTGCCGGCTCCGTGCGCGGCGACGGCAATTTCACTGCCGCAGGCACGCGCTATCCTTTCCGCGTCTCCTCCGGCCCGAGCCCCGACGGCAGCGCCACCCGTCTTCACCTCAACATCGATCCCGGCGAGCGTGCCGTCCTGGCCGATCTCGAAGGCGTGCTCGCCTTCGACAACCGCCAGCCGAAATTCGACGGCGCGCTGACGCTGGCTGTGCCGCCGACGAAGAAGCCGGGCGAGGCGGGGCCGATGCCCTGGAAGCTCACCGCAAAACTCAAGGCCGATCCGGCTGGCGCCAAATTCGATCAGGTCGACGCCAGCTTTGGTCCCGAAGACGCTGCGCTGAAGCTCGGCGGCGTCGGCGATATCAGGTTTGGTGCCTCGCCGCTGCTGCGCGCGGTGCTGTCGGCGCGGCAGGTCGATGCCGACAAGCTCGCCGGCCGGGACGATGCCGAGCCGCTGCGCATCCTGCCGGCGTTGCGCGCAGGTCTTGCCGCGATCCCGCAGGCGCCGATCCCGGCGCAGATCGAGTTCAACTCCGACCAGATCATGCTGGGTGGCCGTCCGCTTCAGAACATCACGACCGAGCTTCAGACCGACGGCCGGTCCTGGACCTTCCAGCGGCTCGAGCTGCGCGCACCCGGCATGACGCAGTTGTCGTTCAACGGCGCCACGCCCGGCGCCGACAGTTTTAGCGGACGCCTGAGCGTCGAGTCCTCCGATCCCGATACGCTTGTGGCCTGGCTGCAGGGCCGTAGCGAGGTCAACCGCCGCAGCACGCGGCCGCTGCGCCTAGCCGGCGACGTGACGGTCGCCGCCAACCATCTCGCCATCGACAAACTGAAAGCCGACATCGAAGGCGGCACGGTCGAGGGCCGCATCGCCTTTGCGCAGACCGGTGCCAGCAAAGGCTCGCGGATCGATGCCGACCTCAAGGCCGACCGGCTCGACCTCGATGCCGCCGCGAGTTTTGTCCGCGCGCTCGCCGGACCGCAGGGTGAATGGCCGGAGGAGGCAAAACTCTCGCTCGACATCGGGCGCGCGATCTCGGCCGGACAGGAGCTGCGGCCGTTCGCGGCCAAGCTCGGCTACGGTCCGACCTCGCTGTCGCTGGAGCAGTTGCGCTTCGGCCAGGCCAGCGGCGTGACCACGGAGGCGAGCGGCAGTTTTGATCGCACCAGGGCCACCGGCAAGCTTGCGCTGAAATCGTCAGCCAATTCGCTGGGCGATCTCACGGCGCTGCTGGAGCCGATCGCGCCGGCGCTGCGCGCACGCTTCGATGCGATCGCGCCATTGCCCGGTGCGACGCGCCTGAAGCTCGACCTCAGCCTCGACAGGAACGCCGAGCACGCCGATCGCAGCGACGCCCGCGCCGTGCTCGACCTCGATGCGCCGCAGCTCAAGGCCACCGCAACGCTCACCGCGCAGCCGCCGGTCGCCGCCGTCAACGGCATCGACATCGAAAAATTGCGCAACAGCGACTTCACGCTGGAGTCGAAACTGTCATCGCCGCAGGCCGCTTCGCTGACGGCGCTGCTCGGCCTCGATCGCATGGTCGCTGCAGGTGCGGGCGCCTCGCAGATCGAGGGCAAAGTGAGCGGCGCGTGGCGCCGGCCCCTGCAACTGAACGCCAAGCTCAGTGGCGGCGGGCTGGATGCAGATGCGCAAGGCAGCGTCGAATTGTCGGCGCCGGAGCCGAAGGCCAGCGTCAATCTACGCGTCCGCAACGCCAATCTGGCGCCGCTGTTCGGCACCAGCCCGGCCGACAAATCAGCCCAGAATGTGAGCCTGTCCTCGCGCGTCGGGTTATCGGGCAATCGCCTGACCTTCGACGATCTCGACAGCACCGCTTTCGGCTCGCATCTGCGCGGCCGTCTCGCCGTGACGCTCGATCAGGAGAAGCGCGTTGACGGCGAATTCGGGCTCGACACGCTCGATCTGATGCCCGCGCTCGCGCTGGCCGTCGGCGCGGCCGGGCGTGACAGCGGCGAGCCGCTGAGCGCAGGTCTCGTCAGCGGCTGGCGCGGCCGGATCGCGTTCCAGGCATTGCGCGGCAACTGGCCTGGCGGAATCGAGATGCGTCCGTTCAGCGGCACGATCAGGGGCGATGGTCAGTCGCTCGCGCTCGATGCACTCAAGGGCGGCGTCGGTGGTGGCGAGATGACCGCAAGCCTCGATGCGCGGAACGGCGCCAACGGTCTGGCGCTGAACGTGCACCTTGATCTTACCAATGTCGATGCGGCGTCGCTGCGCTACCGCGATCTCGCTCTGCCCAAGGGGCGCGTCTCGGTGCAGATGACGCTGACGAGCCAGGGCCGCAGCGTCTCGGCGCTGACCGGCGCGCTCGCCGGTAATGGAACAGTGACGCTGGACGCGGCGGAGATCAGCGGGCTCAATCCGCGCGCCTTCGAGATCGCCATCCGCGCCAGCGACGGCGGGCAGGTCAGCGACGACAACCGGTTGCGTCAGCTCGTCGAGCCCGCATTGTCGGCCGCTCCCATTGCGGTTGCCTCGGCGCAGATCGCGTTCACGATCCGCGACGGCCGCCTGCGCGTCGGCGCAACTCCCCTTGAAGCGAAGAACGCCCGAGCGATCGTCTCCGGCGGTTACGACATTCCCGCCGACCAGGCCGACATCCGCGCCAGCCTGACGCCGATCATGACCGGGCTCTCCGGCGCGCCGCCGGAGATCCAGCTGTTTGCGGCAGGCCCGCCCGACAGGCTCAGCCGCACCGTCGATCTCACGCCGTTGTCGTCGTGGCTCGCGGTGCGCACGATCGATCGCGAGACGCGAAGGCTCGATGCCATCGAGCGCGGCGAGCCGCCGCCGGCCACGGCCGCGCTGCCGACGCTGGTCTCGCCCGAGCCTGAGCCCGCGCCGTCGCTGACCGACGTGCCGATGCCCGGCCGCGATCCGCGCCGCGCGCCGCCGAAGGTGAAGGTTGAGCCCAAGTTCGCACCGATGCCGAAGGCGCCGCTTGCCGCCCCCGCCGTGCCGAGCCCGCCGCTGGCGAGCCAGCAGGCCGCGCCCCTGCCGCCGCCGATCGAGGTGCGGCCCGCGCCGGGCCCGCCGCCGGCAAAAGCCCGACCGAAGCCGCCGCTGGTCCTGACGCCGTCGAATCCGTAGGGCCCGTTTTGGTTTGCACGGAACGCGCCGCGGGCTCGGTCAACCTCTCCCGCTTGCGGGAGAGGTCGCGCCGAAGGCGCGGGTGAGGGTTCTATCCTCTTGGGGGCTCCCACTGCGGAGGCACCCTCTCCCCAACCCTCTCCCGCAAGCGGGAGAGGGAGCGCACCTTCCGCCTTGCGCGGTGGTAACCACATTCGCTCGCATTTGAACGAATTTTGCCCGGCAAAACTGATGTGACGATTTTACCGGATTCTCGCGTTTGATCCCTAGTGTGGGTTCCCAGAGGAATTCGGAGTCCTGCCAAGAGAAGGCGGGACGGCTCGCTAAAGAACTACCAAGAACTGGGGTTATCGAGATGAACGGGGCACCATCGCTTCTACAGGATCTGGACGACGCGATCGCGCGCGGTACCGACGAAAGCCGGGCGAAGGCGTTGTGGCATGCGACCGACCTTTTGATCACCGGTCGTTATGTCGACGACGAGATCAGCATGTTCGGCGAGGTCATCGGCCGGCTTGCCGACGAGATCGAGGTCGAAGCGCGGGCGCAGCTCTCCGAACTGATGGCGGGCTGCGATCACGCGCCGCTCAACGTCATCGAGAAGCTCGCTCTGGACGACGCGATCGAGGTCGCCGGCCCCGTGCTGCGCGACTCGACCCGGATCGACGAAAAGGTGCTGGTCGCGAGCGCTATGACCAAGGGCCAGGCGCATCTGCTCGCGATCGCCCAGCGTGATGCCATCGGCGAGGCCGTGACCGACGTGCTCGTCAAGCGTGGTAACCAGGAGGTTGTCACCTCGGTCGCCAAGAACGAGGGCGCGCGCTTCTCCAGCTCGGGCCTGCTGCACATGGTTCGCCGCGCCGAGGGTGACTCGATCCTCGCCGAGCAGCTCGGCCTGCGCAAGGACGTGCCGCGCCACATCTTCCAGCAGCTCATCTCGAAGGCGTCGGAAGATGTCCGCCGCCGGCTCGAGACCGAGCGCCCCGAGATGATGTCGCAGATCCAGAGCTCGGTGACCGAGGTCACCGGCGATCTGCAGTCCAAGTTCGGCCCGTCCTCGCGCAGCTATTTCGTCGCCAAGCGCGTGGTGACGACGCAGTACCGGCAGGGCAACCTCAACCAGGTCTCGATCTCGAACTATGCGCGCCAGCATCGTTTCGACGAGGTGCAGATCGGCCTCTCGCTGCTGTCGTCGCTGCCGGTCGACGTGATCGAGCGCGCGCTGATGGACCGCAACCGGGAGATGATCCTGGTGCTGTGCAAGGCGCTCGACTTCTCCTGGGACACGACGATGTCGCTGTTGTTCCTCGGCGCCAAGGATCATCTGATCACGGCGCGCGAGCTGCACGACAACGAGCGCGATTTCGGCCGGCTCAAGATCGAAACGTCACGCAGCATTCTGAAGTTCTACCAGTCGCGCAAGAACAGCGCCGGCACCGATCCCGCGACGGGTCGTCAGCCCGAGCTCCAGGTTCACTGAACGGGACATCGAGGGAGTATTTGCAATGTTGCCTCAATTCGGCACCGCAGTTCGCAAGAACAAGAGCCTCACCAACAACCTCGCCGCCGAGACCGGCGGAGCGGCTCCGGAGAAGGCCACGGTCGACGCCGCGTGGCTCGTGCTGGAAGCCGCCAACGATCTCGGCGACCACGCCGCGATCGAAGCCTGCCGCCGCGTCATCGACGCCGAGCTGAACGGCACGGTCGCCGCCAGCGCGGATACCGATCTCGTGCTGGGATATTTCCGGTAACGGACGTAAGGTCTGATCGGCCCATCTCTACCTTTGCGCTTATATCTGACATGATGTAGCCTCCACTTGCGGGCGCCGACAGGCGGCTGCAGGCAATGGGGTTTGGAGCGGTCGCTATGGGGCGGCGTGTCTTCCTTGTTGGTGGTTCGGCGCGAGCGCACGCGCTCGCCGCGCATTGTCATTTGCACGAAAATATCTGGAAGGCCTCCGGTGCTGCGCGCAGCGCCATCGGTGGCGCACGATTGCTGATTGCGATGTAGCGACGGCATTCACGCCGTCATGATTGAGAGCTTCACCCTGATTGGAGCCGATGATGAAATTTGATGTGCGCGTACCATTGATTGCCGTCGCCGCCATTTTCGCCGGCTTGATCGTCGCGTTAGCCCAAGACAAGCCTCAAGATAAGCCAGTGCCGAACAGTCCCGTCCATCTGCAACAGGGCTGGAGCGACGAGACCGCCGATCGCTGGCATTTCATCTCGCAGGGAACGGCGCTGATCCCCTATGAATGGTTCGTCGCGCTGGAGCAGCCGGGACAGCCTTCCGGGCAAACCGCACTGATCAAGGCGCCCGACAATTTGCAGCGGCTGGGTTTCCTCCCCGAACCCGTCAACCCGACCAACAATCCGGACGGTCTTGCGATCGGTCTCTACAGCACCCCGGTGGATATTCCCGACGGCAGGCACGCCTGCTGGAAAGGCAATTGGCTCGGCCTCGGCTGTGCCGGCTGTCACACCGGGCAGGTCAGCTATCGCGGCCAGCAGATCCGCATCGAAGGCGGTCCGTCCCATATCGACATCGATTCATTCGTCGGACAGCTGGTCGGGTCCATCACCGCGGTCCTGCAGAATCAGGACGGGGCCGGACAGCGCTTCATGGCGCGGGTGAAGGCGCCGCCTGCCGACGTGCAGAGCGGATTGCAATGTTTTGGCGGCGTCCTGCAGGCGGCCGCCAAGTTCAACCAGATCGTCGGTGGAAACTCCGGCGATACGGCGGGCGGGGCGGGCAGGCTGGACGCGCACGGCGCCGGCTTGAACCAGCTGCTGGCCGGACCGTTCAGGCTGATGACCGCCCCGTCGGACATCGGCGAGACCAGGAATTATGCGCATCTGACCGCGCCGGTGCGATACCCGGCGCTGTGGGACACGCCGCGCTTCAGCTGGGTTCTGTACAACGCCTCGATTCGTCAGCCGTTGACGCGCAATCTCGTCGAGGCGCTCGGTGTGCTCGCGCCGATCAAGCATGATGCGACGATGATCACGCCCGACGTGATGCACGGGGTCCAGATGGAGAATGTCGTCTGGGGTCAGCGGAAGCTGATGGATCTGCGCTCTCCGCGCTGGCCCGAAGCCATTCTCGGTACACTTGACCAGAAGCGGGCGCTGCGCGGCCAGCTTGTTTATGTCAGCGCGTGCGCGAATTGCCACGAGGCCGCGCCCGTTGAAGCAGCTTCCGGGGCTTGCAGCGAGATCCAGGTCCCGCTGGTCGATCTCCGCAGGATCGGCACCGATCCCGAGCAGGCGACGACGTTCAACCGCCGCAAGATCGCGCTGTCGAAGATCGGCGGTCCGGACGTGATGTCCAACTACAAGGCCGCCGAGGTTCTCACCGGAAACATCGCCGCGCAGTGGATCGGCCGGTCCAAGGACAACGCGGCCAGCGCCGCCGAGATCAATTGCGGCCGTCCAAACCAGTACAGGGCGCCGCTCGCCTACCGGGCAAGGCCGCTCAACGGCATCTGGGCGATGGCGCCCTATCTGCATAACGGCTCGGTGCCGTCGTTGAATGACCTCCTGCTGCCGCCAGGGCAGCGGCCGAAGACCTTCTATGTCGGCAATTGGGAGTTCAATCCGGACATCGTGGGATACGACATGAAGGCGCAGGCGCCGGGCGCGTTCCTGTTCGATACGACCGTGCGCGGCAACTCGAATGCCGGGCACGTCTACGGAACGGATATGACCGAGGACGACCGCAAGGCGCTGATCGAATATCTCAAGACGCTCTGAGCGGGCGCCTCAGTCCTTGCGGCAGGTGAAGCAATAATAGGGGCAAGTGCCGTCGGCGAAGGACGCATGCAGCTGCGTGCCCGGAATGCCGGCGAACTCATGCGAGACGCCGAGCAGCATCCGCGGCACGATCTCGTCCGCCAGCGCCGTGCGTCGCGCGCCGTCGAGCTCCAGCGCGCGCGCCACATTGGGGGTGATGTCGTCCTCCCTCACGAGGCGCAAGCGCGACTGGGCGAGGGCCTCGCGCGGATACACGTCCTTCGACCGGTCTTCGAAGCACGCCATCAGGAAGGCGCCGCCCGGCCTGAGCACGCGGTGGACCTCGTCCAGAAAGCGCCCCATGTCGCCGTAATGCTGCGCGCTCTCGACGTTGACCAGGATGTCGAAACTCTCGTCCGCGAACGGCAGGCTGAGTGCATTCCCGACGCGGAATGCGAGATTGCCCTGGTCGGCATAGCGCGCCTTGCTGAAGCGGATCGCCGGCTTGCAGATGTCGAGCCCGGTGTAGCTTTTGGGGTGGAGATATCGCGCGATGTAGGACGCGCCGCCGCCACGCCCGCTTCCGACCTCCAGCACATCCTTCCCCTCGATCGCGGAACCCGATGCGACATGATGATAGAGCTGGATCGCGTAGCGATCGGGCTCGTCGGCGGCTTGCAGCGCGACCTGCTCGCCGTTCAGCGAGGCATAGCCGTAGTTGAGGAACCGGATCGCGGCGTCCCTGTCGAGGTTGCTCAGCAGGGAGTACCAGGCGTTGGTGAAGAGCTGGCGCGCGGCGCGCGAATAAAACAGTTTTACGACGGCCGAGTGGATCGGGTTTGCCGCTGTCGGATACGGATCCTGCTTCACGGATGAATACTCTCACGCGAAAATGGGGAACGCTTCCATCATAAAGCATGGGCTAGTGCTCTCGATGCGTCAACAATGGCGACGCTTGCCTGCCACGATTGACTTCAATCCTTGGGGGGATATACTTTAGGTTTAGTACAGGTATAGCTGGACCCCGCGTGATGACTGGGCAGGTTGCTGCCTGGTTGGAGAAGGTCGGCCTCCCTCAATACCTAAAGTCCTTTTCCGACCACGGCATTGATTTCGACATTCTTTCCGAGATTACGGATCGCGATCTCGCGACCATGGGCGTCGTGCTGGGGCACCGGCGCAGGCTGCTGCGTTCGATTGCCGAGCTCGACGTTCCGAAGGCGCGTCTGCTCGCACCGGAGATCGACGCGGGCGCCGAGCGCCGACAACTCACGATCATGTTCTGCGACCTCGTCGGTTCGACTGCGCTGTCGCAGCAGTTCGATCCCGAGGAGATGCGCGAGATCCTGCAAGCCTATCGCGAGGCCGCGACCGCGGTCATTGCGAGCTATGACGGCATCGTCTCGCGATTGGTGGGCGACGGCATCCTGTCCTATTTCGGCTATCCATCGGCTCACGAGGACGATGCCGAGCGCGCGGTCCGCGCCGGGGTCGAGATCACCGCCGCGGTCCAGGCCATCGACGTGCAGCCGGGATTGCGGCTGGAGGTGCGGATCGGGATTGCGACCGGGCTCGTCGTCGTCGGCGATCTCGTCGCAAAGGACGCCTCGAGCCGGCTCGAGGTGATCGGTGAGACGCCGAACCTCGCGGCGCGGATGCAGGCCTTCGCCGAGCCCGGCACGGTCATCATCGCCTCCTCGACGCGGCGGCTGCTCGGCAATCTGTTCGAGCTGCGCGCGCTCGGCACGCGCGCGATCAAGGGATTCACCGAGCCGATCGAAATCTGGGCGGTGGAACGTCCATCGCCGTCCGCGAGCCGCTTCGAAGCTTACCGCTCGGCGGGCCTCGCCGGTTTCGTCGGCCGCGAGCACGAGCTCGACCGGCTGGCCGAGTGCAAGCAGCGGGCCTGGCGCGGCCAGGGCCAGGTCGTGCTGATTTCCGGCGAGCCTGGCATCGGCAAGTCGCGGCTGGCGGCGCATTTCCTCAATGAGCGGGTCGCGGCGGAGCCGCACATCCGATTGCGCTATCAGTGCTCGCCGCATCATCGCGCCAGCGCGCTCTATCCTGTCATCACCCAGCTGCAGCGCGCGGCGAAGCTCGGTGCCGGCGACGGCAACGCACAGCGGCTGCGCAAGCTCGAAGCGCTGTTCGGGCGCAGCGATCTGAAGACGCCGACGCTGGTGCCGCTGTTTGCGGATCTGCTGTCGATCGCCACCGACGGACGCTATCCGCCGCTCGACTGGACTCCGCAGCAGCTGCGGCGCAACACGCTTGCCGCGCTGATCCAGCGCCTGCAGCGCCTGTGCGCCGAGGCGCCGGTGGTCTGCATCGTCGAGGATCTGCATTGGGCCGATGCGACCTCGCTCGAGCTGCTCGGGCTCGCGGTCAGGCTGGCCGACCAGCTTCGCCTGCTGCTCGTGCTGACATTCCGCGACGAATTCACGCTGCCATGGATGGGTCCGGCGAATCTGACGACGCTGGAGCTCGGACGGCTCAAGGAGAGCGACGTCCAGCGCATGATCGCCGAGGTGATCGGCAGCCGCGCGGTCCCGTCCGAGCTGGTCACGCAGATCGCGACGCGGACCGACGGCATCCCGCTGTTCGTCGAGGAGCTGACGCGCACGGTGCTGGAGATGGGCGTTCTCGAAAAGGGGGCGGGCGGCCGCTACAGGATGGCCGGCAGCCTGCCGCGCCTGTCGATCCCGACGACGCTCCAGGATTCGCTGATGGCGCGGCTTGACCGGCTCGGGCCGGCCAAGGAGGTCGCGCAAGTGTGCGCCGTCATCGGCCGCGAATTCTCCGACGTGCTGCTGCGTGCGATCTCGGACAAGGACGATGCGGAGCTCGATGCCCGGCTCGCCCAGCTCGAGGCCGCCGAATTGATTTTCCGCAGCGCCTCCGCGCCCGAGAGCGTCTATACGTTCAAGCACGCGCTGGTGCAGGACACCGCCTATGAAAGCCTGCTCCGGAGCAGCCGGCGGCGACTGCACGAGCGGATCGCGGCCGTGCTCCAGGAGAAATTCCCGGACGCCGCCGCAGCAGCGCCGGAAATTGCCGCGCATCATCTCACGCAGGCGGGTCTCGTCGAGGACGCCGTCGAGTGGTGGGGCAAGGCGGGCGACCGCGCGCTGCGCAGTTCGGCCTATCCCGAGGCGATCGCGCATCTGACCAAGGCCATCGGCCTTGCGGAAGGCCTCAGCGAAAGCCCGGCCGGACAAAGCCGGCGGCTGCAATTGCAGATCGCCTATGGCAACGCGCTGATCGCAACGCGCGGCTATGGCGCGCCGGAGACGTCGGTCGCGTTCGCACGCGCGCGCGAGCTCGCCTCCAGCCTCAAGGGCGCGCCCGAGCGCTTCGCCGCCACTTACGGCCTGTGGGTCGGCAGCCTCGTTCGCAGCGAGCTCGGATCGATGCAGGAGCTCGCGGGGGCGTTCCTGCAGGATACCGCCGACCGGCCCGACGCGCCGGAGGCGGGGATTGCGCATCGCGTCTGCGGCATGACGCGTTGGTTCGAGGGCAATTTCGTCGATGCCAAGCAGCATCTCGAGCAGGCGATCACGATCTACCGCGACGAGCACGATCGCAATCTCGCCTTCCTGTACGGCCACGATTGCGGGATCGCCGCGGCGATCTACCTCGCGCTGGTGCTGTGGCCACTCGGCGAGGTCGACCGCGCCGAGCAACTGGCGCAGCAGGCGATCCGCCGTGCGGCCGACAGCGGCCATGTCGCGACGATGGTCTACACGCATTTCCACAAGATCGTGCTCGAGGCGGTGCGCGGCAACCCTGAAGGTGCCAGGCCGCATGTCGATGCGGTGATCGAGCTCAGCCGCGAGCACGGCCTTCTGCTCTATGCGCGAGCCGGCAAATTCTGGAACGGCTGGATCCGCTGCCGTCTTGGCGAGCGCGCGGCCGGGCTCCAGGAGATGGAAGACTCCATCGCGCTGCCGCTGGTCGGAAAGATGGCGACCGGGCTCTACGTGCCCTTGACCTGGACGCTGCTTGCGGAAGCCAAGGCCGGCGAGGGGCAGTTCGACGAGGCGCTCGCGATCCTCGACGAACAGCTCGTCGAGGTGGAGCGGACCGGACAGGAATGGTTCACGCCGGAGATCCTGCGCTGGCGCGGCGAGCTGCTGCTGCGCAAGGATCCCATCGATATCGTCGCCGCGGAGGCCGCGTTCATCCAGGCCATCGAGACCGCACGAGCGCAGCACACCGCGACGTACGAGCTGCGCGCAGCCCTTTCGCTGGCCCGACTGTATCAGGCGAGCGGAACGGATGCGCAGGCGCACAGCGTGCTCAGTCCGGTGGTCGGGATGTTCACCAACGCACAGGAGTTGCCGGAGATTTTCGAAGCACGGGCGGCCATGGAGCGTTCCAGCAAGACCAGCCCATGCGCAAACCCATGCGACTGAAAAATTTCTTGTACTTTGCCGATTTCGTGTTCTATCCCCTCGCAAGCGCCGCGCTGGTCGCGGTCGCGTTGCTCCTGAGAGAGCCGCTGCGCTGGGACGAAGCGGTGATCGGTTTCGCAAGCGGGCTGTTGCTCTGGAGCCTCGCCGAATACGTCATTCACCGCTTCGCCCTGCATGGTCCGGCCTTTCTCGCCGCCTTGCACGACATGCACCATTCCGATCCGCGCGCGCTGGTCGGCTCGCCGCTGTGGCTGAGCCTGGGCTCGATCTGTTTGGGATCGCTGCTGCCGGTGTGGCTCCTGGTCGGGTTTGGCAGCGCCTGCACCGTCACGGCGGGACTGATGCTGGGCTACATCTATTTCGGTGCGCTTCACCACATCATCCACCATCACCCGGTGAAGCGCGGCGGCTATCTCTGGCGCCTGAAGCGCCGCCATACCCGCCATCACTACGGCAAGCGGCCGTGCAATTTCGGCGTGGTCACCAGCATGTGGGATCGCGTGTTCGGAACGTATTGTTCCGAATAGTGCTTCAGCCGCAATTCCAGATCGCGCCGATCGGCGTCCGCGTCCAGCACGGACCGAAGCTGCCGCCATTGTAGCGGGAGCCGCCAAAACCGGGCCGGCCGAAATAGTATCGTTCGCCGTCAATGTAGCGGTAATAGCTCGGCACCGGATCGATGTACCAGGGGCGCTGGTTTTCGCGGGCGTAGCGACGAAAGCCGTTTTTCTGCATGAAGATCGGCTGGCTGTTGCTCAGCGGCTGGCGATAGCCCGGCAGGAAGCCGTAGCCATGCCAGCTTTGCTTGGGCTTTTTTGCGACGGGCTCGGCAGGCGCTGTGGCCGGCAGCAGCGACAGGATGACAGCAACAAACAGACATAAGAGGCGCGACATGGGTCGACCATAAACAGTCGGTCGCGGGAACGCCATTCAAATTCGAGTGGGATTTTTTGCAGGCGCGCACGGACAGAAAATCCGGCCGGGCCGAATCGCGGCCCGGCCGTCACGTCCTTGTCGTCTACGCGTTCGCACCGCCATCGACGGTCAAGGCCGAGCCGGTGATGTATTTCGCCTTCTCGCTCGCCAGGAACGCCACCGCATTCGCGATATCATCCGGCGCGCCGTAGCGGCCGAGCGCCATGAACTGCTTCAGCGTCTCCGCGGTCGGGCCGTGAGCCGGGTTCATGTCGGTGTTGATCGAGCCCGGCTGCACCAGATTGACCGTAATGTCCTTGGGGCCGAGCTCGCGCGCCAACGCCTTGTTGAACGCGATCAGCGCCGACTTCGACGCCGCGTAGATGCCGAGCGCCGGCGACGGCACGCGGTCGGCGAAATAGCTGCCGATGGTGATGATGCGACCGCCCTTGCCAAGGTGGGCCAATGCCGCCTTGCTCGCCACGATCGGCGAACGCACGTTGACGTTCAGCAGCGCGTCGATGTCGGCGAGCGAGATATCATTGAGGCCGCCAAGGCGCAGAATGCCGGCATTGTTGACCAGGATATCGAGCCCGCCCAGGGCGGCGACGGTCTTGTCGACTGAGGCCTGGACGGCGGCGACATCGGCGCTGTCGGCCTGGATCGCGACGGCCTTCCGTCCCGCCGACTTGATGGTGTCCACGACCTTCGCGGCGGTGTCTGCGGACTTTTCGTAAGTGATGGCGACATCGGCGCCTTCCGCGGCGAGCGCCTTTGCGATGGCCGCGCCGATACCCCTGCTTGCGCCCGTCACCAGGGCCCGTTTTCCTGCCAGTGTCATCGCAATCTCCTATTCTGTAACGATCGACACAGAATATCTGGGATCTTGATCGGCCCCGTCAAGTGAATTATGTGTTGATCATTACAGAAAGGAGCGTCATGGCGGGACGGCCACGGGAATTTGATCGAGAGGTGGCGCTGGAGGCCGCGATGCTGCTGTTCTGGCGCAAGGGCTTTGCCGGCGCCTCGATGAACGATCTGTGCGAGGTCATGGGCGTCCGCTCGCCGAGCCTCTATGCGGCCTTCGACAGCAAGGAGGCGCTGTATCTGGCGGCGTTCCAGCACTACGCCGCGACCGAGGGGCAGGCGGTCTGGGACAAGCTCGCGGAGGGGGCGACCGCACGCGCCGGCGTCGAGAATCTGCTGATCAAGGCGGCCGACACATTGCCGAAATCCCGCACGGCGCCCGCCGGCTGCATGGTTGCGCTGGGCGCCATCAGCGACGAATGGCCGGCCGCCATCGCGCGCGAGGTCAGAAAGGTCAGGCTCGAGCTGCTGGACAATCTGCGCGCGCGGTTAGAGGCGGCAGTCGCCAGCGGCGAATTGCCCGATGCGACCGACGTCGATGCGCTCAGCCGGTTCTATCTCGGCGTCTTCCAGGGCATGGCCGTCCAGGCCAAGGACGGCGCCACGCAGGCGGAACTGCGAGGTGCTGCCAAGGCGGCGATGGCGGCGTGGCCGGGCGAGGCGAGAGGTCGTCCTGAGCCAGTCTCGACGGCTCCTCGCCCATAGAGCGACGGCACAGCGGGCCATCGCCGTCCGATTTTGCGCCAATGCCGACATCTGGGGCATGGCGCGTTGGGCCGAGATATTGATTTATCTCAAGACTGTATCCGAAACGCGGACCCAGCTTGCCTTCGGAAGGCTGCGATACGTTCAGACAAGCGGGAGGCGAAGCATGTACCGGCATATTCTCATTCCGACAGATGGGTCGGAGCTGGCGGAGCACGGAGTGGCGCATGGGTTGGCGCTGGCGAAATCCCTTGGAGCCAAGGTCTCTGTCATCTTCGTCGTGGAGCCGTTTTCAGAAGTATCAGGGCGGTTCCGTGAAGCAGTCGCAACATATGCTGAGCTGCGCAAGGAACAGGCCACGAGCGCGTTGGATCGTGCGGCAAAAGCGGCCAAGGAGGCCGGCGTTTCCTGCGAACCGATTCAAACGGAGAACGGGCAACCCCATCAAGCTATCGTCGCAACAGCCGAGAACAAAGGTTGCGATCTCATCGTCATGTCATCCCATGGGCGCAGCGGACTCTCCATGCTTCTCATCGGCAGTGTAACAAACAAGGTGCTGACGCTCGCGAAAACCCCGGTACTGATTTGTCCGTGAACGTGCGGACCTGGTGACAGAGTTTTCTCGCTGGTCGACGAGAATTGGAAGACTCGTCAGCCACGTAAGGCGCCTTGTCTGCTTTGCGTCATTCGCAAACCTTTACGTGCCAGGTTAGGCTTGGTCGGCCCAGCACCTGACGTGGACGATTCGGGCTATACTCTCCGCGAAATTCGGTAGATCACCACGTCTTCGCCGTGATGCGTCGTGCTTTTCTCGAGTAGATAGTTCGCCTTCTCCAGCACGCGGCGCGATGCGCCATGCCCGACAAAGACCAGGCCGATGAGTGATGGCAACTCCAGTTGTGATAGCCCGATCTCCGTCAGCGCGACCGCCACCTCGCTCGCAAGCCCCTGGCCCCAGAATTCACGCCTGAACGTGTAGGCGATCTCGATCTCGTCGATGCCGTCTACGAGGATGTGCCGGATGCCCGCCCGTCCGGCGAAGGCGCCGTCTTTCGTTCGCAGAACCCAGAGCCCAAAGCCGTGCTGGTCCCAATGCGCCATGTTGGTCGCGAGATAGGTCTTCGTCACCTCGGCCGAGCGCACGCCGCCGAGATAGCGGGAGACGTCGGGATCAAGATGGAGTGCGACGAGGTCGGCGAGGTGATCTTCGCGCAGCCTCTCGGCGGTCAATCTCGCAGTGCTGAACTGATCCATGGAGACAGATAACCGCTTTTGCCGCCATGCCTCATGAGATCGGCATCGCAGGCGTCCAAAATGCCGGCAGGAATGCCGATTGCTGCAACGCGCCCCGCAGTCTATTTGGATGCATAGCAGGTGGGACGATGACGAGCAAAGCGCGCGAATACATCGATTTTTGGATCGAGACCAGCGTTCACGCGGCCGAGCAGTACCGCACTCCCGGTGCCTCGCAGAGTGTGGACGATTTGGTTCGCCGCCTCGTCGCGGGGGCCAAGGGCCAGGGCATTTCCGAAGAGGCCATGACGAACGAAGTTGGCGACCTCACGGACTTCATCCGGGGCAAGCTCTCCGCCGCTAATCAGGTGGAAAAGGACCGGCGTCAATAAGCTTCGTCGTCGGGGGCTGCGGCTTCCGAAGCGCGACGAACGCGGCCTCATTCCGGCGCTCGTAATCCAGGCGATCTGAGCCAGTCGCTGCTGGGCTGCGGATTCCCCTCGAATTTAAAGTTCCAGGGACGTTGGAACCAGTTGTTCCGCCGCGCATTGAGCACGGCATACTGGGGGTCTCAGCACATCACGCTGGGCGATCGCGTTGCCGAGGGCAACGAACTTACCGACAAATTCAGCAGGATGCAGGCGGGCGCATTTGCCACCGGAGTGCCGCCCGCTCTCGACGAGTGGCCGCGGTTGTGCGTGATAAAGGAGAACAAAAATGGCAGCGCAGGCGGGAAGTGACGTCGCATCGCTCGTGTCAAATAACGAGAAAACCATTCTTCCGGAGTGGGTCGAATTGCAGAAGAAGGCCGGCATCCTTCATACCGGCCGCATTTCGGAAGGTGAGCTGCAAGCGCAGTCCAAGAACTTCCTCCACTTGTTGCACGAGGCTCTGACACAGGGCGGGACCGACACGACCGGTGCGGCGTTCGAGCCGGCAAGGGGCATGCTCGCCGATCTTTCGCGAAGCCGCGCACAGCAGGGCTTTTCTCCGAGCGAAACGGCAACCTTCATCTTTTCGCTCAAGCGGCCATTGTTCAACGCGCTCAATCGCGACAACACGCTATCCGCGGAGCAGATCGCATCGACAGTCTGGACATCAACCGCGCTGCTCGACGAGCTCGGCCTGTTCACGCTGGAGATCTTCCAGAAGAGCCGCGAGGAGGTCATCGTCCGCCAGCAGCGCGAAATCGCCGAGTTGTCGACCCCCGTGGTCAAGCTGTGGGAGGGCATTCTTGCCTTGCCCCTGATCGGCACGCTCGACAGCCAGCGCACCCAGGTGGTGATGGAAAACCTCCTGCAGACCATCGTGGACTCCGAGGCCGAGATCGCCATCATCGATATCACCGGCGTGCCGACGGTCGACACGCTCACGGCCCAGCATCTGCTGAAGACGGTTGCGGCGGCGCGCCTGATGGGCGCCGATTGCCTGATCAGCGGCATCAGGCCGCAGATCGCGCAGACCATGGTGCATCTCGGCGTCGAGTTGAACGTGATTTCGAAAGCCTCCCTGGCCGACGCCTTTGCAGTCGCATTGCGGCAAACCGGGCGTGCCGTCGTCAAGACGAAGAGGATCGAGGGCTTCGCGCTTCCGGAGAAGAAGAGCGGCGGGCAAGGCGCCTGACGATGGACCGCATCCCTATCCTCAAGTTCGGCAATGCGCTGCTCGTCACCATCCAGGTCGACATGCACGATCGGCTAGCGACCGCGCTGGAAGAAGATCTGACCAGCAGGATCGTCTCGAATAACGCACGCGGCGTCCTGATCGACATTTCGGCGCTCGAGGTCGTCGACAGTTTCATCGGCCGGATGCTCGACAACATCGCCGCAGTCTCGCGCATTCTCGACGCCGACACGGTCGTCGTCGGCATGCGACCGGCCGTCGCGATCACGCTGGTCGAGCTTGGCCTGTCCCTGACCGGCGTGAAAACCGCGCTGAATGTCGAGCGTGGCATGGCCATGATCCACGACCGCCTCGCCGGGTCGGAGGCTGACGATGCCGACGACGAAGACTGAACGTCTCGGGATCAAGATCTCGGACGACGTGGTTCGGGTGAGGCAACTGACCCGGATGCTCTCGGTCGAGGTCGGCCTCGGCCTGGTCGACCAGACCAAGGTCGTCACGGCGGCCAGCGAACTCGCGCGCAATACGCTCGACTATGGCGGGGGCGGCGAAGTGATCGCGGAGATCGTGGAGCAAGGCGGCCGCCGCGGCGTCCGGTTGACCTTCGAGGACAAGGGACCGGGCATTGCAGATATCGAGCAGGCCCTCAAGGACGGTTTCACCTCCGGCAGGGGCATGGGCCTCGGCTTGGGCGGCGCCAAACGGCTCTGCAACGAATTTTCCATTGTATCGGCGCCAGGCACAGGCACCAAAGTAACGATTGCACGTTGGAAGTGATGATGAAATCCGTCGGCGTCAACGATCAAAGCGGCGTAGCGGAGGCAAGGCGGGCGGTCACCGATCTCGCGCAGCGCATGGGCTTCAACGAGACCGACAAGGGCAAGCTCGCCCTGGTCGCGACCGAACTTTCGACCAACCTCGTCAAGCACGGATCGGGCGGGGAGATCCTCGTTGGCGCCTATGACGACAGTGAAAGCCAGGGCATTGAAATTCTCGCGCTCGACAAGGGTGCCGGCATGAGCAATGTCGCGGCATGCCTGGAGGACGGGTATTCCAGCGCGGGCACGGCCGGGCGCGGTCTGGGCGCCGTCGTACGGCAATCTCACTTCGTCGACATCGGCTCATGGCCCGGTGTGGGAACGGCCGTGCTGGCGCGGGTCGTGCCTGGCAATGCTCCGTCGATCAAGCCGTCAGGTGTCCCGACGTCAAGCGCCCCGACCTGGGGCGGCGTATCCGTGGCCAAGGCGGGCGAAGACGTCTGTGGCGACGCCTGGAGCGTGTCCAATACGGGTGATGTCCGCACGCTGCTTGTGGTTGACGGCCTGGGACACGGGCCGGATGCCGCGGAGGCTGCGGTCGAGGCCGTGCGGCTGTTTCATCGCTACAACGGCCATACCGTCACCAACCTGCTCGACTACATCCATGGCGGCCTGCGCGCGACCCGCGGCGCGGCCGTGTCCGTCGCGCGCTTCGACCCCGCCACAAAGAACGTGAATTTCTCCGGGATCGGCAACGTTGCCGGCGTCGTCATCACCGCAGGCGAAACCAAGCGGATGGTGTCGATGGCCGGAACGGCGGGCTTCAACACGCGAAAGATCCGGGCCTTCGATTACCCGTTTGCGCAGGGCCTGATCATTTTGCATTCCGACGGCCTTGCCTCGAGCTGGACGGTCGACCGTTACTCCAATCTGGCCGCGCTTCATCCGTCGCTGATCGCCGCGATCCTCTATCGCGATTTCACGCGGGGGCGCGACGACGCGACCGTGCTGGTGGCCAAATGGTGAAGCTGATGGCGGCATCCTCCAAACATTGGCCCATCGTCACCGTCCCGATCGAGAACGAGAGCGATGTCGTCGCCGTCCGTCAGCGCGCTCATCGCGTGGCCGATCTCCTGGGATTCGAACGGCAGGATCAGACCCGGATCGCGACTGCGGTCTCCGAGCTGGCGCGCAATGCCTATGGCTATGCCGGCGGCGGCCGCGCCGAATTCGCGCTCGATGGAGCTTCGATTCCTCAACGCTTCGTCGTTCGCATCTGCGACAGCGGACCGGGCATCGACAATCTCCAGCTTATCCTCGATGGGCAGTACCGTTCGCCGAGCGGGATGGGCCTTGGCCTGATCGGCGCACGCCGGCTGATGGACACATTCAGCATCGATTCCAGGCCCGGCAGCGGGACAATCGTCGAGGTCGGACACAAATTGCCGCACCGCGTCCCGCCATGGCCGCGCGCCGGGCTCACCGACATCGTCGCCAGCCTGAAGAAGGAGACGTCGTCCGATCCGCTTGCGGCCCTGCGGGAGCAGAACCGCGAGCTGATGCAGAATTTGGAAGAGCTGCGGCGCCGCGAAGAGGAGAGCCAGCAGCTCAACCAGGAGCTCGGCGATACCAACCGCGGCGTGGTGGCGCTCTACGCCGAGCTCGACGGCCGCGCCGAGCAGTTGCGGCAGGCCAGCGAGCTCAAGACGCGCTTCCTCTCGAACATGAGCCACGAGTTCAGGACGCCGCTGAATTCGGTGCTGGCGCTGTCACGCCTGCTGCTCGACCGTATCGACGGCGATTTGTCACCGGAGCAGGAGCGGCAGGTCGGCTACATCAGGCGATCCGCCGAAAGCCTGCTCGATCTCGTCAACGACATGCTGGATCTCGCCAAGGTCGAGGCCGGCAAGGCCGAGATCAAGCCGGTGCGCTTCGCGGTCACGAGCCTGTTCGGCGCGTTGCGCGGCGCGCTGAAGCCGCTGTTGACCAGTACGGCTGTCGAGCTGCTGTTCGAATCTCCAAAGGAGTTACCGCCGCTTTACACCGATGAGGCGAAGGTCGCGCAGATCCTGCGCAATTTGATCTCGAACGCGCTGAAATTCACCGAAGAAGGCGAGGTGCGGGTCACCGCACGCACGAGCGAGAACGGCGCGAGCATCGTCTTCTCCGTCCGCGACACCGGCATCGGGATTGCGCCAGAGCACCATGAGCGCATTTTCGAGGAATTCTCGCAGGTAGACACCAAGTTGCAGAGGAAGGTAAAGGGCACCGGCCTTGGCCTGCCCCTGTCGCGGTCGCTGGCGCGTCTGCTGGGCGGCGACCTCACGGTCGAGAGCGGATCGGGGCAGGGCTCGGTGTTCTCGCTGAAGATTCCAGCCTCGCTCGGCGAGCACGATCGCGAAATGCTGACGGCGGGCGACGGCAGCAAGCGCGTGCTGCTGATCGACGACGACGAGACGTTCCGCTACGTCATGCGGCAGATCGTCGGTAACGAGACGCGCTATGAATTCATGGAAGCCGACGGCGGCGAGGAAGGCTTGCGCCTCGCGCGGGAGACAAAGCCCGACGTCATCGTGATCGACCTGCAAATGCCCGCGGTCGACGGCTTCACCGTGCTGCAACAATTGGCTGCCGACGATCGCACCAACGACATTCCCATCGTCGTCTCGACATCGATGACGATCGACGCCTCGCTCAGGTCCCGCCTGCCCGAGTATGTGCGGTTAGTCTCCAAAAACGCGATCTCCCGGGAGAGCGTCTCGTCTTTCCTGCGCGACGCAGTTCAGGGGGCGACATGAACGCTGGCGAAAAGATCGTCGTCCTGAACGTCGACGACCTCGAAGCGCAGCGCTATGTGAAGACACGCGACCTCAACGCTGCCGGTTTTGCCGTGATCGAGGCACAGACCGGTGCGGAAGCGCTCCGGATGATCGAGCAGCACAAGCCGCCTGTCGTGCTGCTCGATGTTCAACTGCCCGACATCAGCGGCTTCGAGGTCTGCGCCTTCATCAAGACCAAGTGGCCGGAAGTGATGGTGTTGCAGACATCGGCCACCTTCACGGAGACCGAGGATCGCGTCAGCGGACTGAACGCTGGCGCTGATTCCTATCTCGTACAGCCCGCCGAACCGGTCGAGCTTGCCGCCGCGATCAACGCGCTGCTGCGAGTCCGCCGTTCCGAAGACGCTTTGCGCTCGCTGAATGCCACGCTGGACAAGCAGGTTCGGGAACGCACTGAAGAACTCGAGCAGGCCAACCGCAAGCTGCGCCAGGAGGTCACGCAGCGCCAAAAGGTCGAGTCCGAACTGTTGCAGGCCCAGAAGATGGAGGCGGTCGGGCAGTTGACCGGCGGCCTCGCGCACGATTTCAACAATCTCCTGACAGCGGTCGTTGGCAATCTCGACCTGATCCGTGCCCGTGCGACCGAGCCGCGCATCACAAGGCTTGCGGAAAATGCCTTCAAGGCGGCGGAGCGGGGCTCGAAACTGACGGCGCAATTGCTGGCGTTTTCAAGAACCCAGAAGCTCGCGACTGAATCCGTCGACCTCAATCGCCTGATCCTGGACGCATTTGAGCTGCTCAACCAGTCGCTCGGCGCCAGCATTACGATCAAGACCGAGCTCGATGCGCGCACACCTTTCGTGGTCGCTGATCACAACCAGCTGGAAGTCAGCCTGCTCAACCTGGCGATCAACGCCCGAGACGCGATGCCGGACGGCGGAACGCTGACGATCACCACCGGTTGCGACGATCCGGACAATCGCCGGGTCATGCTGTCGGTGACGGACACCGGGACGGGCATGCCGCCCGATGTCATCGCCCGCGCCTTCGATCCCTTCTTCACCACCAAGCCTGCCGGCAGGGGGACGGGCCTTGGCCTCTCACAGGTCTATGGCCTGGTGCGGCAGATGGGAGGCGACGTCGACATCAAGAGCGAGGTCGGCAAGGGCACCTCGGTGCGGCTGTCACTTCGCCGGTCGATCGCCAGCACCGAGACGACCGCCGAAGCGCAGGCCGCCGCCGAAAACGGACATGCCGAGCGCATTCTGGTGGTCGACGACGATCACGACGTCCGCGGCCTGATGACCAGCTTTCTGTCCGAGATAGGATATGTGGTTCATGAGGCGGACCACGGCAATGCGGCGCTTGCCATGCAGACAACCGTGAACCCGCAATTGATGATCATCGATTTTTCGATGCCCGGCACCAACGGCGCCGAGGTCGTCAAGGCGGCCCGGGCCGTGCAACCCTCGCTCCCGGTCCTGTTTGTCAGCGGATATGCCGATTCCGCAGCGCTGGAGGCGGCGATGGGGAGCGCGCCGTTTCTGCGCAAGCCGTTCCGGCCCGCCGAGCTCGCGTCGGCGGTTCGGTCGGCGCTCGATGCGGACAGCTCTGACGATCTGTGAGCCGATCACGCCTGTCTAATGCGCCATCGCGACGTCACCGGATAATTGCTCGCGCCGTACATCGATCCGCAGCATCATGACGACGACTGCGCCGACCAGCGCGCATCCCGCCAGCAAGAGCAGGCCCGCAGTGAAATTGCCGGTCAGATCCTTCAGGTATCCCATCGCGTAAGGACCGGCGAAGCCGGAAAGATTTCCGAGCGAGTTGATCGCGGCGATGCCGGCGGCGGCCGATGCGCCCGTCAGGAAACTTGCCGGCAGTGGCCAGAACATCGGGGGAACGGCCGAGACGCCGATCTGTGCAAAGCAGAGCAACGCCATGACGAGCACGGAATTGGAAACGAGACCTGCCAATCCGATCCCGACCGCTGCCATCAAGAGCGCGGCGGCGACATGACCCTTTCGCTCCATGGTCCGATCGGAATGACGACCAAGCAGCACCATGCCCGCGGCCCCGAAAACAAAGGGGAGCGCCGCGAGCAGGCCGGTCTGGGTGTCACTGACGCCAAAGCCCTTGATGATGGTCGGCAGGAAGAATGCCACACCGTAACTTGCAGCGTTCAGGCAGAAGTACACGAGTGCGCACGCCAAAATGCGGGGATCGGTCAGCGCTTGTCCCAAAGACAGATGTTCCACGCGCTCCTTGTTGCGCTTCTCGGTCGCTTGCACGTTCTCCAACCAGGCAATCTCGTCTTGTTGCAGCCAGCGGGCCTGGCGCGGGAAATCGGTCAGATAGAGCAGGACGCAAATGCCCACCAGAACCGACGGCAACGCTTCGAGAATGAACAGCCACTGCCAGCCTTCCAATCCCCAACCGGTCACGCCGAGCAGCATCCCGGAGATGGGTGATCCGACGATGGACGAAATCGGGATCGCCAGCATGAACAGGCTGATGACCCGCGCGCGGTAAACCGCGGGGAACCAGAGCGTCAGGTAGAAGATGATGCCGGGAAAGAAACCCGCTTCGCAGGCGCCGAGCAGCAAACGAAGCGAGTAGAAAACGCCCGTCGTCGGAATTCCGGTTGCTGCCGATATCGACGGGATGAATGCGAAAGCCGCCGAGACGATCCCCCAGGTAATCATGATGCGGGCGATCCAGACGCGTGCGCCGACCTTTTCCAGAAAGATGTTCGAGGGCACTTCAAACAGGAAATATCCGACGAAGAACAAGCCGGCGCCCAGCCCAAACGCTGCTTCACTCAAACCGAGCGCCTGGTTCATATGCAGCTTGGCAAAGCCGACATTGACGCGGTCGAGATAGGCCACGAAGTAGCACACGATCAGGAACGGAATGAGCCGCCACATCACCTTGCCGATGGCACGAGTCTCGACGTCTTGCATGGCGCGGCCTCCACTTGTTCTTGAAGCCGGTTCAAACTTCCGGGCAGCGTTGCGAAACTATGACGCTCCGACACGATGAGCGCAAACGGCATTTGCCTTTAACGTTCATGTCAAAAGCGACAGTTGCGCTGTCATGGTTTGAAGCTGGAACAGCATCGGAGGCGTGAGCAAGGACGCAGACGCGTGCGCTTCTACAACCACTCTCCGATGATGACATCGTGCCAGTGTTTTGCCCGACGGGTCAAGCGGCGCGCGGAATTCGTAGCCTGGATGGAGCGCGGCGCAATCCGGGAATCCCTGCATTGGACGCGCTTTCCCGGATTTCGCTCCGCTCCATCCGGGCTACGGCCGAATGATTTTTTCAACCGCGTAAGCCATTGATTTCGCAATCCCCGCCTACTGTGCATGGGGTTGTTTTCGCAGTTTTGGTTGTGCGAGAGTCTACCCCGCGCCAAGCGCGACCGCGACGTTGTACGTCACGAGGCTCGCGGCATAGGCCAGCACCAGCATGTAGGCGAAGGTCGCCGCCATCCAGCCCCAGCTTCCGGTCTCGCGCCGGATCACGGCGAGCGTCGAGGCGCATTGCGGGGCGAAGATGTACCAGGCGAGCATCGACAGCGCGGTCGCGAGCGACCATTTCGTCGCCAGCACCTGGCCGATCTGCTCGGCCGCTTCCTTGCCACCCTCGATCGCATAGACGGTGCCGAGCGCCGCGACCGCGACCTCGCGCGCCGCCATGCCGGGGATCAGAGCGACCGCGATCTGCCAGTTGAAGCCGACGGGGGCGAGCAGGGGCTCCAGCGCCTTGCCGATGATGGCGGCGAGGCTGAAGTCGATGGCCGGCTCGGTCGCGCCCGCGGGCGGTTGCGGGAACGAGGCCAGAAACCAGATCAGCACCATCATCGAGAAGATCGTGGTGCCGGCGCGATGCAAAAACATCTTTGCCCGCGTGTAGACGCCGATCGCGATCGATTTCAGCCGCGGCATCTTGTAGTCCGGCAGCTCCAGCATGAACGGCGCCGGCGCATAGTCGCGCAGCATGAAGAATTTGATCAGGAACGAGACGACAAGCGCGCTGGTAATGCCGGCCGCATAGAGGCCGAACATCACGAGGCCCTGCAGGTTGATGAAGCCCCAGACGTCCTTGGCCGGAATGAAGGCCGAGATGATCAGCGTGTAGACCGGAATGCGCGCCGAGCAGGTCATCAGCGGCGCGATCAGGATCGTGGTCAGCCGGTCGCGCTTGTTGTCGATCACGCGCGTCGCCATGATGCCGGGGATGGCGCAGGCAAAGCTCGACAGCAGCGGAATGAAGGCGCGGCCGTGTAGCCCCGCGCCGCCCATGATGCGGTCCATCAGGAACGCGGCGCGCGCCATGTAGCCGAAATCTTCCAGCAGCAGGATGAACAGGAAGATGATGATGATCTGCGGCAGGAACACGATGACGCTGCCGACGCCCGAGATCACGCCGTTCTGCAGGAAGCTCTGCACCAGGCCTTCGGGCAGGGTGGCGTGGACGACGTCGCCGAGCGCGTCGAAGCCGGATTGCAGCAGCTCCATCAGCGGCTGCGCCCAGGCGAACACCGCCTGGAACATCACGAACAGGATGAGCGCGAGCACGATGAGTCCGCCGACCGGATGCAGCACGATCGCATCGATCCGCGCGGTCCAGGTGTCGGGCCGGCTCGGCAGGCTGACGCAGTCCGAGATAATGCGGTCGGCCTCGCGCTGGGTCGCGCGCAATTCGGCGACGCTGAGCGCGCGCCAGTTGTTCTCGGCAGGCTCGGTGGCGAGCTTGGCCGAGATCTCGTCGGTCAGCGCCAACAGGTCGGCCGTGCCGCCCTTGCGCACTGCGATCGAGGTGACCACGGGGACGCCGAGCTCCTTGGCGAGCCGCTCGACGTCGACCGAGATGCCGCGGCGGTTCGCGATGTCGAACATGTTGAGCACGAGGATCATCGGCCGGCCGGTGCGCTTCAGCTCGAGCAGCAGGCGGATGGTCAGGCGCAGATTGGTCGCGTCCGCCACGCACAGCACGAGATCGGGCACGGTCTCGCCGGAGGCCTTGCCGAGCACGAAGTCGCGGGTGATCTCCTCGTCCGGACTGCGGCCGCGCAGCGAATAGGTGCCGGGCAGGTCGACGACGGAGACCTGACGTCCCAAGGGCGTGACGAAAAAACCTTCCTTGCGCTCGACCGTGACGCCCGGATAGTTCGCCACCTTCTGCCGGCTGCCGGTCAGGGCATTGAACAGCGAGGTCTTGCCGCTGTTGGGCGTGCCGACCAGGGCGAGATGCAGAAGGGGTAATTCCATGGAATCAGATGTCCGGCCGCGATCTCAGGCGACGATGATGGCCATGGCCTCGCGGCGACGCACCGCGATGGTGATGTTGTCGACACGAACGGCGATCGGGTCGCGCCCGACCAGCCCCTCGTGCAGGACCTCGACCCGGGCGCCCTCGACGAAGCCGAGCTCGATCAGCCGGCTCTCGAGCTCGATGTCCGAGAGTGCCGAGCTCGCGTCCTTGGCGGAGAGGTGCTGAATGACGCCGGTATAGCCGCGCTGGGCCAGGCCCAGCGGCATCTCGCGGCGCGTATCATGGGTGTCGGTCATGCCCTGTATTTTCAACGCAGGGCATGGAGGTCAAGCGCGCACGCTCGCCTAAACTGCACCTTAGAGTGATTTTAAAGTGCAGATCACGAAGCCGTGGGCGGAGCGCCTCGGCGCTATTGCGCCGGGACCTTCTCCGGCTGGACGGCGGCCATGGCGCGGCTCTTGAAGTAGTCGAGCACGAAAAGGCGGATCGCCGAGGACAGATTGCCCTGCTGGCGGCCGCCGTCGATCTCGCCGACGAGCTCGGACAGCGTCATGTTGCGCAGGCCCGAGATCTCCTTCATGCCGTTCCAGAACGCCTCTTCCAGGCTGACGCTGGTCTTGTGGCCGGCGACCACGATCGAACGCTTCACGACGGGCGACTTCATGGCTGCTCCTCGCGATCGATCCGGTGCTGGTCCAGATGCGCCTTCGCCTGGTCCGCCTGCTTCTCCTCCGACGATCGCTCGGCCTTCGTGCGGCCGAACTTCGTTCGGTTGGCGTCCGCCTGCTTCGCCGAGGTTTCCCGCTCGGCGCGCTTCCTGAAACGATTCAGGTTGATGACGTTCCCCATGGCGCGTCTCCATCACCCGATCCTCCTCAGACAGGATGAAACTTCCAGAAACAGGGCGCCGCGTCGCGCCTCGCAAGACTTGATCGTCATTCGCTCGTCCTCGTCAATCGGCCTGTCGGCCATCAAACGATGAATTTCGCCCCGTCAAGGGCAGAGGGGCTTTGCGTAGCACGCGCCCCCGTCGCCACATTGACGGTAATCAAATCCTGTCCTTTAAGCCTTATAATTATGAGCCTTGGGGCTCCGTATCACTACGGATGACTATCGGAATTCGGAATTCGTCATCCGGGCCTCGTCATCTTCTCCGGCTGCACCAGGCGGTCGAACTCGTCGGCCGAGACGAAGCCGAGCCGCAGCGCCTCTTCCTTCAGCGTGGTTCCGTTGGCATGCGCGGTCTTGGCCACCTTGGCTGCGTTGTCGTAGCCGATCTTCGGCGCGAGCGCGGTCACCAGCATCAGCGAACGCTCCATCAATTCCTTGATGTGCTTCTCGTCGGCGCGAATGCCGCTGACGCAATGCTCGGTGAAGGAGCGCGCGGCGTCCGCCATCAGGCGGATCGAGTGCAGCATGTTGTAGGCGAGCACGGGCTTGTAGACGTTGAGCTCGAAATGGCCCTGGCTGCCGGCGACCGTGATCGCGGTGTGATTGCCGAACACCTGGCAGCACACCATGGTCATCGCCTCGCACTGCGTCGGATTGACCTTGCCCGGCATGATCGATGAGCCCGGCTCGTTCTCCGGCAGGATCAATTCGCCGAGGCCCGAGCGCGGGCCCGATCCGAGCAGGCGGATGTCGTTGGCGATCTTGAACAGGCCTGTCGCGACGGAATTGATGGCGCCGTGTGCCAGCACATAGGCGTCGTTCGAGGCCAGCGCCTCGAATTTGTTGGCGGCGCTGGTGAAGGGAAGTTTCGTGATCCCGGCGACGTGCTTTGCAAACAGCTTTGCGAAGCGCGGCTTGGAGTTGAGGCCGGTGCCGACGGCGGTGCCGCCCTGCGCCAGCGGATAGAGATCCTTCACCGCGACCTTGAGCCGCGCGATGCCGCTCTCGACCTGCGCGGCATAGCCGGAAAATTCCTGGCCGAGCGTCAGCGGCGTCGCATCCTGGGTGTGGGTGCGGCCGATCTTCACGATCTTGGCGAACTCTTTCTCCTTCTTGCGCAGCGCGCTGTGCAATTCGCCGAGGGCGGGGACGAGATCGGCGGTGACGCGGCTTGCGGCCGCAATGTGCATCGCGGTCGGGAAAGAGTCGTTCGACGACTGGCTCATATTGACGTGGTCGTTGGGATGCACCGGCTTCTTGCTGCCGAGCTCGCCGCCGAGCAGCTCGTTGGCGCGGTTGGCGATGACCTCGTTGAGGTTCATGTTGCTCTGGGTGCCCGAGCCGGTCTGCCACACGACAAGCGGGAAATGATCGTCGAGCTTGCCCTCGATCACCTCGTGCGCGGCGCGGATGATGGCGTTGGCGCGGCGCTTGTCGAGCAGGCCGAGCTCGACGTTGGACTGTGCGGCTGCAAGCTTGACGATGCCGAGCGCATGCACGAGCGAGATCGGCATGCGGTCGATGCCGATGCGGAAATTCTGGCGCGAGCGTTCGGTCTGCGCCCCCCAATAGCGATCGGCGGGGACCTCGATGGGACCGAAACTGTCGGTCTCGATGCGGGTCGCGGGGCGGGCGGTCTTCGCAGCTTTGGCCATGAGCACATCCATTCTGCCGCGCGAAACGCCGCGCGGCCTCTTCATGTGCTCTTCTATATAGGGAGTTTGGCCGGGCGCGACGGTCTCGCGGCCAACCTAGATCATTTCTTGCGGAAACGATCGAGCCGCACGACCTCGGCGCCGCCCTGGTTCGGCGGGGTCGGCTCTTCCGCGGTCTCTGCCGTCTCGGTGGCCGGCGCGGGTGCCGCGACGGCTGAAGGGGCCGGGGTCGCCGGCAAATTCTCGCCCGCCACCTCGGCGACATCAGATGTGTCGAACTGGAGGCCGAACTTCACCGACGGGTCGAGGAAGCTCTTGATGGCGCTGAACGGCACGATCAGCCGTTCCGGGATGCCGCCAAAGGACAGGCCGACCTCGAAGCGGTCCTCAAGCACGGTCAGGTCCCAGAACTGGTGCTGGAGGATGATCGTCATCTCTTCCGGATACTGCGCCAGCAGCCGCGACGAGATCTTCACGCCCTCGGCCTTCGAGACGAAGGTGATGAAGAAATGATGCTCGCCCGGCAGGCCGTGGGCCGCGGCGTCGGTCAGCACCTTGCGCAGCACGCCGCGCAGCGCGTCGCGGGCCAGCACATCGTATCGGATATGATCGGTCGCCATGGTGGTCCTGTTGCATTCCAGGAGGCGGGCCCTGCCGGCCCGACTCGCCAAGCCGCAATAGTACCGCGCCTGACGGGTCAGCAGGAGTCCCCGCCGGGAAGGAAATCAGAGGTAAGTGGAGGCTTCTGTTGCCAGGTGCCTCCGAACCCCGCCTAACGGAGCTTAACCCGTTAGGACTTCAGAATGGTCTTTCAAACTGCGTTACGCAGCCTGAGCAACCGGAGCAAAGTTGTCGTTGGCAACTATTGCATAGCCCGATAACGGCGGAACAATACCGGGAAAAAGTTCGCCCTTTACGCCCTCGTCGATCCTATTTCGCCCCCGCCGAAGCTCACTTGTCAGTGGGCCAAGCCCGCCGAACGATGAGCTTTGGTGGAGGCGCCGGGTACCGCCCCCGGGTCCGAATGGTTTATTGCGACGACCGTTTATTTCCATAGCCGGCGAACCGGCACCCCCAATATAGGGGGCAAAGGTTTAGAAAGACAGGGGTTTGGCGCGGGCCGGCCGAGTTCCCTTTGGATAGGTTCCGACCGGTCTTCTATCTGATCTTGGCCCCGCCGCGGACCGCGTTCTAAGCTGTTGGCATGTCCCCGGATTCAGCACCGGCCGCCCAAGAGCCGGATCCTCTACCAACTCACGCTCCTCCGCCCGGCTTGATCGCGCTGTTCCTGGCCTTTGCCCGGATGTCGCTGGCCGGTTTCGGCGGGGTCCTGGTGTTTGCCCGGCACGCCATCGTCGACCAGCATCGCTGGATGACCGCTGACGAGTTCAACGAGACCTTTGCGCTCTGCCATTTCCTGCCCGGGCCCAACATCGTCAATCTGTCGATGGTGTTCGGATCGCGACTGCGCGGCATCGCCGGCGGTGTCGCGGCCTTCACCGGGCTGTTGCTGCCGCCAACGCTGATCATGACCGTGCTGGCGATCATCTACGCCCGGTTCGGCGACGTGGAGGTGCTGCGTCGTATTCTCGCAGGCATCTCCTGCGCCGCGGTCGGCCTGCTGATCGCAGTGGTGTTTCGCATGATGACGCCGCTGCTCAAGCGGATGGACGTCGTCGTGTTCATCCTGATGCTCGGCGTGTTCACAGCCATCGGCGTGTTTCGCTGGCCGTTGCAGGCGGTGCTGCTGGTCGCGATCCCGCTCAGTATTGGCGTCACATATGTGATGCGACGGAAGGTAGCAGCATGAGCAGCGAGAACCCGATCTGGGCGCTGATCTCCACCTTTGGTCTAATGTCCTTATTCGCTGTCGGCGGAGCCGCAGCCGCGGTGCCCGAGATGCACCGCATCGCGGTCGATGTGCATCACTGGATGACCGACAAGCAGTTCGCCGACGCCTATGCGATCGCACAGCTCTCGCCGGGTCCCAACGTGCTTATCGTCACGTTAATCGGCTATGCCGTGGCCGGCATTCCCGGTGCGCTGGCCGCAACGCTGGCGATGTGCCTGCCGACGGCGCTGCTTGCCTATTATGTCAGCCGATTGCTGAACCGGCCGAGCCAATCGCGGTGGCCCGGCCTGATCCAGGCTGCACTGGTTCCGCTGTCGATCGGATTGATGGCGGCGAGTGCTCTGATCCTGGCACAGTCGACCGATCGCAATATTGCTGCGCTGCTTCTGACGGCAACGGTTGCAGTGATCGCCTCCGTCTCGCGCATCAATCCGCTGTGGCTTCTGCTCGCAGGGGGCGTGTTGGGTTTTGCTGGCATTGTGTGATGAAAATCGCTAGGCAATGATCCGGGCCGGGGATCCCTTCCAGCCGATTAGAACAACAGTGTTCGTGACTTACAGGTCGCGGAGGAGACATGCATGGCCGACACAATGGGCCACTCGGCGACGACAGCCACACGAAACAAATCGGTGGTGATCGGCTTCTGCCTGCTGGCGCTCGCGCCGCAAATTTTCGAATTGATCTGGTCGATCGGGACGATCTTCGGTTGGGGCGCTGGGCGCGGCCCAATCCAGGTCGTGGCCGCACATGCGACGGCGCTGGTCGCGGGCGCCCCCGCCGGTTTGCTCGCCGCTGCCGGCGGTGACACCAAGAAGGCGTCATCGGATGTGCTGCTGGCGCTGATCTATTCCTATCCGCTGTTTGCGGTCGCCGTCCTCACGATCTTCATGACGATCCGGTCGGCACAGGACTATGTCGGTGGCATCGTCCTGATGGCGCTCGCTCTGTTCGCCCTATGGGCCTCGAGCGATTTGCAGGGGATGCGCGGCTTCTCCTTTGGCGCTGGCACGGCGCCTCGGATGTTCGGCGGGCTGCTCGTCGCGCTTGGCGCCGGCATCGCCTTGACCGGGCTGTTGTCCGATGGACCGACGATGGCACATTATTCCTGGCGCGGGCCGCTGTTCGTGATGGCCTCGATCGTCTTCTTCGCCCTCGCGATCCGTCCGCTTGGAGTTGTGGTTTCGGCGTTCGTGAGCTTCCTGATCGCAGCGATGGGGACGCATGAGACGCGCTGGGTTGAAACGATCATCGTCGGCGCCTGCCTGACGGCCGGCTGCGCGCTGCTGTTCCCGTACGTGCTCGGGCTGCCGATGCCGATGTTCCCGCGTTTCCTGGTCCAGTGAGGGCGTAATGGATCTCTTTGCCAACCTCGCTCACGGTTTTGCCGTCGCGTTCTCTCCGATCAATCTTCTGATGTGCCTGATCGGCGCGCTCGTCGGCACGCTGGTCGGCGTGCTGCCGGGCATCGGCACCATCGCAACTGTTGCGATGCTGCTGCCGATCACCTTCGGACTGCCGCCGGTCGGCGCGCTGATCATGCTCGCCGGCATCTATTACGGCGCACAATATGGCGGTTCGACCACGTCGATCCTGGTCAATATTCCAGGTGAGGCGACATCGGTCGTCACTGCCATCGACGGTCACGCGATGGCAAAGCAGGGCCGCGCCGGCCCGGCGCTGGCGATCGCCGCGATCGGATCATTCTTTGCCGGCTGCGTCGCGACCGTGCTCATCGCCGTGCTCGGCGCGCCCTTGACCAAGCTCGCGCTGGCGTTCGGCCCGGCGGAATACTTCTCGCTGATGGTGCTCGGCCTGATCTTTGCGGTCGTGTTGGCCAAGGGCTCGGTGCTGAAGGCGATCGCGATGATCGTGTTCGGCCTGTTGCTGTCGATGGTCGGCTCGGACATCGAGACCGGCGCGTCGCGCATGGCCTTCAACATTCCGGAGCTTGCCGACGGCCTCGGCTTTGCGACGGTGGCGATGGGCGTGTTCGGCTTTGCCGAGATCATCCGCAATCTCGATGCCGGCGCCGAGATGAACCGCGATCTCGTGCAGCAAAAGATCACCGGCCTGATGCCGACCAGGAAAGACCTGATCGACTCGGCGCCTGCGATCCTGCGCGGCACCGCGCTCGGCTCGATCCTCGGCATTTTGCCGGGCGGCGGCGCGGTGATCGCGTCGTTTGCGGCCTATACGCTCGAGAAGAAGCTCGCCAAGGACCCGTCACGGTTCGGCCGCGGTGCGATCGAAGGCGTGGCGGCGCCGGAAAGCGCCAACAACGCAGCCGCGCAGACCTCCTTCATCCCGTTGCTGACGCTCGGCATCCCGCCGAACGCGGTGATGGCGCTGATGGTCGGTGCGATGACCATTCATGGCATCGTGCCGGGCCCGCAGGTGATGCAGAAACAGCCGGACCTGGTCTGGGGCATGATCGCCTCGATGTGGATCGGCAATCTGATGCTGATCATCATCAACCTGCCGCTGGTCGGCATCTGGGTGCGGCTGTTGCGCGTGCCGTACCGGCTGATGTTCCCCTCGATCGTGATCTTCTGCGCGATCGGCATCTACTCGGTGAACAATGCGCCGGTCGACGTCATCCTCGCGGGCGTGTTCGGTCTGGTCGGCTATTGGCTGATCAAGCACGATTTCGAGCCGGCACCGTTGCTGCTCGGCATGGTGCTCGGACCGCTGATGGAAGAGAACCTGCGCCGCGCGCTGCTGATCTCGCGTGGCGACTGGACCGTGTTCCTGACGCGTCCGTTGTCGGCCGTGCTGCTCGCGATCGCGGCCTTCCTTCTGGTGCTCACGGTGTTGCCCTTCTTGCGGAGCAAGCGCGACGAGGTGTTCACCGAATCCGAGAATTGATTGCGTCGCGCCTGCGTCGGCATGTCCTGCGTCGGCGCGCCGCATTCGGAAGTCCAATCGACTTGTGTGACTTCTTCGTGAAATGAAAATGCCGGCCTTGTGGCCGGCATTTTTGTTATGTCGGAGAAGATCGGGATGACCTCCATTCGCGCGCTCACGGGCGCATGTGCAGTCGTGCTCGCGTCGCTGTGCGGCTTTGTCGCATCGGGCGAAGCGCAGACCTATCCGACGCGCAGCATCACCATGATCGTACCGTTCGCGGCGGGCGGTCCGACCGACGTCGTCGCGCGCATCGTCACGTCGCACATGGCGCAGACGCTGGGGCAGAGCATCATCATCGAGAACGTAGTCGGCGCCGGCGGCACCACCGCGACCACGCGCGCAGCGCGCGCGGCCAATGACGGCTATATGCTGATCACCGGGCATATGGGCACGCACGCCGCCTCCGTGCCGCTCTATCCGAAGCTCGCCTACCATCCCGAAAAAGACTTCGAGCCTATCGCGCTGCTCGCGGGCACGCCGATCCTGATCCTGGCGCGCAAGGACTTCCCGCCGAAGGATTTGAAGGAGTTCGTCACTTACGTGAAGGCCAACGCTGAGAAAGTGAATGCGGCGCATGCCGGCATCGGCTCTGTGTCGCACGTGTCCTGCGAACTGCTGCACTCCATCCTCGACATCAAGCCGGTCGGCGTGCCCTTCAACGGCACCGGACCCGCGATGAACGCGCTGGTGGGGGGCCAGGTCGATTACATCTGCGATCAGATCGTCAACGCCGTGCCGCAGATCAACGCCGGCACCATCAAGGCCTATGCGATCGCAACGGCGGAGCGCAATCCGTCGCTGCCGAACGTGCCGACGACGGCGGAAGCCGGGCTGCCCGCGTTCCAGGCCCAGGCCTGGAACGCGATGTTCGCGCCCAAGGGAACCTCGCCCGCGATCGTGGCGAGCCTGAACGCCGCCGCCGTCAGGGCGCTCGACGACGAGACCGTACGCAAGCGCCTGCTCGAGCTCGGCAGCGTCATCCCCACCCCTGCGGAGCGGACGCCGGAGGCGCTTGCCGCCCTCGTGAAGAGCGAAATCGCGAAGTGGACCCCGGTGCTCAAGCCGGCAAGTTAATCAGTACAATCAAGCTGATAGGCGAGGGGCGGGACGCGAGTTCCGCCTCTTGTCGTTTGCGCCGGGGATGACCAGTTTTCCGGGTATAATCTGTGCGAGCCGGCGAATCGCCCCTGTCGCAGCGCGGAGCCGGCCGTTAAGTTCGCCGTCCTCCCAAAGGCCTATAGCCCATGCACCAATACCAGGACCTGCTCGAGCGGATTCTTTCAGACGGCGCCGAGAAGACCGACCGGACCGGCACCGGCACGCTGTCGGTGTTCGGCCATCAGATGCGCTTCAATCTGTCCGCCGGCTTCCCGATGCTGACCACTAAGCGGTTGCCGCCGAAGGCGATCGTGCATGAGCTGCTGTGGTTCCTGAAGGGCGACACCAACATCAAATATCTGCGCGACAACGGCGTCACCATCTGGGACGAGTGGGCGGACGCCAATGGCGATCTCGGCCCGGTCTACGGCCATCAATGGCGCTCCTGGCCGGCGCCGGACGGGCGCAGCATCGACCAGATCACTGACGTCGTCGACATGATCAAGCGCAATCCGGACTCGCGTCGCCTGATCGTCTCGGCCTGGAATCCGGCCGAGGTCGACAAGATGGCGCTGCCGCCCTGTCACTGCCTGTTCCAGTTCTACGTCGCCAACGGCAAGCTGTCCTGCCAGCTTTATCAGCGCTCGGCCGACGTGTTCCTCGGTGTGCCCTTCAACATCGCCTCTTATGCGCTGCTCACCATGATGGTGGCGCAGGTCACCGGCCTGAAGCCCGGCGACTTCGTGCATTCGTTCGGCGACACCCATCTCTATTCCAACCATCTCGAGCAGGCCCGGCTGCAGCTCACGCGCGCGCCGCGTGCGCTGCCGGTGATGCGGATCAATCCCGACGTGAAGGACATCTTCTCCTTCCGCTACGAGGATTTCGAACTCGTCGGCTACGATCCGCATCCGCATATCAAGGCGGCGGTCGCGGTCTAGCGCCGATGTCGCTCAGCATCCGCCGCGCGCGCCCGGGCGAGGCCGGGCTCGTCCTCGATTTCGTCCGCGAGCTTGCCGCGTACGAGAAGCTCTCTCATGAGGTCGAGGCCACCGAAGCTGACATTGCGGACGCCTTGTTCGGCAGCGATCCGCGGCTGTTTTGTGCGCTTGCGGAGTGGAACGGCGAGCCGGTCGGTTTTGCGGTCTGGTTCCTGAATTTCTCGACCTTCAGCGGCCGCCACGGGATCTATCTCGAAGATTTGTATGTGCGGCCGTCGCATCGGGGCAAAGGCCTCGGCAAGGCGCTGCTGGTCTATCTGGCCAAGGAATGCGTCGACAACGGCTGGTCGCGCCTGCAATGGGCGGTGCTCGACTGGAATGCGCCGTCGATCGCGTTCTACAAATCGCTCGGCGCCGTCATGCTGGACGACTGGACGCTGTGCCGCGTCTCCGGTCCTGCGCTGACGCGGCTTGCAGGGAGCACATCCTGATGGAGATCGTCTTCGTCGTTGCGATTGCGGAGAACGGTGTCATCGGTGCCGGCAACGCGATGCCATGGCGGTTGAAATCCGACATGGCGCGCTTCAAGGCGCTCACCATCGGCAAGCCCGTGATCATGGGGCGCAAGACCTTTGAATCCTTGCCCGGGCGTCGGCCGCTTTCGAACCGCACCAATATCGTGATCACGCGCGATGCGGCCTATCGCGCCGCCGGCGCCGTCGTCACGACATCGGCAGCGGATGCGGGCGCGGTTGCGCTTGGTGACGCCCTGCGGCGTTCAGCCGCTGAAATCGCCGTGATCGGCGGCGCCGAAATCTTCCGGCAATGGCTCGATCGTGCCGACCGCCTCGAGATCACGGAAGTCCACGCGCGCCCCGAGGGCGACACGCATTTCGACATCGACAAGGCGCGATGGGACGAGGTGGCGCGCGTCCGCCATCCGGCCGGTCCCGACGACAGCGCCGACTACTCCTATGTGACATATCGTCGGCGGGCGCCCCATTAACTGCATTCGCCAATGTTTACATTGACTTTTCCGCCCCCGAGCATAGCTCGTGGGTCGGTTAGGCTTGCGTTGTAAGGGTCCTTTCGGTCCCCTATAAAGCCGGACCGGACAATGCGGGCCGGCTTAGTTTTAGTCCCGGTCTGCCGAGGAGAGCGTCGAATGCCGTGGAAGAATCAGGGCGGTGGCCCGTGGGGCTCGGGTCCGAAAGGACCGTGGGGCTCAGGCCCGCAACCGGTCGGGCCGAGGCCGCCGGATCTGGAGGACCTTCTGCGGCGTGGCCAGGACCGGCTGCAGCAGATCATGCCCGGTGGCTATTTCTCCGGCATCGGCATCACGCTGATCCTGCTTATCGTCATCGCACTCTGGCTGCTCTCGGGCTTCTTCCGGGTGCAGTCCGAAGAGCAGGGCGTCGTGCTGCGCTTCGGCAAGCATGTGCGCACCGTGGATCCGGGCCTGAACTATCATCTGCCCTATCCGATCGAGACCGTGCTGCTGCCGAAGGCGCTGCGCGTCTCCACCATTTCCATCGGCATGACGCTGATCGACGATCCGGCCCGCCGCGGCCGCTCGATCCGTGACGTGCCGGAAGAGAGCCTGATGCTGACCGGCGACGAGAACATCGTCGATGTCGACTTCACCGTGCTGTGGCGCATCAAGCCCAACGGCGTCGGCAACTTCCTGTTCAACATCCAGAACCCCGAGGGCACCGTGAAGGCGGTCGCCGAAAGCGCGATGCGCGAGGTGATCGGCCGTTCCGACATCCAGCCGATCCTGACCGGAGCCCGGACGCAGACCGAGACCACCGTGCAGGATCTGATGCAGAGGACGCTCGACGGCTATGGCGCCGGCATCCAGATCACGCAGGTGCAGATGCAGAAGGTCGATCCGCCGGCACAGGTGATCGATGCGTTCCGCGACGTGCAGGCGGCGCGCGCCAATCTGGAGCAGCTGCAAAACGAAGCGCAGACTTATGCCAACAAGGTTGTGCCGGAAGCGCGCGGCAACGCGGCGCGGATTCTGCAAGCCGCCGAAGGCTACAAGGAGCAGGCGGTCGCCGAGGCCAAGGGCCAGAGCTCGCGCTTCCTGAAGGTGTACGAGGAATACAAGAAGGCGCCCGACGTGACGCGTGAACGGATCTATCTGGAGACGATGGAGCGCGTGCTCGGCGGCTCTGACAAACTGATCTATGACGGCAGCGCCTCTGGCCAGGGCGTCGTGCCCTACCTGCCGCTCAATGAATTGTCGGCGAGGCGGCCCACGACGACCGGCCAACTGCCGAGCGGAGGCACAAGATGAGGTCTCCCGTTACAGGCATTGTCGCGCTGCTTGCGGCGCTTCTGGTCGTGATTGTCGCCTACATGTCGTTGTTCACGGTGCAGCAGACCGAGCAGACCATCGTGCTGCAATTCGGCGCACCTGTGGACGTCGTCACCGACCCCGGGCTGCACTTCAAGGCGCCCTGGAACTCCGTGATCAACGTCGACAAGCGCATTCTCGACCTCGAGAACCCGTCGCAGGAGGTCATTGCCTCCGACCAGAAGCGGCTCGTGGTCGATGCTTTTGCGCGCTACCGCATCAAGGATGCGCTGCGCTTCTATCAGAGCGTCGGCTCGATCCAGGCCGCGAACCTCCAGCTCACCTCGCTCTTGAACGCAGCGCTGCGCCGCGTGCTCGGTGAGGTCAGCTTCATCACCGTGGTGCGTGATGAGCGCGAAAAGCTGATGGGACGCATCCGCGAGCAGCTCGACCGCGAGGCCGGCGGTTACGGCATCGAGGTTGTCGACGTCCGCATTCGCCGCGCCGACCTGCCGGAACAGAACAGCCAGGCGGTGTACGACCGGATGAAGTCCGAACGCCAGCGCGAGGCGGCCGAATTCCGCGCGCAGGGCGGCCAGAGGGCGCAGGAAACTCGTTCGAAGGCCGACCGCGATGTCACGGTGATCATTGCCGAAGCGAACTCGACCGCCGAGCAGACGCGCGGTGTCGGTGACGCCGAGCGCAACCGCCTGTTCGCCGAAGCCTATGGCAAGGATGCCGACTTCTTCGCGTTCTATCGGTCGATGACGGCCTACGAGAACGGGCTGAAGAAGGACGACACCCGCTACCTGCTGCGGCCGGACTCGGATTTCTTCCGGTATTTTAGTAACCCGTCCGGCAAGCCGGCGACCGAGACGCCGGCGAAACCGTAAGCTAGACAAGGGCGGCAGGTTTGGCCGCCCTTCGTCCAGACAAGAACAGCACCACGGGAGGTTCCAATCCGATGAGGTCCATTGCGTTCGCCGACTTCCTCATCGGCTTAGGCATCCTGTTCGTGCTGGAAGGCTTGATGTTCGCGGCCAGTCCGAACTGGATGCGCAAGGCCATGAAAAGCGCCATTGCTACGCCGGACAATATCCTGCGGGCGGTCGGGATTGGCTCGGCCGTGGCCGGCCTGATCCTGATCTGGGTGATGCGACGTCCGATCTAGCCGTACGGCCAACGCCAAAGTGAAGGCGAGGGGCGGGTTTTCGCCGTATTATCCGGGTCTTGAGGCCCGTTAAGCTCCGCGCTTGCACCGTGCCCCCGTTCGAGCGCAGTCTTGAGGCCGAATCCTTTTTCTCTGGAGACCACAATGACCGCTGCCACCATTGTTCCGACCCGCTTGCGCCAACATGCGCGATTTGGGCTGGCCGCGCTCGCCATCGGCGCTTTCAGTGTGTTCGGCTCGCCGGCGCAGGCACGCGGACCGGAGGGCATCGCCGACGTCGCCGAGAAGGTGATCGACGCGGTCGTCAATATCTCGACCTCGCAGACAGTCGAGGCCAAGGGCGGCGGCGGCAGCAACACCATGCCGCAACTGCCGCCCGGCTCGCCGTTCGAGGAATTCTTCGACGACTTCTTCAAGAACCGCAAAGGCCCCGGCGGCGGCAGCAAGGGCGGCGATAACGGCAACGGCCCGCCGCGCAAGACCAACTCGCTCGGGTCCGGCTTCATCATCGACACCTCCGGCGTCGTCGTGACCAACAATCACGTCATCGCTGACGCCGACGAGATCAACGTTATTCTCAACGACGGCAGCAAGATCAAGGCTGAGCTGGTCGGTGTCGACAAGAAGACCGATCTCGCCGTCCTGAAGTTCAAGCCGCCGAAGCCGCTTGTTTCGGTGAAGTTCGGTGACTCCGACAAGCTGCGTCTGGGTGACTGGGTGGTTGCGATCGGCAACCCCTTCAGCCTCGGCGGCACAGTGACCGCGGGCATCGTCTCGGCCAAGAACCGCGACATCTCCTCAGGCCCCTATGACAGCTACATCCAGACCGATGCCGCCATCAATCGCGGCAATTCCGGTGGCCCGCTGTTCAACCTCGATGGCGACGTCGTCGGCGTCAACACCCTGATCATCTCGCCCTCCGGCGGTTCGATCGGCATCGGCTTCGCCGTGCCGTCGAAGACGGTCGCGGGCGTCGTCGATCAGCTCCGCCAGTTCGGCGAATTGCGTCGCGGCTGGCTGGGCGTGCGCATCCAGAGCGTCACCGACGAGATCGCCGAGAGCCTCAACATCAAGCCTGCGCGCGGCGCGCTGGTGGCCGGCGTCGACGACAAGGGCCCGGCCAAGCCGGCCGGGATCGAGCCGGGTGACGTCGTCGTCAAGTTCGACGGCAAGGACGTCAAGGACCCGAAGGATCTGTCCCGCGTCGTCGCCGACACCGCGGTCGGCAAGGAGGTCGACGTCATCATCATCCGCAAGGGCGAGGAGCAGACCAAGAAAGTCACGCTCGGCCGCCTGCAGGATCCCGACAAGGTGCAGGCCGCGGTGAAGACCGATGAGCCGCCGCCGGAGAAGCCGGTGACGCAGAAGGCGCTCGGCCTCGATCTCGCCGTGCTGAACAAGGATCTGCGCACGCGCTACAAGATCAAGGACACCGTCAAGGGCGTGGTCGTCACCAATGTCGACGCCAATTCGGACGCTGCCGAGAAGCGGCTCTCCGCCGGCGACGTCATCGTCGAAGTCGCGCAGGAAGCGGTCGCGAGCGGCGCCGACATCCAGAAGCGGGTGGACCAGCTCAAGAAGGACGGCAAGAAGTCCGTGCTGCTGCTGGTCTCCAACGGCGACGGCGAACTGCGGTTCGTGGCGCTGAGCGTGCAGTAGTCGAGGCACAGTCTCGTAGGGTGGTCAAAGCGAAGCGTGCCCACCATCTTTCCACGACCGCAGCAAGAGTGGTGGGCACGGCGCTAATGCGCCTTTGCCCACCCTACG
>NZ_VSSS01000051.1 GCF_008123425.1 Bradyrhizobium rifense
TCTTAATGGTTGCTACGGCACTGATGATTAGGCGACAGCACGCCTTCCAATAATCGCAAACCGCAGCTTGCTCGATATGAAATCGATCGCGGCGACCGCGACCAGGATCATCAGGATCAGGAACGACACCTTCTGCCATTCCAGCACGCGGATCTGCTCGGCCAGCTGAAGTCCGATGCCGCCGGCGCCGACGATGCCGATGATGGTGGCCGAGCGCGTGTTCGATTCGATGAAATAGAGCACCTGGCCCGCGATCACGGGCAGCACCTGCGGCAACAGGCCGAAGCGGATCTCGTGCAGTGCGCTGCCGCCGGAGGCCCGGATGCCCTCGACCTGCTTCTGGTCGGCGCCTTCGATCGCCTCCGAGAACAGTTTTCCGAAGGCGCCGAAATCCGACACCGCGATGGCGAGCACGCCGGCGAACGGGCCGAGCCCGACCACATTGATCCACACCAGCGCCCAGATCAGCGTGTCGACGCCGCGGATCGAATCAAGGAAGCGGCGAACCGGGAAACGCAGGATTTTTGACGGCACCACGTTGCGTGCGGCAAACAAGCTGACCGGAAGCGCGAACAGCGCGGCCAGCGTGGTCCCGAGCAGCGCGATCGAGAGCGTCTCGCCCATCGCCTTCAGATAGAGCGGCAGCGACGAACCGGGATCGGGCGGGATCATCATCATGCTGATCCAGCCGAGCTGGCTGAGGCCGTTGAAGAGCCGTGACGGCGAGAAATCGAGATCGACCAGGCCATAGATGAAAATGGCGAGCGCCGCGATGATCATCGCCGGCGTCGCAAGCCGCGCCGAGGCAGGCCGGTCGAACACGTCGGGATAGCGGGCGCGGATCTGCGCGGTGTCGACCTCTTGCGGCTTGCTCACGTCCGCGCCTCCTTGCCGAACAGCCGGCCGCGCACCCAGCCGGTCGTGATATCGATCAGGAACACCGTGATGATGATGGTGACGAGGATCGCGCTGACGTCGGAGTAGTAGAATTTGCGGATCGCGACGATGAGCTCCTGGCCGATGCCGCCGGCACCGACAAAGCCCATGACCGAGGCTTCGCGCACATTGATCTCGAAGCGCAGCAGCGCGTAGCTGGCGTAGCCCGCGGTAACTTGCGGCAGGATCGCAAAGCGCATGCAGGCGAGCCAGCTCGCACCGGTCGAGCGGATGCCTTCGACCGGCTTCATATCGGCGTTCTCGACGATCTCCGAGAACAGCTTTCCGAGCGCGCCGGTGGAGTGGATGGCAATTGCGAGCACGCCCGCCATCGGGCCGAGCCCGAAGGCGATGACGAAGATCAGCGCAAACACGATGCCTGGGACAGTGCGCGCAAATTCGAGCAAGCGCCGCACCACGAAGCGTAGCCAGGGCACGGGCGAGGTGTTCTCAGCCGCGAAGAAATTGAGCCCGAAGGCGAACACCGCTCCAATCAGCGTGCCGACATAACTGATCAGCAAGGTCTCGGCGAGCAGCTTCAGCCATTTATGCCAGCCCCAGAACCATTCGCCAAAATCGGTCCAGACCCGGTGGCCGTTGTCGAGCGTGAGGATGCGATCGAAATAGCTGACGAAGTTGCCGAAATAGGTGAAGAAGGTGCGCAGATTAACTTCGGCGCCGATCGAGGCCACGATCAGCGCGGCGATGAACAACCCGGCACCTGCCATCAGCCGCAGGCGCTTGCGAGCGATCGCCTTGCGGTAGGCGGCATTCAGCACGGCGAGCTGCTGTTCGGGGAGAATCGAAACGGCGAGCGTCATGTGTTCGGCGGTCCATCAAGAAAAAGAGCCGGGTCCATCGACCCGGCTCGAGTAGCATCGTCCCGACGAGGTCAGGACGCCTTCTTGCGTAAAGCATCGACGAACTTAATCAGGTCGATGGTCTTGTTGTAATCGTCATTGGCGATCGGCTCCCACGGCTTGTTCTTGCCGTCGGAGAGTTTCTTGAACGCCTCGGGATCCTTCTGGGCCGCATCCAGGAAGGCCTTTTTGATCGCAGCCTTCATGTCATCCGGCAGGTCGCTGAGATAGGCGTAGGGCGAATTGATGATGAGGTCGGACTTCACGATGATGCGGAAATCTTCCTTCTTCATCACGGTGCCGTCGGACGACTTCACCATGCCCTTGTTGAGCATGCGGGTCAGGTTCGAATCGTCATCGGCGTTCCACCAATTGGCGGCGACGTCGACGGTGCCCTGGGCCAGCGCCAGTACGGCGTTCTCGTGGCTGCCGGTGAAGAGCACCTTGGAGAAATAGGCGTCCGGATCGATCCCCAACGCGTTCAGCTTGAAACGGGGCATGTTGTTGCCGGAAGTAGAATTCGGATCAACAAGCCCGAGATTCTTGCCCTTGAGATCCTCGATCTTCTGGTACGGCGACTTCGCCAGCACGTAGAACACCGAGTAATAGCCCTTCGAGCCGTCGGCGTTGACGTCGATCACGAAAGCGTCGGTCTTGACGCCGGTCAGGCGGGCGCGCGCGAACGAGGCCGGACCGTAATAGCCGATGTGGATGTTGCCGGCGCGCTGACCTTCGATGACGGCCGCGTAGTCGTTGGCGACGCGCAGCGTCACCTTGATGCCGAGTTCCTTCGACAGATAGTTGATGAAGGGCCCGTAGCGCTCGGTGACGCCGGAGCCGTTCTCGGCCGGGATCACGGCGAAGGTGATTTCGGGATATTTCGTCTTCCAATCTTCGGCGGACGCGGATCCGGCGAAGGTCAGCGCGGCGGCGCCGGCAAGAATGAGTCTGCGAGTGATCATGATACCCTCTTCATCGGTTGGGGTCGGTTGAGGCAAAACTTGACTTCAGTCCGCCGCTCAGGCGGCGGCAGCGGTTCCGAGCGCCGGGACGCCTTCGGGTGCCGGCGCGGGCGTTCCGCCCATGACATCGTTGGCTTCGAGATCGTAGAGTTCACGCGCGACGAGATCGGTCAGCGCGGCCGGCGCGCCGTCGAACACCACGCGGCCCGCCGACATGCCGATCAGGCGGTCGCAATAGCTGCGCGCCAGATCGAGCGAATGCAGATTGCAGAGCACGGTGATGCCGAAATGCTTGTTGATGCGCAGCAGCGCATCCATGACGATCTTGGTGTTCCGCGGATCGAGCGAGGCGATCGGCTCGTCGGCGAGGATGATGTCGGGCTGCTGCACCAGCGCGCGGGCGATCGCGACGCGCTGCTGCTGGCCACCGGAGAGCTGGTCGGCGCGCTGGGCGGCCAGCGAGGCGATGTCGAACTGTTCGAGCGCCGACATCGCCAGCGCCTTGTCCTGCTCCGGCCAGGTCTGCGTCAGCGAGCGCCAGGCCGGCATCGTGGCAAGGCGCCCCATCAGCACATTGGTCAGCACATCGAGCCGGCCGACGAGGTTGAATTGCTGGAAGATCATCGCAGAGCGAGCGCGCCACTGCCGCAGCTCCTTGCCGCGCAGCGCGGTGACGTCGAGACCATCGAACAGGATACGGCCCTGCGTCGGGGTCGCGAGCCGATTGATCATGCGCAGCATGGTCGACTTGCCGGCGCCGGAGCGCCCGATCACACCGACGAAGCCGCCGGGAGCAATTTGAAACGAAGCGTCGTCCACCGCGGCTTTTGCGCCGAAGCGGCACGTCAGACCTTCAACCACCAGCATGCAGGGCTCCAGAGTAGCTGGCGTCCACCGCTAATCCCGGCGCTTGACACTTGTGTGACACGCGCCGTGCAGTGCGGCGATGCAACACACCTCATCCCCTGTCATTGTATCGTCATGACATTGTCATCGAGCCGCTCGAAGACGAGCGCCTACCCTCAAGCTTTCGGATGCAACATGGCCGGCAAAGTGCTTTCGGTCGAACCGACCATCGATCCTTCGGCGAAGCTTCACGAGACCCGGCTCGGTGCCTATACCGAGGTCGGCGCGCGCACGATCCTCCATGAGGTGGCGATGGGCGATTACTCCTACGTCGTCAACGACGCGCAGATCACCTACACGACGATCGGAAAGTTCTGCTCGATCGCGGCGATGACGCGGATCAATCCGGGCAATCATCCGATGCATCGCGCCACCCAGGCGCACTTCACCTATCGCTCCAGCGCCTACTTTCCGGGCGAGAGCGACGACACCGATTTCTTCGACTGGCGGCGCCAGCATCACGTCCGTATCGGCCATGACGTCTGGATCGGCCATGGCGCGGTCGTGCTGCCGGGCCGCAACATCGGCACCGGCGCGGTGATCGCGGCCGGCGCCATCGTCACCAAGGACGTGCCGGCCTATACCATCGTCGCCGGCAATCCGGCGCGCATCGTGCGGCGCCGGTTCTCGGAAGCGGTTGCCGGACGGCTGGCCAGGCTGGCATGGTGGGACTGGGATCACGACAAATTGCGTGAAGCGCTGCCCAATTTCCGCAGGCTCGCGATTGAAGATTTCCTGACAGCGTACGAAGCAGGGGCAAGTTCCTCTTCCAGCAAACGAAGCGCGGTCGCGTGACAGACATTTTCATAGAAGGTGGCCGGACCTTGATCGGCTCCGAGCTCGCCGAAACCTCCCTTGGCGTCTCCGGAACGGACATTGCTCAAATCGATGCGTCACGCGGCCGCGCGCGGCTGGCGATCGATGCGCGCAACCTGCTGGTGCTGCCCGGCATCGTCGATCTGCACGGCGATGCCTTCGAGCGGCAGATGATGCCGCGCGCCGGCGTCGATTTCCCGATCGATGTCGCACTGGCCGACACCGATCGCCAGGTCATTAGCAACGGCATCACCACGGTGTTCCACGCCACGACCTGGTCGTGGGAGCCGGGCCTGCGCAGCGGCGACAATGCACGGCGCCTGCTCGAGGCGATCGAACGGCAGCGTCCGCAATTTGCCGCCGACACTCGCTTCCACCTGCGGCACGAGACCTACAATCTCGATGCCGAAGACGAGATCGGCCGGTGGCTGGCCGAGGGTCGCGTCGACCTGTTCGCCTTCAACGACCACATGGATGGGGTCGTCGCCGACATCTCCAATCCGCGCAAGCGCAACCGCATGGTGGAGCGCACCGGCCTGTCGAGCGAGGAGTTCGACAAGCTCGTCGCGCATATTGTCTCGCGCGCCGCCGATGTTCCGGCTTCGATCACCCGGCTCGCTGCGGCGGCACGCGGCGCCGAGGTGCGGATGCTGTCGCATGACGATGCGACCCCGGCGATGCGCCGGGATTTTCGCAGCCTGGGCGTGGCGCTCGCCGAATTTCCGGTCAACGAGGAGACGGCGCGCGAAGCCGCAGATCATGGCGACGCCATCGTCTACGGCGCGCCGAACGTCGTGCGTGGCGGCAGCCACACCGGCTGGACCAAGGCCTCCGACATGATCGAGAAGGGGCTCTGCTCGGTGCTGGCATCCGACTACTACTATCCGGCGCCGCTGCTCGCTGCCTTCCGTCTTGCCGCAGACGGCGTGCTGCCGCTGACGGAGGCCTGGAAGCTGATCTCGTCGGCACCGGCGCAAGCCACAGGCCTGACCGATCGCGGCACGCTCGCCGCGGGGCAGCGCGCCGACATCCTGCTGGTCGACGACAGCGCGTCGCAGCGGCCGCGGCTGGTCGCGGTGATCGCCGCCGGCAAGCTCGTACATCTCACCGATGCGGCGCGGCTACTCGCTACTGCGGCGGCGCCGGCGCGCGAGACTGTCGTTGCGGCATAAATTGGCTATGCTCCGGCAATGACAGGTTTTCCCCGCTACGCGATCTATTTCGCCGCCGGCGCCGACAATGCGCTGTCCCGCTTCGGCGCCGAGTTGCTCGGCTATGATGCCTATACGAGCGACGAGCTTTCGTTTCCGCAAGGCACCCTGCATGCCGTGCCGGACTGGCGCGACATCACTTCAGATCCCCGCAAATACGGCTTTCACGGCACGCTGAAGGCGCCGATGACGCTGGTATCGGGCAAGACAGAGGCCGAGCTCAAGGCTGCCTGCGCGACATTTGCCGCGAAGGCGCGGCCGATGCCGGTGATCCAGCCGGTGGTCGATACCATCAGCGGCTTCATCGCCGTCATTCCGGCTGAGCCGGTCGACGCGCTCCTGCAACTGGCGGCCGACTGTGTCCGCGATTTCGATTCATTTCGTCGGCCCCTGACGGCGGAAGACCGCGCGCGGCGAAAACCCGAAAGGCTCAGCGCGCGCCAGCGCGAGTATCTCGACCGCTGGGGCTATCCCTACGTGATGGAAGAATTCCGCCTCCACATGACGCTGACGGGACGGCTGGACGCGGAGCGGCGCGGGCCGATTCTGGAGATGCTGCGGGCGAGGTTTGCGGAGCTTGGTCTCGATACACTCGAGATCGACCGCATTACGCTGTTCAAGCAGGACGATGCGAAGGCGCGCTTCCGCATCATCGGAGAGTGGGCTTTGGCGCGGTAGGCTTCAGCGCCAGCTCGCAAGATTGAAGGCGAGCGCCACGACGCCAACCAGAACGAGGCTGGTCGCCCAGATTGCATCCAGATTGAACCAGCTTCGCGAGACGAACCTCAATCCCAGATGGCGGTAGACCAGCCACGCCAGACATCCGCCGGCGCTGATCATGGCAGCAACGTGCACCAAAGACACCAGCACCGCCATCCCGAGACTTGCCTTCATCAGCACGCCGGCGGCCTCATGGCCGGCATCGAGTTCGAAGGCCTGGCAGAGCCCGAGATAGATCGGCACGAGCATCAGGGCGGCGCCGTGAGCAATGGCAACGGCAGATGACCAGAGCACCAATTGCGTTGGCGGAATTCGTGCCAGCGCGCGCGGATGGTGCCGCTCGATCAGCCGATAGGCGCCGAAGCCGATGACGAGAAGGCTGGCGCCGAGCTGGATCGAACGCTGCCACTCGGCCAGCACGAGCAGGAACGCGAATGGCAGCAACACGAGAAGTGTCGCCAGGAGATGTCCGGCCGCCAGGGCCCACAACGCACGGAAGAGCGCGCGCGGGGTCTTGTCCATGAGCCCGGCCGAAACGGCGAGCGGCCATCCCATTCCCGGATTGACCCCGTGATAGAGACCGCTCGCGACAAGAGCGAGCCACAGCCAGCCGAGCGCCGGACTCGCGTGCCCCCAATCTAGGCCGACGGGTAGCAAAAGGAATCCGTCGAACAATCGCCGCCCTCCAGCCTGATCTGGTGCGCACGATATCCGTCGGGGAAGCTGACGAAGTAGTCCTTGTCGAGCTCGAGGCCGCCGTTGCGACCGACATTGGCCATGACTTCCACACCGGGGACCCCGTCGGGATAGAACTGGTCATCCCAGGTGGAATAGAGCGAGTTGGTCCAGTACACGCGCCTGCCGTCGCGGCTGATCTCGACCATCTGCGGACCGGCCGCGAATGCCTTGCCGTTCGGGTGCGTGGTGCGGCGCACGATGCCGCCGATGTGAACCGAGCCCGCAAGCTTCGGCTTCCGTGGTTCACTCACGTCGTACTGGCGCATTTCACCCGTGCCCCAGCACGAGACATAGAGAAACCGGTCATCCATCGACAGGTCGATGTCGGTCACCAGCGGCGGCACGGCGCCAAAGCCCTGGAGCAGCGGCGGAAGCTTCTCCTTTGGCGCGGGCTCGGGCGGGATCGTCGCCGTCTTTTCCGCATGGAATTTTCCGCCTTCGCGCCACCAGGTCCAGATCGATGCTTCGAGATTCGTGGTGTCGACCACAACGCCTACGAAGCCGTATTCGCGAACCGGATCGTGCGCTGGCCGCACCTCCAGCGCCATCTGGTGATTGGCGCCAAGGTCGATGGTCTGCACGTTGCGACGGGCGCGGAGATCCCAGAAGTGGAGACGATGGCCATACTTGTTCGCCAGCAGATCCTCCGGGACGATCCCGTTCTCGAACTGCGGCGGCAACGCCCATTCGCTCGTCACCATGTAATCGCGCGGCAGGTTCCACCAGAAATCATAGTGCAGCGTCTGCGGACCGCGGTCGATCTCCCATCGTCCAAGGACCTCGAACGTCTCGCAATCCATGATGAAGACGCCTGGAGGCCCGTTGGTGCCGTCTTTGCCGCCGCCGCCCAGCGTGCTCACATAGACGCCGTCCGGCCCGCAATGGATGGTATGCGGCCGCGAGTAGCCGGTCTTTTTGAAGACTTCCTCGGGTTCGATGATCTTGTGGATTTTGGCTTTGGTCGGATCGGGCTTGGTATCGATGATATAGATCCGCGACGAGCGTATCCCGGGGATGATGAGATAGCGCCGCTCGATGAAGGCATGCCCGGCGAGCGGCGACAAGGCGGAGGAGCAGGCATTCCAGCCGAAGTGATGAAACTCATCGCCCTTGTTGGGCATCGTCACGGTGTGGACGATTTGGCTGTAGGTCGGCGATCCCGGCTTGACGTCGATGACCGCGAGTGCATCCGGTTTTGAGAAATCTGGACTGAGCAGCAACGTGTAGGCGAAGTTCTCCGCAGGTGCTTCCATCGCAAGCTTGGGCGATGCGTGGAAGGTGGGATCCGGCCTCATCGTCATGGCACTGCCTCCCTGTTTCGTCGGCTCGCGCCAACCTGGCTCGGGTAGGGGCATAATGAAGAGCTATTACGCGATGTCTTGAGATGCTCCGCGGACCTGGTTGGCCAGCGTACAATAGGCCATCGCCGGGCGGCCGGAAACCGCCCGAACCGCGCCAATTCGACGCCTTCAGCAGACGGAAGCCGGCGGGATCAGGCTAGGGCGCGCTGGTCCAGGACGACGACGGAGGCTACTTCCCCCACCGCAGTGCCAGCGCGTCACGCTCCTTGGCCAGTTCCAAGAGCCCTGCCCGCGTCGCCGGATGCAGCGGCTGCAGCGGATGGCGCACCGCGTCCGACTTGATCACACCGCCGGCCTGCATCATCGCCTTGCAGGCGATCAGGCCGCATTGGCGGTTCTCGTAGTTGATCAGCGGCAGCCAGCGTTCATAGGCGGCCTTCGCCTCCTCGCGCTTGCCGGCAAAATACGGATCGATGATCTGGCGAATGCCGTCGGGATAGCCGCCGCCGGTCATGGCGCCGGTCGCGCCTGCATCGAGATCGGCGAGCAGCGTGATCGCCTCCTCACCGTCCCAGGGACCCTCGATGTCCTTGCCGCCCGCCTCGATCAGGCTCCTGAGCTTTGATGCCGCGCCTGCGACCTCGATCTTGAAATAGCGGATGTTGCCGAAGTCGCGCGCCAGCCGCGCCAGCAGCTCGACCGACAATGGCGTGCCCGCCACCGGTGCATCCTGGATCATGATCGGGATGTTGATCGCGCCCGAGAGCACCTTGAAGAATTCGACGATGCCTTTCTCCGGCACGCGGAAGGTGGCGCCATGATAGGGCGGCATGACCATCACCATGGCGGCACCGGCTGCCTCCGCCTGCTGGCTGCGCGCCGCGCACACGGCCGAGCTGAAATGCGTGGTGGTGACGATCACGGGCACGCGGCCCGCGACATGCTCCAGCACGGCATGCATCACGGTCTCACGCTCGGCGTCGGTCAGCACGAACTGCTCGGAGAAATTGGCGAGAATGCAAATGCCGTGCGAACCGGCATCGATCATGAAATCGATGCAGCGACGCTGGCCGTCCAGGTCGAGCTCGCCGCGCTCGTCGAAGATGGTGGGTGCGACCGGGAACACGCCGCGATAGGGGCGCTGGGCCTTGTGTGGGGTGACCGGCATCGAAATTATCTCCCTGTATTCCCGTCGTTAGTTTTGATGCGCCAGCGAGCTGTTGGAGCATGGTACCGCTACCATTTACAGCGCGCTCGCACCCACGGCAATGCCGATCCACTTGCCGTTGGAACAGGGAATGGGAGCTTAAGCGGTCTTCACCGCACCAAGGAAGCCCTCGACCGCGACGCGGAGACGGTCGGCGTCGGCCGACATCTTGGTCACGGACTGGGTCAGCACCGAGCCGGCGTTGCCGGTCTCCTGGTTGAGCTTGGCGACGCTGCCGATGGTATCGGTGACCTCACGGGTGCCCTGCGCGGCATGCTGGAAGTTGCGCGAGATTTCGGTGGTGGCCGCGCGCTGCTGTTCGACGGCGGCGGCGATTGCGGTCATTTTCTCATCGATGCCGCTGATGGCACCGCCGATCGAGCGGATGGCGGCGACCGCCTGCCCGGTCGCACCCTGGATTTCCTCGACCTGGCGCGAGATTTCCTCGGTGGCGGTTGCGGTTTGCGCCGCGAGGCTCTTGACCTCGCCGGCAACCACCGCGAAGCCGCGGCCGGCTTCGCCGGCGCGGGCTGCCTCGATGGTGGCGTTCAAGGCGAGCAGATTGGTCTGGCCGGCGATGGCGTGGATCATCTTCACGACGTCGCTGATGCGGCCCGCGGTCTGGTCGAGGATCTCGACGGTGGCATTGGTCTGCTCCACCTGCGACACCGCTTCGCGCGCATCGCGTGCGCTGGACTGCACCTGCGCGGAGATTTCGCCGACAGACGCCGAGAGCTCCTCGGTCGCAGCCGCAATGCTTTCGAGATTGTTGGTGGCCTGCTCGGCGGCGGACGAGACCGCAGCCGTCTGGCTGCTCGATTCCGACACCAGCGTGCGCACATCGGTCGCGGTCGCATCGAGCTCCTTGGCCGACGCGGCGACGCTGTGGATCACAGCCTGCACAGTGTCGTCGAAACTGCGGCACGCGTCGTCCACGGTACCGGAACGGGCGAGCTGCAGCGCCTGCTGCGATTCGCGTTCCTGGCCCAGACGTTCCGCGGTCGCCGCGCTCTCGCGCAGGCTTTCGAGCGCGGCGGCCATGGTGCCGAACTCATCGGGATAACGCGATTGCGGGACGTGCGTCGCGTAGTCGCGAGCACTGATCCGGGCGATGGCGTCGAGAATGGCGCGTACCGGACGCATCAGGCGATTGCGCACGACGTAGACGCCGGCCAGAGTCACCGCGAGCGCGATCAGGAACGTGAGCGACTGCACCACGAGATTGGTGAGCGCCTTGGCTTGAACTGATTCAGCTCGCGCGATCGACTGGTCGAGCGCCTTGGTTGCGACTCCGACAATCAGCGGGAATGGCGACTGGCAAAGCGTATTCCACTCCGAAGCGGGCATCGCAGGCTTGCCGCTGCCGTCAAAGTTCTTGGTGAGATCGCCGATCTGCTTCAGGACGCCGTCGGTCTTGGCCTTCGCATCCGACGCTGCCGTGACCAGTTCCGCGCTCACATCAGGCGCTGCGAGCAACTCGCCCATGCCTGCCCAGCCGGAGGCGATGGTGCCGTCCCATTGCGCCAGCGATCGCTTCTGCCCATCGTCGAGCTGCTTGCTGCTGTTGACGTTCGAGCGCAGCATCGAACAATGGATTCCATAGCGGTCGCGCACCTGCCAGGCGAAGCGGCGGACCTGGATCATGCGGGCGATGTAGGGATCATTCATCCAGGCACGGTTCGACACCGCGGTGGAGGCGAGGTTCGCGGTATCGATCACCTTGGTGACGGCATCATACCAGGAATTGGTCCGCTCGATCTTGCGCTCGGCGCGCGGGCGCTTGGCCTCGTCATAAAACAGTTGGAATTGCGGCGCGGCTTCACCCCAGCGCTGCTTCAGTGTGCTCGCAAGCTCATCGCGCCGGGCGAAGTCGACGCTGGCCATCGCGGTGCTGACGCCTTCATAGCCGCCCTGCTCGGCCTTCTCCGCTTCGGCGAGTTTTGTCCGCGGATCGTCTTCGCCGAGGATCGCACTCTGGGCATCGCCGCGATTATTGCGCAGCGCGAGCACACCATGGAAGATCGCCTTGTCGGCGGCGGCGAGCCTCGCGGTTTCGAGACTATCGCTGTAGCGGCCGAAGGCCCCGAACATCTGGATCGCGGTAGAGGCCAATGCGCCGGCCGCCAGCAGGGCCATCAGGGTCAGGAGAAGCGAACTTACCGATTTCTTAAACATTGCCATGGGTCAGGGGCCTACTCTTCCAAGAGAGGCCACCTTGCATCGCGACATGCCAATGTTCCGTTAAGGTTTGAGTCAAATGCCGGGAGTTCCCGATTTGCCAGACCCTTAAGCAGGCCCCGGCGTCACGAAACCTTCGTGAAATCCGGCGGACGGCGCTCGGCAAAGGCGGTGAACGCCTCTCGCGCCTCCGCCGTGCGCAGGCGCTGCGCGAACTGCTCGCCTTCCGCCAGCATCTGCGCCACCAGCGCCTCGCCGTTACGCATCAGTTTCTTGGTCGCGGTGAGTGCACCGGCCGGCTGTCGGGCAAGACGCTGGGCGAGCGCCAGCGCCTCGGCGTCGAGCTTGTCGAGCGGCACCACGCGGTTGGCGAGGCCCCATTCCAGCGCGGCCTTGGCCGGCACGGTCTCGCCGAGCGCAAACATCTCATAGGCGCGGGCATAACCGATGCGCGCCGGCATCAGCAGGCTCGACGCGGCTTCCGGCACCAGCGCGAGGCTGACGAAAGGCGTCGACAATTGGGTGTTGTCGGCGAGCACGACGAGATCGCAATGCAAGAGCATCGTGGTGCCGATTCCGACGGCGCGGCCCTGCACCGCTGCGACCAGCGGGCGCGTGCTGCGCGCCAGCGACTGGATGAAACGGCCGACATTGCGGCTACCTTCGAACTTGCCTGAGGCGACGGCCGCAAACTCGCCGACATCATTGCCGGCGGTGAACATGTCGCCCTCGCCGCGGATCAGCAGCACGCGCACGGACGAATCGAATTCGGCGGCTTCGATGGTATCCGCAAGCTTGGCGTACATCGCATCCGTCAGCGCGTTCTTCTTGTCGGGGCGCGCCAGGGTGAGCGTGAGAATTCCGTTGTTGGTCTCAACTCGCACATGCTCGGTCATTCGTCTCTCCTCTTAGTCCTCTGGATCTCTTGTGGGGTCGCTTATGGGATTTCTTGGAAACTTGTCCTGAATGCTCGTCAGCCAGCGTGCGACGATATCGATCTCCGCGCTGGTGAATCCTTCCGTCAGCGCCGCATTGACCGCGGCCGCATCGGTCTTCGCCTGTGCCAGCACCGTGCGGCCCTTCGGCGTTAGCCACACGCGCCAGGCGCGGCCGTCCTCGCGATCGGCCCGCCGCTCGACCAGCCTCGCCGACGCCGTGCGGTCGACCAGACCGGAAATGCCGGCCGGCCCCATATCGAGCGCCGCACCCGCCTCGCCCATCAGGACGCCGTCCTGCTTGCCGAGGATGAACAGCAACCCCGCCTGCGCCGGCGTCACCTCGCTCGAGGGCTGCGCCGCCATCCAGCGCTGCAGGCGACGTTGCGCGACGCTGAGGAGGTAGATCAGCCGATGACGCTTCGCCTCGGGCGATTTATTTCGCATGCGAAACATATAAGCGCATGCCGGCTGATTGTCAAAACCTGCGGCCGCTAACTACGCGACGGCCCGCGACAGCCGTCGAGCAGAATTGCAGCGCATATTTGTGCCCTCCTCTCTATCTCTTCGCGCGAGGGCAGTGTCAGGCTTGCGTAGATCGCCGCACGCTGAGGCGCTGACACCATCATGGCAATCATCATTCCGGCGGCTTCGTCGACGTTATCGAGTGCAATGCGCTTCTTTTTGACCTGATCGCGGAGCCAGCCCGCGAGCGCCGCCGCGGTACGGGCGATGCCATCCCTGTAGAAATTCGCTGCAAGGTCGGGGAACGTGGCCGATTGCTGCAGCACCATGCGCTGCAGCGCCACGACCTCTGGATCGAGCGCAAGATCGGCACAAGCGATCAGCACCGCAGCCAGGCTTGTTTCGATGTCGGCCTGATTGTTGGCCTGCAGATTGACGTCGGAGAGCAATCGCTCGAGCCGGTCCGCGCACATCGCCTCGAACAGCGCCGCCTTGCCTGGAAAAAGCCGATAGAGAGTCTTGGTGGAGATACCGGCGCCGCGCGCCAGTTCCTCGGTGCTGGTCGCTGCGTAGCCATCGACGGCGAAGGCGTGCCGTGCCGACTCGATGACGATTCGCTTCGTCTCCTCGTCGCTGCGCACCGGCGGCCGTCCGCGCGGACGGCATTCTGATGACGGTTTTGCCTGAGCCATGTTTTTAGATGATGCCTGTCATTCTATTGACTATCCCAAAGCTAGTCCTATTTTGGAAATCGTCAAGTTTCCTAATTCAGGGAGCCGGCCATGACCGTGCACACCACCCCGTCCAAGACTGAACCCAATGTGGTTCCAACACCCGCGCCGGAAGGCGTCCTGCCCACCGCGCCGGGGCCCGCCCCGCGCCGAAAACTCAACCTTCGCAAGCTGTTGCTTGCCGGAGTGGCGATCGCGGCGCTCGCCGGCGCCGGCTGGTATGGCTACGATTACTGGACCGTCGGCCGCTTCCTCGTCTCCACCGATGACGCCTACGTGAAGGCCGACAACACCACCATCGCGCCGAAAGTCAGCGGCTATCTCGACCGGGTCGTGGTCGGCGATAACGAGCATGTGAAGGCCGGCCAGGTGCTGGCGCGGATCGACGACCGCGACTTCCGCGTCGCGCTCGATCAGGCCAAGGCCGATGTCGCCGCCGCGAAGGCGACGATCACAAGCAAGCAGGCGCAGCTCGATGTTCAGGACGCGGTGATCGCCGCGGCCAGGGCGACCGTCGATGTCGACACGGCCGCAAAGACCTTCGCGCAGCAGGAGAATAAGCGCTACACCGATCTCGCCGCGACTGGCTATGGCAGCGTGCAAAACGCGCAGCAGGCACAGTCGCGCAACGCCGGCGCCGACGCAGCGATCCAGCGCGACACCGCCAATCTCGCTTCCGCCCTCAAGCAGGTCGAGCTCCTGAAAGCCGAGATCGCGCAAGCCAACGCCGCCGCCGCCCGCGCCGCCGCACTTCAGCATCAGGCCGAGCTCAATCTCGGCTACACCACGATCGTCTCCCCGATCGACGGCGTCATCGGCAACCGCACGCTCCGCGTCGGCCAGTTCGTGCAGGCCGGCACGCAGCTGATGTCGATCGTGCCCGCCGAAGGCGCGTATGTGGTGGCCAATTTCAAGGAGACCCAGCTCACCAATGTCCGCGCCGGACAGCAGGTCGAGATCGAGGTCGACACGTTCCCGGGCCAGGTGGTGCACGGTCACGTCGATTCCATCGCGCCGGCCAGCGGCCAGGAGTTCGCCCTGCTGCCGCCTGATAACGCCACCGGCAATTTCACCAAGATCGTCCAGCGCATCCCCGTGAAGATCGCGCTGGATGCCGAAACGCAGCCTGCGATCGAGCTGCGGCCCGGCATGTCCGTGATCCCGACGATCGCAACCCGTTCAGCGCCGACCGCGCAAGCGGCAACGACGCCCCAAGCAACATCTAAAGCGAAGCTTGTTTCCGGAGGGTCGTGCCATGTCAAACAGCCTCTCAATCTCGACGCCCGCAACACCGGCCGCGACGCCTGAGCGCGCCGCAGCCGATCCCAATCGCGCCAGCGCCACGGTCTGGATCGCCGTCTTCGCGGCGATGATCGGCGCCTTCATGGCGATCCTGAACATCCAGATCACCAACGCTTCGCTGCTCAACATCGAGGGCGGCATCGGCACCGGTGTCGACAACGGATCCTGGATCTCGACGTCATACCTGATCGGCGAGATCATCGTGATCCCGCTGACAGACTATCTGTCGCGGGTGTTCTCGTTCCGCAACATCATGCTGAGCTTCGCGACGCTGTTTGCAGCGTTCTCGGTTGCCTGCGCCTTCACCCACGATCTGCCGTCGATGATCGCAATGCGCGGCTTCCAGGGCTTCTTCGGTGGCGTGCTGATCCCGATGGCCTTCACGCTGGTCTTCACCAAGCTGCCGAAGGTCCAGCAGCCGATTGGGCTCGCGATGTTCTCGCTCGCGGTGACCTTTGCGCCCGCGATCGGCCCGACCATCGGCGGCTATCTCACCGAGAATTACGGCTGGCAGACCATCTTCTTCGTCAACGTGGTGCCCACGGCGGTCATGGTGACCACGCTGTTCTTCACGCTGGAGCGCCAGCCGCTGAATCTGGCACTGTTGCGCGAAGGCGACTGGTTCGGCATCGCGACCATGGCAGTCGGCCTGGCATCGCTGCAGGCCGTGTTGGAAGAAGGCAACAAGGACGACTGGTTCGGCTCGCCCTTCATCGTGCGGCTTGCGATCATCTCTGCGATCAGCCTGTCGCTGTTCATCTATAATGAACTGGTGGTCGAGAAGCCGCTGCTGCGTCTGCGCCTGCTGACGCAGTGGAATTTCGGCATCGGCACGTTCGCCTCGATCTTCCTTGGTTTCGCGCTGTTTGGCTCGGTGTATCTTCTGCCCGCCTATCTTGGCCAGGTGCAGGGCTACAATGCCGAGCAGATCGGCAACGTGCTGGCCTGGACCGGCCTGCCGCAGCTCCTGCTGATTCCGCTGGTGCCGAAACTGATGCAGCGGTTCGATATTCGCTATATCGCGGCCGTCGGCCTGCTGCTGTTCGCCGCGAGCTCGTTCATGAACATCCAGATGTCGCTCGACTATTCGGGCGATCAGTTGCTGGTGCCTAACATCGTGCGCGCAATCGGCCAGGCGCTGACGCTGGCGCCAATCTCGGCGCTCAGCCTCGGCAGCGTCGCGCCGCAGGACGCGCCCGCCGCCTCCGGCATCTCCAACATGATGCGCAACCTCGGCGGCGCCATCGGTACCGCGGTGCTGGCGACCATCGTCACCAAGCGCGAGCAGTTCCACTCCAACATCATCGGCCACTCCGTCACGCTCGGCCGCGAGGAAGTCCGCACCCGCATCGCGCAACTGACCGATCACTTCATCGCCCACGGCGTGCCCGACCCCAACGCCGCGCGCGAGCAGGCCATCATCGCGCTCGGCAAGACAGTGAAGCGCCAGGCGCTGGTGATGGGCTTCTCCGACACGTTTGCGGTGATCGGCGTGGTGCTGGTCCTCGCCGCGATCGCGGTGCTGCTGACGCGCCGGGTGAAGGCGGCCGGCGGCGGCGGTGCCCACTAAGGGCTCGCCCACGATTGAGATTAAAGCGGCCGTCTTGACGGCCGCTTCTTTTTATGTTCCCTATCCGTTCTATTCAATCATAGATTGTCCAGGAGACCTTTCGTGATGAATAGTATGCGTGGTGAGAACCAGCCGACCCAGCTCGTAATCCATAATGACGACGACACCCCAGACCAGTTCTTGATGGATTTGCTCCGTCAGGTTTTCGGCAAATCGGAGCGCGAAGCGACCGCGCTGATCACTCGGATCGAGCAGAAGGAAAGAGCAGTTTGCGGGCCTTACCCGCAATCGGTCGCGGAAGCCCTTTTCAAATCCGCGCAACAATCCATCGGCCTGGCCGGCCACAAACTGCAGGTCACGCTCGAGGCGATCAAGACCCCTTGCGAACTCTGCGGCAAGCCCGAGGGACAGACGGATGTTCGGATCGGCAACCGCACGATCTGGCTGTGCAGCGAATGCATCCGTGCGGCCGATGAGCCCGCAAGCGAACAAGAAGAGAATTTCGACTTTGGTTGCGACGTCCTTGACTGGCACTTTGCCGGCACCGCGCGCAGCAAACTCGTGACCACGATCCGCCAATTTCCCGGCCACATGCGGGTCGATGTCCAGGCCGCGATCGACCGTCTCTTCGGGAAAGCCATCCGGTTGTTCGGGCTGAACGAGGAGCAGCGCTACGAAACGCTGTCGATTTCGCGACTCCTCAAGAGCGGCCGATATGCGGTCGCGATTGCCCCGCTGCAATATTCCGACGTCGACGTCGGCGAGAAGAGCCCGGTCAAGTGTCTGGATAACGGACTGTGGCTATGTGAGCAGGATCATCTCCGCTATGCGGTCTTGCTCTGCGCACACCGCGAATACAGTCGCGAGCCGGGAATTCGGATCGAGATCCTGGTGCCATCGGGCTCGGCAGGTGCGGCCTTGGTCCAGCAATGTTTCAGCGAGTTGGAAGAAGCCGTCCAGGCCGCACGGACCTATCGCGGCAAGATCCTGTCGCTCGATGCCGACTCCGACTATCGCGGGCGCTCGCGCGGCATCACCGTGCATCGATTACCGCAGGTCGCGCGCAACGATGTGATCCTGCCTGAGCAGACCCTGCGGCTGCTCGATCGCAATGTGCTGACCTTCGTCGGCACCCGCGATCAATTGCGCCGGCTTGGCCAGTCGACGCGCAAGGGCATCCTGCTGTATGGGCCACCGGGCACCGGCAAGACCCACACGATCCGCTATCTCGCGACACATTTGCCCGGTCATACGACGCTGATCATCACCGCGGAGCAGATCGGTCTGCTCGGCGCCTATATATGAGCCTCGCGCGGCTGCTGCAGCCGTCGATGGTGGTGATCGAGGACGTCGATCTCATCGCCCGCGACCGCGACGACATGGGGCCGTGCGAGGAATCCATGCTGAACAAGCTGCTCAACGAGATGGACGGACTGAAGGAGGACGCAGACATCCTGTTCGTCCTGACCACCAACCGGCCGGAGGATCTCGAAGGCGCCCTTGCGGGCCGCCCCGGCCGCATCGACCAGGCGATCGAAGTGCCGCTCCCCGACGAGCCTGGCCGCGGCAAGCTGGTCCGGCTCTACGGCAAGGGACTGCCGCTCGACGATGCGGTCATCACTGAGGCGGCACGCCGCAGCGAGGGCACGAGCTGCGCGTTCATCAAGGAGTTGATGCGGCGGCTGGCGCAGGCGAGCCTGGCGCGCGACGGCGGCAACTCGGTGACGTCAGCCGATATCGACGAAGCCCTCGACGACATGCTGTTCTCTGGCGGTCGGCTCAATGCGCAATTGCTCGGTGGCGCACAGGCGATGGCGGCGGGGTAAATTTACTGCCATCGCGCCCTGATCGCATTGTCCCTACCGTGCGCAGCTGAAGCTCGCCGCCGCCGTCACCGGACCGCTCTTGTAGTGCGGCCAACCCGGCCAGCGGCACAACGGCATCGCGCGCGTCACCGCGAATGACGGTGCCTCGACCTTCTGCTCGGTGACTTCGAGATCGCCGGGCGCCGTTCCCTTCTCGACCCAGTCGACCAGCGCGGTCAGCATGTCGACATTGGCGGGTGCGCCGGAGCCGACATGGTCGACGCCGGGCGCGGTGTAGAGCCGCGCGAACTCGGCGGTCTCGGCCTTGCCGAGCTTGCGCTCGACACTCTCGAAATAGCGGATGCCGGCATAGGGGCTTTGCGCGTAGTCCGCCATGTGCTCGAGCATGATCAGCCGGCCGCCGCGGGCGCGGAACCGGCTGAGATCGGGATCGGTCGAATCCATCAGGCTCGACACTTCGAGCAGCCGCGCCTTGTGGTCCTCAACCTTGTAGGTGGTGACGTCGAGCTTGGGGTCGCGCGCGAAAACGTATTGAATCCCGCCGGCACCATAGATCCAGGCGATGCCGTTGTTGGGCGCAGGCGGCTGCGCCGGCGGCGCGGCGCCGAGCCACCACGCCATCCAGCCGCCGGTCGGCCCGATCGCCGGCGTGTCCTCGCCCGACACGCCCCAGCCCGGATAGTCGTCGAGACCATTGGCGAGCGTGAACGGGAATTTGTAGGTGGCATGAAGCGTGTCGACCGCCTTGATCTGCGCGTCGGTGAGGCACTGATCGCTGCTCTTGCCGTCGGCGCAACGCAACGTCTCGACCTTGAACGCCGCCTTGCAAGCGACGGGGTCCTGCACCAGCGCATCGTCGGATCCATCCGCCTTGTCGCAGGCCGCTCGCACGGCATCGCCCACGAGCTTGACCTGCGCCGGATTGATCCAGCCCTCGCCCATGGTGACGAGGCCGGAGCGCGTGCCCGCATGCTGCAGGCCGACCCAGTTGATGACGGGCACGCGCGCAAAGATCCCGTCGAAATCGTCGGGGTAGCGCTGCGCCATGGTCAGGCCTTCGCGGCCGCCTTCGGACGAGCCCATGAAGTACATCTTGTCCGGCTTCTTGCCGTAGGCTTGCTGCATCACCACGACCGCGGCGTCGCGCACCTTCTTGTAGGCACGATAGGCAAAATTCTCGAACGCTTCGTCGTTGAGCGCGAACAGCTGTGGCGGCTCGCCCGGCTTGGATTCATGTCCCGAATCTGTGCCATAGGTAACAAAACCGCGCGCAAGTGGCGACGGCTTGTCGAAGGGATAGGCCGGCGGCAAACCGAGGCCGGTGATCAGCACGCCGTTGAAGCCGCCGCCGCCATATTGCACCGAGCGCCCGTTCCATTCGACGGGCAGATTGACCTGGAATTTGACCGGCGGCGCCTTGGGATCGACAGGCTCGATATGGCCGAGCACCTTGCAGAAGACGGGATTGGCCGGCGTGACGCGCCCCGACGGCGTCGGTCCGCGCTCGGCGACAGCGAGCTGAGACGCTGTCTGCAACGTCGCGGCGTCGATCTTGACGGAATCGGTACCGCCGGCGAGACCTTTGCAGACGGTATCCGCGTCCTCTGCCAGCGTTGCCGCGAACGCGCCGGTCGCGCTCAGCACTGCTGCCGTCCCCACCAGCCATGCGCACAGTCTTGCCCTAATGAGCGTCATCGTTTCCACCCGGCTTTCTCGGTTTTTACGTTCTGCAGTTGGCCGCATTCAAAGCGACCTTCACGGGCGCGTCAATTCATTGACATTTGTATCCAGGTTAGAACGATCCCAGCGCACTACCCAGCGCAATCACGACCACCAGCGCCAGCAGCGACGTCACGATGCCCACCATCACGATGTCCAGATAGCTGTCGCGATGGGTCAGGCCGCAGATCGCGAGCAGGCTGACCACCGCACCATTGTGCGGCAGGATGTCCAGCGTCCCCGAGCCGATCACCGCCACGCGGTGCATCAGCGCGAGGTCGATGCCGGTGCGCGCGGCGAGCTCGACATAGGTCTGGCCGAGCGCGTCCAGCGCAATGGTCAGGCCGCCCGACGCCGAGCCGGTCAGCGCCGCCAGGATGTTGGTCGCGACCGCGAGCGAGACCAGCGGACCGCCTTCGATCGCGAGTACCCATTCGCGCACCAGCGCGAACGCAGGCAGCGAAGCAACGACCGCACCGAATCCAACAAGGCTCGCGACGCTGAACGCCGGCAGCACCGACGCATTGGCGCCGGCATCCATGGTCTGCCGCAATGCCGGCAGCCGCGCCCAGTTCAGCGCGATGGTCGTGAGGATCGCCGCGGTCAAGGCGACCGCGACCGACCACACGCCCGCGACGGCGGCGAGCGACGTCTCGCCAAAGCGTTGCTCGGCGAGATAGGCGACGTCGAGCCGCGGCAGCACCACGAGGGACATCACGAGGTTGACGGCCACGACGACGATAAGCGGCAGGACGGCACTCAGGACCGGTGACGGCTGATCGGTGCGATGACCGTGCTGCATTTCCGCCGGATCGAACTCCCGTGCCGTCGTCGCGCGTTCACGCACGAGCTCGTCGGCGGCGGCGCGCTCGGTCACATCCTCGACGTCATCGCCGTAGCCTTCCCCGGCACGGCGAGCCTTGGCTTCGGCGCGATGCAGCCACCACAATCCCGTGCTTAGCATGATGAGAGAGGCGATGATGCCGAGGCCCGGCGCGGCAAAGGGCGTCGTCCCGAAGAACGGCATCGGGATCGCATTCTGGATCGACGGCGTGCCGGGCAAGGCCGACATGGTGAAGGTCGACGTCCCCAACACGATCGCAGCCGGAATCAGCCGGCGCGGAATCGCGGCGGCACGAAACAGCGAACGTGCCATCGGGACGATGACGAAGAACGCGACGAACAGGCTGACGCCGCCATAGGTGACCAGCGCGCCGGCCAGCACGACCGCGAGGATCACGCGGCGCTCGCCGAGACGCTTGGCCATGAAGACGGCGACCGACGTCACCGCGCCGCTGTCGTCCATCAATTTGCCGAAGACGGCGCCGAGCAGGAAGATCGGGAAGAACTGCGCCAGAAATCCCGCGGCATTCACCATGAAAACCTGTGTCAGATTCGCCAGCAGCGGCTCGCCGCCAAACAGCGCAGCAACGAGCGCGGCAACCGGCGCGAGCAGCAGCACGCTCCAGCCGCGAAAGGCAAACAGGACGAGCAGGCCGAGCCCGACGAACAGGCCAAGAAGCCCCATGCCTCAGCACTCCGCCAGGAGGACATCGAGATCGGCGGTCGATTGCCGGCCGATATCCGCACCGTGTTCGGCGAGGAACGCCTCCGCCGCCGTGCGGCCCTCGGCGCGTAGCATCGAGACGAATTCCCATTCCGCATTGAGTTTCGACGATGACCCGAATTTCGCCAGCATGTCGCTCTTGACGCGATGTGTCCGCATTTTCGCCCAGCGCGCGCCCTCGCCGCTGCCGGGATCGGCGGCCTGGCGCAGCAGCGCGATCATGCGCAGCTCCTTCATCAGCGGTGAGTTGAAGGAGATCTCGTTGAGACGGTTGAGGATCTCCGCGGCCGTCCGCGGCTCCTCCAGCCGCTCGGTCGGATTGATCTGGACGAGGATGGTGTCGTGCGCGTCGCTCTCGCGGACCAGCGGCGTGATGGTCGGGTTGCCGGCATAACCGCCGTCCCAATAGGGCTCGCCATCGATCTCGATCGCGCGGAACATGGTCGGCAGGCAGGCCGACGCCAGCAGCACGTCCGCCGTGATCTCGGCGTTGCGGAAGATCCGGCCGCGGCCGGTGCGCACCCGCGTCGCGGTGATGAAGAGCTGGATCGGCGAGCGCGCGAGCCGCTCGAAATCGATGCTCTCGGCCAGCACTGCGCGCAACGGATTGTAACCGGTCGGATTGAGATCGTAGGGCGACAGCACCCGCGACATCAGGTCGGTCAGGATGTAGAAGGGCGACGTATCGAGCGTCCAGCGCCCCATCAACCGGTCGAGCGGCGAACGCTGCAGCGGGCTGAAGGCTGCGGCCTTCGAAACGCGGCGCCAATATTGTTCCAGCGCATCACGCGCGCCTTCGGCTCCGCCGGCCGTCCAGCCATCCGCGAGCACCGCCGCGTTCATCGCGCCTGCGGAGGTTCCGGAGATCGCGGCGATCGTCAGCCACTTTTCCTCCAGCAGGCGGTCGAGCACACCCCAGGAGAAGGCGCCATGCGAACCGCCGCCCTGAAGCGCGAGATCAATCAGTACGGCGTCCCGTTCCATGGCGGACACTCACACAACTGAAGCTCAAATTCGACGCGATTTATCGTACGCCGAAGACGACGGCAGTCTAGAGAGCTTAGGCCGCGTAATGCAACCGGAACGTGACGGCTCTAGACTCTAGTTTTGACGCGTTTTCTTTACGCGAACCGGTGTCCACTTCGCTCGAAAACGCTCTAGTGCTCGAATATCAGCCTCGCGCCGACCGTGCCTTCGAGCGCGCGGATCTGCGTCAGCAGCGCACCCGAATCCTGACCGCCGAGATCGGCGTCCAGCACGACGTAGCCGAGGTCGCCGGCGGTCTCCAGATATTGCGCGGCGATGTTGATGTCGCGCTGGAGGAACACCTCGTTCAGCCGGCGCAGCATGCCCGGCACGTTGCGATGGACGTGGCTGAAACGCACGCCGGAGGGACGCAAATGCAGCTGCACCTCCGGGAAATTCACCGCGCCCATCGTCGATCCCGTGATGAAATAGTCGACCAGCTTGCGCGCGACCTCGCCGCCGATGCGCTCCTGCGCCTCTTCGGTCGAGCCGCCGACATGCGGCGTGAGGATGACGTTGCCGAGGCCCTGCATCGGGCTCTTGAAGCGCTCCGCGTTCGAGGACGGCTCGACCGGAAACACGTCAATGGCGGCACCGGCGATGTGGCCGTCACGCAGCGCGCCTGCGAGCGCATCGAGATCGACCACGGTGCCGCGGCTATTGTTGATCAGGAACGAGCCCGGCTTCATCGCCCGCAGCTCGTTCTCGCCGATCATGCCGGCGGTCTCCGGCGTCTCCGGCACATGCAGGCTGACGACGTCGCTCTGCGCCAGCAGCTCTTCCAGCTTGTCGACCGGCTCGGTGTTGCCATGGCGAAGCTTGTCGGTGCGATCGTAATAGATCACCCGCATGCCCATGGCTTCGGCCAGCGTCGAGAGCTGCGAGCCGATATTGCCGTAGCCGATGATGCCAAGCGTGCGGCCGCGCACCTCGCGGCTGCCGGTCGCGGATTTGTCCCAGCCACCGTCATGGGCCGACACCGAGCGCGGAAAGATCTGCCGCAGCAGCATCACGATCTCGCCGATCACGAGCTCGGCGACGCTGCGCGTGTTGGAGAACGGCGCGTTGAACACGGGAATGCCGCGCTTGCGCGCTGCCAGCAGGTCGACCTGGTTGGTGCCGACACTGAAGCAGCCGACCGCGAGCAGCCCGTCGGCGGCCTCCAGCACCTCGTCGGTGATCTGGGTGCGCGAGCGGATACCGAGCAGCGAGACACCCTTGAGCGCCTGGCGCAGCGCCTCGCCATCCAGCGCCTTGGTCAGGCGCTCGACATTGGTGAAGCCCGCGCTCCTGAACAGATCCACAGCGCTGTCGTTGACACCTTCAAGCAGCAGCGCCTTCGCGCTCCGCTCAGGGCTTTGGCCTGGGGCTGGCATAGAATCTCCATGAATGGCGGCTTTGCCGCAGCTCATAAACCGCGGACGACGCACAGCACAATAGGGTTTGGATATGGGATTTCGCTTCGCTCCGTCCAGATCACGCCCTAAAAGCATACCGAACCGGCCGGAAAATACGCCTGATGCGACCGTACAACTCCGGTGGATCAACCCGGCCGCTTCAGATCACATAGAACCCGTGCGTGCCATCACGGCGGAGCTGGTCGACGAGGCCGTATTCCCAGTCGAGATAAGCTTGCATCGCGCGCTCGGCGATGTCGGTTCCTTCATAGGGGCGACGGTAGCGATGCGCCGGATCTGGCTTCGGCAGCACCAGCGGCGGGCTGACCTCGAGCGTGCCGGCATAGCCGCCTTCGAGCACATAGACCTCCCAGCCCATCTGCGCGAGCCAGGACGCCGTGATGTCGGCGCGCACGCCCTTGTCGTCGGTCAGGAGGATGCGCGCACCGCGCACCGGCGCGGCCATGTCGGTCTCCTGCACGAGCTGGCCGCCGGGATAGTGGCGGAAGCCCGGGATATGACCGGCCGCATATTCCTCCGCGTCGCGCACGTCGAAGCGATAGAGCGTGCGGCTGGTCTCACCGACCAGCGCCGACATCTCGTTCGCGCCGATATGGCGGACACCGGCGTGATAGGCGACGTCGCGAGCATTGGCCGGTCCGCCCTCGAACGATCCGATCGCGCCACGCCGGTCAGCCCCATGAGCCAGCGTGTGACGCGCCAGCGTCCAGCCGATCGTGCCGTTGCGCAGCGCCCGCACCTTGTTGGGCACACCGGCGTTGATCAGCGACTGAGTGCCGATGATCGAGCGGGTGCGGCCGGCGCAATTGACGATGATGGTGGTGTCGGGATCGGGCGCAGCCTGGCCGGCGCGCAGCACCAGCTCCGCACCGGGCACGCTGACCGAGCCCGGAATGTTCATGGTCGCATATTCGTCGAACCGACGAACGTCGAGGATGGCGATATTGGCCTTGTCAGCGATCAATTTCGCCACTTCGTCGGCGCTGAATGACGGCGTGTGGCGGCGTGCCTCGACCAGTTCGCCAAACGCCTTGGAATAGGAGTTGACGTCTTCGAACACCTCATAGCCCGCCGCGCGCCAGGCTTTCAGCCCGCCATCGAGCGCACGGACATTGCTGTAGCCGAGTGCCGCGAGCCGTTCGGCACCTGCCGCAACCAGCCCCTCGCCGTCATCGAAGAGCACGACCGGCGCATCCTTGCGCGGCAGCCGCACCGCAGCTTCGATCGCGATCCGGTCCACCGCAATGTTGGCCGCGAACAGCGGATGGCCGGTGGCGAAGGCGGCCTCGTGCCTGAGATCGAGCAGCGCGATCTCCTCGCGCAACAGCAGCGCGCGGCGGATATCGGCGGGGGTGACGGTCGAAAGCTTCATGGCATGAACCTTGGTGGGCAGGCCATGGGCTTGTGAACGATTGCGGCGGACTTGGCTAGCCTTCCCGCCTGATCACTCGCCCGGAACCAACCGCCCGAGCGGCGGCTGCGCCGGACGCCGCAGCTTGCGGCGCGACAGGTACAAGAGCACGCCGGTGATCGCAAACAGCGGCATCAGCGCTGCGGCGATCATGAACGCGAGCTTGCCGGGCCAGCCCAGGACCGCGCCGCGGTGGATGTCGAGCACGCTCGCAATGGCCTTCTCGCCAAGTGTCTTGTCGGCATAGCGCTCCGCCGAGACGACCTGGCCGGTGATGGCATCGATGCGGAACTCATCGCGCATGGAGTCGAGCGTGGAGTCCTTCGGCCACGACCGGATCCGCATCACCGTGCCCGGGCCGGCAGGAAGCGTCAGCTGAGCCCTGGCGACACCGCCGCTCTCCTCATGCTGGAGGGCCGACCACGCGCGATCGAACCCGACCGTTTGAGCCGGTTCGGGACGGCCGGGTGGACGCGATTGCTTCGGCTGCATCTTCGCCGCCGCCACATGCGGGCGCGACAGCAGCCAGACCACGCCGTCCTTGTACCAGTCAAACGAGTACCAGAGCCCGGTCAGGGTCATCACGAGATAGACCGGCAGGACCCAGGTGCCGATGACGGCGTGCAGTGAGCGATGCAGGCCGCGGCCACTGAGCCCGAGATTCGGCTTCAGCCACATCTTCACGCTGCTTGCCCGGCGCGGCCAGCGCAGCACGAGACCCGAGATCAGCATCACGATCAGGCCCAGCGCAGCAACACCGGTGATCTGACGCCCCCAGCCCTTGGCATCGCCGGGGATGAGCAGCCAGCGATGCAGCCTGCGCACCGTTGCGAAGAAGTCCTCGCCGCGGGGGACACCAAGCACGTGGCCGTCATAAGGATCGACATAGAGCGAGGACGGCCGCACGCCCTGCTCATCGCGGGCAAAGCGGACATGCACGGCCGCCGACGGATCGCTCGACAGCATGATGGCGGTAACCTTGCCGGAATCCGGCACCGCCTTCAGCCGCGCCACCAGCTCATCCGGCAGCAGCGCCGGCGTCGTCCGTGGCACGACCTGCATGATGCCGGCATTCAGCTGGTCGACGATCTCGTCCTCAAAGCTCATGATCACGCCGGTCAGCGCAATCAGGGACAACAGCAGCGCGAGCACGAGGCCGGCAATGGAATGGACCTGGAGCAGCGCCGCCTTGATTGTGGGCCCGAGCCTACTCACCGAAGCCCGCCTTCTTGATGAGCGCGATGGCGGCTTGCTGGGCCCGGCCGATCTCGTCGATCTGCAGCGCATCGGCCGTGAACGAGCCCATTTCGGCAACGATCGGCGCGCGCTCCGCCGTGGCCAGCACGGGATGTTCGAGCTCGGCGGCTGCAAACATCCGCTGCGCCGGCGGCGTGACCAGGAACTCCATGAATTTCTGCGCGCCGGCGAAGTGCGGCGCATGTTTCGCGATGGCCGCACCGGTAAGGTTCACATGCGTACCGCCGCCCTTGAAAGCGGTCGGAACCGCCGTGACCGCCATCGCCCAGGCGCGCCAGTCGGCTCCTTCCCGTCCGTCCCGCAATTGCGCCAATGCCACGGTGTTGCCGATACCGATCTCGCACGTCCCTCGCGCGATCTCGCGGATCACATCATTGTCCTTGCCATCAGGCTTGTGGGCGAGATTGGCCTTCAGACCGGCGAGCCAGGCCTCGGTCGCTGCTTCGCCATGATGAGCGAGATAGGCGGCGACAAGCGCGACATTGTTCTGATGCAGCAGCGAACGCATGCAGAGCTTTCCACGCCATTGCGAACCCGCGAGGTCTTCATAGTCGATCGCCGTGATTGCACTGTCGTTGCGCGCCATCACCACGCGCGGGCGGAGCGCAAGCGCGATCCACTGCGAACCACTCCCGCGAAGATTGGCCGGAACGGCTTGTTCGAGACGCGGCGACGTGAAAGCCCGTGTCCGGCCGCCCGTGGCAAGCTGGGTGGTCTTATCCAGTCCGATCGTCAGCAGCACGTCGGCGGGCGATGCCTCGCCTTCCGACGCCAGGCGCTTGACGAGATTGTCCTCGACGAAGACGATTTTGACGTTGATGCCGCTCGTTTCCGTGAAGGCCGTGGCAACAGGCGCAACCAGGGCAGCCTCCCTGGTCGAATACAGCGTGATCTCCTCGGCGCGACTCGCACCCGTGGCCACAAGGCAGGCAGACGCCAACGCGATCAGGACCGCAATGGCTTTGCGCCGCATCGCCATCGCTAGAACTTCACCGTGGCCGACAGCGAAATGCGTCGCCCATCCCCCATCGCAACGGCCAGGCCGCTGCCGGTGGTGGAGGTGTAGTAGACCTTGTCGAACAGGTTCTTGACGTTGAACTGATAGGTCACCGGCACTTTGTCGATTTTGGTGTCGTATGTCGCAAAGATGTCGGCGACGGTGTAGGCCGGCATAAAGAATGTGTTGGCGGAGTCGCCCGGCCGGTCGCCGACATAGTGCGCGCCGCCGCCGAGCCGCAGACGTCCGGGCAGCCGATCGCCGAAATCGTAGACCAGATAGAGCGACGCCGTGTTCATCGCGGCGTTCAATAGTTTTGCGTTGCCCACGGTGGGGTCGTTGATCAGCCGGGCGTCGGTATAGCCATAGCTGCCGATCATGCTCCATTCGTCTGTCAGCTTGCCGGTGACGTCCAATTCGACACCGCGCGACCGGGCAGCGCCGGAGGCACGCGCGGCAGACTTGCCGCCGCCGATGTCATCCAGCACCAGCACGTTCTTCTTCTGGATATCGTAGACCGCTAATGTGCCCGACAGCCGCTTATTGACATCGAACTTCAGGCCGGTCTCCCACTGCGTTCCCTCTTCGGGCGCAATAGTGGAGTCTACGACGAAGCCGGTCGTGAACGCCGCGATGACCGAGGTCGGCTTCAGCGATTGCGTATAGCTTACGTAATACGAGAGTTGATCGTTCAACTTGACGATGATGCCGCCAAGCGGCAGCACCTTATCACCCGACAGATTGGTGTTCGTGATGAAGACAGGCCGGCCTTTTCCGGCGAGCTGCTCGTACTCCATCCAGCGCACGCCGCCGACCACGGACAGCCAGTTGGTCAGATGGAACGTGTCCTGGGCGAAGAACCCGCGAGTGCCGAGCTTGTCGGTCTGCTCGCTGTCGGTTGCCGAGACCGTCGTGCCCGGCGTGACCAATCCGTAGACCGGATTGTAGAAATTGAAGCTCGGGGTCGCCTGGCGGATCAAGTCGTGGCGATCGATCGTGCGATACATCGCCTCGCCGCCGAACAGGATCTCGTTGCGGAAGCCGCCGACCCAGACGTCACCTTGCATATAGGAGGTGCCGTAGCTGGCGTTGCTCAGCGAGTTCTGGGTGCCGTCGTTGCTGCGGGTCTCCACGCCGGTCGTGGCGTTGACACCGGTGATGCGGAGCTGGTTGGCGCTGTAGGTCTCGGTGTTGTAGCTGTACGCTGCCGTGACCTTCCAGTTGTCGTCAAGCTTCTGCTCGACCGAGCCCTGCACCAGGTCGGAGGTGCCCCACATGTTGTTGAAGGGCTCGTCGAGCCGGCGCGTCGCGGGAATGGCCAGCGGGGCGCCGTTGACGAAGGCCGTGCCGCGGTCGAACGGATAGATGAACTCGCGGTGTTCATAGGTGAGCTGGACCGTCGTGGTCTCGCCGTACCAGGCGAGCGACGGGTTCACGAGCATTTCCCGGTGGCGGCCGAAATTGCGCCAATAATCCTCGCTGACGCCATAGCCGATGAAGCGATAGGCCAGACCGCCGTCGCCGATCGGACCGGTGACGTCGAGCGTGCCGTCGGCGCCGTTGCGATTATTGGCGTAGGTCGAGCCGAGCAGCGTGACCGAGCCGTGCTGATAGAGCTCCGGGCGCTTGCTGATCGTGTTGACGACGCCGCCTGGATCCATGATGCCGTAGAGCAGCGAGGCCGGCCCCTTCAGCACCTCCACGCTGTCGACTGCGGCGTTCAGGCTGCGGCCCTGCACCAGCGGCATGCCGTTGCGCATGATCGAGCCGTCACGGTTGTCGCCGAAGCCGCGGCGAATCACGGCGTCCTGGGTGCCGGCGAGCGTGTTGGTCTGGGTGATCCCGCTGATGTTGACCAGCGCATCGTCGATGTTGCGCGGCAGTTGGTCTTTGATGACCTGCGCGGGCACGACGTTGACGGATTGTGAGGTATCGAGCGGCGACGCGCCCGAGCGCAGCGTGCTCGCGCTCGGCATCGCACGATAACCGAGCTTTGCGGCTTGTTGTGCGGCGGCATCAGCCGCGGCGCGTTCGGACGGCGTTGGCGCTGCGGGCGGAGCGGCAGTCGGGCTACGGCGTGCGACTCGCTGTGTGCGTCGTTGGGACTGCTCCGAGGAGCGTGCCTGCTTCGGCCGCTGCGTCGGCGCATCCACGTTCACCGGCGGCAGCGCCGTTTGCGCCTGCGCATCGGTGGTGTCGAAGGGATATCCGGCGAGCAGCACGGCCGCTCCGATGAGAAGGCTGGCGCGGCTCTTGCCGGCGCGATTTCGATGACCACTGACGCGAGGGCCATCCACAGGAGCACGCACTTTCAATTCACTTCCAGGTCACAGCATTGAAGTTCGCGCATCTACCAGCCGCGGCGAATGAAGAGAACATGGCGGCGACTTGAATCGCTCTAGTGTTGAATCGTTCTAAGAGCTGGAACGATCGCGCAATCATGCGGCGCGCGATGCTGTGACGCTTACGTGAGCAGGAACCGGAACGTCGCGATTGGAACGCGCACGAAACGAGCGCATCTGCTCATTGTCGGTGCTGACGACGCGTCATCGACGCGACGCCATGTCGCACGGGCGCTCAGCGACCTCGGCGCTCACCGCTAGCTCGCCCCGCCGCCATCGTTGCGGCCGGAATTTCCGCTCACGTCCTTTTGTTCAGATGAACTGCACAGATTATCTTTACAGATTACCTTCATATATGCCATTCACTCGGCCATGATCAATTCGTCGGACCAACGCCCGTCCGCGCGCGCTGGCGCGCTCGCAGAAGACCTCCGTTCGCTGGTCGGAAAGCTCAAGCGTCGGCTGCGAGAGCAGGCAGGTCCGGAGGATTTGACGCCGTCCCAGGTGTCCATCCTGCTCCGGCTGGAAAAGGATGGCCCCGCCACGGTGTCGAGCCTGGCGCGATCGGAAAAGATGCGCCCGCAATCGATGAGCACCGCGGTCGCCGCTCTGCTGGCGGCAGGCCTGGTCAGTGGCGCCCCCGACCCGGAGGACGGCCGTCAGACCATTCTGTCGCTGACGAAAGCGTGCCGCGACTGGATCCGGGTCGGTCGCGCCGCCCGGCAGGATTGGCTCTCGCGCACCATTTCGACACGGCTGTCCGCGCGGGAGCAGGACGAATTGGCCGCCGCCGTCTCCTTGCTCAAACGGCTCGTCGACGATTGACGCCGCCGCGCTGCCGGAAGGACATGACCATGGCTCTCACGATGCTCGACCCGATCACCGCGCTCATCATCGTCGACCTGCAACGCGGCATCGTCGATCTCCCTTCCGTTCACCCCATCGGCGATGTCGTGACGCGCGCCAGCGCGCTTGCCGCGGCGTTTCGGCGGCATCGCCAGACGGTCGTGCTGGTAAATGTCGCCGGCGGTGCGCCGGGCCGCACCGAGCGGCCGCGCCCTGGCGGTCCGTTCCCCGAAGGATGGACCGATCTCATTCCCGAGCTGGATCGTCAGCCTGACGATATCGCCGTGACCAAGCGGACATGGGGCGCATTTGCCAGCACCGATCTCGAGCGCCAGTTGCGGCAGCGCGGTGTCACGCAGGTCGTCATCGCCGGCGTCGCAACCGGTACCGGCGTCGAGTCCACTGCGCGGCAGGCTTACGAGGCGGGCTTCAACGTCACCCTTGCCACCGACGCCATGACCGATTCGCGTTCCGAGGCTCACGACTACAGCATCGCAAACGTGTTTCCGCGGCTCGGCGAGAGCGGCTCGACGCAGGCGATCATCGATCTATTGGCAACACGGAGCGCGCAGGCATGAACTGGCTTCATCTCGTTTCCTATTTCTGGGGCGGCGCTTTTCTGGCGAACGCCATTCCACATCTCGTCAGCGGCCTGCGCGGCGAGCCGTTTCAGTCCCCGTTCGCAAAACCGCGAGGAGAAGGCCTGTCCTCGTCGACGGTCAACGTGCTCTGGGGCTTCTTCAACCTCGTCGTCGGATATCTCCTCGTCTGCCGTGTCGGAGAGTTTTCACTGCTGGATACGGGCGACGTCGCAGCCCTCGCGGCCGGCGCCCTTCTGCTGAGCCTGTTTTGCGCGCGACACTTCGGCCGGTTCCACGGCGGCAACACGCCGACAGGTTCATGAGCGTGGCGGCCGCGGGCACGTTTCGCTCCCTGCGGAACTACAATTACCGCGTCTGGGCAGCGGGCGCACTGGTGTCCAACACCGGAACATGGATGCAGCGCGCCGCGCAGGACTGGCTCGTTCTCACCGAGCTCACGCGGCACAATGCGTCGGCGGTGGGCGTGGTGATGGCGCTCCAGTTCGGTCCACAGCTCCTCTTGATGCCGTGGACGGGTTTTGCCGCCGATCATTTCAACCAGCGACGGCTTCTGGTCGCGACCCAGGCGACGATGGGCGTGCTGGCGCTCGTTCTCGGCCTTCTCACGGTCACCGGGAAGGTAGCGCTCTGGCATGTTTACGTGTTTGCCTTCCTGTTCGGCTGCGCCGCGGCCTTCGACGCCCCGGTGCGCCAGACATTCGTGGCCGAGCTCGTCGGCGACGGCGAACTCTCCAACGCGATCGCGCTGAATTCGACGTCCTTCAATGCCGCACGGATGGTCGGACCCGCGGTCGCAGGGATTGTCATCGCTTCGATCGGCACTGGATGGGCCTTCCTGCTCAACGCCGCATCCTTCATGGCGGTGCTCGGCTCAATCGCCTTGCTGCGCACCTCTGAGCTTCGCCCCAATGCACGCGCCCACCGCACCAAGGGCGGCATGACCGAGGGCTTTCGTTACGTATGGTCGCGTCGGGATCTCAGGGCGATCATGATCATGCTGTTCCTGATCGGCACGTTCGGGCTGAATTTTCCGATCTTCATCTCGACCATGGCAGTCAGCGTCTTCCACACCGATGCGCGCGGCTTTGGCCTTTTATCCTCGACGATGGCGGTCGGCACGATCTCGGGCGCACTGCTGGCCGCTGGACGCGCGCAGCCGCGGTTCGTCTCGCTGCTGCTGGGCGCGGCGGCTTTTGGCGCGGGATGCACCCTGGCCGCGCTTGCACCCAGCTACTGGCTGTTCGCAGGCACGCTTGTTTTGATCGGCGTCGCCGCTCTGACGGTCACGAATACCTCGAACGCCATGATGCAACTCTCCACCGAACCGCGGATGAGAGGGCGCGTGATGGCGCTGCGCCTCGGCGTCGCGCTGGGCGGCACACCGATCGGTGCGCCGATCGTCGGATGGGTGGCTGACAATCTGGGCCCGCGCTGGGCGCTGGGCGCTGGGCGTGGGCGCGGCGGCAGGTTTCGCGGCCGCGCTGGTTGCGGCCCGCGCCATGTCGGCGCGCACCGCAGAGGTTCAGAGCGAATGAAACGCGCGCTCAGGCGATCGCGGGGCTCGTTAGTTCATCCAGCTTCGCCTTGAGCGCGGTGCCGTCAGTCAGCGCACGCAGCGGCGGACGCACGCGCAACCAGCCGGCGTCGCCGGTCTGCGCGGCGAGAATGGCCTTCAGCGTCGTCAGGAAGGACGGAGACTTCACCACGATATCGACCGCGGCCTGCATGCGGGCTTCGACATCCTTGCCGTCGATCATCGCCTTGACCAGCTCCGGCGTGATGTTGGCCATGCCGCAGATGGTGCCGGCGCCGCCGCCCGCGATCGCACGCGCGATGTCGGTTTCGTTGCCGACGGTGATGGCGAGTTCCGGCGCAGCAGCGCGGAATGCCTGGAACTGTTTGAAGTCGCCGCTGGAGTCCTTCAGGCCCGCAACCACCTTGCCGTAACGCTTGCGCAAATTCGCCGCCGCCGTCGTCGGGATCGCGATGCCCGAGACCTGCGGAATATGATAGAGATAGGCGCGTAGGCGATCGTCGGCGACGCCGTCGAAGATCGCCGCGAACGCATCCTCGATGCCTTCAGGCGTGACGCTGCGGTCGAAGTAAGGCGGCAGATACAGCACGTGGCGCAGACCAAGGCCGACCACGGCGCGCGTCAGCGCGATGCCGTCGCTGATGGCGGGGAAGCCACCGCCGATGCCGATACGCTCCGCCGGCACGCCGGCCTTGAGCACGGCTTCGATGGTTGCAACGCGTTCGGCGACATTGAACGAAGTGCCCTCGCCGGTGGTGCCGAACAGCACGACGCCGTCGACGCCCTTGCCGAAGAGTGTTTTGGCATGAGCGGCAAGCTTGGCGGAGTCCACGCTGCCGTCCGTCGCCAGCGGCGTCGCCGACGCCACCCAGAACCCGCGAATTGCCTCCGTCATAGCACCACCCTTTTGTTGCGGGTCCCGAATAAGCCCCTCATCTCCAATGAGATCAGAGAGCCTACCGAGCCTTGTTTTTGCTTTACTTTTCATCTTGTACCTTACATACAAGATGGGCGCAATTCCTTTCCGCCGTCACGGCGCGCATGAGACGCAGCCAAATTCAGAGGAGGTCTCGCATGAACATGGTGACCCCCGTCGGACATCCCGAGCCATTGCTCGCCGCCTTGCGTGACAAGCTCGGTGCCGCAGCCGTGCTGACCGGCAGCGAGGTTCCCGCGCGCAATTGCAACGACTGGAGCGCGAGCCTGCCGCAGACGCCGCTCGCGGTGATCCGCCCGCTCGATGCGCAGGGCGTCGCCGATGCGATCATGACCTGCCGGCAGGCGCGCCTGCCCTTCGTGCCGCAGGGCGGCTTGACCGGGCTCTGCCGCGGCGCCGCGCCCGAAGCCGGCTGGGTCGCGATCTCGCTGGAGCGCATGACCGGCATCGAGGAGATCGATCGCGCCTCGATGACGATGACGGTGAAATCGGGCACACCGCTGGAGACGATCCAGAAGGCTGCCGACGAAGCCGGCTTCTTCTTTCCGCTCGATCTCGGCTCGCGCGGCTCCTGCGCGATCGGCGGCAATCTCTCGACCAATGCCGGCGGCAACCGCGTGATTCGCTACGGCATGACGCGCGAGCTGGTGCTCGGTCTCGAAGTGGTGCTGCCCGACGGCACCATCATCACCAGCCTCAACAAGCTGATGAAGAACAACGCCGGCTACGATCTGAAGCATCTCTTCATCGGCTCGGAAGGCACGCTTGGGATCATCACCCGCGTGGTGCTGCGGCTGTTTCCAAAACCGCGCTCGACCATGGCCGCACTGTGCGCATTGAAGGACTATTCTGCGGTAATCGCGCTGCTCGAGGCCGCCCGCAGCGGGCTCGGCCCGCTGCTCTCGGCGTTCGAGGTGATGTGGCCGGACTATTGGGACGTGATCACGACGCGGGCCGGCGTCAAGCCGCCGGTCGCCGCCGGCCAGGGTCTCTATGTGCTGGTCGAGGCGCAGGGCACCGACGAGAGCGTCGATGCGCCGCGCTTCCAGGCCTGGCTCGAAGAGCTGATGGAGCGCGGGCTGCTCGCGGATGCCGCCGTGGCGCAATCGCTGGCGCAGACGCAGGCGTTCTGGCGTGTGCGCGACATCTGCGCCGAATTCGGCCAGGTGCTGGGTCCGCATATCTCCTACGACATCGGCCTTGCGGTGGCGCGGATGGACGAGTTCGCCACGCGCTGCAAGGCGGCGCTCGCCTCCGGCATCAAGGGCTGCGAGAGCGTCTATTACGGCCATATCGGCGACGGCAATCTGCACCTCGTCTCCTGGGTCACGGGCCTTCCCGTCGCGCAGCAACCCAAGGAGGAGATGGACACGATCATCTATGGTCTCGTCCGCGACATGAGCGGCAGCGTCTCCGCCGAGCACGGCATCGGCACGCTGAAGAAGAAATGGCTTGGACACGCCCGCAGCGAGCCCGAGATCGCCTTGATGCGGACGTTGAAGGCCGCGCTCGATCCCGATCATCTGCTCAACCCCGGCAAGGTGATCTGAGAGCATCCATGCGCTCGCTGAAGCTCGATGCGCCGAAATCGCTGTCGCAGCGGGTGATGCTGCGGCTGCGGCAGGCGATCATCGACGGCGAGTTTGCGCTCGGGGCCGCCATCTCCGAAGAGATGGTGGCGAATTCCTTCGGCGTCAGCCGCACACCGGTGCGCGAGGCAATGGGGCAGTTGCAGGCACAGGGGCTCGTGGTGATCCGGCCGCAGGTCGGCAGTTTTGTGTTCACGCCGAGCGCGGAGGACATCACCGCGCTCTGCACCTTCCGCATCGCGCTCGAACCCAAGGCCGCCGAGCTCGCCTTTCGCCACGATCGCGATGGTGCGATCGCGACCATCAACGATGCGATCGCGGCGATGGAGCCGGCGGTCGAGGCCAGGGACAACATCGCCTATGGCCGCGCCGACTCCACCTTTCACGAAGGCCTGTTCGCGCATTGCGGCAATCGCTATCTCGCCGAATCCTACCAGCTCGTCTCGGGCCGCGTCGCCGCGCTCCGCACTAATCTGACCTCACCGATCGACGTGCGCACCCGCTCCTCCTTCGACGAGCACCGCAAGCTGCTCGATCTGTTCGCGCGCGGCGAGCACGCCGCCTTCGAAGCGGCGATGACGACGCACATCACCAATTCGGGCCTGGTCTACGCAAAAGCGCTGAAGGTGGAGTGAGCGGTCCTACCGCGCGTCTTTCGATTCCGGTCTGTCCAGAAAATCCAGCGCGGTGTTGATCTGTTCGAGCTGGTGCTCGATCTTGTCGCGGTCCTCGACCGACTGCGCCGTCTCAAGCTGTTCCACAAGCTTCTGCTTCCGCGACAGCAAATTCTCTATGACTGTACTCACGAATTCCCCACCGTCCGATGGTGGCGCACGAGCGCTGGCCTTGCACGCCACCACAAATCAGAATGTTCATGCGAGCGGTTTGTTCCTGCGAAACAAAATGCGGATGGAACTATTTGCGCAGGCTTGCCCAGACACCGCCGAGGATCAGCAGGCCGCGATGGATCAACTTCGGCGGTTCGCCGAGGATCGCAAATGACAGAAGCGCACTGGCGACCGGTCCGATATAAAGCACGAGAGAAGTCCGCACCGATCCGAATTTGCCGCCGAGCCAGGCAAAGCCGGCATAGGCGAGCAGGCCCGGAACGATCCCGGCGAAGAGATAGGCAACGAGCGCCTTCGCGCTGAAGACCCCGACAGCGCGAGTGCCGTGCCGATCCATTGCAGCGGGCCGACATGCTCGATACCGAGCACCGCAGAAATCATCAGCACCGTGATCGGCGACAGCGCCATGATCAGCGCAATGTGGATCGCCGTCGTCGACACGCCCGCGGCATAGACCGGGCCGCCGCACAGAAACATGCCCATGAAGCCGGCGGCGAGGATCGGCCAGATATTTTGGCCGAGCGGCACGCGGCCGGCGCGAATCTCCGCAAGCGCGATCGGCGCGAGCCTGATCGCAACGATGCTCCAGCGGAAGAAGGCCAGCGCGAAGGGCGGCACCGAGCCCGCGAGCCCGCGCGCGCCAGAATCTGATTGGAGGCCTGCGCGGTCGCCACCACGATGAAGCCGATCAGCGCAATGGCGCCGAGCCAGCGGTCGGCCGACGGCGCAGCGCCGCCGGCCGCTTCGTGACCACCTTCAAATGTTTCCTTGCCCATGAAGCAACCGAATATCGGATGCGGACCATGATGAGAAGCCGGAAGACGGTTTCCTGAGGATGTGCTGCGATTGCAAGGCCCCGGAAGACCCGGAGAGGCTCGCGAGCAGCACCGGTGCGACATGGGTGCGGCTGACGGAGACCGAGAACACCCCAAGCAATGCGCAGATCATGCAGAGCCTCATCCGCACCGTCCTGCGATCGCTGATCGGCAGGAACAGGAAGAACAGCATCGCCAGGATCAAGAGCGCGTCGACCAGAAACATGGATCTCTCCTTCGAAACTGGAGAGAGCATCACGCGCGAAAGCCCGCTGGTATGTGGACGGCGTCACACAGCTCAGGGCGCTGGCCAAGGGTTAACGCGCCCACCAGACTGGATCCCCCGGGGCCCGGAACCTTCATCTTTCATGCGGGCGTCGGTTGTATTCGCGGGCCCGGAGTCCTATGCCTGTGCGCCATGGACACCCAAATCATCACCGCCGAAAAGCCCCTGATGGCCCAGGCGCGCCCGCGCAAGCCGGCGCCGTTCCTCCCGATGAGCCGCGCCGAGATGGATGCGCTCGGCTGGGACGCCTGCGACATCGTGCTGGTCACCGGCGATGCCTATGTCGACCATCCGAGCTTTGGCATGGCCATCATCGGCCGGCTGCTCGAGGCGCAAGGCTTTCGGGTCGGCATTATCGCGCAGCCGGACTGGCACTCGGCCGAGCCGTTCAAGGCTTTGGGCAAGCCAAAGGTGTTCTTCGGCGTCACCGGCGGCAACATGGATTCCATGGTCAACCGCTACACCGCGGACCGCCGCCTGCGCAGCGACGACGCCTATACGGCCGGCGGCGAAGGCGGCAAGCGGCCGGACCGCTGCACCATCGTCTACGCGCAGCGCTGTCGCGAGGCGTTCAAGGACGTGCCGGTCGTGCTCGGCGGCATCGAGGCCTCGCTGCGCCGGATCGCGCATTACGATTACTGGTCCGACAAGGTGCGCCGCTCGGTGCTGGCCGACGCCAAGGCCGACCTCTTGCTTTACGGCAATGCCGAGCGTGCTGTCGTCGAAGTCGCGAACCGCCTTGCCGCCGGCGAAACACCGCGCGAACTCGACGACATCAGGGGCGTCGCACTGTTCCGCCGCGTGCCTGAAGATTACGCAGAGCTGCACGCCGACGATCTCGATTCCGCCGACGAGGGCGCGGCGCGCCAGAATGGCGCGACCGTGATCCGGCTGCCGGCGCTGGAGCAGGTCGAGCAGGACAAGGAAGCCTATGCGCGCGCCTCACGCGTGCTGCATCGTGAGAGCAATCCCGGCAATGCGCGACCGCTGGTGCAGCGGCACGGCGACCGCGACCTCTGGCTCAATCCGCCGCCGATCCCGCTCACCTCCGAGGAGATGGACGCGGTCTACGATCTTCCCTATGCGCGCGCGCCGCATCCGTCCTATGGCGACGCAAAAATCCCCGCCTGGGACATGATCAAATTCTCGGTCACGATCATGCGCGGCTGCTTTGGCGGCTGCACCTTCTGCTCGATCACCGAGCACGAAGGCCGCATCATCCAGAACCGCTCGGAGGGTTCTATTCTGCGCGAGATCGAAAAGATCCGCGACAAGACGCCGGGCTTCACCGGCGTGATCTCCGACATCGGCGGCCCGACCGCCAACATGTACCGGATGGCGTGCAAGGATCCGAAGGTCGAGGCGGCGTGCCGCCGGCCGTCCTGCGTCTTCCCCGAGATCTGCCCGAACCTCAACACCTCGCATGACGATCTGATCCGGCTCTATCGCAAGGTGCGCGAGACCAAGGGCATCAAGAAGGTGATGGTCGCCTCCGGCGTGCGCTACGACCTCGCGGTCGAGAGCCCGGAATATATCAAGGAGCTCGTCACCCATCACGTCGGCGGCTATCTGAAGATCGCGCCCGAGCATACGGAGCGCGGGCCCCTCGACAAGATGATGAAGCCGGGCATCGGCGCCTACAACAAGTTCAAGCGGATGTTCGATGCTGCCGCCGAGCAGGCCGGCAAGAAATATTATTTGATCCCGTATTTCATCGCGGCGCATCCGGGCACGACCGACGAGGACATGATGAACCTCGCGCTCTGGCTCAAGAAGAACCGCTATCGCGCTGACCAGGTGCAGACCTTCCTGCCCTCGCCGATGGCGACCGCAACGGCGATGTACCACACCGGCGTCAATCCGCTGCGCGGCGTGCGCCGCGGCGGCAGCGACAAGGTCGAGGCGATCAGGGGCCTGCGCCAGCGCCGCCTGCACAAGGCTTTCCTGCGCTACCACGACCCCGACAATTGGCCGGTGCTGCGTGAAGCCTTGATCGAGATGGGCCGCCGCGACCTGATCGGCTCGCAGCCCCACCACCTCGTGCCCGCGCACCAGCCGCCCGGCACCGGCAAGGCCGCCGGCACAAGGCGGCCTGTGCGACCCGGCGACAAGACGCAGCGATTCACGACCAAGGGCCTGCGGGTGATGAAGTAGCGGGGCCCGGCGGGAGCGAAGCCGGGATAACGCACCCCACCGACAAAAGTGTCGAAAACAACCCCATGCACAGTAGCCGGGGATAGCGAAATCAATGGCTTAAAGCGCAATGAGATCGCGATGAATCGTCATCGCGCCTGAGCCTGTTGTTTGATCATGGCATTTCCGAAAAACCGCAAAGCGCTTGACCCGTCGGGCAAAACAGGTGCACGATGCCATCATCGGACTCGTGGGCGGTTTCGCGGCTGGCGGGCAGCAGCGACCGCGATAATAGCCCATCGGCACTAATCGCTGATTATTCAGCAAGCCGCGCGAGCGGGCTCGGGTCCGCCTTCTGTTCACCCAGCGCCTGACCCTGGGCCATGCGTTGGCGGATCATTGCGACAACCGGGCCGACCTGCTCGAACGCGCGATCGTGGGCGTCGTCGCCGGCGACGGCCAGTTTCGTCAGGTCGTAGACGTCGATCCGGTCACGCGCGAGCTCGGTTCGGTAAGGCTCCTGGGTCGGGTCGATATCGCCGAGGCGAGCGACGTCGCCCCAGATCGTCTTCGACAGCGAGAGCGCGCCGTCGTCACGCGAGACGAACAGCGAGATCGGCGGTCGCGCGCCGCCCATTCGGTTCAGTTGCGAGCGGAAGACATCGACATCCACGTCGGGCGCCACCAGCATCACATTCTTCAGCTTGCTGCGCTTCGACGCGACAGAAGGGGAGCGGATCGCACGCGTCCGCAGCGCTTCCAGTGCGATCCAATTGCCCATCGAATGAGCCAGAAGATAGACTTCGCCGACGGCAGGCGAGGCGTCGAGCGTGCTCAACAGATTGTCGAGCGCATCTCGCGAAAAATTCGCGCTCTCGCGGTCATAGGTATAGGCGCGCAGCCTCAGCTCGCCGCGCGATGGCCAGGTAAAAAGCACGGGAACGACCGGCACTTTGGAGTCGTGCACGATCTGCGCGAAGCGATAGACCGCGTCATCGAAGCGGTTGTTGAAGCCGTGGACGAAGACAAGCACCTTGTTGCGACCGGACTGCTTCATGGCCGCGGTGACAGAGGTAGTGAAGCGCGCTCTATCGAGATAGTCCGCCGAGACGGTCGTGAAATCACGCTGGGGATCACCGGGCAGGCTCGCCGGCCATTGCACCTCACCGACCTTCCGCGCGGCATCGGGCGGGATCGAGACCGTCACCTCGGCAAAGGACAGCTCGTCCGAACGCTCTCCGCTGAACATCTCGCCGGGATCGACGTCGGATCGCTTGCGATTGGTGACGACGTAGATCGGGACATTTGCGTTTCCGGGAGCGACCTGCGCTGTCGGAATAAGCACGCCCTGAGACGGACGTCCTGCACAGCCGCCAAGGGCAGCTGCGATCGACAAGGCCAACAAAATGGCTGGAGCACTGATGCGACTTGTCCGGAGCACCGGCAACACCCACAACTGGACGCAAGAGCGCGACAATTCACCATCCAGGGCAACGGACGCGGCACCGGATATCGACCAGTCTACCCCCGCTGAGCGCGCCCGGATGTCGCGGCGCGGCAACACCCAGCCGGCGATAATCGCGGAACCCGGTCCTGCAGACCAAGATCGAGTGAAATGGTTAAGAGGGAGATGTCGAGCATCTCACGTGGCACAAATTGCATATGCCGCTGCAGCGGCGGCCTTGCTTTGGCGGTCGTCAGAGCGCCTTGACGTGCTTGGATCAGATACGGACCCGCTCGCGCTGCTGTTCGAAAGCGTATGATGCGAGGCGCTCGACCGCGTCGCGGAGACGCCTGAACTGGGTCGCCCTGTCGTCGGGACGCGTGCCCTTCGAGCCGTCGAGGTCGTCCAGCGCAGCGCTGCTTATCTCGCAGTCGACCATGCTGACGCCATACATCATCGTAAACAGAAACGCCATCCGCTCCGTGTCGTAGCCAAGAACCTGGCCGCGCGTCAGCAGCGCTGCGTTTTCTGCTGGGGAGACTCTCGGTGGACGCGGCAATTGTCAGCCTACGGCTTCGCCGATGTCGCACGGCGGCACCTCGGCCAGGCGGCTCGCCTGCGAAGCAAAATCGTTGAACGCTGCGACCGCGTCGCTCATGTTGTGGCATCCGCGGCTGTCGCGCGAGGCGTCAACGCGAAGATCGAACAGCTCCATCCAGAACAGGGGTGCCGCAGGTGAACCGGCTTCAAGCGTCTCGAACATGTTGATCTCGCAATCGCCAACGCGCTCAAGCGCAACCGTCCGTGCGCCATGAGCGATATGAGGAATTCCGAGCAATTTTGCGTAACTTCGCAATATCTTCACGTTTATGGGCGGCGCGCCATCGCTGCTGGACATCAAGGCCTTCGGACTTTTCGGGGAGGGTTCGCCCCCGAGTACAGACGACGCACCTACAGGGACAGATCGTCGATTTAAGTCACATGACGCCCGGTTTCTTGTTATCGTGAGCCAATAACTTGATTTTTCCTGCCGCGATCACGATGCGCGAGCCGAGGACTCAAGGCCGCAGCGGCAACGACGAAAGGGTTCGATGTGGCTGCTGCCCGTTCGCCCCAATTGCAAGCCATGCCCAGTGCGACCGGCGGCATCGCCCGCCTGGTGTGGGCTCGTCTGCGCGAAGCCGACATTGAGGCGGACGGCTTGCTGTCCAGGGCCGGATTGACCCTCGAGCAGATCGAAGACCGCAAGGCGCGGCTGAGCGTTGAAAGCCAGATCAAGTTTCTGGAGCTTGGTGCCGAGGCGCCTCGCGTCGGAAAGGCTGACCTCACCGGTATTCTCGGTGAGTTGAAGATCGACCTCGCCAAGAGCTATTTGAAGAAGGATGAATTGCCGATTTCGCAAACCGCCTGGCTCCTCGGCTATGGCGAAGTCAGCGCATTCACCCACGCGTTCAGACGCTGGACCGGAATGACGCCACGACAATGGCGTGCCGTGAACGATCCCCCCGGCGCGGCGACGACGTCAACGATACGCCCCTCACGCAAAAGGCGCCCGGACAAGCTAGTCCCGGCGGTAACGCAAAGCGTCCCGATGCAGCCAGACAGGACGCAGAGGGGCGTTCCGTCCCGAGATGAGAGGTTGCAACCCTCACTCGAGACGGGATTCCGATTCCGACGAAGCTATCAGAGCGCGATAGGCATTATTGCTTGGCGGTGCCGACGGTATCTGTTGCGCTGTCAGCCGTATATTCAAGGCTGAATCGTCCGCCGCCTGTCGGCCTGGCTTCGAATCGCGCGGTCTTCTCCGAGAGCGCGGCAAGCGCGCCCGATGCAAACTTGAAGCGCGTCTTCCCGGAACTCTCGTTGCCGACCGGCTTACCGTCCTTCATGACAACCGACGATGTACCCTCGATAGCCTGGCTCACCGCGAGCCCCCCGGGCACCCGGTATATCCCTCCTGCGGACAGGAATGTTCCGTGAGGGCCATCCCATTCGGTGGTCGCAGATCCCGTATACACCGCGTCCTTCAGCAGGCCATCCGCACCAAAGCAAGCGAATTGGACGCTGGCGAGCCGATGTCCATCTCGGTCTCCGATGGGTTCCTGACTTGCCGCGCCGACAACGCTGCATTCCAATCGCCCGATCGTTTCCGCCGTCGCATATCCGCTTGCGGAAATGAAACCCAGGATAGAGCAGGCAGCCGTAAGGATGGTGCGCTTGATCATTGAGAATCTCCCCTGCATGCGCGTGCTGCGCACGCGCGCGATCGAGTAGAGCTGACCAAAAGAAAGACTTGGTCTGTTGAGGCTCAGCGCCGCCGGTAGCTCCGACGCTGCCACTTGGAGAATGGGGCCTCGGCACGCCCCTGGGCAGCTCATGATAGCGACCGAACCATAGACCTGCACGAAGCAGGCTGGAAGAACGCCCGGTGAGAAATCGATCTGGCAATCGCTCGAAATGGGTCATCGCCAATGACCGACTTCACGATGGCTTCACGTGACGAGAACACTGGATCCGCTCAAGCCGCAGGCCGCTGCAACCCTCACCGGTCCACCGGCACCCCCGCCCCTCGATGATACCGGCTCGAAAAAAACACCAGCGGCGTGGTGTCGCGATAGTCGCAGCTCGAGACTTCGGCGATGATCAGCGTGTGGTCGCTGACGTCGACGTGGCGTGTGACCTCGCAGGCGAACCAGGCGATGCAGCCGGACAGGCGCGGCAGGCCGTCGACGATGTCGTAGTCAGGACTGGCGCCGGTGTTCGGCTGGCTGGCGAAATGCCGCGAGAGGTCGCGGCCGTGGTCCGGCAGGACGTTGACGCAATAGCGGCCTGTGGCCGAGATCGCGCGGTGCATCCGGCCGGGCATGACGGAGACCAGCACGGTCGGCGGTGACAGGCTGACGGTGACAAAACTGTTCGCGGTCATGCCGCAGACACGGCCGTGCTCGTCCAGCGCGGTGAGCACTGCGACCCCGGTTGCAAATCGCGATGCGGCTTCACGGAATGACGCCGGGTTGGCGCGCTGAATGTTCGTCTCCGCTCGCATCGGCCCTCACGCAATCGCCCTGACCGGCTCTGATGGTGCCGACATGCGTTCGATCCAGGCCTGGATACGCTGCGGCGTCGAGATGCGGTCCCACTGGCGATCGGGATAGTTGAAGTTCTCGGTGAACTCGTTGGCCAATGCCGGATTCTGGCTCATCGCGCCGATCAGCATGCCCAACGCTTCCGTTGGCGGCTGCAGCATCACGTTGGTCCAGCGCGAGGCCGCCAGCACGCGGTCCTGCCGCTTCAGATCGATCTTCTCGCAAAGACGCGCGTCGAGCGCGTCGGCGTTGATGATCTCTTCGCCGAGCACGAAGGCCGCATAGGAGGCGACATTGGCGCCCTGGCCCATTATGGGATCGACGATGGCATGGACGTCGCCGAGTGCGATCGCGCATTTGCCGTCGTCGAACTCGACCATCGTGTTGCGCACGGTCGGGACCACGCCGCCTTGCAGGAGATCCTGCGGCTGCGCCAGATCGAAACTCGCAGTGTCGATGCGGTCATATGTCGTCGGGTGATGCTTCTCCAGCTTGCCGAGCAGCACCCCAGGAAGTGCTTCGGGTTGTCGTCGTAGCTGAGCGTCGCCAGCTCCTCCATGTCGCCGCCCGGCACGTTCTCCATCAGCAGCGCATTGGCGATGCCGCCGAAAGTGATGGTCGGGATTACGATCATCTCGCCATGGCCTGGCGACACCGAGAGCGTGACGTTCATGGGATCAGGCTGCCGCACGCCGGTGTAGAGCCCGACGCACAGCCGGCGCTGCGGCTGCTGATAGGGCGAGTGCTCCGGCCGGTAAGTGAAGAGCTGGCCCAGCGGCCCCTTCCCGGTCGAGACGACGAGCAGGTCGAAGCGCGCGACCAGCGGACGGACGTCACGCTCCTCGATGCGGCGGTATTCGATCTTGCCGCCGCGCTTCAAGAAGTCCTGCATCAGCGCGGGGAGATAGAGCCTGTAGTCGACGGCGCGGCTCGCTTTCGAGAAGTCGCCGCGAAAGCTCAACGGCTGCGGAAAATTGAAGACGTGGTCGTGGTAGTAATAATGGTCCTTCGGATCGGTCCAGTGATTGACGCCGAGATAATCCTCGCGCGCGATCGTCACGTGGTGATGCGCGACGGTGTTGAGCAGCCGGATGTTGCGATACTCGTCCGGCGGCCGGTCGGTAATGATGGTGGCGTCCACGCCGTGCTTTTGCAGGTAAAGCGCAAGATGAAGGCCAGCGATTCCGGCGCCGACAATTCCGATGTTGCGAGCCATGTCGTCTCCCCCTGTGATTGCTTGTTTTGAGGAAGCCTATCGGCCGATCGTGTTGCGCACTACGGAATAAATGGGATATAATTTATTCCAGATCGGAATGAATTATGGACCGGATCGATTGCCTGCGCGCTTTCGTTCGCACCCTCGAGGGCGGCAGCTTCTCGGCGGCGGCCAAGGAGCTCGGCATCGGCCAGCCCGCGATCAGCAAGCGCATCGCGATGCTGGAGAGCGAGTTCGGCACGCAGCTGTTCTCGCGCACGACGCGCACGCTGAAGCCGACCGCGGAGGCGCACCGGATCTACGATCTCGCGCGGCAGATTCTCGACAGTTTCGACATGGCCCGGTCGAGCGTCGAGCAGGCGGCGCCCCGTCCCACCGGCACGCTGCGGATCGGCGTGCCCTCCTCGTTCGGGCGGCGCTACATGATGCCAATCATTGCCGAATATGTGCGGCATTATCCGGAAGTGCGGGTCGACATCCGCTTCAGCGAGCGGTTCGTCAATCTGGTGGAAGAGGGCATCGAGCTTGCCCTGCGGATCGGAAACCTGGAGGCGAGCACGCTCGTCGCCCGACGGCTCGGTACCGTACAACGGCACCTCGTCGCAACGCCCACCTATCTGCACGGCCGTCCGCTGCCGCGAACGCCTGACGATCTCGGCGCGCACCAGTGCATCGTCTATTCCAGGATGTCGCCGGCGCAGCAATGGGCCTTCGAATCCGAGCATGGCCGCCACGTCGCATCCATCAACGGGCCCATCCACGTTGACGACGCCGATGCGATGCAGGAGGCGACGATGCAGCATCTGGGCATCGCCATCCTGCCCGACTGGAATGCTGCGGACGGCCTTCGCAGCGGCGAGCTCGAGCATGTGCTTCCGGACTACACCATCGCCGCATTGCCCCTGCATGCGGTCTATCCGGAGACGCACTGGATGTCGCTGCGCGCACGAAGCTTCCTGGATCTCCTGGTCGAACGCGCCGAGCATTTTGTGCTAGCCCCGTCGCATACCCGCACCGCCCGCGCAGGCGGTTGACGCCGTCCCTGCCATCATTAAATGACGCCCATGAAAAAGATCGGATTCCTCTCCTTCGGCCACTGGACCCCCTCGCCACAATCGCAGACGCGCTCGGCCGGGGACACGCTGCTGCAATCGATCGAGCTTGCCGTCGCAGCCGAGCAGCTCGGCCTGGACGGCGCGTATTACCGCGTCCACCATTTCGCGCGGCAGCTGGCCTCGCCCTTCCCGCTGCTTGCCGCCGTGGGTGCCAGGACGAGCAAGATCGAGATCGGCACGGCCGTGATCGACATGCGCTACGAGAACCCGCTCTACATGGCGGAGGACGCAGGGTCCGCCGATCTCATCGCCGGCGGACGGCTCCAGCTCGGCATCAGCCGCGGCTCGCCCGAGCAGGTGATCGACGGCTGGCGCTATTTTGGTTATCAGCCGGCCGAGGGCGAGAGCGACGCCGATATGGGCCGGCGTCACGCCGAGGTCTTTCTCGACATCCTGCGCGGTGAGGGTTTTGCAAAACCCAATCCGCAGCCGATGTTTCCGAACCCGCCGGGGCTGCTGCGCCTGGAGCCGCATTCCGAAGGCCTGCGCGAGCGCATCTGGTGGGGCGCCGGCTCGAACGCCACCGCGGTGTGGGCCGCACAGCTCGGCATGAATTTGCAGAGCTCGACGCTGAAGAACGACGAGACCGGCGAAGCCTTTCACGTGCAGCAGGCCGCCCAGATCCGCGCCTATCGCGCAGCGTGGAAAGAGGCCGGCCACAGCCGCGAGCCCCGCGTCTCCGTCAGCCGCAGCATCTTTGCGCTGATGGACGATCGCGACCGCGCCTATTTCGGCGGCGAGCGCGGCGGCGAGGACCAGATCGGCTTCATTGATCCCCGCACGCGGGCGATCTTCGGCCGGAGCTATGCGGCGGAGCCGGATGCGCTGATCGAGCAGCTCAAGCAGGATGAGGCGATCGCCGAGGCCGACACGCTGCTGTTGACGATCCCGAACCAGCTCGGTGTGGACTATTGCGCGCATGCGATCGAGGCGATCCTGAAGCACGTCGCGCCGGCGCTCGGGTGGCGGTGAGGCCGTCGACCGATTCACGGGGCAAGTCAGGCCGTCTCTTGCTGACCCCTGATCTTCTTGAGCCAGGCTACCAAGCGCGGATGCCTGGTATATCGGCCTTCCAGGCTTGCCAGCTCCTGCTGGAAGACCGGCAGCGAGAGCAGCCTTTCGATATCGGGCTCCCTGATCTTCCAGATCGCCGGCGGAAAGTAGCCATGCACCTTGAGCTCGTAGAGCTCGAAGATCGAATGGATGATCTCGTGCACCGCCCGGCGCTCTTCCGCGGTGATCTCGATGTCGCCGGCAGCCGCTCGCTCGAGGAAGGCCGCGACTGGAAGGCGGCGGCGCAGGTCGGAGACCCGGTCGGAATATCGCAGGAAGATGTCCGCGCCCAGACGCCGATTGTTGGTGTGGAGCGCCGCATAGATCGCGGCCATGCCAACGATGATCGATCCGAGCGTCACGAATCTGAGGATATGGTCGAGCACGCGTCTGCCTCCTTGCGCAGGGCACCGGAGTGACAGAGATAAACCAGACCGCGAGCTGATAAAATGGGGGGCCAGGGCTCGCCGTTAGGCCTGCGGTCAGGCCACGTCTCGGCGGGCCAGCCAAGCGGACCATCCAGAGGACAGAGATATGCATGCCGACCGATTGTTACCCACACAAATCGCCCCCGAGGGCTACGCGGCGCTGCGCGCGGTAGAGGCCTACATCCTCAAATGCGGGCTGCCGAGAAGCCTGATCGAGCTCGTGAAGATGCGCGCGTCTCAGATCAACGGCTGTGCCTATTGCCTTGACGTCCACAGCAAGGATGCGCGGAAGCATGGCGAAAGCGAGCAGCGCCTCTACCTTCTCGACGCCTGGCGTGAATCCCCACTCTATTCGCAAGCCGAACGTGCCGCACTGGCCTGGACCGAGGCGCTCACCAATGTCGCAGACACGCGTGCGCCGGATGCGGACTACGAAGAGCTGAGGAAGCATTTTACCGACAAGGAGATCACCGATCTCACCATCCTCATCGGCATGATCAATTTTTGGAATCGGCTCGCCATCGGCATGCGCTATGTGCACGATGTGAGCTGAGGTGGCTCTCACCGGAGACAGCGGCAGATGTTCGTTAGATTCGCAATTGGCGTCGTCGCATTCCTGCTGTCAACGTCGGTGCCCGGATTCGCGGTAACGATGCCCGTCGACTGCAAGCTGATCGTGGACGGTAAGCCCTACATCGATGGTGTCTGTGAATTCGTACGGACCGACACAGATGGCTCGTTTTCAATCTATGGCGACCGGTATTGGGCTTCGATCGATATTGAGAACCACGAGGGGATCGCCCACTGGAACGAGTCACCTGGCGCGACCCACGCCCAATCCTCGCTGGGTAACGTCAGCCGCAGCGGCGGATGTTGGGAAAATCGAAGTGTTCGCATCTGCGCACTCACGATCGAACCGACGAGACGGGAAAAGCTCCTCGCGCAGCGCCCGAAGGGGTTACGAATTACCCCTTCTTATGCCGATTATCTCTGCCTTTCCGCACCCAACTATCAATTCGTGGCAGGCGCGCCCCTGACGATCGATCGGTGCGACGCCTTTTGGGGCGTACGCCAGCGCGTGTTTCGCCTTTCCGGAGGCAGGATCTCGCTGGAAGGCAAGCCGGAGCTTTGCATCGACGCAAGAGGGGCGACCGCGACAGAGGATGCGGCACTTGTCCTCACTGATTGTGCGCACGTTGGAATCCGTTGGACTTATGACGCGGCCACGAACTTGATCCGTTCGGATAACAATCTGTGCTGGAGCCTTCGCCTCTCCGGCGACCGGAAGGTCGACGATTGGTCGCCACCGATCGGCGCGCGCCCCTGTGAGGCGGCTCCTGCGGAAACAAGCCAGTTCGCGATTGGCGGCGATTGACGCCAATGAATTTGCAGCAACGTCAGTCCCGCGACCGTGGGTCGATGTCGTGCTATCCTCGTTGCACTGACGGCGAACTTGCCGTCATTCGCTGGATTGCGCGATGAATCAGCATCTGTCCCTCGTCGGTCTCGTGGTCGCGGACTAGATGAAGCGATCGCCTTCTTCACGCACCTCTGGATTTCGAGCTTTGCGAGGACACACCGCTCGGTGGCGGCAAGCGCTGGGTGGTCGTGCGGCCGCGGGGCCATATGGGCTCTGGTCTGCTGCTGGCGCGAGCCGGCGGTCCGGCGCAGACGGCGCGCGTCGGCGACCAGACCGGGGGGCGCGTCTTCTTGTTCCTGGAAACGGATGACTTCGAGCGCGATCATACGCGCATGATCGCCGCCGGCGTGCGTTTCCTCGAGGCGCCACGGCGTGAGGTCTATGGCGTCGTGGCGGTTTTCGAGGACATCTGCGGCAACCGCTGGGACCTGATCCAATCAGTCAAGCGCGGTTGACGCCCGGGCTCACCCCGTCTTCGTCCCCGTGACCACCGCCAGCGCCTCGACGAGGCGGTCGAGATCGGCCTCGTCGGTAAAGAGGGCTGGCGTCACACGGATGCATTGGCCCCTGGCGACGCCGGCGCGGCGTACCGTCATGACCTTGTGGCTGTCCCGGAGCTTCGCCACGATCGCCTCGTTGTCGGCCTTGCTGGTCTTGCCGGCGAGACGGAAGGACGTGATCGCGCCATAGGAGCCGGCCTCATCCGGCGTCAGGATCTCGATGTCCTTGAAGCCGCGGGCGCGGCTCACCCAATAGTCGCGCAAATAGCGCAGGCGCGCCTGCTTCGCCGGGGCGCCGATCTGCTGATGCAGCGCGACGGCGGTGGGCACCGTCAGCACCGTGGCGAAATTGACCGTGCCGGTGTGCACCCGCGAGCGGATGTCGGTTTCCGCAAAATCCTCGTCGCCGAGATCGCGGTCGATGTCGGCGAGGCGATCCTTCCTGATGTAGAGGAAGCCGACCCCGAGCGGCGCGCCGATCCATTTGTGCAGGTTGAAACCGACGAAATCGGATTCGAGCTCGCCCACACGGAAGTCGATTTGTCCCCAGGAATGCGCGGCATCGACGATGGTGTCGATGCCCCTGGCCTTCGCCATGCGCGCGATCTCGGCGATCGGCATGACGAAGCCGGTGCGATGGCTGACATGGGTCAGCAGGAGAAGTTTTGTCTTCGGGTTCGCCTCGATGGCGCGGGCATAGGCATCCAGCACCGCCTGGCGGGTGGCGGGCTCCGGCACGTCGAACTTGACGACGTCGACGCCGCGGCGGGCCTTCAACGCGTTCATCGCATACTGCATCGAATCATAATCGAGGTCGGCATAGAGCACGCTATCGCCGGGCTTCAGCCTGTTGTAGCCGCCGATCAGGAGCTGCAGCGCTTCGGTCGCGCCGCGGGTGAGCGCGATCTCGTCGGGCGCAGCACCAACCGCCTCCGCCACTTTAGCGCGCACGGCCTCGAAGTCGGCGCCGGCTCGCTGCCGCGCGTAAAACGTGTTCTGATAGTTGATCATGTCGGACTGGCGGATGAACTCGCGCCGCACGGGCTCGGGCATGATGCCCCAATAGCCGTTCTCGAAATTGACGACATCGGGCGTCACGGCATAGAGCCCCTTCACCGCCGCCCAATAGGCCTTGTCGGTGGCGATGGCGGCCGCCGTTCCGGTCGGCGCCGCGGGAAGGCTTTCGGCGGCAAATGCCGGTGCCGCCAGCGACGTAACCGCCGCGGCCGCGAGGCCCCTCAGGATCGACCGGCGGTCGGACGAAATGGTCTCAGTCGGATGCATATCAGCCTCTTCGATGCGCGGCGAAAGGAGCCGCAATCAATAGAGCGCGAATGACAAGCCGGTGACAGTTCGATGATGCCCGGCCGCGCCCTCACCCCGCCTTCACGCTCGCGTCGATCAGCAGCTTCGCGGCCGCGAGCGCCGACTGCGCCGGGCCGTCTTCCGATTGCTGGCCGGTGACGTAGATGCCTTCGATCAGGAGCAATAGCGCATCGCCGAGCACGCTCGGCTGGCGCGCGCCCATGGCGGCTGCGAGCTCGCGCAGGCGCTTGCGAAAGACTTTCTTGTGCGCTTCGGCGACTTGCCGGGCGGGATTATCCCGCGAGGGATATTCCACCGCGGCGTTGCTCAGCCCGCAGCCGCGATAACCCTTGGCCACGGCGCGCGCGGACAACTGGCTGATATAGGCGAGGACATGATCGCGCGCGTTGCTGTAGGTCTTGCCGCCGGGGCGTTCGAAATTTTCCCAGAAGCTCAGATCGTAGTCGCGCAAGTACGCTGCGGCGAGATCGTCCTTGGAGGCAAAGCTGCGATAGAGGCTCGGCTTGGTGACGCCGGCCCGGTCCACCACCTCGTCGACGCCGACAGCGCGGATGCCCTCGCGATAAAACAGCTCGCTGGCGGAGGCGCGAATCCGGTCGGCGGCCCGGAGCGGCGCGCCTGCGGGTTTTTCGGCTTTTTTCGGCATCTGGCTTCGTCCGATCTCAGTCACGGGACTTGACAATGTTACTGACCGGTACGTATTAGTACCGCATCGCAATACGTACCGGTAAGTAACATGCCCCCAGCTTCGGTTCAATCCACCTCCGTCTCCAAGAGGCCGTTCGGCCCAAACTACGCCTTCGTGGTCGTTGCCGTGATCTTCCTGGCGCTGCTGGCCTCGGCCGGCCTGCGCGCGACGCCGGGCGTGCTGATGCTGCCGCTGCAGAAGGCCTTTGGCTGGGACGTCAGCGTGATCTCGTCGTCGGCGGCCGTCGGCATCTTCCTCTACGGCCTCGCCGGCCCCTTCGCCGCCGCCGTGATGCAGCGCTTCGGCATCCGCCGCACGGTGCTCGGCGCGCTGGCGCTGATGTCGGTCTCGACGGCTCTGAGCTATTTCATGACCGCGCCATGGCAATTGTTCATGAGCTGGGGGCTGCTGTCCGGCATCGGCTCGGGCGCGGTCGCCAACGTGCTCGGCGCCACCATCGTCAACCGCTGGTTCACCACCAATCGCGGCCTGGTCATGGGACTTTTGACGGCGAGCACCGCCACCGGCACGCTCATTTTCATGCCGGGCCTCGCGAGCCTGGTCGAATGGGGCGGCTGGAAGCCGGTGGTGCTGACGGTGGCCGCATGCTGCGCGGCGCTGATCCCGCTGGTGTATTTTCTGGTGCCGGAGCGGCCCGCCGCGATCGGCCTGCGCTCCTATGGCGGCACGCATGATGACCAGCCCGCAGCACCGGCGCAGGGCAACCCGTTCGTAGCTGCGATCAGCAACCTCGTGCGCGCGGCCAAGGTGCCGACCTTCTGGTTCCTGTTCGCGACCTTCTTCATCTGCGGCTTCACCACCAACGGCCTCGTCGGCACCCATCTGATCGCGTTCTGCGGCGACCACGGCATCTTCGAGGTGCAGGCCGCGAGCCTGCTGGCGCTGATGGGCTTCTTCGACCTGTTCGGCACCACGCTGTCGGGCTGGCTCACCGACCGCTTCGATCCGCGCAAGCTGCTGTTCTTCTATTACGGCCTGCGCGGGCTGTCGCTGATCCACCTGCCCTACTCGGATTTCTCGTTCGTCAGCCTGTCGGTGTTCGCGGTGTTCTATGGGCTGGACTGGATCGCGACCGTGCCGCCGACCGTGCGCATCGCCAACGAGGCCTTCGGCGACAAGAACGCGCCGCTGATCTTCGGCTGGGTCGTCGCCGGCCATCAGTTAGGGGCGGCCTGCGCCGCCTTCTTCGCCGGCTTCATGCGCTCGTCGCAGGGCGATTATCTGCAAGCCTTCATGATCGCAGGCGCGACCGGCCTCGTCGCGGCCGTACTGTCGCTGATGATCGGCCGGCAGCCGAAGCAGCCGGTGCTGGCTGCGGCGTGAGCGCACGGACTGCCCAAGACGCGCCGGTCCAAGTTTGGGACCGGCGCCCGTCAAGTTGTGTGACCTGCACCATCCCCGATTTGAAGATTGATTCCGTTGAGGAAATTTGAAATATTGAGATGACGAAGCGGGCGGTTCGAAAGCTCGCGCAGGGGCTGAGAGTTCGCGTGGCGTCCAGCTCCATCTCAATCAACCAAACGATCTGTGGCGGTCCCGGCGGATGAACGATTCCCTCCTTGCAACGGTCGGCGACCATTTCTTCATTGGCCTGCGGCCGACCAGCGTCCTCGATGACCGCGACCGCGCGCTATTGCGGGATCTCCGGCCCGCCGGAATCATCCTCTACAAGAGCAATTTCCGCCACGATCTGCCTTATCGCGACTGGCTGTCGATCCACCGGGATCTGATCGCCGCGATCCGCGACGCCTCGCAGCGCGACAAGCAGTTCATCGCCATCGATCACGAAGGCGGACGCGTCTGCCGCACGCCGCCGCCGATCACGCGCTTTTCCTATGCGGCGCGATGGGCCGGCACCGCGGAGCAGGTCGGCGACGCCATGGGCGTCGAGCTCGCATCCCTCGGCTGCAATCTGAATTTTGCGCCGGTGCTCGACATTCACAGCAACCCCGCCAACCCCGTGATCGGGGAGCGCGCCTTCGGCCGCTCGGCCGACGACGTGATCAAGTCGATGCTTCCGTTCGCCAAGGCGATGGAACGCCGCGGCGTCCGCGCCTGCGGCAAGCATTTTCCGGGGCATGGCGACACGCAGGTCGATTCGCATCACGAATTGCCGGTGCTGGATCTCGACCTCGACCAGATCAAGGCGCGAGAGCTGCTGCCGTTTGCCGCCGCGATCGCTGGCGGCATCGGGATGATGATGACGTCGCACATCCTGTACCGGAAGCTCGACGCGAACGATCCCGTGACGCTGTCGCGTGCGATCACCCACGGGCTGTTGCGTGAGAGCATGAAGTTCGACGGCGTGATCGTGTCCGACGACGTCGGCATGCGCGCAATGGCGGGTAGGCTGGACGCGCCGGATTCCGGCGCGCGCTTCATGGCCGCCGGCAACGACATGCTGATGATCTGCTCGCATCTGACCGACACCGAACGCGCCCGCGGGCTGGCCCAGTCGATCATCAACGGCGTCGACCAGGGCAAGCTCGATCCGGCGGTGCTGAAGGCATCAAGCCAGCGCGTCCGCGCGATGCTGGATAGCACCGCGCAGAACGCGGTGTCGGAGCTATCCGGCGAGGTGCTCGCTCGCCACCGCGCCGCCGGCACCCAGTTCGACGCGGCGACCGTCGAAGTCGTTTAGGGCCGCCCCGGGGTCCGGCCCCGGCAAAATCCATCGGCAAACCAGTCGTTCATCGGCGCAAGCGCCGTTGATCTCGATGTGCTACGCATGCTAATGTTACGGATGGTAGCACATCGCCTCCTGCCGATATCAACGTCAGGTTGCCTCGTGCTAAGAGGTTCCGCCCCCTGAGGCGATCAACCCGGCATCGGCGGCCGGCTGAGGTGATGGGTTTGAACGTGAGACGCTCGGTAAAACTCTTCATCGGCGCGCTGGTGGTGTTGCCCGCGGGCTATGCGGCCTATTATTTCAGGAATGACATCAAGGACATCAAGCTTCCGTTCGCGCTGCCCTTCATGCAGCCGGTGGAAGCTGAGCAAGCCGCCACGCCGGCAGCACGGCCGCCGGTTGCCGTCAAAGTCGCCGCCGCGAAGGCGGAGGACGTCCCGATCTATCTGACCGGCATCGGCACGATCCAGGCCTACAACACCGTCAACGTGCAGAGCCGGGTCGACGGCGAGATCGTCCAGATCCTTTTCCAGGAAGGGCAGGACGTCAAACAAGGCGACATCCTCGCGGTGATCGATCCACGCCCGTTCCAGGCCCAGCTCGATCAGCAGGTCGCGGTGAGACAGAAGGATCAGGCGCTGCTGGACGGCGCCCAGATCGACATGGAGCGTTACGACGCGCTGATCCAGAAGGCCGCCGCGATCTCGCGGCAGGTCGTGGACCAGCAGCATGCGCTGGTCGAGCAGTACAAGGCGCAGGTCAGGAATGACGACGCCCAGATCGAATATGCGCGCACGCAGCTCGGCTTCACCAGCATCCGCGCGCCGCTCAGCGGACGGCTCGGCATCCGCCAGGTCGACCAGGGCAATTACGTGCGCGCGGTGTCGCCGACGACCATCGTCACCGTCACGCAGTTGCAGCCGATCTCGGTGATCTTCACCCTTGCCGCGGTCGCGGTCGGCCAGACCCGGCTCAGTCTCGGCCAGACCGACGCGCCGGTGGTCGCGCTCACGGCCGACAGCACCACCGAGCTGGACAAGGGCACGATCACGCTGGTCGACAACCAGGTCGATCAGGCCAGCGGCACGATCAAGCTGAAGGCGACCTTTCCCAACAAGGCGCTCAAACTCTGGCCGGGCAATTTTGCCAACGGGCGGATCACGGTGGATACGCGCAAGAACGCGATCACCGCGCCCGCGATCGCCGTGCGGCACGGCCCGCGCGGCGATTTCGTCTGGGTCGCAAAGGCGGACGATACGGCGGCGTTCCGCCCTGTCACGGTCGGGCAGATTTTTGACGGACGCGCGCTGATCGACAAAGGCCTCGCCAGGGGCGAGCGCGTCGTCACCGACGGCTACTACCGACTCGAGAACGGCTCCCGCATCACGATCGAGGGCCAGACGCCGACCGCCAAGGCGCAGCCGACCACCCAGCCGCGCTCCGAGCCGCGCGTTGACTGAGGTCCGCCATGTCCGCGCCCTTCATCCTCCGGCCGATCGCAACGACACTGATGATCGTCGCGGTCGTGCTGCTGGGCATGCTCGGCTACCGTGAGCTGCCGATTGCGCCGCTGCCCAATGTCGACTTCCCCACCATCCAGGTGGTGACGCGCTATCCCGGCGCCTCGGCCACCGTCGTCGCAACCTCGATCACCGCGCCGCTGGAGCATTATTTCGGCACGATCTCGGGGCTGACCGACATGAGCTCGACCAGCTCATACGGCTACAGCCAGATCACGCTGCAATTCGACCTGTCGCGCAAGATCGACGCAGCCGCGCAGGACGTGCAGGCGCGGATCAATGCGGCCGCGGGCTGGATTCCGGTCGAGCAGCTGCCGAGCCCGCCGACCTATCGCATGGTCAATCCGGCCGATACGCCGGTGCTGATCCTGGCGCTGACCTCGAAAACGATGGCGCTGCACGAGGCCAATGATCACGCCGCGACCATTCTGGTGCCAAAACTGTCGCAGATCCCGGGCGTCGGCGCCGTCAGCATCGAAGGCGGACAAACGCGAGCCGTACGCCTGCAGATGAACCCGACAAGGCTTGCCGGGCTCGGCATGTCGCTCGACGACGTCCGGCGCGGCATCGCTGCCACCACCGCAGACAATCCGAAGGGGTCGCTCGACGGGCCGCGGCAGGCGTTTCACGTCGACACCAACGACCAGCTGTTCACCGCGGATGCCTACCAGGATGCGGTGATTGCCTATCGCAACGGCGCGCCGGTGCTGCTGCGCGATGTCGGCACCGCCATCGACGGCGTCGAGGATTCCGAGCAGGCGGCCTGGTTCCAGGGCGAGCGCGCCGTGCTGCTCGACATTCAGCGCCAGCCCGGCGCCAACACCATCGAGGTGGTGGATGCCATCAAGAGCATTTTGCCGAAACTCCAGGACTCGCTCCCGGCTGCGCTGAAGATCTCGGTCGTCAGCGACCGCACCACGACGATCCGGGCCGCGATCCACGACGTGCAGTTCACACTGGTGCTGACGGTGGCGCTGGTCGTGCTCGTGATCTTCATCTTCCTGCGCAAGCTGTGGGCCACCGTGATCCCGAGCGTTACGCTGCCGGTGTCGCTGATCGCAACCTTCGGCGCCATGGCGCTGTGCGGCTTCAGCCTCGACAATCTCTCGCTGATGGCGCTGACGATTGCTTCAGGTTTCGTCGTCGACGACGCCATCGTGATGATCGAGAACATCGCGCGCTATGTCGAGGAGGGCGAGGACCCGCTTGAGGCGGCCCTGAAGGGCGCCCGACAAATCGGCTTCACCATCGTCTCGCTGACGATCTCGCTGATCGCCGTGTTCATCCCGCTGCTGTTAATGGGCGGCGTGGTCGGCCGGCTGTTCCGGGAATTCGCGATCACGCTGTCCTTTGCCGTTGTCATCTCCGGTCTCGTCTCGCTGACGCTGACCCCGATGATGTGCGCGCAGCTGCTGCGGCACGAGGACCCCAACGCGCAGCACGGTTGGCTGTACCGCATCAGCGAGCGCGGCTTCGACGCCTCCGCCAGCTTCTACCTGCGGGGGCTCGACTGGGTGCTGAAGCACCGCAACCTCACGCTGGTCTTCACCGTGCTCACCCTGGTCGCGACCGGGATGCTGTACGTCGCCATCCCCAAGGGATTTCTGCCCTTGCAGGACACGGGTCTCCTGATCGGCACCACTGATGCTGCCCAGGACATCTCCTTTGCGGCGATGGCCGAGCGGCAGCAGCAACTCGCGGCCGTGATCGGGCGCGACCCTGATGTCGTCACCGTCGGCAGCTTCGTCGGCATCGGATCTGTCAACACGACGCTGAACAGCGGCCGGCTCTATATCGATATCGGCAGCCCCGACGCGCGGAAATCGTCCGCGGCGGCCGTCATGGCCCGACTGCAGCATGCGGTCGAGGGCGTTCACGGCATCACGCTGCATCTGCAGCCGGCGCAGGACCTGCAAATCGAATCGCGGGTCGCACGCACGCAATACCAATATGCACTGCAGGATCTCGACGAGGACGAGCTTCGGCTCTGGAGCCGGCATTTCGTCGAGGCGCTGCGCAAGCGCCCGGAGCTCGCCGACGTCGCCGACGACCGCCAGGACGAAGGCCTGCAGATGTCCGTCACCATCGACCGCCAGCTCGCGGCGAGCTACGGCGTCAGCCTGAACACGATCGACCAGACGCTGTACGACGCGTTCGGGCAGCGCCAGATCGCAACCGTGTTCGGCCCCCTGACCCAGTATCACGTGATCCTCGAGGTTGATCCAGCGCTTCGCAACGATCCGGACATCCTGGGCAAGATCTACCTGACCGCGGCTGCCGCCGCGGCCAGCACGATCGATCAGCAGACCAGCGGCTTCAGCGGTGCCTTCAGCAAGGCCTCCGCGCCGGTGCCGCTATCGGCCTTCGCGCGGATCGAGCGGCAGCACGCGCCACTGCTGATCTCGCACCAGGGCCTGTTTCCCGCCACCACGATCTCATTCAACCTGGCCGACGGTGTTTCGCTGAGCCATGCGACGGAGGCGCTGCGCCAGACCGAGCGCGAGATCGGACTGCCGGATGCGGTCACGACCAAGCTGATCGGCACCGCCGCCGAGTTCGCCAATTCGCTCTCGGACGAGAAGTGGCTGCTGCTGGCCGCGATCGTGACGGTCTATCTCATTCTCGGCATGCTCTATGAGAGCTACATCCATCCGATCACGATCCTGTCGACCTTGCCGTCTGCGGGCATCGGCGCGCTGCTGGCGCTGATGCTGTACCGGCAGGATCTCAATCTGATCTCGCTGATCGGCATCATCCTGCTGATCGGCATCGTCAAGAAGAACGCCATCATGATGGTGGACTTCGCGCTCGCCGCCGAACGCGAGGACGGCGCGTCGTCGTTCGACGCCATCCGGCAGGCCTGCATCCTCCGCTTCCGCCCGATCATGATGACGACGATGGCGGCGCTGTTCGGCGCGCTGCCGCTGGCGATCGGCTCGGGCACCGGCTCCGAGCTGCGCCAGCCGCTCGGCATCGCCATCGTCGGCGGACTGATCGTCTCGCAGGTCCTCACGCTCTACACGACCCCGGTGGTCTATCTGGCATTCGCCTCGCTGCGCACCCGGTTCGGATGGCAATCCGCATCCGCCGATGATCCGGCGGCGCTTCCCCAGGCCGAGCGGCCCGCGCCGTGAGCATCACCGCGCAATTCGTGCTGCGGCCGGTGGCGACGACGCTGCTGATGATCGGCGTGTTCCTGCTCGGTTGCGTCGCCTATTTCCGTCTGCCGATTGCCTCGCTTCCGGCGGTGGAGCGGCCCACCATCGGGATCTACGCGCCATTCCCCGGCGCGAGCCCGACGACGGTCGCGAACGCGCTGGCGCAGCCGCTCGAAACCACGCTGGCGCTGATCCCGGGGGTGACGGAAATCACCTCGTTCAGCGCCATGGGCGGCACCAGCATCACGGTGCAGTTCGAGCTCTCCGTCGATCTCGACGCCGCCGCCGGCGCGGTCCAGGCCGCCATCAACTCGGCGGGGCCCAATCTGCCGAAGGGACCGTGGCCGCCAACCTATTGGAAGGCGAACCCGGCGGGCCCCGCGGTGGTGGCGCTCGCGCTGACCAGCGATGTGTTCACGCCCGGCGAGGTCTACAGCCTCGCCGACGGCGTAATCTCGCCGAAACTGTCGCAGCTGCCGGGCGTCGCGCGGATCATCGTCAGCGGCGCCGAGCGAAGCGCGGTGCGCATCCAGGTATCTCCGACGCGGCTCGCCGCCATGAACCTGGCGCTGGAAGCGGCGCGCGTCGCCGTCGTCAACGCATCGCAGAACCTGCCGAAGGGTGCGGTCTCGGTGGACGGCCAGCGCCTCACCATCGAAGCCAACGACCAGCTGCTCCAGGCCTCCGAATATCGCGACATCGTGCTGGCCTGGCGCAATGGCGCCCCGGTCCGCCTCGGCGATGTCGCGTCGGTCACCGACAGCGTCATCAACAACCGTCTCGCCGGCTGGTATGGCACCGAGCGCGGCATCGTTCTCTTTGTCTACAAGCAGTCCGACGCCAACATCGTCGAGACCGTCGATGCCATCAAGGCCGAGCTGCCGGAAATCCAGCTCTGGCTGCCGCCCGGCATCAAGCTGCATACGGTCTATGACCGCACCACGCTGATCCGGGCCGCTGTGAACGACGTCAAGCTCACGCTGGTGATCGCCTCGGCTCTCGTCGTGCTGGTCATCGCGCTGTTCCTCCGGCGGTTCTGGGCGACCGTGATCCCGAGCATCACCATTCCGGTCTCGCTGGCCGCGACGCTGTTCGTGATGAGCCTGTGCGGGTTCAGCCTGGACAATCTGTCGCTGATGGCGCTGACCATCGCCGCCGGCTTCGTCGTGGATGATGCCATCGTCATGATCGAGAACATCATCCGGCGCATGTCGGAGGGCGAGCCGGCGCTGCAGGCCGCCATCAATGGCGCCCGCCAGATGGCATTCACGGTCATCGCCATCACCGTCGCCCTGATCGCGGCGCTGATCCCGATCCTGTTCATGCCCGACGTCGTCGGGCGTTATTTCCGCGAGTTCGGCGTGACGCTGGTGGTTGCCATCGTGTCCTCGGCAGCGATCTCGCTGACGCTGACGCCGATGATGTGCGGACATCTCCTGGATCGCGGCCGGCAGAAGCTGCATAATCCCGACGCGGCCCCCGAGCGCCGCACCTTCTATGCCCGCAGCCTCGACTGGACGCTGCGCCACCGTTTTCTCACCGTCCTGATGATCACCGCCCTGACGGGGGCCAGCGTCTGGGTCTATCTGCAACTGCCGAAAGGCTTCATGCCGACCCAGGACACCGGCGTGATGTTCGTGCGGACCGTGGCTCCGTCGAATATCTCGTTCCTGTCCATGGAGGACCGGCAGCGCGCCGTCGGCGCGGCGATCCTGGAAGATCCTGCCATCTCCGGTCTGACGTCCTACATCGGCGAGGGCAATGGCAACGCGCTCAGCGTCGGGCAGATGCTGGTCGCACTCAAGCCGCCTGACGTCCGCAAGCTGTCGATCCAGCAGGTGATCGCGCGGCTGCGCGAGCGCATGAACCGAATCGACGGCGTCCGGGTGTTCTTCGTGCCGCTGCAGGATCTCAATCTCGGCGTCCAGTCCGGCGGCTCGCGCTATCAATATACGATGTGGGGCATCGACGAGGAGCAGGTGCTGCGCGCCGCGGAAAACATGATCCGGCGCGTGCGCGGCATTCCGCAGATCATCGACGTCATCGCGAGCTGGGAAACCGGCGGCCTGCAAGCCGGCCTGACCATCGACCGCCTGCGCGCCGCGATGCTCGGCGTCACGCCGGTCGCGGTCGACAACACGCTCAACGATGCCTTCGGCCAACGCCAGGTCAATCTGCTGTTCCTTCCGACCAATTATGCGCGCGTGATCTTCGAGGTCGAGCCGCAGGCCGCGAGCGGCCCCGACTCCATGAACCAGATCTACGTACCGAGCGCCAACGGCAAAGCGGTACCATTAACGGCCCTGACCCGGCCGCAGCGCGCGCACGCGGCGATGTGGGTCCGCCACAGCGCCCAGTTTCCGGCCGCGACGATCTCGTTCGACATCAAGCCCAACACGTCGATCGGCGACGCCATCGCTTCGATCCGCAAGGAAGAGGCCGAGGCCAAGCTGCCCGATGACATCAAGGCGGAATTCCGCGGCGAGGCCAAGGAGGCGGACAAGTCGATCGTCAAGCAGGCGGCGCTGTTCGCGGCCGCCCTGATCGCGATCTACATCGCGCTCGGCATGCTCTACGAAAGCTACGTCCATCCGCTGACCATTCTCTCGACCCTGCCGCCGACCGCCTTCGGCGCGCTGGTCGCACTCTGGGCGACGGGAACGCAGTTCACGCTGGTGACCACCATCGCCTGCATCCTGCTGGTCGGCATGGTGATGAAGAACGCCATCATGATGGTCGACTATGCCCTCGATGCGGAGCGGTATCGCGGCCTCAGCGCCCACGACGCCATCCTGCTCGCGGCACGGCTGCGAGTGCGGCCGATCACGATGACGATGCTCGCCGCATTCCTCAGCGCCGTCCCGATCGCCTTCGGCACCGGCCCGGGCTTCGAGATCCGCCAGCCGCTCGGCATCACCATCATGGGCGGCCTGGTCGTCGCCCAGCTGTTCACGCTCTACTCGACGCCGGCGATGTACCTGATCCTGGACAGGCTGCGGCGGCGGAAGAAGGTGGCCAGCGGGCACGCGCATCAGGTACCTGCGGCTGGCGGTGCGCCGGCTCTGCCCGATCTCAGCGGCTAGGACAGCCGGGACTCCGAACCTCGCCGCAACCTTCGCGCAAGCTCCCCCTGCTGAAGTCGAATCAACCGCGACGCCAGAGAGGCGGGGTTGCGCCCGTCAGAAGCCGCTGCCGCCACCGAGGTGGACGTTCGCCATGAACGGGACTCGAGCAGCGATGAGCACAGCAGCCGCCTTCTGTGAAGCGGGCCTTGCGCATTTCAGGGACGGACGGCATCTCGACGCGCGCGCCTGCTACCAGCAGGCGCTCGGAATCGATGCGGAGCACAGCGACGCCCAGCATCTCATGGGGCTGCTGTTTTTCCGGGACAGGCAATACAACGATGCGCTGCAGTGGATCGTCCGCGCGATCCAGCGCGCACCGAAGCCCGAATATCTGGCGAGCTTCGCAACCGTCCTGCAGCAATATGGGCGCTGCGACGAAGCCCTCAACGTCCTCGACCAGGCGATACAGCTTCGGCCTGACGACGCCGAGCTGTGGCGACAGCGTGGCGACATCTTCATTCAGCTTGCGCGGCTCGATCAAGCCCTGCCGAGCTTTCAACAGGCGCTCAAGCTCAATCCACATCATCACGACGCCCTGTATAAGAGCGGGATTGTGCTTCACAAGCTCGGGCGGAACGAGGAGGCGATTGCGTGTCTCGATCTCAGCGACAGCCTGCTCCCGAACCACGCCCCGACGCTGCGAACCCGCGCATGGGTTCTCTATTGCTTGAAGCGGTTTGAGGACTCCGCGACCGACGGCCAGCGGGCGCACCAGCTCGATCCCCAAAATGCCGAGATCTGCAACAATCTCGGTCTTTCATTGCGGCGGCTCGGCAGGAATGATGAGGCGCTGGCATGGTTCGACAAGGCCATCGAGCTCCAACCCCGCTTCACGGATGCCTTCGACAACAAGCTGGTCGCGCTTTTCCACCTTCATCGCTTCGACGAGGTCTTCGCGCTGTCCGATCGCATGACATCGCTCGGGCTGAGCAGCACGGTGACAGAGTGGAATGTGTCTCTGGTGCATCTGCTGACAGGCAATCTCGAAGCCGGCTGGCGCGGACACCAGACCCGATTGAAATTGCCTTCGGCAAGACACCCCCAGTTTCAGCGACCGATCTGGCTCGGGGATGAAGGCATCGCGGGAAAGACGATCCTTGTCGCGGCCGACGAGGGATTGGGCGACACCATTCACTTCGTCCGCTACGTCCCCATGCTGGCGGAGCGCGGCGCACGCGTTATTCTCGTCGTTCAGGACCCGCTGCATCGGCTGATGTCAACGCTGAGCGGTGCATCCCTTTGTGTTCCGAGGTCGGCCATGGACACGCTGCCGGCTTTCGATTTGCACTGCCCGATATCCAGCCTGCCGCTCGCCTTCAAGACCCGTCTCGATACGATCCCCTCGGGACCGTATCTGCCCGCCCCTCCGGACAGCCTTGTTCAGGCCTGGGAGGATCGTCTTGGTCCTCGCACCAGGCTCCGGGTCGGCCTGGTCTGGTCCGGCGATCCCTACCACGTGAACGATGAGACGCGCTCGATTCCGCTGCGAGCGCTGTCCGGTATCCTCGACGTCGATGCCAGCTTCGTCAGCCTGCAGAAGGCCCCGCGCCCGCATGATGCGGCGGTCCTGCGGGAGAGAAGCGACGTTATCGACCTGACCGCCGATCTCACCGACTTCACTGATACCGCCGCGTTGATCGCTTGTCTTGATCTCGTGATCACCGTCGACACCAGCGTCGCCCATCTCGCCGGCGCCCTTGGCCGTCCGACCTGGATCCTGCTGCCATGGACGCCCGATTACCGCTGGCTGCTCGATCGCGCGGACAGCCCCTGGTATCCGAGCGTGCGGCTGTTCCGGCAGACCGAAACGCGTGAATTTGGCAGCGTGCTTGATCGCGTGTGGGACGAATTGCGGGTGCTGGCCGCCGCGTTCGGTCATTGAGGCCGAGATCCTCGAGCCGGGCATATAGGATTCGTTAACGCAGCAGCCCTAGCCTTTAAGGACTTGGGCAAAATCGCGACATGCTGCCGGATCGTCGATGAGAGAAGACCAAGCTGCCTCGACTTTGCCGGACGAGGTTCGCGTACGACTTTATGATCAGGCCCTGAATGCCGCTCGCATCGGCGCCTGGGAATGCGACCTCGTGACGGAGCGCCTGAGCTGGACCCAGGGCGTCTACGACATCTTCGGCTATCCCGTGAACAACCCGCTGCGGCGCGCGAGCATCGTCGATCTCTACATCGACGAATCCAGGCGCCACATGGAGCTCGCGCGTGCCGAGGTGATCCGAAGCGGTTGCCCGGTCACACTCGACACCGAGATCAGAACCTGGCGCGGTGAAACACGCTGGATGCGCCTCTCGATCAACGCGGTGCGAGAGGGCGGAAGGCCGATGCGGATCTTCGGCTCCAAGCAGGACGTGACCTCCGACCGGCAGGCTCTGGAGAGCCTGCGGCAGCAGGCCGAAACCGATCCGCTCACCGGGCTCGCCAATCGTGCGGTATTTCAGGCCCATTATCGCGAGGTCGTCAACGACACCCTGAATCACGGTTTTGCGTCGGCGCTCGTTCTGCTCGACCTCGACGGCTTCAAGAAGCTCAACGATACATTCGGCCATCTGGCCGGAGACGCATGCCTGTGCGAGGTCGCGCAGCGTCTGCGGCGGGCCTTCCACAATGCCGGCCTGGTCGGCCGGCTCGGTGGCGACGAATTCGCGATCATCCTGCGCGCGCCGAAAAATCCTGCGCGGATCGCCCGCGTGCTGCAACAGACCGTCATGATGTTGAGCCGTCCGCTGTTCTGGAACGGTCTTCGCCTCCAGGTCGGCGCCTCGATCGGAGCTGCCCTGGTTGGCCGCCCGCACCACCGGCGGATCGTCGAATTGTTCGCGGAAGCCGACATCGCGCTCTATGACGCGAAGGCCGCCGGCCGCAACCGGGTCCGTCTGATCGGCGACGAAAAGCAAACCATCGCGGCTTAGAGCAGATTGCCGCTGGAGGAGCATCGCAGTTTCATTTCTGCACGGGGAACAGAATGGCGCGCCCGGAGGCGCCTCTTTCAGAATGGTGCCAATTGGCCCGCCGCCTGTAACCGGCACGTTTGACATTATTCAATCGATGGCGGAATCATTCCGGGAGTGTAATTCAAGAGGCGCCAATGGACGACCGAGACCCGCGCTGCATCGTGGAGTTATTGCGCGGCAGGGCTCCCGCGAGATGAATTACCGTTGGGACTGGTCGATCCTCTTCAAAGATACCTATATGGGTTGGCTGTGGAGCGGCCTGCTGTGGACCGTGATTATCAGCCTTGCCAGCTGGGCCGTTGCGCTCACGGTCGGCCTCCTGGCAGGAACCGCCCGGAGCGCCCCTTCGCGCAGTGCCCGGCTGCTGGCCGGAATCTATATCGACGTCTTCCGCAACGTTCCGCCACTGGTGCAGCTCTTTCTCTGGTATTTCGTTCTGCCCGAGGTGGTCCCCGATTCCTTCGGGCTCTGGCTCAAGCGGGACCTGCCCTATCCGGAGATCGTCACCGCTGTCGTGGCCATCGGCCTCTTCGCCGGCTCGCGCGTCGCCGAGCAGGTCCGCGCCGGAATCGAGGCGGTGGGCGCCCCGCTGATGCCGGCAGCGCTGGCGACGGGGCTGCGCCCGGCGCAGGCCTTCCGCCTGATCGTGCTGCCGCTGGGCCTGCGCGCCATCGTCGGGCCGCTGACCTCGGAATTCCTGATCACCGTCAAGCTCTCCTCTCTCAGCCTCACGATTGGCGTACTCGAACTCACCGCACAGAGCCGCCATGTCGAGAACTACACCTTCCAAGGTTTCGAGGCCTTCACCTTCGCGACGATCGGCTACCTCGTCATCGGCCTGTGCGTGACGGGACTGATGCGCTTCATCGATATCAGGATCGGCGGCGCAGCCCTGCGAAAGACGCCGGCATGAGCGATTTCGACTGGGGCATCATCGCCCGCTCCTCGGCGTTTCTGGCGGAAGGCATGGCGCTCAGCGCACTGCTCGTCCTGGTCGCGACCGTCGGGGGGCTGATCCTGGGCTTCGGGCTTGCGCTGATGCGGCTGTCCTCGCACTGGCTGCTCTCCGTCCCCGCCTCGACCTACGTCACCGTGATGCGCACGCTGCCGCTGGTGCTCGTGCTGTTCTGGTTCTACTTCCTGGTGCCACTCGTCATCGGCAGGCCGGTCGGGTCGCTCGCCTCGGCACTGCTGGCCTTCGTGCTGTTCGAGGCGGCGTTCTACTGCGAGATTGTCCGCGCCGGCATCTCAAACGTTCGCAATGGACAGAGTGATGCGGGGTTGGCGACCGGGCTGCGGCGCGCACAGGTGCTGCGCCTCATCATCCTGCCGCAGGCATTGCGGGCGATGATGCCGCTGATCCTGAACCAGATCGTCATCGTCTTCCAGGACACGTCTCTGGTCTATGTCGTCTCGCTGCATGATTTCCTCACCGCGGCGAGCGTCGTCGCGTCCCGCGATGGGCGCGCCACTGAGATGTATGCGCTGGTCGCGCTGGTTTATTTGGCGATTTGTCTGGGCACGACCAAGGCCGCGGAGTTCTACAGGAAGGGCCTTCCGACATGATCGTCATCGAAGATGTGCACAAATCCTACGGTAACCAGCACATCCTGCGCGCCTGCTCCGCTACGGTCAGCCTCGGCGAGGTTGTGGTGGTTTGCGGGCCGTCCGGCTCCGGCAAGAGCACGCTTATCAAATGCATCAACGGGCTCGTGCCGTTCGAGCGCGGCACGATCACCGTGGATGGCGTCTCCGTCTCCTCGCCCAAGACCGACCTTCCGGCGCTGCGCTCGCGCATCGGCATGGTGTTCCAGAGCTTCGAACTCTATCCGCATATGACGGCGTTGCAGAACGTCAGCCTGGCGCAAATCCATGTGCTGAAGCGCTCGCGGGCGGAGGCGGATGCGCGCTCGGAAAAAATTCTGGCGCGGGTCGGGCTCGGCGACAAGCGGGACAGCCGACCCAGCCAACTTTCAGGCGGACAGCAGCAGCGCGTCTCGATCGCCCGCGCGCTGGCCATGGACCCGCAGGCCATGCTCTTTGACGAGCCTACCTCGGCGCTCGACCCCGAAATGATCAACGAGGTGCTGGAAGTCATGCAGGAACTGGCGCTCGAAGGCATGACCATGATGGTCGTGACCCATGAAATGGGTTTCGCCCAGCGCGTTGCCGATCGCGTGCTGTTCATGGACCGCGGCCAGATCGTGGAGGACACGCCCAAGGCCCAGTTCTTCACTGCCCCCGTTTCGGAGCGGGCCAGGCAGTTCCTCACCAACGTCCTGACGCATTGAGCCGCTGAGATGATCGCCCTTCCCCAACCAGACCCAGAAGAGGCGCTCGCACGATGCGCGTAAGTATCCTTGGAGCCGGCTCCGCCGCCTGCGGCGCCGCCGCCTATCTCTCGACGGCCGGGCATGCCCCGATGCTGTGGTCGCCTTCCGGCCGGAGCACGGCAGCCCTCGCGGCAGGAAAGCCGCTGCAGGCGACGATGGCGATCGAGACCAGTTTCCATCCGCGCATCGCCGGCGGAGCAGCTGAAGCCATCGCCGACGCAGATGTCGTGATGCTCGCGATGCCGGGCTACGCCCACAAGATGGCCCTCGATGCCGCCGCGCAGCACCTGCGGGATGGACAGCCGATCATCATTAGCTCGCACGCCTCCTTTGGCGCGCTCTATCTCTCGCGGCAGCTGGCGGCGCGTGGAGTCAGTTCACCGATCATCAATTGGGGCACGACGCTGACGACCGGTCGCAAGACTTCGCCGACCGAGGTCGCCGTCAACTCGGTGCGCTCGAAGATCGATCTCGCGACGGTGCCGCAAGGAGGCAGTACCGAAGGTCTCGCGCTCTGCACCGCGCTGTTCGGCGACCGCTTCGTCGAGCGCGAGGGGCTTCTCGCCATCGCGCTCAGCAACCTCAACCCGCAGAACCACCTCGCCATCGCCCTGTTCAACCTGACGCGCATGGAGCGAGGCGAGCGCTGGGGGCAGGCAGAGAACGTCACGCCCGCCGTCGGGCGTGTCATGGAAGCGCTCGACGCCGAGCGGCTGGCGATCGCCGAAGCCTTCGGCGTTTCGGTCCGAACCATCCATGAACACTACGCCTACTCCTATCAACTCCCGGTCGCCAGCATCGCCGAGATGAATGCTGAATTGCACAATCGCGGACGCGGCGGCTTCGGCCCTGCGACGCTGGACAGCCGCTATGTGCTCGAGGACGTGCCCTTCGGATTGCTGCCGACGGTGCTGCTCGGGCAGTTCGTCGGGCGGCCGGCGACATTGCACGAGGCTGGGATGACCATGCTTTCGGCGGCCTACGGCCGCGACTTCGCAGGAGATAACGACCTTTTGCCCGCGCTCGGCTTCGAGCAGATGACGAGGGAGGAACTCCAGGCGCGGGCACGCGAAGGATACTAGACACTTGCCCTCAGCCGGGGGCGGATCACCATGCGAGCGATCGCGACAACCGAGAGAGACCCATGACACTCAATCTTGCTGCCGCCACAGGCGCGTTCCTGGCGATCGCTCTCGCAGCTTCGTCTGCCGGGGCGCAGGAGGTCGACTCCATCGTCAAGAAGTTGCACGACACCCAGACCATCACCATGGGCGTCCGGGACGCTTTGTTTCCCTACAGCTACCTCGACGACCAAAAGAACCCCACCGGCTATTCGGTCGAGTTCTGCACACGCATCATCGACGACATCAAGAGCGAGTTGAAGCTGCCGGAGATCAAGATCAAGTACGTCCCGGTCACGATCCAGAACCGTCAGGCGCTCGTCGCCAATGGCACGATAGACCTCGAATGCGAAGGCACGGTCAACACCTTCGGCCGCAACAAGCAGGTCGACTTCTCGTCGGTCTCTTATGTTTCATCAAGCCAGATGCTCGTCCTCAAGAGCAGCGGCATCAAGAGCTATGACGATTTGAACGGCAAGATCGTCGCCGTGGCGACCGGCGGCAGTAGCGAGCCCGACCTCAAAAACCTCGTCGCCGAAAAGAAGCTGAACATCCGCATCCTTAACGTCGACGACCACGCGGCCGGGCTGATCACCGTAGAGACCAGGCGCGCCGACGCCTATTTCAGCGACAACGGCGCCTTCTACGGGTTGATACGGCAGTCAAAGAAGCCGGACGCGCTTGAAATCGTTGGTGACGAATATGGCTATGCGCCCCAGGGCTTCATGGTGCCCAAGCTCAACCCGACGATCCTCTGGATCGTCAACCACTCCATGGGGAAGATGTTCAAGTCGGGCGAGGCCGAGGCCCTGTTCAACAAGTGGTTCGGCCAGTTCGGCGCTCATGTCTCGCCGAAACTAAGAGCGGCCTGGTCCACCCAATCCTACGCCGAATGAGCCCGGCCTGACATCGCGCCGATTTCGCCTCGCCTTGCGCAGGCCGGATCCCGCAGCCTGGCGGGCCAGGTCCGCAGTTTTATTCCGAATGATGGCAGAATGGCGCGCCCGGAACGATTCGAACGTCCGACCCTCAGATTCGTAGTCTGATGCTCTATCCAGCTGAGCTACGGGCGCGTGTTTCGCAAACAACTGTGCGGGCGGGGCCCGCACGCAGCCTCCTGCGAGCGCCGGAGGGGTGCGAAAGAGCGCTCTGACTAACCGCTCTTGTCCTGATTGGCAAGGTCCGGGATGAGGAGATTTTGCAGGAAGATGACGGTTTTCGCGTCGGCCGCTGGCCGACTAGGCCCGCGCCCGCTCGTTGCGGATGGAAAGGAGTTCCACGGGGCGGTCGGGGATGACGATCCGGAAGGTGGCGCCGATGGTGCCCTCGACCAGATGGATGTCGCCGCCATGGGCACGGACGAGCTCGGCGGCGATGGCGAGGCCCAGCCCGCTGCCGCCGGGGCGGCCGGAGGTCTGGAACGCCTCGAACAGATGCTCCCGGGTCCTCTGGGGCACGCCGGGGCCGGTATCGGAGACCTCCAGGATGGCGACCGCGCCTTCGCGTTTTCCCGTAATCCGGATCTGCTGCGGGCCGCCGTCGCCGGAGGCATGGGTCTCCAGCGCCTGGGCGGCGTTGCGCACCAGGTTGAGCAGCACGCGGAACAGCTGGTCGGGATCGGCATCGACCGCGAGCCCGCGCTCGATCGCGGCGACCCAGACAATCGAGACGTCATTGGCAAGACCGGCGGTCTCGCGCACCTCGAGCACGACCGGCTCGATCAGCATCATGCGCCGGTCGGGCGCGGCCTCCTGGGCACGGCCGTAGGACAGCGTCGACTGGCAGAAGGCGATGGCGCGCTCGAGCGAGCGCACCAGCTTTGGCGCAAAACGCTGCACCCGCGGATCGGGCACGCTGGCAAGCTGGTCCGACAGCAGCTGCGCCGAGGCGAGCAGATTGCGCAAATCGTGATTGATCTTGGAGACGGCGAGGCCAAGTGCTGCGAGCCGGCTCTTCTGATGCAGCATCGACATCAGATCGCGCTGCATGTCCGACAATTCGCGCTCGGCGACGCCGATCTCGTCGCTGCGCTGGCTCGGCACGATGATCCGCGCCGAACTCTCAGGGTTCTCGTGGAAGCCGACCAGGCTCGCGGTCAGCCGCCGCATCGGCCGCACGAAGAGATAATGGAGCGCGAGATAGACGAGGCCCGCGGTCAAAACGCCGATAATCAGCGCGACCACCACGACGTTGCGGGAGAAGCGGTACATCGACTGCCGCAGCGGCAGATCGTCGGTGACGATTTCGATGAACTGGGCGTTGCCGACGCCGGGGCCGACGATGCGGATCGGCTGGTTGCCGGTCTCCAGCATCATCTGGAACGAGCCGGTGATGGCCTGCCACACCGTCATGTCGCGCAGGTCGATGTCATGCTCGATCGTGGCGGGCAGATTGTCGCTGGCGAGCAGGCGGCGCTGCTGGCCCATCTTGATCGCGACCGCGCGCGCATTGATGCTTTTGAGGATCTCCCGCGACAGCGAATCCGGCACCATGCCGAGCGGCGCGGCATCGAGCACCAGCGCCGCCGTGTTGGCCGCGGCGACGCGGTCGTTGAGCCGGTTGACCCAGAAGTTGGCGATCGCAGGTACATAAAGCAGGACGGCCGCGATCATCACCAGGGGGACGGTCAGCAGCAACAGCTTGCCGGACAGGCCAAGCCCACCCGGTCCGCGGGATCGCGTCACCGGCTGGTCCGCTGGCCGATCCGGATCTTGATCCAGATCCAGATCCTGGGTCGGCTGCTGGAGGTCTGTCGCTACCACGAAATTCGCCCCTGCTGGCCTTCTGATAGAACTCGACTGATAGAGGATGCGACCCGCCCCGGGGTTGGTCAAATTACGGATCGCTCATCTGCCGAGGTCGGATGTAGGCGCTGATACCGCTATCCGCCACCTCAAGGGTTAAAAACCCCAAGGAAACAGCGATATTCACCGGAACTGTGCGGTCCTGCGGCGTTGACGAAAACAAGACGCTCGCTTATAAGCCGGCCAAATTGTCCGCGATGACCCGGTGCGACACCGGGAGCGGCTCTTCTGGGGCCGGAAATGGCCCATTTTGGGCCGCATCTTCCGGACTTTATCATCAATTCTACAGGCAAATTGCCCGGTCAGCGGAGAAAAACCCGTGAAGCGGACTTATCAACCCAGCAAACTGGTGCGCAAGCGCCGCCACGGCTTCCGGGCCCGTCTCGCGACCGCCGGCGGTCGCAAGGTTCTGGCTGCCCGCCGCGCCCGCGGCCGCAAGCGTCTGAGCGCCTGAGCCGGCCCCCCTTTTTGGGATTTCATTATGGATCGGCTGAGGCAGCGAGCGGATTTCCTCGCCGTTGCCAATGGCGCGCGGGTGAATAGTCCCGCGTTCGTCCTGCAAAGCCGCAGTCGCGACGACTCTGGTCCGATCCGGATCGGCTTCACCGTTACCAAAAAGAACGGCAACGCCCCCGAGCGCAATCGCATCCGGCGCCGGCTTCGCGAACTGGTGAAGCGGCTCGATCCGGTGTCGATGCAACCCCATCATGATTACGTGCTGGTCGGTCGCAGGGACGCGCTCTCGCGCGACTTCACGACCATGCTCGACGATCTGCGCATAGCGTTCACGAAGCCCGCGCGGCATACGGCCAAGGGACAGGTAGGGCGACGCGGGTCGAGCCCAGGCCCAGCCGCCAGCCGCAAACCGGATTGATGACGAGACCATAGTGATGACCGACAATCGCAATACCATCCTCGCCGTCATTCTCTCCGGCCTGGTGCTGATCGCCTGGCAGTATTTCTACAATGTGCCGGCGATGGAGAAGCAGCGCGCCCAGCAGCAGGCGCAGGCCGAGCTCCAGAAGACCGCGCCACAGCCGACGGCGTCCGCGACGCCGGGTGCCACGCCGCAGGCCGGCAGCGCGCCGGCGCCGACCGCCGCGCCGGGCGCGAACCAGCAGGCCCAGCCGACCGTCAACCGCGACACCGCGATTGCCGCGAGCCCGCGCCTGAAGATCGACACGCCGCGCCTCGCCGGCAGCATCTCGCTGAAGGGCGGCCGCATCGACGACCTCGCGCTGCTGCAATTCCGCGAGACTGTCGACCCGAAATCGCCGCCGATCATTCTGTATTCGCCCTCCGGCACCGCAGAGCCCTATTACGCCGAGTTCGGCTGGGTGGCGGCGACGGGCGTGACATCGAAGATGCCTGACGCGCAGACCGTCTGGCAGCAGGAGGGCAGCGGCAGCCTGACGCCGACCACGCCGGCAGTGCTGAAGTGGGATAATGGCGAGGGCCTCACCTTCCGCCGCACCATCACGGTCGACGACCACTATCTCTTCACCATCAAGGACGACGTGAGCAATGTCGGCAATGCGCCGGTGACGCTCTACCCGTTCGCGCTGATCTCGCGCCACGGCACGCCGCAGGTGTCGGGCTATTACATCCTGCACGAAGGCCTGATCGGCTATCTCGATGGCTTGCAGGAATATGCCTACAAGAAGATCGACGAAGCCAAGTCGGTGAACTTCAAGGCCACCAATGGCTGGCTCGGCATGACCGACAAGTACTGGGCTTCGGCGCTGCTGCCCGACACCAGTGCCCAGCTCCAGGCGAAGTTCTCCTCGAACCTCGTCGGCAACGTCCATACCTACCAGACCGACTATCTGCTCGATCCCGTTACCGTCGCGATCGGCGGCACCGCGACCGCAAACGCGCGGCTGTTCGCGGGTGCCAAGGAAGCCGGCGTCGTCGGCGTGTTCCCGTTCGCAGGGCTCGGCGGCTACAACAAGGAGCTCGGGCTGAACCATTTCGATCTCTTGATCGACTGGGGCTGGTTCTACTTCATCACCAAGCCGATGTTCCTCGGGCTCGACTTCTTCTACCGCTTCTTCGGCAATTTCGGCATCTCGATCCTGCTCGTGACCGTGATCGTGAAGCTCTTGTTCTTCCCGCTGGCGAACAAATCCTACGCCTCGATGGCGAAGATGAAGTCGGTCCAGCCGCAGCTTCAGGCATTGAAGGAGCGCTATCCCGACGACAAGGTGAAGCAGCAGCAGGAGATGATGGAGATCTACCGCAAGGAGAAGATCAATCCGGTCGCCGGCTGTCTTCCCGTGGTGATCCAGATCCCGGTGTTCTTCTCGCTCTACAAGGTGCTGTTCGTCACCATCGAGATGCGGCACGCGCCGTTCTTCGGCTGGATCAAGGACCTCTCGGCGCCGGATCCGACCAATCTGTTCACGCTGTTCGGGCTGATCCCGTTCGATCCGACCACGCTCCCGCTGTTCGGCCACTACCTCGCGCTCGGCATCTGGCCGATCATCATGGGCATCACGATGTGGTTCCAGATGAAGCTGAACCCGACGCCGCCGGATCCGACCCAGCAGATCATCTTCAACTGGATGCCGCTGATCTTCACCTTCATGCTGGCGGGCTTCCCGGCGGGCCTCGTGATCTACTGGGCCTGGAACAACACGCTATCGGTGCTCCAGCAGAGCTTCATCATGCGCCGCAACGGCGTGAAGGTGGAGCTGTTCGACAATCTCAAGGCGACGTTCGCGAGGAAGGCGACGTAGCTCTCCGTCATTGTGGAGCGCTTCGCTTCCGCCTTCGCTTTTCGAGCTACGGCGGACAAGTCGCTCGCAATGACGAGGTCAACAACTGAAAGCCTTCGCATGACCGATGACAAAGATGCGAAGCTGATCGAGGCCGGGCGAAAACTGTTCACCCGCGACTGGCAGTTCATCTGGGCCTCGCCTTCGGTCGAGACGCTGCCGCCGATGGCGGGGCTGGAGATCGCTTTTGCCGGCCGCTCCAATGTCGGCAAATCGAGCCTGATCAACGCGCTGACCGGCCGCAACGCGCTGGCGCGCACCTCGCATACGCCGGGTCGCACCCAGGAGCTGATCTTCTTCGAGGTCCCGGGCAAGACGGACCTGCGCCTCGTCGACATGCCCGGCTATGGCTATGCCAAGGCACCCAAGAGCCAGGTCGCGTCCTGGACCGAGCTGATTCACAAATTCCTGCTCGGACGCGCCTCGCTCGCGCGCGTCTACGTGCTGATCGATGCGCGGCATGGGCTGAAGGACGTCGACCTCGAAGTGCTCAAGACGCTCGACCGCTCGGCCGTCAGCTATCAGGTCGTGCTGACCAAGGCCGACCAGGTGAAGGCCGCCGAGCTTCAGACGCGCATCGCCGAGACGGAGGCCGCGCTGGCCAAGCATCCGGCGGCGTTCCCGAACGTGCTCGCGACATCGTCACGCGAATCAGCCGGCATGGCTGAGCTGCGCGCCGCGATGGCAAAGCTGCTGGAAGAGCGGACCAAATAATGGCTCGCCTGCTGATCGCCCTTGCCGGTTTGATGGGCGTCGCCGGCGTCGCACTGGCCGCCGCCTCCGCCCATGGCGCTGACGCCGGCCGGCTTGCCTCCGCAAGCGCCATGCTGCTGTTTCATGCAACTGCCATATTGGCCTGTGTCGCCCTGCTCGCGCGCGGCCTTCTGCACGGCGGAATTGGCCTGATCGCCGCGTTCGGCTTCGTGATCGGCGCCGCGCTGTTCGCGGGCGACCTCACTGTGCTGCAATATGCCGGCCATTCGCTGTTTCCATTCGCGGCGCCGACCGGCGGAACGCTGATGATTTTGAGCTGGCTGGCGGTGACGCTGGCGGCGGTGGTGCCCAGCAAATAGCGGGGCACGAAGACCACTTTGCGCCTCGCCCGCCAATCAGATAGAACGCTGGCCGCGTTAGTCCCGCCAGCGAGATCCGCCTCATGACCGAAATCTCCCCGCTCGACCAGGCCCGCATCCTGTCCGAAGCGCTGCCGCACATGCAGCAGTACGACGAAGAAACCATCGTCATCAAATATGGCGGCCATGCCATGGGCGACGAGGAGACCGCGAAGAATTTCGCCCGCGACATCGTGCTGCTGGAGCAGACCGCGATCAACCCGGTGGTGGTGCATGGCGGCGGGCCGCAGATCGCGACCATGCTCAAACGCCTCGGCATCGTCTCGGAATTCGCCGCCGGCCTGCGCATTACCGATGCCGCGACCATCGAGATCGTCGAGATGGTGCTCGCCGGCTCCGTCAACAAGCAGATCGTCGGCTACATCAACGAAGCCGGCGGCAAGGCCGTGGGCCTGTCCGGCAAGGACGCCAACATGGTGAAGGCGTCGAAGACGACGCGGACCATCATCGACCCTGACTCGCATATCGAGAAGGCGGTCGATCTCGGCTTCGTCGGTGATCCCGAGAAGGTCGACCTCACGCTGCTCAACCAGCTGATCGGCTACGAGCTGATCCCGGTGCTGGCGCCGCTCGCGACCTCCAAGGAAGGCCAGACGCTGAACGTCAACGCCGACACCTTTGCGGGTGCGGTTGCCGGTGCGCTGAAGGCCAAGCGCCTGTTGCTGCTCACCGACGTGCCGGGGGTGCTCGACAAGTCGAAGAAGCTGATCCCGCAACTCTCGGTGAAGGACGCCCGCAAACTGATCGCCGACGGCACCATTTCCGGCGGCATGATCCCGAAGGTCGAGACCTGCATCTACGCGCTGGAGCAGGGCGTCGAGGGTGTCGTCATCATCGACGGCAAGATGCAGCACGCGGTGCTGCTCGAGCTCTTCACCAACACGGGCACGGGAACGCTGATACATAAGTGATGAGCGAGCGGGCAAGGACAGAGGGCGCCCTGCCCGCGCTTGACCAGCGCGGGACGAGGCCTCGCCGTCGCTCGGTCGTGACCCGCTTCCTGATGACATTGCCGGCCGCGGCGGTGTCGTTCTTCTTCTCCTCCGCGCCGGCCTTCGCCGACCTCAAGATCTGCAACCGCATGTCCTATGTCGTCGAGGCCGCGATTGGCATCGACGACAAGGCGGCGACTGCGACGCGAGGCTGGTTCAGGATCGATCCCGCGACCTGCCGCGTCGTGGTTCAGGGCACGCTCTCTGCCGACCGCATCCTGCTCAATGCGCGGGCGCTCGGCGTCTATGGTGCGTCCCCGATCCCGCAGAACGGCAGCGACATGCTGTGCGTGGCGCAGGACAATTTCGTCATCGCGGCTGCACGGCAGTGCCGCAGCGGACAGACCCAGGCTGCTTTCACGCAAATCACCCCGACGCAGGGCGACGACGGCAATCTCGTCGCCTATCTCGCCGAGGATTCCGAATATGACGACGAGCAGGCCCGGCTCGCCGGCATCCAGCGGCTGCTGGTGATCGCGGGCTACGACATCGGCGCAATCGACGGCGTCGACGGACCGAAAACGCAGGCCGCACTCGCTGCGTTCCTGAAGAGCCGCGGGTTGTCGACCGACGTGGTTTCATCGCCGAATTTCTTCAAGACCATGGTCGATGCGGCGCAGGCGCCGTCCCCGATTGGTCTCACCTGGTGCAACGACACGCCGCACAAGGTGATGGCGGCGGTCGCCACCGACGACGGCAAGTCGGTGACGAGCCGCGGCTGGTACCGCATTGATCCCAAGACCTGCCTGCATCCTGATGTCGCCGGCCAGCCCAAGCAGATTTTCAGCTTCGCGGAAGCGGTGGATGGCGACAACCGCGCCATCAAGCTGAAGGACAAGCCGCTGAACTGGGGCGGCGACAAGCAGCTCTGCACGCGAGAGACCAAGTTCGAGACCAACGAGCAGACCGATTGCGGCGCGCGCGGATTTGCGCCGACGGGTTTTGGGGCGGTGGACATGTCGAGCGGCGGCAAGACGCTGCGCTTTGCCATGCCGTGATTGAGAGAGTTTTGATGAAATCCCCCCGCACCTTTGCCCACGTCGATACCTGGGTGTTCGACCTCGACAACACGCTCTATCCGCATCACGTCAATCTGTGGCAGCAGGTCGACGCTAGAATCGGCGAGTTCGTGTGCAACTGGCTGCAGGTCGGCCCGGAGGAAGCGCGCAAGATCCAGAAAGATTACTATCAGCGCTTCGGCACCACCATGCGCGGCATGATGACCCTGCATGGCGTGCGCGCCGACGACTATCTCGCCTACGTGCACAAGATCGACCATTCGCCGCTGGAGCCGAACCCGGCGCTCGGCGCGGCCATCGCAAAATTGCAGGGGCGAAAACTGATCCTGACCAACGGCTCGGTCGATCATGTCGATGCGGTGCTGGCGCGGCTCGGCCTCGGCTCGCATTTCGACGGCGTGTTCGACATCATCGCCGCCGAATTCGAACCCAAGCCGGCGGCACAGACCTATCAGAAATTCCTAAAGCAGCATGCGGTCAACCCGACCAAAGCCGCCATGTTCGAGGACCTCGCCCGCAACCTCACCGTCCCGCATGAGCTCGGCATGACCACCGTGCTGGTGGTCCCCGACGGCACCAAGGAAGTGGTGCGCGAGGATTGGGAACTCGAGGGCCGCGATGCGGCCCATGTCGACCACGTCACGGATGATTTGGCAGGGTTTTTGGCGCGGTTGTCGTGATGAGACCGTAGCCCGGATGGAGCGCAGCGCAATCCGGGGTATCTCGCTGCGGGGAGACTTTCCCGGATTGCGCTTCGCTCCATCCGGGCTACGGGTCTTGGTCGGTGATGACGGCGAACCAAGCTTGACTCCACCTCTCCAAATCCCGAAAAAGCGACCCAATCCGTTACAAATCCTGGCCTTCCCGAGAGGAAATCCCGATGTCCCTGTCCGCCCTGGAATCCACCATCAACAGCGCCTTCGACGCGCGCGACGGCATCTCGACCTCGACCAAGGGCGAGGTCCGCGAGGCCGTGAACCAGTCGCTGGAGATTCTGGACAAGGGCGAGGCGCGCGTTGCCGAGCGCGGCGCCGACGGCAAGTGGAAGGTCAATCAGTGGCTGAAGAAGGCCGTGCTGCTCTCCTTCCGCCTCAACGACATGGACGTCATTCCCGGCGGCCCGGGCCAGGCGAACTGGTGGGACAAGGTGCCCTCGAAGTTCGAAGGCTGGGGCCCGAACCGTTTTCGCGATGCCGGTTTTCGCGCGGTGCCGGGCGCGGTCGTGCGCCGCTCGGCCTTCATCGCCAAGAACGTCGTGCTGATGCCGTCCTTCGTCAATCTTGGCGCTTACGTCGATGAGAGCACCATGGTCGACACCTGGGCCACCGTCGGTTCCTGCGCGCAGATCGGCAAGCGCGTGCACATCTCCGGCGGCGCCGGCATCGGCGGCGTGCTCGAGCCGCTCCAGGCCGAGCCCGTGATCATCGAGGACGACTGCTTCATCGGCGCCCGCTCCGAGGTCGCCGAGGGCGTCATCGTGCGCAAGGGCGCGGTGCTGGCGATGGGCGTGTTCCTGGGCGCCTCGACCAAGATCGTCGACCGCGAGACCGGCGAGATCTTCATCGGCGAAGTGCCTGAATATTCGGTGGTGGTACCCGGCGCGCTGCCCGGCAAGCCCATGAAGAACGGCCAGATCGGCCCGAGCACCGCCTGCGCCGTGATCGTCAAGCGCGTCGACGAGCGCACGCGCTCGAAGACCAGCATCAACGAGCTGCTGCGGGATTAAGTTTTACCCGCGAACCACACGAACCACACCCCGAGGTGGCCGCCTCTTCGGCGGCCCTCGAAGGGCGACGGCCCGGCTGCCAGCTACATCCCGGCCGCTCATCCTTCGAGGCTCCCGGCGCGATGCTTTGCATCGCGCCACTCGCACCTCAGGATGACGGGTCGGATAGCTAATCGAACCCACCCTCCCTCCATCGCGACCAATTCCCGGGCGGCTCCTTCCGCCCGGAGCCTTTGCCATGGACTGGAGCTGGTATCTGTTTCGCTTCGACGGCCGCATCAACCGCGCTCTGCTGTGGCAGGCGCTGCTGATCGTTGCCGTGCTGGTGGCGTTGCTTGGAGTGATCAGTCAGGTCATCCATCTCATCAGCGCCACGGGATCTCTAAAATTCTCTTTGAAGCTCGATTTCGACTTCGGCCTCGACGATCTGTTCAAGGCCGCTGATCCCAGGACCTACCGTTTGCAGGCATCTGGCGACCGCGCGACCCTGGTTCTGAGTGCCCTCGGCGCCATGCTGTTCTTCTGGATCTACCTCGCGACGGCGATCAAGCGGCTGCACGATCGCGACAGAAGCGGCTGGTGGATCGTTCCCTTTTTCTTCGTCCCCAGACTGCTATTTCATTTCTGGGAGTGGCTTCCCGACGCCAACTGGTTTCTTCCGTTCGACTGGGCCATCCACGCGCTGTGGCTGTGGGGTATCGTCGAGATGTTCTTCCTGCGCGGCACGTCGGGCAGCAACCGGTTCGGTCCTGATCCACTGGCCGAGATCCAGCTCGCCTCCGACAGATCCCCTGCGAAAAGCTGGGACCAGCAGCGCGAGATCGAATTTGTCCCGCCCAGCGCTAGCCCACCCGGCGGCATGCATGTTAAGCGGGGCGCATGACCGATGCTCTGTCCATTGCCCGCGACCTCATCCGCTGCCCCTCGGTAACCCCGGCCGATGCCGGCGCGCTGGGCGTGCTTGAAAAAGCTCTCAATGCAGCCGGCTTCACCTGCCACCGCGTGACGTTCAGCGAACCCGGCACCGCCGATGTCGATAATCTCTACGCGCGGATCGGCACTGAAGGGCCGCACATCACCTTCGCCGGCCACACCGACGTGGTGCCGCCTGGCGACGAGAGCGCCTGGAGCGTCGGTGCTTTCTCGGGCGAGGTGAAGGACGGTTTCCTGCACGGCCGCGGCGCGGTCGACATGAAGGGCGGCATCGCCTGCTCGGTCGCCGCGGTGCTGGAGCATCTCGCTGCCAACGACGGCAAGCCGCGCGCAGACGGCAAAGGCTCGATCTCGTTCCTGATCACCGGCGACGAGGAAGATGTTTCGATCAACGGCACCATCAAGCTGTTGCAGTGGGCCGCCGAGCGCGGCGAAAAGTTCGATCATTGCGTGCTCGGCGAGCCCTCCAATGTCGAGGCGCTCGGCGACACCATCAAGGTCGGCCGCCGCGGCTCGCAATCCGGCACGCTGTATGTCGACGGCGTGCAGGGCCATGTCGCCTATCCGCATCGCGCGGCCAATCCGGTGCCGGATATTTCACGACTGATCGTGGCAATCAGCGACGAGCCGCTCGATCATGGCAGCGCGCAGTTCCAGGCCTCCAATCTCGAATTCACCTCGGTCGACGTCGGCAACAAGGCCAACAACGTCATCCCCGGCGAGGCCCGCGCAAAGTTCAACATCCGCTACAACGACAACCATACGCAGGCGAGCCTGCGCGAGCTGGTCGAAACGCGCCTGACAAAGGCCTGCGGCAACCGCATCCGCGCCCGCATCGTCTGGGAGCCGTCGAACTCCAACGTGTTCGTGACCAAGCCCGGCCCGTTCACCGATCTCGCGGTCTCCGCGATCGAGGAGGTCACGGGCCGCAAGCCGGAGCTGTCGACGAGCGGTGGCACGTCGGATGCGCGCTTCATCTCGAGCTATTGCCCGGTGATCGAGTTCGGTCTGGTCGGCCAGACCATGCACCAGGTCAACGAGCGCGTGCCGGTTAAGGACCTGGAGAAGCTGACGAAGGTCTATCGCGGGATATTGACGCGGTATTTTGGGTAGGCTCTTCTCCCTCGCCCCGTTCTTACGGGGAGAGGGTCGGGGTGAGGGGCTGTCTCCGCAATCACGGTGATAGCGGACTCGCGGAGAGCCCCCTCACCCGCCTCGCATCTTCGATGCGATGCGGCCTCTCCCCGCAAGCGGGGAGAGGCGAGGAAAGAGTCAATAGTCCACCTTCACCAGATACAGCCCCTCCGGCGGCGCGACGATGCCGCAGGCGGCGCGATTGCGAGCTTCTAGCGCTGCGGAGAGATCGTCTGCGGTCCAGCGGCCTTCGCCGACCCAGACCAGCGATCCGACCATCGAGCGGACCTGGCTGTGCAGGAACGAGCGCGCCGAGGTGACGATGATGATCTCGCGCCCATCGCGCAGCACGTCGAGCTGGTCGAGCGTCTTCTCCGGCGACTTGGCCTGGCACTCGGTGTCGCGAAAGGTCGTGAAATCATGCTTGCCGAGCAGACGCTGTGCGGCAACATGCATCGCGTCGGCATCGAGCCGCCGCGGCACGCGCCAGGCATGGCCGATGTCGAGGGCGAGATTGGCGCGGGTGTTGACGACGCGGTAGCGGTAGTGCCGCTTCACGGCCGAGAAGCGCGCCTCGAAGGTATCAGGCACGATGTCGGCTTCGAGGACCGCAATCGGATGCGGGCGCAAATGCGCATTCAAGCCATCGCGAAAACGGCCCGGCGGAAATGGCTTCTCGATGTCGACATGCGCGACCTGGCCGCGCGCATGCACGCCGGCATCGGTGCGGCCCGCGCCGTGCACCCGCACATCCGCGCCGGTCATCGCCTTCACCGCCGCTTCCAACGCGCCCTGCACCGACGGCAGCGTGTCCTGCACCTGCCAGCCGAAGAACGGCGCGCCGTCATATTCGATGGTGAGCTTGTAGCGTGGCATCAGACGAGCCGCATCGGCGGCTCGACCTTCACGCCGCGCAGGAAGTCGGTGGCCTGCATCCGGGCCTTGCCCTCGCGCTGCAGCTCGAGGATGCGGATCGCGCCCTCGCCGCAGGCGATGGTAAGCTGGCCATCGAGCACCTCGCCCGGCGCACCGGAGCCCTTCGCCAGTTCGCAGCGCAGGATTTTTACGCGCGCATTCTCCGTGACGCCGGCAAGCTCGGCCCAGGCGCCGGGAAACGGCGACAGGCCGTGGATGTGGCGCAGCACCGCGTGCGCGGACTTGCTCCAGTCGATCCGCGCCTCCGCCTTGTCGATCTTGGCCGCGTAGGTGACGCCCTCCTCGCTCTGCTTCTTGACTTGGAGGCCACCGCGGTCGAGCGCGGCCATCGCGCGCACCATCAGATCGGCACCAAGCCGGGACAGGCGATCGTGCAGATCGACCGCGGTCATGTTGTCGGTGATCGCGAGCCGCTCGGCCATGGCGACGTCGCCGGTGTCGAGGCCGACATCCATCTTCATCACCATGACGCCGCTCTCGGCATCGCCGGCCATGATCGCGCGGTTGATCGGGGCTGCACCGCGCCAGCGCGGCAACAGCGAGGCGTGGAGATTGTAACAGCCGAGCTTTGGCGCATCGAGGATCGCCTGCGGCAGGATCATGCCGTAGGCGACGACGACGGCCGCATCGGCCTCAAAGGCGCTGAACTCGTCGAGCGCCTCCTGCGTCTTCAGCGTCTTCGGCGTCAGCACGGGCACGCCTAGTTTTCGCGCGGCTTCCTCGACCGGCGTTGGCTGCAATTGCAGCCCGCGCCGCCCGCCGGGCTTCGGCGCGCGGGTGTAGACGGCCACGATCTCGTGGCCGTGCGCGACGAGCTCGAGCAGCGTCGGTACGGAGAAATCGGGCGTGCCCATGAAGATCAGGCGGAGGGGCATCGACGGAGAACCTTACTCCGCGCGCTTCGCGGCTTTCTCGAACTTCTTGATCACACGGTCGCGCTTGAGCTTTGAGAGATAGTCGACGAACAGCACGCCGTTGAGATGGTCGATCTCGTGCTGGATGCAGGTGGCGTAGAGGCCTTCGGCGTCCTCCTCGTGCACCTTGCCGTCCAGATCGGTGAAGCGCACGCGGACCTTCGCCGGCCGCTCGACCTCCTCGTAATATTCGGGGATCGACAGGCAGCCTTCCTCGTAGACCGACAGATCCTCGGAGGATGCGATGATCTCGGGATTGATGAAGACGCGCGGCTCCGGCTTGGTCTCGCCGTCCTGGTCGGGCTTGGCAAGGTCCATGGTGATCAGCCGCAGCGGCTGCGCGATCTGGATCGCCGCCAGGCCGATGCCGGGCGCGTCATACATGGTCTCGAACATGTCGTCGGCAAGCTTGCGGATCTCCGGCGTGACCTTCTCGATCGGCTTGGAGACCAGACGCAGCTGCTTGTCGGGCAGGATGATGATTTCTCTGAGGGCCATGGCGGCGATTTAAGCCGCATGCCGGATGCGGTCAATGCGGCTCGGAACCCCGTTAACGCTCCGGTAACCATAAAACTTCAGGTTTCGTTAATCATAAAAATTAGGGATCGGTTAACCATAAATGTTCGCTATTCGTTCGTGCGAACAGGCGAATCGGGTAGAAGGGCTGGCATGAACGAGATCATTTTCATGCTGGGCGACTGGCCGGTGCGCAGCATCGATGCGCTGATCGGCTTCGGCGTCCTGGTCCTCATCCTGCTGATCGCCATTGCGGTCGTGATCGCGCGATCCGGGCGGCGCGGCGCGGAACTCGCCATGGCGCACGCCATCCGCGCCGACGAGCTCGAGGAGCGCCTCAGCCAGGTCCTGCACGCCCAGAGCGAGGCCGCCGGCCGGGCCGACGCCATGACCCAGGCGCTGGCCGGCCGTCAGGCCGAGATGGCGCGCGCAGTCAACGAGCGGCTGGACTCGGTGACCCATCGGGTCGGCCAGTCCATGGAACATTCGACCCGCAACACCATGGAGAGCCTGCGCGCGCTGCACGAGCGGCTCGGCATCATCGACAACGCGCACAAGAACCTCACCGACCTCACCACGCAGGTGACGACCTTGCGCGATGTGCTCGCCAACAAGCAGTCGCGCGGCGCCTTCGGCCAGGCGCGGATGGAGGCGATCGTCCAGGACGGTCTGCCGAAGGGTGCCTACGAATTCCAGTTCACTCTCTCGACGGGAAAACGGCCCGACTGCGTCGTGTTCCTGCCCGATCAGCGCCCGCTCTGCATCGACGCGAAGTTTCCGCTTGAGGCGATGACCGCGCTGCACGATGCCCGGACCGATGAAGAGAAGCGCCTCGCCACGCAGCGGCTGCGCGGCGACGTGATGAAGCATGTCAGCGACATCGCGGAAAAATACCTCGTCACCGGCGAGACCCAGGAGATGGCGCTGATGTTCGTGCCGTCGGAATCGGTCTACGCCGAGATCCATGACGGTTTCGACGACGTGATCCAGAAGGCCTATCGCGCCAAGGTGGTGCTGGTGTCGCCGTCGCTGCTGATGCTCGCGATCCAGGTGATGCAGCAGATCATGAAGGACGCGCGCATGCGCGATGCCGCTGACCAGATCCAGACCGAAGTGATCAAGCTCGGCGACGATCTCGGCCGCCTGCGCGAGCGCGTGCTGAAATTGCAGAAGCACTTTGCCGACGCGAACGAGGACGTCCGCCAGATCCTGATCTCCGCCGACAAGATCGAAAAACGCGCAGGGCGAATCGAGGAGCTCGATTTCAGCAAGACGGAAGCGCCGGCAGAGGGCCCGCGGCTGGTGGCAACCGGCGCGCCGGAGCTGTTTCCAAGGAAGCTCCAGGCGGGGGAGTAGCTTTCTTAACCTCGCCCCGCTTGCGGGGAGAGGTCGGATTGCGAAGCAATCCGGGTGAGGGGGTACAGGTTTCTCGACCACCTCATTCGTGGAGAGAGGCCCCTCACCCCGCCCCCTCAGGGCGAGCGAAGCTCGTCCCGACCCCGTAAGAACGGGGAGAGGGAGAAGAGGCAGCGCCGCCGGAATCTGCTAACACCTCCCCATGACCGCACCCGACGCGACCTCCTCCACCGGCCCCGAAGCCCCTGCGACCTCCTGGCGTGACAGCCTGGCCGTCTACCTGCAACCGCGGGTGCTGATCGTGCTGTTCCTCGGTTTCTCCTCGGGGCTGCCGCTGGCGCTGTCGGGCTCGACGCTGCTGGTGTGGATGCGCGAGGCCGGGGTCGATCTCAAGACCATCGGGCTGTTTGCGCTGGTCGGCACGCCCTACACGCTGAAATTCCTGTGGGCTCCGCTGGTGGATGCGCTGCATGTGCCGCTGTTCACCCGCGCCTTCGGGCGGCGACGCGGCTGGCTGCTGTTCTCGCAACTGCTGCTGATCGTCGCGATCCTGCTGCTGGCGATGACCGATCCCGCGCGATCACCGTTCTACGTCGCGCTTGGTGCGCTGCTGGTGGCAACGATGTCGTCGACGCAGGACATCGTGGTCGACGCCTTCCGCGTCGAGAGCCTGCCCGAGAGCGAGCAGGCCGCCGGCATGGCGGCCTATGTCGCGGCCTATCGCATCGGCATGCTGGTCTCGACCGCTGGCGCGCTGTTCATCGTCTCCGGCTTCGAGAGCACCGGCATCACGCGCACCTCGGCCTGGATGTGGGGCTATGTGGTGATGGCGGCGATGGTGCTGATCGGGACGATCACGGCGCTCGCCGCGACCGAGCCCGAGCAATCGGTGCGGGCGGAAGCCGCGACGCACGAAGAGACCGCATTCACGCGCGTGCTGCGCGCGGCGATCGGCGCCTTCTCCGAATTCCTGTCGCGCAAGGACGCGATCGCGGCGCTCGCCTTCGTCGTGCTGTTCAAATTCACGGATGCGTTCTCGGGAACGATGACGGCGCCGTTTGTGATCGACCTCGGCTTCACCCGCAACGACTATGCGGCGATCGTGAAGGGCGTCGGGCTCGCTGCGACCCTGATCGGCGGCTTTGCCGGCGGCTTTGTCGCGCGCCGTTATTCGCTCGCGACCTCGCTCTGGATCGGCGGCGTGGTGCAGGCGCTGGCCAATTTGACCTTCTCCTGGCTCGCATTGGTCGGCACCAATCAATGGGCGCTGGCGCTCGCGATCTGCGCCGAGAATTTCACCAGTGCCGTCGGCACCGTCATCTTCGTCGCCTATCTCTCGGCGCTGTGCCAGAACCCGCTGCACACGGCGACTCAATATGCGCTACTCACCGCGCTTGCAGCGGTGGGGCGAACCTATCTCTCGTCGGGGGCCGGATTCGTGGCCGATACGACCGGGTGGCCGCTGTTCTTCGTGATCTGCGTGCTGGTGGCGATCCCGAGCCTGGTGCTGCTCGTCTGGCTGCAGAAACGCGGGCATTTCGAGGCGCTGGGGCCGGTGAGGATATAGTCCTCGGTCCCGTAGGCTGGGCAAAGGCGCAACGCGCCGTGCCCACCATCGCACCAAACATTCGAAGGAAGATGGTGGGCACGCTTCGCTTTGCCCACCCTACGGCACCTCGACTGCCGCCTCCTACTTCCTCACCAAGCTCCACTTCGTCACCACGGCCTCGCTCATCTGGCCGGGATCGCTGGCGCAGGCGATTTCGTCGACCTTGACCGAGATCTCCTTGCCGACAAACGATTTCAGCTGCGTGGCCTGCGCATCACTGGAGGTGACAAGCTGAAAGGTCTCAGGTCCCGTCTCGAGATCGCACAGCCCGTTCGGCGCCGGCAGACGGCGCGGCTCGGAGGTGATCTGGTACATCGCAATCCGCTTGCCGGTGTTCTTGGCGTCACGAATCTTCATGGCGTTCAGTTCGCCCGAGAGCACTTCACCAGTGCTGATCGGCTTGCCGGGCTTTGAGGGCGGCGCCTCTTCGTCCTGCTGCGCGGCGATGGCCGGTGTCACCAGCAGCAGCATCGTCGCGACCAAAGCCGATCGTGTGGCGAAAAGTTTCGTCATGTCGTCCGTTCCGTCAAGTCTGGATGGCTAGAACAGGGTCCGCTGCCGCATGGCGGCCGATAGCGTGCCCTCATCGAGATAATCAAGCTCGCCACCGACAGGCACACCGTGGGCCAGCCGGGTTACTTTTACGTTGGCGTCCTGAAGCAGGTCGGTGATGTAGTGCGCGGTGGTCTGTCCGTCGACTGTCGCATTCAGCGCAAGAATGATCTCGTGCACCTCGGCCGCGTGGGCACGCGCGACCAGCGCGTCGATGGTGAGGTCCTGCGGGCCGACGCCGTCGAGCGGCGACAGGGTCGCGCCCAGCACGTGGTAGCGCCCCTGGGTCGCATTGGCCCGCTCCAGCGCCCAGAGATCGGCGACGTCGGCGACGACGACGATGATGGCGGGATCGCGCTTCGGATCGATGCAGACGGTGCAGGGATTTTGCGTGTCGATGTTGCCGCAGGTCTTGCAGACCTGGACCTTGTCGAGCGCGACCTGCAGCGCCGATGTCAGCGGCATCATCAGCGCTTCGCGCTTCTTGATCAGGTGCAGGGCCGCGCGCCGCGCGGAGCGCGGGCCCAAACCCGGAAGGCGCGCGAGAAGCTGAACCAGCCGCTCGATTTCGGGACCTGCAACCGCGCCCATATTACTGGCCGAACAGCCCCGGCGGCAGGCCGAGCCCGCCGGTCAGCGACTGCATCTTCTCCTGCATCGCGGTCTCCGCCTTGCGGCGGGCATCACTGAGCGCGGTGACGAGCAGGTCTTCCAGCACCTCGCGCTCTTCGGCCTTCATCAGCGAGGGATCGATCTTGATGCCCTTGACGTCCATCTTCGCGGTCATGCGCACGGCGACGAGACCGCCGCCGGAGATGCCCTCGACCTCCACATTGGCGAGCTGCTCCTGCATCTCCTGCATCTTGGATTGCAGCTGCGCCGCCTGCTTCATCATGCCGAGAAAGTCAGCCATGGGTGTTCGTCCTTGGAAAGATCATGCTCAGAGATCGTCGTCGGCGTCGGTACCGTCGGGCGGATCGTCAGAGCCATAGTCGGCGTTAATATTGGATTCCGGCGTCTCGGGCGCAAGCCTGCGCACCTCGACGACCTTCGCACCGGGGAAGCGCGACAGCACTTCCTGCACGCGCGGATCGGCCTCGGCGGTGCGCGCATGTTCCTGCTTGGCGGCCTGGCTCACCGAGCGCAGCGTCGCCTGGCCCTGCTCGTTGGACACAATGATGGTCCAGCGGCGGCCGGTCCACAGCTCGAATTTTCGCGCGAGCTCGGAGATCATCGTTTTCGACGCGTTCGGCTCGAGCGCGACCTCCAGCCGGCCCTCCTCGAAACGAACGAGGCGCATGTCGCCTTCGAGTGCGGCCTTGGTCATGAGGTCGCGCTTCTGCCCCGCGAGCGCCACGAGCTGGGTGAAGCTGGTGATGTGCAACTGAGGGGCCGCAGCTTGCGGGTCCGGCGCAGGCGCTGCCATCTGCGGCCGGGCACCGCCGCCGAACGCAGTCGGCGACGAGGTCGGCATGCGCACCGGCGCAGCAGAGGTCACGGACGCCGCGGAGGCCATCGGCGCAGCCGGCGCGCCGCTGCGCGCGGCACTGCCGCCGCTCACGACCGGCGAACCGCCGCCGTTCTGCTCCAGCATCCTGATCGCCTCGTCCGGCGTCGGCAGGTCGGCGACGTAGGCGATGCGCACCAGCACCATCTCGGCGGCCGCAGCAGGGCGTGTCGCGGCCTGCACCTCGGTGATGCCCTTGAGCAGCATCTGCCACATCCGCGACAGCACGCGCATCGAGATCTTCGAGGCGAAATCCTTCGCGCGCACGCGCTCGGTCTCGCCATAGGCGACGTTGTCGGCGGTCGCCGGCACGATCTTCACGCGGGTGACGAAATTGACGAATTCGGCGAGATCCGAGAGCACGACGATCGGATCGGCGCCGACGTCATACTGGTCGCGGAATTCCTTGAAGGCGCTTGCGATATCACCGCGCGCCAGCGAATCGAAGAGGTCGATGACGCGGGTGCGGTCGGCAAGGCCCAGCATCTGCCTGACCGCATCGGCCTTCACGGTGCCCGCCGCATGCGCGATCGCCTGATCGAGCAGCGACAGAGAGTCGCGCACCGAGCCTTCCGCGGCGCGCGCGATGATGCCGAGCGCCTCGGGCTCGATCTCGACGCTTTCCTTCGCCGCGATATTCGCGAGGTGCTTCATCAGCACGTCGGCCTCGACGCGGCGCAGGTCAAAACGCTGGCAGCGCGACAGTACGGTCACCGGAACTTTCCGAATCTCCGTCGTGGCGAACACGAACTTCGCGTGCTCCGGCGGTTCCTCCAGCGTCTTCAGGAAGGCGTTGAACGCCGCCGTCGACAGCATGTGGACTTCGTCGATGATGTAGACCTTGTAGCGGGCGCTGGCCGGCGCGTAGCGCACGCTGTCATTGATCTGGCGGACGTCGTCGACGCCGGTATGCGAGGCCGCGTCCATCTCCAGCACATCCATGTGCCGGCTTTCCATGATCGCCTGGCAATGCACGCCGAGCGTCGGCATGTGGATGGTCGGGCCCTTCACCGAGCCGTCCGGCATCTCGTAGTCGAGCGCACGGGCCAGGATGCGCGCAGTGGTGGTCTTGCCGACACCGCGGACGCCGGTGAGGATCCAGGCCTGCGGAATGCGGCCGGTCTCGAACGCGTTGGAGACGGTGCGGACCACGGCCTCCTGGCCGATCAGATCGTCGAACGAGGAGGGGCGGTATTTGCGCGCGAGAACGCGGTAAGGCGCGTTGGCAGCCTTGCCGGCGCTGTCAGGATCAGGAGGGGCGCCAGCGTCGGTCATCGGTCGATCCGCAATGAAATATCTCTCGCCGGCTTTTGCGGAAAGGAGCGCGCTGGCGGCTCGAGCCGCCGGCGCAATTCGCTCGGAAAAACAGGTAGGAGACTGACGAGCGACCCGATCCGGACCTCGTTAGGGCTGCTTCCTTCCGGACCTGACCCGGTTGGCGAGTGGCTCGTCCACCGCCAATCTCCCGGTCCCTATTTGGGGCCAAAAGGTCGGGAAAGCAAGCGGGTATCCGTGGATCCCGACCACCCGGAAGGACGGCCCGCCGGCCTATTTGGACCGCGGAAGGCGGCTCAGGGTCTGCGGCCTGGAACCTCCGTGATTCGCGCAAACCGCTTGCGGTACTCGGCCGGCGTCACGCCGACATGACGATTGAACGCGCGACGCAGCGTATCGGCGTCGGCAAATCCACAATGGAGCGCCACCTGCTTCGGCGCTTCATTGCCAAACTCGAGCAGCCGCCTCGCGGCATTGACGCGGGCTTCCTCCACCCAAGTCGCAGGCGTAACCCCCACCTCGGCGCGGAACAGTCGTGCAAAGTGCCTCGGGCTCAGCTCCATGCGCGTCGCCAGGCTGCCAACGCTGTGGTCGAGCCCGGGATTGGCGGCGACCCAGCGCTGCAGCTCCTGCAGCGCGGCGCGGCCGGCGGGAACAGCCTCGCCCCCGCGGGTGAACTGCATCTGCCCACCGGGGCGCTTGAAGAACATCACCAGCTGGCTCGCGACCTTCATCGCCGTGTCGCGTCCAAGATCTTCTTCGACCAATGCCAGCGCGAGATCGAGCCCCGCGGTCACGCCGGCGGCTGTGCGGAGCTTTCCGTCGATGACGTAGATGGCATCCTTATCCACCGCGACCGACGGGAATTTTCTGGCCAGCGTGTCTGCAACCGCCCAATGCGTCGTGACCCGCCTGCCATCGAGGAGACCGGCAGCGGCAAGGAAGAAGGCCCCACTGCACACCGAGCCGAATCGGCGGGTCCTCGAGACTCGTCGCCGCAGCCAATCGACAACGCTTCCATCTGCCGGGACTTCGGCTGCGTTCGGGCATCCCGCCACCAGCAGGGTGTCGATGGGTTCCTGGAAGTCGCGGTCGACAATTCGGTCAGGCATCAGCCGGACGCCTGAAGAGCTGCGTATCGGTCCCGGCTCAGCCCCTGCCACGAACAAGGCATAGGCCGGATAACCGGCCTGCACGTTCGCCTCGGCAAACACATCGAGCGGTCCGGCGACGTCGAGCAGTTGTACCCCCGGCAGCGCCACGATCACGATCGTCCTCGGTTTCGGCTTTGCGCCCATGTCCGCCTCGATCCGGATTTGTCCGTTTTAGACGTATTACGTCGATTTCAGACAACGTAGCCCGGATTTACATTGGATACGACCGAAATTTCAGGAGCTGATCATGTCAGACATCACCGAGGCCGCAATCATTCCCGACAGCAAGCTGGCGCGCGCCATCACCGATTACATCCGCGATACCGAAACAGACCTGCTCTTCAACCATTCCAGCCGCGTCTACCAGTTCGGAGCGATGGCCGGCGTCCGCCGCGGGCTGACATTCGACCGCGAGCTGCTCTACGCCGGGGCCATGTTTCACGACATCGGCCTGATGCCGGGCCGTGGCAGCAGACACGAGCGGTTCGAGGTCGACGGCGCTCACGCCGCGCGCGACTTCCTGCGCAGCCACGGTATTTCCGAAGCCGACGCCTACACGGTCTGGACCGCGATCGCGCTGCACACCACACCGGGCATCCCTCAACACATGCATCCGGTCGTCGCGCTGGTGACCGCAGGCGTCGAAATGGACGTTCTCGGGCTCACCTACCGCGAATATTCCGAAGCGGAGCGCGAGGCAGTCGTGAAGGCGTTTCCGCGAACGCCGCAGTTCAAGGAAGACATCATCCAGGCCTTCTACGACGGCATCAGGCATCGGCCGGACACGACGTTCGGAAACGTCAAGGCCGACGTCATCGCCGACAAGGAGCCGCATTTCCACCGCGGCAATTTCTGCAGCGTCATCCGCAACTCCCATTGGCACGGCTGAAGCCGATTTGCGCGGCCGATTGCCAATCCGAGCCCACATCATCAATCAGGAAATGACGACATGAGCGACAAGCGCCCCCACCTCACACACGCCACGGGTGCTCCCGTAAGCGACAATCTCAACATCATGACCGCCGGCCGCCGTGGCCCGGCACTGCTTCAGGATGTCTGGCTGATCGAGAAACTCGCCCATTTCGATCGCGAAGTGATTCCGGAGCGACGCATGCACGCCAAGGGATCCGGCGCCTTCGGGACCTTTACGGTCACCCATGACATCTCCCGCTATACCAAGGCGAAGATATTCTCGGAGATCGGCAAGCAGACTCCGATGTTCGCGCGCTTCTCGACGGTGGCCGGCGAGCGCGGCGCAGCTGACGCCGAACGCGACATCCGCGGCTTTGCATCGAAGTTCTACACCGAGGAAGGCAACTGGGACATGGTGGGCAACAACACCCCCGTGTTCTTCTTCCGCGATCCGCTGCGCTTTCCCGATCTCAATCATGCGATCAAGCGGGACCCGCGCACCGGGATGCGAAGCGCCGACAACAACTGGGATTTCTGGACCCTGTTGCCGGAAGCCCTGCATCAGGTCACCATCGTGATGAGCGAGCGTGGCATTCCCAGAAGCTTCCGCCATATGCACGGCTTCGGGAGCCATACCTACAGCTTCATCAACGCCGCCAATGAACGAACCTGGGTGAAGTTTCATTTCCGGACGCAGCAGGGTGTCGAAAATTTGAGCGATGCCGAGGCGGAAACACTCATCGGCAAGGATCGCGAGACTCACCAGCGCGATCTGTTCGAAAGCATCGAACGCGGCGACTTCCCGCGCTGGACGCTGTTCGTGCAGGTCATGACCGACGATCAGGCCAAGGCATTTGCATTCAACCCGTTCGACCTCACCAAGGTTTGGCCGAAGGGCGAGTTTCCGCTGATCGAGGTCGGTTATTTCGAGCTGAACCGCAATCCGGAGAACGTCTTCGCCGAGGTCGAGCAGGCGTCGTTCTCGCCGGCCCATGTCGTGCCCGGCATCAGCTTCTCGCCCGACAAAATGCTGCAGGCACGGCTGTTCTCCTATGGCGACGCGGCGCGCTACCGCCTCGGCGTCAACCATCACCTGATTCCGGTCAATGCGCCGAAATGTCCGTATCACAGCTACCATCGAGACGGCGCGATGCGGACGGACGGCAATCTGGGCGGAACACCCACCTACTTCCCAAACAGCCGCGGCGAGTGGACCGACCAGCCCGACCTCAACGAACCGCCGCTCGAGATCGACGGCGCAGCGGCACATTGGGATCATCGCGTCGACGACGATCATTATCAGCCGCCGGGCAATCTGTTCCGCAAGATGAACCCGGCCCAGCGGCGGGTCCTGTTCGACAACACGGCACGCGCCGTCGGCGGGGCGGCGGTGCATATCCAGGAACGACACATCGCCAACTGCGCCAAGGCCAATCCCGCCTACGGGGCCGGCGTCCGTGAAGCGCTCTCACGTCTTGCGGCTGTTCGCGCCGAGGCCGGAAAATAGGATCGGTCGATCCGCACCGACATCTCGCCGTCTTCGGCGAACGGCGCCGACAAGGTGCCGTTCGCCTGACGCGCCGGCGTCAATTGCCTCCACCCAGGCGACCACTGACCAGCGTTCGCATTTTTAAGGCGAGCCGCCGAAGCCTCTCAATTTTCTCGCGAAAACAGCTTGACCCGGCCCGCCGCGGCACTCCTGCCGCGAAGCGCAGACTCCGACATTCGCCTCGGAAAGCGTCATGGCCGATAGGCTCCGTGCCTATCTTCAAGGCCCCGCACATCCCTGAGGCAATCGAGTCTTGACAGGGCCCGTCCCGCAGCGCCTTAAATTCCTGCTGAACCGAAACAAAGGGTGCGCGGAAATCCGATCCAGAGCATTTTTCAATCAGCTTACGCCGATTGATGAGCGAATTTTTTGCGCGAGATCAACCACGCACCTTCATCCAACCAGGAAAGCGATTCCTCAAAATGGTTACACGTCGTGATGTCGCATCGATTGTCGGACTTGGCGCGATGACTGCGGCCGCGCTGGCCTCCCCGGCCGTGGCGCAGACCGCGGCCGATCCCAACGAATCGACCTTTGCCCGCATCCGCCGCACCAAGAAGATGCGGATCGGCGCGGTCGGCGGTGGCGCGCCCTATTACATGAAGGACCTCGCCAGCGGCCAGTGGAAGGGTTTCTACATTGACATCGCCAAGGGACTGGCCGACGACATGGAGGCCGAGCTCGAGATCACCGAGACCACCTGGGGCAATTCGGTGCTCGATCTCCAGGCCAACAAGATCGACATCTTCTTCGGCCTCAACCCTACGCCGAAGCGCGCGCTCGTGGTCGACTTCTCGGTGCCGGTCTTCAACAACGCCTTCGGCATCCTCTGCAAGAAGGATTTCAAACCGAAGAGCTGGGCCGAGTTGAACTCGCCTGACGTCAAGATCGCGGTCGACCAGGGCTCGTCGCACGACCAGGTCGTCAGCCGCCTGACGCCGAAGGCGCAGATCTCGCGGCTGAAGACTGCCGACGACGCCACTGCCGCCCTGCAGACCGGCCGCGTCGACGCGCAGTGCCTCATCACCATGCTGTCGCTGACGGTGCTGAAGAAGAACCCCTCGCTCGGCCAGTTCGTGCTGCCGACGCCGATCTTTGCCACCACGTCGAATGCCGGCTTCCGCCGCGAGAATGACAAGACCTTCCGCGACTACGTCAACACCTGGATCGACTTCAACAAGGGCCTCGGCTTCATCCGCAACGCGATCATCACCAACATGGAGCTGGTGGGCGTGACCGAAGCGGACATTCCGCCCGGCGTTTCGTTGTAAGTGATGAAGTCAGGTCTGGCTCGCTCCGCTTCTCTCCCTCTCCCGCTTGCGGGAGAGGGTCGGGGTGAGGGTGTCTCCGCAACCGAGAACCCCCGTGAGGAAAGAGCCCTCACCCGCATCGCATCTTCGATGCGATGCGACCTCTCCCGCAAGCGGGAGAGGTGAAGCAAGAAAGAACGCATGTATCAGTGGGACTTCGGCATCCTCTGGAGCTATCGCTGGCTCTTCCTCAACGGGCTTGGCGTCACCGTCGGCTTCACGGTGGTCATCGTCGTGCTCGGGCTGGTGTTCGGCCTGTTCGGCGCGTTCGGCAGCCTGTCGCGCTTCAAGGCCGTGCGCCTCACCGCGCTCACCTTCATCGAGGCGTTCCGCTGTACCCCGATCCTGGTGCAGCTGATCTGGTTCTATTACGCGCTGCCGATCCTCGCCGGCGTCGAGATGACGCCCATCACAGCCTCAGCGCTGGCGCTCTCGCTCTATGGCGGCTCGTTCTACTCCGAGATCATCCGCGGCGGCATCATCTCGATCGACAAGGGCCAGTCGGAAGCCGGTGCGGCGCTCGGCATGACGCCGGGCCAGTCGATGCGGCGCATCGTGCTGCCGCAGGCGATCAAGCGCATGATCCCGGCACTGATGAACCAGTCGATCATCCAGTTCAAGAACACCTCGCTGGTCTCGGTGCTCGCGGTGCCTGACCTCGTCTATCAGAGCCAGGTCGCCGCCCATGACAGCTACCGGCCGCTGGAAACCTACACCGCGGTTGCGGTGGCCTATGCGGCGATCCTGATCCCGCTCACCATCCTCGCCCGGCGCGGCGAGAAGCGACTGGCGGTCAGCGAATGAGCGAGACGTCAAAAATCGAGATCCGGGCCTTGCGCAAGAGCTTTGGCAGCAACGAGGTCCTGAAGAACATCAGTCTCGATGTCGCCAAGGGCGGCGTTGTCGCGCTGATCGGCCCGTCCGGTTCAGGCAAGTCGACGCTGCTCCGCTGCATCAATCTGCTGGTCGTGCCCGACGGCGGCAGCGTCCGCGTCGGCGGCACAAGCTTCCAGTTCGCCGACGGTTCAAAACTGCCCGACGTGAAGACGCTCGCAAAATTCCGCGCCACCACGGGCATGGTGTTCCAGCACTTCAATCTATTCCCGCACATGACGACGCTGCAGAACGTGATGGAAGGACCCGTCACGGTGCGGCGCATGGCCAAGGCCGACGCCGAGAAGCTCGCGCGCACCCAGCTTGCCAAGGTCGGCCTTGCGGAGAAGGCCGACCAATATCCGGCAACGCTCTCCGGCGGTCAGAAGCAGCGCGTCGCGATCGCACGCGCACTCGCGATGGAGCCGGATGTCATGCTGTTCGACGAGGCAACGTCGGCGCTCGATCCCGAACTCGTCGGCGAGGTGCTGAACGTGATCCAGCAGCTGGCCTCCGAAGGCATGACCATGGTGATCGTGACCCATGAAATCGCCTTTGCCCGCGAAGTCGCCGACCGCCTGATCTTCATGCGCGACGGTATCGTCGTTGAAGAAGGTCCGGCGCGGCAGGTGATCGACAATCCGCGGGAAGCCGCGACGCGCGCCTTTCTCAGCCATTTCCACCGCACCGGCGCGCTGCCGCCGGCCAACGCAACACCGTGATGCCCGATATCGACCGCGCCTATCTCGTCACCGGTGCCGCTAGCGGCATCGGTCGCGCCACCGCAAGATTGCTGGCGGCGCCTGGTGTAGGTCTCTTGCTGCACACACGCTCGAACGCAGAGGGTCTCGACGCCACTGCGGCGGAAGTGCAAGCGACGGGCGCTGTGGTCGCAAAATGTCTCGGCGATCTCGCCGAGGAAGCAGCCGTCACCGATGCACTTGCCGCCACACACCGTGCTTTCGGCCGGCTGGATGGATTGATCCTGGTCGGCGGCCACGCCCGCCGCGGCAGCGCCATCGGCACGCCGGCGGACCAGTTCCGGCAAGCGATCGACGAATCGGCACTGGCCTTCACGCGGATGACCGAAGCCGCACTTCCACTGCTGCGAGCCGGGCAGGATGCGCGGATCGTCGCGGTATCCTCATTCGTCGCACACGCGATCCGGCCTGAATTCGCGCCCTTCGCCGCCACCGCCGCGAGCCGTGCCGCGCTTGAAGTGCTTGTGCGTCTCACCGCAATCGAGCTCGCCAAGGACGGCATCACCGTCAACGCGGTTGCGCCAGGCCTCATCGTCAAGGACAAGCCGAGCGAGAGCCGGTTGTCGCCGGAGCAGATCGCCGCGACCGAGGCGCTGATCCCGATGCGCCGCCGCGGGCGGCCGGAGGAAGTCGCCGAGATCATCGCCTTCCTGGCGTCGCCAAAAGCATCTTACGTCACCGGCCAGATCTGGCACGTCAATGGAGGCCTGACATGACCGAAGCGACCATCGAACGTCTCCGCCTGTTCCTGATCGAAAGCCCGATCAAGATGGCCCGCCTGCAGGGCGTCGGCAACGTCAAGGGCACGGTGAAGCGCGTGCTGATCGAGCTCACCTCGAGCGACGGCGTGGTCGGCTGGGGCGAGGCCGCACCGTGGGAAGTGTTCACGGGAACGCCGGAAGCGGCGTTCTCGGCGCTCGACATTTACTTGAGGCCAATCCTGCTCGGCAAATCCGTGCGCCGCATCCGCGCGCTGATGGCCGAGCTCGACCGTGCGCTGGTTGGCCACGCCGAGGCCAAGGTCGCGATCGAGATGGCATTGCTCGACATCGTCGGCAAATCATCGGGCCTGTCGGTTGCTGATCTGCTCGGCGGCCGCGTGCGCGATACGATCCCGCTGTCGTTCTCGATTGCCGATCCGGATTTCGCCGCCGATCTCGAACGCATGCGAAAAATGGTTCCGGACGGCAATGTCATCTACAAGGTCAAGACCGGCGTAAAGCCGCATCGCGAGGACCTCGATCATCTCTCGGCGATCCGCAAGGAGTTCGGCGACAATGTCGATTTGCGCGTCGACTACAACCAGGCGCTGGCACCGTTCGGCGCCATCAAGATCCTGCGCGATGTCGAGGAGTTCGCGCCGACCTTCATCGAGCAGCCGGTGCCGCGCAAATTTCTCGACGTGATGGCGCAGCTCACCGCGGCATTGGAAACGCCCGTGCTCGCCGACGAAAGCTGCTTTGATCGCCGCGACATGATGGAGGTCGTCCGGCGCGAGGCGGCCGACGCGGTCTCGATCAAGCTGATGAAGGCCGGCGGCCTGTTCGAGGCACAGGCGATCATGGCGATCGCCGACATCGCCGGCCTGCCCGGCTATGGCGGCACGCTGTGGGAGGGCGGCATTGGTCTTGCCGCCGGCACGCAGCTGATCGCCGCGACACCGGGCATCTCGCTCGGCTGCGAGTTCTACATGCCGCATCATGTTTTGACCGAGGACGTGCTGGAAGAGCGCGTCGCCAACCGCGGGGGTCACGTTGTCGTGCCCGACGGCCCGGGCCTTGGCATCCGCGTCAGCGAAGCCTCCATCCGCGCCAATGCGCGGGTGCTGGCGGAGGCGTAATTCCGCCATTCAGGGGCGCGCACAGCGCGCCTGGAATGCCGACCGCGTATGCGGCCCCGATCCTTCCCCTCGGGGAATCGGTATCGTATGGTCCGACCAAACGCGCCCGACCCCATCGGGCATTCTGGAAACGCATATGTCCGATCCCGCCTGGTCTCTGCACTCCCGCCTGAAAGAGGACACCATCGACATCGGCGATTTGCCGCTGTCGAAAGTACTCGTCATCAAGGACGCGCATTATCCCTGGCTGCTGCTGGTGCCGCGACGCGCCGACGCCGTCGAGATCATCGACCTCGATGAGGTCGAGCAGGCGCAGCTGATGACCGAGATCTCCCGCGTCTCGCGCGCGCTCAAGGAGATCACCCAATGCGACAAGCTCAACGTCGCAGCGCTCGGCAACCTCGTGCCCCAGCTACACGTTCACATCATCGCGCGCCGCACCAGCGACGCCGCCTGGCCGCGGCCGGTGTGGGGCGTGATGAAGCCGCTCGCTCATGACGCCACCGAGGTACAGAATTTCATCAGCGCGCTTCGCCGAAAAATCTGGTTGGGTTGAAAGAACAAGAAATGTCATCATTCGACTCGTTTCCGCTGGGACAGCCGGCCTTCGTCACCAACATCCTCGATCGCGCCGCGCATCTGCGCCGCGATGACGAAAAACTGTTCGCGATGGAGCAAAAGCCGTCGTCGCGCGCCTATGTCGTCTACCGCGACTCGCTGCTGGTGAAGCGCGAGGGCGACAAGACGCGCGCGCTGCTTTCGATCGACGAGGCGCTGAAATGCGGCGCCAATCCCGGCACGATCTTCTTAGGGCTTCGCGACGGCGCCGCGATCTTCGGCATGGGCCTCGCACAGGCGGCCGCCGAGAAGTTGATGGGCCGCGAGGACTTTGCCGTCACCGAGCTGCGCGGCATGGCGATGCAGGGCGCGATTCCGCCCGAGGAGCTGTCGGCGATCGCGATGGCGAAGTCGATGGTCAGCTGGCACCAGCGCCACGGCTATTGCGCCAATTGCGGCACCCGTAGCGCGATGAAGGAAGGCGGCTGGAAGCGCGAATGCCCGGCCTGCAAGGCCGAGCACTTTCCGCGCACCGACCCGGTCGTGATCATGCACGTGGCATCCGGCGAAAAGTGCCTGCTCGGCCGCCAGAAGCAGTTTCCGCCGGGCATGTATTCCTGTCTCGCCGGTTTCGTCGAGGCCGCCGAGACCATCGAGGACGCCGTGCGCCGCGAGATCCTCGAAGAATCAGGCATTCGCTGCACCGACGTGCAGTATTACATGACGCAGCCCTGGCCCTATCCGTCGTCGCTGATGATCGGTTGCAGCGCGCGGGCCTTGAACGAGGATGTCGTCGTCGATCATTCCGAGCTCGAGGATGCGCGCTGGTTCACGCGCGAGGAGGCGGCGCTGATGCTGAAGCGCACGCATCCCGACGGGCTCGCCGGTCCGCACCCCTTCGCGATCGCGCATCATCTGCTCGGCCGCTGGGTACACGACAAAAGCTGATCAGCGATGGCGCTATCTGTGATCGCGCCGCGCATCCTCTGCATCGGCATTCCCGTGCGCGACCTCACCTTCCGGGTCGAGTCCGTGCCGGAACGTGGCAGCAAGGCCAACGCCACGCATTTTGCCGAGATCTGCGGCGGCAACGCGCTCAATGCCGCGATCGCCATGGCACGGCTCGGTGGCCGCGTCGCCTTTGCCGGACCGATGGGCGATGCGCGGGAGACCTCGAGCGGCTTCATCCTCGAGCGGATGGCGGCCGAGGGCATCGACATCAGGCACATCGTGCGCATACCGGATGCGGCCACGCCCGTCTCTGCGATCATCATCGACGCGACCGGCGAACGAACCCTGACGATCTACCGCGATCCCGCGCTGTGGACCGTGAAGCTGTCGGATGCAGACGAGCTCCTCGCCGATTGTCAGGCTGTCCTCGTCGAAAGCCGTTGCGGCACCTTCTGCATCGATCTCTGCGCCGAGGCGCGCCGGCGCGGCATTCCCGTCATCGTCGGCGTCGACCGCGCAATGGCGCTGACCGACGGCCTGCTCACGGCCGCCTCGCATCTGCTGTTTTCCAGCGAGCAGGTCCAGGAGACCGCCGGCGCCGCTGACGACGGCGAGGCCTTGAAGCGGCTGGCCGGGCTGACGCCCGCCTTCCTCGCCGCCACCCGCGGCCCACGTGGCATGATCTGGCTGAACGCGGCGGGCACGCTGGAGGAGACGCCGGCCTTCCCGGTCGAGTCCGTGGATACGCTCGGGGCCGGCGACGTCTTCCATGGCGCCTTCACGCTTCGGCTCGCCGAGGGCGGTGACCTGCGCGACGCGCTGCGATTCGCCGCGGCGGCCGCAGCGCTGAAATGCACGCGCCATGGCGGTGGCCTCGCCGCCCCGCAACGCGTTGAAGTTGAAGGGCTTTTACGCAGCAGACTTTAGAGCCATTCTGCGGCGGCGCCGAGAATATAGGCTTGCGATAGAAGATTTTTCTCTATATGACGGAAACTAACCCTCATATTGGAACAAAGTTCTTCAAATGACCGACCTCGCTGTCCAACTCCCTGAGACCAGCCGCCGCCTCGACGCCATCGATCGCAAGATCCTGATGGTGCTCCAGGACGATGCCTCCCTGTCCGTTGCCGAAATCGGCGACCGCGTCGGACTGTCCTCGACCCCCTGCTGGAAGCGCATCCAGCGCCTGGAAGCCGACGGCGTGATCCTGAAGCGGGTGGCGCTGGTCGATCAGAACAAGATCGGGCTCGGCATCTCCGTATTCGTGTCGGTGGAGAGCTCCGACCACTCGGACGCCTGGCTCAAGAAATTCGCCGAAGCAGTCAGCGCCATGCCCGAGGTGATGGAATTCTACCGCATGGCCGGCGACGTCGATTACATGCTGCGCGTCGTGGTCGCCGACATGCAAGCCTATGACATCTTCTACAAGAAGCTGATCAGCGCCGTGCCGCTGAAGAACGTCACCTCGCGGTTCGCGATGGAGAAGATCAAGTCGGTCACGGCGCTGCCGATCCCGGCCGTGGTCGCGGCATAGGTCTCACGCTGCAATCTTCGTAGCCCGGATGGAGCGCAAGCATAATCCGGGATCTCGTGATTCGGCGAGACTGCCCCGGATTGCGCTTCGCTCCATCCGGGCTACAGACGTGTAGAGCGACGCTGGCGCGCCTCAAATCTTCTGATTGTACTCGCCGACTTCGGGATGGGTGCGCAGCACGCTGTTCACCATCTCGAACATGTCGTGCATGCGCTGCTCCGACACAGGGCTCTCGACCACGACCACGAGCTCAGGCTTGTTCGAAGACGCGCGCACCAGTCCCCAGCTGCCGTCCTCGACCGTGACGCGCACGCCATTGACGGTGACGAGGTCGCGGATCGACTGTCCGCCGATCTTGGCGCCCTTGGCCTGCAGGCCTTCGAAGTGCTTCACGACCTGGTCGATGACGCCGTATTTCGTCTCGTCGGCACAATGCGGCGACATGGTCGGCGACGACCACGTCTTCGGCAGCGCGTTCTTCAAATCGGCCATCGACTTGCCGGGCGCGCGGTCGAGCATGTCGCAAATCGCAAGCGCCGAGACGAGACCGTCGTCATAGCCGCGTCCATACGGCTTGTTGAAGAAGAAGTGGCCGGACTTCTCGAAGCCCGCGAGCGCGCCCGTCTCATGGGTGCGGCGCTTCATGTAGGAATGGCCGGTCTTCCAATAGGTGGTCCTGGCGCCCTGCTTCTGCAAGACGGGATCGGTGATGAACAGGCCGGTCGATTTCACGTCGACGATGAACTGCGCATCCTTGTGGATCGCCGACATGTCGCGCGCCAGCATCACGCCGACCTTGTCGGCAAAGATCTCCTCGCCGGTGTTGTCGACGACGCCGCAGCGGTCGCCGTCGCCGTCGAAGCCGAGGCCGACATCGGCCTTGTGAAGCAGCACCGCATCGCGGATCGCGTGCAGCATCTCCATGTCTTCCGGATTCGGATTGTATTTCGGGAAGGTGTGGTCGAGCTCGGTGTCGAGCGGAATCACCTCGCAACCGATGGCTTCCAGCACCTGCGGCGCGAACGCGCCGGCGGTGCCGTTGCCGCAGGCCGCGACGACCTTGAGCTTGCGCTTGAGCTTCGGCCGGTTGGTGAGGTCGGCGATGTAGCGCGCCGGATAATTCTCGTGGAACTGGTAGGAGCCGCCGGCCTTGTTCTTGAAATCGGCGTTGAGCACGATCTCCTTCAACCGCGTCATCTCGTCGGGGCCGAAGGTCAGCGGGCGGTTGGCGCCCATCTTCACGCCGGTCCAGCCGTTGTCGTTGTGCGAGGCGGTGACCATGGCGCAGCAGGGCACGTCGAGATCGAACTGCGCGAAATAGGCCATCGGCGTCACCGCAAGGCCGATGTCGTGCACCTTGCAGCCGGCCGCCATCAGGCCGGAGATCAGCGCATATTTGATCGAGGCCGAATAGCCGCGGAAATCGTGCCCGGTGACGATCTCCTGGCTGACGCCGAGTTCCGCGATCAGCGCGCCCAGCCCCATGCCGAGCGCCTGCACGCCCATGAGGTTGATTTCCTTCTGAAACAACCAGCGCGCGTCATATTCGCGGAAACCCGTGGCCTTCACCATCGGCTCGGATTCGAAGGCGTAGGTGTTGGGCAACAAGACGGATTTCGGCTTGGGAAACATTGAGACGGTCTCGTGAAATGGGCAGGAATTGATGCAGCCTTAGCGAATGCCAAGCCGCAGCGGAAGGCGGGATTGGCGCCTTATGGATGATAATTGCGGCAGTTTGGTAACGGGCAAATCCGACCGCGAGAGCGATCAAAACAGAGACGTTTTTGAAATATACGGTCGCTGGAGCCCCTGGGAGAGCCCTACTGCTCCAGCACCATCTGGCCGTTGGCGTACTCAAAGCGCTTCAGGCGGGACAGGAAGGAGAGGCCGAGCAGGTTCTCGGACAACGCCTCGTCCGGCAGCACCATGGCATCGACGTCGCGCACGATGAGACCGCCGACATCAAGCATGGCGATACGGGTGCGCGCGGCCTTGATGGTGCCGTTGGCGGTGGTGACAGTGGCGTTGTAGTCGCTGCGCGAGGGACGCAGACCGAAGCGGGCGGCCGAGGTTTCGTTCAGCGCCACCACGGAGGCGCCGGTGTCGACCATGAAGCCGATACGCTGGCCGTCGATGCGGCCTTCGGTCTGGAAGTGGCCGCGGCCATCGCGGGGAATGTTGAAGCTGCGGCCGCCGGCCGGCGCCGTGGTCGCAACCGCGACCGTCGTCTGCGGTGCTGACGTGGCGGACGCGGAGCTCATCTTGTCCGCCATCTGCGCCATGAAAGTGCCGAGGCCGATCATGACGGCCGCGATGATCATAATGTTACGCATCACACCACTTCCGAGCCGAAAGCGCGATTTCACCACGCGGCACGCCCGTCCGCGAGCGCCGCCACGGCAGAGCCTGTGTCATTTTGACGAAAAGGATGAGCGTACGGTTAATGGCGGGGCGTGATTTCTCACGTCCCGCGCGGCTTGACCCGCCGGGTGGGCGGCGCGCTTGCCGGATCCTCGGGCCAGGGATGGCGGGGATAGCGGCCGCGCATGTCGGAGCGGACCGCCGCGTAACTGCCGCGCCAAAAACCGGGGAGATCGCGCGTCACCTGCACCGGGCGCTGCGCCGGCGACAGCAGTTCCAGCACCAGCGGCACCTTGCCGGCGGCGATCGACGGATGGGTGTTGAGGCCGAACAATTCCTGGAGCCGCACGGCGATGGTCGGCCCCTGCTCGGCCTCGTAGTCGATCGCGAGCACGCTTCCCGTGGGCGCCTCGAAATGCGTCGGCGCCTCGCGGTCGAGCCGCGCGCGCATCTCCCACGGCAACAGCGCCATCAGCGCGTCGGAAAGATCGCCGGCGGAGATGTCCTTCAGTGCGATCTTGTCGTAGAGCGCCGGCACCAGCCAGTCGTCGCGCCGCGCGATCAACCCGTCGTCGGAGAGATCGGGCCAGCTATCGCCCTCGGCCTTGCGCAGGAACATGACGCGGTCGCGCCATTGCTTTGCGGCCTTCGACCAGGGCAGCCGGTCGAGGCCGGCGGCGATCAGCCCGTCCGCAAAGATGCGCGCGGTGCCTTCCGAGGGCGACACGGCAAGCGTAGCCTCGGACAGTGTGATCGCATGCAGCACGCGCTTGCGTCGCGCGCGCAGCGCCATCGCGCCGCGATCGAAGGAGATCTCGTCAGCCGTGTCGATATGCTCGGCGAAATGTCGCTCGATGTCGTCTTCGGCGATCTGCGCGGCGAGCAGGATGCGGCCGCTCGCGGCCGTTCCCGTCATCTCGCCGATCGCGATATAGGGGGCGCGGGCGAGCGAGGACGTCTGCTCCACCGCAGCCCCGCGGCCATTGGCGAGCACGAAACTGCCGTTGCCGCGGTTGCGCGCGACCCGATCCGGGAAGGCGTAAGCGAGCATCAGGCCGGTCGAGAGATCCTCCTGCGGGCCCGCCTTCTCTGACGCCGCCACCTGCGAGGCCCAGCGCCGCGCCAGATCGCGCGCACTTGCCGCCCGCGGCGAACGGTCGCGGCGGAACTGGTCACGCCGGTGCTCGAGATCGGCGCCGTCGCCGCCGAGTCCCCGCTCGGTGAGAATGGCCGCGATCTCGGCGGCTTCTTCGCCCGCGCCGGCGCGATGCGAATCCACGATCATGCGCGCTAGCCGCGGCGGCAGCGCCAACGCACGCAGGCTCTTGCCTTCGGCGGTGATCCTACCATCAGCATCGATCGCATTGAGCTCGGAGAGCAGGCTTTTTGCCTCCTTCCACGCTGGCTGCGGCGGCGGATCGAGGAACGACAACGCGGCAGGGTCCGCAACGCCCCATTGCGCGAGATCGAGCACCAGCGAGGAGAGGTCGGCGCTCAAGATTTCCGGCTGGGTGTAGGGCGCGAGCGACGCCGTCTGCGGCTCGTCCCAGAGCCGGTAGCACACGCCGGGCTCGGTACGGCCGGCGCGGCCGCGGCGCTGGTCGACTGCGGCACGCGCAGCGCGCACGGTCTCGAGCCGGGTCAGGCCGATGTCGGGCTCGTAACGCGGCACACGGGCGAGACCGGAATCGACGACGATGCGCACGCCTTCGATCGTGAGCGACGTCTCGGCGATCGAGGTCGCGAGCACCACCTTGCGCGTGCCCTTCGGCGCCGGCGCGATGGCACGGTCCTGCACGGCGGCATCGAGCGCGCCGAACAACGGCACGATTTCGATGCTGGCATCCTGTACGCGCTCACCGAGAAAATTCTGGGTGCGGCGGATTTCGGCGGCGCCCGGCAGGAAGGCGAGCACCGAACCGCCGTCGGCACGCAGGGCCGACGCGATCGCGTCCGCCATCTGCCGCTCGATCGGCGCATCCGCCTTGCGGCCGAGATAGCGGGTCTCCACCGGAAAGGCGCGGCCCTCGCTCTCGACGACGGGCGCATCGCCAAGCAGCCTTGCGACACGGGCGCCGTCGAGCGTGGCCGACATCACCAGGATGCGCAGATCCTCGCGCAAGCCCTGCTGCGCATCGCGCGCCAGCGCAAGCCCCATGTCGGCATCGAGCGAGCGTTCGTGGAATTCGTCGAACAGGACGGCGGCAATGCCCGAGAGCTCGGGATCGTCGAGGATCTGGCGGGTGAAAATGCCTTCGGTCACGACCTCGATGCGTGTGGCCCGCGAGATCTTCGAGCCGAAGCGGACGCGATAGCCGACGGTCTCGCCGGCGCGCTCGCCAAGCGACTTGGCCATGCGATCGGCGCTGGCGCGGGCCGCAATCCGCCGTGGCTCCAGCACGATGATCTTCTTGCCCTTTATCCATGGCGCATCGAGCAGCGCCAGCGGCACCCGCGTGGTCTTGCCGGCGCCCGGCGGGGCGACCAGCACGGCCGCGTTGTGCGCCTCCAGCGTGCGCGAGAGGTCGTCGAGCACGGCGTCGATTGGAAGGGGCGTATCGAAGCTGCGGGGCAAAATCTCAGTCCGTCATCGTCCACGCGGGGCGGACGATCCAGTCAATTCAGATCCCGGCCATTCCGAAAATCTGTGCGTACTGGATACCCCGCCTTCGCGGGGTATGACAATCATATGTCGCTATCAGCCCTTTACCGACGGCCGGCCAACGCTCTCGTAGGTGAAGCCGGCCGCACGCATGTCTTCGGGGCTGTAGATGTTGCGGAGGTCGACGACGACCGCTTGCGCCATGACGCTCTTCAGCCGGTCGAGATCGAGCCCGCGGAACTGCACCCATTCGGTGACGACGACAAGTGCATCGGCACCTTCAGCGCAGGAATAGGCATCCTCGCAATAGGTGATGCTGGGCAGCTCGCTCTTGGCCTGCTCCATCCCGACGGGATCGAAAGCCTTGACCTTCGCACCCATGTCGATCAGGCCAGTGACCAGCGGGATCGACGGCGCATCGCGCATGTCATCCGTATCGGGCTTGAAGGTGAGGCCGAGCACCGCGATGGTCTTGCCGCGCAGGGAGCCGCCGAGCGCCTGGCTCACTTTCCGCGCCATCGCACGCTTGCGGTTCTCGTTGACGGCGAGAACGGATTCGACGATGCGCAGGCTCACATCATAATCCTGCGCGATCTTGATCAGCGCCTTGGTGTCCTTCGGGAAGCAGGAGCCGCCGAAGCCGGGACCGGCATGCAGGAACTTGGTGCCGATGCGGTTGTCCAGGCCGATGCCGCGCGCGACCTCCTGCACGTTGGCGCCGACCTTTTCGGAGAGGTCCGCGATCTCGTTGATGAAGGTGATCTTGGTCGCGAGGAACGCATTCGCCGCGTATTTGATCATCTCGGCGGTACGGCGTTCCGTGAACATCAGCGGCGCCTGGTTCAGCGACAGCGGGCGATAGATGTCGCCCATCACCTTGCGGCCGCGCTCGTCGGAGGTGCCGACGACGACGCGATCGGGGAATTTGAAGTCGCGGATCGCGGCGCCCTCGCGCAGGAACTCCGGATTGGAGGCGACGACGACGTCGGCCTTGGGATTGGCCTCGCGGATGATGCGCTCGACCTCGTCACCGGTACCGACCGGAACGGTCGACTTCGTCACCACGACGGTGAAGCCGGACAACGACTGCGCGATCTCCTTCGCGGCAGCGTAGACGTAGGAGAGATCGGCGTGGCCATCGCCGCGACGCGAGGGCGTGCCGACCGCGATGAACACCGCGTCGGCATCCGCGACAGGCTTCGACAGGTCGGTGGTGAAGCTCAGGCGCTTGGCCTTCACATTGGTCGCGACCAGCTCGTCGAGGCCCGGCTCGTAGATCGGAATCTCGCCGCGATGAAGGCTAGCGATCTTCTTCTCGTCCTTGTCGACACAAATGACGTCGTGACCGAAATCCGCAAAGCAGGCTCCGGACACCAGTCCCACGTAACCCGTGCCGATCATCGCGATGCGCATGAAAATCCCTGTTTTGGCTTGGTTAACGAAACCCCAATCTGGGGCGGTTTAGCATTTTCCCGTCGGGAAGGAAGAGCCTGCACTCCAAAACCGGCACGCGATTTGTACCGGTAAAGAAGTCGGAAACCACAAAGCCCCACACTGCCCCACGCCCACACAGGACCGGGCGGAACACGCCTCGAAACGGGACACCATGGCATCATCAGGCACAATCGCCGCGAGCGAGGGCACCAGGGGCCCGGCTGCTGCGCGTGTCGATTGGGTCGACTATGCCAAGGGCATCTGCATCGTCATGGTCGTGATGATGCATTCGGTGCTGGGGGTCGAGCTCGCCGCCGGCGAGACCGGTTTCATGCATGTCCTGGTGGCCTTTGCGAAGCCGTTCCGAATGCCGGACTTCTTCCTGATTTCGGGCCTGTTCCTGCCGCTGGTGATCGATCGGGACTGGCGAACCTATCTCGACCGCAAGGTGGTGCATTTCGCTTATTTCTATGTCGTCTGGGTGACAATCCAGTTTGGCTTCAAGGCGCCTGCTTTCGCGGCCGAAACCAGCTGGCGGGACGCTGGCCTGCTCTATCTCGAATCCTTCATCGAGCCGTTCGGCACGCTCTGGTTCATCTACCTGCTGCCGATCTTCTTCGCCGTCACAAAACTGACACGACGAATCCCCGCACCGGCGATCTGGCTCGTGGCGGCCGCGCTGGAGACGGCGCGCATCACAATCGGCTGGACTGCGATCGACGAGTTCTGTGCGCGCTTCGTCTATTTCTATTCGGGCTATCTGTTCGCGCCTTATGTGTTCGCGCTATCGGATCGCGCACGCAGCCATCCCGCGCTGGCGCTCGTAGCGCTCGCGAGTTGGGCGCTGGTCAATGCCGGCCTCGTCGCATTCGGCGCCAGCGAATGGAAGATCGTGTCGCTCGTGCTCGGCTTCGCCGGCGCGTGCGCCATCATCACGTCCGGCACGCTGCTCGCGCGCGCGCATTGGTGCAACTTCTTGCGCTTCTGCGGCGAGCATTCGCTCGTGATCTACCTCGCCTTCTTCCTGCCGATGGCGGCTACGCGCACGCTGCTCCTGCGCACCGGAATCATCCACGACATCGGCACGGTGTCGCTGATCGTCACCATCGTCGGCGTGCTCGGATCGCTCGCGATCTGGCCGATCGCACTGCGACTGCACGCCGACTTCCTGTTCGAACGGCCGGATGCGTTCTGGATCGCGCCGAAGAAGGCCGGCCCGGTGCTGCAGGCGGCGGAGTGATCCATTCGCTGTCGTCGCCCGGCCTTATGCGCAATTGCGCATCAGGACCGGGCGACCCAGTATTCCAGAGACAGCAGTTATTGACCGATAGGCCGCGGCGTACTGGATTCCCCGCTTTCGCAGGGAATGACAGCGGGGGATAGCGGCGCCATCGGCCCAAAAATCCCCTTCCCAAGGCTGTCAAAGCCCGCGAAAATTCATACATTGCGGCCATGCCCAAAACATCCCCGAAGACCTCCGCCAAAGCCGATACCAAACCCGCTGCGACAGCTGCTGCCAAACCGGTCGCGGCGAAGGCGGCCGGCAAGGGCGACCACATCTTCCTGGTCGACGGTTCCGGCTACATCTTCCGCGCCTATCACGCGCTGCCGCCACTGAACCGCAAGTCCGACGGGCTTCAGGTCAATGCCGTGCTGGGTTTCTGCAACATGCTGTGGAAGCTGCTGCGCGACATGCCTGCCGACAACCGGCCGACGCATCTGGCCATCGTGTTCGACAAGTCCGAGGTCACATTCCGCAACAAGATCTATCCCGAGTACAAGGCGCACCGGCCGCCGGCGCCGGACGATCTGATCCCGCAATTCGCGCTGATCCGCGAGGCCGTGCGCGCCTTCGACCTGCCCTGCCTGGAGCAGGGCGGCTTCGAGGCCGACGATCTCATCGCGACCTACGCGCGGCAGGCCAGCGAGCGCGGCGCCACCACCACCATCGTGTCCTCCGACAAGGACCTGATGCAGCTCGTGAACGACAAGATCACGATGTACGACACCATGAAGGATCGCCGTATCGGCATCCCCGAGGTGATCGAGAAGTTCGGCGTGCCGCCGGAGAAGGTGATCGAGGTGCAGGCGCTGGCCGGCGACTCCACCGACAACGTGCCTGGCGTCCCCGGCATCGGCATCAAGACCGCAGCGCAGCTGATCGTCGAATATGGCGATCTCGAGCAGTTGTTGTTCCGCGCCACCGAGATCAAGCAGCCGAAGCGCCGCGAGGCGCTGATCGAGAATGCGGAGAAGGCGCGGATCTCGCGACAACTGGTGCTGCTCGACGACAAGGTCGAGCTCGAGGTGCCGCTGGACGATCTCGCCGTTCACGAGCCCGACGCGCGAAAACTGGTCGCGTTCCTGAAGGCGATGGAATTTTCCACACTGACGCGCCGCGTCGCCGACTATTCGCAGATCGATCCCGCCAATGTCGATGCTGACGTGAGCAACAGCAGCGGCGCGAGAGGTGGCGACGGCGCGAAGGCAACATCGACCGAAACATCCGGCGATCTCTTTGCCGCTCCTGCGGCCGTCGCCAAGGGCGGCGACAAGGGTGACAAATCCGCAAGCCTGAAGGGCGCGCCGATCTCGCTCGCGGCAGCGCGCGAGGAGGCGCTGCGCAAGCTGCCGGTCGACCGGGCCAAATACCAGACCATCAAGACGCTCGCCGAGCTGAACGGCTTCATCGCGCGCATCCATGATGCCGGCCATGTCGCGATCGAGATCAAGGCCAACTCCATCGATCCGATGCAGGCCGATCTCTGCGGCGTCGCGCTGGCGCTGGCGCCGAACGAGGCCTGCTATGTGCCGCTGGCGCACAAGCAATCCGGCGGTGGGGCGGGCCTGTTCGACGCGGGCCTCGCAGCCGATCAGGTCAAGCACACCGAGGCGATCGAGGCGCTGCGGCCGGTGCTGGAATCAGCGGGCGTCCTCAAGATCGGCTTCGACGTCAAATTCGCCACCGTGATGCTGGCGCAGCACGGCATCACCTTGCGCAACGCCGACGATGCAAAACTGATCTCCTACGTGCTCGACGCCGGCCGCGGCTCGCATGAGCTGGACTCGCTCTCCGAGCGCTGGTTCGGCCATGCCATGCTGAAAGAGAGCGAGCTGCTCGGCAGCGGCAAGGGCAAGATCACCTTCGACCAGGTGCCGATCGACAAGGCCGTGCCGTTGTCGGCCGAAGGCGCCGACATGGCCTTGCGCGTCTGGCGTGTGCTGAAGCCGCGCCTCGTCGCCGAGCACATGACCGCTGTCTATGAGACGCTGGAGCGGCCTCTCGTGTCGGTGCTCGCGCGCATGGAGCGGCGCGGCATCTCGATCGACCGCCAGGTGCTGTCGCGTCTCTCCGGCGACTTCGCCCAGACCGCCGCGCGGGTCGAGGCCGAGATCCAGGAGATCGCGGGCGAGCCCGTCAATGTCGGCAGCCCCAAGCAGATCGGCGATATCCTGTTCGGCAAGATGGGACTATCAGGCGGCACCAAGACCAAGACCGGCGCGTGGTCGACCACCGCGCAGGTGCTGGATGAGCTCGCCGAGCAGGGCCACGATTTTCCGCGGAAGATTCTGGAGTGGCGCCAGGTCTCGAAACTGAAATCGACCTACACCGACGCGCTGCCGACCTACGTCAATCCCCAGACCCATCGCGTGCACACGACCTACGCGCTGGCCGCGACCACCACGGGCCGGCTGTCGTCGAACGAGCCGAATTTGCAGAACATTCCGGTCCGCACCGAGGACGGCCGGAAAATCCGGCGCGCCTTCATCGCGACGCCGGGCCACAAGCTGGTCTCCGCCGACTATTCGCAGATCGAGCTGCGGCTGCTGGCGGAGATCGCCGACATTCCCGTGCTGAAGCAGGCCTTCCGCGACGGCCTCGACATTCACGCGATGACCGCATCGGAAATGTTCGGCGTGCCGATCAAGGGCATGCCGAGCGAGATCCGCCGCCGCGCCAAGGCGATCAATTTCGGCATCATCTACGGCATCTCGGCGTTCGGCCTCGCCAACCAGCTCGGCATCGCCCGAGAAGAAGCGTCGGCCTACATCAAGAAGTACTTTGAGCGCTTCCCCGGCATCCGCGCCTATATGGACGAGACGCGCGATTTCTGCCGGAGCCACGGCTACGTCACCACGCTGTTCGGCCGCAAGTGCCACTATCCCGACATCAAGGCCTCGAACGCCTCGGTGCGCGCCTTCAACGAGCGCGCCGCGATCAACGCGCGCCTTCAGGGCACCGCCGCCGACATCATCCGCCGCGCCATGACGCGGGTGGAGGACGCGCTCGCCGAGAAAAAACTCTCGGCGCAGATGCTGCTCCAGGTGCATGACGAATTGATCTTCGAGGTACCGGACGCCGAGGTCGAGAAGACGCTTCCCGTCGTGCAGCACGTCATGCAGGACGCGCCGTTCCCGGCCGTGCTGCTGTCGGTGCCGCTACATGTCGACGCGCGCGCGGCCACGAACTGGGACGAGGCACACTGACGGCCGTCCCTATGAAGATCGCCGCCATCTCCGGCAGCCTGCGGGCGGGGTCGAGCAATACCGCGATACTGCGCGCAGCCGCACGGCTTGCGCCCGCTGGTGTCGAGGTAATCCTGTTCGAGGGAATTGCGGACCTGCCCTTCTTCAATCCGGATCTCGATGGCGAGGATGTGCCTGCTCCGGTCGGCACGATGCGCGCGCTGATTGGGAGCGTCGATGGCCTCCTGATCTCGAGCCCCGAATATGCCCGCGGCGTCGCCGGCGTGCTGAAGAACGCGCTCGACTGGCTGGTCGGCAGCCATGAATTTCCCGACAAGCCCGTCGCCTTGATCAACACATCGCCGCGCGCAACGCATGCGCTGGCCGCGCTGACATTGACGCTGGAGACGATGTCGGCCCGGCTCGCTACGGAGGCCTGCGTGACGCTGCCGCTGCTCGGCGGCGCCTGGGATGAGCACAGCATTACCGCCGATCCCGCACTTGCGGAGCCATTGCGTTTGGCGATGGAGCGCTTCGCGGTATTCATCCGCAGCCTGCGGGCTGATACGTAAATGAATTGTCCTCCGTGCAATTGCGCGATGGCCTGACCGCGCCACGCATATTAGAACCGGCGCATCCCCCGCATCGGTTCACTCATGCCCCACACCTCCGCCTTGTTCGGCTTCGGTCTCGTCTGCCTCGGTCTCGTGCTCACGCCCGGGCCGAACATGATCTATCTGATCTCGCGTTCGATCACGCAGGGGCCGGCGGCCGGTATCGTCTCTCTCGGCGGCGTAGCGCTGGGTTTCGTGTTCTACATGCTGTGCGCGGCGTTCGGCATCACGGCGCTGCTGCTTGCGATTCCCTTCGCCTATGACGCGCTGCGCTTTGCCGGCGCCGGCTACATGCTGTGGCTCGCCTGGCAGGCCGTGAAACCGGGCGGGCGCTCGCCGTTCCAGGTGAAGAAGCTTTCGATCGACAGCCCGCGCAGATTATTCGCGATGGGGCTCGTCACCAATTTGCTCAATCCGAAGATCGCGATGCTGTACCTGGCGCTGCTGCCGCAGTTCATCGATCCCACGGCCGGCAGCGTGCTGGCGCAGTCGGTGGTGCTGGGCGCGATCCAGGTCGCGCTCAGCGTCAGCGTCAATGCGATCATCGCGCTCGGAGCCGGATCGATCGCGCTGTTCCTGGCGAGCCGGCCGAGCTGGATGCGGGTGCAGCGCTGGCTGATGGGCACGGTGCTCGCCGGGCTTGCGGTCAGGATGGCGGTCGAGGCGCGGAAGGTGTGATGGTGCTCTTCCTTAACCTCTCCCCGTAAGAACGGAGCGAGGGAGAAGAGGAAACCTCAATCCAGCTTCGCGTCCATCCCCCGCTTCACCGCCGGGCGACCCATCAGGGCGTCGTACCAGCGCTTGACGTTGGGGAAGTCGACGAGATCGACCTTGTGGCGCGGGTGGCGCCAGGCCCAGCCCAAAATGGCGAAATCGGCGACCGAGAGCTCGCCGGCGACGAAATCGCGGCCGTCGAGGCGACGGTCCAGCACACCGTAGAGCCGACGCGTCTCGGCCATGTAGCGCTTCAACCCGTAGGCGCGGTCCTGCTCGTTCTCGAGCGCGATGAAATGGTGCACTTGGCCCGGCATCGGCCCGAAACCGCCCATCTGCCACATCAGCCATTCGTAGACGGGAATGCGGCCCGTGAGCGATTTCGGCAGGAATTTACCGGTCTTTTCGCCGAGATAGAGCAGGATCGCGCCGGACTCGAAGATGCTGACGGGCTTGCCGTCCGGCCCCTCGGGGTCGAGGATCGCGGGGATCTTGTTGTTGGGGGAGAGCTTGAGGAACTCCGGCGCCATCTGCTCGCCTTTGCTGATATTCACCGGGATCACCTTGTAGGGCAGCCCCATTTCCTCCAGCGCGACCGAGATTTTGCGGCCGTTCGGCGTGTTCCAGGTGTGCAGCTCGATCGTCATTTGCCTGTTTCCTTGCCCAGTTTCTTGCCCGGTTTCTTGCCTGAGGTCTCCGGCATCCACCTACTCCAGAAGGTTGCACCCCCACAACCGGCGGACCGGGATGGCCGATCCCTGTTGACGGGGGACGCCCCCTCTGGAATGTCACCGCCGTCGCGGATAAATTCCGCCACCTTCAAGAACGCCCCCGAGGGACCGCCGTGTCGAAATCAGCCTCCCGCGCCCGCCTGTTCGAAATCATCCGCCGCCGCTCCTTCGGCCGCGGCGAGGTGACGCTCGCATCGGGCCGCAAGAGCGATTTCTATTTCAACCTCAAGCCGACCATGCTCGATCCCGAGGGCGCGACGCTGCTCGCCGAGCTGACCTATGAGACGCTGAAGGACGACCAGCTCGATTTCATCGGCGGGCTCGAGATGGGCGCGGTGCCGCTGGCCGGTGCGCTGGCGCAGATCTCCTGGATCAAGGGCCATCCGATCGCGGCCTTCTTCGTGCGCAAGAAGCCGAAGGAGCATGGCGCCAAGCTCGCGATCGAAGGTTTGCCAAGGGGCGAGACGCTCGATGGCAAGCGTGTCGTGATCGTCGAGGACGTCACCACCACCGGCGGCTCGGCGATGAAGGCCGTGGAATCCGTGCGCGAGACCGGCGCCGAGGTGGTGCTGGTGCTGACCATGGTCGACCGCGAGGAAGGCGCCACCGACACCTTTGGTGCGGCCGGCCTGCCGTTCCGCTCGCTGTACAAAGCGTCGGAATTTTTGAAGGCGTAACGGGCGCAAGGCGGCCCCCTCAACCGCTCATTTACCATCCGGCCCTATGGTGAATCATGTGCTGAGACCCGAGAGGTCCCGGCCGGTTCGGTAGCGTCGGGTGGAGTAAGCGTTGCGTACAGAGTTGTCCCATGCGCGCCGGCGGCGTCGCGCGATGCTTGTGGCCGCCATCCTTGCAGCACCGCTGCTCGCTGCCCCCGCCCCGGTTTCGGCCGAAGGCCTGTTCGACTTCTTCTTCGGCGGAGCCCAGCAACGCCCGCAGCGCGACGTGCCGCAGGCGAGCTCCTACGTCGATCCCTTCGCCAGTCAGCAGAACCCCGCGGCCCAGCCGCAATATGTACCGCCGACCCGTTCGGCGGCGGCCGGCGGCTCTGGCCCGGCGTTCTGCGTGCGCAGCTGCGACGGCAAATATTTTCCGCTGATGCGCGGCCTCGCCTCGCCGGCGCAGATGTGTCAGGCCTTCTGTCCTGCCAGCACCACAAAGGTCTTCTTCGGCTCCTCGATCGACGGCGCCTATAGCCAGACCGGCGAGCGCTACGCCGACAGCGAGAACGCATTCGCCTATCGCAAGGCGCTGCGCGCGGACTGCACCTGCAACGGCCGCGAGCCAGCCGGGCTCGCTCCGGTCGATTTGACGCTGGATAGTTCGCTGAAGGCCGGTGACGTCATCGCCACCAGCGACGGCCTGGTCGCCTATACCGGCGTCCGCCTCGGCATGGAGCAGACCGCCGAGTTCACCCCGGTCGCCTCCTATCCCGGCCTCACCGCGCAGGTCCGCGCCCGGCTCGGCGAGATGAAGGTGGCCCCGGTGCGTGCCGAGACGGTGGCGGCTGATGCGCCGGCAGCCGAGATCGTGCGCGAGGCGCTGCCGGATGTCACGGTGCCGAAGACACCGGCGAAATCGGCGAAGCGCGCGGGGTTGGATTAAGGCCCCACTCTAAGCAATCCAGACTGCCACCGCGGAGGCACTCTGGATTGCTTCGTCGCTTCGCTCCTCGCAATGACGGAGGTTGCGCCCTACCGCCCGATAATCACCCCGATCACATTCGGTGCCGCCAGATATTTCTCCTCGATCGCCGCGCGCGCGGCAGCGCGGTTTTCGGCCGTCAGCAAACCGCGCTTCTCGGCCAAGATCATCCAGCAAAAACCCCACCAGTCGGTCAGCATGCCCGTCTCGCTGACGAGGTCATAGCCTTGCTCGGCCGCGAAGATGCGCGCATGCGCTTCGTCCAGCGTATCGAGGAAGTGATGATCCTCGGCGGCGAACAGATCGTCGCTGATGTCGTCGATGGTGTAACCCCAGATCGACTGGCACACCGCGTTGAACTCGCGGTCGAACTGGTCGTCGTCGACGGCATAGCGCCGCGCCGCCTGGTGCAGCCGCGACAGCGACCGCGCGAAATCGGCGATTCGGGTGAGTGCAAATTGATCGAAGGCAATGGTGGACATGTAGTCCTCGCGACGGCTGTCAGACCCTAGATATTGTGTCGGCAATGCGCCGAATCACAATGATATATCAAAGGCTTGCTAAAGTGTTCTTAATTTGTTCCAGAGCGCGACAATACAAGGTCGAGAGTCTTCCCTCTTAGTAGAAGGGTTTGTTGGAGGACCGACACGTGAGACTGCAGGATGCAATCCGAATGGCACTCGAGCTAGGCCGCCCGACAGGTTTCGTCACATTCGATCAGCTCAACGAGTTGTTGCCATCGACCACCTTGACGCCCGAAGACGTCGAAGCGGTCATGCAGGCGCTCAGCGACGAAGGAATAAATCTCGTCGAAAGTGATCCGCCATAAATTTCGCCAGGACGACGATGGGGTGGCAGTTTCGCTTCGCCGCAACGGCTCAATTCGCCGCCGACATCAACCGATCTCCGCACGCACTCGCATAAAACTTGCCGCCGCATTGGCGCTTGATGGCGGCGCAGCGCGCGGCGGGAGTTGCATTTTGCGGGACGGTGAAGCCGCAGCTGAGGCCGTCGGCGCTGCGCTTGCCGGCGGCGAAAGCGGCGCTCGAAGTGGCGATGCAGATGACAAGAAGCGCTGCGGCGGCGATTTCGAGCAGCAGTCTCATGGCGCGTCTCCTCCACAGTGATGGCTGAATCTGTCGTCAATGTAGCACCAAATCGGCGTTCCCCCGTGCTGCCCCGGGTTCCCAAACCGGCCCGTTCCTTGCATAATTTTGCGCCAGCGCAGTGCACGGCCGCGCCAGGGATGGTTCCGGTGCAGGGGCAAGACGCGTAGGGTTCAGTGGTGTTCTCGCGACCAGGAAGTGACGGCCTTGCAAGATCAATCGTTCCAGTCAAATTTCCCCGCCCTCGGTCAGCCCATCGACGAACTCGCGTTGTCGGAGATCAAGGGCGCGATCCTGGCGAAGCTGCGCCTTGCCATCGGCAAGGATGCGGGCATGGCGACCAAGCACGACTGGTACCAGGCCGCGGCGCTGGCGTTGCGCGACCGTATCGTGCATCGCTGGCTGACGGCCGAGAAGCGCAGCTACGACGCAGGCCGCAAGCGCGTCTATTATCTCTCGCTCGAATTCCTGATCGGCCGTCTCTTCACCGATGCGCTCAACAACATGGGCCTGTTGAAGATCTTCGAGGTTGCGCTCGGCGATCTCGGCGTCTCGCTGCCTGAGCTGCGCAAATGCGAGCCGGATGCGGCGCTCGGCAATGGCGGCCTCGGCCGCCTCGCCGCCTGCTTCATGGAGAGCATGGCGACGCTGTCGATCCCCGCGATCGGCTACGGCATCCGCTACGATTACGGCCTGTTCCGCCAGATCATCAATCAGGGCTGGCAGCAGGAATATCCGGACGAATGGCTCGGCTTCGGCAACCCCTGGGAATTGCAACGGCCGGAAGTGATCTACGACATCAATTTCGGCGGCGGCGTCGAGCATGTCGACGACAAGGGCCGCGACCGCGCGATCTGGCACGCGAGCGAGACCGTGCAGGCGATCGCCTATGACACGCCGATCGTCGGCTGGCGCGGCCAGCACGTCAACGCGCTGCGGCTGTGGTCGGCGCGCTCGCCCGATCCGCTCAAGCTCGACGCCTTCAACAAGGGCGACTATGTCAGCGCCAGCGCCGAGCAGTCGCGAGCCGAAGCGATCTGCAAATTCCTCTATCCGAACGACGAGAGCCCGGCGGGCCGCGAGCTCCGCCTGCGTCAGGAATATTTCTTCGTCTCGGCCTCGCTCCAGGACCTCATCAAGCGGCACCTCGCCTCCGACGGCCAGCTGCGCAGCCTGTCGTCCAAGGTCGCGGTGCAGCTCAACGACACGCATCCGAGCCTCGCTGTCACCGAGCTGATGCGCATCCTGGTCGACCTCCACAATTTCCGCTGGGACGAGGCCTGGAAGATCACGGTCGCGACGTTGTCCTACACCAATCACACGTTGCTGCCGGAAGCGCTGGAGACCTGGCCGGTCGAGCTGTTCGAAAAGCTGCTGCCGCGCCATCTTGAGATCATCTATCGCATCAACGTGCAGCATCTCGCGCTGGCCGAAGCACGCGCCCCCGGCGACATCGACTTCCGCGCCTCGGTCTCGCTGATCGACGAAAAGAGCGGCCGGCGCGTGCGCATGGGCCAGCTCGCCTTCGTCGGCTCGCACCGCATCAACGGCGTCTCGGCGATGCATTCGGATTTGATGCGCGAGACCGTGTTCCACGATCTCAACCATCTCTATCCCGGCCGCATCACCAACAAGACCAACGGCATCACCTTCCGCCGCTGGCTGATGCTGGCGAACCCCAGGCTGACCGATCTGCTGCGCGAGACTTGCGGCGAAGCCGTGCTCGACGACCCGACGCAGCTCTCGCTGATCGAGGCGCGCGCCAGCGACGTCGAATTCCAGAAGAAATTCCGTGCCGTCAAGCTTCACAACAAGACGGCACTTGCGCGGCTGATCGGCGAACGTCTCGGCATCAAGGTCGACCCGACCGCGCTGTTCGACGTGCAGATCAAGCGCATCCACGAATACAAGCGCCAGCTGCTCAACGTCATCGAGACGGTCGCGCTGTATCAGTCGATCAAGGATGATCCCAACGGCAATTGGGTGCCGCGGGTGAAGATCTTTGCGGGCAAGGCAGCCGCGAGCTATCGCTATGCAAAACTGATCATCAAGCTGATCAACGACGTCGCGGAGGTCGTCAACAACGATCCCGCCATCGGCGGCAAGCTGAAGGTCGTCTTCCTGCCCGACTACAATGTCAGCCTTGCCGAAGTGATCATTCCCGCCGCCGACCTCTCCGAGCAGATCTCGACCGCCGGCATGGAAGCTTCCGGCACCGGCAACATGAAGCTGGCGCTGAACGGCGCCATCACCATCGGCACGCTCGACGGCGCCAATATCGAGATCCGCGACCAGGTCGGCGTTGAGAACATCGCGATCTTCGGCATGGAGGCCGGCGACGTGATGATCAAGCGCAAGCAGGGGCTGGATGCCTCCGACGTGATCCGCAATTCGCCAAAGCTCCAGCGCGCCATCAATGCGATCGGTGCCGGCGAGTTCTCGCCCGGCGACCCTGGCCGCTTCGAATCCATCGCGCACGCGCTGCGCTATCTCGACCATTACATGGTCAGCGCCGATTTCGATTCCTACTACGAAGCACAGCGTGCGGTCGACGCGCGCTGGCAGGTGGCGCCGGCCTGGACCCGCGCCTCCATCCTCAACGTCGCGCGCATGGCGTGGTTCTCGTCCGACCGCACCATCCGCGAATATGCCGAGGAGATCTGGAACGTGCCGGTCAATCCGATTGCCCCGCCGTTCCAGACGGCCGAGGATTTGCGCGACGCGGCGAGCTGATTTTTTCCGCAGCGTGAAATCGAGGTTACCTGCGAGGTTATTGCATCTCGCAGCGCGGATGATGATATGACTATCGTCATCCCCAAGCGCCGTCGGTCCGGATTGCTTTGCTGCGCTCGCAATGACGACGGGGTCGGCATCGAGGACCAAGAATGCACGCCAAGCTCCCGCACCCCTTCGACGACGCCACCCGCATCACCGCCGGTGACTCGAGCTGGCAGGGGCACACCAGCGACGACTATTGGGCCTTCGTCGGTCCGTTCGGCGGCACCACCGCCGCGACCATCCTGCGCGCGCTGATCGACCATCCACAACGCGCCGGCGACCCGCTGGCGTTGACCGTCAACTATTGCGCGCCGATCGCCAAAGGCCCGTTCGATCTCGACGTGCGTCTGGTAAAGGGCAACCGCTCCAGCCAGCACTGGAACGTCGAACTGTCGCAGGGCGGCGGCGAGGTCGCGACGCTCGCCACCGCCGTGTTCGCCGAGCGCCGGCCGTCCTGGGAGCACCGGGTCGCGCAATATCCGGATACAAAGCCGTTCGAACAAACGCTGCCGTTCCCAAATATCAAGGCATCCTGGGCCAACCAGTATGAATTCCGCTTCATCGAGGGCGAAATGCGGCTCGGCCCGCCGCAGGCGGAGCTCGCCAGCACCTATTCAAAGATCTGGATCGGCGATCGCGAGCCGCGCAAGCTCGACATGCCGTCGCTGATGTCGATGTCGGATGCCTTCTTCGGCCGCATCTTTCACGCAAGGCGCGAGCTGGTGCCGTTCGGCACGGTGTCGCTGACGACGTATTTTCACACTGACAGCGAAGAGCTCGCGGCCGAAGACATCACGCGCGTGCTCGCGACGGCTGACTCGAAAATCATGCACAAGAGCTACGCCGACCAGAACGCCGAGCTGTGGTCGCCGAACGGACGGCTGCTCGCGACCACGACGCAGATTGCGTATTTCAAGGCGTAGCTGCTTCCACAAACCCGTCATTGCGAGGAGCATAGCGACGAAGCAATCCAGAATTCCTCCGCGGAGGGATTCTGGATTGCTTCGCTGTGCTCGCAATGACGAGTGGAGAGATATTGCGAGAAATAAAAAGGGCGGCCCTTCGGCCGCCCTTTTGCATTTCAAGCAGAAGCGGAAATTACTCCGCCGCGAGCTTCACGTCCGGCGCAGCCGCGCGCACTTCGGCGTCGACCTGGGCTTCGAACTTGGCAAAGTTCTTCTGGAACATGCCGACCAGGCTGCGCGCGGTCTTGTCGAACTCGTCCTTGTCCTTCCAGGTGTTGACCGGGTTGAGGATCTCGCTCGGCACGCCCGGCAGAGCGGTCGGGACGGCGAAGCCGAAATATTTGTCGGTGCGGAATTCGACGTTGCGCAAGCTACCGTCGAGGGCGGCGGTCAGCAGCGCGCGCGTCACCTTGATCGGCATGCGCGAACCCGTGCCGTACTTGCCGCCGGTCCAGCCGGTGTTGACCAGCCAGCAGTCGACATTGTGCTGGGCGATCAGGTCGCGCAGCATGTTGCCGTAGACGGATGGATCGAGCGGCAGGAACGGCGAGCCGAAGCAGGTCGAGAATTCCGGCTGGGGTTCGTTACCCAGACCGCGCTCGGTGCCGGCGACCTTGGCCGTGTAGCCGGAGAGGAAGTGGTACATCGCCTGCGCCGGCGATAGTTTTGCGATCGGCGGCAGCACGCCGAAGGCGTCGGCGGCGAGCATCACCACGTTCTTGGGCTGCGGCGCGCGGCCGGTGCGCGAGGCATTCGGGATGAAGTCGAGCGGATAGGCCGAGCGCGTGTTCTCGGTCTTGGAGCCGTCGTTGAAATCGACGACGCGGGTGTCCTCGTCGAGCACGCAGTTCTCGAGCACCGCGCCGAAGCGGGTCGACGCCGCGTAGATCTCGGGCTCGGCTTCCTGCGAGAGCTTGATGCACTTGGCGTAGCAGCCGCCCTCGAAATTGAAGATGCCGTTCGGGCCCCAGCCGTGCTCGTCGTCACCGATCAGCGTGCGGTTGGGATCGGCCGACAGCGTGGTCTTGCCGGTGCCGGACAGGCCGAAGAAGATCGCGGAATCGCCCTGGGCGCCGACGTTGGCCGAGCAGTGCATCGGCATCACGCCGCGCTCGGGCAGATAATAATTCAGCGTGGTGAAGACCGACTTCTTCATTTCGCCGGCATAGTAGGAGCCGCCGATCAGCACGATCTTGCGGGCGAAGTCGATCGCGACGACGTTCTCCGACTTGCAGCCATGGCGCTTCGGATCGGCGCGGAAACTCGGCATGTCGATGATGGTGAGCTCCGGCGTGAAGCTCGACAGCTCGATCGCCTCGGGACGGATCAGCAGCGTGCGGATGAACAGCGAGTGCCAGGCGAGCTCGGTGAAGACGCGGGTCTTGATCCGATAGGCCGGATCGGCACCGCCATAGAGGTCCTGCGCGAACAGGCTTTTGCCTTCGGCGTGCTTGAGGAAGTCCTGATAGAGCGTCTCGAATTGCTCCGCGGTGATCGACTGGTTGCCGGCCCACCACATCTTCTTGTCGGTGGTGGCGTCACGCACCGTGAACTTGTCCTTCGGGCTGCGGCCCGTGAACTCGCCAGTGTCGGCGCAGAGCGAACCGTCGGCGGACAGCACCGCTTCCCCCGCGGAGAGCGAGTATTGATAGAGCTGCGGTGCGCCCAGGTTCCAGTGAACCTGCTTGAGATTCTTTAAGCCGAATTTGTCGGCACCGAAGGCACCGTTGCGCACGCCCGTCTCTTGCACGAAAAATCCTCCTAGAACCCGCGACACATAGCGCGACCTAACCTTGGCGCCATCGCGGTCACCGTGAATTGCAGGCCGGCCGGCCTCGGCTGGACGACCTAATACTGATGAACGCTGACGTTGCCAAGCTGATCCCGCAGGATTTGGTTTATTCAAGGACCGCGCCAAACGTCGCGCATGACAGCTCTGAGCGACTGCATCAAAAAATCAGAAATGGTCGCGCAACCAAACGCGCATTTCGGCGTTATTTCGCGTTTTGCGACGCACAATCGTGCGCCGGTCTATCGTACCGCACCTTCGCCGATCAACGCGAACGGCCCCCACATCGCAGGGTAGGCATTGCGGGGCGACGAGGTGTCATCAACGTACGTTAACATCGCGCGCCGCAGAGCTTCGGCTCTGCCGATCTTTGGTTCGTTTTTGAGCAGATCGAAAGTCGAAGTGGTCAAGCGGGTAGCAGCCTCCGAATCCACTGCCCAATGCGAAACCAAGAGCGCGCGCGCACCGGCATAAAAGAAGGCGCGCGCCAGTCCCGACAGGGCCTCGGCGCCCGGCTTGTCGCCGGCGATCGTGTTGCAGGCCGACAGCACGACCCAATCGGCATTGAGCTTGAGCTGGGCAACTTCGCTCGCCGTAAGCAAACCGTCGTCGAGCTCGGACGGCTGATCGGGAATCGACAGCGCAAGCGATGGCTCGCCCACACCCTTGATGTCGCCGGCGACGAGGCCATGGGTCGCAAAGTAGATGATGCTGTATTGAGCAAGCGGTGCACGCTTGAGCGTCGCTTCGCTGGCATCGCGGCCGAGATGAATGTCGGCATCAGTCGCGCCGACATCCTTCGCTACGGCGTTCAGCTCATCCGCAGTATCGGGAAGTTGCGGCAGCGCCTGGGCGAGCCGCGCGCGATCGACGCCCGCGCCGCGCCAGAAGTCGGTGTAAGCGATGGTCGCGATGCTGCGCGCGGCAACCTTGCCGCCTGCTGCGCGCCGGTCGGACGGAACACCCTCGGCGGGATTGAACACGGGATCGCCAAAGCCGGTCATCGGTTTGACGCCCTGATCCTTGCGCGCAAAGGTGCGCAGCGATTTCAGGCTGACCACCGATGGCAGCACCGAGATAGCTTGACGGCGCAGCAACCAGGCAGCGCTGCGATAGCCTTCGAGCGTCTCCGGGATTGCAGCTTGCGGTGTCTCCGTGACGAGCAGATGAAACGGCAGCGCGGTGAGCGCGCCCGACGGCACTGCGAGCAGGCTGCGCTTGTCCCTGGTCAGCGCCTCGACCGGGCCGAGCAGAGTGACATAGAGTTCGTTGGCGAGCGCGAGGTCGAACAAGCCTGATTTGCCGGCGCCGTCGCGCGCCTTGCCGACATCGAGACCTCGGCGGAAAGACGTGACCTTCTGCGCCAGCGCGTCGGCGCCAAGCGGAATTTCCTTCCAATCGGCGCGCTCGCGCGTGATGGCGATGACATAGCTGCGGTTATCGACGACGGAATAGAGCACCATCGCCTCATCGGCCGACAGCAGCGGCTGGACGTCCTTGACCGTCAACGGCAGCGGGTTGGAGAGCGAGGCGTAGTCGGGGAATTCAATGGCGAGCGTCTTCTGCGAGCCGGCGCGCTCGCTTGCGATGGCTGCGATCCGCGCGCGGCTGCGTTGCTCGGAGGCGACGTCGCGCTGCGCCGGCGGCTTCGACACGGCCGCGATGATCGCTTTGTCCAGCGCCTCAGATTCGGCTCCGAGATCCTGGTCCTTACGCACCAGCTCGGCGAGCCGGTCGCTGCCGGCGGCGAGCCGCACCGCGAGCTTGTTCACGGCCGATGCGGCGGAGGATTGCGTGCCGCGCTGGATCGCGGCGAGCGCCTCGTCGAGCGACTTGTCTTGCGGCAGCAGCGCTTGCTGGTGCGCCGCAAACAGGATCGGCAACACCACGCGCAGCTGCGCGCGGTCGTTCGCAAGCGTTTTTTCCGCGAGCGGCAACGCGTCCGCAGTTCGCCCGGACACAAAGAGGAAATAAGCGAGATTGCTGGTGGATGCCGCGACGTCAGGATGATCCTGCCCAAGCGCACGCTCGCGGATGGCGAGCGCGCGGCGATACAGCGGTTCGGCATCGGCATAGCGCTGCTGGTGCTCGTAGAGGCCGGCGAGATTGTTGAGGGACCGCGCGACGTCGGGATGATCGGGCCCCAGCGCTTTTTCGCGGATCGCGAGCGAGCGCTTGATCGGCGCTTCGGCTTCGGCGTCGCGACCGAGATCGCGATCGACCTGGCCAATGTTGTTCAGGACCGTGGCGACCGCAGGATGCTCGGGCCCGGCGGCCTTCTGGTAGATCGCGAGCGCGCGCTGAAACAGCGGCTCGGCTTCGGCCTGGCGCTGCTGCCTGACATAGAGCGTGGCCAGATTGTTGAGAGCCTGGCCGACATCGGGATGCTCGCGTGACAGGCTCTTTTCCCGGACGGCCAGCGCGCGCTTGAACAGCGGCTCGGCTTCGGCAAAGCGGCTCTGCCGCTGATACAGCGCGGCGAGATTGGTCAGTTCGGCCGCGACCGGTGCGTTGTCGAGACCGAGCGACTTCTCCATCAATGCGATCGAACGCTTGTAGAGCGGCTCGGCGAGGTCGTCCCGGCCCTGACCGGCATAGACCTGACCGAGATTATTCAAGGCCGCCGCAAGTTCGCGACCGTTGTCGCTTTTCTCCAGGCTCGCGACCATTGCCTGCGCCAACGGAAGCGCTTCCGAATATCTGCCGGCCTTGGTGAGCTCGTTGATCCTGGCACTCTCCGTCGCGAGATTGCCCTTCTGGGCAATACCTGGCGTAGCCAGCGATGCAGTGATCACGAGCGCCAAACCCGCGACCCATGCCAAACGACAACGCTTCATGAACCCTCTCGCCGCCAACCGCACGGAGACCATTACGGTCTTGGGTCGCCGCGATGTGCGCCAGCGTTCAAAATTGTTGCAGCTGGTCCGTCTTCTATCCGTCTTTTGATCCGTCTTGGCTAATCCGAATTGGCTAATCCGTCTTGGCTAATCCGTCTTGGCGCGTGCTTCGCTCGCAAGCCTGACCAGCATCTTGCGCAGCGCCGTGCCATTCGTCACCCGCTCCGGGAAGTCCAGCCGCAATGCGGTCTGGCCCTCCTGCATGTCGAGGCCCTCGGGGTCGCAGCCGGTGCAGCGCCAGTCTCCCTCGGCCGAACCGAGCAGCTTTGTCGCATAGAGGCCCATGGCATCGCGGTGGTCGGCGTTCATGTGCTCGACCGCCCCCTCCTCCGCCGCCAGCAGGTCCTCCGCACCGGCGAGGTCCGTGAGGAACTGTTCCGGCTTGAGATCCACGATTCGGCCAAAGCCTGCGACTAGATGGGTTCCGGTGGGGTGGACCCGGAAGAACGAAAAATCCTTAAATGAGACAAAGGCTTCCGCCGACGGATGGGCATTGAGATACCGCCGCTGGAGCAGATCCCTCTCGTCCTCGGCCGGTTCGGCCCGGCCCGACAGCATGATCCGGGCGCCTTCCAGCGGATCGCCGGCGGCACGCTCGTCCAGCATCAGGGAGACCCGGCTGTCTGCGAGGATGTTCTTGGTATGAACCGCCAATCGGGAGATCAGTAGGATCGGCGAGCCGTCGGGGTGGCTGGCCAGATTGACCAGGGAACAATAGGGATCGCCGCTCCCCGGCATGAGCGTCGCGAGCGCCCCCTGCCGCGACCGCCTGAGCAGCGATTTGGTGAGCGTTCCGGGGGCGAAATCAGGGGTCGGTTGCATTGGCTTTCTCGGCTCAGGTGGTTGCAAGGAGGGCCTTTTTTCGGGTAAACGAGGGCCGGGTTATGGGTCGACATGCGGCGAATCTGCCGTGTTTCGCGGAACTTGGTCACACTTCAGCCCAGCTTGCATTGCTCGGTGACAAAGTTCGAATTCCAAGTTCGGGACCCATGTATGCGGCGCATCACTGGATTGCTCGCCGTTTAAGCCACGACCCAAACGGAAAGCAGAAAGCAGAGGCTCATGCCCACAATCGCTTTGGTCGACGACGACCGCAACATTCTCACATCCGTCTCGATCGCGCTGGAAGCCGAAGGCTATCGCATCATGACCTACACCGACGGCGCCTCCGCGCTTGACGGTTTCCGCACGACCCAGCCCGATCTCGCCATCCTCGATATCAAGATGCCGCGCATGGACGGCATGGAGACGCTTCGCCGTCTCAGACAGAAGTCCGACCTGCCGGTGATCTTCCTGACCTCCAAGGACGAGGAGATCGACGAGCTGTTCGGCCTCAAGATGGGCGCCGACGATTTCATCCGCAAACCGTTCTCGCAGCGCCTGCTGGTCGAACGCGTCAAGGCGGTGCTGCGCCGCTCGGCGCCGAAGGATCCGACCGTCGCGCCGAAGGAGAACGATGCCAAGGCGCTCGACCGCGGCCTGCTGCGCATGGATCCGGAACGGCATACTTGCACCTGGAAGAACGAGCCGGTGACGCTGACCGTCACTGAATTCCTGATCCTGCAGGCACTGGCGACACGGCCCGGCGTGGTCAAGAGCCGCAACGCGCTGATGGACGCCGCCTATGACGACCAGGTCTATGTCGACGACCGCACCATCGACAGCCACATCAAGCGGCTGCGCAAGAAGTTCAAGGTGACGGACAACGATTTCGAGATGATCGAGACGCTCTACGGCGTCGGCTACCGCTTCAAGGAAGCCTGAGGCGCACGCGCCTTCACGACAGATGAGGGCTGCGCCGGTTCTGATTCCATCAGAACTGGGCATGCTCTAAAGCGCGATGTGATCGCGCTTTAGGTTATTGTTTGAGCATGATCTTTTCGGAAAACCGCTGCACACTTTTCCGGATCATGCTCTAGGATGCGGGGACCGTCGCACGAGCTGTCCTAACGCGGGCGTAAGCATTGCTTGACCGAACGCAGCCTGATCCGAGTTCGAACGCCGAGGACGTTACCGCCCACGGCGCCTCGGAGCATGAGGACAAGCCGGTCGCGCGAGGCTGGGGGCCGCTGAACTGGCTCAAGCGCGCCGGCCAGTTCTTCTTCGCGCTGTCCTTCTCGAGCCTGACCCGCCGCATCGTCTCGCTCAACCTCGCGGGCCTCGTCGCCCTGGTCGCGAGCATCCTCTATCTGTCGCAGTTCCGCGCCGGCCTGATCGACGCGCGCGCGCAGAGCCTGCTGGTGCAGGCCGAAATCATCGCCGGCGCCATCGGCGCCTCGGCGACGGTGCAGACCAACGCGATCACCGTCGACCCCGAGCGGCTGCTCGACCTGAAACTGGGTGAGAGCTATGGCGGGCCCGACGATTCGCTGGATTTTCCGATCAATCCCGAGCGCGTGGCGCCGGTGTTGCGCACGCTGATCTCGCCGACCAAGACCCGCGCGCGGATTTTCGATCCCAACGGTTCGGTGTTGCTCGACAGCCGTGACCTCGACGTTCTCAGGGCTTTTCCGCTGCCGCCACCGTCCGAGAAACCCGGGCTGGTCGAGCGCGCCATGGTCGCCACGCGCACCTGGCTGAACCGCGGCGATCTGCCGCTCTATCGCGAACTCGGGCGCGAGAACGGCAATGGCTATGTGGAAGTGGCCGATGCGCTCCAGGGCCAGAAGCGCTCGATGGTGCGGGTCAATGCGCGCGGCGAGGTAATTGTCTCGGTTGCGGTCCCCGTGCAGCGCGCGCGTGCCATCCACGGCGCACTCATGCTGTCAACCCAGGGCGACGAAATCGATCAGATGGTCACGGCTGAGCGCCTCGCGATCCTGAAGGTCGGCGGCGTCGCCGCCGCGGTCATGATCATGCTGTCGCTGCTGCTCGCAAGCACGATCGCAGGTCCTGTGCGCCGGCTCGCCGACAGCGCCGAGCTGGTCCGCCGCCGCATCAAGACCCGGGTCGAGATTCCCGACTTCACCCGCCGCCGTGACGAGATCGGCCATCTCTCCGGCGCGCTGCGCGATATGACCGGCGCGCTCTACAAGCGGATCGAGGCGATCGAGATGTTCGCCGCCGACGTGGCCCACGAGCTGAAGAACCCGCTGACTTCGCTGCGCTCCGCGGTCGAGACGATGCCGCTGGCGCGCAACGAGACCAGCCGTGCCCGCCTGCTCGAGGTGATCGAGCACGACGTCAAGCGGCTCGACCGCCTGATCTCGGACATCTCGGATGCGAGCCGGCTCGATGCTGAATTGCAGCGACAGGATGCGGTCCCGGTCGATCTCAAGCGGCTCCTGGGCACGCTGGTTGCCGTCGCCAATGAGACAAAGCTCGGCCACGACGTCGCCGTCGAGGCGCGCTTCGAGGGCCGCAGCCCGACCGACACGTTCGCGGTCACGGGTCATGATTCGCGGCTCGGGCAGGTGGTCTCCAACCTGCTCTCCAACGCGCAGTCCTTCTCGGAGGCCGGAGCCAAGGTGCGGCTGACCTGCCGCCGTGTCCGCGGCGAGATCGAGATCGTGGTCGACGACGACGGCCCCGGCATCCGTGACGACGCGCTGGAGCGGATCTTCGAGCGCTTCTACACCGACCGGCCGCACCAGGGCTTTGGCCAGAATTCCGGCCTCGGCCTGTCGATCTCCAAGCAGATCGTCGACGCCCATGGCGGGCGCATCTGGGCGGAGAATCGCGCCGGCCCCGCCGACGAGGACGGTGCGCCGACGGTTGCCGGCGCGCGCTTCGTGGTGAGACTACCGGCGCTATGAGCGACGGCGGGCCGAGCGTTCACGCCTCCGCGGTCAAGGTCGGCCCCCTGGCGGTGCTGATCCGCGGGCCCTCGGGCGCCGGCAAATCGCGCCTTGCCTTCGATTTGATCATGGCGGGGCGCTCAGGCGTGGTGGACAGCGCCATCCTGGTCGGCGACGACCGTGTCCATCTGGCGACAGTCGGCCACGAAATTGCGGTTCGTCCCGCCCCCCTCCTGGCCGGCCTGATCGAGATTCGTGGACTGGGAATCCGCGGCTGCGACTTCGTGGAGCATGCGACGGTCGGCCTCGTGGTCGATCTAGACGCCGACGACGCCGAACGGCTGCCACCGCCGGAATCGCTGAAAACCACCATTTTAGGTGTCGAAATACCGCGAATCCCGGTCGGGCGCGGCGATTCGCCCCTCCCCTTGGTTGTCGCGGCCTTGACCACTACCAAGAGTTAACCTCCGCCTAACCCTTGAGGCGATTGTTTGAAGGGAAATTGTAACCATATGAACCGCACACTCGCGACCGAATAGACCGGCGCAGCTCCCCTTATCCATCCGTCTAGATTCAGGGAGATACGCAACATCCCCCCTTGCGCGGGGGCTCTGGATGGTCAAAGTGGCGCGTTCGTGCGGTGCACCAAAAGCGCCCGCGGGAGTTTTCCGATGATTGGTCTAGTACTTGTGACCCACGGGCGCCTTGCCGACGAATTCAAGGCAGCGCTTGAGCATGTCATGGGCCCACAAAAGCAAATCGAAGCGATTACGATCGGTGCCGAAGACGATTCCGATCTGTGCCGAAGCGACATCATCGAGGCGGTTAACCGCGTCGATTCAGGCGACGGCGTTGCGATCCTCACCGACATGTTCGGCGGCACCCCGTCGAACCTCGCGATTTCCTGCATGAGCCGGCCGAAGGTCGAAGTGCTCGCGGGCATCAACCTGCCCATGCTGGTGAAGCTCGCCAAGGTGCGCGAGGAGCGTCCGCTGCCCGACGCGATCGCGATGGCCCAGGAAGCCGGCCGCAAATACGTCACCATCGCCAGTCGGGTGCTCGCCGGCAAATGAGCGACGACGCGCCACAAGCGGGGACAGGCGTGCCCGCGGGCGCGATCTCCAAAGAGCTCCTGATCATCAACAAGCGTGGCCTGCATGCCCGCGCCTCGGCGAAGTTCGTCCAGGCGGTCGAGCGCTTCAACGCGCAGGTGTGGGTGACGCGCGGCGGCGAGACCGTCGGCGGCACCTCGATCATGGGCCTGATGATGCTCGCGGCAGGACCGGGCACCACGATCACGGTCGCCGCCGCCGGCGACGATGCCGAGGCCGCGCTCATGGCGATCACCGAGCTCGTTGAAAGTAAGTTCAACGAGGAAGGGGTTTAGACCCCTCGGTCACTTCGCCGGTGGGGCGATGTAGACGTTCCAACTCATCGACGGGCCGGCCTTGCCGTGGGTGAAGCGGCGCGTCGTCATCACCATGCGCTCGGCGTTCGGCGCGATCTCGGACACCCACTTCTCAAATGCCGGCAAGCGACCATCGGTCGGATCGAACACGCCGACAAAGCCGTATTTCTTGACGTCGTCGAGTGTCGTCAGCCCGGACCCCCACGCCTCGTTCGGCGTGAATGCAGCCGGATGATCCGGACTGTAGAACACCATCGGCTGGATCGACTCCATCGTGCCGGCGACGATCGCCCAGCGCGAGGCGAAGCGCGAATGCCAGGCTTGCGTCAGCTCGCGCGCGAGCTCCGAGCGTGCGCCATAGGTCGCCGTGTTGTCCGAATTCGCCGCCATCTCGCGCGCAGCGATCCAGGGCGAGGCGACGAGCGCCGCAACGCTGAGCACCAGCCAGATCGCGACGATGTTGAACAGCACCGCACTCTGCACCCGCAGCGCGGGGATCGCGACCAGCGCGAGCGGCACCAGGAAGAACAGCGAGATACCCCAATCGGTCTTCATGTAGATGCTGAAAGCGAGCGCGCCGAGCGGCGGCCCGGCTGCAACGATGATCTGGATGATCCAGATGTTCAGCGCCTGGGAAACATTGACGCCCGCATTGGCGCCGCGCGCCCAGGCCCGCGTGACGATGCGCAAGGGCGCGCGCACAAGCAGCGTCAGCCACGGCGGCACCAGCGCCATCGCGAGTGCAGCGAGCGCCACCGGCAGCGCCAGCAGCGCGGCATTGTGCAGGACATAGCCGAACACGAGCTGACGTACCTGGCTGGCATCCTCGATGCTGTAGGTGTCGCCGGCATAGGTCAGCGGCACGAAATGCGCATCCGCGAGCCAGACGATGTGCGGGATCATCGCCACCACCATCGTCGCGATCGCAACCCACGGCGCCGGCGACAGCAGGAACTTCATGCGCTCCGGATGAATCAGTGCGGCGAGCCCAATGGCGCCGATCATGGTCAGCACCCAGTATTTGGTCATCAGCGCCAGCGCGCCGGCGAGCCCGAGCCAGATTCCGGACTGCCAGCTCCGCTTCTCGAACGCGTTGAGGTAAGCGAGCACGACGAGCGGCAGAGTGACGAGCTGAAGCAGATCGGGGTTGTACTTGAACCCCTTGAAATTGAAGATCGGGTAGAGCGCGACCATCACCACGACCAGGAACGCGCGGCGCGGATCGACCACACGCAACGCGACCAGCCAGCAGATCACCATGCCAACGCTGACGGTCGCCATCGCCAGCGCATAGGTCGCCCAGTCCGTCGCCGGGAACACCTTGAACCAGACGCCGGCGATCCAGCCCGACAGCGGCGGATGCTTGCCGTAGCCCCACAGGAATTTCTGGCCCCAGCCCCAGGCTTCTGCGACGTCCATGTGAACGTCCTGCGCTGCCTTGAGATTGATCAGGATGAAGGTCCAGATCACCGCATGCAGGATGGCGAGCTGGATCACCAGCCAAAGCCGGGCCGAGGGGTGGGTCGCGTAGGCAACCAGCCAGGCCCGGAAACGGTCAAAGGAGAGGCGGGTCTTCGCGCGCGCCCGGGCGGAGGGGATCGAGGTCGTTGACATCGCCGTTGCGTAGCGCGTTTTGGGCTCCCGTGGAATCAGCTTGGCGTGAAGAAAGGCCCTGAAAATACAGCAATATGGTTGCCGCACGGGGATGTGAGTGGTATCCCGCGCCCATGACGACCGTCCCCATTTCCAACATCCGCAATTTCTCCATCGTCGCCCATATCGACCATGGCAAATCGACGCTGGCCGACCGCCTGATCCAGATGACCGGCGGCCTCACCGACCGAGAAATGGCGGGCAAGGAGCAGGTGCTCGATTCCATGGATATCGAGCGCGAGCGCGGCATCACCATCAAGGCGCAGACGGTCCGCCTCGCCTACCACGCCAAGGACGGCAAGGATTACATCTTCAACCTGATGGACACGCCAGGCCATGTCGACTTCGCCTACGAAGTCTCGCGGTCGCTGGCGGCCTGCGAGGGTTCCCTGCTGGTGGTCGACGCCAGCCAGGGCGTCGAAGCGCAGACGCTCGCCAACGTCTACCAGGCGCTGGACAACAATCACGAGATCGTGCCGGTCCTGAACAAGGTCGACCTTCCGGCCGCAGAGCCGGAGAAGGTCAAGCAGCAGATCGAGGACGTCATCGGCATCGATGCTTCCGATGCCGTGATGATCTCGGCCAAGACCGGGCTCGGCGTGCCCGACGTGCTGGAAGCCATCGTCACCCGCCTGCCGCCGCCGAAGGGCGATCGCGACGCGACCTTGAAGGCGCTGCTGGTCGATAGCTGGTACGACGTCTATCTCGGCGTCGTCGTTCTGATCCGCGTCGTCGACGGCGTCATGAAGAAGGGCAGCCGCGTCCGCATGATGGGCACGGGTGCGGCCTACGACGTCGAGCGCGTCGGCTTCTTCACGCCGAAGATGACACAGGTCGACGAGCTCGGCCCCGGCGAGATCGGCTTCATCACCGCCGCGATCAAGGAAGTCGCCGACACCCGCGTCGGCGACACCATCACCGACGACAGGAAGCCGGTCACCGAGATGCTGCCGGGCTTCAAGCCGGCGATCCCCGTGGTGTTCTGCGGCCTGTTCCCGGTCGACGCCGACGACTTCGAGACGCTGCGCGCCGCGATGGGCAAGCTGCGGCTGAACGACGCCAGCTTCTCCTTCGAGATGGAAACCTCGGCCGCGCTCGGCTTCGGCTTCCGCTGCGGCTTCCTCGGCCTGTTGCACCTCGAGATCATCCAGGAGCGGCTGTCGCGCGAGTTCGATCTCAATCTGATCGCGACCGCGCCGAGCGTCATCTACAAGATGAAGCTGAACGACGGCTCCGAGATCGAGATCCACAATCCGATCGACATGCCCGACGTGGTGAAGATCGCGGAGATCCAGGAGCCCTGGATCGAAGCAACGATCCTCACCCCCGACGACTATCTCGGCAGCGTGCTGAAGCTGTGCCAGGACCGGCGCGGCTCGCAGAAGGAGCTGACCTATGTCGGCTCCCGCGCGATGGTGAAATACGATCTGCCGCTCAACGAAGTTGTGTTCGACTTCTACGACCGCCTGAAGTCGGTCTCCAAGGGCTACGCCTCGTTCGACTATCATCTGACCGACTACAAGCCGGCCGATCTCGTCAAGATGCAGATCCTGGTCAACAACGAGCCGGTCGATGCGCTCTCGATGCTGGTGCATCGGACCCGCGCCGAGGGCCGCGGCCGCGCCATGGTCGAGAAGATGAAGGACCTGATCCCGCCGCACATGTTCCAGATCCCGATCCAGGCGGCGATCGGCGGCAAGGTGATCGCGCGCGAGACCGTGCGCGCGCTGCGCAAGGACGTCACCGCAAAGTGCTACGGCGGCGACATCACGCGTAAGCGCAAACTTCTGGAGAAGCAGAAGGAAGGCAAGAAGAAGATGCGGCAGTTCGGCAAGGTCGACATCCCGCAGGAAGCCTTCATTGCCGCGCTGAAGGTGGACAGCTGAGGCTGGTCGGGGTCCGGCTTGGGATTTTCGGCGCTGGACACCACAAATCTCGAAAACAACCCCATGCACAGTAGCCGGCGCCCTGTCGGCATTGCGCTTTTTTCGATTTTTACGAATATCGTTTGACTCGTCGGGCAAAACAGGCGCAAGATGCGATCATCGCGGCGTGTGTGACCAAGAGGGCGCCCGCACCGGAAATCCGTCATGGCCGATATCACCGTACATCTGGACGATGAGCTTTACGACAAGGCTTCGCGAGTCGCGCGACTGGACAATGTGAGCGTGAACGAACTCGTCGAAGACGTCATGCGCCGTCACCTGGATTACGTCGAGGTGGTACAGGATTTTTCCAAAATTTCTTCACTAGAATTGCGGAGACAGTGCACTTAAATTGCGTGTTCAGTGCACTGTCACCGTAGGCGCTTAAGCCCCGGCATCGCCATTTCCTACTGCCAGAATCTGTCACCACCCCACGCTAGGTTTCCTTTCAGTTCACCAATCCCTGAAAGGACAACCATGAATAGCCAAAGCAGCGGCAAAGCGTTGCAAATCGCGAAGACCTATGTCGAGGCCATCGCTCGCAAAGATGTCGATACGATCATCTCCGTCTCGGCGGACGACGTTGTTTGCACGTCGCCGATCGGGCGGATCATCGGGGCCGAGAAGTTTCGCGGGTTCCACGGCGGGTTCGCCCGCATGATCAAGGCAGTGACGATTCTCGCCACCTACGGCGACGATCAGCAGGCTGTTGTCGTTTACAGCGCGGACACCCATCCGGTTGCCAACGCAATCGTCGCAGAACTGCTCAAGGTGAAGAACGGCAAGATTGCATCGACCGCCGTGATCTACGACGCTGCTCCGTTCTCTGCCTATATGGCGACGGCCCGACCGCACTAGGGCACGATCGACCATGAAACGGATTCAATATTCCTGCTATGGCGGCCCCGAAACGATGAAGCTCGAAACCTTCGAGCTGAAGGCGCCGGGGACCAGCGAGGTCGCTATCAAGGTCAAGTTCGCCGCGATAAACCCAATCGATTGGAAGGTGCGCAACGGCTATCTGAAAATGATAACGGGCAAAAACTTTCCACGCGCCATGGGTAGCGACTTCTCCGGCATCGTGAGCGCTGTCGGTGCGGGCGTAACGCGCTTCAAGGTCGGAGACCCCGTGCGGCTGCTCGGAGCTGTGCTGCCAAACGCGCCGGCAGATCACTGCCAGTTTTTGGCAGGATATGTGTTAGACATACTGCATGTCCAAGAACCAGCGCCTGTTCGACCTCATGCAAGTCTTGCGGCGGCACCGTCATCCGGTGTCGGGCCGCAATCTTGCGGCCGAGGCGGGCGTGTCGTTGCGGACGATTTATCGCGACATCGCCGACCTGCAGGCTTTGGGCGCGCAAATCGAGGGCGAGCCGGGCTTTGGTTATGTCCTGCAGCCCGGCTTTCTCCTTCCCCCACTGATGTTCTCCGAGCAAGAAATCCAGGCCTTGGCGCTCGGCGCCCAATGGGTGTCCCGCCAGACCGATGATGAGTTCGCGCTGGCCGCGCGTAACGCGCTCGCAAAAATCGGTGCCGTCCTCCCGTCGGAGCTGCAACACAAAATCGACGACAATGCCTTTCACGTAGGTCGCAGGCCGAAGCAGCCTGAGGCCGTCGATCTTCGCATCGTACGCCAGGCCATGCGCGACCAACACAAGCTTTCCATCGTGTATCGCGATCCGAAAGGCGCCAAAACCACCCGGACGATCTGGCCGATTGGCGTCGCCTTTTTCGATTCCCGGCGCATCCTTGCCGGCTGGTGTGAAATGCGGAAAGACTTTCGCTCATTCCGGGCGGATCGGATCGAAAGGATCAAGCTCAAGACAGAACGCTATCCCGGTCGCCGACGCGACCTCGTCAAGCAATGGCGAGCCCAGGTCGACGCGGATCCCCGCAAAACTGTGGATTGACCGGCAACCGTGTTCGATGGTGTTTTCAGCGACCGGATACGGAGTTCAGTCCGGCATCTCAATGTCAACGATTTCAGTGATGTCCCATCAAACCATTCCCGTTACGTTTGCGCTCATCGCCCGAATCCCAGCAGAGGGCGTCGCGGACTTCAGGGCCTATGAGGATGCGGTGCTGCCGCTCTTGCCGGAGTTCAACGGAAGCCTGGAGCGACGGCTTCGGAACTCCGATGGCACGATCGAAATGCACATCGTCAGCTTCGCATCGGAAGCGGACTTCCTGAATTATCGGAATGACCCACGGCGAACGGCGCAAGCCTCGCTGCTGGAAAAATCATCCGCCACGCTGGAATTGCTTCCGATGGCGAACGTCTGACGGCTCGATGATCGCTTCATGATCTGATGAAGGCAGCGAATGCACGCCGCGCCATTCCAGGTTCTGGAGGATCGTCGCCATCATGGCTTGAACACTCATAAACCCTCGTCTGAAAATTTGATCGTCATAAACAATCCTAGGGAGATGCCAAGGACGATGGATGCGCAACGCCCGTAGATGTACGAGGAAGCGCGTCGGACGGCAGCCTCGCTGATTGCGCCAGTTGTGCTCGAAACGCGATTTGAAGCTGCAACGAAATCGAATCGCTCTTCGGAGATGAAAATTAGTTCAGCCCCATAATCGTAATGACTCCGACGCAAAAAAGGAAAATAGGCTGCAATCAACAAGAATGAAGGGAGGAGTACATGGATACTGCGGGTCGCCTGCGCGCGATGGCAGTGTTGTGCCGTCAGACAGCCGCGCGTCATCCTGATCGAAGTTGGAAACTGCTCGCCGAAGCTGAGTATTGGGAGCATTTGGCCAATGATGCAGCGCTCGATCACTTCGACAATTGCTCGGTTTGCCCACCGCTTCACGGAGGGCGCAGTATTACACAGCCGGCCGCGGCACCCGCGGAGTGACTGCGAAACAAAATAGTTTGTTAGCTTCTGTGTGCCTAACTTGATGAGTGCCGCCCACCGCCGATTGCGGCACATTGGAATGGGAATGCCGGCCCCGGCTGTTACCCCATCCTGCGGCTGGGGCCGTTTTGAACTTTCACAGCATCGTTCAACCCGGTCCACAACCATGATTAGAGGCTTCGCCATAGCGCTATTCGGAATGGGGTTCCTTTCCCAGCTTGATCACGCGCTCTTCTACGGTCGCAATACTGAGGCCGCGCTCCGGCTCATGCGGGACATCGGCAGAGGCTTCGGACTGTAGGACACCGTCCGTGCGCCTCGTTGAGTAGGCAGCGCCCCGCCACGGCCTGCTACTTCTTCAACAATATTCCTTTCGCTCGCGCCATTCGCCTGACTGATCCGGCGTGGCGGCCCAATTCGCCCGCGATCTTCAATGCTCCAACGCCCCGCCGGGCCAGCGCGACCAACCGTCGAATCTCCTGCTCGGTCCATTCCTTTGGCTTCGGTGTCTTCATGGTGCGGCCCCGCGACCTGCACCACTTAAAGACTGCGGCTAGGGGCCAGCACTTGGGAAATTTACGGGTGGCGCACCCAGGTCGGTATCCGCTTCTGGCCCGGAAGCAGACCTGGCCGAACTCTCGGCTTCAGAGGCGCGCGCTTAACCTCCGCCGACATTGCCCTCACTCAATCGCGAAATCCGCCGCTGTCTCCGCATGGATGGCCGTGGTGTCGAACGTCTCGACCGATGTATCGGCAGCGCCCACCAGCATCGTGATCTCGGTGCAGCCGAGGATGATGCACTCCGCGCCGCGGGCGACGAGTGCGGCCATCACGTCCTGATAGCGGCGGCGCGAGGGCTCGGCGACGACGCCAAGGCACAACTCGTCGTAGATGATGCGGTTCACGTCGGCGCGCGCCTCAGGGGGAGGAACGAGGACATCGAGATCATGCGCGCGCAGGCGATCGATGTAGAAGTCCTCCTCCATCGTGAATTTGGTGCCGAGCAGACCGACCCGCCGATATCCCTTGGCCCGGATGCGTTGCGCGGTTGCGTCGCCGATGTGAATGAAGGGAATGGTCAGCTTCGACATGATATCGGGCGCGAGCTTGTGCATCGTGTTCGTGCACAGCACGATCGCACGCGCTCCGGCATTTTCGAGCCGCTCGGCCACCTCGGCGAGGCTCGCCGCCGCCTCGGCCCAGCGGCCGGCGTATTGCATCTCCTTGATCTTCTGGAAGTCGTAGGAATACATCAACAGCGGCGCCGAATGCAGCTCGCCCATGCGATCACGGACGCGCTCGTTGATCAGCTTGTAATAGAGCGCGGTGCTCTCCCAGCTCATGCCGCCGATCAGGCCGATGGTTTGCATGCTCGTGCCCTTTGAAATCCGGTTCACCTGGATCGTAGACGAAGAGATCGCAGCTCGCCATCACGATGCGGGACGAATGGTTGGATGTCGGCCGGATTTAGCCGGACGGCTTCGCGACCGCGGTATCACGCCTCCGCTATGGGGGGAATAACGGGTCCTCGATGCCAATCTGAATGTCAGAACCGCGCATCTCGCGTGGAGGCCATTCGGAGGCATTCATGATCACCTCGAAGCTGCTGGTTGCGCTCGCACTCGTCTCGACGATCGGCGCCGTGTCGGCGCAATCCTTCCATCCGTCGGTGGCCGGAAAGGAAACGACCACCAAACCTTGGACCGCGCCGGTCGGCCACCGCCAGCCTCACGCGGCCAACGTTCCCGCAACGACCATGGGACCGCTGGATTTCCTCGATCAGGAAGACGCCAGTGTCGACCGCAAGATCGCTGGTATCTGCAGGGGGTGTTGATTGAACCGCTTTGACAAGGCTCGACAATCTACGTCCGTTTTTGACTCGAGGCGGGCGTCGGCGTTGCCCTAAATCGCCCCGTAGCGGACGCAGTCTCATGCTTGCTATCACCTGCAAACTGACACCGAAGTTTGCGGACACCCTATGGGCCCGATCTTACACTTGCTGGTTGGTCTGCTCAGCGCCCTCGGTGTGATTGCAGCAAGTGTTTTCTGTCGTGAGGTGATACCGCCTTTGTTCGTAGCCGTTTGGACGCCAGCAACCTGGCTGGTTCGACTGTCAGACGTGCTCTGCCCACCGATGGGCGTAAGATGCTTTCTAGGGTCAGTTAGCCAAGGCGCACATCATCTTTGGTTCGGGCTCTGCCTCCTTGGTTTTTGGTGGATTGTTCTGTCGTTCGCGATATGGCCGCTCTTCCACTTACGTCGGCCGTCCCCGCCGGAAGTTTAGAAGTCGCCTGTTGACTCTGAGCGGTCATCAGAGGCGGACAACCAACGATACCGGCATGGACGCTTCGTTCCAACTGTTTTAGGTTCAAGCCGCAGGTAATCTACAGGCGAGCATGGAAGAACGCTCCTCCGGCAATTCTAAAGAACGCGCGAATAATCGCTCCCATACGCAACCGTTAATATGGTGGTTCATTCTAGCCCTTATGGCGCTAGTTGCGTCACAAGTCATGCGGCTGCATCAACATCAAGCGCTAAGTTGGCTTCTCTGGGACTATGCGGGTCGGATCACTGCTCTCACCATTTTGGCGGCAGTGCCTTCCGCTCGGATCGCTGCATTTCGAACAGGTGAACGTCAAATTTCACTTTTTGAGATTGTCCTTTGGATCGTCGGAATTTGCTTGCTAGATCGCTTTGTCCAGTTGCCGCAATCTCTCCTCAATGCGGCATTCCCTACAACCGTTCTCGGCGCATATCCGCACCCGACCGGATGGCTAAAAGCGTTCGATCTTTTTTTTGGCTTAGCCTTGGTAGCTATCAGCGAAGAAGTCATATTTCGCCGATACATCCGGCTAGCATTCCGGCCTTATCTGGGTGACGGCATCCTTGCCGTTCTCACTACGTCAGTTTTGTTCGGCGCAATTCATTGGTGGGCCGGCCTTGGTAATGTCCTTTCTGCGGCCACTGTTGGCCTTTTCCTCATGTTAATGCTGCGGCGGTCGGGTGTGCTATGGCCGGTGGCACTCGCGCATTACCTGCTAGATTTGATCGATTTCGCCTAACGCGCCTTGCAGGTTCGGAAGTCTTACGACTGCTCCTGGCCCATCGGCGAAGTAGCGGCGCACTTCGTTGAGGTCCGCTGAGTGAGGCATGGCGGACTAGATTTGCGCAGGTTGAGTATTTCGCATTTTGACCCGAGCAGGCTTGATCAATATTGATGCGAGTTCTTAGATGCCTGCGAACGACCGGGTGGTACGGCAGAGCATGGAATTACTGTCAGCATGGATTGCGGCGTACCTAATCGGCGAGTCCGATGATTGGATACCGCGAACGCTATTGGGCTGGACCAGAGTTGCATTGCTCGCTGGTCTGATCGGGCAGGTCATTTACCTGATCCACACATGCATCGCGTTGTCAGTCCCGACGATCCTTTGGTTTGGCCTCGCAGCGAATGTTCTGGCGCTGATCGTCGTCGGTCGCGCGCTGAGGTGGCGCTACCCCGTCTAGCAAACCCGACGGACGGCCAATGTCCGCTTCTGGCCCAGGCAGCATCGCTCCACCAGGTCCGCTCACCCAGGCCATGGCGGACGAGATTTGCTCAAGCTGAGTTCTTCGCATTTTGACCCAAAGCCGCCTTAGCGAAAAGGCGGAACGTATCCGTTCCGCCCACTTTCATGCTGCCGAACAAGAGTTGGCGTTAACTACGTTCAACGGATCCGGCCTGAGCGAGATCGCTTCGAAGTTTGTTAAAACTTGCTGGGTACCTCTTCCAGGCATGGTGATCTGGGGGAAGACATGAGTAAGCGGGCCAAACGCGGAAAGGCAGAAGCGCTCGCAGTACCAATGGCTGCGAGAGTTGCAATTGGCGTCGTAGCCGTCGCCGCATTGGGATACAGCCTGCTGTCTCGCCCGGCGAGCATGCCATCGATGCGGAAGCCGCCCGCACACGAGGCCCTGGCATCATCAACCCCGGTTTACGTGGCAACTCCAGTTCATGCATCAGCGCCAGCTCCGGTTCCAATTCCGGCCCCGGCGCCTCTGGTCGAACCACCAAAGGCCGCTGACGGTCCCGGAGCGCTTGTTCGGCAGGTGGTTGACTACGCCAGCCACCAGGCGCCGGGCACCGTGATCATCGATACAAGGAACACGTTCCTGTATTTCGTTCTGAACGACGCGCAGGCGATGCGCTACGGCATCGGTGTCGGCCGCGAAGGTTTCACATGGTCCGGTGAACAGACTGTGGCCCGCAAGACCGAATGGCCGGATTGGCGTCCGCCTGCAGAGATGCTCGTGCGCCAGCCTTACCTGCCGCGGTTCATGGCAGGCGGTCCCACCAACCCGCTCGGCGCCCGGGCGATGTATCTGGGCGAGACCGAATTTAGAATTCACGGCACCAACAAGCCCGATACGATCGGGAAGCGGGTTTCGTCCGGCTGTATCCGCCTGACCAACGACGACGTCGTGGATCTTTACGAGCGGGTGAAAGTCGGAGCGAAAGTGATCGTGCTTCCGCCAACCGCTGCCCGTCGTCCATCCCCGGGGGCGCCGCCCGACGCCGCTTTCCGATCGCCGGACCCGGCATCGCCGTCGAACCGGCCCTCGGCAACCAACGCGCAGATGCTGTCATCCGGACCGAAGGTCGCCGAGGTCCAGTAAGTCAATTCTCCGTCCTCGGTCTTCAATTCAGCTGGGCGCAAGAGCGCGCGCTGATACCTGTCGCGACTGCGCAGCCATCCTCCTCTGGGCGGAGGAGGAGCCGTTGCATTTGGCTCCGCCTCCATCCCTTGGCTACACGCCCTTACGACGTCTTCTGCTTCGCCTCGACGTATCGCGCAAAGCTGTCGAGGATCGCCTGCCAGCCACTTTGCTGCTGCTCGACAGAGTGCGTCTGCTCGCCATCGAACACGACGCGGACGACGACGCCCTTCGGTCCGGGCACGAACTCGACCTCGGCCCTGCGATCGCCGAACGCATATTCGATCAGCTTCTGCTCGACGATCGTCGTGTAGGTGCCGGCGAAGTCAAAACCCATGCTGCCGTCCTTGGCTTCCATGCGCGACGAGAACGTGCCGCCTTCGCGCAGGTCGACCGTCGCCTTGGTCGTATGCCAGTCGTCAGACGCGGCGTTCCACTTCACGATGTCGGCAGGCGTCGTATAGGCACGCCAGACCTGATCGATGGGGGCGGCGACGCTGGTTTCGACGGTGATCCTCATGGGCATTGCTCCGGTTCGATTTTGACGGCTCGAGATGACGACATCACGTCACGTGTGCGGGGTCCATGTCCAGCACGTCCGGGACGTGTCTAGCCTAAAGGACGAACGAGACAGGTCCACGCCGACATCGCCGGGCCGTCAATGCGAAAAAAAATGTTGGAGAGGAGGCCTGGATGTTCGTATCATTCGGCCCAAAGGGCGCGCACAGGCTTTAGCGTCAGCAAGGGGTTTTTCCAGGGGTTTCAGATGGCCGCGGCAACATGCCTCAAGTGCGAAGGGCACGCTTTCGAGCGCGGTCGGATCATGCCGTTGGGCGAACAGCACGCCGTGTCCGTTTTACAATGCGCCGACTGCGGGGCGGTGGTTGGGATATTGGAGACGCAATCGTCGATCGAGAGCCTGCACAAGCAAGTCGCAAGCATCGACGCCGGCATCATGCGCATCGTCAAGGCGATGCAGGATCTGTCGTGAGGCGGCCGGTGCACGGCATGCGGAGCCGCGGGCAATCGCGCCGCACCTGAAGACCTGTCCTCCTCGCAACTGAAGCCCAATCGTTCAGATCGCGCCTGTCTTGCCGCGGATGGCCATCGACCGCTTGAGGACTTGCTGGGCATCGGCGTAGCGCCCCTGATCCTTGTAGAGACCGGCCAGGTTCTCCAGGACATCCGCGATATCCGGATGGTTCGGACCGAGCGTCTTCTCCATGGTGGCCACCGACTGCTTGAACAGCCGTTCGGCTTCCGCGTTGCGTCCCTGACGCGCGTAGAGTGCGGCCAGATTGTTCAGCGCCTGCGCGACGTCTGGATGATCGGGGCCGTACGCCTTCTCGGTGACCGCCATCGCCCGCTTGAGCAGCCGCTCGGCATCGGCATAGCGGTGGCGGTTGATGTAGGCGTCGGCAAGGTTGCTCATCAGCACCGTGGCTTCGGGATCGTCGGGGCCGTTGGCCTTCTCGAGCACGGCGAGCCCGCGTTTGAACAGCGGCACGGCCTGGTCGTAGCGACCCTGACCGCTGTAGACGGCGGCGAGGTTGCTCAACGGCAGCACGATCGACGGATCGTCGGGGCCGACCGTTTTCTCGTCAATGGCGATGGACCGCTTGAGAAGCGGCTCTGCGTCCGCGTAACGCCCTTCCGCGCGGTAGAGGTCGCCCAGATTGTTCAGCACCATCGCGACCTCAGGATGATCCGGACCGAGCGTCTTCTCCCGGATGGCCAGCGAGCGCTTGTAGAGGGGCTCGGCAACAGCGTATTGGCCGAGATTGTAGTGGATCGTGCCCAGATCATTCAGCGGCATCGCGACATTGTCGTCATCGGGGCCGAACTCCTTCTCGCGAAGGGCGAGGGCCTTCTGGGCCAATGGCAACGCCTCGGTGTACTTGCCGGCCCGATAAAACTCTTTCATCTGCAGGATGAGCGTGCCCGCCTCATCCTCGGCCGCATGGGACGGCGCGCCGAGCGACAGGCTCAGCGCGAGCGCGGTGACCGCAACACGGATCGATGCTCTCAGGGCCTTCATCGCGCATTCCTTCGCCGCGGTGGGACGTACGCGGTTTGGTGCGCCTGGAGGCCGGACAGGTTCAATGTGGGCGGGGCCAAGGGCGCGCTAACCATGCCGGGCGGTCGTTCCCGGCCCGCCTTCCGGACCCTTTGCGGTCCGCGATCAGGTAAAGAAGTCGCTGAGCTTGTCGACCACGAGCGCCGGTGCCTCTTCGGGCAGGTAATGTCCGCAAGGGAGGCTTTCACCGCGCACATCGGTGGCCTTTTCGCGCCAGGTCTCACGCACGTCGTAGGTCGATCCGACAACGCCTTTTTCGCCCCACAGCACGAGCAAGGGGCAACCGATCCGCTTCGCCGGGTCGGCCGCATCGTGCATCAGGTCGATGCCCGCAGACGCCCGGTAATCTTCGCAGACAGCGTGCAGCGTCTCGCGCGTATAGCAGCGGCGGTATTCCTCGAACGCGACCGGATCGATCGCGCCCGGCGTCTTGTTCTGCTTGTTGATGTGCGCCTGAAGATAGAAATCGAGGTTGTTGCCGATCAGGGTTTCCGGGAGCGGCGCCGGCTGGCTCAGGAAGAACCACCACATGTAGCGCATGGCGAAATCCTTGGTCACCTTCGCGTACATCGTCGCCGTCGGAGCGATATCGAGCAGCGCTGCCCTTGTCACAGCAGCGGGATGATCCAGCAGCAACCGGTGCAGGACGCGGCCGCCGCGGTCGTGACCAGTTGCATAAAAATGATCGAAACCGAGCGAATGCATCACCTCGACCTGATCGCGCGCCATCTCGCGCTTGGAATAGTTGACGCTGTCCTTGCCGCCGTCGGGCTTGCTGGAATCGCCGTAACCGCGGAGATCCGTGAGGACGACCGTGAACCGCTCGGCAAGTTTTGGCGCAACCTTGTGCCAGCAAACCACCGTTTGCGGATGGCCATGGAGCAGCAGGAGCGGCGCGCCCTCGCCCTTCACGAAGGTATTGATCTCTGCACCACTGGTCCTGATGCGGCTGCGACGAAAGCCCGGCAACAGCGTTTCGATCTGATCGGTGCTCACGGTGGTCTTCTCCTCGGCAAGAGCGGGCAAATCCAGCAGCGTCGAACCAATCGCGCCTGTGGTCGTCGCCGCGAGCGACATCAGGCGGCGGCGCGTCAACCTCGCATCGGACGCGTCGGACAGAAATTCTGCTTGCTCATTGCCGGACATGTCGCGTTCCAGGGGAGGAATTGGACTCTCTTCCGGAAAGATGCCGGCCCGGCTGACGAAAATCCAATGTCAGGTCAAAATATGATTATGCATGGCGCGCATAAGCGATCGCGGCGCACCGCCGGCATCAACGGGTCGTCCCTGCGAAATCAATCCTTCAAAGCCGCGGGCACGATGTATCGATCCAGCAGGTCCAGTTCGGGCGCGACCATGTTCTTGGATTCCCGCCCCGCGTTGAAGACGACGACCATATCGAGCGCGGGGATGATGACGGTCTTTTGGGAATTGAAGCCCTTCGCGGCGATCCAATCGACGGCGCGATCGCCGTCCAGCGATCGGCCAACCCACCACTGATAGCCGTAGGATTGCGACTCTTTCGTCTTGATGTGCTCGGCCGTCGATTGATCCACCCAGGACGCCGGAACGATCTGCCTGCCTTCCCAGGCTCCGCGGTTGAGAACGAGCTGGCCGATCTTTGCCCAGTCGCGAGGGCGCAGGCTCAGCCCGGACGCCGACGTTGGACGACCGCTAACCGGGTCCTTGTACCACGCCACATCTTCGATCCCGAGCGGTGCGAAGATATTCTCCTGAGCCAGCACATCGACGGGCTTCCCGGTGACCTTCTTCAGGATCGCGCCGATCAGCTCCGTTTCCCTGTTGTTGTATGCGAACGAGACACCGGGCTCTCGCTCGAAGCCCAATCCCGCCGACATCGTCAGGAGATGGCGCAGCGTGATACGATCCTTGTCGGATTCACGAAGTCCTTTGTCATCGGAAAGATACGACACAATCGGAGCGTCCAGATCCCTGATCAAGCCGCGATCCATGGCGATGCCGACCAGCAGCGAGACAACGCTCTTGGTCATGGAATAACCGTTGTGCCGCGTGGTCGCGTCGTAATTGAGCTGATGCGGATAGTCGAAGTAGCGCTCGTAGACGAGCACGCCGTGCCTGATGACGACGATGTCGTCGACATTGGCGAGCTTGCCGCCGCTAATGCCCTCGTCCATCGCGCAGAGCAGCGCCGCGTTCAGCCCCTGCTTCTCCGGCGAGCTCATCGCCCATCCGTCATGGATCTCCTGCGGAATGCCGCAGCCTGATGCAGGCTCGGCTCCGAACGCAATTCGAGCTCCGATGGGACTTGAGGCGAACGCACACACGGCTGCAACGACGGCGACCCATGTCCGCATGTCAGGCTCTCCCCCAATATTGCCCACGACGAGCAACCTAAGGATGCCGTTCTCTGTGTGACCGTTTTGCGGCGCTGCAGGTTTTGAAAGAGCCTTCATTGTAGGCAGGCGCTTGAATACAACACAGTCCGGCCATCTTGATTCACTAGGTCAACGCCACATTTTTGGAGCGGCATCGATGCGCCGGCACTATTGGTTTTGCTTCGCCTGGTTCTTTTGCATGGCCTCGTCCGCGCAAGCAGCGGGCATTCAGCTTCTGGACGCCGACCCGACTTTGGCGGGCGCCATCTGGTACCCTTGCGCGGCGGAGCCGCAGCCGGTGCCGCTCGGCAGGCTGACGTTGAATTTCATCGACACGCTGCAAGGCGTGAAGGATTGTCCCGTCTCGGGGAGCAAGCTGCCGCTCGTCATCGTCGCCCACGGCCGGGGCGGCTGGTTCGGCGGACATGATGACACCGCGCAGGCTCTCGCCGATGCCGGCTTTGTCGTCGCCGCCATCAACTATCGCGGCGACAACGGCGCCGACCGTTCGCAGAGCGAAAGCCTGTACAACATCACAGCACGCCCGGCCGATACGATCCGCCTGCTGGATTTTGTCTTGAACGACTGGCGCGATCGCGCGGTGATCGATCGCGACAAGATCGGCTTCTTTGGCTTTTCCGCCGGCGCCTATACGGGATTGATTTTGGCGGGCGCGAAACCGGACTTTCAGAAGATCGCGCCGTTCTGCACCGAGAGCAACACGTCGCTGGGGTGCGAGCAGTTTCGCCGCGGCGACATTCCGCCCGAGCCACCGCACGACCCGCGCATTCGCGCTGCGGTTCTCGCCGACACGGCCCTGAACTTCATGTTCTCTCCGGAGAGACTGGCAGGCATTCAAATTCCCCTGCTGATCTGGCGATCGAAATCGGGAGGCGGCGGTGTCGATCCCAAGGACGTGGTGCTGACGGCGAGCAGCCTGCCGGGCAAGCCGGAGGTTCGGGTCGTGCCGGCTGGTCACTTTGCCTTCTTGGCGCCCTGCTCGGCGAAATTCGCTGCTGAATTGCCGCGACTGTGCACCGATCCGCCGGGATTCGACAGAACCGCGTTTCATCGCGAGCTCAACGCGAGCATTGTGAGCTTCCTGCGCGATCATCTCGCGATCGAGCGGAAACTCTAAAAGCCCGCGGCCACGATCGCGCGCAGCAGTTTGGCGTTGCTGAAACCGATGTCCTCCCGCGTCAATCCCATCCGCAAGATCACCAGTTTGCGCGAGGGGATGATGGCGATCACCTGGCGGAGATGCCCTTGCATCATGACGGTGTCGGCGGGGAGATCGAAGCCCTGGCCCTTGGCCAACCAGATCTGTCCGCGACCGTAGACGGGGCCGTGGCCTTCATCGGACACCGGGGATGGTGAGCGCATATAGTCGACGAAGCCCGGCGGCAGAAGCTGCTGGCCGTTCCACTCTCCGCCCAGTCGCAGGAATTCGCTGAAGCGCGCCCAATCGCGCGCGGTGGCGAAGAGAAAACCTTCGCCGCGAAACGTGCCGGCCTCGTCGGCCTCGAGAACGGCGCTGGTCATGCCCAAAGGATTGAACAGCCGCTCGCGCGGGTAAGACGGAGCTCCCTCGCCAACCGCGTCCTGCCAAAGCCGCGTCAGCAGGACGGACTGGGCGCTGGAATAGTTGAATCGCGTTCCCGGTGGCGTGTCCAGCGGAAGGTCCCGCGCGAAAGCTGCCGTATCCCTCACCAGATATTCCATGCGCCCGGGATCGGTGATGCGCCCCTGATCTTCGCTCCATTTCAGTCCGCCGGTCATGGCCATCAGATCGGCGATCGATATCTCCGAGCGTCCGTCTCCCGCCCATTGCGGAAACAGATGTTTTCGATCGAGCGACAGCTTGCCGTCCCTGATGGCCATGCCGACCAGCGCCGCCGTCACGCTCTTGGTCATCGACCAACCCTGCAACGGCGTTGCTGCTGTAAAACCCGGGCCATAGGCTTCAGCGACAATCCGCCCGTCGTGGACAACGAGGATGGCGCGCATGCCCGGGCCTTGCAAAGCCGGATCGTTCACCGCCGACTGCAAACGTGTGTTCTCGGACAATTCCACCTTCTCGCCGGCAGGCCAAAGCGCGTCCGCACTTGCCGCGCGCGGGAGTGGCTGCGCGGCGGGACGTTTCCAGGATTGGTCGTTCTGGACGTTGGTGCAGCCCCGCCCCTCGACATATTGCGCGTGACGCTCGGCAATGAGTCCGAAAAAGCCTGCATCGACGCGGTGATCGGCGGCGTTGACGTCGATCTTCACCCAGCGGAAGATTGGATGCTCAACGGCCACCAGGTCGGCCTGCACGATTGCGTCCGCGTCGCGCCCGGCCATGAAGACATTCCAGCAGACGGTCTTCGCCGCCGCGGCAGAGACGAGCTGCAAGGCATCCTGGCGGGCGATGACAATCCAGCCGGCCAAGCCCACGACCGCCAGCGCTAAAATGCCGACGACGATGCCGAAAATCCTGAGCGCCCAACGCATGATCTTTCACCCGTGCCGGGGTGCTTTCTACTACAGCGGGAAGGTGGCTCCAAGGTCCTGGCCCATGGCGGTCAGACCAAGTCGGCGATAAAATACTGCTCACGGGACACTGGAAACAAAACGATGGCTTTCTGGATTGCAGGCGCGGTTGGATTGGTGATCGCCTATCTGCTCGGCTCGATCCCTTCGGGCTATCTGGCAGGAAAACTGCTTCGAGGCATCGACATTCGCAAGCACGGCTCCAGATCCACCGGCGCCACCAATGTGTTGCGGACCCTCGGCAAATGGCCTGCGCTGGTGGTGCTGATCGCCGACGTGCTGAAGGGCGTGGCCGCCATCTTCGTCGCCCGCTGGTTTTGTCCCTGGCTCGCTGCCGGACTATCTCCAACACCGCCGACGGCGTCCGATTTGGAAGTCTGGGTGCCATGGGCGGTGTGCCTCGCCGGAATTGCCGTGCTGCTGGGCCATGGCCGTTCGATCTGGCTGAACTTTACGGGCGGCAAATCGGCCGCGACCGGGCTCGGCGTGCTGCTGGCGATGTCGTGGCCGGTGGGACTCGGCACGGCAATCGTCTTTGGCGCCGTGCTGGCGATATCCCGCATCGTTTCGCTGAGCTCGATGCTCGCGGCGCTGACGGCCATCGTCCTCGTCTGCGGCTTCGAGCATCCATTGCCGTATCGGCTGCTCGTGATCGCAGGCGGCCTCTACGTCATCGTTCGCCATCGCGCCAACATTCAACGGCTGCTGGCCGGGACGGAACCGCGGCTGGGTCAAAGCAGCTCGGAGGCGAAAGCCGAAGCGCAGGTCTAGCGCATGCGCGATCAATTCTTCAAAGCCGCCGGCACGATGTATCGATCCAGCAGGTCCAGCTCGGGCGCGACCATGTTCTTGGATCGTCGGGATGCGTTGAAGACGACGACCATGTCGAGCGCGGGGATGATGATGGTCTTTTGCGAATTGACGCCCATCGCGGCAATCCATTGAACTTCGCGAGTCCCCTCCAGCGATCGGCCAAGCCACCACTGATAGCCATAAGAGAGCGGCCACTCCGTCTTGATCTGCTCGGCCGTCGATTGATCCACCCAGGACGCCGGAACGATCTGCCGACCTTCCCAAACCCCATGGTTGAGAACGAGCTGGCCGATTTTCGCCCAGTCGCGGGGGCGCAGATTTAGCCCCTCACTCGACATGGCAACATTGTTGAACGGCGATTTAAGCCATTCTACATCGTTGATGCCGAGCGGCACGAAAAGTTCTTCCTGAGCCAGGACATCGACGGTTTTCCCCGTGACCTTTTTCAGGATGGCCCCAACCAGCTCCGTTTCGGTGTCGCTGTACCGGAAGGTGACACCGGGAGCTCTGTCGGAGCCCAATCCTGCCGACATCATCAGGAGATGGCGCAGCGTGATGGGATCCTTGTCAAGCATACGGAGATCGGCATGCTCCGGCAGATAGAAAAAAGCCGGGACGTCCAAATCCTTGATCAGGCCGCGCTCCATGGCGATCCCGACCAGCAGCGAGACGACGCTTTTGGTCATCGCGTTACCGCGGCGCCGCGTTGTCGCGTCGGCATGGCGCGGCCGCTGAGGGTCGGCAAAATAGCGCTCATAGACGAGCACGCCATGCCTGATGACGACAATGTCGTCGACATTGGCGAGCATGCCGCCGCTGATGCCGCTTTCCATCGCGCAAAGCAGAGACACGTTCATCCCCTGCTTGTCCGGCGACGTCATCGCCCATCCGTCATGGATTTCTTGCGGGATGCCGCAGTCGGATGCAGGTTCGGTCCCGAACGCGGTTTGAACTCCGACGGGACCGAGAGCGAAGGCACACAAGGCCGCAACGCAGCTGATCGACACCCGCATGTCAGGTTCTCCCCCACCATTGCCAGCGACGCCCGATTCAAGGATGCCGTTCGGTGTGTGTTTATTTTGCGGCGTTGCGGGATCTGAAAAACCGGGTCTTGAAAAACCAAGACGCGAGATCAGTTCACCGCCTGAAGCGCGGCCGTGAAGGTGGCGAGGTCGGCGCGCGCCAGCTCGTCGGGCGCCCATTTCGGAAGGTCGGCGAGTTCTGCGATCACGCGGGCCCGATCCTGCGGCAGCAGAAAGCTCGCCCAGACATCGCGCGTGTCGCGCAGCGCGGCCGCGACCAGGCGGGCGTTGGCGGGCTTGCTGGCGCCCTGGATCGCCGCACAGACCGTGGACAGGATGTAGAGGGCGCTGTTCTTGCGAAAGCCCGCAAATCCCTCCTCGCGGATGCGGGTGCGTTGCTCCGGCGGGAGCTCTTTCAAGAACATCGGCATCGCAACCGCCTCGCGCGCCATGCCGCGGATCATGAAGCTGATCGCCACCGCGTACTGGTCGCCATATTCGGTCATATTGCGCGCGAGCGCCGGCAGATCAGGCTGCGGCCCCGGCTTTGCGCCGTAAAAGATGAAGAGCTTGTGGCTCTGGTTGGCGGCGTCGGTCCAGTCCGGCAGCCAGTTCATGTCGCTCGCCTCCGGGGGCGGCAGCGCAGCGAGCGCGTCGAGATCGTAGACGCGGCCGAGCAGGACGGCGACGTCCGGCCGCGTCAGATCGGGCCGCTCGCCCTTCTTCGCGACGCCGTCGATGTAGGCCTTGAAAGCCTTCGCGGCATCGCGCGCGGCGGTCAGCTCGTGGATGCCGTCCTGCGCGAAGGCAGGCGAGACAAATGCGAGCAGGATCAGGAGAATTCTGACGATCGGCATGAGAGTTGGTCGCTGGCCTCGCCGCCGAGGTTCAGAGCGCCGGCAAGCCGGGCGGCGGCTTGCGCATGTTCGAGGCCTGCTCATAGGCGTAGGCGAGACGCAATAGCTTGTGCTCGCTCCAGGCACGGCCTGCAAAGGTCACACCGAGCGAATAGTCGGGCGTCTCCTTGTCACCGGCGCCCGAGACGAAGCCTGCGGGCACCATGACGCTGGGATAGCCCGCCTTCGCCGAGATCACGCAGCCGCTGCTGCCGGGGAACAGCACCGCGTCGAGCTTGTGCTGGTTCATGTACGCGTCCATGCCGTGCGTCCTGGCGGCGAGCAGGTCCATGGCGCGTGCCGATTTGTACTCGCGTTCGCTCAAATCGCCCTTGGTGAGGTCGGAGGCGAGGAACAGGTCCTGGCCGAAGCGCATGGCCCTCTCTGCATTCGCCGCGTTGAAGGCGATGATATCAGCCATGGTCTTGATGTCGGTCTTGGTCGCCCAATCCCTCAAATAGAGATTGAGACCGTACTTCAGCTCGTAGAGGAACACGATCGGCGCCCCCGTCGGATTGCCCTTGTTCTCGCTCAGCGGGTTGCGGTTGAGCACGGCCATGCCGGTGCCGGGCCCGCCGAGCCAGCCACGCGTCGGAATGTTGGCGCGCACGATGACGGCGCCGAGATCCTCGAGCACCTTGATCGCCTCGGTCATCACCTTGGCCCATCCGGATTGCAGCTTGCCGTAGAAGCGATCGTTCAGCGGATCGGAGGGGTCACTCGGCACGCCGATGCGCGCGCCCTTCATCGCATCGCGCGAGAGGCCGGCAGTGTAGTCGGCCGGCCGTCGCTGCCGCTTTGTCGCGGGATCGAGCGGGTCCTGGGCCGCCAGCACATTCAAAAGCATCGCCGCGTCGCGCACCGTGCGCGTCATCGGCCCGGCGGTGTCCTGGCTATGCGCGATCGGCACGATGCCGGCGCGGCTGATCAGTCCAACCGTCGGCTTGACGGTGACAAGCCCGTTCATGCTTGCGGGGTACAACAGCGAACCCGACGTCTCGGTGCCGATCGACGCCGCGCACAGGCCGGCCGCCACGGCGACCGCCGAACCAGCGCTCGAGCCACCCGGAGACACGAGCGGAATGTCGTGATCGCCCATCAGCGCCGGCGCATAGGGGTTTTTGACCTGACCGCCCAGCGACGAGTAGCCCCCGGGCATCTCGATCGCGAGGATGTTGGCGAACTCCGTCAAATTCGCCTTGCCGAGGATCACCGCGCCGGCCTTCCGCAGCAACTTGACGACCGTGGCGTCGCGCTTGGCGCGCGCGCCTTCCAGCGCCAGCGAGCCTGCCGTGGTCGGCTGCTTGTCGGAGGTCGCGATGTTGTCCTTCACCAGGATCGGCACGCCGGCCAGCGGGCGCCCGGCCGACGGCTTGATGCCGTCGAGCTTGGCAGCGAGCGCGAGCGCATCCGGATTGAGCGCGCGGACCGAGTTCAGCGCCGGCCCGGCACGGTCAAAGGCCGCAATGCGCGCGAGATAGACTTTTGCGAGCGCCGTCGCGGTGACCTGCCCGCCGGCCAGGGCATCGACGATGTCGCTCATCGGCGCGTCTTCGAGCCTCAGTTCGGGCGGCGCCGCAGCGCGGACGGCAGCCGCGGCGCGACCGGCAGGCTTCTTCATGACGTGCCTCTTGGATGGAGATATGCTACAGATCGTAGCATTTATCTCGCTTGCGCGGCAAGCAGATCAGGAGCGCCCATGGACTGCACGATCCGGCCTGCGCTTGCCGATGACGCCGCCGACGTCAGCGCGGTCATCCTGCGCGCGCTGCGCGAGACCAATGCAAAGGACTATGCCGACGAGATCATTGCAAGGGTCGAGCAGAGCTTTGACCCGGACACCGTGCGGGCACTCATCGCAAAACGCACCGTCTTGGTCGCCACCATCGGCAACCGCGTCGTCGGGACGGCAAGCCTCGACGGCAGCGTCGTCCGCACCGTGTTCGTCGCGCCCGACATCCAGGCCCGCGGGATCGGCAAGGCGCTAATGGCGCAGGTCGAGCATATCGCGCGTTCGCGCAACATTCCTGTGTTGACGGTTCCCTCGTCCGTCACCGCCGAAACATTTTACGCCCGGCTCGGGTTCAAGTCCGTGCGCGACAGCCATCACGGCGACGAGCGCACGATCATCATGGAACGGTCGCTCGACGCCCCGATCTAGCGATGACCAGTCACCCCTGTCCCGTTACACTTTGGATCAGTCGCTTGGCTTGCCGCGCGACTTCTTCGCTTTCTCCGCGGATGGGGCCGCTTCGATCAACGCCTTGAGGAAGGCGAGCACGATGCGCCCGCCGCGATTGTCATCGCTGCCGGGCGGCGACAGCGCAAGTCCGCGGCTCAGCGTGGCAAGGCCGGTCGCGATCTCCGCCGGGTCGCCCGGCACCTTCTTGCCGAACAGCTCGAACAGGGTCGTGATCATTGTGCCGAGCGCGCGACGATGCCTGCGATTCATGTCGTTATAAATTTTCGCAAACGCAGGGCTCCGCAGCGCGTGCAACTGCAGCTCGATCGCGAGCACACCGAGGTCGGGGTCCGAATTGACCGTTTCCGCCCATGCCTCGATACCCGCCATGGCCGTAGCCGCATCGCCTTGCGCGCGCGCCAAATTCGCCTCGATCCGCGTACGCTCCTCGGACTGATGCTGCTGGATCAGCTCGAGCAGGATTGCCTCCTTGTCCGGGAAGTTCGAGTAGATCGCGCCCAGCGAGAAACCCGCAGCCTCCGCGATGTCGCGGATCGAGGCCGTCGCGAACCCCTTTTTCACGATTTCCCGACGGGCCGCCTCGATCAGAAGGCTCCTTGTGCGGGCCTGGCTCTCTTCGCGATTCAGCTTCGGCACGACGGACGCTTTCTCTCGCTTGTAAATATCACTTGATATTCAAATATCATTTGATATCTGTATTGCATCGATGGTTTGTCGAAGGGCATATAGCATGGAACAGAAAAGCCTGGACCGCACGCTGGCGCTGCTCGCCAGTCTCGCCGCACTGACCGTCGCCGCGATGGTTGCCGCCATCCTCGCGACCCACAGCTCGCAGGACTTCTTCCAGAGCGCGCGCGCGATCGACGACTACCGCGCCTTCATTGCCTCGCCACTTGCCGTCCTGGGCCTTCGGCTCAATCTCGGCCTCGACAACCTCTTCATGGTTTTCTACGGCGCCTTCTTCGTGGCGCTGGCCGCCCGCCTGCGCGGGCTGGTGGATTCGCGGCTGATCGGCGTGGCATTGGCGGCGGCCATGCTGACGCTGTTGCTGGATTCGCTGGAAAATCATCACATCATGACGACCGTGCACGCGCTTCAGATGGGCCTGCCGGTTTCCGCCGCCGACGGCGAATTCCAGATGATCGCGTCTCAGGTCAAATTTCATGCGAGCTATCTCGCGACATTCCTGTTCTCGCTCGGCTTTCTCCGGCTCGGGAGAATGGGTCGGATCATTTCGGTCGTGCTCTGGTGTTACATCCCCTTCGGCATCCTGATCTCCGTCGTGCCGCCCGAGCAAGCCAAGGCACTGGCGTTGGGACGAACGATCTTTTTTGTCCTCGCCTTCGTGCTCTCGGCGATCCTGTTCTTCTCTCTCGCCCGCAAAGACGGCGCCGCCGCGGCCGTTGCGACTTGATTGACGCGCGCAGATAGACCACCATCGCATTTCACCGCTCACAACAGAATGGGCGAGGAAACGCGGACATGGACGCAACTGTCGGAATCGATCTCGTCGAGCGGGCGCGGGCCATCGCGCCGCTGATTGCGGGTGAGGCAGGCGAGATCGAGCGGACGCGGCGGCTGACGCCTTCCGTCGTCGACGCGCTGATCGCGAACGGGCTCTATCGCGCGCTGCTGCCCCAGAGCCTCGGCGGATCGGAAGCGCCGCCCGAGATCTTCATGCAGATGCTGGAGGAGATCGCGAAGGCCGATGCGTCCACGGCCTGGTGCCTCGGCCAATGCAGCGTCTGCGCGATGATCGCAGCCGCACTCGACCACGATAGCGCGCACGAGATCTTCAACACCGCCCCCGGCATCCTCGCCTGGGGCGCGGTTGCGCACGAGGCCCGCGCGGTCGAGGGCGGCTACCGCGTCACCGCACGCTGGGATTTTGCCTCGGGCTCGCGGCAGGCAAGCTGGCTGGGGGCGCATGTCCGCATCGTCAATGCCGACGGCACGCCGCGGAAGACTGCCGATGGCGCGCCGGAGATGCGCACCATCCTGTTCCCGCTCGCAAGCGCCGTGATGCACGACGTCTGGCAGGCGATCGGGCTCGCCGGTACCGGCACCGATTCCTATGAGGTGAACGACCTCTTCATTCCCGATCGCTTTGCCGTGTTCCGCGACGTGCCTTGCGCCTTGCGCGAGCCCGGCCCGCTCTACCGGCTTCCGACCGGCTCGACCTTCAGCCTCGGCTTTGCCGCGGTCTCGCTCGGCGTCGCGCGCGCAACGCTGGATGCGGCGATCGCGCTGGCGCGCGCAAAGCACCAATCACTGGCGGCGAGCGCGATGCGCGACAACCAGGCTGTCCAGGGTCTGATCGGCCGCACCGAGGCGGATTTGCGCGCCGCGCGCGCCTATCTCTATGCGACGGCAAATGCGATGTGGCGCGACCTCTCTGCGACCAACGTCTTCAGCCCGGTGCATCGCAGTGCGGTTCGCCTCGCCGCGACCTGGACCATCCAGCAATCGGCCAAGGTGGTCGACACCGCCTATCACATGGCCGGCGCCACCGCCGTGTTCCGCAGCAATCCGTTCGAGCGACGGTTTCGTGACATGCACGCGATCGCCCAGCAGATCCAGGCCCGCGACACGCATTACGAGGATGTGGGGAAGGCGATTTTGTCGGAAGGTTGACGGGCAGCGGGCTCGCTCAACCTCTCCCCGCCCTTTGCGGGGAGAGGTCGGATCGCACAGCGATCCGGGTGAGGGGCAAGGCGAGATACCGATCAGAGCAAAGGTCGATCCGACGGGCATGACGGCACACACTTCGAGCCGAGTTCGCGGAAGCAGCCCCTCACCCCGCCCTCTCCCCGTAAGAACGGGGCGAGGGAGTGACAGAGCGGGCGTCCCTTACGTCAGGAAATCCAAACGGCCGGCAGGATCACGCCACCAGCGCGGCGTCCTCGTCTGCGGCATCGATGCCGCGCTGCGCCGTCAAGAGGCTGATGATCTCGGCATTCGGCCGCGCCTTGCTGAACAGAAAGCCCTGGCCCTCGTCGCAGCCCTCGGTGCGGAGGCAGCTCAGCTCGGCTTCGGTCTCGACGCCTTCGGCGGTGATGATGACGCCGAGGCCTTTGCCGAGGCTGACGATGGAGCGGATGATCGCCTGCGCCTCGCGGTTGGCGCCGAGATCGCGGACGAAGGACTGGTCGATCTTGATCTTGTCGAACGGGAAGCTGCGCAGATAGCTGAGGCTGGAATAGCCGGTGCCGAAATCGTCCATCGAGATACGCACGCCGAGCGCGCGCAGCGCATGCAGCGTCGCCAGCACCTGGGCGCTCTTCTCGAGCAGCAGCGTCTCCGTGATCTCGAGCTCGAGCCGCCGCGGCGGCAGGCCGGAATGTTTCAGCGCGTCCGTCACTATCGACAGCAGATTGCCGCTGCGGAACTGGAGCGGCGACAAGTTCACGGCGACACGGACATCGTCCGGCCAGGTCGCAGCATCGAGGCAGGCGCGGCGCAGCATCAGGCCGCCGAGCGGATTTATCAGGCCGGTTTCTTCGGCAACCGGGATGAACTCGGCCGGCGAGACCATGCCGCGCTCGGCATGCGGCCAGCGCACCAGCGCCTCGAAGCCGGTGATGCGACCGCTCGAGAGGTCGACTAGCGGCTGATAATACGGACGCAGCACGTCGTTCTGGATCGCGTCGCGCAGCTCGACCTCGATCTTGCGGCGGCTTTGAGCTCTTGCATCGAGCGCGGCCTCGAAGAAGGCGAAGGTGCCGCGCGCATCCAGCTTGGCACGCGACAGCGCCATGTCGGCGCTCTTGAGCAGCTTTTCGGACTCATCGCCGTCGCCCGGCGCCATCGCGATGCCGATGGAGGCGCCGATCACCACGGAATGGCCGTCGAGCAGATAGGGATCGGCGATAGCTTCGAGCAGACGTTTTGCGAGCCCCACCGCGTCCTCGGGCCGCGTCAGGCCGCTTTGGGCGATGGCAAATTCGTCTGAATTGAGCCGCGCCAGCGCGTCTTCCTCGCGTAGCGTCGAACGCAGGCGCTTGGCGACGCCGCGCAGCAGCTTGTCGCCGACGGCGTGACCCAGCGTGTCGTTGACCGCCTTGAAATTGTCGAGCCCGAGCATCAGCACCGCGACCTTCTCGGAGCCGCGCCGCGAATGCTGCAGCATCTCGTCCATGGTCTGGCGCAGGCGATTGCGGTTTGGTAGTCCCGTGAGCCCGTCATGCTGGGCCATGAAGGCAAGCCGCGCCTCGGCGCGCTTGCGCTCGGTGATGTCCATCAGCGCCAGCAGCACCGCGGGCCGTTCGTCATAGGTCAATTCGCGCGAATAGATCGCGAGATCGATCAGCGCGCCGTCGGCCTTGACGTGCTTCCAGGTCCGCGCGGCCTGCTCCTCGCTGGACCGATCGGTGGTCCAGGGCGGCTCGCTGTCGAACGCCTGCAAGGAGCGGATCTTCAGCTTCTCGAAATCGGCGCGGCTGTAGCCGTAATGCGCGATCGCGGAATCGTTGACGCCGAGGATGCGCTCGTCGTCCAGCGCGCAGACGATCATGGGGACGGGATTGCCGTCGAACAGCAGGCGGAACGAGGCCTCGCGCTGCTTCAATTCGGTGATGTCGACGCGCAAGCCAACGACGCCGCCGTCATCGGTGCGGCGCTCCTCGATCAGGATGACGCGGCCGTCGGACAGCGTCTGCTCGTGGCGCTTGCCGGGCTCGTAGAGCTTTTGCAGCCGCTCGGCGATCCATTCGTCCTCGTGGCCGGCCGCTTCCGGATAGTCGCCGCGGGCAACGCCGACGCGCAGCGTGTCTTCGAGCCGCGCGCCTTCGGCAAACAGATCGGCGGTCTTGCTGTAGATCTCGGAATATTGCTTGTTCCAGAGAACGTAGCGGCCTTCGGGATCGAGGATCACGATGCCTTGCGGCAGCAGGTCGACCGCCTCGCGCAGCCGCTCATGCGATTTGCGCGCCTCGGTGATGGCGGCTTCAGCTTCCGCACGGCTTTGCACGAGCCGGTCGCGTTCGGCGGGCGGACGGGGCGCGCGCGCAAATCGCGGCTTGCGCGGCTGTCGGCCAGCCTTGGCGAGCACGCCCTGCTTTCGCCTTCCGGTTTTTTTGGACCCCAAACTCAACTTCACACGTCCTAGCCGCGCCCAGTGGCCGCAAGTCTTAGGCTGCAAGTCTTGGGGCAAGTCTATGAAAAGAAAGTAATCTTGGCCGGCGGCGTCACGGAGGCGCCGGCCGAGCGCCGGACCGTTTTGCCTGTTTGCGAGGCGCGAATGTCGTCAGCGGGCGTGTCGAACCTATTCCTGCGTCGCGATCAGACGAAGAGGAGATGCAAAAACGCGCAGTCTCCATGAATCGGTTCCGGAACCAGGCCTGCTTGCATGCAGGAGGCAAGCGCATCTCGTTCCGCGCACGAATTTTGGTCAACGCAGGATAGAGTTATCGCGTCGTTAAAAAAACGCTGGCTAGTATGCCACTTTGGGATGGTCTCGTTGAAAACATCGATCGCTGCCGGGCGGGACATGTCGGTCGTGCCATGGATGCAATGTCGTGATGGAAGAAGATCGCGTGCGGCTTCGGTGCGGCGTTGGTCTATAAGGATGCCAGCATGAGTCCCCGCCGCATCGCCCCTCTCCTGCTTGTCATGACGCTCCTGGCTGCCGGCGGCGCGCTGGCCCAGGACAAGGGCAGCGTGAACCCAAAACCGTTGCCGCCGCTCGCCAATCCGAACGATCCCAAGATCGGCGCCAGGGAGCTGTTCGCCCGCAAGCTGTTGCCCTCGACGGGGCCGGCGCATGTCATCGGCTCCTATGTGAAGGGCTGCATCGGCGGCGCCGAGCAGATGCCGCTCAACGGCGACAATTGGCAGGTGATGCGGCTGTCGCGTAACCGCAATTACGGCCATCCCGACATGATCGCGCTGATCAAGCGCCTGGCGGCCAGGGCGCACAAGGACGCGGGCTGGCCGGGCATTCTGGTAGGAGACATCGGCCAGCCGCGCGGCGGGCCGGCGCTGTCGGGCCATGCCAGCCATCAGATCGGGCTGGATGCCGACATCTGGCTGACGCCGATGCCGGATCATCGCCTTTCGCGCGAGGAGCGCGAGGAGATGTCGGCGGTGATGATGGTCCGCGAGGACCGGCTCGACATCGATCCGAAAGTGTTCACGCCTGCCCACGTGCTCGTGCTGCGCGATGCGGCGCAGGAGCCGGCGGTGCAGCGCATCTTCGTCAATCCCGCGATCAAGAAGGCGCTCTGTCGTGAAGCCAAGGGCGACCGCTCGTGGCTGTCGAAGATCAGGCCGTGGTGGGGCCACGACTATCATTTCCACATCCGCATGCGCTGCCCGGCGGGCGCCGGCGAATGCCAGAGTCAGCCGTCGCAATCCGAGGACGAAGGCTGCAAGCCCTCCGATTTCGCCTATTGGTTCAGCGAAGGCGTGCTGCACCCGAAGCCGCCGCCGGAGCCGCCGAAGCCGAAACCACCGATGACGCTGGCCCAGATGCCGGCGGCCTGCAAGGTGGTGCTGCGCGCACCGGATGCGAAGCCGTAACAAGTGCGTCAGCCGGCTGGTCCCTGTCCCCCGGAATGCGCTAAGATCGCCCTGCCGCTCGGCCGTAAGCCCGCGGCATTCCGGGATGCGCATCCCGTTGTCCGACGAAGCCTGACTGCAAGCCCGCGGCCCTCGCGTGGCCAACGATGAGATCTGACATGCGCGTCCTCGCTCTCCTTGCCGTGCTCGCGCTCGGCGCGACCTCCGCCCTTGCCGCGGAAGAACCCAGCGGCTGCGACAAGTTCAAATGGCCGATCGAGCGCGACCGCGCGGCGCTGACGGCACCTGACCGCGCCAAGCTCGCCTCGGGAGCCGAGCAGGCCGCGGTCCCGGCATCGGCGATCACGCTCGGGCTGGTCGCACCCCAGGAGGCAAAACTGCCGACGCCGCCGGAGCGGGCGCCAAAGGACGGCACCTTTGCCGGCTTCACCAGCATCAAGGCGGCCAAGGCCGGGCTCTATACGATCAGCCTGTCGAGCGGAGCCTGGGTCGATCTGGTTCAGGACGGGCATTTCCTCAAGCCGGTGGCCTTCAGCGGCGCCACCGATTGCGACGGCATCCGCAAGACCATGAAATACGAGCTCTCGGACAAGCCCTTCGTGCTCCAGATCAGCGGCGCCAAGGACAATTCGCTGTCGATTTCGATCCTGCCGGCGCAATAGGGCCAGCAGGTTAGACAAACGGTCGCCTTTGACCTGAGGCGCCGGCCTGCTATCTTCGCAGCTGCGATATCCCCGCCGGCCGTAAGCCGTTGTGGGGACACGCGGAACAGCGCTTCCGCCGGTCGCGACTTGAACCCACCCAACGCCAGATTTGCGCGTGCGCTTTTGTGCGCGCCTGCTCGCACGGAGCGCCATCCATGTATCGCATTGCCGGACTTTTCACCGCCTTCGTCATGCTCGCGGGCGCGAGCCTCTCGCCGGCCGCGGCCGAGGACAAGACCATCACGGTCTTCGCCGCGGCGTCGATGAAGAACGCACTCGACGAGGTCGATGCCGCCTACACCGCCAAGACCGGCGTCAAGTTCAGCGTCAGCTATGCCGCGAGTTCGGTGCTGGCCAAGCAGATCGAGCAGGGCGCGCCGGCCGACGTGTTCGTCTCCGCCGACACCGACTGGATGGACTACGCCATCTCCAAGAAGACCATCAACGAGCCGACCCGCGTGAACCTGCTCGGCAACAGCATCGTGCTGATCGCGCCGAAGGACTCCAAAATCGACAACGTCACCATCGCGCAAGGTTTCGACCTCGCAAAGCTCGCCGGCGACGGCAAGATCGCGACCGGCGACGTCAAGTCGGTGCCGGTCGGAAAATATGCCAGGGCGGCGCTGGAGAAGCTCGGCGCCTGGCAGGTGGCGGAGCCGAAATTCGCCATGGCCGAGAGCGTGCGCGCCGCGCTGACGCTGGTGGCGCGTGGCGAAGCCAATCTCGGCATCGTCTATTCGACCGACGCCAAGGTCGAGCCCGGCGTGAAGATCGTCGGCACCTTCCCGGCGGATTCGCATCCGGCGATCATCTATCCGGTGGCGGCGACCACGACTGCGAAGCCCGAGACGAATGACTACCTCGCCTTCCTGAAATCGTCGGCGGCCAAGACCATTCTGGAAAAATACGGCTTCAAGTTCCTGATCTCTCCCACGACTTAGTTTTTGCGACGTGATAACCACGACTTGATGCTCGACATCTCTCCCGCCGAATGGACGGCGATCCTGCTCTCGCTCAGGGTCGCCGTCATCGCGACGCTGGTGGCAACGCCGTTCGGCATTGCGCTGGCGTGGCTGCTCGCCCGCAAAGACTTCTGGGGCAAGTCGGTGCTCGACGCTGTCGTGCATCTGCCGCTGGTGCTGCCGCCCGTCGTCACCGGCTATCTCCTGCTCCTGACCTTCGGCCGCCGCGGTCTCGTCGGCGCGTTCCTCGCCGATCATCTCGGCATCGTCTTCGCCTTCCGCTGGACCGGTGCGGCGCTCGCCTGCGGCGTGATGTCGTTTCCGCTGCTGGTGCGCCCGATGCGGCTGTCGATCGAGGCGATCGATCGCAGGCTCGAACAGGCCGCCGAGACGCTTGGTGCTGCGCCTTTCAAGGTGTTCTTCACGGTGACGCTGCCCTTGGCGCTGCCCGGCGTGCTCGCCGGCATGGTGCTCGGCTTTGCCAAGGCGATCGGCGAATTCGGTGCCACCATCACCTTCGTCTCCAACATTCCCGGCGAGACCCAGACGATTTCGTCCGCGATCTATTCGCTGATCCAGACGCCGGATGGCGACGCCGCCGCGGGGCGGCTGGTGATGATCTCGGTGGGGCTCGCGATCGGCGCCTTGATCGCCGCCGAATGGTTCGCCCGCCGCGCCACGCAGCGACTGCACGGGAACTGACCATGCTGCGCGTCGACGTCGAAAAACAACTCGGTGAATTCTCGCTTCAAGCGTCGTTCTCGAGCGAAGGCCGCGTCACCGGCCTGTTCGGCGCATCCGGCGCCGGCAAAAGCTCGCTGATCAACATGATCGCGGGGCTGTTGCGGCCCGATCGCGGCACCATCGTCATCGACGGCGATGTTGTCGACGACACCGCCGCCGGCATTCATGTGCCGACCTATCGTCGCCGCATCGGTTATGTGTTCCAGGATGCGCGGCTGTTTCCGCATCTCAACGTCGCACAAAATCTCGATTATGGCCGGCGGATGAACCGTCTCGCGGCGGATCCGGCGCAGCGCACGCGGGTCGTCGATCTGCTCGACATCGGCGCTCTTCTTGACCGCCGTCCCGGAAAACTCTCCGGCGGCGAACGCCAGCGCGTCGCGCTCGGCCGCGCGCTCTTGTCAAAGCCGCGCCTGCTGCTGCTCGACGAGCCGCTCGGCGCGCTCGACGAGGCCCGCAAGCTCGAGATTTTGCCTTATCTGGTCCGCCTGCGCGACGAGGCCAACGTCCCCATGGTCTATGTCAGCCACGACGTCGCCGAACTGCGCCAGCTCGCGACGCAGATCGTGATGCTCAGGCAGGGGCGCGTGACGTCGTTCGGCGGGGTGAAGGTGCTGACGTGAGGCACCAATAGTCGTCCTGCGCCGCGCTAAACCCCCGCCACCGACGTCCATAGCTCCGCAAGCTTCTTCCGCAGCGCTTGGCTGCGCGTCAGCGGCGCCGGGGTTTCGTCGTCTTCCGGCAGGCGGAGGCCGACGACGTTGACACGGCCGCCGGAGATGCTGCGCGCGACGAGCACGATCTCACCCAGCGCCAACTCGGCGCCTTCCTTCGGCGCGCGGTCGAGATGGACGTCGAAATAGTCGGCGAGCGTGAGCTTGCTGTCGTCTTCACTTGCCGTCACGCCGTAGATCTCGGCGAGTTCGGCGAGCGTGTGCTCGCCGGAGACCATGAAGTCGCCGAGCAGATGCGGATCGGGCTCCGAACTCGGCTGCATGTCGACGAAGAAACGATCGAGCGCCTCGGCCTTTTCCGGCGGCGCCAGCAGATAGATGTAGTCGCCGGGCGCGATCGGATCGGCTTCCACAGGCGTCAAAATGCTCTGTTTGCGGATCACCAGCGTCGGCTTGGACCAGGACGGGATCAGGCCGCGGCGGAAATACAGGCTCTTGGGCCGCACCGGATAGCCGACCAGCTGCTGCTCGAGCTGGCCGGGCAGATCCAGCTCGACACGGCGCGGGCCACGCTCGGCACGGGGCAGCGCCACGTGCAGTTTTCGCGCGGCAGGTGCGAGCGTCCAGCCTTGCAGCAACAGCGAAATGATGACGACGACGAAGGCGACGTCGAAATAGAGATAGGCCTTTGACAGGCCGACCAGCATCGGGATCGAGGCCAGGAAGATCGCGACCGCACCGCGCAAACCTGTCCAGGCAATGAAGATCTTCTCGCGCCAGTTGAAGCGGAACGGCGCCAGACACACGAACACCGCGATCGGTCGTGCGACCAGCATCAGGACGAAGGAAACGCCGATCGCGGGCAGCACGCTGGAGCCAAGCCGGCTCGGTGACACCAGCAGACCAAGCAGCACGAACATCACGATCTGAGCCAGCCAGGTCGCGGCATCGAGAAACGCCACCACCGAATTATGCGCGCGCGTCGGCCGGTTGCCGATGATGATGCCGGCGAGATAGACGGCGAGGAAGCCCGAGGCGTGCATGATCTGCGAGCCGCCGAAGATCACGAGCGCGGCCGTGGTGACGAACGGCGCATGAAGTCCCTGCGGCAGCGCGACCTTGTTGAGCCCGATGACGACGAGACGTCCGCCGAAGAAGCCGACGACGGCACCCAGCACCGCCTCTTGTAGGAATTCCATCACCACATGGCCGGGCGAGCTCGAGCCCAGCGAGATGTATTCGACCAGCATCAGGGTGAGGAAGATGGCGAAGGGATCGTTGGTGCCGGATTCGGCTTCAAGCGTCGCGCCGACGCGCGGCCTCAGGCGCAGGCCCTGGGTGTGCACCAACAGGAACACCGCGGCCGCGTCGGTCGAGGCGACCACCGCGCCGACCAGCAGCGACTCCGTCCAGTTGAGGTCGAGTGCGTATTTCGCGAACGGCGCGGTGATCAGCGCGGTCAGGAGCACGCCGACGGTCGCGAGCACCACGGAGGGCGCCAGCACGGTGCGGATGCTGGCAAAGCGCGTCTTCAGGCCGCCGTCGAACAGGATCAGGGCCAGCGCCACCGAGCCGACCAGATAGGTCGTGCCGACGTCGTTGAACTGGAGCTGGCCGGGACCCGCATCACCCGCCAGCATGCCGATCGCGAGGAAGACCAGCAGCAGCGGCGCGCCGAAGCGCAGCGCGAGCAGGCTCGACAGGATACCGGCCATGACAAGGACGGCGCCGAGCAGAATGGCGATACTGAAAGAGTCGAGTGAGGCCATCCACCTTCCGGGTACAAATCGCTGGAATTGCATCCTTATCGTCGCCGCACCGGCGCGCCAACCCATTTTCTCCCGCTCGCGGCAATCTGCCCGTATTTTGCGGCCTTAACGCGCTTCACTTCGCGGTGTATCGATGGCCCGGCCGCTTCCTTTGTGGGATTCTGCGGCGCCTTCGAATCAATTCCTCCCGCCTGCTTCCCGACGAGACCGCCCGATGGACATGGACCTCAAAGACCTCATGGAGTTCGTGCAGACCACCGCGCGCAGCGTCGGGGCGGAAATCTCCTCGCCCTGGTTCTACCTGCAATTTGGTCTCATTCTGGCTGCGGCCGGGATCGCCTATGCGGCGGAGGCCGCGGTTCGCAACCGGGTCGACATGACCTCGCTGGCGATGCGCTGGCCGCTGCCGCTTCGCCACTTCGCCCGCGTGATGGTGTCCAGCGCCTCGACAGCGGTGTTCACCCTGCTCGTGATCATCTCGCGCGTGGTGATGTACCATGCGACCTGGCCGAGCCGCAGCTACCTCCTGATGGTCGCCGCCAAGCTGGGGCTTGCCTGGCTAGCGATCCGGCTCGTGACCTCCGTGCTGCGCAACGCCTTCATCGTCAAGCTGGTGTCGATTGCCGCGTGGTTCGTCGCGGCCCTGTCCATCCTCGGCCAGCTCGATGCCACGGTTGACGCGCTCGATTCCGTTGCGATCGTATTGGGCGGGTTGCGCCTGACGCCGCTGCTGGTGATCAAGGCCGGCGTGCTCCTGCTCATCGCGCTCTGGCTGACCAACATCGCCAGCAATTTCGCCGAGAGCAAGATCAACTCAGCCTCCGACCTGACGCCGTCGGTCCAGGTGCTGCTGGTCAAGATCATCCGCATCGGGCTGCTTGCGGTAGCGATCGTGATCGCGCTTGGCGCGGTCGGCATCGACCTCTCGGCGCTTGCCGTGTTCTCCGGCGCGGTCGGCGTCGGCATCGGTATCGGCCTGCAGAAGATCGTCGCCAACTTCATCTCCGGCATCATCCTGCTCGCCGACAAATCGGTGAAGCCGGGCGACCTCGTCACCATCGGCGACAATACCGGGCGCATCAGCGCGATGAAGACGCGCTATATTTCCGTGGCCGCCGGCGACGGCCGCGAGTTCCTGGTGCCGAACGAGGACCTGGTGACGCAGAAGGTCGTCAACTGGACCTATACCGACAAGAACACGCTGGTGAAGATCACCTTCGGCACCAATTACGACGCCGACCCCAGGCTGGTCTGCAAGCTCGCGATCGAGACCGCGGCCGCCCATCCGCGCGCGCAGAAGGCCAGGCCGCCGAACTGCATCCTGACCGAGTTCGCCGAAGCCGGCATGAAGTTCTCGCTGACCCTGTGGCTTGCGGACCCCGACGGCATGGACAACGTCAAGAGCGACGTGATGCTGGCGCTGTGGGACGTCTTCAAGCGCGAGGGCATCCGGGTTCCCTATCCCGTCCGCGAAATCCGCGTCCGCGGCGGGGCGCTGCCGGTCGAAACCACCGTAGAAGTCCCGAATTGAGCCGCCTTTCGGGCGCATGGCGGCCAGGATTCTTGTTTTGACGCGTTTTCTTCACGCGAACCGGGGCCCACTTCGCTCGAAAACGCTCGAGCTAAGCTTGCACGAAGGCCCGCAATCATTAAATTGGGCCTGAAATCAAGCCTTTCCGCCCGATCGGGCCCGAGCCAGAAGAACCAGACCCGCATGAGCTACGTCGAAGCCACCGATACCTCCCTGCGCAAGACCGGACAGATCAAGCTGCATGGGCCGGCCGCCATTGCCGGCATGCGCAAGGCGGGTGCCCTGGTGGCGAAGTGCCTCGACGAGCTCACCGACATCGTCGGCCCCGGCGTTCCGACCGACCGCATCGACGAATTCGTCCGCGAGTTCGCCTTCAGCCATGGCGCCTATCCGGCGACGCTGATGTATCGCGGCTATCGCTACTCGACCTGCACCTCGCTCAACCACGTGGTCTGCCATGGCATGCCCGGCGACCGTCCGCTGAAGGAAGGCGACATCGTCAACATCGACGTCACCTTCATCGTCGACGGCTGGTACGGCGATTCCAGCCGGATGTATGCAGTCGGCCCGATCGCGCGCAAGGCCGAGCGGCTGATCGAAGTGACCTACGAAGCCATGATGCGCGGCATCGCCGCCGTGAAGCCCGGCGCCACCACTGGCGACATCGGCCACGCCATCCAGAGTTTCGTCGAGCCGCAGGGCATGAGCGTGGTGCGCGATTTCTGCGGCCATGGCCTCGGCCGCATGTTCCACGACGAGCCGAACATCATCCATATCGGCCGGCCCGGCGAGGGCGTGCAGCTCAAGCCCGGCATGTTCTTCACCATCGAGCCGATGATCAATCTCGGCAAGCCGCACGTGAAGATTCTGTCCGACGGCTGGACCGCAGTCACCCGCGACCGCTCGTTGTCGGCGCAGTTCGAGCACTCGGTCGGCGTCACCGCCACCGGCGTCGAGATTTTTACGCTGTCGGAGCGGCACGGCGAGAAACAGATCGGCTGATCTGCTTCCGGCCTCGCGCTGTCAGTCCAGCGTGAACAGCTCCGCGCCTTCAATCGCGTAATGCGCGAACAGAAAATCCCTGATGTTGACGATGCTGCCGTTCTCCCAGTCGAGGAGGACGAAGTAGCGCGGCGGGCCTGACGGGTCCTGCGGATCGAACATGATGATCGCAGCACGCCGATCGACGAAGCCGGGAACGCAATGCCAGGGGCTGGTCTGCGCATAACGCCCGAAATACTCGCCGACGTCGTGGCGGCCGGCCCTGCGCGTTCGGTTGACCATCTCCAGCTGCACGTCGTCGGCCAGCATGTCGCGCAGGGAATCGAAATCACGCGCGTTGAAGCGCTCGACATAATGCATCAGGCGGACGCGCTCGGCTGTCTCCAGTTCTGGAGGCCTGATATCGTCGGGTTCCTCCGCGAGCTCGCGGAGACGAACCCGGCCGCGTTGCAGGGCACCCTTGGTGGCCGGGATGCTGCCGCCCATGATGGTGCAGACCTCGTCGACGGAATAGCCGAGTACGTCGCGCAGGATCACCGCGCTTCGCTGCGACACCGGCAGCCGCATGAAGGTCTGCAAGCTCGCAGCCACGATCTGGCGGTCGTTCACGGGGCTGGTCGAGGCGGCGATCATGTCCAGATCTTCATCGGAGTGAGCAGCATTGTGGCGCGCGCGCCGGCGCAAAAAATCCAGCGCGGCATTGTGGGCGATGCGAAACAGCCAGCCTTCCGGATTGTCCAGCGGCTCGGTCCGCGGCGCAGCCTCGATGGCCTTGAGCAGCGCCTCCTGAAGCACGTCCTCGCCGTCGATGACCGAGCCCGTCATGCGCGCGCAATAGCGATGCAGCTGCGGCCGCATTGCCACCGCAAGGCGGTCGAGAGCCTTAAGGGCGGTCTCCCGGACCGCCCCCGCATCATTGCTCGTCACATCATCTGCCAAGCCGGATCTCCCCGTCGCCGATCGGCGTGATACGTCAATCGGGGGCGAGGCGCTACTCGCCGAAGATCAGGCATGATTGACCTCGACCACCTCGCACAGGATCGTTTCGGCCTTGGCGATCGCGGCAAGCCGCTGGATGTACGGCGCGAATTTCGGATCCTTGCGGAAATTCTCGATATCGCCGGCGCTTTTCCATTGCGAATAGTTGATCGCGCGCCCGCCCTCCTTGCCGGCGTGGACGCTGGAGGAGATAAAGCCGGGCTGCTTGCTGAAGAAGGATTCAGTGCCCTCCTTCAGGAGCTGGACCAGCTTTTGCTGATTGTCCGGCTCGACCGTGAAGACGTTGACGAGGGTGGTGATGTCGCTGCCGATGCGGATGGTGGCTTCCATGTTCGAACTCCTGTTCTGGCTGTAGGACGGGACGCTTTGAGCGGCGATCAGGACCCCGGCACCAAGGCCGCTGGCAACGACGGCACGACGCGATGGCGTAGCCTTGATCTCTGACATCGGGGTTCTCCTTTGCGAAAACTCTGCTGGCCGTTCGATGAGGCCCACAGCGCAGAGACGAACGAGGCGGTGAAAAGGAAACGGTCGGCGCGAAATAATTTTCGCCTAGTCACCTCGCCCATAGACGGCGTCGCGAATTTCGATCGGGAAGGCGCCGAAGCCGCCCTCCAATCCGGTATTGGTGAAGGCGACGACGGTCAGCCCGTGGACGGGGTCGACGAAGAAGCTCTGGCCGTAGGCGCAGTTGAAGGTCCAGGTTCCCGCCGCCTGCGGTGATTTCGCAAGCGCGCTGTCCTTCAGGACAAGGGCTCCGTAGCCGAAGCCCCAAGCCGGGAGCCCCGTCGGCGTCAAATCGCCGATCTGGCTTGTCGTGATCTGCTGCACCGTCGACGCCTTCAGGACCGGCCCGCCCCCTAGGCGGAGCGCTTCGACCAAACGAGCGTAGTCGCCGGCCGTGCTGACAAGGCCGGCGCCGCCCGATGGAAAAGCCGCTCGATCGAATGCGCGTGACGGGGATACGTGAATGATCCCGGCGCCCCGGAACGGGACAAGCTGCGGGTCCGTCATGCGCGCCGGCTCGGGCTTGCCATCGACATAGGGCACCGCAAGCCGCGCTTCGTCGCCGACCAGGAAGGCCGTATCGCGCATCGCGAGCGGTGTCGTGACCAGGCGTCGAACGGCATCCGGCAAGGGCTGACCGGCCACCCTGGCGATGATGGCGCCGAGCACGTCAGTCGCGAGCGAATAGCCCCATCGCGTGCCCGGCGCGTAGAGCAGCGGCGCAACCGCGATGCGACGGATCTCCTCGTCGAGGGTGATGTCGGATTTGTCGAGGCCATCAGAGATTCCTGCGCGCTGATAGGGGCTATCAGGCGGCTGGAGGAATCCGTAGGAGAGCCCGGCCGTATGGGTGAGCAGATGATGGATGGTGATCGCGGGGATCTTGCCGTCCGCGGTCTGCGGCCGGAAATCCGGCAGCCATCTGGTGACGGAATCCTGTGGGTCCAGCCGGCCGCGCTCGACCAGCGCCATGGCGGCGACCGAGACGATCGGCTTCGACAGCGAGGCAAGGCGGAACATGGCATCTTCCCGCATCGGCGAAGCGGCCTCGCGATCCGCATGGCCAGCGGCGCGGCGATAGACGATTTCGCCATCCTGCATCACCAATACGACGCTGCCGACGATGCGTCGCGCGGCGATGGCGCGATCGATCACACGATCGAGGCGCTGCCTGCGTTCGTCGGCCGCGTTTTCTGATTTCGCAGGCCGGCTCAACGGCGACGCGGCCACAGCAAGGGTCGCGGCGGCACTGCGCGCAAGAACAGCGCGGCGCGAAAGACTTCGGAACGGCCACATCGGTAGGTCTCCATTGGGAACTCGGCCTGCCCGCCGGATGGCGTGCGGAGTGTGGCGAGCCCACGATGGACAAGACGAACGGGAGCGGCCGATGGAAACGGTGCCGCCGAAATTTTTTCGCGGGACGTACCCCGCGCCGGCGCGACATGATCAGAAACCGTCGGGCTGATTGCCGCCATCTTCAAAGCCTGATCTTGCCATCCTGTTTCTCGATGACGATGTCTCGTCAGACAGACAGGAGAGACGAAGTGAGCACCTCGACGCGCCGCGGCTTTCTCGGCTTCGTGTCGGCCAGCGCCGCGGGCCTGCTGCAAACCCGCGCGGAGGCGGCATCCGGGCCAGTCGGCGGTGAGCCCGCCTGCATCCTGACGCCGCAGGCAGAGGAAGGGCCGTTTTATTCCGACCCAAAGCTCGTCCGATCCGACATCGCCGAGGGCAAACCGGGCGTGCCGCTGACCCTGCGGCTGCGCGTGATCGAGGCCGGATCGTGCACGGCGATCCATGACGCGCGGGTCGACATCTGGCATTGCGACGCGAAGGGGCTCTACTCGGCGTTTCCTGGCCAGAGCGACAACCACAAGGTCGATGCGAGACGTTCCTGCGCGGCACGCAAATGACCGACGGCGCTGGCTGGGTCATTTTCAACACCATCTATCCCGGCTGGTATGACGGCCGCACCACGCACGTCCATTTCAAGGTGTTTTTGAGCGATCGCACCGTGCTGACCGGGCAGACCTTCCTGCCGGATGCGCTGAACGAGTTCATCTACACCAACGTGCCCGACTATGGCGATCGCGCACGGCAGCGCATGGTGATCAACGCCAACGATCACGTGATCGAACGTTCCGATCCCGAGCATCGCGCCTTCTGCGCGGTGAAGGAGGAGCGTGACCGCTATGTCGCGACACTGACGCTCGGCGTCGACCGCCGGGCAGAGCTGACCGTCGGACGCGCAGGCCCACCGCCACCGCCGCCCGGCGGCATGGGCGGCCCCATGTTCGGACGTCCGATCAGGGACCGGCTCGCTGCACTGGTCCCGGGGTTAAAGCGCGACCGTTGAGCCGCCGCCCACGCAATTGACGGTTGCAAAAACGGAGCGTCGCGGCGATGCTTGGCGTGCGATGCCCGCCAGATCCAGCAGCAAATCCCCTGCCCCGTCCAACCAGCCGGAGCCGTCCGAGCCGCATTATCTCGGCCATCGCGAACGGCTGCGCGAGCGCTTCTACAGCGCCGGCGCGGATGCGCTCAGCGACTACGAGCTGCTGGAGATGGCGCTGTTTCCGGCGCTGCCGCGGCGCGACACCAAGCCGCTGGCGAAGACGCTGATCAAGATCTTCGGCTCGTTCGCCGAAGTCGTCCACGCGCCGGTGGCACGGTTGCGCGAGATCGACGGCGTCGGCGAAGCCGCGATCAACCAGCTCAAGCTGATCGCGGCGGCGGCGCACCGCGTCGCCAAGGGCGAGGTCAACAGCCGCAACGCGCTGTCGTCCTGGAACGAGGTGATCGCCTATTGCCGTACCAGCATGGCCTTCGCCGACAAGGAGCAGTTTCGCCTGCTCTTCCTCGACAAGCGCAACCAGCTGATCGCCGACGAGGTGCAGCAGACCGGCACCGTCGACCACACCCCGGTCTACCCGCGCGAGGTGATCAAGCGCGCGCTGGAGCTGTCGGCGACGGCGCTGATTCTGGTACATAACCACCCCGCCGGCGATCCCTCGCCTTCGCAGGCTGATATCCAGATGACCAAGGCGATCATCGACATCGCCAAGCCGCTCGGGATCGCCGTGCATGATCACATCATCGTCGGCAAGAACGGGCATGCGAGCCTGCGCGGGATGCGGCTGATCTAACCTGCAAGAGGCGAGCGCCAGCGACGACCGTCGGCTCGGGAACGTGCAGTCACTCAGATCCACAATACTATGAGCGACGCGAGGATGCAGATGTACAGGGCCGCCTCTGCGAGTGGAGGATTCGCGAACATTGATCTCAATCCGAGGCGACTGACAACGAATCGAACGGCGATCAAGATGACCAAGGCGAGGAACAGGTACCGCACAAAGGGAGCCGCCAGGATACCTCCCACATCAATATCCCTCGATGCGCCCATTGGATGTCCTTAAAGCAGGTTTTCAAGCCGATCGAGGAGCCCCCGGTCGCGCTTGGCCACCGGCATTCCCTTTCCTCCGATAACTGAGACGCTGCAGGTCATTCCTGCAACGAGCCATACCCCCGGAGGGACTTGTTCGATGCTGATACGCACCGGAATTCGTTGCGCAAGCCGGACCCAGGTGAAGATCGGGTCGACGTTTGGAAGACCCTGGGTGCTGCTTGCCGCGTTCGCAGCGCTGATGCCGCCCGTGATGCTCTCGATCTTTCCATTGATCGGAGATTGGAAGCCCAGCAGCGTCGCCTCCACCGGATCGCCGACATGGATGTTGGCGAGCTTCGTCTCCTCAAAATAGGCATCGATCCAATAGGAATGCTCGTCGATCACCGACAGGTTAGGCGTACCGGCCCGGGCATAGTCTCCCACGCGCATTAGAAGATTCGTGACGTAGCCATCGACGGGAGATCGAACCTCTGTCCTGTGAAGATTGACCTCGGCCTGGGAAAGTGCTGCCTTGGCGCTCGCAAAGGCGGCCTCCGCCATCTTCTCATTGCCGTCGAACACCTGCTTCTCCTCGATCGAGGTGGACAGCGTGGTAAGAGCGGCCCGCCGGGCGTTCTGCGCTTTCTTGACCACGAGGTCGGCTTCTCGGGTCAGAATTGTCGCCTTGGCATTATCCAGCGCCACCTCGAAGTCAAACGTTTCGATGACGTAGAGCACATCTCCCTTGTGAACGTGCTGGTTGTCGCGGGTCCGGACCTCAACGATCTGGCCGGAAATTTGCGCCGCCACGTTTGCGACCTGCACACGGACCATGCCGTCGCGCGTCCACGGCGACGTCACATAAACGCGCCAGCCGTACCGCGCAACAACAAGTGCTGCTGCGACAAGCACGCCAGTTGCAGTATATCGGAGCAGGTTGACCACTGATCTTCTCCTTATCGCCAGCGCTGCACTCATCGCCCGCCTTCTCCTTTGATGAAGCCCCGGCCGTCGAAATGCCGGATCCTGCGCCTCTCGCGGTCCAGCAACAGGCCTGCGGACCATAAGTCGGCAAGTGCGGCCAACTGTGCTTCATGCAGTCCGGCCTTGCCTTCCTGCATGCGTCGAAGAACTGATCTGGCTCCGGCGTAAAGCCGCCGGCTATTCCCAGACCGAAGAGCTCGTTGCAGTGGCCCAAGCTTGGAGCGGAAGGCCGGATCGTCCGAGCTCTGCTCCAAGTGATCATAGGCCGCAGCAGACACGAGCGAGAGGTCGCTGGTCGCGAGAAGGCCCCTAAGCATTTCCGGATGCGACCTGTGTTTGTCAGTGGCCGCGACAACATAGTCGGCAATCCTGGAGGCCAGCGCGATGCTTAGCGCCGGCAAGCTGTATTTCTTGCCGGTCACCGACGCTGCCAACGTTTCCTTCGTCGCCCTGACGACTGCACGCTGTTTGTCGAGCTCCGATACCGGCCACACCAGGCGGAACGCCAGAAATACGACACCGAGGGCAAATGCCACGAACATGCATTGCGAAAAGAAGCTGAGCGCGTTGAACGATTGAGGATTGGACGGCGCCAACAAGAAAAGGAAAATATTGTTCATCGGCGCTCCGATGCCGGCGATCTTCGGATTGACGCTGAGCACACAGCCCAACATCATCATCGGCGCGATCCCAATCGCAAGCCGGATAAAGTCCTGTGAGCCGGTGAGGAAATAGAAGTGGACAATATAGGCGCTCACCGCGGCGAGCGTGAAACTCGCCATGGCAGCAACCACGACTTTAGAAGGATCTCGCATTGTCGTGCACAAGGCACACACGTTTGCGGTGATCATCAAAGCCAGAGCGGACGCCGGCCATCCCGCAAACACGAGAAAAAGCGCGCCCACCGAAACCGCTATCCCGACACGAATTGCATTCTGTAGCGCAAAGAAGAACTCCCTGCGGCGTGGCAATCGCACATTACGCGCCGGCCCGCTCCCCTCGCGTACGGACAAGAGTCCATCCTCGATCTGAATCATGGATTCCACGCAGCGAAGGGCCCGCTGAATTTGTGCTATGGCCGCGATAGTCGCGTCCGAACGCGAAAGTTCGTCGTCGTGCATCCTGACGAGGATTGCCAGCGCCTCCGATCGATTGCCATCAAGCGCAGCAAGACATTGGTCTCTAACGGTGACGGCCAAGGGATCGCCACGATCAAACAAGCTCAATAATCGGGCCTGTTGGACAATCTCGACTAATGCCAGCATCGCGCTACGCGCACCTCCGGCCCGATGCCGCCCATCCGCCATGTCGTAAGCGACGATATCGACCTCATCCCTCAAGCCAGCAATCGCTGCGAAGAGCATCCCTGCTCTTTCCGCATCGTCCTTGGCCCCGCCCAACACGTCGCGGGCGTAGTCGCGCACATCATGCCAGGCCTGGGCTATCCGACGCTCCAGCCCAAGCCACACGGGCGGCGAACCGAAGAGATCGTTGATGAGTGTCACGCAAAGGATACCTATCGTGATCGCAGCCACGCGATCGGTCATCGCGGTGAACACTTTTTGCGGCGTATCTATATTGACGACCGTAATGATTCCGACTGTGTAGCCGGACAGAACGGCGGCATAAGCCCGAAAGCCGCGGAAGTAACTCGCGACGAAGACGCAAACACACACCCAGAGAATGAAAGCGGCGAGCAGGCCGACACGCTCGCCGGGGAAGAGACCGGCGATCACGATTGACATCGCAGCGCCGATGAACGTTGCAGCAAATCTGTAGACGGCTTTGGCGAGCGCCGCACCGCGCGTCGGCTGCGCCAGGATAGCCACCGTCACGGCCGCGGATGATGCTCCTCCGAGTTGCAGCCAAAACGCGACGTAAAGCGCAACTATCGCCGCCAGCCATATCCTGAAGGCATAAGCCCATATGTGAACCGGTACCATCATGCGCGAACGTCACATGCTTTCAGGGACAGATAGTCACCACGCCACGGTGAGGCGCGTCAGAAACAGATCGGTGCGATCCTGGCTCTTGGCGATTTGGGCCGCGAGCGGATGCCATATGTGCTGGTAACTGGGGATCAATCGGACAGCAGGCGTGACCGCAAAATTGTAGAAGACCTCAATGCCGCTCTCGTCGCTCGCGCTGGCATTTTCCAACGTAAGCTGAGCGATGTCTCTCTTCAGATTGTTGCTGATCCAGTTGTAATAGAATCCCGCTCCGAAGCTGTCGTATTCCCTGCCGTTGAATAGACCATGTGCAACCAGCGCGACGCTTGCGTAGCTGGTCACCGAGTTTGTGGCCGGCGGGGCATATCCGACCCTGCCAAAAATCCCAATTCCGCGGAGCGGTTGGCCACTCCTGAGCTTCTCGGCAACCGTTGTGGCATCGTCCATGACATAGAGATATTGCGAAACGTTTGCGATCGCGGCCCAGCTGTTGTCTTTGAAATTGGCGGGTAAGCCATCGGTCGGGGAGCCGCCAATGAGGGCGCCGACGGCCTGGCTCGTCGCAGCCAACGTGGTCAACGGTCCGAAAGGCGACTCGAGATTGAGCTTCGGCTTGTTCGACCAATTGAAGGCCGGTGAAAATTGACCGGGGAGGCCTCCGACCGTGTAGGACAGGATCGAGGAGATGTAGAGATTGACCGTGTCGAAGGCATGGTCGGCGAAGTTGTCTGCCTTGGAATTCGGATCGAGCACGCCGCCGAAAACTGTAAGCTGTGGACTGGGCGACCACGCGCCCAGTGCCGCCCATGAAACAGCATTGTAAAAATTGAGCGCTACCGGACTCTTATTAAAGTTGAAGTTGGCAAAGTAGTATTTGTAGCTGTCACCGAACAGGGTTTGGTCGGGCAGGTACACGACAGCAATTTTGCCGAGGAGGACGCTGACTTCCTTGGTAAGTGATTGAGTCAGAAAGAATTGTGCTGGCAGGACATCGTTTGCGCGGAGCGGGTCGGGAAAGGCCAGCCCGGTATACTGGGGAACCGCAGCGCCTGCGGTGAAGGTATTTGCCGGAGTGTCGCCAAAGCGCGAATGCAGGGTCAGATGCAGCAGGCCGCCGGACCAGAGGCCGGCGCGCCCGGTGTCGATGTTGATTGAGGCCTGTGTGTTCTGCACAAACGCGCCGCCGGTTTGTAGTCCGCCGGACGTGACGTTCTGATAGTAGCTCGTCGAATAGACGTCGATGAAAACGCCGTGGCGCGCCCAGTCTGTTCGCACGCCACCCCAGTCGCCGGTAAGCTGGGTACGGTGCCAGATGTCGCCGGTCACCGTTCCCGGAATTCCGAACACTGGTCCATTGTTGAAGTAAGGCAAGAGGCCGGGAGCTACGTCTGCCAGGGACACGTATTTCGTCGGAACTGGCTGCCCAGGATCAATCGATCGATCCCGGCGCTGCATGGTGGCGGGCACAGTTTTTCGCTTGCGAGGTGCCACCGCACGCTTCACTTCTGTCGCGCGCGGCTCGGCGGCAAGATGACCCAAGTTGCCCAGTCCGGCATCCGCCGACGCGGTCCGCCCCAGGGCAAGAAAACAACAAATACCAAGCGCAACAAGTCCTGTCTTCATCATGGTGTCCTCTGATCGCCCGCGCCTGAAGGCGTCAGATGCGCCGCCCCTGAGATCGGAGCGCCTCGACACAATTCGCGAACGCCTGCAAGAGGCACGGGACAACCGCCGCCGCTGCATCGTTTCGAGAAGATTTCAATGATGGCCTCGGCATGTCGCACCTCCGTTGCGATCTGAAGCGTGTTAATTCAGAGCGCGACCGCGATTATTCTGCGCAGGCCGATCATCATCTTTAATGAGACTGTCGTTGCTGGAACGATTCTGCTTCTAGCTCCACTTCTGAAGAGTGCGGCGCTTTTGTCCCGTTTCAGAACAATCCTGAACGACGTCGAGCGCAGCAGTTGATAAGTTCGGTTTGCTCGCGGACAGAGCTGTAGCGCCAAGGTCTAGCCACCCTGAACTTCCGCGCGGCGCTGGATTGGGGCGCGTCAATCGGCCTGATTTGCCGGTCAGAGCTGTGTCGCAAGCAAAGTCGTCCTGCGATCCTCCAGGTCTTTTCGGCGGCCTGCTTGTCGATTTCGAGGACCGGTTCGCCCGACCCGCTGCTTTGAGCGGTCCCGGTACAGCCTGCGAAATCCGAGGGGAACTCTGCTCGATTGCTATTCCTTGAGCGCCGTACGCCATGCGCCTGGACTTACGCCGACAATGCGTTTGAAATGTCGCGTGAGATGACTTTGATCGCAGAAGCCGCACTCCGCAGCCACATCGGTGAGCGACAGCCGGTCATCATGTAGCTTTTCCTTGGATAGCGCGATGCGCTGCTCAATTAGCCAGTTGTGCGGTGCCACTCCCAACGTACGACGAAAGGCGTGCGAGAAATGGCTCAATGACAGGCCGCACTTTCGCGCCACCTCCTTAAGCGGCACACCGTGGAGGTTGGCGCGAAGAATTTCCTTCGCGCGTCGCTCCTGCCATGGCGCGAGCCTACCCCGGACCAGCCGCGACGCTGGCCGCATGCCCCCATAGGTCCGAGCGATATGCACTCCGACCGCCCACAGGATGTGGTCGACAAACAACTGGTTAGCTTGCTCGGGATGGCTGAGGGCGGGCAGCAGCAAGCTCCCGAGGCTGGAAATCGCGACGTCGTTGGCGCCTACTCCGGGCTCATAGCTCAGATCGCGAATTTTGGGCGCGTTGGCCTCATCGGCGATCGCGTCCAGCGCCGCGCGCGGCAGATAAAAAACCAGGGAGTGATAAGGCTTGTCGAGGAGGACCGTGGGATCTCGCTTCAGGTCCTGGAGACAAGTCTCGCCGGCCCGCAAGTCGCGCACCGGCGCTCGTCGGCCCCCCTCCCAATATTCGCGATTGGGAATATCGCGGAGGTGCAAAGTGAGGAGAAAAGCATCTTCCCGCCGAACCGAATCGCTCATTTCCGACGGCGGGTTATCACATCGAAGCTCGGTGACGGCCATATCCGCGTTACGCAACGCCCGGGTAATGATCGCGGGTGCGTTTTCGACTCGGAATCGTTCGCCAAGCCGTTGCCCAAAGGCCTCACTCATCGCTCCATCCATGAAGATCCATCGTGCTCCACTCCGTTCGCCATGCTCGCGATGTAATATTTCCCCGCTGCACAACCCAGTTTGAGGTAGGCACAATTCGCAAAATGGAGCAGTTTCCTACAAGTGGACGATCAATTGGATAAGTTCATCGCGTGCATGCTCATCCCGCTGCCGGGGCATTTCATGATTTGCATCGAAAGGGCCCATTGCTGGTGCGGTACGCGGCTGATCTAGGTTCATCCCAATCTCATCGCGCTTTAAGGCTCCGAATCACGTAGCAGGAAGCGCATGAGCGATTGGCTGCACAATCTGCCGGTGCCCGCGATGGCGCTGGTGATCTTTGGCTTCACCTATCTTCTGGCCGCGACCGTGTTCGCCTTCGTCGCGCTGGTCGCGACGGAGGAGCGGGCGAAATCGCTGAAGGCGATCTCGCCCGGCATGCTGCCGGTGCTCGGCATCATCTTCGGCCTGTTCGTCGCCTTCACCGCGGCGCAGGTCTGGGGCGACAGCGACCGCGCCGGCGCCGCGGTCAGCCGCGAGGCCAGCGCGCTGCGCAGCGCCGTGCTGCTGGCCGCGGGGCTGCCGCCCGAGCAGGAGACTAGGCTACGCGCCCTGGTGCGCGACTATGTCGGGCAGGCGCTCGCGGTGGAATGGCCGATGATGGCGCATCAGGAGGCCTCGCTGAAGGTGACGCCGCCGGCGCTCGCCGAAGCCTTGCAGCTGGTCATCGCGATGACGCCGCAAGGGCGGGCTCAGGAGACCATGCAGCGCGAGATCCTCGCCGCGCTGGAACAGGCGCTGGACGCGCGGCGGCAGCGGATCATCGTCAGCCTCTCCGCGGTGAATTCGGTGAAATGGTGGTGCCTGTATCTCCAGGCCTTGTGCGAGCTGCTGGTGATCGGCTTCGTTCATTGCGACAACCGCTTGGGATCGGCGATCGCGATTGCGCTGTTCGCAACCGGCGTCGCCACCTCGGCCCTGCTGATCGCCGCGCACGACCGGCCGTTTACGGGCCATATCTCCATCACCCCGGAGCCGCTGCGCCAGATCATGCCGTAGGCAGCGGCGGGACGAACGTAATCGCGCCGACCGGTTGGCGACCAGGCTTCCGCGCTACACGCGTCCCACCATCGCGCAGTTCAGCATCCACTGCACGCCGAAGCGATCGGTCAGCTTGCCGTAATAGTCGCCCCAGGGCTGGATGCCGAGCGGCGTGGTGATGGTGCCGCCGTCGGCGAGGCGCACAAACAGATCCGTCGTCGCCTCCTGATCATCCATCATCAGGATATGGGCGGAGCCGCGCATTGGCTCGGCGTCGTCGTTGTCCGATGCATAGAAGCAGATGCCGGGGCCTTCGAACTTCGCGTGCATGATCTTGCCCCGCAGCGCGGGATTCCTGAGCGGCATGCCGGGCTCGCCATGGCGCATGATCTCGGTGACGTTGCCGAGACCGCAGGCGGCGTAGAAGGCAAGCGCCGGTTCGCACTGGGTCGTGAAAAAGAGATAGTTCGACAGGCGCATATCTCGCACTCCTCGCTTGAATTGATCAGGTCTCTGCACAGGCCTTGAGCGCGGCCGCGCGACACGCGGACGCAATTGCCGCGCTGACATCCTTGTCGGCGACGGCCCTCGCCATGGTGACGCCGCCGGACAGGATCGAGAGCAGCGCCCAGGCGCGCGCGCGTCTGTCCTTGGTCGAGCGGCCCGGCAAGCCATCCGCGACCGCGTTCACGACGCCATCGATCTCGGCCTCGAACACGGTCTTGATTCCGGCATCGGCGCGCTGCACCTCCGAGGTCAGGCTCTGCAAGGCGCAGCTCGCACCGAGCTCGCAGACCCGCTTTTGTCCGAGATAGAAATCGACGAACGCCGCGACCCATTTGGCGCCGTGCTCGGCGCGCAGGCTTTCGACACCCTGGCGCAGCTCGTCGAGGCCCGCCACCAGCGCAGCCTTGAACGCTTCGCCCTTGGACGAGAAGTGCCCGTAGAACGCGCCGGAGGTGACCTCGGCCTCCTTGGCGAGACCGTCAACGCCGATGCCGCCAAAACCCTGGCGGCGAAAGCCGCGGCCGGCAGCCGCGACCATGCGCGCGCGGGCCTCTTCCTTGTGTCCGGACTTGTATCGCACCACCGCACCTTTTAGATCACGATCGTTATTTTATCATTGACGGCATCGCCCTCGTCATGCGAATGCAATCACGGTCGTTATATAACGATCGCAATCTTATCGCAAGCCGCGATCGCAGCCGGCGTTCGCGACGCTCACATCACGAAGGGAGTTTTGGTCATGCCGATCACCGTCGTCGCCACGGATGGCATCTTCAGTGCAGCCGCCGAGAAAATCATGTTCGCCGAACTGACCGCCTCGTTCCTGAGGCACCACGATCTTGCTGGCAATGCGTTCATCACGCCGAACGTGATCGGCGAGATCAGCACCGTCCCGAAAGGCCGGTCCTTCGCCGGCGGGACATCGAACGACATCGTCGTGGTCGAATTGAAAGTCCCGTCCTTCGCGCTGGCAAGCCCGGAGCAAAAGGCGGGGTTCATCAAAGAGGCCACCGACATCGCGTCCAGGGCCGCGGAAGGCCGTCATCCGCGCGAGCGGATTTTCGTCAACATGGTCTATGCCGTGGACGGCCTGTGGGGCATCGGCGGCAAGGCCTACACCAATGCCGAGCTTGGCGACGCCGTCAGCCGCGCCAGCGCTGCCTGACCGCAGCGATCAGACATGACAGCGCCGGCGCGTGCGAGACGGCGCCGGCGCAACGTCATTCAGTAGCAGTATCTCGGATCGACCGGGACGTAGCGGCCATCCGGGCGCTGCATATAGCAGCCGCGCTGATAGGCGTAATAGCCGGACCGGCGCCGCTCGCCTTCGGAGGCGATCGCAGCCCCCGTGCCGGCGCCGACGACGGCACCGATGGCGGCGCCGCGGCCACCGCCGAGCGCGCCGCCCAAAATCGCTCCGCCCACGCCGCCGATGATAGCGCCGCCGACAGCATCCTGCGCCACCGCGTCATGGACCGGTACGGCCATCGCGACTGCGAAACACGCTGCAATACCAAGACGTCGAAGCATTCCGAATCCTCCCATCTGATGCGGCCAGTCATAGCGTTTGGGACGATCCCCGGCCAGAATAATCGCGTGAATCCGGCTCGCTTCCCGCCCTTTGCGTCACAAGGCCAGCCTGTCGCGACAACCAGCGGATGCTCGCGTCCCTCAGACAGAAGGCCCTTTGCCCAGGGCAAAGGAGAGCACGATCGCGTCCGGCGTCTGCTTGAACTCCTTGGTCACCGCCGCGCGCACCTGACCTGCGAGGTCACCGAGCGGCTTGGTTTCATCAAGCTTCGGAAACAGGACGGTCACCGAGGTGAGGCGTCCATTGCGCCAGTTGAAGCCGACCTGTGGCTTGACGCCGGTCGACTGTTCGAGATCGCCTTCGACCGCCCGGGCCTGCTGCAGTCCGTCCTTCAGCGTGGCCACGGCATCGCAGGCGGACAAGGCAAAGGCGAGAAAGACAATGACGACGGCTCTGAACATCGAAGGGTCCGGAAGGTTGCACTCTCTGCATGGTTGCATAAGCCACTTCATGCAACAAGCTCGACAACAAAGACGCGCCGCGACGTATGCGCGTGCGCCAATCTGATCTTGCGTCCTTTGAGCGCAACCTTTCGCGCTGCACCTGTAAGCCATTTCACATGCGCTGCAGCGATGGCCTGCAACATTCGCCGGACCACACCCAGAGCCCTGGCCCGCCGACGGCGGCACGCGGCTCACGCCTGATTTGCACAACGAACCGATAATTTTAACAATTCGCGGGAGCGGGAGATGGTGTCATACGAGAGTCTGAAGAGCGAATATGAGAGGAACTGGGCCAATCTCGAGATCCGGCCCGCACGCCTTGGCGAGGCCAACGCGACGGCACGCAAGGCCATCAACGGCAAGGCGACCTATCAGCAGGTCGAGCGGCTGACCGGAGTGCCCTGGTGTTTCGTCGCGCTGTGCCATTATCGCGAGTCCAATTTCGATTTCGACGCCTATCTCGGCAACGGCGAGTCGCTGAAGCGCGTGACGAGCCTCGTTCCGAAAGGGCGCGGCCCGTTCGCCTCGTTCGTCGACGGTGCCGTGGACGCACTGCGGATCCAGCACTTCGTCGGCGCGCAGGACTGGTGCATCGCGCGCACCCTGTACCGGCTCGAATGCTTCAACGGCCTCGGCTATAACGCCAAGGGCGTCAACTCGCCTTATCTCTACGGCGGCTCGAATCTTTATGGACCGCCTGAGGCAAGAGCCGGCAAGTTCGTTGCCGATCACGTCTTCGACCCGAACCACGTCGATTCCCAGCTCGGCACCGCGGTCGTCCTGCATGCGATGATGTCGCAGGATTCCTCGATCGCGATCGACGACAACCCGTCCCTTGCCCCTCGTTCCGAGCCCGACGATGAGGTGGTGTCGTCGGTGCTACTGATGCAGCAGACGCTCAACAAGCTCGGCGCCAATCCGCCGCTCGACGAAGACAGCATCAGCGGACCGAAGACCAAGGCAGCGGTCTCGCAATTTCAGCAACAACACGCCCTCGAGGATACCGGCCTGCTCGACGGCACCACGATTGCCGCCATCACGCGCGCAGGAATGCAGCCGGTTCGGACGGCGAATGTCGATCTTTCCCAGATCCTCAAGCGACTGGATGATATCTCACAGGTCGTGCAGCCAGGAGGCGCAATACCAGCATTGACAGGCGTGACTCCGGGAGGACAGCCGGCCGATCTGTCTCAAATCCTGAGCCGACTGGAAAATCTCGCTCAGCTCATCCAGCCGGGAGGAACGACGCCAACGCCGATAGCAACTCCATCGACAGGCACGACGCCCGCAGGCCTGCCCATCCAGCTATCTCAGATCCTGAACCAACTGCAGAGCCTCACGCAGGCCTTGCAGGGGGGAGCGACAAATCCGCTGAGCCCAACACCGGCGACCAATACGACAGTCGGTGTGCTCGGACAGCTTCTCTCTCTGATCACCAAGACCGTGCCGGGAACGCCGCCGGCGGCCAATCCCGCTCCGGCCGATCAACTCAAACAGCTGGTCGACCTGCTGAGCACGCTGCTCAGCAACAAGCCCGTGCTCGGGCAGGTCAACGGTGCGCTCGGCGAAACCGTCGGCAAGCTGCTGGACGGCAAGAAGACGGCACTCGGCATCGGCGGCACGCTCATCACCGCGCTGCTTTCTGGCGTGACAGCGAGCCCAAGCGCCGGCGGACTTGCCGGGCTGCTCGGGACGATCGCAACCGCGGTGCCGGGCCTGAGCCAATTCGCGCTTCCCATCTCGCTGGCACTGACGGCCTGGGGTGTGCTCGGCAAGATGGAGAAATGGGCACAGGGCACCGCGCCGCCGCCCAAGCCGACGGCCTAGACGTCTTGTTAGATGTCTTGCTGGATGTTTTGGGCGTGGAGCGCCGCAGCGCGGCGCTCCATCAGCGCGCGCTCACGCCCGTTGGTGGCAAGATGTGCGGCGACCTCGAACGCCTGCCGCGCCTCTGCGAGCCGCCCGAGCTTTTGCAGGAAATCACCACGAACCGCCGGCAGATGATGATAGGCCGACAGCGCCGGCGCGCCGGCGATCTCGTCAAGCAGGTCGAGCCCGGCCTGCGGTCCCCAGGCCATGCCGACCGCGACCGCGCGATTGAGCTCGATGACCGGCGAGCGCACCAACCGCGCCAGCTCGGCGTAAAGCTGCGCGATGCGCCGCCAGTCGGTATCCGCAGGCGTCTCCGCCGTGGCGTGACACGCCGCAATCGCAGCCTGAATCACGTAAAACCGTCCTGCACCGCCGAGCTCGCGGGCACGTTCGAGCGCGCGCAGGCCCCGACGGATCTGCGAGTGGTCCCAGAGCGCGCGATCCTGGTCCATCAGCAGAATGGGATCGCCGCTTGCGTCGGTCCGCGCGCGAGCCCGCGCGGCATTCAAATCCATCAGGGCGACGAGGCCGTGAACCTCGGGCTCGTCCGGGGCGAGGCCGGCGAGCACGCGGCCCATGCGCAGCGCCTCGTCGCAGAGCTGCGGCCGCAGCCATTCATCGCCGCGCGCCGCGAGGTAGCCCTCGTTGAAAATGAGATAGACCACCTCCAGCACCGAGGCGAGGCGCTCCGACAACGCCTCCCCACTCGGCGTCTCGTAGGCGAGGCCGGATCCGGACAACGTCCGCTTGGCGCGGACGATCCGCTGGGAGATGGTTGCTTCCGGCACGAGATAGGCGCGCGCGATCTCGGACGTGGTCAAGCCGCAGATCATGCGCAGCGCCAGCGCCGCGCGCGCCTCGCGCGACAGGATCGGATGACAGGCGGTGAAGACCAGCCGCAACAATTCATCGCCGATATCATCGTCGAGCGCAGCGTCGAAATCCGGCACGGTCGCCTGCTCCTGCAACATGTCGCGCGCCAGCATGTCGTGCTTGTCCGCGAGCATCTTGCCGCGGCGCAAATGATCCAGCGCCCGGCGCCTGGCGGTCGTCATGAGCCAGGCACCGGGATTGTCGGGCACGCCGATGGTTGGCCAGGCTTCCAGCGCCGCGACCAGCGCGTCCTGGGTCAGCTCTTCCGCAAGCGGCACGTCGCGCAGCATCCGCGACAGCGTCGCGATCAGCCGCGGCTGCACGACGCGCCAGGTGGCGCGGATGACGCGATCGATATCGGTGTCGGCGGCCGTCATCGCCGCCGAAGGAGACGAGCGGTGGTGTCCATCAGGCGTGGGCGGCTACCCCTGCACGCGCGTTGACTTCGCAGGCCACGTCCACGCCCGGCGTAGCGAACGCCCGCAATTCGCAAGTGCCTTCCCAACCCGGCATGTGGTCGAGGTGCAACTGCATGAATTCCTTGGCCATCGCCAGGGCCTCGTCCTTGTCGCGCAATTCGAAGATGGCATAGCCGCCGATCACCTCCTTGGCCTCCACGAATGGGCCGTCGATGACGCTGAGCTCGCCATCGGCGACACGCACCCGCGCGCCGGTCGCAAGCGGCATCAGGCCGCCATTGTCGAGCATCCGGCCGGCCCTGATCTCCCGTTCGGAGATCCTTTGCATCGCCTCCGCCAGCGCCGGGGACGGCCCTGCCATGGGCTTTGGGGAGGTGACGATGTACATGAAGCGCATGCAAAACTCCTGTTGAGGCGAGACGCGGCCGGTTCAGTCGCGCGATCAGCTCGCTATTGGGATGACGATCTGGCCGGGGCCGGATCGACATGGACACCGGAAAAATTGCAGGCAGAAATTACGGGAACAAACGGACGCCTATTGGCGCAGCATGATCAGGGGATCGGCCGTATCGGGAACCCGCCGCCATTGCGCGTTGTCGTCGGCCTCGAACTGCCAGACGTCGCCCGATTTCGACATCAGGATGATCTGGCCGCGCTCGAGCCGCCATTGCGTCGGATTGAACTGGGCGATCGCCGCATCGCATTTCGGCTTGAGGAAGACCTGGAAATTGTCCTGATCGGCTTCCGTGTTGGTCAGCGTCAATCCGCAGACCGGCTGGCCGTTGCCGCGCACGATCGACCAGTCGCCGATCATCTGGTCCATCGACTTGGCCATCGAGCGGGCGGCGGCGAGGTCCTGCAGGATGTAGACGCCCTCGCCCTGGCGCAGGCCCTCGAAAATGCCGGCCTCGACCTCGGTGAAATCGATCACGGATTCACCGGTCGCATCCTGCAAGCGGACGATGTCGAGACCTTTCACGCTCCAGGCGACGATATCCTTGGTGAAGGGCAGCGCGGTCTTGCAGGCCGGCTCGAGCTCGAGCTTGAAACCCTGCGCCACCGGGTCGCCCTTGATCGTGACGACGCAGGTCTTGCTGCGTTCGGTGGTCGAAAGCTCCCACTGCCCGACCATCTCCTTCTTCAGGGTCGTCGCGTCCTGCGCACGCGCAGCGCCGATCGCGGCGACACAGGCCGCGATCAGCAAAGCAACGACCCGAAGGGCGGCCATCAGCGCCCCTTGAACGGCGTTTCAGCAACCGGCGTCAGCGGCGCCTTGCCGGCGAACCAGGACTTGAGGTTGTCGACCACGAGCTGGTCCATGGCATTGCGCGTCACCACGGAGGCCGAGCCGATATGCGGCAACAGCACGACGTTCTGCATGGTCTTGAGCTCCTCAGGCACGCTGGGCTCGGCTGCGAACACGTCGAGGCCGGCGGCGAGGATGGTGCCGGATTTCAACGCCTGGATCATCGCCTGCTCGTCGACGACAGAGCCGCGCGCGACGTTGACCAGCACGCCGCGCGGGCCGAGCGCCTTGAACACCTCGGCATTGATCATCTTGTTGGTCGAGGCGCCGCCCGGCACGATCACCATCAGCGTATCGACCGCCTTCGCCATCTCGATCAGGTCGGGATAGTGCTTGTAGGAGACGTCCTTGGAAGGGTTGCGCGAGTGATAGACCACCGGCACGAGCGAGGCATCGAGCCGGCGCGCGATGGCCTGGCCGATCCGGCCCATGCCGACGATGCCGACCTTGCGGTCACGCAGCGAGCCGACGCTGAGCGGATAATTCTGGGTCTGCCAGAAACCGGAGCGGACGTAGCGGTCGGCCTTGACGAATTCACGCACGGTGGAGATCAGCAGGCCCATCGCAACGTCGGCGACCTCCTCGGTCAGCACGTCGGGCGTGTTGGTGACGATGATGTTGTGCTCGGCGGCGTATTTGGCGTCGATATGGTCGTAACCGACGCCAAAGCTCGCCACCATCTCGATCTTGGGCAATTGCGACAGCGAATCCTTGTCGGCGCGGACGGTGTGATAGGTCACCGCGACACCGCGGATCTTTTCGCGGATTGCCGGCGTCAGCCGCTCGAGGTCGCCGCGCGTCTCGGCCTTGTGCACGACGAAATGATCGGAAAACCCGTTCTCGAGGATCGGCCGCACCGGCCCATAGATCAGAAGGTCGATCTTGTCGGACGAAATCGAACCGGTAGACATCAGTTTTCCTTTCCAAGCGCGCTCTCGTGCCAGCGCCGTAATACGAGGTGGGAAATTAGCGCCAGCACCCCATAGATGACAATCCCGGCCAGCGACAGCAGAAGCAGCGCTGCGAACATGCGGGGTATGTTCAATCGATAGCCGGATTCGGCGATTCTGTAGGCGAGGCCTGAGCCGGCGCCTGCTGTTCCCGCTGCGATCTCGGCCACGACCGCGCCGATCAGCGACAGGCCGCCGGCAATGCGCAGGCCGCCGAGGATATAGGGCAGCGCCGCCGGCAGCTTCAGGAAGCGCAGGGTTTGCGGCGGCGAGGCGCCATAGAGCTGGAACAGGCCCGCGAGGTTGCGATCGACCGAATTCAGCCCGAGCGTGGTGTTCGACAGCACCGGGAAAAAGGCGACGATGAAGGCGCAGACGACGACCGCGGTCTGCTGTTCCAGATAGATCAGCAACAGCGGTGCGATCGCGATCACCGGCGTCACCTGGAGGACGACGGCATAGGGAAACAGCGAGTATTCCACCCATTTCGACTGGTTGAACAGCAGCGCCAGCGCGACGCCGCCGATGCTCGCGGCGACAAAACCTTCCAGCGTCGTCAGCAGCGTGGTCGCAAGCGATTGTGACAGCACCGCCCAGTCCTTGATCAGCGTCAGGAAGATGACCGAGGGCGCCGGCAGCACGTAAGGCGGGATCTCCCGAATGCGAACCACGAGCTCCCAGGCGGCAAGGCCGGCCGCGAACACGATGACGGGCAGCACGAAACGCACGGCGTTTTGCGCGCCTGACGGCTTTGCGGTGACGGGGGCTTGCGCGTTCATAGCATCGACTGTCCCGAATAGGACGGCGCCAGCGCGGCCGACACGCGCCGGCAATAATCGGAATAAGCCGCCGAGGTGCGAAACTCCTCACCGCGCGGCTCGAGGGTCTCGATCCGGATGTCGGCCTGGATGCGGCCGGGCCGCGCCGTCATGACCACGACGCGCTGCGACAGATAGACGGATTCGAACACCGAATGGGTGACGAAGATGACGGTCTTGCCAAGGCTGCGCCACAGCGCGAGCAGATCGTTATTGAGGCGGAATCGCGTGATCTCGTCGAGCGCCGCGAACGGCTCATCCATCAGGAGGATATCAGGATCGGTAACGAGCGCGCGCGCGAGCGACACCCGCATCTTCATGCCGCCGGACAATTCGCGCGGAAAGGCATCGGCGAAATCGGCGAGACCGACGCTGGCGAGCGCTGCATCGGCCCGCGCCCGCCCTTCGGCCTTCGGGACGCCGCCGAGCTTCAACGGCAGCCGCACGTTTTCGCGCACACTGGTCCAGGGCATCAGGGTCGGCTCCTGGAACACGAAGCCGATACCATGGCCGATCTTCTGCGCCGGGCCTTCATGACGCGACATCCGCACCGTGCCTGAAGACGCGGCGCTGAGCCCCGCAATCAGTCTCAGCGCCGTCGACTTGCCGCAGCCGGACGGACCGAGCAGCGAGATGAACTCGCCCTTGCGCACCGCGAGGTCGAAGGGACCGAGCGCCATGACGCCGTTGTCATAGGCCTTCGTCACGCCGCGCAGGCTGACGGCAAGCGCCGTCAGGCTGGCTTCGACCGTGGGCGAAGTTTTGGCGTCTGACATCAACGCTGACGTTACGGCTTTGCGGGGCGCAGCTCGACACCGACGCCCTTGTTGACGAAGCGTAGCGTGTAGGACTTGCGGAAGTCGAGATCACCCTTCACGACGCCGGCCTTCACCATCTTGTTGAAGAAGGAGGTGTAGCGATCGTCGCTCATCGCGCCGATGCCGTTCTTCAGGGACTCGCCGGAATCGACGATGCCGTATTCCTTCATCTTGGCGACAGAATAGGCCAGCAGTTCGTCGGTCATCTCCGGATTGAGCTGCTTGATCATGGCATTGCCGGCGGAATTGTCGCGGTAGATGTAATTGTACCAGCCGATCATGGAGGCATCGACGAAGCGCTGCACCAGGTCCGCCTTCTTCTCGACCAGGTCGCGGCGGGTCTCGATCAGGGTCGAATAGGTGTTGAAGCCGGCATCGGCGAGCAGGATGACGTTGGGCTTGAAGCCGGCGGCCTTCTCGACGGCGAAGGGCTCGGAGGTGACGTAGCCCTGCATCGCGCTCTTGGGGTTGGCGATGAAGGGCTGCGGATTGAAATTATAGGGCCGGACGTTCTTCTCGCTGAAACCATATTCGGATTTGAGCCACTGGAAGTAGCTGCCCATGCCCTCCTTGGAGACGAACAGCGTCAGCGGCTTGAGCTCCTCGATCTTGGTGACTTTCGCATCCGGCTGCGTCAGCATCACCTGCGGGTCTTTCTGGAAGACCGCGGCGATGGTCACCACGGGGACGTTGTTGGCGACCGCGTCGAACGACATCAGCGTGTTCGCAGCCATGAAGAAATCGATCTTGCCGGCGATCAGCAGCATCCGGTTGTTCTCATTGGGCCCGCCCGGAACGATGGTGACGTCGAGCCCATATTTCTTGTAGGTGCCGTCGGCGACCGCCTGGAAGAAACCGCCATGCTCGGCCTCGGCGACCCAATTGGTGCCGAAGGTGACCTTGTCCAGGGTTTCCGCGCGCGCCGGCAGGACCGACACGAAAGTGGCCAGCAAGCCTGCCGTTAACGCTCGCCGCAGATGGGAAGGGCTCATGATGGGACTCCGTCGATCGTGTCTGGCCGATGCCAGACCAACGCGATAAAACCGCAAGACATTCGGGGACGCGAACCGGCCAGGCCCGCGTCCCCTCCATAACACCAAACTACGTGACAAATTCGGGCAAAGAAACCTTGATGACGCCTCCGCGCGACTGGACCGAGATCCGCTGGGCCGATGCCAACCCTGCGGACGTATCGCGCTGGATCGCGGTGCTGCCGCTGGCGGCGACCGAGCAGCACGGCCCGCATCTGCCGCTCGAGACCGACGTGCTGATCGCGGACGCCTATCTCGCGCGCGTGCAGGAGGTGCTGGCCGCGACCATTCCGGCGACGTTCCTGCCTGTTGAGCCGGTCGGCATTTCCACCGAGCATATCGACTATCCGGGCACGCAGACGCTGCCGACCGAAATGGCGCTGAAGCGCTGGACCGCAATCGGCGAGGACGTCGCGCGACGCGGCGTGAAAAAGCTCGTCATCATCACCAGCCATGGCGGCAACAGCGCGGCGATGATGCTGGTGGCGCAGGATCTTCGCGCATATCAAAAACTGTTCGCGGTGACGACGTCGTGGTCGCGCCTGTCGGCTGCGGAAAAACTGTTCCCGGCCGATGAGGTGCGTCACGGCATCCATGGCGGCGCGGTCGAGACCTCGATCATGCTGGCACGCTATCCGGAGCAGGTGCGCGTGGATGCGATCGCGGATTTTCCCGCGAGCAGCGTCGCGATGGAGACACAATATCACTGGCTCTCGACGCAGCGGCCCGCACCCTTCGCCTGGCAGGCGCAGGATCTCAACGCCAGCGGCGCCGTCGGCAACGCGACACTGGCCGTGATCGAGAAGGGCGAGCAGCTCATCGACCAGGGTGCGCGCGCCTTTTGCGAGCTGCTGACTGAGGTCGATAACTTCGACGTGAACAGGCTCGCCAAGGGCCCTCTCGGATAACCTGCATCTTTTTGGAATCACTCAGGAAAGAGCCGGATTCCCAGACCGCCCGAAGCGCTTTCGAACCGGTTTCGGCAAGCCTCCGTCCAATTGGGCACGCGGACCACAACGGACCGCCTCAACCCGGATGGAGTTTCACATGTCGATCAAGACCAAGATTGCCGCCGTCGCTCTCGCCGCCCTCACCGTCACCGCTGGCGTCGCATCCACCACGTCGACTGCTCAGGCCAAGCCGCTCGGCTGGGGCTGGGGCGTGGGCGCTGGCATCGCCACCGCCGCCATCGTCGGCACCGCGATCGCCGCCAGCAACCAGCCCTATTACGGCTATCATCGCTGCGGCTGGGTCGCCCAGTACAACGCTTACGGCCAGTTCGTCGGCAACGTTCGTACTTGCTACTGATTTAAGGCTCTGAGGCCGATCTTACGTGGATCCTGCGTCCGACACGGGCGCCTCATCCACCCCGTGTCGTGCCCCGACCCCGCCCGGCTGTCCCCCCGGGCGGGGTCATCCTTTTTGTACCGTGAGAATGCCCGGCTGCTTCCGATTGCACGCTCCGCGTGCCACGATACGACAAGGTGGCTGGAGAGCGAGCATGAACTGGCGGGTCTCGATTGGATCGATCCTGATTGCGATGCTGACATCGATGCCTGCATTTTCTCAGCCAGCGTCGCAGCCGCAAACCGCGATCCAGGACGACAGTCGCGCTGCCGTGGACGTCGAGCTCGTGATCGCAGTCGACATTTCCTATTCGGTAGACCCGGATGACCTGGCGGCCCAGCGCGAAGGTTTTGCCAAGGCCATTGTCTCGGAGGAGTTTCTGCGAGCCTTACGCGCCGGTCCTGTCGGCAAGATAGCGCTGACTTATTTCGAATGGTCATCCACGAAGGACCAGAAAATCATCGTTCCCTGGCGACAGATCGACGGACCGGAGGCGGCCGAGGCCGTCGCAGCTGAAATCATGAAAGCACCGATCCGCCGAGGTTCGCGCACGTCGATTTCGAGCGCGATCAGGTTCGCCATGTCTCTGTTCGAACAGACCCCCTACCGCGGCTCGCGCCAAGTCATCGACATTGCGGGCGACGGTCCCAACAGCAACGGCGATCCTGTCGCCGCAGCGCGTGACGCAGCGTTGCAGAAGGGCATCGTCATCACCGGCCAACCGGTCATGACCAACGCAACGACACCGGATCCGACGGACTTTCAGCATATCGACCACATCGATTGGTACTATGAGGATTGCGTGATCGGCGGCCCAGGTTCCTTTGTTGTGCCGATCACCGATCGTGAACACTTCAAGGAGGCGATCCGGACCAAGCTGGCTCTCGAGGTCGCGGGCCACACGCCGGAACGAATACCTGCCCCCTCCGCGGAAACCAAGCCGCGGGTTCTCTGCACGATCGGCGAGAAGCTGTGGCAGCAGCGGTGGAATACGACCAGTCCAGCGACGAGCAGTCCGGCAGCTAAAGTTCCGGTGGCGAACAGTCCGGCGAACCAGGATGACGCGCTGAAGAAAGAGGACGCGTTGCTCGCCAAGAAGATCAAGGGCGTCTGCCGCGGCTGCTAGGTGCTGTCGTTAGCCGGCGACCGATCGCCGACCTGCGCGATTCCTCCGTACCCCCGCATTTGTCCCGGCTTTGGATCGGTCTGCGGCAAAGACCGGACCCCGCACGGCCCGGGTCATCCATTTTCCGCACCGGGAATTTGTTGCAGTCCCGTCACATAACGGTGCGAACCATCGTCTGCGGCATTCTGGACTAGTTGCTATTGCGAATTACTTGCAATAAGGTTCGCAGCGAGCGCAGGGACTTGGCATAACTTTGGGGTGAAACGCATCGAAACGAGCTCGTCTCGTCCGGTCGCGCGAACAGCCAAGACCCTGATGACAGGAGCACCGCGAATCGGCAGGGATGTCGGGCGCGGTTGGGGCACAGTCGCGTCTGGGGGCGTAGTTTTGACGTTGAGAGGTCACCGACATCGCTATTTGCGTACGGCCGCGGCGCTTGCCTCGGGCGTGCTCGTGCTGCCGGGTGCCGGCGTCGCTGCCGACCTGCCGCTGAAGGCGCGCGCCGCGAAAACGGTCTACGAGTGGACCGGCTTCTATGTCGGCGGCCATTTCGGCTATGGCGATGCGGGCTTCGGGCCCGGCACCAATCCCATGCCCGAGCAGGGCGTGGTCCTGCCACATAGCGCGACCGGGCTCACCGGGGGCTATCAGCTCGGCTACAATCGCCAGCTCGCAAACCGCGTCGTGCTCGGCATCGAGGCGGATTCGACATTCACGAGTCCGTCCGACGGTCCGGCACTCGCACATTCACCGGCGCCCTTCCACACCACGATCGACTATGTCGGCACCGTGCGCGGCCGCATCGGTTATGCCTTCGACAGATTCATGCCCTATGTCACCGGCGGCTTCGCCTGGGGCCATACCCACATCAACATCAACGACGGCGATGGCGTCACCGGATTATTTCCAGTTGGCCATTACCAGACCGGATGGACCGCCGGCCTCGGCCTCGAATACGCCGTCAGCGGCAATTGGACCGCGAAGGCCGAATACGAATATGTCGACCTCTCCCGCAAGACTTACGATCTCAGCGGCTTTGGCCTCGGCAGCGTCAACGTCGATCCGCGCATCCATCTGTTCAAGCTCGGCCTGAACTATCAGTTCGGCGACACGCCGTGGATGCCAGTGGTCGGCGGCAAGACCAAGCTGCCTGAATCCGACGACTGGAACGTCCACGCCCAGACCACCGTGCTGCCGCAAGGCTATGGGCCGATCCATTCGCCCTATGCGAGCCCGCAGAGCCTGCCCGGTGGCGGCCAGTTCCAGGCGACGTGGACGACGACGGCGTTCCTGGGCGCACGACTCTGGGATGGCGGCGAGTTCTATTTCAATCCGGAGCTTGCGCAGGGTTTCGGCCTCAACGGCACGCTCGGACTCGCCGGTTTCTCCAACGGCGAAGCGCAGAAGGCCGGCGCGCCCTTCCCGAAGATCCGCGCGCAGCGCTACTATTTCAAGCAGACATTCGGACTCGGCGGCGAGCAGGAAGCGGTCGAGGACGCGCCGAACCAGCTCGCCGGCAAGCGGGATATCGACCGCGTCACGCTAATTGTCGGCCGCTTCGCCATCGGCGATTTCTTCGACGGCAACTCCTATGCAAAAGACCCGCGCGCCGATTTCATGAACTGGGCGATGTGGTCGTCGGCCGCCTACGACTTCCCCGCCGACCTCCCCGGCTACACCCGCGGCGCCGTGGTCGAGCTCAACCGCAAGGACTGGGCGATCCGCGCCGGCCTGTTCCAGGTGCCGGCCGCACCGAACAGCGACGTGCTCACCTTCAAGACCGGCGGCTCGGTGGTCGAGTTTGAAGAACGCCATGCGATCTTCGAACAGCCCGGCAAGCTGCGCGTCGGCGTCTTTGCCAACAGCGGCAACACCGCCAACTACCAGCAAGTGGTGGACCTGGCCGCGGCGAATCCGGGGCTCGACATCAACGACATCGTCACCGCGACCCAGCGCGACCGGCTCAAATACGGCTTCTACGTCAACCTCGAGCAGCAGATCGCCAACGATGTCGGACTGTTTGCGCGGGTCAGCTGGAACGACGGCCAGAACCAGATCCTGTCCTTCACCGACATCGACCGCAGCCTGTCGGGCGGCCTGTCGATCAAGGGCAGCCGTTGGGGGCGACCGGACGATACGGTCGGCATCGGCGGCGCCATCAACGGCCTGTCGGCCGCGCACCGCGATTTTCTTGCCGCCGGCGGCGTCGGCCTCCTGATCGGCGACGGCCAGCTCAACTATCGCACCGAACGCGTCCTCGAGGCCTATTACGCCTATTCGGTGATCAAGGGCGTGACGTTGACCGCCGACTATCAATTGATCGCAAACCCGGCCTATAACGCCGACCGTGGGCCGGTCTCGATCTTCTCAGGCCGACTACACGCCGAGTTCTAGTCAGGATTCCAGCCCAAAGGCGGGCCGATGAAGCCGAGAGATATCCGCACGGCCGCGATCGGCCGGGCGCTACGCCCCAATGTCTGGGATGTCGTGGCACTGGTCCTGGTGATCGGCGCCATGGTGCTGATCGTCTATGGCGGCGAGCAGACCGTCGCGCCCTTGTCCGAGCTGGAGCGTACGCCGGTCTCGCTCGATCCGGCAAACCTGCCGCTCTACGCGTTGCGCACCGTCTTGCGGATGCTGCTTGCGATCGTTTGCTCGACCGTTTTCACATTCATCTACGCGGCGATCGCCGCCAAGAGCCGGCGCGCGGAGATGGTGATGATCCCGGTGCTGGACATTCTTCAGTCGGTGCCGATCCTGGGCTTCCTGACCTTCACCGTCGTCTTCTTCATGAATTTGTTTCCGAGCCAGGTGCTCGGCGCCGAGCTCGCCTCGGTGTTTGCGATCTTCACGAGCCAGGCCTGGAACATGACCTTCAGCATGTACCAGTCCATGCGCGACGTGCCGAAGGATCTGGAAGAGGCCACGCAGAGTTTTCACCTCTCCGGCTGGCAGCGCTTCTGGCGGCTCGACGTGCCTTTCGCGATGCCGGGATTGATCTGGAATGCGATGATGTCGATGTCGGGCGGCTGGTTTTTCGTGGTCGCCTCGGAAGCGATCACCGTCGGCAACACCACGGTGACTTTGCCGGGTATCGGCTCCTATGTCGCGCTGGCGATCCAGCAGCGGGACTTGCCGGCGATCTTCTACGCCATCCTGACGATGCTGCTCGTCATCATCGCCTATGATCAGTTGCTGTTCCGGCCCATCATTGCCTGGGCCGACAAATTCCGTTTCGAACAGACCGCATCCGGCGATCCACCCACCTCGTGGATGCTCGACCTGTTTCGCCGGACCCGCGCGCTGCGTGCCATCACGTTGCCATTCTCGGCCATCAACCGTGCGGTCTCCAATTTGCGCATCTCGTTCCCCGCGCTGCGGCCATCGACAAAGCCTCGGAGCCAGCCGTCGCGACTGATCGACGGACTTTGGCTTGCCGTCATCCTCGCAAGCACGGCCTATGCCGCATGGCTGACCTATCGCTATCTCTCGGCCACTCTGAGCGTGAGCGACGTTCTCATTGCGATCCGCGACGGGCTGATTACGCTTCTCCGCGTCATCGTCCTCATCACGTTCGCAACCCTGATCTGGGTGCCGATCGGCGTCTGGATCGGGCTGCGTCCCAAACTTGCCGAACGCATCCAGCCGCTCGCCCAGTTTCTCGCAGCATTTCCCGCCAACCTGGCCTTTCCGGTCTTCGTCGTGGCCATCGTCAGCTTCAAGCTCAATCCCGATGTCTGGCTGAGCCCGCTGATGATCCTGGGCACGCAATGGTACATCCTGTTCAACGTCATCGCCGGCGCCAGCGCCTTTCCGAGCGATTTGCGCGAGGCCGCAAGCAGTTTCCATCTCGGCGGATGGCGGTGGTGGCTCAAGGTCATCCTGCCCGGCATTTTCCCCTATTACGTCACCGGCGCGATCACTGCGTCCGGTGGCTCGTGGAACGCCTCGATCGTCGCGGAAGTTGCCAGCTGGGGCGACACGCATCTTAATGCGACCGGGCTCGGTGCCTATATCGCCAGTGCGACCGAAGCCGGCGATTTCCCGCGCGTCGTGCTCGGCATCGCCACGATGTGCATCCTGGTCACGTTGTTCAATCGCCTGGTCTGGCGACCGCTCTATGCCTATGGCGAACGCCGCCTGCGTCTCGGTTGATGAGGAGACCATCATGCTCGATCACCCCTCCCCCCTCATCGATATCCGCGGCGTCTGTCGATCCTTTCCAAAGGGCAGCGGCGAACAGCTGTTGGTGCTCGAACAGGTCGACCTCACGATCCACTCGGGCGAGATCGTTGGCCTGCTCGGCCGCTCCGGCTCCGGCAAATCCACGCTGCTGCGGATCATCGCCGGCCTCGTCACGCCGTCCTCGGGCAGCGCGACCTGCCGCGGCGAGACCATTGTCGGGCCGCCGAACGGCGTCGCGATGGTGTTCCAGTCGTTTGCGCTGTTTCCCTGGCTGACGGTGCTCCAGAACGTCGAGCTTGGGCTGGAGGCGCTCGGTGTCGATTCCACCGAACGGCGCAAGCGTGCGCTCGCTGCGATTGACCTGATCGGCCTCGACGGCTTCGAGTCGGCCTTTCCCAAGGAGCTGTCGGGCGGCATGCGCCAGCGCGTCGGCTTTGCCCGTGCGCTGGTCGTTCATCCGGACTTGCTGCTGATGGACGAACCGTTCTCGGCGCTCGACGTGCTCACCGCCGAAACACTGCGCACCGACTTGATCGATCTCTGGATCGAAGGCCGACTGCCCATCAAGTCCGTCTTGATGGTGACGCACAATATCGAGGAGGCAGTCCTGATGTGCGATCGCATCCTGGTGTTCTCGTCCAATCCGGGCCGCGTCGCCACCGAGATCAAGGTCGAGATTCCCCACCCGCGCAACCGGCTCGATCCGTATTTCCGCCAGTTGGTCGACAACATCTATGCCCGCATGACCCAGCGAACCGAGCCGAAGGCTCCCTCGATCGAGGGCATTCCGGGCACCGGGATCGGCATGACGCTGCATCACGTTTCATCCAACGTGCTGTCCGGCCTGATCGAGACGCTGGCCGCGCCGCCCTAGCGCGGGCATGCCGACCTGCCGGTGCTCGCGAGCCAGCTCCAGTTCGAAGCCGACGAAATCCTCCATCTCGGCGAGTCCCTGCAACTGCTGCGCTTCGCCCAGCTCAGCGAAGGCGATCTGATGCTGACCGAAGCCGGAAAGCATTTCGCCAATCTCGCAACCGACGCGCGCAAGAAGCTCTTCGCCGAACATCTCGTCACCTACGTGCCGGTGATGGGATTGATTCGCCGTGTGCTGGATGAGCGTCCTTCGCATACCGCGCCAGCGGCACGATTCCGCAACGAGCTCGAAGACTACATGTCCGAGGACTATGCGGACGAGACGCTCAAGACGGTCGTGTCCTGGGGCCGCTATGCCGAGCTGTTCGCCTATGACGAGCAGTCCGAGACCTTCAGCCTGGAAAACCCGGGCGAGAGCGCTTGATCGCTCAGAACAGCAGCGCAACACCCGAGACGACCAGCAGTGCGAGCACGATTTTGCGGAACGTGGCCTCGTCGATCCGGCCGAACAGTTTTAGCCCCAGCCACGTCCCGGCAAACAGGAATGGCAGGCCGAGCGCGAACAACTTTGCCGTCTCGGGCGTGAGTGATCCCCTGGCGCCCAGCGAGAGCGCCGCCATGGCGAATACCACGACCGCGACAGGCTGGAACGTGGCACGCTGAAGGTCCTTGGGCAGCCCACGCAGATTGCACCAGATGGTAATGATAATGCCGGCAAGGCCGGTCAACCCGCCAAGCAGGCCGTTGACGAACCCGACTGCGATGTCGGCCGCGGGCGGCACGACGGTTGCGATCTTGAGCTGCGGCCGGAGGAAGGCATAAAGGCTATAGGCGATCAGGATCGCTCCAACCGTGATCCGGACGCTCTTCGGATCAGCCCATGTCAGAAGCGACACCCCGACCGGCACGCCCGCGACGGCACCGATCATGAAGGGCCACAGCCGGCGCCAATCGATCGCCGCGCGCAGCTTCCAGACTGAGTAGCCCTGAACCAGAAGGCCGAACCCGACGATCAGGCTGGCGCTCTGGAGCGGCGTCAGCACATAGAGCCACAACGATGCCGCGACCAGGCCGAAGGCAAAGCCGGAGAGGCCGGCGACGAAGCCGCCGGCGAAGGTGGCCAACAGGAAAAGCGGAAGCTCGATTGCGATCCCATCCATTGCTCGCTCCATACGTCAGCGAGCAGCGCTTGCGTGGGGTCACCACTTCACGGGAAGGCTGCGACATCCCCGGACTGCAAGCTTAGGAGAAGTTGGTTCCCTCCACAATGGCCCCCTCTGGCTCGCTGCGACAATTTGGTCGAAACCGGGCAATGGACGCGTCGCGTTCATATATAACGAGCTTGGTCCGGCGCCCGCCAGGCTGAATGTCCCTTTCCCCAGCGCACAATGTTGTCTGTCGAACTCATCGTCGTCGTCGTCCTGATCGTCATCAATGGCCTGTTGTCCATGTCCGAACTGGCTGTGGTCTCATCGCGCCCGGCGCGGCTGTCGCTGCTGGCCGCCAAGGGCGTGAGCGGCGCCGAGCGCGCGCTGCGGCTTGCCGCCGATCCCGGAAAGTTTCTCTCGACGGTGCAGATCGGCATCACGCTGGTCGGCGTGCTCTCGGGCGCGTTCTCCGGCGCGACGCTCGGGCAGCGGCTGACGCAATGGCTGACCGAGCTCGGTCTGTCCTCAGGGATTGCCGACATCGTCGGCGTCGGCATTGTCGTCACTATCATCACCTATGCGACGCTGATCGTCGGCGAGCTGGTGCCGAAGCAGGTGGCATTGCGCGACCCCGAAAGCATCGCAGTCAAGGTCGCGCCGGCGTTGGACTGGCTTGCGAAGATCTCGCTGCCGCTCGTCTTCCTGCTCGATCTCTCAGGCAAGCTGATCCTCGCGCTGCTCGGGCGCGGCGGCAAGGCCGAGGAGAAGGTGTCGGAGGACGAAATCCACCATCTCGTCAACGAGGCCGAAAGTGCCGGCGTGCTGGAGTCAGGCGAAAAGGAGATGATCGCGGGTGTCATGCGGCTCGGCGACCGGCCGGTCGGCGCGATCATGACGCCGCGCACGGAGGTCAACGAGATCGACCTGAATGATGCTCCGGAAGCAATTCAAGCGATCATCGCAAAGAGCCCGCATTCGCGCTTTCCTGTTTCCGACGGCGATCGCGACGCGCCCATCGGCGTGCTCCAGGCGAAGGACCTGCTGGTCGCGTACATGAACGAACGCGCGCCGAATCTGCGCGCACTCGTCCGCGAAGCGCCAAGCATTCCCGCGTCAGCCGATGCCCGCGATGTACTCGCGATCCTCAGGGCTGCGCCGGTTCACGTCGGTTTTGTTTATGACGAGTACGGCGCCTTCGAAGGCGTGGTCACGGCCGCCGATATTCTGGAATCGATCGTCGGCGCCTTCCACTCCGAGGAAGGCCCGCTGGAGCCGGCTTACGTCAGGCGCGCGGACTCGTCGCTGCTGGTCTCGGGCTGGATGCCGGTCGACGAGTTCGGCGAACTGCTCAGCATCGAGCTGCCGCCGCATCATCGCTACAACACGGTGGCTGGTCTCGTGCTCCAGCAATTCAACGTGCTGCCCAATGTCGGCGACGCCTTCGACCTCAGTGGCTGGCATATCGAGGTAGTCGATCTCGATGGCAGAAGGATCGACAAGATTTTGGCGAGCCGGCTGGGTGAAGTCGAGACGGGGTGAGCGAGCGCTCGCACCACCTCCTTCACCCGAACCTCACCCCGATCCGCTTTTCCTTGCGCCACACCACCGTGCAGGCGAGATGCGCGCCGTCCGCCTTGATCGACAGAGTAAAGTGCTCGGGAATGCCGACCGGGCTGGTGACGTCGAGGGCTGCGCCGGTGTCAGAGAAATTGCGGACGGTGCAGTCGATCGCGCCGCCGCCGAACTCGATGGTTCCGGCTTTCAATACGCGATGCCTGGCCTTGTTGCGCCGTTCTTCGTCCATCGGGCCAATTTACACCCGAAGCTGACACAGAGGTTAAGATACAACCGGCTCGCGATGATTTACGCCGCGGCTAGCCGCAGCGGTATCATGCGGTGGAACAAAGTCTCACAGCGCCGGCTGGAATGTATCCGACCGCGCCATCCGCCAGGCGTCGCGGAACCGCGGATCCTCCGTGCCTTCCAGCAGCTCGCCCCGGCGCAACGCCGGATAGAGCTGTGCGAAGGTCTGCACACGGGTCGTCGAGGTCCGCTGGCTGAAATGGACCGGGCGCAGCTCCTGCGGATGGGTCAGGCCGGCTGCGGCGATCAGCTCGGTCAGCGAGTGCAGCGTGGCGTGGTGATAATTGTGCACGCGGTCGATCTTGAGCGGCACGTAGAGCGCGCGCGCGCGCGTCGGATCCTGCGTCGCGACCCCGGTCGGGCAACGATCGGTATGGCAGCTCAGCGACTGGATGCAGCCGAGCGAGAACATGAAACCGCGCGCCGAATTGCACCAGTCGGCACCGATCGCCATGGCGCGCGCCATATCGAAGGCGGTGGCGATCTTGCCGGACGCGCCAAGCCTGATGCGGTCGCGCGCGTTGATGCCCACAAGCGCGTTGTGGACGAAATTGACGCCCTCGCGCATCGGCATACCCAGATGATCCATGAACTCCAGCGGCGCAGCGCCGGTGCCGCCCTCGTTGCCGTCGACCACGATGAAATCAGGATAGATGCCGGTCTCCAGCATCGCCTTGCAGATCGCCAGAAACTCCCAGGGGTGGCCGATGCAGAGCTTGAAGCCGGCCGGTTTGCCGCCGGAGAGTTTTCGCATCTCGGCGATGAACTGCATCATGCCAACAGGCGTCGAGAAGGCACGATGCGAGGCCGGCGAGATGCAGTCCTCGCCCATCGACACGCCACGGATTTTTGAGATCTCCTCCGAGACCTTCGCCGCCGGCAGCACGCCGCCATGGCCGGGCTTGGCGCCCTGGCTGATCTTGAGCTCGACCATCTTGATCTGGTCCTGGCTCGCAACGCGCGCGAACGCCTCGGGATCGAAGGTGCCGTCGAGATGACGGCAACCGAAATAGCCGGAGCCGATCTCCCAGATGATGTCGCCGCCCATCTCGGCGTGATACGGGCTGAAGCCGCCCTCGCCGGTGTCATGGGCGAAGCCGCCCTTCTTGGCGCCGGCATTGAGCGCGCGCACCGCATTGGGGCTGAGCGCGCCAAAGCTCATCGCCGAGATGTTGAACACCGAGGCCGAATAGGGCTTTGCGCAGTCCGGCCCGCCGATGGTGACGCGAAACTTCTCCTCGGCATGCGCCTTGGGCGACACCGAGTGATGCATCCACTCATAGCCCTCGCGATAGACGTCCTCCTGGGTGCCAAACGGACGCTTGTCGAGCTGCATCTTGGCGCGTTGATAGACCACCGCGCGGATGTCGCGCGAGAACGGCATGCCGTCCTTCTCGCTCTCGAAGAAATACTGTCGCATCTCCGGCCTGATCTCTTCGAGCAGGAAGCGGATATGCGCCGAGATCGGGTAGTTGCGCAGAACCGCATGGCCCTTCTGCATGAGATCGCGGACGCCGAGCAGCGTAAGCGCGCCGAAGATCACGATCGGGATCAGCAGGATGTCGAAGATCTTGCGGTCGGCGATGCCGATGCCGATCAGCAGCGCAGTGACGACCGCGCAGATCGTCAGGATGATGAAGCGCGGCGAGAAGGGAAGCAGAAGGGTTTCCATCAGCCCTTCAGACGAAGCTTGCGTTTTGTTCTCGTTGGCCACGAACACGTCCCTCTCGTCAGCATGACGGGGTATGATACGCCCGCGCCGCGTCTATAGATATGACGCGGACCTGTCTTGAGGCTACCGAATCCGCACGCTTCAAATCAATCCGTCCGGACTGGGGCTTTTGCACTGCAATAGATTCAATGACATGACAATTCAGTGACCAATTCAGTGGCTATGCAGCTGCGCCTCGTGCGGAATCACGCCGTGCCGCTCGAGGCCGCCCTGAGCCAGCCATTCGCCGGTGGCTTCGATCGCACGATCGATATGTTCGCCGGTGCGCGAGAAATCGTAGGGTGACCCGACCATCGGGCAGAGCGGCGGCACCACGACATATTCGATATCGGGGGCGAGGGCTTCGAGCTCGGCCATCAATTGCCGCGCGGTCAGCAGCGTCAGCGCATGCAGGGCATTGGCAACCGCACCGACCGGCGGGCTTGCGACCGCGCAGGCGTGTCCAGCCGGCAGCACGATCAACCGCTTTGCGCCCATCTTCACCGCAATCCGGACCGGCGTGTTCGAGGAGATCGCACCGTCGGCGAGGAAAAGGTTCCGGTAATGGACCGGCGTGAAGGCGCCGGGGATCGCGGTCGACGCCAGGATCGCCTCGACCGCCGGGCCATCCGACAGCACCACGCTCTCGCCGGAGACGAAATCGGTGGTGACGATGTGCAGGGGAAGCTGGGCCTCCTGCAGGTTGCGATAGGGTAGATGATCCTCGATCAGCTTGCGGATGCCGTCATGGGGGATCAGAAAGTCCCGCCGCCACATGAAGCCGAGCAGGGTCCGCCATGTGACCGGGAAGACGTCGTGGCGCTTCAGGCTGCGCCAGATCGCCTCCAGCCCGAGCACGCCCTTGAGCGAGGGATCGCCGGCATAATAAGCGCCGTTGATCGCGCCGACGCTGGAGCCGACCACGAGGTCGGCGACGACCCCGTGCTTGGCCAGCGCATGCATCATGCCGACCTGGATCGCCCCGAAACTGCCGCCGCCCGCCAGCACGTAGGCGGTCGGTCTCGGCGGACGACCATGGTCGATCGCGGACAAGGCGTGCGCAGCTCCCCCACCTCTCGCACCGCAACATCGCCGCGAGATTTCAGCGCGAGCTTATAACAAGCCACGCGCGGGCGACGCCAATAACAAAGTCGGGGGAGGATGGTGAGGGCCGAGCGGCGACTACCGCTCGACGAACGCCTTCTCGATCACGAAATGGCCGGGCTTGTTGCCGGAGCCTTCGATGAAATCGCGGCCTTCGAACATCACCTTCAGCTCTTCGAGCATCGCCGGGCTGCCGCACATCATGATGCGGTCGGTTGCGATGTCGAGCGGGCCCTGGCCGATGTCGTTGAATATCTGCTCGGAGCTGATGAGATCGGTGATGCGGCCGCGGTTGCGGAACGGCTCGCGGGTCACGGTCGGATAATAGATCAGCTTGTCAGCGAGCAGCTCGCCGAACAGCTCGTCCTCGCGCAAATTCGCGACCAGCTTCTCGCCATAGGCGAGCTCGGAGACCTGGCGGCAGCCGTGCACCAGCACGATGCTCTCGAACTGGTCATAGACCTCGGGGTCCTTGATCAGGCTCGCGAACGGCGCGAGGCCGGTGCCGGTCGAGAGCAGCATCAGCCGCTTGCCGGGGATGAGGTTGTCGGTGATCAGCGTGCCTGTCGCCTTGCGGCCGACCAGGATGGTGTCGCCTTCCTTGATCTTCTGCAGGCGCGAGGTCAGCGGACCGTCCTGCACCTTGATCGAGAAGAACTCGAGCTCCTCCTCGTGATTGGCGCTGGCCATGCTGTAGGCGCGCAGCAGCGGGCGGCCATCGATCTCGAGGCCGATCATCGCGAACTGGCCGTTCTGGAAGCGGAAGCCGGTGTCGCGCGTGGCGCGGAAGCTGAACAGCGTGTCGGTCCAGTGCTGGACGGAAAGAACCTTCTCTCGGTAAAACGCGCTCATGATTTTCGATATTCCGAATAATTGCGGTTTTAGGGCAAAAGCGCTGCCCGGCCCTGAAAACGGGGCGGACACCATTGCCATGGCGGAGGATTTCGCGTGTGTGATCTACGCCATTGAGACCAATAATCAACCTCGTTCCGGATGCAATTGATGCCGGTCAAAGCGGCATTTGCGGCGGAAATCGCCACATCATTAACGGATCTGCTGTCGCGGGCGCGCAGAGGGCAATTTCTTTTCCCTTTTGGGCGCAATTGCAGCACTTAATTCCGTCTCGCTCGCGATAATTTCATTAAGAATAGTTCTCACTTTCATCCCGGTTTGGCGCCGTTTCCCGCATTTTTGCGGCTTTTGGCGACAGGAATGATCGAGGCACATGGCAAGCAGTGAACGGATATTCGTCCAGGCCATCAGGAGCTATGGCGCGCGCCATGGCATCGACGTCGATGTCCGAGCCGGTGGTTGGCTGATCGCGATGCGCCGCGGCGAGATGCGCCGCTTCGCCTTCGGCTACGATATCGGCCTCAACAGCGCGATCGCACATCGCCTCGCCAACGACAAATCGGCGACCGCCGAGGCTCTGTCGCTTGCACACGTGCCCTGCATTCCGCATCACCTCTTCCTCAACCCGAAGCTGGGCAGGAATGTTGTTGATGCCGCCTGGCGAGAGGCCATGGTTGGGCTGCTTCACGACAATCCGCAAGGCGTGGTGGTGAAGCCCAACGAGGGGACGTCAGGACGATCGGTCTTCAGGGTGACGACAGAGACGGAGCTCGACCACGCGGCTGGCGAAGTCTTTTCGATGAGCACAGGGCTCGTGATCTCGCCTTATGTCGAGATCGAGGACGAGGTCCGTGTGATCCTGCTCGATGATGTGCCCCGCGTCGTCTACAGCAAGCTGCGTGGCGCGGATTGGCGGCACAATCTCGACGCCGGCGCAAAGCCGGTGCTGCTGGAGGACGGCGAGGTCCGCGCGGCCTGCGTCAAACTCGCGACCGATGCCGCAAGCGCCATCGGAATCGCCTTCGCGTCAATCGACGTGGTGCGCGTAGACGGCGACTGGCGCGTGCTCGAGATCAATTCCGGCGTGATGATGGAAGCGCTGGCGAAGCTGCATCCGGAGCTGGTTCAGGCGACGTATGATGCGGCGCTGGATCGGGTGTTTGGGAACGAACGTTGAGCGCTGATCTATCACCGTCACCCTGAGGCGGCCGCTTCTTCAGCGGCCCTCGAAGGGCTGTGGCCCGACTGCCAGCTCGGCCGTTCATCCTTCGAGGCTTGCTCAGCGGTGCAAATGCACCGCCGAGCGCGCACCTCAGGATGACGGAGACAGACGACCGCCGCTAATTATTCGCGCTCGCGGAATCGTCCATCGCCTTGAAGGCTTCTTCCAGTTGCAGCGAGATCGGCACGTTCATTTTCTCGCCGGTCGGCATCCGCGCGATGAACCATTTGTTGTAGAGCGGCACGAGGTCGTGGTTGGAGCCGAGCTTGCGGAAGGTGCGGTCCACCACGGCGGACAATTGCGGCTCACCCTTGCGGAACATGATGCCGTAGGGGTCGTAGGACAAATAGTCACCGGTGACGCGGAACTTGTCCTGCGATTTGTGCCGGACAATCAGGCCCGAGAGCAGAATATCGTCGGTCGCGAAGGCATCGGCCTTGCCGTCGACAAGCATCTGGTACGATTGCTCGTGATCGGCGCCGACGACGATGTTCAATCCCAGCGACGACTTCTTGTCGGCCGCCTGGATTGCCTGCTCGTTGGTGGTGCCCTTCGTCACCGCGATGGTCTTGCCTTTCAGATCGGTCAGCGACTGGACGCTGGACGCCTTCGGCACCATCAGCTTGGTGCCGGCGACGAACATCAGCGGCGAGAAGGCGACGCGCTTGCCGCGCTCGGAATTGGCCGTAGTAGAACCGCATTCCAGGTCGATCTTGTTCTCGAGCACGGCGTCGATGCGGTCGTCCGAGGTGACCTTGACGTAGTCGATCTTCAGATTGGGATCGTCGACCTCGACGCCGATCTCCTCGACGATGGCCTCGCAGAGTTCGAGGCTGTAGCCGATCGGGCGGTTGGCCTGATCGAGGAAGGAGAACGGCGGCGAGCTTTCGCGATAGCCGAGCCGCACGGTGTGTGCGTTCTTGATGGCGAGCAGCGTCGGGCTAAGCCCTTCGCTGCCGCCGGTCTGGGCGGAGGCGCCGGTCGCCAGCAGACACGCTGCCAGCAACAGGCCGCCCGAAATCGCCGTCAAAGGGCGCATGCCGCACTCCCGTCAGTGGCCGGCCATCGCTGGGACTTCGCCCGGCACCATGTCATCAGGCACAGCATCGCCCGGTCCCATCGCATGCTCGGGCCCGAGTTCGCCTTCCCACTTCGCCACGACCGAGGTCGCCAGCGTGTTGCCGATCACGTTGGTGGCGCTGCGGCCCATGTCGAGGAAGGTGTCGATGCCCATGATCATCAACAGCCCCGCCTCGGGGATGTTGAACTGCGACAGCGTCGAGGCGATCACCACAAGGGAGGCGCGCGGCACGCCGGCGACGCCCTTCGAGGTGATCATCAACGTTGCCAGCATCGCCAGCTGCGTGCCGAGCGGCATGTCGATGTGGTAGCTCTGCGCGATGAAGATGCTCGCAAAGGTGCAGTACATCATCGTGCCGTCGAGGTTGAAGGAATAGCCAAGCGGCAGCACGAAGCTCGAGATCCGCGACGAGGCGCCGAACTTGTTCAGTCCTTCCAGGGTCTTCGGATAGGCCGCTTCCGAGCTCGCGGTGGAGAACGCGATCATCAGCGGCTCGCGGATCAGCCGGAGCAAATGGCTGTAGCGCGGCCCGATCACGATGAAGCCGACGATCACCAGGATGCCCCAGAGGAGGAACAGCGAGAGATAGAAGCCGCCCATGAACACGATGAGCTTCCAGAGCACCAGCAGGCCGTTCTTGGCGACCGTTGCGGTGATGGCGGCCCATACCGCGAACGGCGCGAACAGCATCACATAGCTCGTCACCTTCAGCATGATGTGGCCGAGGTCATCGATCAGCGCCAGGATCTGCTTCGAGCGCTCCGGCAGCGCACCCATCGCCACCGAGAAGAACACGGCGAAGATCACGATCTGGAGGATCTCGTTCTGCGCCATCGCGTCCGCGATCGAGGTCGGGATCAGATGGGTCAGGAATTTCTCGATCGAGAAGGCGGAAACCGGCAGGCCGGTCGACTGCGCCTTGTCAGGCAACGTACCCGGGAAGTTGGCGCCGGGCTGGAGCAGGTTGACCATGACGAGGCCGAGCATCAGCGAGACGAAGGAGGCGCTGACGAACCAGCCCATGGTCTTGGCGAAGATGCGGCCGAGCTTGGAGCCCGAGCCCATATGGGCGATGCCGCCGACCAGGGTCGCAAACACCAGCGGCGCGATGATCATCTTGATCAGGCGCAGGAAGATCACGGCGATCAGGTTGATGGACGAGGCCCAGTCGCCCCGCGTATCGGGCAGGAAATTGTAGATCGCCGAGCCCATGATGATGCCCAGCACCATCGCGCCTAGAATGTATTGCGTAAACCTGTTCGACATTAATGACCCCCACTACACCGGCCGCTTCATGATGTCGCAGATATGACAGCGACGCAACACGCTTTGCGTGCGATTGCTTGAGCCGGATGTTCCCGTTGCGAAACTGGACGTAGGGATCTAGCCTTCATGCAGCGCACAACGAATGCGGCTTGCTCGTTTTCTTGGCTACGGCTGCATCAATAATTGTCAAACAGTCGGAGAGGGAACGCCATGACCGGAAGCGTCAATCGTCAAATTCTTCTGGTGGAAAAGCCGAGCGGCAAGCTCGGCTCCGAACACTTCAAGATGGTTGAAGGTGCAATGCCGGAACCGAAGGACGGCGAGGCCTTGCTGCGCGTGCGTTACATCTCGCTCGACGCCGCCAACCGCGCCTGGATGCACGGCGCGACTTATCGTTCAGCCGTGGAGGCCAACAGCGTGATGGCCGGCGGTGGCATTGCCGAGGTCGTCAGCTCGAAGGCGCCGGAGCTTGCGCCCGGCGACATCGTGTTCGGCGACACCGGCTGGCAGGAATTTGCCGCAGTGCCCGCAAAGCATTTGACGAGAATGCCGAAGCTCGAGCCGATGACGCATCTGCTCAGTGTGTTCGGCATCGCCGGCCTCACCGCCTATTTCGGCCTGCTCGAGGTCGGCAAACCCAGAGAAGGCGAGACCGTCGTCGTGTCGGCGGCCGCCGGATCGGTGGGCTCGATCGTCGGACAGATCGCCAAGATCAAGGGATGTCGCGTCATCGGCATCGCCGGCGGCGCGGACAAATGCCACTGGCTGACCTCCGAGCTCTGCTTCGATGCAGCAGTCGACTACAAGGACGGTGCAACGTTCAAGGCCCTGCGCGCGGCGGCGCCGAAGGGCATCGACGTCTATTTCGACAACGTCGGCGGCGACATTCTGGAAGCCTGTCTGCCGCAGATGAACAATTACGGCCGCATCGCCTGCTGCGGTGCGATCTCGCAATATGACGGGGCGCCATCGGCGCACGGCCCGCGCGGCGTGCCCGGCCTGATCGTGGTGAAGCGGCTCGTGATGCAGGGCTTCATCGTGATGGACTACATGAAGGAGAGCCAGCGCGCGCTCGCCCGATCTCCAGGCGTGGGTCAAGTCCGGCAAGCTGAAGGTGCAGGAAGACATCATCGACGGATTGCAGAACACGCCGAAGGCGCTGATCGGATTGCTCGCCGGCGAGAACCGCGGCAAGCGCATGGTCAAGCTGTGACGACGTAGTTACGTCGCAATTCCGCAGGTATTATCTACTTGCGGTAGTGACCAAAGCGGCCAAGATACCGGTCGCGAGGCATCACTCGCGACGATTGCGTTTGCATTACATTTAGAAAAATCATCGGCGTTGCCGACAGGGCAGGAATTCACCCAGATGTTCAACACGTTGAAACATGTTTCGACGCGAAAGGCGTTGCTCGCCGCAGCACTCTTCGCAACTGCAACAAGCGCATTCGCGCAAGCGCCGACCGAGGCGCAGAAGAGCGCCATCCGCTCCGCGTGCCGCTCGGATTTCATGGCGCACTGCGCGAGCGTGACGCCCGGCGGCGTTGAAGCGTATCAATGTTTGCAGAGCCACATGTCGAGCCTGTCGTCGGGATGCCAGACCGCGGTTCGCGCAGTCGAGCCGGCTGCGGCGCCGAAGAGCGAAGCAGCGCCCGCCAAATCCGAGCCGGCCAAATCTGAACCTGCAAAGACTGAGGCAGCACCGGCTGCCGAGCCTGCGGCGAAGCCGGCTGCAGAAACTGCTCCGAAAGCAGCGGCGGCCAAGCAGCCGAGCAGCGCGCAAGTTGGGGCGGTCAAGAGCGCGTGCCGCGGCGATTATCCCAAGGTTTGCGCCAGTGTGCCGCCGGGCGGTGCTCCTGCGCTCGAGTGCCTGGAGAAGAACAAGGCCAAGGTTTCGGCGGCTTGCGCGAAGGCCGTGACCGCCGCGGCCGGTGGCGGCGGCGCAACAGCGACGGCCGCGCCAGCAGCTGCTGCCGGAGCAGCACCGGCGGCCGCGCCAGCCGTGATCGTATTGCGCCCGCTGCGGCCGCGTGAAGAGCTGTTCATCGTCCGCTCCGCTTGCGGCGCCGACATCCGCACGCTCTGCGCCGGCGTCCAGCCCGGTGGCGGCCGCATCGTGCAATGCATCGCCAGCAACGCGGCGTCGCTCTCGCCCGGCTGCAAGGACGTGCTTGCGCCGTTCGCTGCGCGATAAGCGGCGCGCTGCTCACGCTGCCATCAATGGTGAGCGGCGCGCGTGAATTTTCGCGCGCCTCTTGCGATCAATCTTTTGCCGACAACCGATTTCAATCACGACAAGACCGGGAGAAACACATGCGTGCATTTCTGCTCATCACTTCCGCGCTGCTCGCCTTTGCGGCGACAATGACGTTCGAGTCGTCTGATGCCAACGCGGTCGTGTGCGCCCGCGGCGTCTACCGCGCCGGTTGCGCCGGACCGAACGGCGCCGTCGTGGTCCGCAGGCCGGTTCCGGCGGTTCGCTGTACCAGGGTGCTGGTGGACGGGGTCTACGTAAAACGCTGCGTCTGACGCGCGGGTGGTCAATCCGGCGTAGTTTGGCTATGATTCGCAGCTGACGGTTTCGGGCACACGCGAAAATTGTGCCCACGGCCGTGCTGCGGCCTGCTACGCCTTTCCGATAATTCCGCTGGCGTGGGAAGCCGGAGCCCATTAGTCTACCCTGAGATAGTAAGTATACTGTCAATTAGGGAGGCAGAATTTGCGGATCGCCGTGATTGGCGGGGGGCCCGGTGGGCTCTATTTCGCCTATCTCTGGAAGAAGCGTCACCCCGAGGATCAAGTCGACCTGTTCGAACAGAACCCGGCCGACGCGACCTGGGGCTTTGGCGTGGTGTTCTCCGACCAGGCTCTCGAGTTTCTGCGCGCTGACGACCCCGAGACGGTCGATGCGATCGCGCCGCATATGGAGAGCTGGGAGAACATCACGCTGAACCACGGTAGCGACAGCGTCGCCATCGACGGCGTCGGCTTCTCCTCGATCGGCCGGCTGGAGCTCCTGCAGTTCCTGCAGCAGCGCGCGCTCGATGCCGGCGTCACGGCGCGCTTCGACACCCAGATCCAAACGATCGACCAGCTCAACGGCCACGATCTGATCGTCGCCTCCGACGGCTTGAATTCGCTGGTGCGCCGCGCTTACGAGGGCGATTTCGGCACCTCGCTGTCCTACTCCTCCAACAAATTCGTCTGGTACGGTACCTCAAAACACTTCGAGACGCTGTCGCAGACGTTCGTGAAGACCGACCGCGGCGCCTTCAACGCTCACCACTATCGCTATTCGCCGACCATGAGCACGTTCCTGGTCGAATGCGACAACGCGACCTGGCAGGCCTATGGCTTCGCCTACAAGGACGCCGAGCAGTCCAAGGGCGTCTGCGAAGAGGTGTTTGCCGACACGCTCGGCGGCCACTGCCTGGTCTCCAACAAATCGGTCTGGCGCAATTTTCCCTGGGTCTGGAACGAGCACTGGTCGTTCAAGAACATGGTGCTGATTGGCGATGCGCTGCACTCGGCACATTTCTCGATCGGCTCGGGCACGCGGCTCGCGATCGAGGATGCGGTCGCGCTGGTGAAGGCGCTGGAATCGGATGCGCATCTGACGACTGCGCTGCATCGCTACCAGGCGGCGCGCAAGCCGGTGGTGCAAAAGCTCGTCAATGCCGCGCGCACCAGCGCCTTCTGGTACGAGCACTTTGCCCAGCACATGCAGCTCGGCCTGATGGATTTCGCCTATAGCTACATCACCCGCTCCGGCCGCATCGACGATGCACGTCTGCGCCACATGTCGCCGACCTTCATGGCGCAATACGAGGCCGCGAAAAACGGCGGAGACGCGGACGGCGAGGCTACGGCATGAGCAACGAGATACGCGACCAGGTGCCCGCGGACAGCGCGGGCGCCCGCGAGATCGGCTTTGCCGTTCCGGAAACCTACAACGCCAGCCGCGTGCTGTTCGACAATCTCGCCAAAGGCCGCAGCGACAAGCTCGCGCTGATTGGCCCGGCGGGCACGCGGACCTATGCCGAGCTCTGTGCCGAGGCTTGCCGCTGGGGCAACGGCTTTGCGTCGCTCGGCCTGCAGCGCGGTGACCGCGTGCTGCTGTTCCTCGACGACACGCCGGCCTATACCGCCGCCTTCTTCGGCGCGGTGCGCGCCGGCTTCGTGCCGCTGCTGATCAACACGCTGACGCCGCCGGACCTGCTGCAATTCTATCTCGCCGATTCCGGCGCGACCGTTGCGGTGGCGGATGCCGAATTCTGCGCGCGCTTCAACACCGAGGCCTGCAAGGACACGGAGCTGCGCGCGCTGATCGTCGTCAATGGCGATGTCGGCGATCACGCCGCGCCCAAGGCGATGGCTGCCGCGAACTGGCTTTCGCAATTCCCGGCCGAGCTGGCCGAAGCGCCGACGCATCGCGACGAGATGGCGTTCTGGATGTACTCCTCCGGCTCGACCGGCCGGCCCAAGGGCATCGTGCATCTCCAGCACGACATGGCCTATAGCGAGGTCGCTTTTGCGCAAAACGTGCTGAAGCTGACCCCGGACGACATCTGCTTCTCCGTGCCGAAGATTTTCTTCGCCTATGGCTTTGGCAACTCCGTCACCTTTCCGTTCTCCGCGGGCGCGGCAACTTTGCTTCTGCCGGGGCAGCCGAAGCCTGCTTCGATCTTCGCCGCGATCGAGCAGTACAAGCCGACGGTCTTCTTCGGTTTGCCGACGCTTTATACCTCGCTGACCAGGGCCGAGGGCGCGCAACAGACGAACTTCTCGTCGCTGCGCATGGCGCTGTCAGCCGCCGAAGTGCTCTCGGCCGATGTCTTCAACGGCTGGAAAGCGCTCACGGGCCTGGAGATCGTCGAAGGTCTCGGCTCGACCGAGGTGTTGCACATCTATCTCTCCAACCGCCCCGAGCAGAAGAAGCTCGGCGCGGCGGGCTTGCGCGTTCCCGGCTACGAGGTCGCACTGCGCGACAAGGAAGGGCGCGACGTCGGCGACCATGAGGAAGGCATTTTGTGGGTGCGCGGCGATTCCAACACGCCGCTGTACTGGAACCGGTCGGACAAATCCGCCGAGACCATCCGCGAGGGCGGCTGGATCTACACCGGCGACCGCTTTGTTCGCGACAGCGACGGTTTTCACTTCTTCCGCGGCCGCGCCGATGATCTCATCAAGATCTCGGGCCAGTGGGTCTACCCGCTCGAGGTCGAGCTGTGCCTCGCCGACCATCCCGAGATTCGCGAATGCGCCGTGTTCGCGGCCGAACTGCCGGACCGGCGCATGACGCTGAAGGCCGTGGTGGTCATGAACAACCGCGCCACTGACCAGAACGACGCGACGCGGCGGCTGCAGGATTACGTCAAGGGCAAGCTCTTGCCCTACAAATATCCGCGCGAGGTGATTTTCATCGACGAGCTGCCAAAGACGGGTACCGGGAAGATCGATCGGCAAGCGTTGTTGCGGATGTGAGGCGACGTACCCTCACCCACCCTTCCCCAGATGCTCCAGCGCATCCTCCGCCCGAAGCGGCACCCGCGAGGCTTCGTTGTTGAGATCGACGAGCTGCGCCATGAGCCCCATCAGCGCCTTGCGTTCGGTGGGCTTGAGCGGCTCCAGCATGCGCGCCTGCGCACGTTCGACAGCGGGGATGATCTCGCGCAGAATCGCGGCGCCCAGCTTGGTCAGATAGAGCAGCTTGATACGCTTGTCCTCTGGCGCCGGCTTGCGCTCGACAAAATCCTTGGCCTGAAGACGCTCGATCACGCTACCGAGCGTGGAGCGGTCGAAGGCGATCACTGCCGACAGCCGCGTCGCGTCGATGCCGGGATGGGTGTGGATCGCGATCAGCGCCGCATATTGCACCGGCGTGAGATCGAACGCCTTGCACTCCTCTATGAAGATCGAGACCGCGATTTGCTGCATGCGCCGGAACAGATAGCCCGGCGCGGCATAGACCGCGTCTATCGTGATCGGAGGAAGAGGCTTACTCGGCATCGGGCTGTTTCTCCGGAGCGGCATTGGCGAAGGCGGGCAGCGCCTTGGCGGCGGCCTCGGCCTTGAGCAGACGGGGATACGCCGCGACATCGACGCCGAAGCGGCGCGCATTGGCGAGCTGCGGCACGAGGCAGAGATCGGCGAGCGTCGGTGCATCGCCGAAGCAGAACGGCCCCTTCTCATCCCTGATCAGCGTCTCGCAGGCCGACAACCCCTCGCGATTGACCCAGGCGGCCCAATCCTGGACCTTCTCTTCGGGCAGCCCAAGCTCGCGCAGCCGCGCCAGCACCTTCAAATTCTGCACCGGGTGGGTGTCGCAGGCAATCGCAAGCGCAAACGCCCGCACCTTGGCGCGCTGCAGCGTATCCTTCGGCAGCAATGGCGGATTGGGGTGCGTCTCGTCGAGCCATTCGATAATCGCGACCGACTGGGTCAGCACCACGCCCGCATCATCCTCCAGCGCCGGCACCAGGCCTTGCGGATTGATGGCGAGATAGGCGGGCGCACATTGTTCGCCCTTGCGAAGATGATGCGGCAAATGCTCGGCACCGAGGCCCTTGAGATTCAGCGCGATGCGCACGCGGTAGGCGGCGCTGGACCGGAAATAGCCGTGCAGCTTCATCGGAACTCTCCCTCTGAATTTTCTCGTTACTTAGCAAGAGCGGCCGCCATTGACGCTAAAAAGATTGTCAGTATGCTGTCAATCTAGAAAAACGACGGGAGCCGCGCCATGGAAGCCGTGACCAAGACGCCGGAACGCGAGGCGTTCTACAAGAAGATCGACGGCGAGAATCTCACCGCGCTGTGGACGGTGATGAGCGATTTGATCACGCCGGAGCCGAAGAGCGCCTGCCGGCCGCACCTGTGGAAATTCGATGTCATCCGCGACTACATGCGTGAGGCCGGCAAGCTGATCACCGCCAAGGAAGCCGAGCGGCGGGTGCTGGTGCTGGAGAACCCGGGCCTGCGCGGCCAGTCCAGGATCACGACATCGCTCTATGCCGGCGTGCAGATGGTGGTGCCCGGCGACGTCGCGCCCGCGCACCGGCACAGCCAGTCGGCGCTGCGCTTCGTGCTCGAGGGCAAGGGCGCGCATACCGCCGTTGACGGCGAGCGCACCGCGATGGAGCCCGGCGACTTCATCATCACGCCGTCGATGACATGGCACGATCATTCCAACGAGACCAGCGAGCCGATGTTCTGGCTCGACGGCCTCGATATTCCGCTGGTGCAGTTCTTCGACTGCTCCTTCGCGGAAGGCTCCAAGGAAGACCAGCAGAAGATCACAAAGCCTGCCGGCGACAGCTTTGCCCGCTACGGTCACAATTTGCTGCCGGTCGATGTGAAACGGTCATCGAAGACCTCGCCGATCTTCAGCTATCCCTACGCCTACACCCGCGAGGCGCTGGAGAAGGCCAGGACGAGCCAGGAATGGGACGCCTGCCACGGGCTGAAGCTCAAGTTCAGCAACCCCGAGACCGGCGATTTCGCGATGCCGACCATCGGGACCTTCATTCAATTGCTGCCGAAGGGCTTCAAGACCGCACGCTACCGCGCGACGGACGCAACGGTGTTCTGTCCGATCGAAGGCAAGGGCCGCAGCCGCATCGGCGATGCGGTTTTCGAGTGGGGCCCGCGCGATCTGTTCGTGGTGCCGAGCTGGCAATGGGTGACGCACGAGGCGGATGACGACGCGGTGCTGTTCAGCTTCTCGGACCGGCCGGTGCAGCAGAAGCTGGATTTGTTTCGGGAAGATCGCGGGAACGCGTGAGGGTCACGCTGTTGGCCACGTCGTCATCGCGAGCGAAGCGAAGCAATCCAGAATCTTCCCGCGGAGACAGTCTGGATTGCTTCGTCGCTTCGCTCCTCGCAATGACGGGCGCGGCTAGCGCCAGTGCAGCAGCTTGATCTCGAGCAGATTAATTACCTTCCCGACCACAAGCCCGAACACCGACAGGATCACCACGCCCGCGAGCAGCTGATCGGTCTGCATGAGATTACCGGCCTGGAGCACGAAGGCGCCGATGCCGTATTGGGCGCCGATCATCTCCGCGCTGACGACGAGCAGCAGCGCCACTGACGCCGTGATGCGAAAGCCGGCGAGGATGGCGGGCAGCGCGCCCGGCCACACCACCTTGCGCACGATGGTGGCGAAGGGAACGTTGAAACTTTGCGCCATGCGGATGAGGTTGCGCGGCACCGCATCGACGCCGCTATAGACCGAGATCGCGGTCGAGAAGAACACCCCAAGCGCAATGGTCGCGATCTTCGGCTCTTCGCCGATGCCGAGCCAGAGGATCAGGAGCGGCAGCAGCGCGATCTTCGGGATCGGAAACAGCGCCGAGATGAAGGTGATGCCGACGCTGCGCGCCAGCCGCGACAGGCCGATGGCGAAGCCGACCGCGACGCCAGCCGTGGTCCCCAGCAGCCAGCCGACGCCGATGCGCAGGATCGACGCCGAGAGGTGCTGCCAGAGCGCGCCCGACATCGCGAGCTGATAGATCGCCCGCACGATGGCCGAAGGAGCCGGCAGGAACAGCGGATTGACGAGGCCGGTGCTGCCCGCCACCTGCCAGATGGCGATGACCAGCGCGAGCGCGATCCAGCCGGCGAAGCGGCTGGACGCAGGCACGAAGCCCGCGCCGCGGAAACGCACGCGCCGCGTCGTATCATCCTTGGTTGATGTGTCCGTCGCGCGATCAAGCATGCTGCACCTCGCGCTCGGCGTCGATCGCCTCGTTGCGGATCAGCGACCAGATCTGGTTCTGCAGCGCCAGCAGCTTTTCGCGCGCAGCGATTTCGCCGCGTTCAGCGCGCGTCATCGGCACGGCGACAACCTCGCGGATACGGCCCGGCCGCCGCGACAACACCACGATGTGGTCGGCGAGCCGAGCCGCCTCTTCGAGATTGTGCGTGACATAGACCGCACCCATGCCGCCATCGGCGAGCAGGCGAACGAAATCCTCCATCAGCAGCTCGCGCGTCTGCGAGTCCAATGCCGAGAGCGGCTCGTCCATCAGCAGGATGGCAGGCTTGACCGCAAGCGCGCGCGAAATGCCGACGCGCTGGCGCATGCCGCCGGAGAGCTGCTTTGGATAGGTCTTGCGAAAATCGGTCAGTCCCGTGCGGCGCAGGGCATCCTCGACCAGCGCGCGGCGCTGCGCGGCCGAGAGCTGGGTATGGAGCAGCGGGAATTCGACATTCTCCTCGACCGTCGCCCAGGGCAGCAACGCAAAATCCTGGAACACGAAGGTCAGCGGATTAAGGCTGTCCGCCGGCGGCGTGCCACGCAGCTCGGGCGCACCCGACGTCGGCTGCAGCAGCCCGCCGAGGATCGACAGCAGCGTGCTCTTGCCACAGCCGGAGGGCCCCACGATCGCCACCACCTCGCCCGCACTCACCGTGAACGAGATGTCGTCGAGCACGGCGAGATCGCCGAAGCGGTGGGAGATGTGGTTGGCGATCAGGTCCATATGCTGCGTTCTACTCTCAATCCGCCTTCACAAAATCCTTGGCGATGATCGTATTGGCATCAAAGCCCTTGTCGGCAAAGCCCTGCTCCTGGAGCCATTTGATCTGGTTGTCGACGTTCTTGACGTCGAGCTTGCCGTCCGGATCGATATAGGCGCAATTGCCGACCACCTGCTCGACCGGCAAATTGGTGTACTTTGCGATGATCTCCAGCAACGGCTTTGTCTTGTCGTTGATCGGCGCAACGCCGTCCTTCATCGAAGCCAGAATGACGTCGTGATATTCGCGATCGGCTTTTGCGAGTACATCGAGAAATTTCGTCACCAGCACCTTGTTGGTCAGTGTCTTCGGCGAGGCGAACACCGCGCCCAATTGCCAGGGCGTCTCGTCGCCGACCCAGCCCAGGAATTTTGCGCCGCCTTCGTCCATCAGCTTTCGCGCCGTCGAGATCGGCAGCAGCGCCGCATCGACGGTCTCGCCCTTCAGCGCGGCGGCTGCGTTCGACAATGACTGCAGCGGCACGATCTTCACTTCAGAGAGCTTGAAGCCGTATTTGTCGGCGAGCAGGCCGAGTGAATAATGGAAGGATGATCCGACCTGCGTGACCGCGATGCGCTTGCCCGCGAGATCCTTCGGCGTCTTGAGGCCGCTCACGTAGGCGTTGTTACTGGCGAAATAGCCGATCAGGGGATAGCCGGCCTTCTCGCGGCTCATGCCGCCGATCACCTTCAGCACGCCCTTGCCCGCGAGATTATAGAGGCCGGCGGTGAAAGCCGTGACGCCGAAATCGACATCGCCCGAGGTCGTGGCGACCGCAATCGGCTGCGCCGCGTCGAAAAATTTCAGCTCGACGTCGAGGCCGGCTTCGCGAAAGTAGCCCTTGTCCTGCGCGATGAAGACCGGCGCCGAGGACGACAGGCGGAGCACGCCGATCTTGGCCTTCAGTGCGTCTTCGGCCCGGGCCGTGCCCATCGCCATCATCGCCAAAAGGCCAGCTGCCGCGAGCCGCGCAATCCCGATCATCCCGCTTCCTCCAATGGTTCTTCTTGCAGTCCGTTACAGGCCCTCGGGCACCGGCTGGTCCCGCCCGATAAAGGCGCCCTGTTGTTTCAACGTTTCCTGCAATTTTTCAACGGGTAAGTCACGCGGGACCCGATTTCCGGACAGCGCCAGGGCGGCTGCGGAACCCGCGGCCTCCCCCATCACGAAACAGGCCCCGGAAACCCGCGCCGCCGACTGCCCCTCATGGGTCATCGAGGCACAGCGGCCGGCGACCAGGAGGTTATCGACGCCCTCGGGCACCAGCATCCGGTACGGCAGCTCGTTATAGCCGCGCGATTCCGGGATCGGCGGGAAGGTGAAGACGACGTCGCCGGGAACATGGGCCTCGATCGGCCAGCCATTGACGCCGATGGAATCCTCGAACGAGGCGCAGCCAAGCACGTCCTCGCCGCTGAGCTGATAGCCACCCTTGATGCGCCGGGTCTCGCGGATGCCGAGCTGCGGCGGCAGATCGACGATGTAGGATTTTTCAAACCCCGGCACGGTGCGCAGGAATTCATAGGCTGCGAGCGCCTGCTTGCGGCCCTCGATCTCGCCGCGGGTGAGATCGTCGGGCTCGACACCATTGATGGCGTGGCCGTCCTCGCGCGCGATCTGGGTGAAATTCACTCGCCATTCGATGCCGGATTTTTGCGGCCGCACGATCGCGCTCTTGCGCGGGAATTTGTGCGTGCCGGCTGCGGTGGCCTGTTCCATCAATTGCGGGATGGTCCGCCAGGCATCGCCCGCCTTTGCGGGATCGATGCCGTTGAGGCGGAGCATCATCGACGGGTACATCGGATGGCCGTGTTCATCGCCAATGTCGAACGGCGCGCCGGCCCAGACCGCGAGATCGCCGTCGCCGGAGCAATCGATGAAAATCTCTGATCGTACCGCCTGCCGGCCCGCCTTGGTCTCGACCATCAGCGCGTCGATGCGGCGGTTATCGCCCATCACGACGCCGGCACCGAGCGCATGGAAGAGAATGTGGACCTTGTGGCTCGCCAGCAGCTCGTCGGCTGCGATCTTGTAGGCCGCGGTGTCATAGGCCTGGGCGAAGACCTTACCGAGGATCAGATGTGGCGCATTAAGGCCGTTTAGACGATCGATCCGCGCCAGCAGGTCGGACGCCATACCCTGCACCAGCCGGACGGCCTCGCCGTAAACATTGCCATGCAGGCCGCAGAAATTGGTGACGCCTGCCGCGGTGCCCATGCCGCCGAGAAAGCCATAGCGCTCGATCAGCAGCGTTTTCCGTCCGGCGCGCGCGGCGGACGCCGCTGCCACGATGCCGGCGGGGCCGCCGCCGAGCACGACGACTTCATATTCGCCGTAAAGCGGCACCTTGCGCGCTGGTTCTTCGATCGTCGTGGCCCGCATGGCGCGTCCTTCTCCCAAAATCTCTTGCTTGGGGCCGACTATGAATTAGCGCGAGGGGCGCTACAATCCACCAATATACGCGATCAGCTTTCTCGAATCGAGAAAGGTCAAAATGGACATCCTGGTAAACCTTCAGGCCTTCCTCGCCACCGCGGATGCCGCCGGCTTCTCCGCCGCCGCGCGAAAGCTCGGCGTCTCGACCTCGGTCGTGGCAAAGCGCGTCACGCAGCTGGAGGCGCGGATCGGCACGCCGCTGTTTCACCGCTCGACCCGGCAATTGCGGCTGACTGACGCCGGTCAACGCTATGTGCATCGCGCGCGCGGCGTGGTGACCGACGCCACCGATCTGCTCTCGCGCATGGGCGAGAAGGGCCACGATCTCGTCGATCACCTCCGCATCAAGGCGCCGACCTCGCTGACGGTGGCGCGGCTTGCGGACGCCTTCAGCGCATTTCAGACCCAGAACCCGCGATTAAAACTCGAGATCGTGCTGATCGATCGTCCGGTCGATCCCGTCGCCGAGGGATTCGACATTGCCATCGGCGCCTTCCCGCATTCCTTCGGAGGCGTGGTCGACGAACCCTTGTGTGCGCTGAAGCGGCTGCTCTGCGCTTCACCGGCCTATCTGAAGAAACACGGCACGCCAAAGCATCCGCGCGACCTCGTCGAGCATCGCTGCCTCAGCTTCCTGCCGACCGGCCCGGAATGGATCTTTGACGGACCGCGCGGCCGCATCAACATCCAGGTCAGCCCGCTGCTGTCGTCCAACGAGGGACATGTGCTGGCGCGCAGTGCGATCGCGGGCAACGGCATCGCGCTGATGTCGCATTATCTCGTCGCGGATGCCCTGCGCGAGGGCACGCTCAAGCCGGTGCTGCGCGACTTTCCGATCCCGGAATTATGGGTGAAAGCCGCGATCCCCGAGCGGCGGCGCAATGCGGCCGCAGTGCAGGCGCTGCTGACCCTGCTGAAAACGTCGCTCGCGTCGTCGCTGTGAAGGGCGCCAAGCGTGCGGTGCCGTAGCCCGCATGGAGCGGAGCCGAACGCGGGGATACTGGCCCCGGATTGCGCTGCGCTTCATCCGGGCTACATTCACAACATCTGCGCTCAGCCCTTGCCGCCGCCCCAGTTCGCTGCGCGCTTGTCCGCGAACGACGCCAGACCCTCCGCCGCCTCCGCGCTCTGGCGCTTGAGCGAATGCAGCTGCACCAGCCGCGTGTGAGCCGGATCGTCCACCGCCATCCCGCCGAACGAGCTTTCCAGCGCCAGCCGCTTGGTCTCGGCCATCGCTTCCGGCCCGTTGGCGAGCAACTGCTCGACCACCTTGCTGCCTGCGGCTTCGAGATCGGCGAGCGGCACCACCTCGTGGACGAGGCCGATACGGCGGGCGTCTTCGGCGCCGAAGCGTTCGCCGGTCAGTGCATAACGACGGACTTGCCGTACACTAATGGCGTCGCAGAGCTGCGGGATGATGATGGCGGCGGTCAGGCCCCAGCGCACTTCGGTGATCGAGAACAGGGCGTTGTCGGCGGCGATCACGACGTCGCAGGCCGAAATCACGCCCGTGCCGCCACCAAAGCAGCCGCCCTGCACCAACGCCACCGTCGGGATCGGCAGCGTGTTGAGCCGCTGCACGGCCTCGAACGTCGCCCGGGACGCCGTCTCGTTGGCCTCGGCCGACTGCGGCCGCACGCCATTGATCCATTTGAGGTCGGCACCGGCCTGGAAATGCTTGCCATTGCCCTTGAGCACGACGACGCGCAGGTTGGGCTTTTGGCCGAGTTCGTCCATGGCCGCGAGCACGCCGGCGATCAGGGCGCCGTCATAGGCGTTGTTGACCTCGGGCCGGTTCAACGTGACGGTCGCAACCCCACGCTCGTCGAGGGTCCACAGGACGGGGCTGGCAGTCATCGGCGATCCTCCGGTCAGATTGATTGCCGCGCACTATGGACGAGGCGATAGACCTCGATCCATATCTTTCCGGCGTGGGGCGGTCGCGCCCATCGCATGGCGGCTTGTGTCATGCTGCCGCCGGGCGACGACCAAAGGGATCAGGGACGGGACATATATATGCGCATCTGCATTTTCGGCTCGGGTGCCGTCGGAAGCCATCTCGCGGTCAGGCTCGCACGCGCCGGCCACGAGGTCTCATGCGTGATGCGCGGCGCGCATCTCGAGGCGGTGCGCGCCAATGGTCTGAAGCTGCGCGTCGGCGATTCCGAGGTCTCGGCCAAGGTGAACGCATCCGGCGATCCGGCCCAGCTCGGCCCGCAGGATGTGGTGATCTCGACGCTGAAGGCCACCGCGCTGACCGGACTGGTCTCCAGCATCAAGCCGCTGCTCCAGGACGACACCGCCATCGTATTTGCCCAGAACGGCATTCCCTGGTGGTACGGTATCGGCCTGCCGCCGCGGCACCCGACGCCGCCGGACATTTCCTTCCTCGATCCCGGAGGGCGGCTGCGCGCCTGCATCCCGAAGGAGCGAATCATCGGTGGAGTGGTCTTCTCCTCCAACGAGGTGACTGCGCCCGGCGTCGTGCAGAACCTGACGCCGGACCGCAACCGCCTCCTGATCGGCGAATGCGACGACCGCAATTGCGAGCGCATCACGAAACTCCGTGGCGTCTTCAACGATGCGCGACTGGAATCGCCGCCGGTGGCCGATATCCGCGAAGCGATCTGGTCAAAGCTGCTGACCAACATGTCGCTGTCGGTGCTGTGCCTGCTGACCGGCCAGACCGCGCGCGGCGTGCGCGACGACCCCGCCTTCTCCGAACTCATTCCGCGCATGCTGACCGAGGCCAACGACATCGCCCAGCACTTCATCCCCGAGGTCAAGCGCGTGACGCGCAGCGGCCCCGCCCCGAATCACAAGCCATCGCTGCTGCAGGATTACGAGCTCGGCCGCGCCATGGAGATCGACGTGCTGGTAAAGGCGCCCGCCGCCTTCGCCCGCACCGCCGGCCTGTCGACGCCGACGCTCGATCTCATCGCAGCGCTGGCGATCCAGAAGGCCCGCGACAAGGGGCTCTATTCGGCGTGAAGCGCGTGCGCTTCACGTTATCTTTTGGAGCATGAATCTTCTCGGAAAAACGCTGCGCACTTTTCCGGATCATGCTCGTGCCTCAGCCGAGCTTGTCGATCCAGGCCGCGAGCGTGTCGAGCACCTCGGCAAGCGCCTCATCGTCGGTGCGGCCGGACTTCTTCAGCACCGCGAAGGAGTGATCGCCGCCTTCGATCTCATGCAGCGTCGCCTTTACGCCGAGCGCCGCGACGACTGGCTTGAGAAGGCCGAGATCGGCGAGCCCGTCGCGCGTGCCTTGCAGGAACAGCATGGGAATTGCGACATGGGCGAGATGCTCGGCACGCTCCGTCGACGGCTTCTTGTCGGCATGCAGGGGAAAGCCGAGGAAGGCGAGCCCCTTCACACCCGGCAACGGCGCCTTGGCTTGCGCCTGCGACGTCATGCGCCCACCGAACGATTTTCCGCCGGCCACCAGCTTTAGTCCGGGGCAGAGCCGCGCCGCCTCCTCGACCGCCGCGCGGATCGTGGCGTGCGCGACCGCCGGCTGGTCGGGACGGCCCTGCTTGTTTTCCATGTAGGGAAAATTGAAGCGGAACGTCGCAATGCCGCGATCGCTGAGACCCTCCGCGATCTTGTCCATGGATGCATGCCGCATCCCCGCGCCAGCGCCATGCGCCAGAACGTAGCAGGCGCGCGCCTTGTCCGGCCGTGTCAGGATCGCCGATACCGTAGCGATACGCTGGATGTCGAGCTTGAGCTCTGTCGCCTTGGCAATCATACGCGTTCGACCCTCGATCTGCACTTAGCGGCGCGCGTTGCTCGCCGGCCAGAGATAGTTCAGGACGTGATTGAGCATCGTCATGATCTCGCGGTATCCGGCCTCGCTCTTCACTGAACCGAATTTGTCTTCCAGGGCAAGCTTGGCAAAGCCGTGAACGGTCGACCAGGCTGCCGCGGCCGCGGTCTTCGCCTGCTTGGGCGTCCCGCCGACGAGCTCGGCGATGATGATCTCGAACTCGCGGCCGGCCGCTCTGCTCGCCTGCCTGAGACGCGGATCATCTGCGACGAGGCGCTTGTTGGCAAACATCATCTGGAAGCGGCCGGGGTGCTTCAGCGCGAATTCGACATAAGCCAGGCCCTGAGCGTGGAGCTTTTCGCGCGTATCCTGCTTGCGGGACGCCGTATCCCGCAGCGCGCCTGCAAGTGCATCATATCCGCGAATCGCCACCTCGGTCAGCAGGCCCTGCGCGTTGCCGAAATGATGCGACGGCGCCGCCGGAGAGACGCCGGCGCGGCGGGCGGCCTCACGCAGCGTGAAAGCTTCGGCGCCGTGCTCGGCGAGAATGGCCTCGCTGGCCGCGATCAGGGCTTCTTGAAGTTCACCATGATGATAGCCGGCTTCCGGCTTCGGAGCCTTGTGGCTCGGCTTGGCGCGCGCGGGCGCGATCGGTTTCGTCATGCGCAAACTTGACACTGTTCAGATTGGGGGCTATCTATCTTAACACTGTTAAGATTGGACAGCCGGGAGTTCGAAATGACCGAAATGCAGCATAGCACCGCAGCCTCGCGCGTAAAGCGGCGGCATCTGGTCGGCGGCGCCGCGCTGGGCATGCTGGCAAGCGCCGTCGGCGGCCTTGCCGGCGGCATCGCGCTCGGCCAGGGCGCGACGCTGCCGCAGCAGAAGCCCAGCGGGAGGCGCCGCTTCGCCGACAAGGCCATCATCGTGACAGGCGGCACCTCCGGCATCGGCCGCGCCGCCGCGCTGATGTTCGCCGCCGAAGGCGGCAAGGTCGTGTTCTGCGGACGCAACGTCGAGCGCGGAGCGAAGGTGGAAGACGAGATCAAGGCGGGCGGCGGCGACGCGGCGTTCGTCCGGGCCGACGTCCGCAACGAGGCCGAGGTCAAGGCATTGGTCGACAAGACGATCGATCTCCATGGCAGGCTCGACGTGGCGTTCAACAATGCCGGAATCTCCATCGAAAAGCCGCTGCATCAGTACAGCGCAGCCGAATTCGACGACGTGATCAATACCGACCTGCGCGGCGTGTTCCTCTCGATGAAGTACCAGATTCCACACATGCTGCAGAAGGGTGGATCGATCGTCGTCACCTCCTCATCCAACGCCATCGCCACGACGGCGAATCGCTCGGCCTATTCCGCAGCCAAGCGCGGGCTTGTCGGCATGGTTCAGGCCGCGGCACTCGAATATGCCCAGTACGGCATCCGCATCAATACCCTGATCCCCGGCACCACGGACACGCCATTCATCCGCAGGCTCGCCGGCATGGAAAATCTCCCTGATGCCGCCTGGCACCTGGCCATCGCGCAATGGGCCAAATCCCATGTGCCGGGGATGCAGCGCGTGGCGACCGCGGAGGAGATCGCAGCCTTCGCACTCGTGCTCGCCTCTGACGATCATCCCTACACGACGGGCGGCCAGTTCGTCGTCGATGGCGGCAAGACCGCGCAGGCCGGATAGAGCATCCGCCGGCGCAGCCTCAAGACACAATCATTGGCAGCGCCGGCAGGCGTAGCAAGGCTGCGGGCTTGCGCCCGCGTCCGGCGTTGTGGCACGGCTGAGCGGGCACGCCATCAACGATCGAGGCCGCCATGCCCTACCGCTCCTCCTGGATGACCGAAGAGCTCGACGTCTTCCGCGACCAGTTCCGGAAATATCTCGCCAAGGATCTGGCGCCGCATGCCGAGAAATGGCGCGAGCAGAAGATGGTCGATCGCTTCGCCTGGCGCGGGCTCGGCAAAATGGGCGCGCTGCTGGCAAGCGTCCCGGAGGGATATGGCGGCCTAGGCGCAACCTTCGCCTACGACGCTGCCGTGCTGGAGGATCTCGAAAGCACCGTGCCGGAGCTGACGACCGGCGTTTCGGTGCACAGCGCTATCGTCGCGCACTACATCCTCAATTACGGATCGGAGGAGCAGAAGAAGCGCTGGCTGCCGAAGATGGCGTCGGGCGAGATGGTCGGCGCCGTCGCCATGACCGAACCCGGCACCGGCTCGGACCTGCAGGCCGTGAAGACGACCGCGAAGAAGCAGGGCAATTCCTACGTCATCAATGGCCAGAAGACGTTCATCACCAACGGCCAGGCCGCCGATCTCGTGATCGTCGTCGCACGCACCGGCGACGTCGGCGCCAAGGGCATTTCGCTGATCGTGGTCGAGACCGCGGGCGCGGACGGCTACAAGCGCGGGCGCAACCTCGACAAGATCGGCCTGCACGCCTCCGACACGTCGGAACTGTTCTTCGACAACGTCACGGTGCCGCCGGAAAACCTGCTCGGCAAGGAGGAGGGCCAGGGCTTTGTGCAGCTGATGCAGCAATTGCCGCAGGAGCGCCTGTCGCTCGCGGTCGGCGCAGTCGCCTCGATGGAGCGCGCGGTCAAGCTCACCACCGAATACACCAAGGAACGGAGGGCGTTCGGCAAGCCGCTGATGGATTTCCAGAACACCGCCTTCACGCTCGCCGAGCGCAAGACGGAAGCGATGATCGCGCGCGTCTTCGTCGACTGGTGCATCGAGCGCCTGGTCGCCGGGGATCTCGATACCGTTACCGCGTCGATGGCGAAATACTGGTGCTCGGACAAGCAGGTCCAGACCGCCGACGAGTGCCTCCAGCTGTTCGGCGGCTACGGCTATATGCAGGAATACCCGATCTCGCGCATCTTCATCGATTCCCGCATCCAGAAAATCTATGGCGGCACCAACGAGATCATGAAGCTGCTGATCGCACGGTCGCTGTAGCGCCGTTCACCGTGCACGCCAATCCCGTGGCCGGCAGCCGAAACGCTGTTTGAACCGCCGTGTGAAGTGAGAGAGGTCCGAGAAGCCCCAGTCGAACGCGATGGCGCCGATCCCGCGGCCGCCCAGCGCCGGATCCTTCAGGTCGGCCGCCGCGCCCACGAGGCGGCGATCCATCACATAGTCCGAAAACGTCGTGCCGGAGCGCTCGAACAGCTTGTGGACATAGCGCTCGCTGATGCCGACCGCGCCCGCGACCGCCGCGACCGTCAACCCCGGCTCGCGCAACCGCTCGTGAATGGCGCGGCGCAGCGCCAGTACGGTGGCATCCGCGAAGCTTGCGGCTTCCGCCGTCTGCGCCCGCGAGCGGCGCGACAGGCTGAGTGCAACGAGGTCGAGCAGCACGTCGAACAGCCGAACGCTGTCCTCCTCCGCCATCCGCAATGCGCCGGCATTCAGGGAGCGTGCGGTCTCGACGATGAGATGACCGACATGAGGATCGTCGGACACGCGCTCGGCCCTGAAATCGAACGAGGCCGGCAGCCGGTCGCGCAAGGCACGCGACGGCACCCAGAACGAAGCGACCTCCAGCGTCGGACCGCGATCGTGCAACAAAGTCACCTCGCGGTCGCTGTCGACGATGCCGACCTGGCCCTGCGACAGGCTGACCTCGCGGCCATCCTGGAGCATGCGGCAGCGCCCGGCGAGCTTGAAGTTGAGATAGAAGCAGCTCTCGCGCGACGCCGCGATGTCGGCACGTGAACGATTCACGGTGTGCTCGGGAAACAGCACCCGGTTGATCGCGCCGGCCCCGAGCCCGATCGTCTCCACCTTGGCCGGGAAGCGTGACGTCGTCGCCGATTCCGGCGTCAAATTCATGAAGGCCTGGCAGATCGCCTCGCGGTAATAGGAAAACTGCTCGTCCAGCCGCGTCTCCGCGGTGTTCCAGACGACGTGCCGCGGCCGGCTTGTGGAATTGACCTGCTGCATCGGTTCACTCCGAGACCAATCCGGTTCACTCCCAGCCAAGCGGGAAATGGCCCGCCGGTTCACACTTCGCACAACAAGAATTGTCCGCCGCGCCTCGCGAGCGCCGCAAAGGACCCAATTGATGCCGATCTAACCACATCCTGCGGAGGAGCCACAACATGTCGACCTACGTTCTCGTCCACGGCGCCTGGCACACCGGTGCCGAGCTCGAGCCTGTCGCCGCCCCGATCCGCGCCGCCGGCCATCAGGTCTACCTCCCGACCATCAAGGGCAACCGCCCGGGCGACGCCAAGACAACGGGGCTGAAGGAAGCGATCCAGTCGATCGCCGACTATCTCGCCGAGAACAATCTCAAGGACGTCGTCCTGCTCGGCCATTCCTATGGCGGCATGATCATCACGGGCGTCGCCGACCTCGCGCCCGAGCGCATCCGCCGGCTGGTCTATTGGAACGCCTTCGTCCCCAACAACGGCGAGTCGCTCAACGACATGGTGCCGCCGCACTATATCGGGCTGTTCGATGCGATCGCGGCCGAGCGCGGCGACGGCTCGGTGGTATTGCCGTTCCCGATCTGGCGTGAAGCCTTCATCAACGATGCCGATCTCGAGACGGCGCAGCGCGCTTATGACATCCTCAATCCACATCCACTGGCGACCTTCACCGACAAGATCGCGCTCAAGGCCAATCCAGCCGAGATGCAGCTGCCAAAATCCTACATCAACTGCACGGAAGACACCGCGCTGCCGCACAGCTACTCCTGGCATCCGCGGCTGTCGGAGAAGCTCGGCCTGTTCCGCCTGGTGCAGGTGCCGGGAAGCCACGAGCTGTGCTTCTCTGATCCGGCCCGCCTCGCCAAGGCGATCATGGAGGCGGGGCGCGACTGACCTGCGCATCCCGCGCTGTTGATCGCGCGGTCGCTGTAACTATCTCATCCGCTTGTCGGCCGCGACGAAGTCGATGAAGGTTCTCACCTTCGCAGAGAGATATTTGCGGCTGGGGTAGACTGCGAACAGCCGGCCTTCGAAGATGGCCTCTTGGGCTAGGACTTGCTCGAGACGTCCGGCGGCGACGTCATCGGCGACCAGCCATTTCGGCAGAAAAGCAAGGCCCATGCCTTCCAGCGCAGCCATGTGGAGCAGCGTTTCGTTGCCGCTGCGCAAGACCGGATTCAATTTGACCGTTTCGACGCCGCCGTCCCGTTTGAGCGAGAGGTTCTCACCTGGGTAAAGCGCATAGTGCAGCATGGACTGCCCCGCGAGGTCGGCCAGCCTCTTTGCTCGGCCGACACGATCGAGATAGGCGGGCGCGGCGACCATGAGGAATGGGACCGTTGTGATCGGGCGTGCGATCAAGGTTTCATCCGGCGCCGCCGTCGCACGCAAGGCGAGATCGAACCCTTCTTCGACCAGATTGACCAGCCGACCGCTAAGATCGATGTCGAGCCGCACGTCCGGATAGCGGATTTGGTAGTCCGCCAGGACCTTCGCGAACATCGTGTTCGCCATCCACACCGGCGCCGTCAGCCGCAGCGTGCCGCGGGGAACGACTGTCGCCTTGCTGACGGCGGCTTCGACCTCGTCGAGCGAGTCCAGCATCTGCCGCGTCTGCTCGAAATAGAGCGTACCGCTCTCGCTCAGGCTGACGCGCCGGCTGGTCCGGTTGAGGAGCCGCGTGCCCAGCCGCTTCTCGAGCTGCATCACGTGCTTGCTCGCCATGGCGGGCGAGATGCGCAGGCGCTCGGCTGCGGCCGCAAAGCTCTTCAGCTCCGCGACCAGGCAAAACACCCGCATGCTGACCAGGGAATCCATGAGATCATCAACATAGGGGAAATGAACACATCCCGGAAGACATAATGATCAAAAATGGAGAAACCATCAAATGGTGGCAACCTCAAATGTTCGGAGACCACCATGTCCACCACTGCCATTGAGACCGCCACGCCCGGCCGCCCCCTTCGCGTCGGGCTGTGGGTCGCGCAAGGCGCCATCTTCTTCGTCTTCGCCGCCGCGGGGCTGGTCAAGCTGCTCACGCCCATTCCGCAGCTGGCCGCGATGATGCCCTGGACCGGCGAGCACTCCGAAGCCTTCGTCCGCATCATCGGCCTGATCGACATCGCCGGCGGCATCGGCATCCTGCTGCCGGCCCTGACACGGATCCTGCCGCGGCTGACGGTGCTGGCTGCGCTCGGCTGCACGGTATTGCAGATGTTTGCGATCACGTTCCACGTCTCGCGCGGCGAGGCCGCGGTCACGCCGCTCAATCTGGTTCTGCTGGCACTCGCCGTGTTCGTGCTGTGGGGACGCGGCCGCAAGGCGCCGATCGCGCCGCGGCAATTCTGACCGGCGGGACAGCGCCGCCATGATCTCTGCCAATGGATGGTCCCGCAGGGGCCTGCTCGCCGGCGCATCGATTCTCGCGGCCGGCGGCTCAGCCGCGGCCAAGGAGGATCGTCTCGCTGACGGCGTCGTGATCCTGATCGACAGCAACGAGCCTTACGTGATGGGACATGCGATCAGCTACTCCGCCAACCTCGCAAAGCATTTTGCCGACAGAGGCGCACGGTTGCTGATCGAGGTCGTCGCCAATGGCAAGGGCATCGACGTGTTTCGCGCCGACAGGACGCCGCTGATCGAGCCACTGGCGACGCTGCGGCAGTCGCTGCCCAATCTTACCTACAGCATGTGCGCATCGTCGAAGGCGATCGCGGAAGCCAAGGAGCAGGTCTCGATTCCGCTGATATCGGGCGCGAGCCTCGTCCCCTTCGGCATCGGACGCGTCGTCGACCTGCAACTCAAGGGTTTTGCCTATATCCATGCGTAAGACAGCTCGCGAGGCCGCCGCAGCACTGACCCGGCGATCGCTCCTGATCGCCGCGCCGGCGCTTCTTGTTTCCCCGCGTGCGAGCCGCGCGCAGGGCGGCGATCCCGCCTGGCCGCCGGTGTTCGAGACCGGCCGCAGCCAGTTCACGCTGGTGCGGCCCCGCGCCGCGATGCCGCAACTGCGGCTTCAGGACCTGCATGGAAAGGACGCTGTGGTGACGGCGAAGCCGGGACGCATCACGCTCGTCAATTTCTGGGCGACGTGGTGCGCGGCCTGCCGGCTCGATCTGCCCGTGCTCGCAAGCCTCGCCGGATCGCAACGCAACCAACTGGATGTCGTCGCAATCTGCACCGACACCAAGGACCTGCGAAAAATCCGCGCGTTCCTCGGCGGTCTCGCCGTACAGAACCTCGCCTGCTACGTCGATGCGCATGACGCGGCGGCGGAAGCATCTACCTCGGTCTTCACGCTCATCGGCATGCCCATCACCTATCTGGTCGGAGCGAGCAACCGCGTCGAGGGCTACATCACCGGCGCGGCCGAATGGCTCTCGCCGGCAGGCGCACGCCTGCTGCAATTCTATCGCGAGCAAGCCTAGACCGAGGCAGCCTGCCGTCGCGCCAGCGGTTCCGATTGCCCCTGCTCGACCGCAAACGAAGTCGGATTTGCGCGACAACCGTCATTGCAAGGTACGGCGGCAAACCATACGCTGCCCGCCATCGGCAGCCGCCGTCTGGTCTCGCTTGCATCGGGAGAATTGCGAATGGTTCACGTCTCGCGACGGAAACTGCTTCAGCTTGCGGCTGTTGTACCATCGGCACTTACCGCTGCCTGGACGTCGGCTGCATCGGCTGCGACCGGAAAGAAGACCCTGACTGCGGTGATGCAGTCGGACCTTCGCGTCACCGACCCCGGCTTCACGACGGCCATCATCACCCGCGACCATGGCTATATGGTCTACGATACGCTGCTCGGCATCGATTCCAGCTTCAAGGTGCAGCCGCAGATGGCCGACTGGACGGTGTCCGCGGACAGGCTGACCTACACCTTCACCCTGCGCGACGGCCTGAAGTGGCATGACGGCGCGCCGGTGACGGCGGAGGATTGCGTCGCCTCGCTGAAGCGCTGGGGCACCAGCGTCGACGGCATGGCGCGCAAGCTGATGGATTTCACGGCCGGCATCGAAGCCGCGGACGCCAAGACGATCGTCCTCAAGCTGAAGGAGCCCTATGGCCTGGTCCTGGAGACGATCGCCAAGCCATCGTCGATCTGCGCCTTCATGATGCCCAAGCGGCTTGCGGAGACCCCGATCACCAAGCAGATTCCCGAGCAGATCGGCTCCGGCCCGTTCAAATTCGTGGCGGGCGAATTCCAGCCCGGCGTGAAAGCCGTTTATGAGAAAAACACCGACTATGTGCCGCGCAAGGAGCCGGCCGAATGGACATCGGGCGGCAAGGTGGTCAAGGTCGACCGTGTCGAGTGGCTGACAATGCCGGACGCGCAGACCGCGCTCAACGCGCTGCAATCGGGTGATGTCGATTTCGTCGAAACGCCGCCGTTCGACATGCTGCCCGCGCTCGAGTCCAATCCGGATGTCAACGTGACCATCCTGAACAAGTTCGGCTTCCAATCGTTCGGCCGGATGAACTTCCTGCATCCGCCATTCGACAATGTGAAGATTCGCCGCGCCGCGCTGCTCGCGATCAACCAGAAGGACGTGCTCGACGCCCAGATCGGCAATCCCAAATACTACAAGCTCTGCGGCGCATTCTTCATCTGCGATACGCCGCTGGCCAGCGACGCCGGCGGCGAGACCCTGATCAAGGGCAACGGCATGGCGGACGCCAAGAAGGCGCTGGCCGAGGCCGGTTACGACGGCACACCCGTGGTGATCCTCGCGCCAGGCGACCAGATCCTGCTGAAAGCGCAGCCGATCGTGGTCGCACAGCTCCTGCGCGAGGCCGGCTTCAAGGTCGATCTTCAGGCGATGGACTGGCAGACCGTGGTCACCCGCCGCACCAACCAGAAGCCGCCGAAGGAAGGCGGCTGGAACATGTTCTTCACATACCAGGGCGCCGCCGATTCGATGAACCCGCTCGTCAATGGCGCGATGGTCGGCAAGGGCAAGGAGGGCGGCTGGTTCGGCTGGTCCGAGGACCCCAAGCTCGAAGAGCTGCGCGACGCCTTTGCCCGCGCCGCCTCACCGGAAGAGCGGAAGAAGATCGCCTTCGACGTGCAGAAAGAAGCCTACGATCAGGTGATCTACGTCCCGCTCGGCCAGTTCCAGGCGCCGAGTGCATGGCGCAAATCGCTCACCGGCGTGATCGACGGCCCGGCGACGCCGATGTTCTGGAATGTGGACAAGAACGAATAGGCTTCCGACCTCTCCCCACAAGCGGCGAGAGGCAAAGCCCTAATTCGGATGCCACCAGCGGCCGCCGATGACGACGCCTTCGGAGACGATCTTGCGATCGCCGATCAGGTGCTCGCCGACGACGTCCTCATAGTCGAACTGGCCTTGCTTCACCGAGATCAGTGTGGCGTCGCCGACGCTGCCCGGCTTGAGGCTGCCGAGCTCGGGCCGCCGCAGCGCCATCGCGGCGTTCTCGGTCGAGGCCGCGATCACGTCCGACAGCGACATGCCCATGCAGAGGAATTTCGACATGGTCGTCACCTGGTCGAAGGCCGGGCCGTCGATGCAGAGCTGATGGATGTCGGATGAGATGGTGTCCGGATAGAAGCCGTTGGCGAGCATCGCGCGCGCGGTCTTGAACGCGAACGAGCCCTTGCCGTGGCCGATATCGAACAGCACGCCGCGCTCGCGCGCATCCAGCACCGCCTTCTTCACCGTGCCCTGCGCGGTCGCGGGCGTGTTCGGGAACGGGCGGAATGCATGGGTCAGCACGTCGTCGGGACGCAGGCGGGCCAGCACCTCTTCATAGGTCGGGGGCGGATGATCGATATGCGCCATCAGGGGCATGCCGACCTCGTCGGCGACCTGGAGCGCGATATCGAGCGGCACTGCGCCCGAGGTGCCCGAGGAGTGCAGCCCGACGCGCACCTTGATGCCGACGATGAGGTCGCGATTGGCATCCGCGACCTTGGCCGCTTCGATCGGATTCATCAGCCGCAACTCCTCGCTCTCGCCGACCATGATCCGGTGCGAGAAGCCGAAAATGCCGGCATGGGAGACGTGGAGATAGGCGAGGATGCGGACCTGGCTCGGTTCGATCACATGCTTGCGGAAGCCCGCGAAATTGCCGGGGCCGGCGCTGCCGGTGTCGACCGAGGTGGTGACGCCGGAGGCGCGGCAGAATTCCTCGGCATCGATGCCGAGCGAGGTGCCGCCCCAATAGACGTGGGTGTGAAGATCAATCAGCCCCGGCGTCACGATGAACTGCGAGACGTCGCGCACTTGGGTCGACGGATCCGCCTTGAGCCCACTGCCCACCGCCGCCACCTTGCCGCCGGCAAAGGCAACATCGGTCACAGCGTCGAGCTTCTGCGAGGGGTCAACGACCCGTCCGCCGCGCAGGATCAAATCGAAAGGCATCATCATCTCCGGATCAGGCAAACATGGACCGGGCTGGAAGGGATACTTCCAGCCCGGTCGCCTCTGTTAGCAATTTTCACACCAGCGACGCAAATCAACTCGCTTAGTGCCCGTTCGTCCTGCGATCCGCGCGTGGCGCCTCCTCTTTCAGCCGCTCGAGCGCATCGGGCATCATGCGGCCGAACATCGAGCTCAGCATCGCGGTCGGGATCAGGCCCGCATTGTTGCTTTCCTGCCCCTGCGCGCCGGACATCAGGAATTGCGGCACCAAGGGCTGGTTGATCTTGGTCAGGGCTTCCGCGAACTTCGCAAAGTTCTGCTCGGCCAGCCTGAACTCCGGGCCGCCGTATGCATCGACCGAGAGTTTCGTCGACTGAGCGTTGGCAGTACCGACCGCCAGCACACGATCGGCCTCACCCTGGCCCTCGAGCCGTGACTGCTCGCCGACCGCGGCCGCCGTCACTTTTCGGGTCTCCGCATCCTTCTGCGCGCGAGCGAACGCCGCGGCGCCCTCGTTCTCGTTCACCTTGATCTGGATGAGCGACTGCGTCAGCGCCGTCTGCGCCGCAGCCGTCGCCTTGGCCTCGTTGAGCGCGCGCTCCTGCACGGCGGCCTTCTCCTGCTCCTGGTAGGTCTCGATCTGCTCGCGCGCGATCTGGCGAGAACGGAGCTGGATCAGGATGTTCTCGATGGTGTGGTCGCCGGCCGCGGCCCGCGGCGTGCCGATCAGGACTTCCTGGAGGTCGAGCGAATAGCTCTCGAACTTTGCCTTCATTTGCGCTGCCGATTCCTCCTGGATCTGTGCCCTGTTCTGCAGCAGCTCGATCAGGGTCATTTTCTGCGCGATGTTCTTGAAGAACGCGCTCACCATCGGGTCGAGCGTCTGCTCGACGAGCTTCTTCACATCGCCGAAACGCTGGATGATCATCGGCGCCTTCTTGTAGTCGATATGCATGACCACCGAGAGCGGCAGCGTCGGCTCGAACGCATCGCGGGTGATCAGCGAGATCTCCGACAGGTTCTCATCGAGCTTCATCGCGCCGACCTCACCGCGCACCCATTTCAGGATGAAGTTGACGGTCGGGATGATCTCGATCTTGCCGGCATAGGTGTTGAAGGCGTATTTGCCGGGCAGCAGCGGATCCTTCCAGACGCCGCGGCCGCCGTTGAGAACCAGCTCGCCGTGGCGATATTGCTCACCCGACACGTCGTCGCTATGCGGGCCGGTATAGAAGATGACGACGCCGACATTGCCGACCGGGATTACCGTCTTCGGCACCGCCTCGACGGTCGCGAACAGGCGGTTGATGTACCAGGTGCCCTCGACGATGACCTGCAATTGCCGGCCGCGGTAACCGCCGGCCGCCAAGAACTTCTCGGGCTCCTGGAAATTGTTGTGAAAGATCTCGTCGTCGCGGAGGTCAGTGCCGACCTCGGGCGCGATGATCTCGCCTGACGGCAGCGACGGACCGTCATGCACGGTGACGACGCCGACCAGATCGTGATCGGCCGCGAGCACGACGGGCGTAAAGCCCCAGCGCTCGGCGATCGTCAGCTGCATGGCGTCGAGCACGCTGCGCTCCTGCCCGCTGAGGGCATGGCCGTAGACGCGTTCGTCGGTGATGATCGCGAACTGCGTCGTGTTGATCGCATAGGTGCCTTCGCGCAGGATCTTGCGCTGCGGCCCCTTCTGGCCACCGCCGAGCAGGAAGCGCCGCACGTCCTGGAAATCCGCCCTGTCCTCGGTGTCGTTGGCACCGAGCACCTGCGATGGCAGGAGCGGCGCGCCGTCCCGCGCGAACACATAGGCGATCTTGCCCTGTCCGACCGTGACGAGATCCGATTTGTGGATCCGGTACATGAACGGAAAGAACACGTGCAGGCCGCCGCGCAGCACGTCCGGCTCGTAACCGGCTTCACCGTTCAGCGCGATGAATCCGCCCTCGATCGATCCGCTCGTCGACCACAGCTTCTCGACGATGCCAACCTGATTGTTCGGAATGTAACGAAAGATTTTCGAAGCGCGCGGCAGGATCACGAGCGCGATCGCCGCCGCGGCCCAAAGCGCCGGCTGGATCAGCCAGGCGCCATTGAAACCATTGAGGTCCATAGCTCTTCTCCACAATTCGCAACTGGGCGGCCGTGTTAACCAAGGCCACACCCCAGAATTGCGGGAGCGGAGATGTGAATACGGCCCTTGCTCCGCAAGCACGACGTCGCGCGGAGCAGTGCCAATCTTTTTTTATTGGGGACTTGACGGGAACCGAATTTGCGCGGCCGAGCAGACCGTCAGGATCCGCTCGGCGGCTGAAAAATCCGAGTCGCGAATTCGTCTATGACGAGCGTCACTTCGTCGGCTCGGTCGTCGACCACAGCACGGTCTTGGCGCTCTTCTCATAGGCCATGCCCTTGGGATAGCTGATCAGCTCCATCTGCATTCCCCACGGCGTCAGGAAGTAGAGAATGGATTGGCCGGCCGCCGGCCCTTCGTTCACCGGGATCGGGCCCTGCATGGTCTTGACGTTCTTCGACCGCAGATACTCGGCGGCCTTTGTGATGTCGTCGACATAGAGCGCGATGTGATGGCCGCCGATGTCGCTGTTCTTCGGCAGCGTCTTGGCCTGGTCGGGCGACTGATACTGGAACAGCTCGATGTTGGAGCCATAGCCGCAGCGGACCATGCTGATCTCGTCAATGACGGCGCGCGGGTTCACATTGACGACGTCCTGCATGAACGTGCCCTTGTCGTCCATGAACGGTCCAAACGACATCGCATGCGAGCAGCCGAGCACGTCGGTGAAGAAGGCGGTCGCCGCCTTCACGTCCGGCACGGTGATGCCGGTGTGATCGTGGCCGCGCAGGCCGGGAATGGAATCCGCCGAAGCCGGCAGGATCGAGGCGCCGAGCGACAGCGCGGCGGAGGCAAGCAGTACTCGCAACGGGATCATGATCGCTTCCTTTTGGTTCGCAGCAACACAACATCCGATTTGAAACTCAGCCCGGCGACGCCAACTGGCGCTCGACACCCTTGGGATCGTGAGCGAGGCCCTGCGCAAGGCCACGCGCCATCTCGCCGACATAGATTTCCTCCTCGCCGGCCTCGAAACCGTCGAGGATTTCCTTTGCCGCATCCGCGGTCGTCATCTTCGGGATGGTCAGCATCGCGGTCATGCGGGTGTCGATCGCACCGGGAAGCGCGGCGGCGACACGCACGCCTTTCGGGCCGAGATCACCGCGCAAGCCTTGCGTCAGGCTGAGACCCGCCGCCTTGGAGGCGCAATAGGATCCCATGAACGGCAGGTTGACGCGCGCCAGGATGGTGAGGATGTTGAGCACCGCCCCCTTGTTCTTGATCAGCGTCGGTGCGAAGGCCTTCGTCACCCGCAGGGGCGCGAGATAATTGATCTCGATCTCCTCACGTGCGATCACAAGATCGGGCGCGGCCATGAAGCCGGTGTTGTGGTTGATTCCGGCATTGTTGATCAGCAGCGTGACGTCGCCGAGAGCGCCTGCTGCCTTCGCGACATCGTCATCGCTTGTGACATCCATCTTGACCGGCACGACGCCGTCAGAGGCGGCGAGAGCGGAAGCATCGCGCGCAGCGGCGTAGATTTTCGCCGCCCCGCGCGCCTTGAGCTCGGCGATAAGTGCTTGCGCGATCGCACCGGCGGCACCGGTGACGAGGATGACGGAACCCTTGATTGTCTCGGTCATGCGGCTGATCCTTGCTGTTGCGGAGTAGCGACCGCGGCTTCGTCGAGCCAGCCCGGCTCGACATCAGGCAACGGGATGGCGGCAAGCAATTGCTGCGTATAGGCATGCTGCGGCGCGCCGAACACCCGCGCGACGGGGCCGAATTCAACCACCTCGCCATGATGCAGGATCGCGACGTCGTCGCAGAGCACGCGCACCACCGAGAGGTCGTGGCTGATGAAGACCATGGTGAGACCGAGCCGCGCGCGCAGCTCCTTCAGCAGCAGCAGGATGTGCGCCTGGGTCGAAACGTCGAGGCCCGACACGATCTCGTCGGCGACGATGAAATCGGGCTCGAGCGCAAGCGCCCGCGCAATGCCGGCGCGCTGGCGCTGCCCGCCGGACAATTCGTGCGGATAGCGGTCGGCGAATTCGCCCGGCAGTCCGACCAGATTGAGCAGCGCCGCCGCGCGCTCGCGCTGGTCGCGTTTGCCTTTCAGCCGCCCATGCACGCCGAGCGGACGCGTCAGCGTCGTGCCGAGCCGCAGCCGCGGATTGAGTGAGGATTGCGGATCCTGAAAAATCATCTGGATGCGTGCCCGCAGGGGGCGCAGCGCAGCTTCATCGAGCTGGCCGATCTCGACACCGTCGAACTGGATGCCGCCGGAGGTCGGCTTCAACAGCCGCACCAGCAGGCGGCCGAGCGTGGTCTTGCCGGAGCCGGATTCCCCGACGAGACCCAGCACCGAGCCGCGCGGCACGGCGAGATCGACGCCCTTGATCACCTCTCGCAAGGTCGGCTTGCCGAACAGACCGTTGCGCTGCGGATAGCCAAAGCCGAGATTGCCGGTACTGAGCAGGATGTCGCTCATGCTGCGTCCACCGCTGCAACGTCATCGAGCCGGTGCGCCTCCGACCACAATTGCTCGATCAGGGCTGGCGGCACCGGGCGTAGCGCTTCGGCCGGCCGGTCGGCGCGCGGCGTCGCGGCGAGCAGCGCGCGGGTATAGGCATGGCGCGGTCGCGTCAGCACGTTGGCTGTCTCGCCCTCCTCTAGCACGCGGCCGGCATGCAGCACGGTCATGCTGCGGCAGATCTTTGCGACCACGCCGAGATCGTGGGTCACGAACAGCACGGCGCTGCCATGGCGCAAGCGCAGCCGCTCGACGAGCTGAAGCACCTGACGCTGCACGGTAACGTCGAGGGCCGTGGTCGGCTCGTCGGCAATGACGAGGGCGGGGTCGCAGGCAAAAGCCATCGCGATCAGCACGCGCTGGCGCATGCCGCCGGAGATTTCGTGCGGATAGAGCGCGAGCACCCGTTCGGGCTCGCGGATCGCGACCTCGGTCAGAAGCTCGGCGGCGCGCGCCAGCGCCGTGCGCTTCGACAGGTCGAGATGATGCCGCAGCAAATTGCCGATCTGCGCTCCGATGCGTTTGACCGGATTGAGCGAGGTCATCGGGTCCTGCGGGATCAGCGCGATGCGGCGACCGAGCAGGCGGCGGCGCTCGGCCTCGGCCATGGCCAGGAGATCGCGGCCCTCGAAGGCGATGCGGCCTGCGGTAACGGCCGCGTTCGCCGGCAACAGTCCGAGCACGGCGCGGCCGAGCATGGACTTGCCGGCGCCGGATTCACCAACCAGCCCGCGGACCTCACCGGGCTGCACTTCGAGGCTGACGCCGCGCAGCACATTCGCGGCGCCGATCGCGACCTTCAGCCCTTCGACAGTGAACGTCGCCGTCATGAGCGTTGTACCGGATCGAGCGCGTGGCGCAGGCCGTCACCGAAGAGATTGAGGCCGATCACGCTGGTGATGATGCAGACGATCGGAAGCGCCATGATCCACGGCGCCTGATAGACGATCTGGCGACCCTCGGCGATCATGCTGCCCCAGGTCGGCGTATCGCCGGCCACCGAGATGCCGACAAAGGACAGGATGACCTCGACCAGGATCGCAATGCCCATCTCGACGGCGAGGAGCGTCACAAGCAGCGGAACAAGATTGGGCAATATCTCCAGCCGCAGCAGCTTCACCCGGCTCAAGCCGATCACCCGCGCCGCGGCGGCATAATCGCGCGTGAGCTGCACCATGGTCTCGGCGCGGATCACGCGGGCGAAACGCGTCCAGTCGACCACCACGATCGCCGCGATCACCGAGGTGAGGCCGGCGCCGATCACCGCGGCCAGCACGATCGACAGCAGCACGGGCGGAAACGCCATCCAGACGTCGATCAGCCGGGAGATGAACTGGTCGACCCAGCCGCCAAAACTCCCCGCAAGCAGACCGAGCGCGACGCCGATCGCCGCGGCGAGCGTTGCCGCGATCAGTGCGACCATCACCGCGGTCCGCGCCGAATAGATCAGGCGCGACAGCACACAGCGGCCGAGGCTGTCGGTGCCGAGAAGATAGGCGGGCTCGCCGCCGGTCATCCAGGCCGGCGGCAATTGTGCCGACATCAGGTCCTGCTCGAGCGGATCGTGCGGCGCGAGCAGGGGTGCAAAGATGGCAGCCAGCACCAACAGGGCGACCAGTGCTGCGCCGAGCCAGAGACGCGGACCGCCCCGCTTCAGACCTGCAAGCAGACGCGACGGCGGCGTGGCGATGGAGGTGACTGCGATGTCAGCCATAGCGCAGCCTCGGATCCAGCATGGTGACCACGAGATCGACGACGAGATTGAGCGCGATGAACAGCACCGCAAAGGTCAGCACCAGGCCCTGGATCAGCGGAAAGTCGCGGTTGATCACCGCGTCGATCGCCATGTTGCCGATGCCTTCATAGGAGAAGATGCGCTCGACCAGCACGGTGCCGCCGAGCAGCAGCGTCACCTGGACGCCGCCGAGCGCGACCGTCGGGATCAACGCGTTGGGAAACACCTCATGCAGCAGGATGTTCGGGCGCGAATAGCCGCGGGCGCGCGCGATTTGCGCATAATCCTGGTCCTCCGCCTCCGCCAGCGACGCCTTCAGCAAGCGCGCCACCAGGGCCGCAAACGGCAGCGCCAGCGCTACCGCAGGCAGGATCATGTGGTGCAGGAGCGCGAAGGCGATGTCGAAGCGGCCGGCTAGAACGCTCTCGATCAGGTAGAAATTGCTTCGCAGGTTGAGGTCGATCTCCGGATCGATCCGGCCGGAGATCGGCAGCAGCGGGATGAGCACACCGAACAGCAGCAGCAGGATCAGCGCCCAGAGGAAATCCGGAATCGCGAGCAGCATGCCGATGCCGCCATCGACGATCCATTCGGCGCGCCGGCCGCGCAGCAAAATACCGGCGAGCGCTGCGACCACGCCGAGCACAACGGCAATCATCGTTGCGAGCAGCGCAAGCTCGATCGTGGCCGGCAGCCGCGCCAGCAACAATTCGAGCACGCGCTGCCGCACGCTGATGGAGCGGCCGAAATCGCCGCTTGCGACCTGGCCGAGCCAGGTCGCAAATTGCTGGAGGATTGGCTGGTCGAGGCCGTAGAGCGCGCGCAGCCGGCCGATATCGGCCTCGGAGGCGCCGGGCGGGATCATCATGGCGATGGGATCGCCGGGCACGACGCGCAGGAGCACGAAGACGATCACCGCCACACCGAACAGCGTGGGCGGCACGAGGACGAGTCGCCTGATCAGCTCGCCCCATCGCATCCTGGTGTCGCCCTTCCCTGAAACCGCGGCCTAAGCCGGCGTGACGAGCTGCGGAAGGATCATGCCGTTGGACTGCGACACGACCTTGAGGCCCTTCTTGTGGATGATCGGCTGCACATACTGGAACAGCGGGATCACCTCGCCTTCCTCGGCGATGTATTTGTCGACCGCCTTATAACCGGCGATGCGCTTGGCTTCGTCCTTCTCGCCCCACAGCGGCCCGATGCGCTCGACGAGGTCCTTGCCCTTCCAGGCGCAGTGCGGCGAGGGCCCGAACATCGCAAAGCCGGTCGAGGTCGAGGGATCGCCGATCGCATTGCCCCAATTGTAGAAGGCGGCCGGAGCCAGTGCGTGGCGCGCACGCAGCTCGAAATGCTTTGCGATCTCGTAGACCTCGATCGTAGCATCGATGCCGACCTTGCGCCACATGCCGACGATCGCCTGGATCATCTCGTAGTCTTTCGGCTTGAAGCCGCGCGTGGTCTGGATCGTGAACTTGACCGGCTTCTCGGGCGAGTAACCACTCTTGGCGAGCAGGCTCTTGGCAAGCTCCGGATCGTAGGCGACCTTGATCGAAGGATCGAAGGCCGCATAGCCCGGGGCCTCCAGCGTCGCGATCGGCACACCGTAACCCTTGAGCAGCCGGTCGACGATCGACTTCTTGTCGATGGCGTGATTTGCCGCGAGACGCACATTGCGGTCGAGCATCGGATCGATATCGGTGAGGAAGATCATCGCGATGTCGGAGACCGGCTTGGTCTGGCCGGCAAGGCCCGGCTTGGCCTTCAACCGGTCGAACTCCTCGTAGGGAATCTCGAAAGTGAGATCGGAGCCACCGGATTCCATCTCCGCGACGCGGCTGGTGGAATCGGTGATGAATTTGAACACCACGGTCTCGAAGGCGGGCTTGGGGCCCCAATAGCCGGAATGCGCCTTCAGCCTGAGGAACGCGTTGCGCTCGAAGGCGTCGACCTTGTAGGGGCCCGATCCGATCGGCGCCTTCTCGAACCCTTCCGCGCCGACTTTCTCGTAATAAGACTTGGGCAGGATATAGCCCGTGAGGAACGCCATCCATTTGAACAGCGTCGGCTCGAACTCCAGCACGTCACCGGTGATGGTGTTGCCGTCGATCTTGTAATTGCCGACCTTGGACCAGACGAACTGGATGGGATTGCCGCCCTTCGGATCCGCGGCGCGGGTGAGCGACCACACCACATCTTCCGGCGTCACCGGCGAGCCGTCATGCCAGGTTGCGCCCTTCCGCACGTCCAGCGTGATCTTGCTGCGATCCTCGTTCCAGCCCCATTTCGTCAGAATACCCGGCTTGAACGACAGATCGGGCGCCTGGCCGATGAAGGGATCGAACACCGCCTGATAGATCGACTGGATGGTCGGGTTGACGGCCGAGAGGCCGACGGTCGGATCGAACGACGGCAAATTGACATTGTAGGCAATGGTCAGCGTGCCCGGCGTAGCGGCGAGCGCACCACCGTTAAGACCAGAGACGAGCGGCAGCGCGGCGGCGCCGCCGGCGAACTGGAGAAGCGAGCGACGAGAGAGCGACGACATGTTCATGACCCCCAACACGATGAGCGCGAGATTGCGAGCAGTTGCGAAAACGGCGCCGCGAGCGGCGCCATCGATCAGGCCTGGTTATTTCCCGGCGCTCTCGGACCAGCGCGCCATCAGCGTGTTGGACGGCAGCGATTCATCGACCAGTTTCTTCGCGGTCTCGACGCCGGCGACAGGTAACTTCTTCGGATCCAGGAGCCCGATCTGCACCAGCACGGACGCTTGGTCCCAATAGATGTGCTCGTTGTAGAGCTTGTCGCCGCGAAAGCGCACGATCGCCACCAGCGGGATCTCGACATATTTACCGGTCGGCGGCACGCCGGGCAGCATCCAGTCGATCTCGATGTCGTGCGTGAAGCAGAACAGCATCTCGTCGACGATGCGGTCGGAGCCGATGGTGCGCGAGATCGGCACCAGCTTGGTGTCCTGCGGTGTCTTCGGAATGAAGTGGTTCTTGTAGAACCGCAGCAGGTCGCGATAGCCGACGCCGCCGGTCATGGTCGGGATGTGGTTGACATAGGGCTCGGCAACCATGGTCGTCATGGTCTGCTCGGCCGAACGCGTCGCGAACTCGAGCTCGGTGTGCCTGTCCCACAGCGCCGAGAGATCGTAGTGCGGGCCCAGCGCCTTCCGAAACGCCGCGATCGAGCGCGTATGCGCCATAAGGGTCGCGGGCTTGTTGAAGCTGGCGCGTTCCGGTGCGGCGAAGGCGTGGTCGCAGCCGGGATAGAGATAGAACTCGATCTCGGGCCGGCCCTTGAACGCCGCCTCGACCTGCGCACGCGCCTCCGGCGGCGCAAACCGGTCGAGCTCGGCGAAATGGAAGACCACCGGACATTTGACGTCGCCGGCCTCGCCGAGATCGGCCTCGATGCCGACGCCGTAATAGCTGACGGCGCAGTCGACGTCGGTGCGCGCGGCGACGAGATAAGCGAGCTTGCCGCCGAGACAGAAGCCGAGCGCGCCGACCTTGCCCTTGCACTCGGGGCGCGCGCGCAGCACCTTCAGCGCGTCGGCGGCATCCTTGATCGACTGATTGGCATCGAAGCGCTGGTAATAGCCCATCGCCTTGCCGAAATCGGCCTCGGTGTAGCCGAGCTCGATGCCAGGCTCCATACGCCAGAACAGGTCGGGCGCCAGCACCACATAGCCTTCCTCGGCATAATGGTCGGCAACCTCGCGCATCGATTTGTTGACGCCAAAAATCTCCTGCAACAGCAGGATGCCGGGACCGGAGCCCGAGGCGGGGAGCGCGAGATACCCCTTGAACGTGCCGCCATCCTTGGCAGCGATGTCGATCCACTGTCCGGCCATCGTGATCGTCCCCTCTCGTCGTTGAGCCCTTCGAGCCCTCTCCCATTTCGGCGCGTCTGTCTGACGCGTCCGGCACGAGGCGAAGGCGGCTGCCTTTTCATCATGCTTTCTTAATTGAATTTTTAATGTAAGAATCGAACTTGTAAATAGCATAGATTGAGCACAGCCTGCCCAGGCCGTGAGCGAGGGCGGGAATCAGGAGACGATGTTGAGGAAGACGCAGAAGGCGGCCGCGCGACGAACAGGCACGGCCGCGAGAGACAAGCAGCGGCCGGCCGCCGCCGAACGGACAGGCTCATGGCACCTGGCGCGCACCGAGACCGAGCGGCGCCTTTCAGAGTTCGAGTTCAGGCTGGAGCGGCTGGCGCAGGCCTATTACCGCTGGAAGGCTGCGTGCCTTGCCGCCGTCTGCGATGTGCCGCTGACCGGCGACGACGTCGCCGTGCTCAACGTGGTGCGCATGGGCGACGAGCCGAAGCGGCTCTCGGAGATCGGCCAGTTGCTCAACCGCGTCGACGTCCCCAATCTGCAATACGCAACCCGCAAGCTGGTGAAGGCCGGCCTGATCGAGACCGAGGGCTCGTCGTCGCGCAAGGAGACGCGCTACCGCGCGACCGAGCGGGGCCACGACGTCACTGAAGCCTATGCGGCCTTGCGCGCCGCAACGCTCCCGCCGATGCTGGAAGCGCTGGACGGCTGGGCCGAAAAGTCGGAGGCCACGGGCTCCCATCTCGAACTGGTGTCGAGCCTCTACACGCAGGCCGCCCAGGTCGCGATCACGCGGCGGCATCAGCCCTGAGCCTGCGCGACTTTTGCGTGGGATGCGCGATGCGCTGAGGCTAATTGCTGGTAACAGACCGGCGCCGCGCTATGCTGGTTGCTGCGTGACGCCAGACTCCTGAACACGGCATTATGCACCGCATGCGTCGGTGCCGCTGCTTTGGCGCGTTTCTTCGCTGTCTTCTTTGTCGTCTTCTTGGCTGCCGCCTTGCCTCGTTTCTCGCCTGACTTTGCCATCCTGCCTCTCCTCGGCTTGAAAACAGCGTTACGTCTCATCGCGACAGAGCTGGCTTCAATCTCGTCGCGAAGCCGCCAGTCCGAAACTTCAGTCCGCCCGGGACATTTTTTCCGAAGTTTAACCGTTGGAGTCGCGCAGAGCCTACCCGGCCTCAGTTTTCACGACCCATCGCGGCATTTACGTTGGCGCCGCTCTCCAGTACAAACCTGCGATCACCGCAGGGCCGCGATCAATGCAGCCAAGGAGAATCCAACCCCCAAGGCTGCCCACTCGCGCTTCGTGACTAGCATTGTTGTCACGGCGCCGAGGCAGCTGAAGAGGCTTGGCCATCCGCCCTCGACAATACCTGCAGCAACGAACGCGACAAACAGGTTGCCGGGCGCGTAACGCAAGAGCCTCGGCGAGACGCCGGTTTGCGGGAGAACGCCTGCCGCAAGATAGCCTCCAGAGCGCATTGCGTAACTCGCTGCTCCGACCGCGAACACCGCGGCGATAATCTGCCACTCAAGCATCATCGCCACACAGCAGGTTGACGAACATGCCTGCACCACCGCCGATCAACATCGCCCAGCTCTGGTCAAGCTTGCTGGCCACGGCAATCCCTACTGCCGCTGACACCGTCCACGGCAGCAGGCTCTTCCGGCCGCGCCACTGCGTGGGTAGAAGGGCAGCGACGAATGCGAATGGCAGGAACGCGGCCGCAATCGCAAACGGTCCGTGCGGCCTTAGCGGCAACGCATAGCCAAGCGCTGTGCCGCCGATCCAGCCGATAGCCATGGGCAAGCTGCACCCGAGCAGATAGCCGGCATCGCGTCGTCCTCGTTCAGCCTCGGCCACCGTCATTAGCCACGATGCGTCAGCGAGCAGGAACAGGATCGGAAGCATTACGCGCCGGGAAATATCCGGAAATAGCTGACGGAGCTGTGCTCCCATCACCAGATAACGGGCGTTCGTCGCTACGCATGCAAACATCAATGCAGCGACTGGAGGCGGCAATGCCCACAGTCCCAGTGTTACCGCCTGGGCCGTGGCGGAGTATACGACCAGACTGAACAGCACAGCCGGCACGAAGCCAAGTTCCAGGCTTCGATAGGCAACTCCCATGGCTATACCTGCTATTCCATTACTGGCAATAAAGGGAAGAGCCGCGAAAAACCCCTGCCGGAAAGCAGCAGTGGTGCAACTGGATGAGGACGAATTTGCAATTCTCATGGTCATAACCATTAGATTGCGTGGAGTATGTTATGTCAAGGGATCCTGCACGTGCAGCGACACAGTTCTTTGGAGGTCGCGTCTGCCTCGACTTCGCCAATACGATGGACTGGCGCACCTCCGATGCCCCACAGGAATTGATTCCCGACTACGCAGCGTTTCTTTCGTGGAGCAATACGCGCGGTACGTTGGCTTCAAAAGCGGTCGCAAGGCTGAGAGTGTTGGGCGCGCGAAAACCAGCAGCAGTAGAAGCCATCATGCGAGAAGCGCGCGCCTTGCGAGGCGAAATATGGGAGGCCGCGGATGCGTTGTGTGGCGGAAAATCCGTGCGCCTTGCGCCGTTTAACCGATTGCTCGCAGCGTTGCCGGCGCAGCCGGGACTGGTTAGGGATGGAGCGGGATACGTTCACGATTTGCGGGGCGCTGATCCTGAGGAGCCGCTATGGCCAGTCCTCTGGTCACTGACGGCACTTCTTTCATCGAAGGACGCAGCTCGATTGGGTTGTTGCCAAGCGCAGGGCTGCGGCTGGTTTTTCGTCGATGAGAGTCCAAACCATTCACGAGCCTGGTGTTCCAGCGAGGTCTGCGGCAACCGGGAGCGCGCACGACGAGCCTATTCGAAGCGCCGACCGGTGCGCTCCCCATAGGAATTACCGGATGAAATTACGTTAGGATGCCGATCACGAGCCACCGGCGTTCCGAACGACTTGATCACGAGGACCCCTCCCGCTTCATCGCCGGCTACGCAAGCACGGATCGAATAGAGCATCCCCAGGATATTGACCTGAGCGAGGGCGAATGGGGACGAATGGCGATCCCGGCATGACTCGAACATGCGACCTACGGTTTAGGAAACCGCCGCTCTATCCGGCTGAGCTACGGGACCGCGGAACCCGCCGGTGAGGGCGGGTTGCCTGGAGGTTTACATATCAAAGCAGTGGCAGGACCGGAAGCCCTCGTCTTGGCGAATAGGAGAGCCGCCGGCCTCATCAGGCCTTGATATTGTTGTCCTTGACCACCTTGCCCCAATAGGCGACCTGCTTGTCGAAGAAGCTCTTGAATGCGGACCCGTCCTCGAGCAGCAGCGTCATCTGCTGGGTGTCCTTGAGCTGGGCGGCGGTCGCGGGCTCGCTCAGGATCTCCTTGGAAGCCGTCGCCATGGCGGAGACGATGTCAGGCGGCGTGCCTGCGGGCGCGAAGATGCCCCACCAGGCGAGCGTCTCGAAGTCCGGAAAGCCGGCCTCGATCGCGGTCGGCGTGTCCGGCAGCGCCGACAGCCGTTCGCGGCCGAGCTGCAGGATCGGACGCAGCAGATTGGTGCCGAGCTGGGCCGCGACCAGCGCCGCCGATCCCGCGATGAGATCGACATGGCCGCCGAGCACGTCGTTCATGGCCGGGCCGCCGCCGCGATAGGGCACGTGGGTGATCTCGACACCGGCCTTGTTGCCGAGCACAGTCATCGCGAGATGGCCGAGCGTGCCGATGCCGACCGAGGCGTATTTCACCGCGCCGGGCGTCGCCTTGCAGGCAGCGACCACGTCGGCAAAACTCTTGTAGGGACGACCGGCGCCGGCGGCGATCACGTAAGGCGCGGTGCCGACCAGGAACACCGGCACCAGCTCGCGTTCGACATCGACCGGTGGCTTGTCGAGAATCGACGGGATCACCGCGTGGGAATCGAAGGTGACGAGAAACGACGAGCCGTCCGCCGGGCTCTTGGCGACTTGCGCCGCGCCGAGCGCGCCCGCCGCGCCCGACTTGTTCTCGACCACGACGATGCGGTTGAGTTTTGTCTGCAGATTGCTCTGGAGCAGCCGCGCCATCGCATCCGTCGATCCGCCCGGCGGAAACGGCACGACGAGGGTGATCTTGCCGGCCTGCGCCGACGCTGGCGTGAGTGCGAGAATAGCGGGCGCTGCCAGCAGCGCCCGTCGTGTGATCGTCATCGTTTCCTCCCTTTATTTGTTGTGCGCCTGGCTTTTGCTCTTTGGCGCCTAGGTCGTCCCGAAGCCCGACCCTGCTTTTTTGTATTCTGGCCGTGGCGGACTGAAGATGTCTAGCACGCGGGCGCCGTCGGGGCCGGCGCGCATGGTGTGCGGCACGTTGCCGGGCGTCCGCCAGAAGTCGCCCTTCTTCACGGCAATCTCCTCCCCGCCCTGGACTCGGATCGCGGAGCCGTCGAGCAACACGCCCCATTGCTCCTCGGGATGGTGATGCAGCGTACCTTGCGCGTGCGGCGCCAGCGTCACCACCGACAGCATGGCCTGCTCGCCGGAGAAGATGCGCGTGGTTACTCCCGCCGCCAGCTCGCGAAACAGCCCGTCGGCAGCATTGTCGAGATTGTGGAATTCTTCTTTTTGGCTCACGCCGATCTCCCCTTCTGCACTCTATTTTGCTGTAGACAGGCGCACGGTGGCCAAGAGCCGGTCCTTGAACTCACCTTTCAAGGTCACGTACACGCTCGACCATGTCCGACTCTTGAACTCGCAGCTACCTCGTGGGCAATATTCCTCATCGTGATAGTCTCCACTGAGAACGCCGAACAGGGTCATCCGACTGCCCAACAGACGAAACAGGGCGCTACCTGAGGCCCCAACTGTGAACTCGCAGTTCGTTTCAAATATCGACCAGTCCCTTACGTCGCGTACTTGGCATTCCTGCATTGTCTTGTTGAACGGCCCGTACCTGTCCCTCTTTCCTGTAGCTTCGATATCATAACCGACGACCGCCAGGACACGCTCCAGCTCGACCAGAATTTCGGGTTGTTCATAGATCTCGTAAGGCGTCACCTCTGCGGGAAATTCGAGCTTTGCGACTGCCCAGTCGCCGACAACTGCTCTCGACCCACCATCAGCGCATGTACCCATCCATAAGCTCGCCGACAAAGGAACGGGTCCGCCTCTCCTCTCCCAAATAATACTCGAATATGCACTTGTCGGGTGAGGTATGTGGTTTGCAGTGGTCCCGAAACGCGTGAGCCGCCGTCGTGATCACGTCGCGCGTTCCAGTCACTTGAGCACTATTAGCTCCACCAGGGCATCGTAAGACTCCACTTGCCGCAAAACGGTTTCCGACCACGTCCGGGGAGAGACCATTTGCTTTTGCGTACGCCTCCTCCGTCATTCGCCGGCCTCCGTCGTCCGAAGCGACGGTGACTATCGGCTGCGCGGGACGATTGCTGATGACCTCATGACCATTGAAAGATGGCGTTGACGCGCGGCCGTAACGCGGCCCCCCCAGCGGACCAACCTCGCCGTTTGCAGAGACCAAAAGGAAGAGAATGCCAGACAGGATAAGAGCGCAATTCCTCACCACTCGAAGCAACCTCAGCATAAGGATTATGAGAACGCTTTGACCAAAACAAAGATCGCGAAATCACTACCCAAATAGCAACAATCAGCCTCTGATTGCAATTGCCTCAACCATTGCTTTGCCTGAGCGGCGCCTCGATCATGACTTGCCGTAAGATCCCTGGTAACGCCCCTCGCGGATAGCCTTCAGCGTGTCGTCCTCGCGCTTGATCTGGAGACGCACCGCCTCCAGCAGCGCCGCCGCACCCGCGGCGGGAAACGACACCACGCCGTCCTCGTCGCCGACCACGATGTCGCCGGGCGAGATCACGCTGCCGCCGATCGTAACAGGCACGTTGATCTCACCGGGACCATTCTTGTAGGGGCCGCGATGGATCACGGCGCGGGCGAAGCAGGGAAAGTCGTCGCCGGCGAAGGCTGCGACATCGCGGATCGCGCCGTCGATGACGTAGCCTTCCGCCTTGCGCCACTGCGCGATGTTTTTCATGATCTCGCCGACCAGCGCCCGGGTCTCGTCGCCGCCGCCATCGACCACGATGACATCGCCGGGACCGACCAGCTCAAGCGCGCGGTGGATGGTGAGATTGTCGCCGGGCCGGGTGCGCACCGTGAAGGCCGCACCGATCAGCCTGCCGCTGCGATGATAGGGTTTGAGCCCGACCGCACCCGGCAGCCGGCCGAGATTGTCTGAGATGATCGAGGTCGGCGCATTCCTGAAGCCCTCGATGATATCGGCCGGCGGCTTCGGCACGCTGTTTGCGGCGATGGTGATCGTCATGGAAATCAGTCCTTCTGTGATGTCTTATTCGGCGTGCGCCCGCGCCTTCGCAGGCATGATACGGAAGGCACGGCCCTCCTTCATCCATGCCGCGCGCTCGTCGCGCAACAACGTGCGGCGAACTTTTCCGGAATCGTCGCGCGGCGGCATGCTGACGATCTCGAAACTCTCGGGATGCTTGTAGCGGCTGAGCCTGTCTTTCAGGAAGTCCGCCATGCCGTCCGCAATCGCCTGACCGTCCGCGTTCGCCTCCGGCTCGATGATGGCATGCACACGCTGGCCCAATTCCGGATCCGGCAACCCCACCACCACGCAGGACCGCACGCCGGGACATTCGGACACCGCGGCCTCGACCTCGGCGGGATAGATGTTGGCGCCGCCGCGCAGCACCATGTCGGCGAGGCGGTCGCCGAGATAGAGATAGCCTTCGGCATCCAGCCTGCCGATATCGCCGAGCGATTCCCAGCCGTCGGCGCGACGCTTCGGCTCGGCGCCGAGATAGTGATAGGTGGCGTCCTTGCCGTCATTGTTGAGGAAGTAGATCTCGCCGGTCTCCCCGGGCCCAACGTCGTTGCCGTCCTCGCCGATGACGCGGAGCTTCGCCGTCTCGCCGATCTTGCCGACCGAGCCCTTGTGCGCCAGCCATTCCGTGCCGGTAATGATGCAGGAACCCTGCCGCTCGGTGCCGCCATAGAGCTCCCAAACCCGCTCCGGCCCGAGCCATGCGATCCAGTTCTCCTTCAGCCAGGGCGGCATCGGGGCCGCCATGTGGAACACGGTCTGCAGGCTCGACACGTCGTAAGCGTTGCGGACGTTCTCCGGCAGCGCCCAGATCCGATGCATCATGGTCGGCACGAAATTGACCCATTGCACGCGCTCGCGCTCGATCTGCCGCAGCGTCTCCTCGGCGTCGAACTTGACGAGGCCGGTGAGCTTGCCGCCGTAGAACAGCGCATAATGCGACACGATGAACGGTGCATTGTGGTAGAGCGGACCCGGATTCAGCAGCGAGGCGCCGAAAGGCATGTTGAGCGGCGGCGGTGCGACCGTGTCAACGACCGCGGGATGGTGATCGAGGATCACCTTGGGACGGCCGGTCGAGCCGCCGCTGGTCATGGCCTTCCAGTAGCGCGCCACCGGCGGATCGATCTGCTCGTCGGAAAATCCTTCCGGCACGAAATCCGCCGGCAACCGGTTCTGCGCATTCCAGTCGGCCTCGCCGCCGACCACCAGCGCGGGCTTCAAAATCTCGAGCACGGCCGCAGCTTCACCGCGCGGCAGCCGCCACGACAGCGAGGTCGGCGTCGCACCGCATTTCCACACGGCAAAGGTGGTCTCGAAGAACGCATTGCCGTTGGGCAATCCGATCGCGACGAAATCGCCGGGCTTGACGCCCTTCGCTGCAAAGGCCCGCGCGCGCCGGTTGGCGCCGCGCTCGAGCTGGTCCCATGTCAGTTGATCCTGCCCATGCTGGACGGCGATGGTGCCTTCGGGTTTGCGTTGCGCATACCAGCGCGGCACATCGGACAGGGGCAGTAGCATCAGGCGTTTCCACTTCGTCTTCTTGGCGTCGCCTCCGAATGAGGCACCCGCGGGACGAAGTGTAACAGCCGTAGCTGGACCTTCAAGGCGCACGCCTTCAAGGCACAAGCCTTCAAAGCGCTCGCATCAGCGCTCCGCGCCGCAGCCCGGACTATCGAACAGTGCCGCAAGGCCGCATTTCGAGGTCAACATCTTGTCGCCGTCATGGCCGACACCGGCGACGTCCCACACCCGGTGATTGGGCGTGCCCTGATTGCGTTTCGCCATCGCGTCCGCATAGGCGTGGCCGCGGGCGTAGCGACTTGGGCCCTGCGCCTCGCCCATGCAACTCTTGTCCGCCGCGGGCTTGGTGTCGAGCGTGCCGAGCAGATAGATCACGTCGCGCTCGACATAACGTTGCTCCAGCGCCGCCGGCGTTACGTCCGCAAGATAAGGCGGCCGCCCGTCCATGCCGTATTTCCAATTGTCGTAGCCCGCGCAGGACGCGGCAATCGCCGCCACGGGCCGCTCTTTGCTGAAATAGGCATAAGACGAGGGATTGGCGACGACATAGCGGATGTCGATGTGCTGACGCGACAGCATCGCCTCGCCCTTGCCGGCGATGGCGTAGCGCTGCGCGACCTGGCCGCCGCCGGAATGGCCGGCGACCACGACCTGTTTCAGGTTCGGGAAGACGCGCCGGTCGGAGAGTTTTGCCAGGATCGCGTCGAGCGCCTCGAAGGAGGAGACGGGATTCGGCCCAAGCGCGGCATCGCCGCCCTCCCATCCCACCAGCGACCAGCGCAGCGTATCGGCGGGCAGCTTGTGCGCTTCGATATCGACCTCTGCCAGAAACTGCGGCACGATCATGAGCGCGCTCTTGCCGTCGTCACCGGCTGCGACCTGCGCGGTGTGGGCCGAGATGTAATATTCGTCGGCATTGCGCAGACGTCCGTGCAGCACGATGATCGCGCGCGAGATCGCCGGCAGCGGCATCGACCAGTCGCTGGAAAGATAGAGCGGCAAGGTTCCCTGGCCGCCGACCGGCAGCCGCGCATCGGCCACGACCTTCACCGGCTTGTTGTTGGGGGCATCGTCCTCTGCGGCGAGTGCGCGGCCGCAAACCAGCGCCAACGCGATTGCGGCGAGACAGATCAGCGCTCTCATGACGAATATTTCCCCTCACATTCGAACCGGTAAAACTCTAAACGCATCCTGTGCCGCGCGGCTGTGACTCCCAAGCCACGTCAAGCAAAAAATGTCAGCATCCCAGCCATGAAATTCCCGGGTTCCACGGGTGACAAGGCGGCGATAATGGAGCAAAAATCAGGCCCGACTCAGTTCGGGTTGAGTTTTGCAAGGAATGCCCTCGTAGAATGTCGGACGTAGTTGCATCGCGTCGTGCGGCGCCGCTTCTCATTGCCGCAGCAGGAGTTTTTCTGCTGACGTCGTCGCATGCCCACGCGCAATGGTGGAAGCGCGCGCCTGTCGACTTCGAGGAATGCGCCGACGCTGCCGAAAAAGCCGCGACCAAAGCCGAAAAGACCTCAGCGCTTGCAGACTGCAACGCAAAATTCGCCGGCCGGCGCAAGGCGGGGGGCGGCTACAGCTATTACGACTTCCTCCAGGATCGCACGTTCGACATCGCCGGGCCGAACCCGACGCCGGAAGAGCAGAAGAAGATCGACGAATCCTACACCGCCTATCTCGCCAATCAGCGCCGCAGCAATGAAGCGGCCCAAGCCACGGCACGGCAGCAGCGCGAGCAGCAGGAACAACAGGTGCAGCAGCTTCAGCAGGTCGCACTGCGAACCGAGGTCGAGCGTGTGCCCGTGCCCGTGGAACGGCCGAAGGCGTTGCGACAGAAGAGCGCGCCCTGTACCAAGGGCTCGTTCTCCTGCGAATGGCCGCGGCTGTCGGAAAGCTTGAGCGATTTTAAGAAGCTGTTCAGCCCAACGCCGAGCAAGCCGGCGAAGAAGGGCTGAGCGAAGACACCATTAGTTTGCGGGCTTCTTTTTGCTGCGCTTCGGCTTGGTCGCCGGAGCATCCGATGGCGTCGTTACCGCCTGCGAATTGCCCAACGCCTTGCGGCTCTCCTGCAATCGCGCATCGTAGCCGGGAGAATTCATGACGGTCGGCGGCCGGGCGTGTGCCAGCGTCGACGTGCCGCAGAGCGCGGCCAGCGCCAGCCCGATCATCAAACAGCGTTCCATCCCGCTCCTCCTCGCGCTCAAGCCACACCGCGGATCTGCTGCGGCGAAAGCCCGGGCGGGCCTTTGCCGGCCGTCTCCGCCTGCTTGATCAGCGCAACAATGCGGCGCATCAGCGGCGCATTGACATTGTTCTGCTCGGCCAGCGCAATGACCGCGCCCTGGAGATAGTCGATCTCGGTCTTGCGACCCTGCTTCAGATCCTGCCACATCGAGGAGCGCGCCTCGGGATCGATCTTCATCGTCCGCCCCAGGATCGCGTTGAAGATCATGTCGGGCAATCTCAGCAAGGTCGGCGTCCAGTTCGGCGGGATTGGCGTTGCCGAGGCCGGCGTGATGCCGGCGGCCCTTAGCGCGGCCAGACCTTCCGCCATCTGGTCGGCGAACAGTCTTCGCCAGTCGCGGTTCGCCAGTTGCGCGGCGAGCGGCATGTCAGACAGCGCGCTCAGCGCGTTGTTCAGATTGATGATCAGCTTGCCCCATTGCACGCCGGCGATGTCGCGGCTTGCGCGCAAATTAAGCCCTGGCACCGAGAGCGCCGCCGCCGTGCTGTCAGCATCTTCGCCGACAGTGATGTCGCCGGAGGTCGAACGGTGGAAACGTCCTTCACCCATTGCGACCACATTGAAGGGGACCATACCGGCGAGCACGCGCCGGGCGCCGAGCCGCTCTTGCAGCACGGCGACATTGCCGACGCCGTTCTGCAACGACACGATGACGGCATCCTGAGGCGCGTGCTGCGCGATCTGGTCCGCGACATCGGCCGTGTCGGCGCTCTTGACCGTGACCAGCACGATGCCGGCGCTGCGGAAGATGGCGGGATCTTCCGACAGCGCGAGCCGGCCCGCATCCAGCCTCTTCTCGGAGCCGCCGAAATCCGTCAGCCGCAGGCCGAACCGCTCGATCTCGGTCTTCACCCGCGGCCGCACCAGCAGTGCGACCCGACGGTCGGCGGCCGCCAGCTGGCCTCCGACAAAACAGCCGATGGCGCCGGCGCCGGCCACCACGATCGGTCGATCCGTATTCACTCGGCGCCGCTCCTAAAATGCCCCGTCCTCGATAGCAGAGAGGAGGCCGGCTGCCCATCGTCCGGTTGCGGCGCAATCGCCTTGTAACCGTCATGAGAGCCTCATATGTTTTCGAAGGGGCTTGTTACCGGCAGGAGAACGCCATGGGTTTACTCGACGTCCTCAACGGCATGCAGAACGGCCCGCGCGGCCCGAGCGTGCCGAGTTCGCAATCCTCGTCCAGCGGCGGCATGTCGCCGATGACCATGGCGATCCTTGGTCTGCTCGCCTGGAAAGCATTCAAGCATATGACGGCAGGCCAGCCGGGCGCCGCGCCGCAGACGGCGCCGACCTCTGTGCCGCCGCCGGTGAATGCGGGTGCGGGCGGAGGTCTGGGTGGCGCGCTTGGCGGCGGTGGCGGCCTCGGTGATGTCCTCAAGGGCGGCCTCGGCGGCCTGCTCGCAGGTGGTGCGGCTGGCAGCGTGCTGAGCGGCGGCCTCGGCGATCTCCTCAACCAGCTCCAGCAGGGCGGCCACGGCGAGACCGCGAACACCTGGGTCGGCAAGGGCGAGAACAAGCCGATCGCCCCCGGCGATCTCGCCAACGCACTCGGCGCCGACCAGATCCAGAGCCTGTCGGCCCAGAGCGGGCTATCGCGCGACGAGCTGCTCTCCGGCCTCAGCCAGTATCTGCCGCAAGTGATCGACCATTTGACGCCGGACGGACGGCTGCCGACCGAAAACGAGATCTCGGACAGAGTCTGATTTTAGTCAAACCGAGGGGAGCACTGACATGAGCATGGGCGGCATCTTGTGGATCATCGTCGTCGGTTTCATCGCCGGCCTCATCGCGCGCTGGCTGGCGCCGGGACCGAACAACCCGAGCGGCTTCATCCTCACCACCATCCTCGGCATCGTCGGTGCGTTTCTCGCGACCTTCATCGGCCAGGCCATCGGCCATTACGGTCCCGATCAAGGCGCGGGATTCATCATGGCCACGATCGGCGCCGTGGTGGTGCTGTTCATCTGGCACCGGTTGGTGGCGAGCGGCGTGATCAAGGGGTGACGAAGCAGCCCGCCGAATAGAGGCACGCTGCCTCCACGTCGTCATTGCGAGGAGCTCTTGCGACGAAGCAATCCAGACTGTCTCCGTGGAGACATTTCTGGATTGCTTCGCTTCGCTCGCAATGACGAGTTAGGTAATCAAATGCATCCCCGCATCCATGCGCACGACCTCGCCGGTCATGTTGCTGGAGGCCGGCATCGCCAGGAAGCAGACCAGTTGCGCGATGTCCTCGGCGGATGAGGCGACCTTGAGCGGCACCTTCGCCACCACGCTGTCGCGCACCTGCTTGGCGCCGGCTTCGCCACGGCCCTTGGTGAACCACGGCGTATCGATATAGCCGGGGCATACCGTGTTGACGCGGATCAGCGGCGCGAGCGCGCGCGACAGCGACAACGTCATGGTGTTGAGCGCGCCCTTGCTGGCGGCATAGGCGATCGACGAACCGACGCCGCTGATGCCGGCGACCGAGGACACGTTGACCACAGCGGACGCCCGCCCCGATGCCTTCGACCCGGCCTCGAGCAGACTGCGCGCCGCGCGCACCATCTGGAACGGGCCGATGGTGTTGACGCCGTAAAGGCGCTGGAAATCTTCAGCCGACAATCCGTCGAGATCGGCATGGACGACGTGCTTGGTGATGCCGGCATTGTTGACGAGAATGTCGAGCCGGCCCCAGCCGCTCGCGGCCGCGACGATCTTGCGGCAATCGTCATCCTTCGAGACGTCACCCTGTGCGACCAGCACTTCCGCAGCGCCCGCCTTGCGGCAGAGCTCTGCCGTGGCCTCGGCTTCCTTCTGACTCGACGAATAGTTGATGACGAGCCGCGCCCCGCTCCGCGCGAGAATTTCCGCGGTCGCCGCACCAAGTCCGGATGCGGACCCCGTCACGATTGCGCACAAGCTGTCTTTTGCCATCCGGATTTCCTTCCCCGTTATCGAGTTGCTGGCGCCTTGTTTAGCGAGTTTGCCGCGCCCTGCAAATCGAGCAAACTCCGCTAAGCGGAATTAGTCCAGACCGGGTCTCGCCCCATGCCGGAGTCGCAGATGGGCCTGCGATCAACGCTTGTCAGGGCCATGGCTTTTTCGGATCATCGGGCGCAAGAAGAGACCGCGCGCCACACCCACCGGGCAGGACGCGCCAATGGTAAAACACGGGGAACGCTGTGGCGGAGAGTGACAATATCGTCGTCGAGACCGCGGAGAAGATCTTCGCCGATCTCGCCGATCCGCAAACCATCAACAACGACAAGAAGGATTCGTGGCAGGCACCGCTGTGGCAGGCGCTGAGCGAAGCCGGTTTGCCTTTGTCCTGGGTGCCCGACGATCTCGGCGGCCCCGGCGCAAGCCTTGCCGACGGTTTTGCCTTGCTGAACGCCGCAGGCCGTTTCGCGGTCGCGGTTCCCCTGGCCGAAACAATGCTCGCAGGCTGGTTGCTCGCGCAGGCGAAGATCGCCTCGCCCGAAGGTGAGATGACCGTGCTGCCGGCAAGCCCGAGGGATCGCATCACGCTCGATGCCGACGGCGCGCTCTCGGGCCGCTGCCGCGGCGTGCCGTTTGCGAAAGCGGCTCAACATTTCGCAGTGCTGGCGCATGGCAAGGATGGCGTCTCGATTGCGCTGGTCGATGCAAGCAAGAGCCGGATCGAATCCGGGCTTAATGTCGGCTACGACCACAGCGATACCGTCACGCTCGCCGAGGTTCAGCCTGTCACCCTCAAGGCCGCACCGAAGGGCGTTGACCAGACCAATCTGATGCTGATGGGCGGCGTCGCGCGCAGCCTCCAGATCGCGGGTGCGCTGGAATCCATGCTCGACATCTCCGTGCGCTACTCCAATGAGCGCGTCGCCTTCGAGAAGAAGATTTCGAAATTCCAAGCCGTGCAGCACAATCTCGCACGCCTCGCCGGCGAATCCGCAGCGGCACTCGCGGCTGCAACCTCGGCCGCCGATGCCATCGCGAACGCCACGTCATTCAATGATGAGGTCTACCTCGAAGCCGCCTCGGCAAAGATCCGCTGCGCTGAAGCCGCAGAAAAAGGCGGCGGCATTGCGCATCAGGTCCATGGTGCGATCGGGTTCACCATCGAGCATATCCTGCATCGCTATTCGCTGCGGGCGCTGGCCTGGCGCGACGACTTTGGCTCTGAAAGCCACTGGGCCGTCGAGCTCGGCAAGCTCGTCGCCAGGCGCGGCGCCGACGAATTGTGGCCGCTCGTGGCTTCGCGTTGATCGGGAGACGAAACACATGACCGCTGCTCTTCGTTTCGATCCGATCCGCCTGCCTGAGAAGTGCGAGCAACTGCGCAAGGAAGTGCGCGCCTTCCTCGCCGAGGAAATCGCCGCGGGCACCTTCGATCCGCACAAGCCCAACCGCGAGGACACCGACGCGCCGGAATTCTCCCGCCGGGTCGGCGCCAAGGGCTGGCTGGGGATGACCTGGCCGAAAAAGTATGGCGGCCAGGAGCGCTCCTTCCTCGAGCGCTACGTGGTGACCGAGGAGATGCGCGTCGCCAACGCGCCGACGCGGCGTTTCTTCGTCGCCGACCGCCAGAGCGGGCCGGTGCTGCTCAAATACGCGCCTGAAAACATCAAGATGGACATCCTGCCGCGCATCTGCCGCGGCGAGATCTGCTTTGCGATCGGCATGAGCGAGCCGAACTCCGGCTCGGACCTGTTCGCCGCGAAGACGCGCGCGACCAAGACCGAGGGCGGCTATCTCATCAACGGCACCAAGATCTGGACCTCGTCGGCGCATATCGCCGACTACATGATCGCGATCTTCCGGACCTCGCCGCCGACCAGGGAAAACCGCCGTCATGGCCTGACGCAATTCCTGGTCAAGATGAAGCAGCCGGGCATCAAGGTGAACCCGATCGGCCAGATCACCGGCCAGTACGAGTTCAACGAGGTCGTCTTCACCGACTTCTTCGTGCCAGAGGATCACGTGCTCGGCGAAGTCGACGGCGCCTGGAAGCAGGCGACGTCAGAGCTCGCCTATGAGCGTTCCGGTCCCGAGCGCTTCCTCGAGACCTATTACGTGCTGACCGAGCTGGTCCGCGCGGTCGGTCCCAATCCGGATACGCGCAGCGCCGAAGGCATCGGCCGCCTCGTCGCGCAGCTCCACACCATGCGGCGCATGTCGGTCTCGGTCGCCGGCATGCTGCACGCCGGCAAGGAGCCGGTGGTGGAGGCGTCCATCGTCAAGGACATCGGCACGGTCTGGGAGCAGCAGCTTCCGCATCGCGTGCGCGATCTCGCGGCCTTCGTCGAGGAGACCGCGACCAATCGCGAGACGCTGGAGCGGCAGCTCGACTTCGCGATCAAGACCGCACCGAAACTCACCATCCAGGGCGGCACCACCGAAGTGCTGCGCGGCATCATCGCCCGCGGATTGGGCTTGCGCTAACTTTTCGAGGACATCATGAGCACCTACAAAGATATCGGCGTCGAGAAAGTTGGGCACGTCGGCACCATCGAGATCCGCAGGCCGCCGCTCAACTTCTTCGACATCTCGCTGATCAACCAGATCGCGGATGCGCTCGACGAGTTCGATCGCGACATCGAGATCCGCAGCTCCGTGCTCGCAGCACAGGGCAAGGCGTTCTGCGCCGGCGCCAATTTCGGCGATCCGGCGCGGCAGGCGCAGGAGGCGCGCGAGGCCGAGAAGAAGGGCGATCCGGCCGACAATCTCGGGCCGATCAACCATCTCTACATCCAGGCCGTGCGCATCTTCCGCGCCAAGAAGCCGATCGTCGCCGCCGTGCAGGGCGCGGCCATCGGCGGCGGCCTGGGCCTTGCAGTGTCGGCGGATTTCCGCGTCACCTGCCCCGAAGCCCGCTTCTCGGCGAACTTCACCAAGCTCGGCTTCCATCCCGGCTTCGGCCTGACGACGACACTGCCCGAGCTGATCGGCAAGAACAACGCCGAGCTGATGTTCTACACCAGCCGCCGCGTCACCGGCGAAGAAGCGGTCAAATGGGGCCTCGCCAATGTGCTGGTGCCGCAGGATCAGGTGAAGGCGGAGGCGATGAAGCTCGCCGGCGAGATCGCCGAATGCTCCCCGCTCGGCCTCGTCTCCACCCGCGCCACGATGCGCGCCGGATTGGCCGATCGCGTCATGGCCGCGACCAATCACGAGCTCGCCGAGCAGACCCGCCTGCGCGCGACGGAAGATTTCAAGGAAGGCGTGAAGGCGACCGAAGAGCGGCGCGTGGCGAATTTTAAGGGAAGGTGAGCGCGGCGGCGTTTCGCCGTGTCACTCTGACGCTTCGACAAAGGATGAGCGGCCTCGCCGGTGGCCGCCGCCCTTCTAGGCTCGCCGAAGAGGCGAGCACCTCAGGGTGACGGATCACTACGAGGGAATCAACTCACCCTGAACGTCACGCCGCCCAGCAGAAACTCGTTCCCCGCCACGGCAAGCCCCTTCGACCTCGCCACATGCAGCACGTGCGCGGCATCAACCACCCGAAACTCCAGCACACTCATGATTTCGCTCGCACCCTTCACGAAGCGGAAAGTCGTGTTGGGCAGCTTCAATTCAGAGCCGTCAGCCGCGACGCCGATAATCTTCCCCCAATGCTGCGCCAGCCCCTGCGGATCCGGACTCTGCATTTCTACCGCCGTCAGCGCCTGCGTCACGTCCTTGCGGACGAACTTCTGCCAGTCCGGCCCGGCCGGCGGATACGGCCCCAGAATATCGTCGCTGCCTTCGGTGTGATTGAACTCGATGAAGGCGGCGCGGCAGTCGCGGGGGTGGAGCTGGACGCCGTGATAGGGCGCGTGATCGATGACATTGGCGGTGCGCACGCCAAGCGCGTTGGCATTGCGGCCGCGCTCGTCCGGATCATTGCAGCAGAAGATCGCCATATAGCCGCCGCGGCCACCGGTCTTCTCGATGAAGCGACCGGCCGTGGTGCCGTTCTTGAAGGGCGCGACGACCTCGAGCATGATCGTGTCGACCGGGAGCAGCGCGTTCTCCAGGCCGTATTTGGCGACATTGCCGTCGCGGTAGCAGACGGCGAGGCCCATGATCTCGACGATATCGGAGATGACAGGCGCGAGCTGCGGTGCGACGAGACAAATCTGCCGCAACCGCATATAGGGCGCCATCGTCATGCGCCCCTGAAGGCCGGCTTGCGCTTCTCGACGAAAGCCTTCGCGGCTTCCTTGTGATCCTCGGTGTCGCTGCAGCGGGTGTGGTGGATGGCCTCACCATCGAAGCAATCTTCCAGCGGCAGTTGCTCGGCATTGTTGATGTTGCGCTTGATGTAGCCGAGCGCGATGGACGGCCCCTGCGCCAGCGATAGCGCCAGCTCGTGCGCGGCAGCGTCGATCTCGGCATCGGGCACGACCCTCGTCACCATGCCGATCGCATGCGCTTCCTTCGCCGTCAGCACGGGTGACGTCAAATAGAGCTCGCGCGCCCGCGCGCTGCCGAGCAGCTGGGTGAGAAAATAGGTGCCGCCGTAATCACCGGAGAAGCCGACCTTAGCGAAGGCCGTTGTAATTTTGCAGGACTCGCTCGCAAGGCGCAGGTCGCAAGACAGCGCCATCGAAAGACCGGCACCGGCCGCGGCGCCATCGAGCTGCGCCACCACGGGTTTTGGCATCTGATGCAGGATGCGCGAGACCTCCATGCCGCGGCGGAGGTTCGCCATTTTCACTTCGAACGGCAGCGGCGCGCGGCCGGCCGCCATCGACTTGACGTCACCGCCGACGCAGAACGAGCCGCCCGCACCCTTGAACAGCACTGCCCGCACCTCGGGATCATCGGCCGCGCGCCGCGCCGCCTCGACCAGACCTGCGACCATCTCGGGATTGAGCGCGTTCTTCCGCTCGGGACGGTTCATGGTGATGGTGAGCAGTCCGCCTTCGAGCTTTTGCAGGACCATGTCGTTCATGGGACGTCTCCCTTGTTGTTGTTTTGCTCAGTCTCTCGCCACACTCGTCATTGCGAGGAGCGAAGCGACGAAGCAATCCAGACCGTCCTTGCGGAACATTTCTGGATTGCTTCGCTTCGCTCACAATGACGAAGCTTACTTTTTCACCAGCGGGCAGCGCGACTGCTCCAGCGACTGGAACGCTTCGCTGCCCGGCACGGTCGCCAGCAACTTGTAATCGTCCCAGCGCCCCTTCGACTCCGACGGCTTCTTGACCTCGAACAGGTACATGTCGTGCACCATGCGGCCGTCCTCGCGAATCTTGCCGTTCTTGGCGAAGAAGTCGTTGATCGGCGTCTCCTTCATCACCTTCATGACCGCGGCCGAGTCGGTCGTACCGGCTGCTTTCACGGCTTTCAGATAGTGCATGACAGAGGAATAGACGCCGGCCTGTGCCGAGGTCGGCATCCGCTTCATGCGCTCCATGAATCGTTTCGACCACGCGCGGGTGTCGTCGTTGAGGTCCCAGTAGAAGGCTTCAGCCAGCAGCAGGCCTTGTGCGGTCTCGAGCCCGATCGAGTCGATATCGGAGACGAACGCGAGCAGCGGCGAGACCTTCTGGCCACCCTTGGTGATGCCGAACTCGGCCGCCTGCTTGATGGCGTTGACGGTATCACCGCCGGCATTCGCAAGCCCGATCACCTTGGCCTTGGACGCCTGCGCCTGGAGCAGGAACGACGAGAAGTCAGACGTGTTGAGCGGATGACGGACAGCACCGAGCACCTTACCGCCGGTCTTGGTCACGACGGCGCTGGTGTCCTTCTCCAGATCCTGGCCGAAAGCGTAGTCGGCGGTGAGGAAGAACCAAGTGTCGAGGCCCGACTTCACGGCAGCAAGGCCGGTCACATTGGCCTGACCGTAGGTGTCGAACACGTAGTGCACGGTGTAGGGGCCGCAGGCCTCGTTGGTGAGACGGATCGAGCCCGGGCCGTTGAACATGATGATCTTGTTGCGCGCCTTCGCGATCTCGCCGGCGGCAAGCGCGGTCGCGGACGCCGCGACGTCGTAGATCATCTCGACGCCCTGATTGTCGAGCATGTCGCGGGCGATGTTGGCGGAGAGGTCGGCCTTGTTCTGATGGTCGGCGGCCAGCACCTGGATCTTGCGGCCGAGCACCTCGCCGCCGAAATCTTCCACGGCCATCTTCGCCGCGGTCTCGCTGCCGGGGCCGGTGATGTCGGCATAGAGGCTCGACATGTCGAGAATGCCGCCGATCTTCAGGGGTGGCTTGTCCTGGGCCTGCGCAGCACTCGCGCTGAGCGCCAGCGCGGCGGCAAAAATGCCCGACAAAATATGCTTCATTGAAAAAGACCTCCCTTGATCGCCTGTCTCTGAATGGCGGCTTGATTATTGGTGTTGCCGCAATCATGCCGCATGCGCGAGAGCGCAGCAAGCGCAGGTGCGTCACGAGAGCACGATTGCCGCGCATTTTCCGCAAAGCGGAATGGTGGGTCGCGGCGAGATGTTTCCACGTCATTGCGAGCGCAGCGAAGCAATCCAGAATCTTTCCGCGGAGGCAGTCTAGATTGCTTCGTCGCTTCGCTCCTCGCAATGACGGAGTGTATGGAGGCCTCTTCGCGACACGCTACGCCTGAGTTATGATTGGCGCGTAACGCAACCTCTCCGGGTCTCGTGACGCAACGGCTTCACCTCATCGCCGCATTTCTTCTCACCGCGGGTCACTGTGCGTTTGCGACGCCGTGCCAATTCGAAGCACAGGGCGAAGGCCGCGTTGCGGGAATCGTCGATGCGCGCAGCGTACGTCTCGACGATGGCCGCGAGATCCGCCTGACCGGGATCGAAGCCACCGCATCGACCAAGGAGGCACTGACCTCGTTGCTCGTCGGCCGCGACGTGACGCTGCGCAGCACTGACGACACGCCCGACCGCTATGGTCGCCAGGGCGCGCTGCTGTTCATCGGCGATAGCGACACCTCGGTACAGGCCATGCTGCTCGCCCAAGGCGACGCCCTCGTCTCGGCCGAGATCACGGACAAGGCGTGCGCCACCGCCCTGATGTCGTCAGAGGCCGAAGCGAGGCGCCAAAAAAAGGGCACATGGGCTGACCCGTCGGCCATAAAAAACGCGGAAAGTCCGGACGATATTTTGGCCGGGATCGGGCGCTTTATGGTGGTCGAGGGCAAAGTCCTGTCGGTCCGGCAAGCTGGGGCAATGAGCTACCTCAACTTCGGACGAAGCTGGACACGCGGCTTTGCGGCGACTATTTCAAAGCGCACGCTGTCGGCGTTTGAAAGCGCCGGAATGACCCTTAAGTCCTTGGAAAATCGTCGCATTCGTATCCGAGGCTGGGTTGAGGGGACTACTGGGCCGCGTATCGATGTGCGTCTCTTGGGACAGGTTGAATTGCTGGGCGCAAACGAGCCTATTGGGGTAAGGCCTTAAAAGGGCCGGGCACGGATTAAACGACGTGAATGGGGTGCTAGAACAGCACAAAAAGGGCGAAGGACGCCGCCGTTGGGCTGCGTCGGCCGCGTTTTGCCTTGTTCTGGGCACAACGCTCGCCGGTTGCGGCGATATGGGCCGGTTCCAGACCGCGGCAGCCCCGCCGACCGTCGCGTTGCCCAAGCCGAAGCCGGCCGTCGCCCAGACCCCCGCCACCGAGAAAGAGCACGAGCGCATCCTGGCGAGCTATGGCGGCACCTACGACGACCCCAGGCTCGAATCGCTGGTCAGCAAGACCGTCGACCGCCTCGTTGCCGCCTCAGATCGCCCTGACCAAGGCTACAAGGTCACCATTCTCAATTCCGGCGCGGTGAACGCTTTCGCGCTGCCGAACGGCCAGCTCTATGTCACCCGCGGCCTGCTCGCGCTGGCCAGTGACACGTCCGAATTGTCCTCCGTGCTCAGCCATGAGATGGCGCATGTGCTGTCCAAGCACGCCGCGATGCGCGAGGACCAGGCGCGCCAGGCCGCCATCGTCACCCGTGTCGTCACCGACATGAGCACCGACCCCGATCTCACCGCGCTCGCGCTCGCCAAGACCAAGCTGACCATGGCGAGCTTTTCGCGCAATCAGGAATTCGAGGCTGACGGCATCGGCGTCGGCATCTCCGCCAAGGCACATTTCGACCCGTATGGTGCCGCACGCTTTCTCTCCGCGATGGAGCGCAATGCCGAGCTGAAGGCCGGCAAAAGTTCACTCGATCCGCGCGCGCAGGATTTCACCTCGTCGCATCCGGCCACGCCCGAGCGCGTGCAGAATGCGCAGACCATCGCGCGGCAATACGTTGCCCCGGAAGGCGGCGAGCGCGACCGCGAGAGCTATCTCGCCGCGATCGACAACCTCGTCTATGGCGAGGACCCCAGCGAAGGCTTTGTCCGCGGCCGGCGTTTCCTGCATCCCAAACTCGGCTTCACCTTCCAGGCGCCGGATAATTTCACACTCGACAACACCGCCCAGGCAGTGATCGGCGTGCGCGAGGGCGGCGCGCAGGCGATGCGCTTCGACGTTGTGCGTGTGCCGGCCGAGCAGTCGCTCGGCGACTACCTCAATTCCGGCTGGATGGAAGGCGTCGAGAAAGCGTCCACCGAGGACATCACCATCAACGGCTTTCCGGCCGCGTCTGCCACCGCCAAGGGCGACCAGTGGCAGTTCAAGGTCTATGCGCTGCGCTTCGGCAGCGACGTCTATCGCTTCATCTTCGCCACGCGGCAGAAATCGACCGAGAGCGAGCGCAATGCGCGCGAGACCGTCAATTCGTTCCGCCGCCTGACCCTCGAGGAGATCCAGGCCGCGCGTCCGCTGCGTATCAAGGTCATCACCGTGCAGCCCGGCGACACCGTGGAATCGCTGTCCCACCGCATGGCCGGCGTCGATCACCCGGCCGAACGATTTCGCGTGCTGAACGGCCTCGATCGCACCGCACAGGTGAAGGTGCGTGATCGCGTGAAGATCGTGACGGACTGAGACGCCGTCGCTACTTCGCCTTCTCCTTCAAGAACGCGATAATATCCGCGCGGTCTTGCGCGTCCGGCACATCGAAGAACATCTTGGTTTCCGGGACCATGGCCTGCGGTCCGGCCAGCCATTTGTCGAGATTGTCCTCGGTCCAGACGATCCCCGAGTTCTTCAGATCGGGCGAGTAGTCGTAACCGGGAACGCTGCCCGCCTTGCGCCCAACCACGCCCTTGTGCATCGGGCCGACATTGTTCTCGGTGATCGAGTGGCAGTCGGCGCAGCCCTTGTAGAGCGTCTGGCCGCGCGCGGCATTGCCGGTGGCGCCGGCGGGGCCGGCTGCGCACAGAAGCGCAATCGCGATTGTCGCGAGAGCCGGGCTTGTCGTGTTTCGCGGAAGGACGGAATTCGACCGGACGTTCATGTGATCTCCTGTTTGCGGCAGCAAACAGGATCGTCCGGCCCGAGTTTTATTCCCGTCAGTTCGACGATTCGCCCGCGTCCATGTCACCCACCTCGCGCTGGCCGCTGAGCCAGAGCGCGAGCAGGGTCCAGAACGCGCCGGAGAGCAGATAGGCACCCGAGGCGATGACGCCGAGATTGGTGGCGAGCAGCAGCGCGACCAGCGGAGCGAATCCGGCGCCGAACAGCCAGGCCATGTCCGAGGTCAGCGCCGACGCCGTGTAGCGGTACATCTGCTTGAAGTTCGAGGCGATCGCGCCCGAGGACTGGCCGAAGGAGAGGCCGAGCAGGATGAAGCCGATCACCATGTAGATGGTCTCGCCGAACGCGCCGGCATCGAGCAGCTGCGGGGCGAAGCCGCTGTAGATCGCGATCGCGATCGCCGATCCCATCAGCAGCGATTTGCGGCCGACCCGGTCGGCAATGACGCCGGAGGCCACGATCGCGGCAACGCCGAACACGGCGGCGACGATCTCGATGATCAGAAATCGCACCGGGCTTTCGCGGGTGAACAGGAATACCCAGGACAGCGGAAACACCGTGACCATGTGGAACAGCGCGAAGCTTGCAAGCGGCGCGAACGCACCGAGCATGATGTTGTGGCCTTCGCGCGCGACCGTATCGGAGATGCGCGAGGGCTGCAGTTCGCGGGTCTCGAACAGCGAGGCGTATTCCTCGGTCGTCACCATGCGCAGGCGCGCGAACAGCGCCACGACGTTGATGGCGAAGGCGACGAAGAACGGATAGCGCCAGCCCCAGTCGAAGAAATCGTCGGCCGAGAGGTTGCCGGCGAAATAGGCGAACAGCGCGCTCGCCACGATCAGCCCGAGCGGGGCGCCGAGCTGCGGCACCATCGCGTACCAGCCGCGCTTGGAGGCCGGCGCGTTCAGCGCCAGCAGCGAGGCCATGCCGTCCCAGGCACCACCCCAGGCCAGACCCTGCGCAATACGCGCCAGCGCCAGCAGCCAGATCGCGGCGACGCCGATGTCGTGATAGCCGGGCAGGAACGCGAGCGCCACGGTGGCGGTGCCGAGCAGGAACAGCGCCGAGACCAGCTTGGCCGTCTTGCCGTACTCCCGGTCGACCGTCATGAAAATGACGGTTCCGATCGGCCGGGCGATGAAGGCCAGCGCGAAAATCATGAAGGAATAGAGGGTGCCGGTCAGTTCGCTCGTGAAAGGGAACACCAGGCGTGGAAACACGATCACCGAGGCGATCGCGTAGACGAAGAAGTCGAAGAATTCCGAGGTGCGGCCGATGATGACGCCGATGGCGATCTCGCCGGGACTGGCCAGGTCGTGGCCGTGCTCGCCCGAGTGGAGGTCTGCCATTGCGGGGGTCTGTGCCGTCGCCATGCGTGCGCCCTTAACGTCCTGAAAACCAAAGCCGACCGCCCGGCGGGGCGCCGGGCAATCCGGCCCTGTTTGGCGCAACATTCCGCACTGCAACATTGGACAAATTGTCCAATGTCCGGATTGCTGCGCCGCAGCTACCCATTGGCCCCGCAAAAGAAACTCATTCCCAAAGGCTCGGCCCGTGTCCCGTCTCAAGATCCTGGCGCTGCTACCCCTGGCAGTTGCGCTCAGCGGCTGCAACTACGTCGTGCTGGCGCCAGCCGGCGATATCGCGGCGCAACAGCGCGACCTCGTCATCATCTCCACCGTCCTGATGCTCCTGATTGTCGTCCCCGTGATGGCGCTGACGGTGCTGTTCGCATGGCGCTACCGCCAGTCCAACACTTCGGCCCGCTACGAGCCGGATTGGGATCACTCGACCAAGCTCGAGCTGGTGATCTGGTCGGCGCCGCTTCTGATCATCGTCTGCCTGGGCGCGCTGACTTGGATGGGCACGCATCTGCTCGACCCCTATCGCAACATCGGCCGCATCCATGCGGAACGCGCCGTGGACCAGTCCAAGGCTCCACTCGACGTGGATGTCGTCGCGCTCGACTGGAAATGGCTCTTTATCTACCCCGACTACGGCATCGCCACCGTCAACGAGCTCGCCGCGCCGGTTGACCGCCCGATCAACTTCCACATCACCGCGTCTTCGGTGATGAACTCGTTCTACATCCCCGCACTCGCCGGCCAGATCTACGCGATGCCGGGCATGGAGACGTCGCTCCACGCCGTGATCAACCATGCCGGCGCCTACAAGGGTTTTTCGGCGAACTACAGCGGCGCCGGTTTCTCCGGCATGCACTTCACCTTCCACGGCCTCGACGACAAGGGCTTTGACGCCTGGATCGCGCAGGCCAAATCGGCCGGCGGCTCACTCGGCCGCGCCGAATATCTCCAACTCGAAAAGCCGAGCGAGAACGAGCCGGTGCGCCGCTGGGGCACGGTCGATGCCGATCTCTATCGCCTGATCCTCAACATGTGCGTTGAGACCGGCAAGATGTGCCAGAGCGAGATGATGGCGATCGACGCCAAGGGCGGTCTCGGCCATGAGGGCCTGAACAACACCCTGCCGCTGGCCTACGACAAATACGCCCGCCGCGGCACCGTGCTCGGGCCCGAGCCGACCTTCGTCGCCGGCACCTGCACGCCGGATGCGCCGCAAGGCGTCGTGACGACGGCCGCGATCAAGGCGCCGCTCGACACCGCGCCACTTATCGGCGCCGGCCTGAAGCGGCCGACCTTCACGCCGCTGAAGTCCTCGTCGTTCCTCCTCGGACAACGTCCCAAGTCAGATTCCTGAGAGCTCGCATGTCTCCTGATCTTCTCAAGCTCATCTTCGGCCGTCTCGGCCTCGATTCGCTGCCGCTGCACGAGCCGATCCTGGTCGGCACCTTCGTGATGGTCGCGCTCGGCGGCGGCGCGCTGTTCGCCGGCGTCACCTATTTCCGCCTCTGGGGCTATCTGTGGCGCGAGTGGTTCACCACCGTCGACCACAAGCGCATCGGCATCATGTACATGATCCTCGGCATCGTGATGCTGCTGCGCGGCTTCGCGGACGCGCTCATGATGCGCGCGCAACAGGCGCTCGCGTTCGGCGGCTCCGAAGGCTTCCTTCCGGCCCATCACTACGACCAGGTCTTCACCGCCCACGGCGTGATCATGATCTTCTTCGTGGCGATGCCGCTGGTCACCGGCCTGATGAACTACGTCGTGCCACTGCAGATCGGCGCGCGCGACGTGTCGTTCCCGTTCCTGAACAATTTCAGCTTCTGGATGACGGTCGGCGGCGCGGTGCTGGTGATGGCCTCGCTGTTCATCGGCGAGTTCGCCCGCACCGGCTGGCTGGCTTATCCGCCGCTGTCGAACATCGGCTACAGTCCTGATGTCGGCGTCGACTATTACATCTGGGCGCTGCAGATCGCCGGCGTCGGAACGACATTGTCCGGCATCAACCTGATCTGCACCATCGTCAAGCTGCGCTGCCCCGGCATGACCATGATGAAGATGCCGGTGTTCACCTGGACCGCGCTCTGCACCAACATCCTGATCGTCGCCTCCTTCCCCGTCCTGACCGTCGTGCTCGCGCTGCTCTCGCTCGATCGCTACGTCGGCACCAACTTTTTCACGAACGATTTCGGCGGCAGCCCGATGATGTACGTGAACCTGATCTGGATCTGGGGCCATCCCGAGGTCTACATCCTGGTTCTCCCCGCCTTCGGCATCTTCTCGGAAGTGACCTCGACGTTCTCCGGCAAGCGGCTGTTCGGCTACACCTCGATGGTCTACGCCACGGTGGTCATCACCATCCTGTCGTATCTGGTCTGGCTGCACCACTTCTTCACGATGGGCTCGGGCGCCAGTGTCAACTCGTTCTTCGGCATTACCACGATGATCATCTCGATCCCGACGGGCGCGAAGATGTTCAACTGGCTGTTCACGATGTATCGCGGCCGCATCCGCTTCGAGCTGCCGATGCTGTGGACGATCGCCTTCATGCTGACCTTCGTGCTCGGCGGCATGACCGGCGTGCTGCTCGCGGTGCCGCCGGCCGACTTCGTGCTGCACAACAGCCTGTTCCTGATCGCGCACTTCCACAACGTGATCATCGGCGGCGTGGTGTTCGGCGCTTTCGCCGGCATCAACTACTGGTTCCCGAAGGCGTTCGGCTTCAAGCTCGATCCGTTCTGGGGCAAGCTGTCGTTCTGGTTCTGGGTCACCGGCTTCTACATGGCCTTCATGCCGCTCTATGTGCTCGGCCTGATGGGCGTGACCCGCCGCCTGCGTGTGTTCGACGATCCCTCGCTTCAGATCTGGTTCGTCATCGCCGCGATCGGCGCCGGCCTCGTCTTCCTCGGCATTCTCTCGATGCTGATGCAGTTCGCGGTCTCCTTCCTCAAGCGCGAGCAGCTCAAGGACGTCACCGGCGATCCCTGGGATGCGCGCACGCTGGAATGGGCGACCTCCTCGCCCCCGCCCGACTACAACTTCGCTTTCACCCCCGTCGTTCACGACAATGACGCGTGGTGGGACATGAAGAAGCGCGGCTACCAGCGTCCGCTCATCGGGTTCAAGCCGATCCACATGCCCAGCAGCACCGGCACCGGCGTCATCCTCGCCGGCCTCGCTACCGCGATGGGATTCGGCCTGATCTGGTACATCTGGTGGCTGGCAGCTGCGAGCTTCATCGCGATGCTCGTCGTCGGGATCGGTCACACCTTCAACTATCACCGCGACTTCGACATTCCGGCTGACGACGTCATCCGGACCGAGGACGCGCGCACCAAACTGCTCGCCGGAGCCAAGTAAATGACTGTCGCTGTCAATCCCTCGCAAACCGGCGAGCCGGTCTTCTACGTCGCCGACGAACACCCGCATCCCGAAGGCTACAGCACCTCGCTCGGCTTCTGGATCTACCTGATGAGCGACTGCCTCATCTTCGCGATGCTGTTCGCCGCCTTCGGCGTGCTCGGCGCCAACTACGCCGCCGGGCCCGCGCCGAAGGATCTGTTCGACCTCAACCTGGTCGCGGTCAACACCTCGATGCTGCTGCTGTCGTCGATCACCTATGGTTTTGCGATGCTGACGATGCAGCAGAACAAGATCGCCCAGACCCAGATGTGGCTTGCGATCACCGGCCTGTTCGGCATCGCCTTCATCAGCATCGAGCTCACCGAGTTCGCCCACATGATCCATGAAGGCGCGACGCCGCAGCGCAGCGCCTTCCTGTCCTCGTTCTTCACCCTGGTCGGCACCCACGGCCTGCACGTCTCCTGCGGCCTGATCTGGCTGGTGACCCTGATGGTGCAGGTCTGGCGTTTCGGCCTGATCGAGGCCAACCGCCGTCGCCTGATGTGCCTGTCGATGTTCTGGCACTTCCTCGACGTGGTCTGGATCGGCGTCTTCACCTTCGTCTATCTCCTGGGAGTTCTGCGATGAACACCGACACCCACGCCGCCCACGCGCACGACCATCACCACGACGACGGCCACGCCCACAGCACGTTCTCGGGCTACATGCTCGGCTTCGTGCTCTCGGTGGTGCTCACCGCGATCCCGTTCTGGCTGGTGATGAGCGGCACGCTGCCGAGCAAGCAGATCACCGCGCTGGTCATCATGGCCTTCGCCGTCGTGCAGATCATCGTGCACATGATCTACTTCCTGCACATGAGCCCCAAGTCCGAGAACGGCTGGAGCATGATGGCGCTGATCTTCACCATCGTCATGGTGGTGATCGCGCTGTCCGGTTCGCTGTGGGTGATGAACCACCTCAACAGCAACATGATGCCGATCCACGAGATGACGGGAATGAAGTGAGCGATCTCGTGAGCCCCGAGGACAACGAACCGCGCAGCCCCGCAAGGGCTGCGCGTCCGTCCCTGTGGCTCACGGTTCTCTCGCTCACCGCATTCGTTGTCCTGATCGCCCTCGGCGTCTGGCAGGTCGAGCGCCGCGCCTGGAAGCTCGCCTTGATCGACCGCGTCGAGCAGCGCGTTCATGCTCCAGCACAGCCGATCCCCTCGCGCGCGGCTTGGCCCGCAGTCTCGGCCGCAACCGACGAATACCGGCATGTCAGCGTCTCCGGCCGTTTCCTGCACGACCGTGAGACGCTGGTTCAGGCCGTCACCGAGGAAGGCCCCGGCTATTGGGTGCTGACGCCGCTCCAGCGCGCCGATGGCACGCTTGTCCTGATCAATCGCGGCTTCGTGCCGTCCGAGCGGCGCGACCCTTCGACGCGCGAGGCCGGCAATCCGGACAGCCAGATCGAGGTCACCGGGCTCCTGCGCATCACAGAGCCGAAGGGCGGCTTCCTCAGGGACAACGTGCCCCAGCACAACCGCTGGTATTCGCGCGATGTCGCCGCGATCGCGGCCGCGCGCGACCTCCAGAATTTCGCGCCCTTCTTCGTCGACGTCGACGCCGGATCACAATCCGGCAGCGGTCCAATCGGCGGATTGACCGTGATCCGCTTTCCCAATAACCACCTGATCTACGCGCTGACGTGGTTTGCCCTGGCTTTCATGCTGGCCGGTAGACTTTTCGTCACATTCGGTGGCGGGCTGTTCCGCCGCAAACGTTTCGTCCACGAAACGGCCGGCGGCTCGAATGCCTCCACCCGCAGGACGGGATCAGATGCTGGAACGATCGTCGAATCGACCTGACGACGGGAACACTTACGGCGAGCTGGCGGTCACGCTGCAATCGCAGGCGGACGCGCGCAGCGAGCTCGTCGGCGCTGCCCCCACCGACGACGAGACCAACCGCAAGAACATGGCGCTGCTGATCCAGCTGCGCTGGACCGCGGTGGTCGGCCAGATCGTCACCATCGGCGGCGTGCATTTCTGGCTCGGCATTCCCCTGCCCCTCACCCGCATGGGCGCGGTGATCGGCGCGCTGGTGCTGCTCAATGTCTCGAGCCTGGTCTGGGTGCGCCATCGCGCCGCGATCACCAACAACGAGCTCTTGGTCGCGCTGATGCTGGATGTCGCCGCGCTGACCGCGCAGCTTTACCTCAGCGGCGGTGCCACCAATCCCTTCACCTCGCTGTTCCTGCTCCAGGTCACGCTCGGTGCGGTGCTGCTCGATGCCCGCTCGACCTGGTCGCTGGTAGCGCTGAGCTGTGCGAGCTTCGTGTGGCTGACGATGGCCTACCGGCCGCTCAACCTGCCGCCGAATCCGCTGAGCGAAACCTATACGCTCACCGTCACCGGCATGCTGCTGGGCTTCATCCTCAACGCCGTGCTGCTGGTCGTGTTCGTCACCCGCATCAACAGGAATTTGCGCGAACGCGATGCGCATCTGGCGGCGCTGCGCCAGCACGCCGCCGAGCAGGACCACATCGTCCGCATGGGCCTGCTCGCCTCCGGCGCGGCACATGAGCTCGGCACGCCGCTCGCCTCGCTCTCGGTCATCCTCAGCGACTGGCGCCGCATGCCGGATCTCGCCGCCGATCAGGAGCTCGCCGAGGACCTCACCGAGATGGAAACCTCGTTGCAGCGCTGCAAGACCATCGTGACGGGCATTCTGGTGTCGGCCGGCGAAGCCCGCGGCGAGGGATCCTCGCCGACAACGGTGACCGCCTTCGTCACCGCGCTGGTCGAGGAATGGCGCGACGCCCGCTCGGCGCGCACACTGTATTTCGTCAACACCTTTGGCGAGGACGTCGCGATCGTCTCGGACATCGCGCTGAAGCAGGTGATCTTCAACGTGCTCGACAACGCCTATGAAGTCTCGCGCGAGTGGGTCGAGCTGGTCGCCGAACGCGAGGGCGACAATCTGGTGCTGTCGATCAGCGATCGCGGCCCGGGCTTCGCGCCGGAAATGCTGGCGCAGCTCGGAAAGCCCTATCAGTCGAGCAAGGGCCGCGCCGGCGGCGGCCTTGGCTTGTTCCTGGTGGTGAACGTGGTGCGCAAGCTGGGAGGCAGCGTGACCGCCGAGAACCACAGGAAGCGCGGCGCCACCGTCCGCCTGACGCTGCCACTCGCCACGCTCGCAATCGGAGGCAGCTTTGACGCCTGACCGTTCGCTCATCGTCGTCGAGGACGACGATGGTTTTGCGCGCACGCTGAAGCGTTCGTTCGAGCGCCGCGGCTACGAGGTCGTGCTTGCCGCCTCGATCGACGAGGTCCGGACGGTTCTGGAGGACCGATCCTTTGGCTATGCCGTGGTCGACCTCAAGCTCGGTGGCGCCTCTGGCCTTGCCTGTGTCGAGCTGCTGCATACCCATGACGAGGAGATGCTGATCGTGGTGCTGACGGGCTTCGCCAGCATCTCGACCGCCGTCGAGGCCATCAAGCTCGGCGCCTGCCACTACCTCGCAAAACCCTCCAACACCGACGACATCGAAGCCGCCTTCAACAAGGCCGAAGGCAATGCCGAGGTCGCGCTGGACGTGCGGCCGACCTCGATCAAGACGCTCGAATGGGAGCGCATCCACCAGACGCTGATCGAGACGGACTTTAATATTTCGGAAGCGGCGCGGCGATTGGGGATGCACCGGCGCACGCTGGCACGGAAGCTCGAGAAGCGGCCGGTGAAATAAGCCGCTCTCGCCGGGCAGATCGGCCGACGACAATCTCGCCCATACGCGGCAGCGGAAGCGCGCCGCCTTCTATCCACGAGGAATGCAAGCCTGTGGTCGCGCTTCCGCCTTCGCTGTTCAAGCAATAGCTACTGGCCCGCGATGTGCCCGTTGGCGTCGAAATCGTTCTTCGGGTTGTAGCCGGAATCGTGCAAATTTTTGAGATAGGTGGCGTGATCGCTGCTGTTCGGACCACCCGTCCAACCCGTTGGAGGCGGAGAAGCAGGATCCGGAACGCCAGCCTGTGCATTCAGGGCGTGGTGATGACGATGCGCTGCCGAAGCGGCAGAAGCCGAGAGAGAAAGGATTGCAAGAGCGACGAATAGTTTTCTTGTCATGGTTGGCTCCCTTGAGATTTTCTTAGATTCTCCCCCTCCCTGTAGCGTTACAGGCCATAGCACAACCTGAGCTTCACACGATAATTACAACCGTCTCCGTCACTACAAAGTGAAATGCGCGCCTTCTTTTGACGCGTCGCAAAAATTCAGGGCGACGACGCGAGCTTGCCGACCTCCGAGAGAAGCAGCTTCAGGATCGGCGACTTGTTCGCCTTGTGATAGGCGACGACGAGGTCGATCACGGGGGCCTCTCCCTGCACCGGCCGGGTCGTGATCGTCTCCGGCAAATATCGCTTCGTGTAGGCCGGCAGCATCATGACGCCGCGCGTCGATGCGATCATCGAGATCGCATGGACGACGTTGTGGACTTCGCGGTCAGGCTTGAGGTCGATGCCGGCCCGGTTGAAATATTCCAGAACGATACGGCGGACCGCCGGCGCAGATTTCGACGGAAGATAGAACGTCTCTTCTGCAACCTCCTCCGGCGCCACATGGGTCCGCGAAGCCAGGCGATGATCCCTTGGAAAGACGAAGACCAACGGGTCGGTTCGCACGCGCCGGCAAGCCAGATCTTCCATATGCTCCTCCGGCCGGATGAAAGCGGCATCGAGCTTTCGCCGCATCAGAGCCTTGGCGAGCGAGGGCGAGTAATCGCTCGACAGGCGGATATCGATGCCGGGAAACGCGCCGCGCAGAACGCGCTCCACTTCGGGCAGCAGGTCGATCTCGGCGCCCGACAGAAAACCCAGCGCGAACGCGGGCTGCGGCGGCTGCGCGGCGCGGAGCGCTGCTTCCTTGGCAGCTTCCGCCTGAAGCAGCGCCATTCTGGCGTGCTCGAGAAAGGCCTTGCCGGCCGCCGTCAGCGCGATGCCTTGGGCGCTGCGATTCATCAAGGGAACGCCGACCTCCTGCTCGAGATCGCGGATCTGCCGGCTGAGCGACGGCTGCGACGTGTGCAGCTTCTGCTCGGCCGCAACAGTCAAGCTGCCCGCGTCGGCAACGGCAACGAAGTAGCGGAGATGCCGAAGCTCCATCATGATCTCCCATATCTCGCAGGCATGGGGCCAGCTTACAAAGTCTTTTTCCAGGCGACCAGCGGCCCGTATAGCCGGCGTGATCGAGGTCTGCTTGGCAGGCAGGGGCGCACGGGAGCGAGCTTCACATGCTCAAGGGCATTCAAACGGCGCTGCTGATCCTCGCGCTGGCGGGATCTGGCGAAGCGGCTGCGCAATCCTCCAACACGCAAGCGAAGGCAAACAGCATGGAACTGGACGTGACAGGATTGAAGCAGGCGTTGCTCGGCGACTGGGAAAGCATCGCGCCGGAGGTGCGCCCGAGCGCAGCGAAGAACGCCGATGGCACGCTCAAGCCATTCTATCTCAAGCGGTCTTTCAAATATCTCCCCTCCGACCGTTTCGAGCTCGAAATCGTCAACTCGGCCGATCCCTACAGCGCCGTGCCGCTCGCGCGGATCAGGATTGGCGGCCATATGCTGTGGAGGGGTGCGCATCCCATCGCTCCGGGCGCGCAGAAGGTCGACTTCGTCGCGGACGAGACCTATGAGGTCACGCCGCTGGCCCAGGGATTTGCCGATGTGCTCAATAAGGTCGCGTCCGCCGGATACGCGCCCTGGGCCGTAGGCGTGCCCCAGAGCATCTTCGGCAAGACCTTCGCTCCCTTCGGCCTCGCCGAGGCCACGAACTTCATGGAGTACGACCTCGTCTATCTCAGGGGCGACCTGTTGTTCTGGGGCGCGCGCAAATCGACGGCCGCGGCTTCGATACGGAGCAGAACCGGCCGACCAATTTGCAGATTCCGTTGGTCAGGAAATGACTACTTCTCCACCTCTCCCCGCAACATGATCGTGACGTCAATACCCTGCTGATCGAAGCGCGCATTAACGTCAAAGCGGCAAAGCCTGGTTGCCTTGCATTCCGTCCGCCACGTCGTCAGGTCGCTATAGCTGTCGGCGACGGCGAAGGTGTCGTTGGGCTTCGAGAGCAGCGTCGCATCCAGATAGTAAGACACGCGCGCCGAAAGGGACGCTGCCATGTCGAGGCTCAGGCGACTGGCGCCGTCGGGATAGTCCTGCCTCCAACGCCGCTTCCAGCTGACGCTGCATGCACCGTCGGGCAGTTTTGCAGTCGGAAGCGTGAAATCGATGATGGGGTAGCCGCCGGCAACATCACTGTCCTCCTCGCCGGTCTTCGACAGGATGGCCGTATCCGGAAACGATCCGTCTTCCTTGCCCCACATGTGGACGGCGCGGGTGACGATGCGATAGCCGTCGGGGACAAGCTGGGTGGGCAGGCCCGATGTCACGGGCTCGGCAAGGCAAGCGGCGCGGAAGGCCGTCAACACATTGACGAGGCCGCGCAGATCGGCGGCATTTTCATATTTGAATACGATGCGCTCGGCAGGTGCAGCAGGAAAGGTCATGCAACACAGGAGGAGGCAGGACTGAAGGACGCGGGAGATCGGCTTGGCCATCTGTGAAAGCTGCGTTGTCCATTGCTTTCATCAGTGCCTGCGAACCGGCTTCGGGTTCACCGGGACCAATGATCGAGCATCTCCACCGCCATCGAAGCTATCAAGTCAGGAACCTGCCACTATCTGGCAAAGCCTTCGAACATCGACGACATCGAAGCGGCTTTAAGGCCGAAGGCAACACCCAAGTCGCGCTCGACGCGCGGGGGAAACACACTCACCTCAGCTGATGACCTCGCGGCTGTGCATCACTAGACTGTCGAATGCGGCGGCCAACGGCCGCCGCTGTGCTGCAACAGCCCAAGCGAGGAGACCGCCCCGTGACAATGCTCGTCGAGCGCCTCGTCTCGCCTGCCGCGCCATCGCGTGCCCGCAGCCAGCGTGAGACCGAAACCGTTCAGTTTGCACAGGCGGCACTCGAAGCCGGCAAGCAGGAGGGCCTGCAACTAGCCGTACGGGCGCGCTATGTCGCGCTCGGCGTCATCGCCTGTCTGCTGCCGGCCATCAACCCGGCATGGGAGCAGCTTTACTACGTGGCGCTGCTCGGCCTGTTCGCACTGATCGGCTGGGCCCAGGTCAGGGTTGGGCGGGTCGGCGTGTCGCGGTCGGAATTAGCGCTTTTGTTCTGCGACCTGGCGCTGCTCACATTCGTCATCGTCGTCCCGAACCCCTTCGGCACGACACACTGGCCGGTGCCGATGCAATACCATTTCGGCAACTTCATCTACTTCTTCGTGCTGCTCTCGACCGCCACGCTGGCCTATTCCTGGCGAACCGTGGTTGCGGTCGGAATATGGACCGCAGCGCTCTGGGTGATCGGCCTGGCCTGGGTGTGGTGGCAACCTGATCGCGATCCCGCACTGACCGCCCGCATTGCGGACGCGGTGGGTAGCGATCACAGGCTGTTCGCGCTGATCTCGCCCGCCGCGATCGGATTCGGCCTCCGCATCCAGGAAATCGTCGTCTTCATGATCGTCGCCGTGACGCTGGCGCTCGCGGTTCGCCGCAGCAACGATCTGCTGATCCGGCATGCCGCGGTGGAACGGGAACGCGGCAATCTTGCGCGCTACTTCTCGCCCAATGTCGTGACCGAATTGTCGAAGCACGACGAGCCACTGAAGCAGGTGCGTACACAGGACGTCGCGGTGCTGTTCGTCGACATCGTCGGCTTCACCGCCTTTGCCGATGTGCGTCCCCCGGAGGAGGTGGTACGGACGTTGCGCGAATTCCACGGATTGATGGAGCAGGAGGTTTTCCGTCACGACGGCACGTTGGACAAATATCTGGGTGACGGATTGATGGCGACATTCGGCACGCCCTTCGCCGGCACGCACGACGCAAGCAACGCGCTGCGCTGCGCCCAGGCCATGATTGCGGCGGCGGACGGGTGGAGCGCGCGGCGAAGAGCATCCGGTGAGCCGCCGATGCACGTCAGCTTTGGCCTGCATTACGGGCCGGTCGTACTCGGCGACATCGGGCACACCTGTCTGGAATTCGCCGTGATCGGCGCGACCGTCAACGCCGCAAGCCGCCTCGAAGCACTGACGCGCACGCTCGACTGCGCGCTGGTGGCAAGCCATGATCTCGTCAGCCGCGCCAAGCTGGAGCTCGGCAGCACAGCCGAGACATTTGCATCGTTGATCGCCCTGGATCCTCAAGCGATCCGCGGGCTCGAGCGGCCGATCGCGATCTGGACCCAGCCGCGCGCGGTGCCGTAGGGCAAGGCTCGAGCGCCGCTTGCATCACAAACAAAAAAGCCCGGCCAAGCGGCCGGGCTTTTGATCTCTTGCCTAGACGAGCCGCTTACGCGGCCTCGTCGGCGACCGTGGTGCCGTCGCCATCGGTCTCGTCGGTATCGCCGTCGGCATCCGTATCGCCCTCGCCTTCGGCGGCTTCCGCCTTGGCGTTGCGGCGCGGGCTCTTGGCGAGCTGGGCCTCGATCTCCTTGACCGCTTCGGTCTCGGTCGAGTGCTGCACCACCGCGATCTCGCGGGAGAGACGATCGAGCGCGGCTTCATAGAGCTGACGTTCAGAGTAGGACTGCTCCGGCTGCGACTCCGAGCGATAGAGGTCGCGCACGACTTCCGCGATCGCGACGATGTCGCCCGAGTTGATCTTCGCTTCGTATTCCTGGGCGCGGCGGGACCACATGGTGCGCTTGACGCGGGCGCGGCCCTTGAGGGTCTCGAGCGCCTTCTTGACCAGCGCGGGCTCGGACAGCTTGCGCATGCCGACGTTGGCGACCTTGGCGGTCGGAACGCGCAGCGTCATCTTGTCCTTGATAAAGTTGATGACGAACAGCTCGAGCTTCGCGCCGGCGATCTCCTGCTCCTCGATGGCCAGGATCTGGCCGACGCCGTGAGCGGGATAGACGACGAATTCATTGGCCTTGAAGCCCTGACGCTGGGTCACGACCTTCTTTTCCTCGACCTTCGGCGCGGGTGCAGCGGCCTTCACGACCGGCTTGGCAGCAGCAACGGGGGCCTTGGCGGGGGCGGCAGCAACAGGAGCCTTCGGAGCAACAGGCTTGGCAGCGGGAGCCTTGGCAGCAGCAGGCTTTGCAACGGTCGCTTTCGCGGCCGGTTTGGCAGTCTTGTTAGGCATTGCGCTTCTTTTGTTCTTCGAGGACTTTGCAGCCGGCGGCGCCTTGGCAGCGGCCCGACCCTTGGATGCGCTACGGCTGGCCGCGGCGACTTTTTTGGCCTCCTTATGGGAAGCCCTCGCTGAAGTACTCTTTTTACGCGTTTTCTGTGACACAGCCTGCGCGCGGAAACTGCCACGCCCCTGTTCGACATTTGGTTTCACGGGAACCCAACGGGGCCAACTGGGCTGATCGGGGGTTCAGCTTAATGTGCCCAATATAGCACATTTCCCGCAAAAATCAATGATTTAGGGGTCTTCAGGGCTGGTTTTCGACGCTGACGAAGGTATTAGGGTTAAGTTTGCGACGGAATTTAGTCTCCGGAGCCGGGGTTCGGAGAAAAATATTTTTCGAACTTCCCTTCCACCCCATCGAATTCCTTCGCGTCGTCGGGTGATTCTTTCTTCTGGGTGATGTTCGGCCAGCTCTTGGCGTACTGGGTGTTCACTTCCAGCCACTTTTCGAGGCCCGGTTCCGTGTCCGGCTTGATGGCGTCGGCGGGGCATTCCGGCTCGCACACGCCGCAATCGATGCACTCGTCAGGATGGATGACGAGCATGTTCTCGCCCTCGTAGAAACAGTCGACCGGGCAGACCTCGACGCAGTCGGTGTACTTGCACTTGATGCACGCTTCAGTGACGACGTAAGTCATCCAACGCTCCGAAAGGCTCTCTAGAAAGTCGCGGCTTGCGTAGCGCGGATGGCCCGGCGCTGCAAGATCAGGAAGCCCCGATCATGACGGCTTTATGCCCTTGATCGACCAAGAAATGAACTCGAAGCGCAATTAATTACTCTTTGCGTTCACCGAGCTCCTCGTAGAGCACGCGCGCCGAGGCCGCATCGCCGCGGCGCTCGTTGAAGCCGGTCACCTTCAACACACGCACGGTGCGATCGAGCGCGACGGTGATGACGTCGCCGATCTTGATCGCGTGGCCCGGCGATTTCTCGCGCGTGCCGTTGATGCGGACGTGACCGGACTCGACGAGCTCAGCCGCGGAGGTGCGCGCCTTCACCACCCGCGCGTGCCACAGCCATTTATCGAGGCGCTGCCGCTCGGTCGTGGGATCACTCCTTGCGACCGGACAGCTGCTCCTTCAGCGCAGCGAGCTTCGCGAAGGGCGAGTTCGGATCGACCGGGCGATCGCGCTCGCGCGGATTCGCGCTCGAGGCGTAGGGACGCAGCGACGGACCGCCCTGACGGTCGCGCCCCTTGTCGCGATCACGACCACGATTGTCGCGGCCCTTGTCGCGATCGCCGCCGAACTTCTTGTTGTCGCGGTTGCGATCCTTGTTGTCGCGATCCTTGCCTTGATCTCGACCTTGGAAGCTGCGGTTCCTGTCGTCGCGCCCTTCCGGACGCGGCGCACCTTCGGCACCACCTTCGCGCGGCTTGCGGAAGTCCTTGGCCCCATCTCTGCGATGACCGCCGTGGCGATGACGCTGCTCGCCGCGCTTCTCGCCGTCGGCTGATTGCGCCGCTTCACCTTCGGCGGGCGCGGCCCCTGCTTCAGTACCGGCCTGCGGACGCTGGTTGTTGTTGTGACGTTGATGGCGATGGCGCTCGTGGCGCGGCTTGCGATCCTCGTGACGGCCACCGGGACGCCAGACTTCGACGAGCTCCGGCTCGGCGGGCGCCGCCGCAGCCTCAGGCACAACAGTATCGGGCGCTTCGGCATCGGGCGACGCAGCGGCTTCGGTTGCAGCGATCTCGGCCGGAGCGGCTTCAGCAGCAGTCTCTTCAGCAACAGCCTCGGCGGGAGCAGCAGCTTCTTCCGCCGGCGGCGCGATGCCGGGGGCATCTTCGGGCGTAAAAGGCGCTTCGGGCGAAGCTTCGAGCGCAGGCTCTTCGTGCGCAGGCTCGTCGTGCTGCTCCATGCCGGGCGCGTCTTCGACGGTGACTGGCTCGGCTGCGGCTTCGATCACGGCGTCCACGGGCGCAGCGGCCTCGTCGGTCGCAGGCGTCTCGGCAACAGCTTCAGCAGCCGGCGTCTCGGCAGCGGGCGCAACCGGCTTCGGCGGCAGCGGCGCACGCTTCTCCATGCGATAGCCGAGCGCGCGCAGCACCGAGGCAAAATCTTCGCCGGCGGAGCCGGTGAGCGAGGTCATCGCCTGCGTCACCACGAAGCCGCGGCCGTCGAACGCGCCGGCGGGCTTTTCGCCGGGCGCGTTGTCGCGCCAGGCCAGCGCCGGACGGATCAGATCGGCCAGGCGCTCCAGGATGTCGACGCGAACGGCGCGCTCGCCGGCCTGCTTGTAGCCGAGCACGCGATAGGCATCGCGCGGCAGCTGCTTGTCGACCGGGAACGAGGTGCGGCCCGACGATGCCAGATGCTGAGCGCCCGACAGTGCCGAGAGATCGACATTGTCCTGCTTCAGCGCCCAGAGCAGCGCGGCCAGCGCACGCGCGGCGGGCTTCAGGATGCCGGGGAAATAGATGTGATAGGCGCCGAAGCGGACGCCGTACTTGCGAAGCGTCGCGCGCGAGGGCTGGTCGAGATCCTTCAGCTCGTTGGCGATCTTCGGCCGTTCCAGCACGCCGAGCGCCTCGACCAGCTGGTAGGCGATGCCACGAGCGATGCCGGTGACGTCCTCGGCCTTCGACAGCTCGAACATCGGCCCGAGCAGCTTTTCGATATGCGTCTTGAGCCAGAGGTCGAGCCGCGCCTGCACCTTCTCACGGGGGCTCCCTGTCAGCCGCTCGTCGGAGATGATGCGGATGCGCGGATGCAGCGCCTCCTCTGCGGCGGTCAGCCGCGCCACCGCGTCGCCGGTCCAGCGGATGGTGCCGTCGGAGGTCAGCACGAACTGATCGTCCGGCGCGTTGCCGAGTCGTTCGGCACGCGTGTTGATCTCGCCGGCGAGCACCGCTTGCGCGGCAGCCTGCAAGGCTTTCGCATCGGAGCCGGCTTCCGCCGCATCCGGTGCAAAGGTGAAGCCATCGAGGCGGCCGATGACATGGCCTTCGACGATGACTTCGCCGGTCTTGCCGATTTCCGTATTCAAGCTCGTGTTCTCCCGCAGGCGGCGCATCAATACACTGGTCCGGCGATCAACGAAACGCTCAGTCAAGCGTTCATGGAGCGCATCCGATAATTTATTTTCGACCTCGCGGGCGATCCCCTGCCAGCGTTCGGGGTCTTTCAGCCAGTCCGGGCGGTTGGCGACGAAGGTCCAGGTGCGAATCTGAGCGATCCGGGCCGACAGCGTGTCGATATCGCCGTCGATACGGTCGGCCTGGTCGATCTGGGCCGCAAACCAGGAATCGGGGATGCAGCCCTTCTGCATCAGGAAGCCGTAGAGCGTGGTGACGAGCTCGGCATGGGCCGCCGGCGACAGTTTTCGGTAGTCCGGGACCTGGCAGGCCTCCCAGAGCCGCTCCACCGCTTCCTTGCCATGCGCGACATCGCGCACCTCGACGTCGCGGGCGGCATGGTCGAGCACGCGCATGTCCTCGGCGATGGGCGCCCGCGTCAGCGCCTCATGGCCGGGGCCGAGGTTCAGCGACACCTGGAGTGCGCCGAGGGAGGAGAAATCCAGCTTGGTGTTGCGCCATTGCAGCATCTTCACGGGGTCGAAGATGTGGTTCTGGAGCGCGTTCACCAGCTCGGGCTCGAACGGGCCGCAGCGGCCTGTGGTGCCAAAAGTGCCGTTGCGCGTGGCGCGACCGGCGCGGCCGGCGACCTGCGCGAACTCGGCCGGCGTCAGGCGGCGGAACTGATAGCCGTCGAACTTGCGGTCGGAGGCAAAGGCGACGTGGTCGACGTCGAGATTGAGGCCCATGCCGACGGCGTCGGTGGCGACGAGATAGTCGACGTCGCCGTTCTGGAACATCTCGACCTGCGCATTGCGCGTGCGCGGCGATAGCGAGCCCAGCACCACGGCGGCGCCGCCATGCTGGCGCTTGATCAGCTCGGCGATGGCGTAGACCTCGTCGGCCGAGAACGCGACGATCGCCGTCCGGCGCGGCTGGCGCGTGATCTTGCGGTCGCCAGCGAATTCGAGCTGCGACAGCCGCGGCCGGGTGATCATGGAAACGCCGGGCAAGAGGCGCTCGATGATCGGGCGCATCGTCGCTGCGCCCAGCAGCAGCGTCTCGTCGCGGCCGCGGCGGTTGAGGATGCGGTCGGTGAAGACGTGGCCGCGTTCGAGGTCGGAGGCGATCTGGATCTCGTCGACGGCGAGGAAGGAGACGTCGAGGTCGCGCGGCATCGCCTCGACCGTCGACACCCAATAGCGCGGGTTCTTCGGCTTGATCTTCTCCTCGCCCGTCACCAGCGCGACGGCGTCGGCGCCGACGCGCCCGACGATCTTGTTATAGACCTCGCGCGCCAACAGCCGCAGCGGCAGGCCGATCATGCCCGAGGAATGCGCCAGCATCCGTTCGATGGCGAGATGGGTCTTGCCGGTGTTGGTCGGCCCGAGCACCGCAGTGACGCCAGCGCCAGGCACTCGATCGGACAGCGCGCGCTCGGAGGCGAAGGGGGAAGAAGAAAAGGCCATGTCTGAATGATTAGGTAGTGGCGATTGGGGCGAATGTCAGTGCTGTTTGGGGCGGCGGGGTGCTGGGCGCTTGGAAGTCACCTCGCCCCGCTTGCGGGGAGAGGTCGGCGCGTAGCGCCGGGTGAGGGGGACTCTCCGCGAGTCCATCTGTCACCGCATCCGTGGAAACAGCCCCTCACCCCAACCCTCTCCCCGTAAGAACGGGGCGAGGGAGAACAGAGAGCCGTCCAAATCCCGCGCAACTGTCTCACTTTGCGACGCTTTTCCCTGTCCGCTTTAAGCTTCGGAACGACTCTAGAACGAATCGCGGCCGAATCGCTGACTCCCCGGTGAGTCCTGTTACGTTCACGCAACATGTCGCGGGACTCTGTTTCCATCGCACTAGATGGAGTTTTGGGGCGCCGCACAAGCGACGATTTGGTGACGGATTCCGTTAAGTTGGGGATGGCGCGGAGTCGAATCAGAATCGGGGAGGAGTCAAATGGATTCCCCGGAAAGCGGCTGCTCCAACTCATTTCGCGAAAACAACCCCATGCACAGTAGGTAAGTCGTTGATATTGCTGAGCGGGATCGTAGCCCGCATGGAGCGGAGCGGAATGCGGGGAGCCAAAGCGAAAAATCCCGGATTGCGCTGCGCTCCATCCAGGCTACAGCGGCGACCCTACTGCGTCTTCGCCACCCTTGGCGGCTGGGCGGTGGTGATGAAGCTGGTCGCTTCCAGCATCGCGGGTCCCAGCGGTGTCGGCACCTTCAGCCAGAACGGGACCAGGATCCGTGTGCCCGCCACGGGCGCAAACGCGATCTCGATGTTGCGCTGGGCGGCGAGGTATTTGATCACGGGCCGGTCGGGGATGTAGCCGGCGACCGGCACGAAATAGAGCGCGCAGACCACGACCGGGCCGTGATAGCCCTTCTCGGCCTTCACATTCTCCATGCGCTTGAAATCGAGCTTCAGCTCGTAGCGCATGCGGCCGTCGAACACGGGCGCGCTGCCGTGGCAGGCCTCGGGCGACAAGGGATCGCCGGTGCCGGGTACGCGCACCAGCGAGGCCGTCATCGGATCGAACACGCCGCGGCGATGCGCCTCGGTGACGACGATGCGGTCGGCATCGACCGGCGGCTCCGGAATGATGCCGAACTCCTTCACATTGCCCTTGTCGAGCGTGATGTGGATCTCTTCGGTCTTCTTCGAGGTGGTGGTGGAGGCCTGGTAGGCCGACGCGACCAGCGCGCCGTTGACCACGCGCCCCTGCGAGGCGCCGGTGCCCGACCCGCCCGCGAACGATTTCAGGATGCCGGTGGTGCCGCCGCTAGCCGCGGCGGAAAACACGTCCTCCTGGATATCGATGTTCCAGGCGCCGCGGCCGACCGGAATGCCCGACAGCGTCGCTTCATACTGCGCCTCGAGCTTGCCTTGCGCCGCCGCAGGCTCCGCCGCCCACGCCAGCACCAGCCCGCCGACAGCGGCCAAGGCCAGCCTGCCGGCTGACCGCAGCCGGGGCGGAAAGAGGGGGGACGTGTGCACGAGACGATCCAATCGGGAAGCGAGTGGTTTGTTACTTAAGCCGAATCCGGCCGCAAGCAATGTATCCGGGCGCGATAAGCCGGGAACTCACCGGACTCTTTCGGCGTGGATTGCGCCCTTTATGTGATGGTAAGGCGTTTTAAACATTGCCGTTTTGGTGATCGGCCCGTGTCCCCGCCGCGGGCTCCGTAACCTCTCCCGCTTGCGGGAGAGGTCGCGCAAAGCGCGGGTGAGGGCTTTCTCCTCTGGGGGACACTTGCTACGTTCCCACCGCGGCGAGACCCCCACCCCAGCCCTCCCCCGCAAGCGGGAGAGGGGGCGCACCACCCGGGCGGCTCCGCCCCCCAAATCCCCGCCCAAAACCTTGACGTCCCGCCGCTTCCCCCCTATACGTCCGCCCGCTCCCTGCAAGGACAGAGAATTTGCCCCCGTGGCGCCCCGAATGGCGGCCGCAACTCGTTGGGGGCTCGAACAAGGATTAGTGAGATGTCTCGCCGCTGCGAACTGACGGCCAAGGGCCCCCTCGTCGGCCACAAGGTCAGCCACTCCAACATCAAGACCAAGCGCCGCTTCCTGCCGAACCTGGTCAACGTGACCTTCATCAGCGAAGCCCTGGAGCGCAACGTGCGCCTGCGCGTCTCCACCAACGCGGTGAAGAGCGTCGACCACAATGGCGGCCTCGACGCCTTCCTGCTCAAGGCCAAGGCCGATGTCCTGTCGCCGCGCGCCCTCGAGCTGAAGCGCGCCATCCAGAAGAAGGTCGGCGACGCGCCGGTCAAGAAGGCCAGCTAAGAGATTTCCGAATTGGGCGGGGGCTAAGTTGCGTCGCGTGGCGTTGGCTTAGTCAAGTAGAGTTTTGCGTTGCGGCCGGATCGAAAGATCCGGCCGTTTTTGTTTTGGTGCCCAACGGCACCGCAACACGCACCTCGTCCTTAAGATTGCGCGAATAGCCGAAAGACTAACTACAACTCAGGCTTGCGCCAATTTAGCTATGGCTACATTGTGGACTGGGAGGCGACTCAATGGATGTTATCAAGGATCATCTTTCAGAGATTATCAGCTTCGCTGCCGGCCTCGCAGGCGGCTCGTTTTTGACCTTTAAGTTTACACGCACCACCCGAGTGAGTGACGCAGGCAACCTAGTCAATCAATCCGGCGCGACCGCCGGTGGTGATGTGGTCGGTCGCGACAAGCTTGCAGGTCGCGATCAAAGCTAACCATTTTTTATCTTAACGTCGTACTCGCCAGTCACTTCATGTCTCTTCAAGTAGACCAGACCGGTGCAACAGCTCACGGCGACGTAGTCGGGCGCGACAAGATCGCGCATGTCTATGCAGCGAGCGCTCCGCTGACCAAAGTGGAGCAACTTCTACAGAAGCTCCAAGAAGAAGTAGCGAACAACGAACACGCAAAGCATACAATCGAAGCGCTGGCGCATTTTCAGAAGCGAAGAACGCACGATGGCGTCGACGGGCTTGAGGCCAAGCTCACTGCTGCAGATCGATCCGACGAATTCCTGAGCGCAATCGAAAAGAAAGAACAGTTCGCGAAGCTTCTCGAACGTTGGTCTATGTACGCTTCAGCGCAAGAGATATTCGCACACCTCCTGGCGAAGGCCGAGTTTGAATTCACATATGTGATTTACCCGCAACTAGCCGATATCTCCCGAGTTAAAGCGAATGAGCTCGTTCGCGACCAGATTATAGTTCCTGTGGTTGAGGAGTGCGGTTCAACAGTGTTCACACTCAACCATAGCACCGCCATGGGAATGATTTACTGGCTCGCGGAGCAGTGCTTCGTACGGTGGCACACATGATCCAGCTCTCCTACCAACCTGCTTTCGACCCATATCACACGATGTACCGACTCATCCGGATTTTGGTCGCGCTTGGAGACACCACTTCGTTGCTGGTGGATCATATAAGAATATTGGATTTTTACTTCCTATTCCCATTTGAGATCGCTCACATTCGCCTAACACCCCAACATAGAAGATTTCGTTCGACCGCGCAGACTTACGAAGAAAGGCGCCCTTATGGAAACCAACCCGAAGATGTCTTGATCTTCGATCGAATGAAGCCAATGCAGCTTGCTGCGCTGGACACCCTGGCCACGAAGGGAATCATCGATCCAGAAGCTTGGCAACGGGGCATGGTGATCAGAACCAAAGTCCCGATACCTGTAGACCTGTGCGCTCGCGTGAATAACGCAAACGCCGCGGACTCCCAATTAATGGAAATGATTGTGGCGCTAGCTACCGAATACTCACTGTTGGGCCGCGACGGACTGAAAGCCAGAACCGGTTTGCTGGAGCACCGTTACGATGCGGCATGAACCAACCCTTGTTGTCACGCGGCTCGTTGTGTTTCGAAACGAGCATCGCGCGTACGACGAGAACTTCCACGAACGCGTAAACGTAATTCGAGGAGAAAATTCTTCGGGTAAATCTACGATACTAAACTGTATTTATTACGGGTTAGGAGGCGACCTTGCCGATTGGAGCGAAACAGCCCTTCTCTGCACGCGCGTGGTCGTAGAGGTCCGTTTTAACGGGCTAACCGCGACGCTAAGTCGAGACATCTCGCAAGAAACTGGCCAGCCGATGGAAATCTTTGGTGGAACGTTTGACGCCTCGTTAAGCGCTCCTCACAGCGAATGGATAAGATATCCATATCGTAGATCATCAAATCGCGAGAGCTTCTCGCAAGCGATCTTCCGACTGTTAGCCATCCCGGAAGTCGCGAGTGATGTCTCTGGCAACTTGACCATCCATCAGATACTGCGCGTTCTGTACTCGGATCAATTAAGCCCTGTTGAAACCCTTTTTCGATACGACACTCGCTTTGATCCGCCGGCTTTGCGCGACGCCGTCGGACGCCTGCTCTGTGGATCTTATGACAATCGACTCTATCAAAACGAGATTCAGATAAGAACGCTGACTCGCCAGTTTGATGATCTCAGCGCCGAGTTGAAGAGCCTGTTCGCGGTACTCGGGAAAACAGAACACAGCTTGAACTTCGAGTGGCTCGAAAGCGAAAGAAGAACGCTAGTCGCCGAGCAACAGGAGACGCAGGCCGAAATCGAGCGCATCGAGCACGCACGGGTCTTAGCCGCCGGGGCCGATAAGGCTACGATGCGGGCGCAGGAGAACGCCTACGCAGAGGTGCAGCAGCTACAGACGAAACTAGCTTCAATACAGGAACAACGGGACGCGATAAATCTAGCGATCGCAGACTCAGGAAAATATATTCGGAACTTGGAGCAGAAAATTGCGTCACTCGACGATGCGGGCGCCGCTGCTGAACACTTAGGGGACGTCCGTTTTGGCATCTGCCCCGCTTGCCTCTCTCCCATCGCCCGGACAACCGACGATGGCCACTGTCACCTATGTAAGGCCGAATTTCATGACGATCGGGGAAGCTGACCCTGTCTCTTATACACATCT
>NZ_VSSS01000052.1 GCF_008123425.1 Bradyrhizobium rifense
CTCTGACGTGTTCGGTGACCCCGCCATGACGCTCGCCGCCATCGATCGTCTCGTTCACCACGCCACCATCGTTGAGATGAACGTCGAGAGCTATCGCAGACGCACCGCGCTCGACCGAAAACGCGGTCCGGGACGGCCGACCTCGCACGCGACACCCAAAACCGTCGCTGATTGACGCTCCGCGACAATCAGAGTTCAACAAAACTCTTGCGCGCGACAATCTGCGCGGCAATCATTACTTCGCCGCGACACTGACTCGCCATCCAGTTTGCCGCGCCTTCCCATCCAGATCGACGCGCTACAGTGGTCCCTACCAGACGTCCTTGACCGAACGTCAAGTCATCAATTGGAAGCCAGCAATGTCGGCGCTGCGGCTCGGGCTTAAGGATCAAGCCGATAGCGGCGCAGGGGACCTGACGCGACGGCAGATTATGGCTGAGGTCGACAGATCGCCAAGACCGGCAAGCGTGGGACGGCCTCAGATCGCGGCATCGTTCCATACTGCTGCGAAGAAAGAGTGCCAACCGAGTTGCCCAGGCGATCAAAAGCAGGAATCCATCAGGTGAACAAGCTGGGAGCCCGCCGTATAAAAGGCTTCCTGCGCTACACGAAACCGCCGGCGTTCAACGGCAGTGACCGGCAACGGCAAATCGTTCTCCGCGATCTGCCCCAATACGTACGAAGCCTAAACACTGCCAAACACTGTGCCTGGTGCGATTCCGCGGCCGTTATAGGCACTGAAACCGATGACGTTGCGATCCAGCTTGTGAAGCCGAGGCAAGTTGTCCGACCCAACAAGGCGGCCCTCGCCGGAGGGAGACCTTGCAACCGTCATCCCAGAGATGGAAGCGCTGATCGGCAACACTATCGAGCGCGCTCTCCTCGACAAGGGCTATTGCTGCCACAGCGCCCCGCCCGATTACAAGTTCAGGGTGTTCATCTCAGGACAGAAGCGGCGGGTGACGCCACAGACCAAGCGCGAGCTGCGACGGCGCTCCGCCATCGAGCCGGTCATCGGCCACCTCAAACCCGAGCACCGCATCGGCCGCAACTAACGCCAAGGTGACACCATCAACGCCGTTCTCGCCGCCGTCGGCGATAGCTTCCGCCGCCTAATCTGCTGGCTCAGGCTCTTGTTGTGGCAAATCATCGGCACCCTCGCGAAATCCACGGTCAATCAGCCTGCCAATCAGGATTCTTCACGGCCGACTAACTATACCGCTGGGCTCACAACGGGCCGCTACTTTCGGCAGATGCGGATTCCATCTCATGGAGTAGTCATAGCACCGGATGTTATACGTGCCGCCGGCACAAGTTGACAGCAGCAGCACTCCCTAGTCCAAAAGCTTGAGGCGGCGCGCCGTGATAGCAGCTTGGATTCGGCTGGACACTTCCAGCTTTCGCATGACGGTCTTGATGTGAAAATCGACGGTGTTCCGGCTGATTCTTAATATCATCCCTATTTCCCAAGATGATTTGCCCTCCTCTACCCACCGCAAGCACTGCTTTTGCCGTGCGGACAGCTTAACGACTTGCCCGTCGATCATGTGTTGCTCCTGGAGTGACTGGAACGCGATCAGCAAATGCCGTACCACGCGACGGAGATCGCAAACTCTCCTGCCAACACAAGTCTTGGAGCACCAATCAGCTGCCGATCCAACTGCAGAACCATCGGCTGTTGAAGCGATTGCGACATACGTCGTAAACGCGACAGCATGGTTGAGAGCCGGCTCCGCAAATTTGAACAGGTCGGTAAGTGGAGTTTCTGCCTGACAGCGGGCACGCTGGTGCCTGCGAATCAGGAGCGTCGATGAGCAGACGAGCACGCCGGAACCACACACCGGCTTTCAAGGCGAAGGTGGCGCTTGCCGGCCGTCAAGGGCGACCGGACGATAGCTCAGCTGGCCGAGCAGTTTGACGTCCATCCCAATCAGATCACGGCGTGGAAGGCTCAGCTGGAGGGCGGAGCTTCCGGAGTTTTTGGACTTGGCAGCGCTGCGCCGGCCGTGCCTGCGATCGACGTGAAGTCGCTGCACGCCAAAATCGGGGAGCTGACGCTGGAGAACGATTTTTTAGAAGGAGCGCTCACCAAGGCGGGATTGCTGAGCGCAAAGCGATGATCGACAGCGGAAGTTTTGCAGATCAGCCGCGGCAGCGTTTATTACCTGCCGCGGCCGGTGCCGGACGCCGATCTCGCGATCATGCGGCGTCTCGACCGGCTGCATCTGGAGTTTCCCTTCGCCGGTTCGCGCATGCTGAGAGGCCTCGCGGCAGTTCCAGGTCACGCTCGTTCAACGCTCCGCCCTTTTTGTCGCGAGCGCCGGCGACCATTTCCAGAAGGTCGCGATAGAGCTCCCAAAATTCTTCGTCGCTCTTGATCCGCTTTTCTCCTTCAATCAGCGAGGCCCAGCGCGCACTTTTCAATGCGGGTGGCGACCGTCGAATCTAGACCGCCGCCCGCCCGTTGCCAAAATTGCGGGCGACAAGCCGCGGATAGATTAGCTGGCCAAAAAGAATGCGAAGTGGCTCTACAAGCCATCCTTCGGCGTAAGGAGCGCTGAGGCTTGCAGAGCTTTCAGCGGTTACCAGTAGCGTGCTGTGGTCTTGCTCATACTTGAAAAGAATATCGGACCCTAGAACTCGCATTCGATATTCGCGAGCCGTGTTCGCAGCAAGCGGCAAACTGCGAACGAATCGTGCCATCGAGATGGTCATAGGATCCCCAATACGTAATGGGAATATGAGCTCCGTGCCGGCACCTTGGGATACGGTTTCCCCTTCTACGTCGGTGACGAGCGCCTCAAGGTCCCCGGCAAACCTCCAATTTCCGTCTGAGGGGTGCACACTCGGCGTCGTCCATCCGCCTGACCAATTCACGCCATCGGCGTCGGTCCCAAACAAACGAAGACGAGCGAGTGGTTCATAGGGTCTTTCGCGGTATCGGTTGCATGTAGCGAGAGCATAGCCAATGTCTTTTGGTTGGCCATCAAGGTGAAAGGCGAAGCCGTTGAGCCCCTCCATTTCGATTTCGCCCGTGCCGACGACAACGGGAGGATCGTGATCCCCACCAATCAGCTCCAGCTTCGGGAACGAGATCTTTCGTCCGCCTGTCGCAAAGGCGCGCCATCCATCAAGTGTCTGCACGACCTTCCCCTCTTGCCCTGCTCGCCTCGCCAGCCGTTGGCCGTGCGGTCGAATCGATATAATTTCGTGTAGAATCAGGTATTTAACGAAGATAATCCGGGCTATGCTCAGTTACTTCCTCTGCTGTGCATAGCGCGAACAACCCCACTAATGGTTGCGGCTCGCTGGGATGTAAGCAAGCGAATCACCTTAAATGTCGCATATCGATCCACAGGCCGCGGCATCAACGGCAGCAAGGGTAGAGTGTGCCGGACGAACCAATATTTCAGACATCAACGCCAGGTCATATCCGATCGCTGCTGCTTGACGGGTCGAGCCCCGTACTCCTGCTGGGCGCCGGGGCGTCGGTCGCGTCGGGGATTCCGGCTGCCGGGCCTACGGCCGAAAAGGCTGCGCGTTGGGCATGGTGTAGAGAGGCTGGGCGCTCGCCGGAGGATATACGGATTCAACGCTCCGACTATTGGCCTTGGCTTTGCCGCCAGTCCTGGTTTTCGGAGCACGATCCGCTCGCCGATCAATATCCCAAGATTATTGAAAAGCTCTTTGGAGTCCGCAAGCAACGACGAGACTTCTTCGAGCGCTTGATCTCACCAGGCGTGGCTCCGAAGATCGGCTATCGAGCGCTGGTACGCATTCTCAACGAGGGATGGATCAACACTATCCTGACGACCAACTTCGATCATTGCATCGAGGACGCGAAAGTCCTCGAGAATAAGCCGCACTTCCTGGTTTCGATCAAGACGCCCGATGATCTGGTCAGATTCAACGCCTCATCGCCCGATCCCCAACTCGTCTATCTGCACGGGTCTGTTGAACACTACTCGGACAAAAACCTCGACCACGAGGTGAACGAACTGGACGCGCCGATCGTCCAGAGATTGGTTCCGCTGCTTCGCGATCACCCGCTGATTGTCGTGGGATATCGGGGCAACGAGCCTTCGGTAATGAGGGGCCTTCTGCTTGAGCAGATCACTGCAACAAACACCTTTGCGCAAGGGGTGTATTGGTGTGTTCGCGAAACCGATCTGCAGCAGCCGCTTTCACCCTTGGTCAAGGAACTCGCAGCCGCAATAGGCACCAATTTTCAGATCATACCCATCGCGGGCTTCGACGAATTGCTTCAATACGACCTATGGGATCGGTTGCGCTCCGAAGGCGCGCTGCCGATACGGCGCAGCCACGCCTACCGCCAGGCCGATTTGCCCTCTGATATGCGAGCGCTCGAATGGGCGGACGCCGACGATCTCGACGACAAGATGTTGCGTGAGCGCTTGACGCAATATGCCAAACGCCTCGGCCTGACCGCCCCTGAAAATCCCGATCGCGCATGGCTCAGAGAAGAAGCCAGGGTCCGTAATCTTCTCACAACTGTCGGCAACGATCTGCGTCCGACGCTCGCGGGGTGGCTCTTATTTGCACCTTCGCCCGAACGTGGAACCCCTCACGCCACTGTGGAGTTCTCTGCCCGCGGACCCATTCATTGGATCACGCGGTGCTTCGGCGATGACGCCGCCACTGGCACGCCCGACAAAGATGGGTTCATTTCTGTTGAGCGGGATATCTCCGGAAATCTCTGGTCGCAGCTGAACTCACTCACCGACCTGCTTGCTCTCATTAACGTATCCTTTCGCCTAAAAGAGGAGATCTCCAGGACCGCCTATCCTTACGACAGTCTCGCGCTCAAGGAGGTCGTGGTGAACGCGCTTGTCCACCGCGACTACGATCGCAAGGCACCAGTCAGAATTGAGGTGACGCCGAGCGAAATACGGGTATCGAGCCCTGGCGGTATCATCGCCGAAGTCGCCGCCCAGATGGCCGGCAAGACACTTGAGGCAGTCGTCAGGAGCGGTAGTCGGGGCATCAAGGGCTACCGCAATCCAGTCATCACCGACCTGTTCTATGGCGGCGGGCAAATGGATCGTTCGGGTTCAGGCCTTGGCGACGTTTGGTCACTCACTTTGAACAACAACGGCGAAGTTCATTTCGGGCCCGACGGTGACAACGAGAATTTTGTCGTCACTATCCACGCGCGGCCGGAAGCGGTGGATGAGGTCACCAATACCGCCGTGCCCGTTGTTGCGGATACGATACGCTATACAACTAACCTTCTCCCGATCGAGGAAATGCCGGTCAAGATCTGGCACGCAGCCACCAGTGCCAGCGCTGCATGGCGGCTCAAGAAAGAGGCCGCCGGTTTGGCCGTGCCACCTGGCCATGTCCATGATGGTCGTTTCTTTACGCTCTATGATCTGGAGAAAATCACGCGCGATCTCGTGTCGCCCTTCGAGGAAGGGGAAGTCGAGGCGCTCACGCCTCGCGAGCTGCTTGATCAACCGAACGGGGAAAATATCCTACTAAAGCTCATGAACGAGGCGTTTTTCGAACATCTGCGCAAACTCGGACTCGCGATCGACTACAAACGCCGCCGAGCTTATTTTCCGAAAGAGGAGCGAGGCGAGCGCAAGATCACCTACCAGGGTCGGGTCAAGCGAGCGACACGCACCGTTGTGAAGGCTCGTGTTCGCCGTGGTACGGATGACGTTCTCTACTACGAGCACAAAGCGTTTGGCTTTACGGTCATGCCGTTTGGATCTGACTGGGCCGTCCTCCTGACTCCTGGTTATGCCTTCACCCGTGACGGGGTCGGGAAGCCAATCGGGCGTGAGAAGATCAACATATTGTCCACGCGTCGGGCTGCTCGCGATTTTAATCCGACCGTGCACCATGATGTCACGTTCTGGGCGTCCATCCTTTCCGACGATGCGGAGGGAGTCTTTGCCCTTACTTTTGAAGGTGAGAACGATCTTTCCAGCTATGCTCCGACGATATTGCTGTCCCGAAGTCAGCCGACCGTTGCATTCAGTTCGACAGCCTTCAATGAAACCGACGAACTCGAAAGCGGAATAGAAGCTGATCTCGAGAGCCTGGACGATGAGCTGAGCGCACTTGCGGAGGAAGAGGCGGAGGAGGATCGCGATCGAGAAGACGGCGAGCGAGAAGACGAAAATGACCATTAGGCTCGCTGTTCGGGAACTTAGGCCGCCGCAACTCCAGTTCGGTGGCGCGGTGACAACCTCCGATCCGAAGATCGGCCTTGATCTCGCTGGGCCGTTCGACCTGCGGTTTGGCGCGGCCCGTCAGACCCAAGTCAAGGTCGGCATCATTGGTCCGCGCCAACTCGTCGATCAAACACGCCGCTGGCTTGAGCGGTGCCGCTCGCCTGTGCCAGTGCTTGGTACACCTACGTTGTTACAGAAGCCGTTTCCAGGCTTCGCAAAGACGTTTCACATGTCGCTCGTCGATTCCGACGGATGGACGGTACATCTCGACAGCGAGCGCCGCGATCCGCTTGAGGAGGCCCTCGATGACGATGACCTCTTCAGGAGTTTTCAGAAGGTTGTCGATCTATACAGTGATGCCCATGCCCGTCTCGCAAAGCGGGACACCAACCGGCCCGATGTGGTCATTATTTGCATCCCCGAAAATGTCCTCAAAAAGGTTCGCTCGGTAGAACGCGACTTGACGCTCGAGGAGAAGAAGAAGGCAAAAGCGATCGCAAAATCGCGCGAAGTCAGACAAATGGATATGTTCGACATGTTGCAAGACGTCGAACAAACCGAAGAGGATTTCCTGAAACGCGATCTTCGGCACGCCCTGAAGGCTCGCGCGATGGCAAACAAGTTGCCGATTCAGATTGTAACTGAGCGGCTATTGGTTGACGGCCCCCACAACGAGGACCCGGCAACCCGCGCATGGAATTTCACCGTTGGACTTTACTACAAGGCAGGCAATGTGCCTTGGCGGCTGCCTACCGATGGGCCTGAGACCTGTTTCGTCGGCATCAGCTTTCATCATTTTCGAACGACGCAACGCCATGTTGTCCAGTCGACTCTCGCTCAAGCGTTTTCGAGCGAGGGGGAGGGCTTTGCCATCCGGGGGCAGGGCGTGCCAGCGGATGCCGATCAGCGACGAAATCTTCATTTGTCGGAAGATCAAGCTTTCAATCTCTGCAAGAACGTTCTTGTTGAATATGAAAAGCGAACTGGCGGTGCACCCCTGCGCATGGTCGTGCACAAAACGACCTTCTTCGACCAGGCCGAGCAGAAAGGGTTCTCGGAGGCGCTGCGGGACATTCCTATCGTTGAAATGGTGACGCTTGTGCCCAGTGCGTTTAGGCTGATCCGGTTTGGCGCTTACCCGCCGAAGGTCGGCACGCTATGTTCTGTCAACGACGCCCGAAGCTATCTTTTTACGTCGGGCTACATGCCTGAACTCGGAACATATCCTGGGCCACATGTCCCCCAACCCTTCGAGATCCGTCGTATCGGCGATGGAGATCATATTTCGGCGGCACAAGACGTTCTGAATCTAACTCGGATGAACTGGAACACGGCCGATATTCGGGGCAAGTGGCCAGTGACACTTTCCTTCGCTCGTCGCGTTGGCGGCATTCTGGATGAATACGGCGAGGAGGGCGAACCGGTCACATCGTTCCGCTATTTCGTTTGAAACGAGGTGATGATCAGGCTGCCAATTGTCAGCACGATCCAAACGCCTGTCGGGTTCTTGCAACAGGAAACCAGCATATTTCGCAAGCGTATTGGTTCGGTCGCCGTCCCGCGTTGGAGTAACGATCGACACCTCGTCGACGAAAAGAAGCCTCCCTGAGCCATCCGACAGAAACGACGCAAATATGTATGTGTATTTTCGTGATTGGCGTGTGGCGTTCCCGGAACGCACTGCTATTAATGAAATTACGAGGTCTCCCCTCGCATACGCGCTGTCGTAACTGCGGCGTAAGAGCGAAAGTCTAATCAAGGATCGTGCGCGCCACGTTGCTCGCTGAATGCCTGGCGTGATTGGAAGGGAGACCTCGTGCCTAGCCTCGCATCATTCTTCGTCACTCCGATCCGGATCACCATTCCGAAGGAGCTCACGAGCGAAGCCGAACTGCTGAAGTTCCTTTCCATATCGACAGCCGAACTCAAGAAGATCTGGTGGTTTCGCGGCCGGATGTATCAGAAATTCGAGATTTCGAAGGGCGAAGGAAAGAAGCGTGTCATAAGCGCGCCGGATCGTCGGCTGAAGATGCTGCAGACCAAGATCGCGTCCTCGCTCGCGCCGATATACAGACCAAGGAATCCCGTTCACGGCTTCGTGGACGGTCGTTCGGTCAAGACGAACGCTACGGCTCATCTCCGAAGCAAGTTCGTGATGAACTTGGATATCGAAAGCTTCTTTTCAGCCATTACGGAGGGACGTGTCGCCGGCCTGATGAGCGCGCTCGGCATCGACGGTCGAGTCGCTGAGATCCTGGCGCGGGTCTGCTGCAACGAAGGTGTTCTGCCGCAGGGCGCGCCCAGCAGCCCCATAATCTCCAACATGATCTGCTTCCGGATGGACAAGGAATTGCAGACGATCGCGAAGGAGAGCCGCTGCATCTACACCAGGTATGCCGACGATATCACGTTCTCCAGCTACCAGCCGTTGACGTTGATGTTCGAAGGACCTCCGCCGCCGGCCGGAAATTTCTCGCCCGATCTGCTCAAGGATGGGCTTCGCGGAGCATTCCGGTCCAACGGTTTCGCGATCAATCCGCAGAAGGTCCACTACGCCGACAAGTATTCGCGCCGAACGGTGACCGGCCTGAAGATCAACGAACTCGTCAACGTCGACCGAAAATTCGTGCGAAACCTTCGCGCAGCGTTATTCGTCGCCGAAAAGCAGGGCGTTGCGGTCGCTCAGAAGATTCTCAAGGACAAGTACGGTCGCGAAGCGCCCCTCGCATCGCATCTTCGCGGAAGGCTATCCTGGGTAGGACATATCAAAGGACCTTCGGATCCGATCTTTCGCGGTCTGGCCTCGCGCTACAACAAGCTCTTCCCTTCCGAGAAACTCGAAATTCAGCCTACGTTTCTCGAGATCAGGGATCGCGCCGTGTGGGTGGTAGAGCATTGGGGGGACGACAATATCGAAGATAGCGCGCAGGGCACGGCGTTCTTTCTAAGGTCTGTGGGTCTTGTTACCGCGTGGCACAACGTCGCAAAGGCGGCGGAAATCGAAGTGTATCACCCAAGCAAGCCTTCCAATAAATTCAAGGCGAGCGTCTTCAAGTATGATGCTGATCGCGATTTGGCGATCTTGTCGCACGATATCCCTTCCACCGAATATTACGAGCTTGAGATATCGAAACGAATGTTCAAGATCGGCGACGCCATGATGGCGGTCGGATTTCCAGGCTTCGGTCCAGGTGACAAGATAAACGTCCGGCCTGGATCAATAAGCTCTTTGCCCACGAAGAGCGCGGTGCCGATGATTGAGGTGACACAAAAGCTTGCGCAAGGTATGTCCGGCGGCCCGCTGCTCGATGAGGACGGCTTGGTCGCCGGTGTCAACTACAAGGGAGGGCCGAGCGAGGCTAGGGATTTTGCCGTGCACGTCAGCGCCCTGGTCGATTGGCTGAGCAAGTCGTAAGCTATGCTGCTCGCTGGCCATCTCGGACGTCTTGCAATCGATCGAACGCGTTGCGTATGGCAAGCGATAGATTGATTCTAACGAGCGCGACCGCGGCCTCCCGGCCACTCAGATATTCCAGTTCGAGTCGCCGCATCTTGTCCCTGGATTTCGGGTCCATTTCAAAATCCATCGTAGGGACCTCGGAGTATATCGGAACGACGGTTGCTGAGTTGCCACGCCCGACGATTCGGTATTCCGGAGCGGCGGGCAGACCGTCTCCCGTAGCCGACGAGTGCGTCGCGACGCCGAGAGCATGGAAGCTGGTCAGCACATAGGTACGGTCGGCGATCTCGATGATGCAATCGCCGATGATGGGCACGGCGCGTCGATAGACCCCGGACCTGTTTCTCAGGAGATGGTGGATCCAGAAGTCCCGTTCGATGGGAACATCGCGCGGTGTCTCGCCCCAAGGCGTCCCGCCGGCGGGATTCAAGGTCCTGCTGCGCACGAAGGTCATCAGGTTCGACGGAAGCCTTCCGCGGCTCGCGACATACGAATCCGTGAACGCGGCGGCCAAGCGGGCGGCCACGAGGAGTTCGAAGCCTGCCAATTGCAATGCTCCAATCAAGGCGGTCTGAGCCATCGCGTCGCCAAGATAAAGCCTGCTTCCAGATTGCCCGTCGGCACCGTTATCGAACGGTGGCGGTGCCAAGCCCTCGTCGCCGAGGAGACCGAAATTGCGCGGCGTCAGGTCGGCCGCAACAGCGATCTCCCGGGAGGTGAAGACGTCGTTAGCCAAGGTGCGAGGCCGCGCCATAGAAACATCCAGTTACTGATAGTTTTAACTTACGGTAACTGTGAATTTAGTCAAGCGGTGTCGGCTGCGCTCGATAGCATTAAGTTTTGTGGCCTGGATTCGTAAGTTGCCATCACGAGCAGAAGCATGAAAATTTAATTGTCATGTATCTTATTGAAATAGATAACTTATTACTTGATATATGTCGGGTTTCTGCTTATATGGTTATCGGGTTTTGCAAGAGGAGGCCGGCATGCCTCGCAAGCTGACCGTACGTCAGAAAATCGAACAACGGATTGCCCACAAGAAGGGCGAAGACGCTTTTCTCCCGCGCGAGTTCAAGACGCTCGGCGGCGAGGATCAGGTGCTGCGCGCCCTTCGTTCGCTGGTCGCCGATGGCCAGCTCGTGCGTCTGGGTTACGGCGTTTATGGCCGAGCGACGCGATCACGCCTGAGCGGCAAGCCGATGCTTCACAGTGCCGAAGGCTTTTCCGGTGTCGCGCGCCAAGCGCTCGACAAGCTCGGCGTCAAATGGGAGGCAACCGTAGCGGAACGCGCCTACAATGAAGGCCGTTCGACACAGGTTCCAGTCAACCCGGTTGTCCGCGTCAAGGGACGCTTCTCCCGGCATCTGCGGTACCGCGACGCGGAGCTTGTGCTTGAGCGCTAAGCCAACTCTCGAAGAGTTACTTGAAGTTCAGGAGCATTTCGGCCTACCAAGCCCGGCGCTCGTCGAGAAGGATTGGCATGTCGTTAAAGCTCTGGCAGCGGTCACGTCTGTCGATCCGGGCGAGTTTCGCCTCGTGTTCGGTGGCGGCACCGCGTTAAGCCGAGCCTATAAGCTCACCAAGCGAATGTCGGAAGACGTCGATCTCAAAATCGTTTGCAACACCAATCCGTCACGCGGTGCGCTTCGCAGGTTGCGCACAGATATTACCTATGCACTCCTTGCGGCGGGCTTTGAATTTGAGCCCGACGACGAGAGGTATCGGGTATCCATGTACAAGGGCCACTACACCAAATACATGTTGCCCTACAAGGCGCTCGCCCAAGGCAAGGGCTTGCGCCCCGACGTGCAACTCGAGACGTCCGTGTGGCCACTTCGCCGTGATGCGGTCGATAAGCCCGTGATCTCCTTCGTGGAAGAGGCCTACGGACGCGCACCAGAGGTGCAGAGCATAGCCTGCTCCTCCGTTCTTGAGACCGCGGCCGAAAAATTGGTCGCACTAACCTGGCGGGCCGGCTCGGAGCTGGCAGGTCTGCGCGAAGAGCGCGATCCGACGTTGGTGCGGCACATCTACGACCTGCATATGACGCGCGACCAATATGATGTGGCGGAAACTGCTGCCCTGGCTCATGAGGTGATGAAGGCGGATGCCGAAACCCGCGGAGCCAGATTCCCTGCGTGGAAGAACGACCCGCTCGGCGAAACGCTGCGGGCCATCGAGGGCATCCCGAAGGACAAGGTGTTTGTGGACGGCTACTCAGACTTCCAACGCGACATGGTCTATGGCGACAAACCGGATTTCACCACCGCAATGACCTCGCTGACGGCACTTGCCGATCAGCTTAAAAAGCTGAAGTGAGCTGTCGTGGGTACCGTGCCGTTTACCCGTCCTACCATCATTGCGGCCGTTAGCTTTCTAAGCGACCGTCTCGGTCAGGCCTCGTTCAATCACATGGTGCTCCGGCTCCGGCTCGGGCTCGAAAGCGATATTCCTTCGGAAACGACGATCAGTGTTGCGAAAAAGGCCGATCGATTGGGTCGCATCGCCGTGCAGCGCACGGACGAACGAGTCGAAACGCTTGAAGGTACCTTAGGCTTGGCCGAGGCGGTCATCCGAGAGGCTGTTCAGTTGATGCGCCGCGAGCCGAACGCAGAATCCGAGATCGCATTTGGCCGGGGATTGGCGCGCGACGGTTACACCGTCTCATTCGACGACGACGGTCGCCCGAATTTGCGTGCGGCATTGCCGGAAGAGCTCGGCTTGCCTGCCGTGGATGACGAAGTGCACCAGCTGCTCAAACACTTCCGCTTCACTGAAGCGCTCGGTCACTTCGACCAGGGCATCGAGGCGCACGCGCGAGGCGATTGGGCGGCGGCAAATGCCCAGTTTCGTACGTTCCTTGAGGGGCTTTTCGACGCCATCGCCAGGCATTGCGAGGGCGACGCGAAGACCGCAAGCCTGACCTCCGAGAACCGCCGCCGCGTGCTCGCTGATATTGGCTTTCTATCGGAAACGCGCAACGAATGGACGCAAGACGGCAAGAACTATATCAACGGGCTGTTCAAGATGCTCCACACGGAGGGTTCGCATCCGGGCCTGTCGGATGAGGACCACAGCACCTTTCGTCTTCACGTTGTGCTCGTAACGGCACGGACCTTTCTGCGCCGTCTGTTCTATCAGAAGTGAAGCGTACTGTGCTCGGCTACGGCCCGATCAGAAGCGCACGCTTCGCTTCTCTATCTCTAGATCGGGCCGCCCAACGAGCCCGGCGTGACCGCGATGAATCGACGGCCCGTTATTCGTTCAATCGCCAATCCAGGTACAACATGATCGAAAATGCTGACATAGTGTTCGATCAGGGCGCGGATGTGGTCGAGCTTGCCGTCCTCGATCTCATGCCACAGCAGCGGAAGGTAGCGCACGACGATGCTCAAGGCATAGAACGTCACCAGATGGATGATGATCGGATCCCGGATATCGCCCCAGAATGGAACGATCAGGCTTGTCCCGCTATAACCTGACTTGTACGTCTCAAGATGATCCCACCATATCCCCTTGTTGGGGTGAGTGAAGTCGCCAACGAAATAGGATTGCCCCGTTATTGCGTCTTCGACCGGTCGAATATTTCTGAGGGGCAGATCCAAGGCGTTCAGGGACTTAACTGTAAGCTTCTGCCCGTGCGGGAATAGACCGACGTAGGTTACGCATTCAGGGGTCGTGACGGGCACTTCAAACAGCAGTTCCCCGGTCTTCTTCAGGTGTTCTTGCCGTCGTTCGTCTTGTTCGATCATGTTTTGATCGGCGGAGCCAACATGAAACGAAAGCGGTGGCAAACCGAGCGTCTCGTCGATAAGCATTTGCAACTCCGGAACACGACGCAATAAATCGGCGAGCGAAATGAGCCGACCTTTCGCATCATCCGATAGTTTGTCCCAACTCTCGGGACGCGCCTTCGACGCAAACGGCTTAAGGTCAATGCCGCGAAATCGGCAATATTGATAGAAATGGCCGCGATCCCGACAAGCGATCATATAATTGTCCGGAAACGTTCCCGTCGGCGCCGCCATCGCCCAGAGGCCGTGTCCGCTCTCCGTATGGGCCTGGATTTCCGCCAGATCGGCGGTGGAGTGTGGGCTTGCAACCTGTTCGGCGATCGTGATCTGGAGGAGGGCGTAGTATCGCGTCAGCACCTTGGCATTGAGTGAACCCGGTTCGCTTTGCCAATAGCCAAGCGCACTGCGAATCGCAAAGGCGAGCTCCTGTCCCTTTTTTGCGATGACATCGGCGGACAAAGTGGGGGCGCGCGCCGCAATTGTCCGCTCACATAAGGTCGGGCTCGTCAGGCGGCGAAGGCGCAGCCAGACCGCCTCACTCACATTCTCGGCCACCAGCTGCTCGGGATGAAGGACGTTTCCGTTTGTTTCCTGCTCTGACATGCCGATCCGCCGCCTCGCGCCGAGCCTGCTATCGACGACTCGCCAAATTCCTTTAATCCCCGCATAGCGACGTCTTTACGCCCAGGCACCTCGAACGGGATTAAAGCATGGCCCGCGATGCGGCTCGCCACAATAGCTGCAATGCGTTCACAGCCGAATTTTTCCACCATCTCGCAATGGCCGCGCAAGGCATTCAGCTTGCGCGCCGCAGGCTCGCATTGCCGAAGATGGTCATCGCCAGCCCTCTGGCCGGATCCTGGGCAAATCTCTGATCGACGACCTTGTTTGCCGCAAAATTTGCTTCATTCAGAGGCTGGGCGGCTTGCCATTGTTCCAGAAAGGCGGGCAGCCAATGCGAGGGTACGCGTGCATCCAGTGGCCACGGAGATGCAATCACCGCCTGACAGCCGCGATCGAGGATCTGCCTGGCAAGACCGATTGTGGTGTTTGCAGCCGGATGCTTGTCACTCCGGCCGCCACTGCACACGAACAGAATAACCACATCCACGTTCCTCAGCGCGGCGGCCAAATCAGCAGCTGTGATCTTCAACATCCCTTCGTCGGACACGAGTTGGAAGTAGCGCCCCTCGGAATGAATGCTTCCGTGAGCCGCGATCACGGCCATCGTTGCTCCCTTGAACGCAGCTGGCAGCTCTGGACCGTTGTCGACAATGAAGCCGTGGTCGTTGAAGGCAGGCTCCAAACGCTGCGCAATCATGCTGAGAGTTTGACTCTCCGATTGGCTCGCAACCGTCGAGATCCAGGCGCAAAGCCGGCCATCGCCAATCGGTCCTCTTGCCCGCGCGGCGCGCAGCCAGGCAAGCGAGGGGGCGGCCGCGATCGGTCGCGTGCGTCCGGCGAATTCATTGTCGACGTAAAAGAGATTCGGTGGAAAGAGTTGTACGCTGGCGTCCGCCACGACAATGACGGGCCCATCCGGCAACCAGCTTAATCTCAAATCGGCGGTTGTCGTATAAAACAGGTTCGCCGTGTTCTCATCGATCCCATACGCGTAAGGGTATTCGGAAGACCAACGGGCAAAGCGTTCCAGATTGAACACCTCGTCTGGCTCACGCACTGGCGTTTGCAGCTGACCGTCGACAGCCGCCACCCGCACCAGATGTCCGCTCGCGTCAAAACCCACCTGGATGATACTCAAACCATCTTGCGAAATCGCACAGGCAATCCCTGCCGGCTCCTCAATCCGGTCCGGAGCTGGAGCGGGCACGGCCGCTTCGTCCCAGCCGGGCATGGCGACGCCATGATCAGCCAACAACTCCAGAGCAAATGAGGTTTCGATCGCATTCTGAGTATATTTGTCGTCGGTCAGCACCCGTCGCGAGATCGTCGCGATATTCTGCAAGTCGTAACCGATGTCCTCAGAATAGCGCGCTTTATCGCGCATCTTCAGAAGATCGAGCAGGTCCTTTGCCGACACTGCATCCGACGAAACGGTCTTGACCAGAAAGCCGGCGTTGCCATCCATTCTATGGCTTAGTTGTGCGAAGATATCGTCGGAGTCAGACGGAATGGCCATGCCGCGCGATCTGGCGGTAAGCAATAACTGTCCGAGCATGGCTGCAACCGGCTCGGGCAACTCGCGATATTTGAGAACATCCTTTCCGTTTTGCACGACATCGCCAAGGAGACGTTCAAACTCCGCAGCACTTTCCCCCTTTAATGACATTTCCCTCATACGGGTTTGAAGCTCGAGCGTATCCAGCCGATTGCGATGGCGCTCCGACAGGCCGAGTGTCTCAATGAATTCCCGCGCATTTGCGATGGCGATCCTGGCTTTGCTGAACAATCCGCAGTCCCGCAGGAGGCGTGCGAGCGCGACCATCTCCTGCCAAATCTGTTCGGTATCGCTTTTATTGTCAGCCGCGAAGGTGCAGGCGAGCGCAACCAGGGCCTCCAGAAGGTTGCTGCCGCGATGATATACTTCAGCCATAGCAAACCAGCCCAGGCGCCGGCGCAGCGGGGTGGACGTGCTGTTCAAGAGAGCCTGTTCCGCCAAATCGCGCGCCAGCTGATTGAAACCCGCACCCACCAGCCTCTCCGCGAGAAGCCGGATTAGCCGCAGGTCATAGTCTGGCGCCGAGCTATGCGGCGCGATCGAGGCCGCAAATGTAAGCCAGAACTGAAGAGAGCTCGCATCCTCGCTTGTATTGAGCGGGCCGTAAGACAGAAATTGCGTGACTGCGCACAGAACGTCGTCTGCCGGTTCAGTGACGAGCTCCTTTGGAAGCACCGTCCGTCCAATCACAAGCGGTTCTTCTTTCTTAAGCCAGTCAAAGGCCGATTTAAGAAAGTCGCGCTGCTGTTCAAGCCATTCGAGATCCGCTTTGCCGGGAACGATGGTCTCGGTAGCCTGTACCGGCTGGGAGGCAAGCTTCATCGCGACGGCTGCCATCAGCGCAAGCCCGGTGGTGCCCGAGACCGAAGGCTCCACGAGCTTAACCAGACGTACCCTGAGTCTCTGGTTAGCGGGGTCGGCCGCCAGGCTGCCAACCAGGGCAATGATGACGATCAGAACGCGATCGAATGGCAATACAAGTCTGTCGCCGCGACCGGAAAGCAGGAACACCTGTTCAAGTCCTTGCAATAGAAGGTCCTCCCACAAAGACAGCAAGGACGCCGTCTTTGGCATCGGCAGGGCAAACTCGAACGCATGAAATATCAGTTGCCGACGCAGCGCATCGCGCACGCATTCCAGCCGAAGCGCTTCGGTCAGCTCGACATCGCCTCTGCCGGTCGCGATCAGGGAGTGGTAGTCGGGAACTCCAGCAGTAGAAAGGTGCTGAGCGAGGCGCTTGTAAAAGTCCGCTCTTGCTTCAGCTCCGGACTCTTTTGCAAGCGATGCTGACACCCCGGCATAATCGCCGGCCTCGCGCAAAACCCGTCTTTTCCTTATCCGCAAACCGGGGCTATCCGCAAACAAGGCGGCCAAGCGGTCGGCGATCCGTTGCTCAAGCTCCGCGGCTCCCGCGTCATGTGCAATTCCAAGCGCGCTTTCAAATTCCTCAAGCCGGTTTAATTCGTCGATTGCTGGCGTGAGCAGCTCCGTGGCCAGCCTTGATGCATCAGCATCCTGCGCGACACGCGCGAGCTTCCCTCGTAGCGAGCCGCTGAGTTCGTGACCGGGACTCATCTCCTGGCGGATTGCTTCCAAGGCCTGCGGAAAATGCCCGGCCCTGTGCATCAGTTGAATGCGAAGATAGGCCTTCTGACTCGCGAGGCTTGCCGGGAGCTGCTCCAAATCGCGGAGTGCCCGGCCGAGCCTGCCTTCGCTGATCCAGGCGTCCCATTGCCCGACGTGTTGCTCCAGGAAGACGTCGGGATCTTCGTCGCGGCTTCCTGACAAAACCCCGCAGTTGTCGATCGACAGGAGCATATTCGAGAGATGCTCCCGGGTCGGGCTCAGTTCGTTTGCATCGAACAGAACATATAATCTGCGTTCGCGCGCGGCTCTTGTGGCCGCGACAGCGAGGGCGTGCAGCTGCGGTACCCAAAAATCCTGGTTCAAGCGTGGAGCCTCGGCGCCGGGTGGGACGTAGGGCTGAACGGCTTCGTCGCGATAGCTTGCCGCTTCAGTCACAATGACAGCAGTTCTCTCGTGCTGCTGTTCGATGAGGCCGACAACCGATGTGATCCGTCTGTCAGGAACAGCGGCGACCCGGAGCCGCTGTCGGAACCAATCCTGTTGGGCGGAAGACAACTCAGCTTCCGCCAGAACAGCGATGGCCGCGAGCATCTCGCTTCTGGCTGTCTCAACCGAGTCCATTTCATTCGTGCCAGGCGGAACGATGATAAGAAATTCCCTGACCGCTCGTTTGCTATCTTGGCCCACGAGGCCAGTGAGAGCGGCGGCCAAAATGCCCGCCCGGGTCGGCGGGTCGAATATTTCCAGCGTGAGAATATCGCTGCCGCGGAAGATATTGGGGTTTTGTTGAAGGGACGCGGCAAACCACCGAGCGAGATCTGATCGATCGTGCAAGACATCAAGGCCATTCAGGTCGGTATGCTGTTTCGGCTCGCGTTCAGCATCTTCGGAAGGAAGCGGACTGGGTACGGTTCCCTCTCGTTGATCGGACATGTATTCGAACTCCTCGTCAACCTTGAAGGCTGATGCCGACAACCGCCTTGTTTCGGATGCCGCCGAAGCCTAGAACGAATGCTCAGGCACCACCATGAAGTTTTCATTCGATCCAGATTTGATCGCCAGGGCCCGTCAGATTATTCTCCACGAGCCAAATCTCAACGTGCTCAAGCCTGAGCACGAGGGCCAATATTCGCCTCTGGTTGTGGCCATCCAAACAGAGCTGAAGAAGCGTGAAGCCGTGGGCCTGCTGCTGTTGCCGGACCTGAGTGCGCTTGCCAATACCACCGTCGGAATCTTCTCCGACTATGGTTGTGAGGACAGTGCCAGCAATTATCTGACGTATTCCTTCTTGATGTGCGCCTGGGGTTCGTTGGCCACATTTTGGAGAGAAATGAAAAAGCACCGCGAAATTAGCGGGCTTGACGTCAAAGAAATCGAATTCAAGGACTTCGGGATGGGCCTTATGCGCAAGGCCCTGCCAGGCTACCTCGACCTGCTGAATGGGTACGTGCCGGGACTACTCTTCACTGTAGTTGTGGACAAACGGATTGTCTCACTGTTTGGCCCTCAAAACCGGGCAACGGGCGAGGCCTTGACTAAGATGCTCGAGGAACACGGACTCAAGCTTAAGCCGGAGATTGCAGAAAAGGCGCTTCGCGTCGTTCATGCGGCCGCGTTTTTGATCGGGCTGCTTGGGCATGAAGGCCAGAAGATTTTCTGGATGTCCGACCATGACGCGATTTGCCCAGACTTGGGCGCGCACAACCGTTTACTCGCCTTATTCCAAAACGTCCTCGGCCTTTATACTGACCGCCAGATTTGTCTGATAGGGGGTGCGCTGCCTTTCAGCGAGCGGAGCACCGACTATCTCGACCTGCTGAGTGCGGCCGACATCGTTGCCGGCTCGGTCGGTCAATATTTTACGAGCCGCGACGATCTAGGCGAGAAAGATGCTCGCGTCAAAGAAGGGGCCGAGAAGGTTCTCGTATGGCTCTGACATGACGGGCTCGCGCTGAAGAAAATGTGCATCCAGCTCGGTTTTGGCGACGACGGTACGATCCGCTTCGGTGTTATCGAGTTCACCCCAAAGCAAACGCCGGCTAACGTCACCTTCCTGCCTATCCACCTCTGCCGTTAGTTCCGGCGCCCCCGGGGAAAACTCATTATATGTGGGAGCGTGAAAGCTCGGAGGATAGATTTGTGGATGTCGATGAGTTCAGAGAGTCTCAAATACGGATGTACGGGCTCGCCGGGGTCAACGATGGCTATACATTCTATCACGACGAGACGAATAATATTCGCAAGCTGCGTGTCGACGCTCAAGGGTTGAACATCGCAGAGCTGAAGGTCTTCGTTTTGGGTGGCGTTGTGCATGAAGGGCCGCCACGCTCCATCGACATTCAGCCTTTGCGGGCCGCAATGCGTATTCAAAAGACAGCCCCTGAAATCAAACTCGAACATGTTGCGAAAGGCGACTTTCTGAGGGTGCTCGAGTCTGCGAAGATGACGACCTTCCTTCGTTGGATCACCGACAACGGGTTCATGATTCACTATCATGAACTCGATCCAATCTACTGGTCGATCGTCGATATCATCGATTCAATTCTGTTTAAGCTAGGTGATGCCTGGCTGCTCCACTACCATGCGTTACTAAAGAGCGACCTGGTTGCCGTGCTGAGAAGAGATCTTTCAGCTACGATCGGCCTATTCTATCGCTACGGATATCCCGGCCTGGGTCCCGAAAGTCGCAAGCCGCTCCTGAACGAGCTTATCGCTATCCTGGAGCTCAATAGCGCCGTGCTGCCGGCACAAAATGCTACAATCTTGAAGCAGGTACTGAAGGCCGGCCGAGGGCTCGATAGTCTCGAATTCATTGAAGGCTATCCGTCCAACCTGCTGCTCGACAACTTTAGCGTTTTCTATCAGGGCCGCATCGCCGTATTCAAACACGCCAGCCATGTCCTCGACATGGAGCCGTCGATCCAGACGGAGTTTCTGCAGACGCCGCTTACCAGCAATGGCAGACCGGTCACGCATTATCGCTTTGCGGATTCGAAGGCCGAACCCGGCATCCTGCTCGCAGACGTCGTCGTGGGGACGCTGGGCAAAATGCACAGCTATTTCACGGAAACGCCGTCGGACGAGGTAGCGGCAGATCGAGCGAACCTGACTGGCACGGCCTTGCAGAACGCGGAGCTTCTTCGCGATCTCATTGATGCTTCACAGCAAGCCAACATTGCCTTTCTGCATCATGTTTCCAGCATGCACGATCGCGAGAAGGCGGATCTATTTCTGCGCTTCAAGGATGGTGCCTATTCCGGCCGCTAACATCCGCCGCAGTCACGTCAACCAGTTCGATTGCTCCCGGCTTCAAAGAGTTCGAAGTCGCCCCTAGCCAAAGCTCACTTCGGCGAGTCGATACGTCGCTTCAAGGTTCTCGTGGGGATCGCCTTGCCGCTCGCGCCATCGTTCTTGCGGGCCATCTACTCAATTCCCTCGTTCGGGAATCGCGAAATTCGCCGTCAACGTTTGCCCCTAGATACCAGCAAAAATACCAGCAAAACGATCGGCTGCAGCGGCGCTTCCGCGAACTTTTACTAACGTTTTCAAATGCGCCGACCAAGTTCTACTGAAAAATCAGGAATCGAACCAGAGCCACAAGATATTGTTATTACTTGTGTTTTATACTTGGGTGCCCCTTGCCGGAATCGAACCGACGACAAAAAGGTCATTCTCGCGGTCTTAAGTTGGGGCGTCGCGTACAAGTGGTCGCGGCACGAGTCTTTGCGAGTCGGCCGTCTCCAACGGCCCCGCTTGGTCGCCGGGCTTGCTCCGACTCCGGCCAAACGCATTGACCTTCCGAAGATTCCAACGCCCTAGCAAGCGCTGTTCTCGTAGAGTAACTCCGCAACGAAATCGCAACGAATTGGGTGAAACGAACGTGAACAAAACGGGATGGGAACGACTGCCACAGCACAAACATCAATAACTTAGAACATGCCCACTGCGTTCGGGACGCAGGGGTCGCAGGTTCGAATCCTGCCACTCCGACCATTATCCCAAAATTGACGTTTTCCGGAGGCTTGGCGGACCGGCCGCCAGCGCCTCGGGAGCGCCTTTTTGCAACGATTTTCGGGGCGGGTCCACGGCCGATTTGGCGGGGCAGGGCGGCCTGAGCCCGCGGCATGGCTCGCGGATTGACGCTCGCGGTCAATGACGTCTCGCGGATCGCGCCGGGCCCGGATCCCTGACTCTGATCGGTGTTCATCCAACGCAAACGGCGCGGTCGAGATCGACCGCGCCGTTGTGATCTTCAGTACTGGGCTTCAGTACTGGTAGGGTGCGTAAGCGGTGCGCCCCAGCGGGGCTCGTCATATCCGTAACCGGGCCCCCAATTGCCGTAGGTGTTGGTTTGATGCCAACCACCGATGGGACGGCATTGACCGACGCCGGCCATCAACTGGCCGCCGTTCATGGCCGGACCGGCGGCGCCGACAGCGTCTCCACCCGGTGGGGTGCACCCACCCGGACCGCGTCCCGCGGCGAGGCTGGGGGTTGCTGCCGCGAGCGGCAAAATCGCGGCCATCAGTACGGCCGCGCTCACAAGTTTCATACGTCTCATGGTTGTCTCCATGTCTGGTTTCGACAGGAGGCCCAATCCCCTGCTGCCTTAAGGCGTTCCGTGCGGGAGGATCGCGATTTCGCGAGCAACATCGGTTTCTTCAGGTTTTCGCGGCACACGGCGATCCATTTCACGCGAGTGTGTCCTCGCGAGCGCGCGCCATCATCTGCGCGTCACCAGCACGCCCAGCAAAAACGCCACCATCAGCGACGGCAGCGGGGCCTCTCGCACCATGCCGCGGACAATGTCCGGCCAGCGCGGCTCGGGGACCAGTTTCGGCGACCTGATTTGAGCTGCCGGCACGATGCCCCACTCTGACGCAAGTTCGGCGATCTCGCTTGAGGCCAGGCGCACGCCGTCGCGGACGCGGAAGATCGCGGCGTCTGCGCGTTCGCGCGGTGCAAGCGGCATCACCGTCGCGACCGCCGTGCGCAACGTCATCTCGCCAAAGCCTTGCAGCCTCACCGATTCCTCGGGGTCGGACGTCATGCGAATTTCCTCACAGCGCGAAGTGGTGCGCGATGGTGAAGGCCGCCGTCGCGCACAGGACCAGCGTGGAAACCGCGCCGGCCACACCGCGCGGGAGATGGGCTCGCGTCAGGTGCCTGGTCATGATTGTGCTCCATGCTCTCCATGGAAAATGGCGGGGCTGAGCGTTGGTTCCTTGGATCTTTGGCATATGACAGCTGGAGCCTGCCGGGAGGGCTCGGCCTGCATGGTTCGAGACGCCCGCTTTGGCGGGCTCCTCACCATGAGGGTCTGATATCTCGCCGCAAAACGTGCCCTCATCCTGAGGGCCCGCCGCAGGCGGGCGTCTCGAAGGATGGGCCGCGGGCGAACATCCTGCCTCAAGCCCCGCAATCGTCTCCGCGCACGGAGCGCAGCGCCGAGAGCAGGCCCACCAGCTCCGCCTGGCCGCGGACGCCGGTCTTGGCGAAGACGCGGCGCAAATGGGTCTTGACCGTATTCGGTGAAATCTCGAGCCGGATCCCGATGGTGGACACGGAGTGGCCGAGCGAGGCCTGCAGCGCGACCTGCGCCTCAGCCCTGGTCAGCTTGTAGGCGTCCATAATCCATTGCGGCGGCAACGTGGGTGGCCGGGCCGGATCGAGCATGAAGATGATCGCCGCGCTGTCGTGATCCCCGAGCTTCGCGAAGCCGTCGAGGGAGCGGCCCTGCGCCGGCGTCACCAGAATGGTGATGAGGCGCCCGTCGCCTGGATGGGGGATGGCCATGGTGCCGCCGGGCGCGCCTGATAGCGCCGAGCGGGTCATGCGGTCGAATTGCCGTGCGGAGGCCGGCCATGCGCTCGACAGCGTCCGGCCGCGCAAAGCCAGCGCGCCGTCATTCGTCATCGCACGGAAGGCCTTGTTGGCAAACTGGACGTGGAGCCTGCGATCGAGCAGGGCCACGCCGGCCGAGAGATGGTCCAGAACCGCCGGTACGGCGTGAAAATCGGTATCCGGAAAAAGATTTACAATTTCACTGGTGCGCATCTCGCATGCGCTCCTTTCAACGCCGCGACGAGCGGCGGGGCAATGTCGCAACTAAACAACGAAACGCTTGCACCGGCCATCGCACCGCGAGTGCAGTCCTGGCCAAAGATGGAGTAAATCCGGCCAAAGATTGCAATCGGAAGTTTAAATGACGTCGCGCGCCGCTTCGTTCTTCTGAAACTGTGCCCGATACCATTGCGGTGTCACGCCTAGCCGACGGACGAAGGCGCGCCGCAGGCTGTGCACGGAGCCGAAACCGCATCGTTTTGCGACAGTCTGGGCGGGAAGGTCGGTGTCCTCGATCTGACGCCGGGCCTCGTCGAGACGGATCCGCTCGACATATTCGCGCGGTGTCTCGTGGAGCTCGTCGACGAACAGCCGGCGAAAATTCCGCTCGCTCATCCCGACATGGGCCGCGAGCGCCTCCGCGCTGAGATCCTCGGCGAGGTGCGCGAGTGCCCATTCCTGCGCCTTGCGGAGGGCGGGAACCGCGCTGAACTGCGCCTGAAGATGTGTCGAGAACTGCGATTGTCCGCCCGGGCGCTTCAGGAACACCACCAGGCTGCGGGCGACGCGCAGCGCAAAGGTTCGCCCGTGATCTTCCTCGATCAAGGCAAGCGCGAGATCGATCCCGGCGGTGATGCCCGCGGACGTATAGGTCTGGCCATCGCGCACGAAAATGCTGTCGATATCGAGCGTCGTTGCCGGATAATTCTGCGCGAAAGACGGTGCCAGCGCCCAATGCGTGGTCGCGCGTTTGCCGTCGAGAAGGCCGGCCGCAGCGAGCGGAAAAGCGCCGGTGCAGATCGAGCCGTGCCGTCGCGCGCGCGGGGCCGCTTCGCGCAGCCAGCCTGTCAGCGCCGGGTCGCGCAGCGCGGCGACGTGGCCATATCCGCCCGCGACCAGAAGCGTGTCGATCGGGCCAGCGAGATCGGCGAGCGCGGCGTTGGGAACGATGGAAAACCCCAGCGATGTCGTGATCGGATCGGCGGTCACAGCGGCGACCGACAGACGGTACAGGCCGCGCCCGGCAAGTGCATTCGCCATGGCGAATGCTTCCAGCGGGCCGCACACGTCCATCGCCATGATATCCGGATAGACGAGAACGACGATGTGACGTTCAGGGCTGGCCGAAGCAGCGGGCGTGCTCATGGCTTGGTCAATTTCTGCGATGTGCGGTCACGATCTTGTAGTCGGTGTCCCGCCATCGCGAAGACGAGCGCGCGCTCGCTCCCGAGACGTGCAGGTACCTAATGAACGTCCAAGATGTGGCTGGATTGTGCACAAAGCCGGGCGCGCTGCGGATCACGAATCCGTTGCGGCCTGCCGCTGTCTATTTTCGCAGCAATTCTCGCAACGCCGCCGTCGCCTCGGCGCAGCGGATGTCGTCGATCTCCCGCGACAGGCTGAGCGCGCTCGATTTCAGCTCTTCGACCTTCCAGCTCTCGGGATGTTGGCTTTCAAGCTGATTCAGTCGCTTGTTCAAATCGTCCAATCTGGACTGAAGCTGCCCGATGCTGGCGGCTCCATTCACGTTCCAAACGCGCTGTGCACGCATCGTCATTCCCCTGACTTGTCTCACGGCGTTGTGAGCAGGGTTCGTGGCCGCAATGGGCGTTTCTTTTGTCCGGTCTTAGATCGTCGGGAACCGTTGCAGATTGGCAACGAAAATCCCCGTCGGCCGCTCGCAATCGATCGAGTACCGTCGCGCTCTTCGCGCTAGGGTTGATCGGTGTCGTGCGCCGGGGACCACGCTTGCCGGCCGAACCGGCTGGTGCCGGCTCGGCTGTCCGGATCCTGATGGTCATTCGCCCGCGGGGAGAGCGGCGATGACGCTGCTCTCCTGTTTCGAGAGCGCACTGTAAACAATCGCGCCGACGCTGGCGCCAATCAACCAGCCCCAGTCGCCGACGTTGAACATCAGCCCGTAGGCGCCCGCCAGCGACAGCCCGATCGACAGCGTGCCGGATACGGCGAGCGCAATCAGAGCCTTGTGGTTCCAGCCGCCATCGTAGTGGAATTCGCCGCTCGGCGACATCGTGTAGAGGTCATCCAGCACGACGATCTGCCGCTTCACGAGGTAATAGTCGGCGATCATGATGCCGAACATCGGCCCGAGCGCGGAGCCGAAGATGCTGACGAACAGCGTGATAGCCGATGGGCTTGCCACGAACAGCCACGGACACACCAGCACCGACAGGATCGAGGTGATGAGGCCGCCCAGCTTGAAATTGATGCGCTGGGGATTGAGGTTGGAGATGTCGTAAGCGGGCGAAACGAAGTTGGCGACGATGTTGATGCCCATCGTCGCGACGATGAACGTGATTGATCCGACGATGACGACGAACGGATTGCCGATCTTCTCCACGATCAGCACGGGGTCCATGATCGCCTCCCCGAACACCTTCAGCGTGCCGGCCGTCACGATGACCGTGATGATCGAGAAGACCAGGAAGTTGACGGGCAGGCCGAGGAGATTGCCCATCTTCATCGCTTGCTCGTCCTTGCCGAACCGGGCGAAGTCACCGAAATTGAGCAGGAGGGCCGAGAAGTAGGCCACGATCAGCATCGCGGCATTCGCCATCACCCCGATCGTCGCGGCGTTGGAGGCGGCCGGTGGGCTGAGCTGGAGCGACAGGCTCGAGAAACCGGCTTGCCACAGCATCCAGATCGCCAGCGCGAACATGACGACGTACACCACCGGCCCGCAGAAATCGATGAAGCGGCGGATGCGCTCCATGCCGCTCAGGAAGATGAGAAGCTGGAACAGCCACATGAACAGGAAGCTGAACCACGCAAGCGTGGACAGGCCGACAATGCTGTTGTGGGTGAGATCGGCGGCCGACGGCACCAGGGTGACGATCAGGACCTGCACGGCCTTCGAGGCAAAGTAGGTTTGCACGCCGTACCAGACGATGCCGACGACGCCCCGCACCATGGCGGCAAGATTGGCGCCCATCACCCCGAACGAGATGCGGGCAACGACCGGGAAAGGAATGCCGTAGCGCAGCGACGGGCGCCCGATCAGGTTCATCAGAAAGTAGACCGCCGTGATGCCGACCAACATGGAGATCAGCACCTGCCAGCCCGTCAGGCCGAGGAAGAACAGGCTTGCAGCGAACGTGTAACCACCGACGGAGTGGACGTCCGACATCCACATCGCAAACAGGCTGAACACTCCCCAGGTGCGTCCTTCGGGGGCGGTTGGCGCGAGGTCGTGGTTATAGAGTTTGGGGTGAGCACCGGTAATGACCAGGGTTGGAACTTCGCCGCTGTTGGATGACATGGCCTGTACCTCAACTGCTGGCCGCCGGGTGCGATTGCTCGGCGGCATTGTTGCACTGTCGAGGAGCCCACTGATTCCATCGCGGTCCTCGTGTTGATGCCTGCACTGCAAGGCAACGAGGTCACAGCAAACATCGTACCAATTTCTAACGATCGGTAAAATTATTTTACAAAAGTGGTTTTGGGGGTGGGCAGTTGCCGCCGTTCGGCAGCGCATATCGGCGCGGCGCGCCGCGTCGGAACGTCGTCGCTCTGGGGATTGGGACAGAGGCCGGCCGTCGCGTTCAGCCGACCTTGGCTCGGCTAAAGAAAACACGACAAAACAAAAAGGTAGCCGTTCTTAAGCGCCTGACCTGAGGATGCCTTCGGACCGTCACCTGGCCTTGCGAGGGCGGCTCGATTTGGCAGGCGGCCGTTCGTCGTCTTCGAGGCCGAGACCTCCGAGGACGAGTTGGACGATCGTGGCTTTTGCAGCGTCGTAGTCGATCTGTTCGAGCTGGCGCTTCTGCTTCATGATGGTCATCTGGCTCGAAAAATCGGCATAAGCCTGGGTCATTGCCCAAATGCAGAAGAAGAGATCGGCCGCGCTGATCGGCCGGACCGCTCCGCCCGCAACCCATTGGTCGACGGTTTTCACCTTCTCGAGCAGCAACGGGGTTGAAACTTTTTCGATGAAGCTGCCGACATATTGAGCGCCACTGATGATTTCGTTGGCGTAGATGCGCGACAAATGCGGGTGATCTCGCGAGAAATCGACCTTCTTGTGGATGTATTGAATGAGGATCGTCTTGATGTCGGTCGCGGTATCGAGGCTGTCGATATCTCGGGCCCACATGTTCATCGCCCGCTCCAGGATCGCGCGATAGAGGTCCTCCTTGTCCTCGAAGTAGTAATAAATGTGCGGTTTCGCGATTGAAGCCTTCTTGGCGATCAGTGCAGTCGTTGCGCCGCGAAAACCGAAGTGCCCGAAAACGAACTCGGCTGCGTCGAGGATTTTTCCTTCGATATCCGGCCCGGGGGGCGGTTTGCGCCGGCCCTTCGGAGCGAGGCGGATACGAAAGAGCTTGAGTTTGTTGGCGGAGGTAGCGGGCATGACGCCTTCCTGGAAAGCATTGTCTGTCCGCTCGGAATTGCTGAACGGGGTCACAGGCTCGGTTGCGTGGTCGGTTCCGAGTCGCAAATTGCCCCGCCCGTCCCGGCTTATCAAGTGGAGAGGGGCTGGCGACTGCCTGACGGGGAGAGCACGATGTCGTACGTCGCGAGAATGCGAGGTCTTATCTTAGGTATGGACATCCGGTTCAGCAGCTGGGCGGCCTGTGCACGAGGCGTGGCGCACGTTAAGCTTGGGCTCAATACAATCCACGAACCAAATGAAGGGCAGACGCGTGGCGAGAATTGTGACTGTCGCGGCTGGCCAACTCGGCCCGATTGCAAGGACCGAGACGAGGCGTGAGGTGGTGGCGCGGCTGATGGCGTTGATGCGTCAGGCCAAGGCCAATGACTGCGATCTGATCGTCTATCCCGAGCTCGCGCTGACCACGTTCTTTCCGCGCTGGTACTTCGAGGACCAGGCCGAGATCGACAGCTTTTTCGAGCGCGAGATGCCGGGGGCGGAGACGCAGGCCCTGTTCGATCTCGCGCGCGAGAGCGGCATTGGATTCTGTCTCGGCTATGCCGAGCTCGTGGTCGAGGCTGGAATTGTTCACCACTACAACACGTCAATCCTGGTCGACAAAAGCGGCGCCATCGTTGCGAAATACCGCAAGGTTCATTTGCCTGGCCACGCCGAGCAGGAGCCTTGGCGCAAGTTTCAGCATCTGGAGAAGCGCTATTTCGAGCCGGGAAGCGGCTTCGGCGTGGTCGACGCATTCGGCGGCGTGATGGGAATGGCGATCTGCAATGACCGCCGCTGGAGCGAGACCTATCGGGTCATGGGCCTGCAGGGCGTCGAGATGGTGTTGATCGGCTACAACACGCCGGTGCACAATCCGCCTGCACCGGAGCACGATGACCTCTCGCTGTTCCACAACCATCTGGTGATGCAGTCGGGCGCCTACCAGAACGGCACCTTCGTGATCGGCGTCGCCAAGGCCGGCGTTGAAGAGGGCGTCGACCATATCGGCGGCAGCATCATCATCGCGCCCTCCGGCGAGATCATCGCGCGATGCACGACCAAGGGCGACGAGCTCGCACTCGCCCGCTGCGATCTCGATCTCTGCAATTCCTACAAGCGCACGATTTTCAATTTCGACGTTCACCGTCAGCCGCAGGCCTATGGGATGATCGTCGAGCGGAAGGGCGTGGCGACCATGGCGGACGGCACGCCGGTGCGGCCGAAGGGGTGATGCGCTTGTAGCCCGGATGGAGCGAAGCCGTCACCTCATACTCCGTCATTGCGAGCGCAGCGAAGCAATCCAGAGTCTTTCCGCGGAGGGATTCTGGATTGCTTCGCTGCGCTCGCAATGACAATGAGGAGACAGCGCGCGCAACTCTATCCCCGTCACCCTGAGGTGCTCGCCTCTTCGGCGAGCCTCGAAGGGCGACGGCCCGGCTCTATCGGGGCCGTGCATCCTTCGAGGCTCCTCATGGGACGCGTTGCGTCCCATGACTCGCACCTCAGGATGACGGGGCAACCAATGCCCTCATTGCACCGCCGCCATACCGTCCAAGCAATCACAACCAGGTGTCTTGATTCGGAAACGATCATTCCCTATTATCCCGCGATGCAAAAGACCGCCCGCCAATCCCAGCCTGCCGCTCAGCCACCCGGCCGTCCCCGGGAGTTCGACATGGACACGGCCCTGGACGGCGCGATCCGGGTGTTTTGCGAGCGGGGTTATCATGCCACCTCGATCGGAGACCTCACTGCTGCCATGCGGCTTGCCACCGGTAGCGTCTACAAGGCGTTTCGCGACAAGCATGCCGTCTTCCTCGCCGCCTTCGAGCGCTATGCCTCTGTGCGAGGCGAGCAGACCCGGGCCGCGGCAGCGCGGGGTGCGAACGGCCGCGAAAAATTGCGCAACGTGCTGCTGTCGTATGTCGAGCACTCCAAGGGCAGCGAGGGGCGCCGCGGCTGCATCGTGGTCGGCAGCGCGGTCGAGCTGTCGGCGGTCGATCCGGTGATGCGGGCGCGTGTCACGGCGCAGCTCAAGACCAACGAAACCTTCATCGCCGGCCTCATTCGCGAGGGACAGGCCGACGGTTCGGTTCCGGACCATGTCGAGGCCGACGACACCGCGAGGCTGATGATCTGCATGACGCAGGGCCTGCGCGTTGTCGGCAAGGCGCGCCTGCCGCTCGATGGCGAGCGCCTGGTCGGCGTCGCGATGAAACTGCTTGCCTGAACATTTATCGAATTAGGGAATGGTTGCTTCCTATGTCTGGAGACTTTGACGTGTTGGAGAGTTTGGAATGACGATGAATGCCACGATCGACGCCGCACCCGAGCCGGATGCGGTGTCGCAGCGACTGACCTTCGTGCTTGCCGCGGCCTGTGGCATGGTCGCCGCCAACATCTATTATGCCCAGCCGCTGATCGCGCCGATCAGCGCCGCGCTCGGCCTGTCGCACGCGGCCGCCGGACTGATCGTGACCATGACGCAGATCGGCTACGGCACCGGGCTGCTCTTCATCGTGCCGCTCGGCGATCTCGTCGAGAACCGCACGCTGATCTGCACCGTCATCACGCTCGGCGCGGCGGCGCTGCTCGCGGCCGCGTTCGCGACCCATGCGCTGCCGTTCCTGATCGCCGCGTTGTTCATCGGGCTCGGTTCGGTCGCGGTGCAGATCATCATTCCCTATGCCGCGCACCTCGCGCCGGAGGCCATTCGCGGTCGTGTCGTCGGCAACGTCTCGACCGGGTTGATGCTCGGAATCATGCTGGCGCGGCCGGTGTCGAGCTTCATCACGGCGGCGCTGTCGTGGCATGCGGTGTTCTTTTGCTCGGCGGCGTTGATGATCGTCCTCGCGGTCGTGCTGCGTCTCACGCTGCCGAAACGTAAGCCGGTGGCACGGATGCATTACGGTGCGTTGCTATTGTCGATGCCGCATCTGGTGCGCACCATGCCGCTCCTGCGGCGCCGCGCGCTCTACCAGGCCGGCCTGTTCGGCGCCTTCACCCTGTTCTGGACGGTGGTGCCGCTCCAGCTTGCGAGCCAGTTCGGCTTCACCCAGAGCGGCATCGCGCTGTTCGCGCTTGCCGGCGTGTCCGGCGTGTTCGCGGCGCCGATCGCAGGACGGCTCGCCGATCGCGGCCATAGCCGCATCGCGACGATCGCCTCGATGCTGTTCGTCGCCCTCGGCTTCCTGGCGACGCATATCGGCGCGGCCGGATCGATGCTCAACCTCACCGGCCTCGTCGCGGCGGCGATCGCGATCGATTTCGGCGTGCAGGGCAATGTCATCGTGGGCTTCCGGGCCATCTTCGTGCTCGGGCACGAGAACCGCAGCCGTCTCAACGGGCTCTATATGGCGACGTTCTTCGCGGCCGGTGCGGCCGGATCCGCGCTCGGCACCTTGGCGTTCGCGCAAGGGGGCTGGACGCTGGCCTCGGCCATTGGCCTTGCGCTGCCACTCGCCAGCCTGCTCTACGCAGTAACCGAATAGCGGTACGATTGTGTGCTGCGCCCGTTTACCAAGCCAGGGTGAGGGCGGCCTGGAGGGTGCAATTTCCGCCTCGCGAATTCCCTGCAGTTGTAGTACTTTGGTCGCAAGCGGCCTGGTTAGCGGCGGGAGGGAGGCTCTATGAGGCGTGCGGGACTGTATGGCGTACCGCGAGTACGGCCATGGTCGTGGCAGGCGTTTCTGCTCGGATTTGTTGTCGTCGCAGCGTCGGCTGCGCTTCAAGGCGTCTGTGTCGCGCTCGGCGCGCAGCTCTATTTCGCGGCATTCCTGCCCAGTCTGTTCGTGCTCGGCCTTGTCGCAGGTGCACCGGCGGCGGTGTTCGCGGCGGTGCTCACTGTACCGCTGGTGTGGTGGGCATTCATCCCGCCCTTCTTCGAGTTCATGCCGCTGTCCAGCGCGAACGCCGATTCCATCAATCTGTTCTGCCTGCTCGCCGTGCTCCTGATCGGCCTGGCCGATCTCTGCCGCGCGAGCATGACGATCAACGGCCGGGGCGGGCTGAAGTCGTCGGGCGATAGTCCAGCCACGAATTCGCAATAATCAGGTGCCGCACGGAGCGCGCGCGTTGCACGCGCGCAACAGTCCGGCAACCATCTGAGCGCTTCGATCGCGCCGCTAACTTTTCGAAAAAGATTTGGCCGCAATTTCTCCCGCGGGAATAAGGGAGTTTTCGACATGAACGGACACGCCATTTTCGAGAACGTGCGCCGCTACCGCGGCATCGCATCGCTCTATCGTCAGACCGCGGCGTTTCGGCCGGGCCAGCGCTGGTCGCTGCTGGAGCAGGCCAGCGAATGGGAAGCCCGCGCGCTGTCGGAGCTGGAAGCCTATTTCGCGGCTCGCGCCGATTATGCCACGCGGCTCGCGGCTTAAGCGTTAACCATCCGACACGAACGTCAGCGAAGAGATCGCTGACGTTGTCTGCGACAGAGGATCAGAACCGGTAGCTCGCCTGAACCCTCACCGTGCGGCCCTGGCCGGGTGAGATGTTGTTGTTGCCGTCGGCCGAAGCCCAATATCCCTTGTTGAAGATGTTCTCGACCGTCAGTTGCGCGCGCCAGTTCGCATCGATCGTGGCGTAGACGCCGGCATCGAAACGCACGAAGCTCGGCAGCCTCACGGTGTCGTCTGACGACGCAAACGAATCGCCGAAATAGATGATGCCGAGTGCCGCCGCCCACATCGGCGTGAACTGGTACTTGTTCCACCAGGCGAACTGATTATACGGCACGAGCTGCACGCGATTGCCGGCCACGATGGTCGCCGATGTCGCGCTGGTGATCTTCGCGTCCGTATAGGCATAGCCCAGCGAGGACTGCCATTGGTCGGTGACGTAGCCGACCAGGCTCGCCTCGAAGCCGCGCGTCAGCGTGGCTCCGGACGGGAAGAAGAAGCCGGGATTGTTGCCGTCGGCGATCGGCTGGTTGGTGCGATTCAGATTGTAGATCGCGGTCGAGAACAACAGTTTCGGATTGATGTTCCACTTCATCCCGACCTCGGTGTTCTCGAACTTCTGCGGCTGCAGGATCAGCGTGCCGTCGGTGAGCGCCGAGAACTGATCGCCGGAGGCCGGCAGATAGGAGATGCTGTAGGCGGTGTAGATCGACATGGTCTCCATCGGCTTGACGATCAGGGCCGCCTGCGGCGACACCAGATTGTCGGTGCGGGCGCGGTTGATGTTGGTGTTCATGTCCAGTGCCGACATTTCGAACCGGTCGAACCGCGTGCCTACGATGAGCTGGAGCGCGCGCGAAAATTCGATGGTGTCGCGCAAGTACCCGGACTCGATGTTCAAGCCGTATTTGCTGTTGGAGTCCGGTGTGGTGACGCCGTCGGCATTCGTGCCCGTGAAGTGGTGGACGAAGTTGACCGGCCCGAAATAGGTCGGCGCGAACGGGTTCTGGACGATGGTGTTGGTGCCGTTCGGGAAGACGCCGGTATTGCGGATGTCGACGCCGGTCTGACGGCCGAACTCGGTGCCGAAGCCCACGGTGTGCGCGATCGGCCCGGTCCAGCCCTTGTAGATGAAATCGGTCTGGTTGAAGACGTTGTCGCGGTTGGTGGTGTGCTGATAGGCGCCGAGATTGACCGCGGTGTCGGCGGGATTGACCGCGCCGGCGAGCGCCCCGCCGGTGGGATAGACGTTCTGGTAGAACTTCTGGTAGTCGGCCGCGATGGTGCCGTTCCGGACGGTCAATCCGTTCTGGAAATCGTGCTCGACGATCGCCATGCCGGTCTGCACCGTCGCCTGCGCGATGTTGAGGCTCGGGCTGCCGAAGAAGGTCTGGAAATTGCCGTTCGGCGCAAACGGCGCCGTCGGATTGAACCGCGTGACGCCGCCGGGGAGGCTCTGCGAGGGATTGCCGCGATCGGCGGTGCGGCCGTCGTGGTAATATTCGTAGGAGAGCTTGACCTTGGTGAAATCGTCGGGCTTGAGCGTGACAGACGGATTGATGCCGTAGCGTTCGAGGTGGTTGAAGTCGCGGAACGCATCGCTGCCCTCGTAGAACACGTTCAACCGCGCCGCGACGTTCTCGTTGATGGTCTGGCCTGCATCGAGCGTGACGCGGCGGTCGCCCCATGCCCCCGTCTGCGCGGTCGCCTCGTAGATGCGGTTGCCGTCGGCCTCCTTGAGCGTGCGGTTGAGCAGTCCGCCGCCGGCGCCGCGGCCGAAGATGATCGCGCTCGGCCCCTTCAGCACTTCGATGCTCTCTGTGTTGTACATGTCGCGGAAATACTGGACGTCGTCGCGAAAGCCATTGACGAAGAAATTCGCGCTGGAGTCGACGCCGCGGATGACGAGCTCGTCGCGATTGCCCTCGCCCTGATGGACGGCGACGCTCGGCACGTAGCGCGTCACGTCGGTCAGGCCCTGGTAATTCTGGTCGCGGATCTGCTCGTGGGTGATGACGGACAGCGATTGCGGGATGTTGACGATCGGCGTGTTGGACTTCGTGGCAACGGAGGTGCTGTTGGCGAAATAGCCGGCGGTGCCGGTGCGGGCGTCCTGCGACTCGGCGAACGGTTTTGGTGCGGGCGTCGTCTCCGGCCGCCGCGCCGTCTGCGTGCGGCGCGAGCGCGTGCCGCCCGACCGGCGCGAGGCCGTGGACGAATTGGAGCGGCGCTGCGCCTCGGGCGCCGTGACATTGACGGGAGGAAGCATTGCGCCCGGCGCCGGCGCGGATTGCGCGAAGGCCTGTGGACTGGCGAAGAATGCGCCTGAAGTCATCAATGCGGCCAGCACGCTGCCAGCGATCCCGCGGCCGGCAACATGGCTGGCAAAGGACAATAGATTTCCGTTGGCGGCGATGCGGTTCATCGCGCCCTCCCTTGCACTTCAAAGCTCACCCGAATTCCCCAAGGATGCGGCAGGATGCGGGGCAAGACGCATCCGTGCACGCGAAGTCACTGCGTGCATGAACACGTTGGGCGTTCAGCAATTCCGGGACATCAGATTTGAATCGTTCGAAACATTTCGAGTTCCGACGATCCGCTGCGCGAGCAGAACCCGTGACGACTACGGAGTTACGCCGCTGCTCGTGTGTGCTAGCAACTGGTCCGGATCTCTATGACGGCCGGGGCGAGCGATGACCACCTTCAACCGCATCTTCACGACAGAGCGCCTGCTCCAGATCATCGTCATTCTGGCGGCGACGGTCGCGATGAAGCTGATGGGCTGAGCGCCGACACGCTATCGCTCGCCGAACTCGGGCAATTCGGGCAGATAGTTCGAGCCTTCCGAGCCCAAAAAATCGAACATCGCCTGCGCCGGCGGCAGCAGCACCTTGTCGCTGCGGCGGATCACGTACCATTGCCGGACGATCGGCAGGCCTGCGACGTCGAGCACGATGAGGCGGCCTTCGGCAAGCTCATGCGCCACCGTATGCGCCGAGATGAAGGCGATGCCGAGCCCTGCGATCACCGCCTGCTTGATGGTCTCGTTGCTGCTCATCTCCATGCCGATGATCGGCTCGAGATCGGACTTCTGGAACATCCCCTCCATCAGCGTGCGCGTGCCTGATCCCGGCTCGCGGGTGAGGAAGGTCTCGTGCACGAGATCGGTCAGGCTCAGGCCTGAATCCTTCTCCAGCCAATGCCCCTTGCGCGCGACGATGATGTGCGGATTGCGTCCGAGCTGACGGACGTCGACGCTGACGTCGGCCGGTGGCCGACCCATCACCGCGAAATCGAGATCGTAGCCATGCATGGCCTCGCGGATCTCCTCGCGGTTGCCGACGGTCAGCTTGATCTCGATCTTCGGTGAGCGCTTGGAGAACGCCGCGATCGCGTGCGGCACGAAATATTTCGCGGTCGAGACTGCGCCGAGATGCACCGTGCCGCCGGTCTTCCCTGCGAGCAGATCAAGCGCGCCCTGGCAGTCGGCGATCGCGGCTTCGACGCGTTCGGCGAGCGCCAGCACCTCCTTGCCGGCCTCCGTCAGCAGCATGCCGTCGCCGGTCCGCTGCACCAGCGGCAGGCCGGCGAGGTCCTGAAGCTGCCGCAGCTGCTGGGTTACGGCCGGCTGGGTCAGCCCGAGCTGGGTCGAGGCCGCGGTGACGCTGCCCTTGGCCGAAAGCGCCGCAAGCGAGCGCAACTGCCGGATCGTCAGATGCCGGAGCTGGGTCGCCGCATGGCCAGGGCCATTATAAGAAAATTCTTTGGCGCTCATTATGAATAGAAATTTTCCTTATTAAGCCGCCCCTGTCAATCTCCTCATGCCGGGACCGACCGCACCGACCTCCAAAACGGAGGGAACTGGATGCGGCGCCAGCAAGGGGATGGACGCAGATGACCGGGCAACTCAGGCTGGACGACCACCTTCAACGCTATTCCGAGACGGCGCCGCATGCGCTCGCGGTGGCGGCGGCAGTTGATGCCATTGCAGCCGCCGCAATCGAGATCTCCGACCTTATCGGCACGGGGGGGCTCGCAGACGCCTCGGGCCTCACAACCGGCCGCAACAGCGACGGTGATCTCCAGCGTGACCTCGATGTGCAGGCGGATGCGATTCTGCGCCGCTGCCTCGGCAGGCTGCCGATCGCAGCACTTGCATCGGAGGAAATGCGCGAGCCTCAGATCGGCGACCGCGCGGCAAAGATCTGCGTCGCGATCGATCCGCTCGACGGTTCCTCCAACATCGATCTCAACATGACTGTCGGCACGATCTTCTCGATCCTGCCCGCGCCGGACGATCTCGGTCTCGCCTTCCATCAGCGCGGTTCGGCGCAACTGGCGGCGGGCTTCGTCACCTACGCTCCGCAGACCTCGCTGGTGCTGACGCTCGGCGACGGCGTCGACATCTTCACCCTCGACCGCAAGGCCGGCTGCTTCCGTCTTGCGCGCAGCGCTGTGCAGATATCTGAGGCGTGCGACGAGTTCGCGATCAATGCGTCGAACCGCCGGCATTGGGACGCGCCGGTGCGCGCCTTCGTCGACGAGTGTCTCGCCGGCGTCGATGGGCCCGCCAATCACAATTTCAATATGCGCTGGATCGGCTCGCTGGTCGCGGAGGCCTATCGCATTCTGACTCGCGGTGGCGTGTTCCTCTATCCCTGCGACGCGCGGCCCGGCTATGGCGACGGCCGCCTGCGCCTCGTCTACGAGGCACACCCGATGGCGATGATCATCGAGCAGGCCGGCGGCTCGGCCTCGACCGGACGCGAGCGCATCCTCGATCTCTCGGCGCAAAACCTGCATCAGCGCGTGCCGCTGGTCATGGGCTCCAGCAACGAGGTTAGGCGTGTCGCCGAACTGCACTGCGATCCGCTGTTGGTCGCCAGCGTCTCTGCGCCGCTGTTCGCGCGGCGCGGTTTCTTCCGGTTGTGAGCGAGGTGACCCATGTCCAGGAAGCATCCGATCATCTCCATCACCGGTTCCTCCGGCGCCGGCACCACTTCAGTCAAGAAGACGTTTGAACAGATCTTCTTCCGCGAGAAGGTCAACGCCGTCTACATCGAAGGCGACGCGTTCCATCGTTACGACCGCGCCGAGATGCGCGTGCGCATGGCGCAGGAGGCCGAACGCGGCAACAAGCACTTCAGTCATTTCAGTCCGGACACCAATCTGTTCGAGGAGCTCGAGCGTGCATTCCGCGACTACGGCGAGACCGGCACTGCGACGACGCGGCACTACGTCCACGACGCCGAGGAGTCAGCGCTGCATGGTGCGGCGCCCGGCACCTTCACCGAGTGGAAGCAGCTCCCGGAGAATTCCGATCTGCTGTTCTACGAGGGGCTGCATGGCGCCGTCGTCACCGACCGGGTCAATGTCGCCCGCTATGCGGACCTGAAGATCGGCGTCGTTCCTGTCATCAATCTCGAATGGATCCAGAAGCTGCACCGTGACCGCAGCGCCCGCGGCTATTCGACCGAAGCAGTCACCGACACCATTTTGCGGCGGATGCCCGATTACATCCATTACATCTGCCCGCAGTTCACCGATACCGACATCAACTTCCAGCGCGTGCCGACGGTCGACACGTCCAATCCGTTCATCGCGCGCTGGATCCCGACGCCTGACGAATCGATGGTCGTGATCCGCTTCAAGAATCCGCGCGGCATCGACTTCCCCTATCTGCTCTCGATGCTGCCGCACAGCTGGATGTCCCGCGCGAACTCGATCGTGTGTCCGGGCGCGAAGCTGGACCTCGCGATGCAACTGATCCTGACACCGCTGATCATGCAGCTCATCGAGCGCAAGCGAAACCTGAAGTGAACAAGGGGAGGACCTGATGAACATCTCCGTCCACGCCGATGCCGACCTCACGGCGGTCGCGCACAACGATCTCGCCAACGCCGTCCGTTTCCTCGCGGTCGACGCCATCGAGACCTCGCAGTCCGGTCATCCCGGCCTGCCCATGGGCATGGCCGACGTCGCGACCGTGCTGTTCTCGCGCTTCCTCAAATTCGACTCGGCGCATCCGAACTGGCCGGACCGCGACCGCTTCGTGCTCTCGGCGGGCCACGGCTCGATGCTGCTCTATGCGTTGCTGTATCTGTCCGGTGGCGATGTCAGCCTCGACGACATCAAGGCGTTCCGGCAATGGGGCTCGAAGACGCCGGGCCATCCCGAATATGGCCACACGCCGGGCGTCGAGACCACGACCGGACCGCTAGGGCAGGGCATCGCCACGGCCGTCGGCATGGCGCTCGCCGAGCGGATGGCCAATGCGCGACATGGCGACGGCCTAGTCGATCACTTCACCTATGTGATCGCCGGTGACGGCTGCCTGATGGAAGGCATCAGCCAGGAGGCGATCTCGCTCGCAGGTCACCTCCAGCTTGGCCGCCTGATCGTGCTGTTCGACGACAACGGCATCTCGATCGACGGACCGACGTCGCTCGCGACCTCGGATGACCAACTGGCGCGCTTCGCTGCATCCGGCTGGTCGGTGCGCAGCGTCGACGGACACGATCCCGAGGCCGTTGCGCAGGCTATCGCGGAGGAACGTGAGAGCGCAAAACCATCGCTGATCGCCTGCCGCACCATCATCGGTTATGGCGCGCCGGACCGGCAGGGTACCGAGAAGGCGCATGGCGCGCCGCTCGGCACCGAGCAGACCGCGGCGGCGCGGCGGACGCTTGGCTGGGATTATCAGCCGTTCGTGGTGCCTGTCACGATCCTGAAGGCGTGGCGGATGATTGGGCAGCGCGGGCAGGTGGATCGCCTCGCCTGGCTCGATCGTTACGAATGCGCGACGCCAGAGCAGCGTGACCTCTTCATCGAGGGCAAGTCGGTTGCCCTGCCGAACGCCTATGCCCAGGCCTCGGCGAAATTGCGCGAACGCTTTGCCAGCGAGCGCCCGAAGCTCGCGACGCGGCAGGCTTCGCAACAGGTGCTCGACGGCATCGCGGGAACGATCCCCGGATTTGTCGGAGGCTCTGCGGACCTGACGCATTCGAACCTGACGCACGCCAAGGCGCAGGCGCCTGTCCGACGTGATGCGTTCGCCGGTAATTACATCCACTACGGCATCCGCGAGCACGGCATGGCGGCCGCGATGAACGGCCTCGCGCTGCATGGCGGGTTCATTCCCTATGGCGGCACGTTCCTCGCCTTCTCCGACTACAGCCGGCCGGCGATCCGCCTTGCGGCTCTGATGCGGCTGCGCGTCATCCACGTGATGACCCATGACTCCATCGGCCTCGGCGAGGATGGTCCGACGCATCAACCGGTCGAGCATCTCGCCGCGCTTCGCGTCATTCCGAACCTTCTGGTGTTCCGCCCGGCCGACGCGGTCGAGACCCTGGAAGCCTGGGATTGCGCGCTCGAAGCGGAGGATCGTCCTTCCGTGTTGTGCCTGTCGCGCCAGGCGTTGCCGACCTTCCGCAGCGACGTCCGCGGCAGGAACCGGGTCGCGCGGGGAGCCTATGTGATTGTCTCGCCCGATGGCGGACGCGACGTGACGCTGATGGCGACCGGCTCGGAAGTCTCGATCGCGCTGGAAGCGGCGCGCCTGCTTGCAACAGAGCATGTCCGCGCCGCCGTCGTGTCGGCGCCGTGCTTCGCCCTGTTCGAAGAGCAGCCGGACGATTATCGCGCCGCGGTTCTTGGCACGGCGCCGCGCGTCGGTATCGAGGCGGCCGTCGCCGGCGATTGGCATCGCTGGATCGGCGCTGAGGGCGAGTTCGTCGGCATGCGCGGCTTCGGTGCCTCGGCACCGGCTCCGGTGCTCTACCGCGAATTCGGCATCACGCCGCAAGGCGTCGCCGAGGCTGCCCGGCGGGCGATCGCCCGCGCCCGCAAGCAATAACAGGAGGACTCTTCGTGGCCCGTATCACTCTTCGCCAATTGCTCGATCATGCCGCCAGCCACGGCTACGCGGTGCCGGCATTCAACATCAACAATATGGAGCAGGGCATCGCGATCATGCAGGCGGCGGCCGAGGTCGATGCGCCCGTCATCATCCAGGCTTCGCGCGGTGCCCGTAGCTATGCCGGCGATCTCATGCTTTCGCACATGATCGACGCGCTGGAGCGAACCTATCCGGACATTCCGCTCTGCATGCACCAGGACCACGGCAACGACGAGGCGACCTGTGCGTCGGCCATTGCCCACGGCTTTACCTCCGTGATGATGGACGGCTCGCTCAATGCCGACGCCAAGACGGCGGCCGACTACGACTACAACGTCGCGATCACCCGCCGCGTCGTCGATCTCGCGCATTGGGTCGGCGCCTCCGTCGAAGGAGAGCTCGGTGTGCTCGGCTCGCTCGAGCATGGTGGTGGTGAGCAGGAGGATGGACACGGCGTCGAGGGCAAGGTCAGCCACGACCAGTTGCTGACCGATCCCGACCAGGCCGTCGACTTCGTTCGCGCTACCAAGGTCGATGCGCTCGCCATTGCAATGGGCACCTCGCACGGCGCCTACAAATTCAGCCGCAAGCCGGATGGTGACATTTTGGCGATGCGGGTGGTCGAGGAGATCCACCGCCGGCTGCCGAATACGCACCTCGTGATGCACGGTTCCTCGTCGGTGCCGCAGCCACTGCAAGACATGTTCAACCAGTTCGGCGGCGAGATGCCACAAACCTGGGGCGTGCCGGTAGAAGAAATCGTGCGCGGCATCAAGAGCGGCGTGCGCAAGGTCAATATCGACACGGATTGCCGGCTCGCCATGACCGCCGTGTTCCGCAAGGTCGCCGCACAGAGCCGCAACGAGTTCGATCCCCGCAAATTCCTGAAACCCGCGATGGATGCGATGCGCGAGCTCTGCCGCGATCGTTTCGAGCAGTTCGGCACGGCGGGCCACGCCAGCAGGATCAAGGTCGTTCCCTTGAGCGAGATGGCGCGTCGCTATCGTACTGGCGAACTCGACCCGCGCACAGGCTCCCGCGAGCCGGTCGCAGCCTAGTCATTCAGAGAGAGAAGAGCAGGAGAGAGCCATGAATGCACATGCAGGAACTGTCCGCGGCAAGGAGCGCTATCGATCGGGCACGATGGAATACGCGCGCATGGGCTATTGGGAGCCCGACTATGTGCCAAAGGACACCGACGTCATCGCGCTGTTCCGCGTGACGCCGCAAGAGGGCGTCGACCCGATCGAGGCGTCGGCCGCCGTTGCCGGCGAATCCTCCACCGCGACCTGGACGGTGGTGTGGACCGACCGCCTGACCGCTGCCGAGAAATATCGTGCAAAGTGCTATCGCGTCGATCCGGTGCCTGGCACGCCTGGCTCGTATTTCGCCTACATTGCCTATGACCTCGACCTGTTCGAACCGGGTTCGATCGCCAACCTGTCGGCCTCGATCATCGGCAACGTCTTTGGCTTCAAGCCGCTGAAGGCGCTCCGGCTTGAGGACATGCGCTTCCCGGTCGCTTATGTGAAGACATTCCAGGGCCCGGCGACCGGCATCGTGGTCGAGCGCGAGCGGCTCGACAAGTTCGGCCGGCCGCTACTGGGCGCAACGGTCAAACCGAAGCTCGGACTTTCGGGCCGCAACTACGGCCGCGTCGTCTACGAGGCGCTGAAGGGCGGGCTCGACTTCACCAAGGACGACGAGAACATCAACTCGCAGCCCTTCATGCATTGGCGCGACCGCTTCCTCTATTGCATGGAGGCGGTGAACCGCGCGCAGGCGGCCTCCGGCGAGGTGAAGGGCACCTATCTGAACATCACCGCCGGGACGATGGAGGACATGTACGAGCGCGCGGAGCTCGCCAAGGAGCTCGGGTCGTGCATCGTGATGATCGATCTCGTGATCGGCTACACCGCGATTCAGTCCATGGCGAAATGGGCGCGCCGCAACGACATGATCCTGCATCTGCATCGCGCCGGCCACTCGACCTATACGCGGCAGAAGAGCCACGGCGTGTCATTCCGTGTCATCGCCAAATGGATGCGGCTGGCTGGCGTCGACCACATCCATGCCGGCACCGTGGTCGGCAAGCTCGAAGGCGATCCCAACACCACGCGCGGCTATTACGACGTCTGCCGCGAGGATTTCAATCCGACCAGGCTCGAGCATGGCCTGTTCTTCGACCAGTCCTGGGCGAGCCTGAACAAGATGATGCCGGTTGCCTCCGGCGGCATCCATGCCGGCCAGATGCACCAACTGCTCGATCTGCTCGGCGAGGACGTCGTGCTGCAATTCGGCGGCGGCACCATCGGCCATCCCATGGGCATTGCGGCGGGTGCGATCGCGAACCGTGTCGCGCTGGAGGCGATGATCCTCGCCCGCAACGAGGGGCGCGACTACGTCCACGAAGGGCCGGAAATCCTGGCCAGAGCGGCCGAGACCTGCACGCCGCTGAAGGCCGCGCTCGAGGTCTGGAAGGACGTGAGCTTCAACTATGAATCCACCGATACGCCGGACTTTGTGCCGACCGCGCTCGAAACCGTTTGAGGAGACATGAGATGAAGCTGACGCAAGGGTGTTTTTCCTTCCTGCCCGACCTCACCGACGACCAGATCACCAAACAGGTGCAGTATTGCCTCGCCAATGGCTGGGCGGTGAACATCGAGTTCACTGACGATCCGCATCCTCGCAACACCTATTGGGAGATGTGGGGCCTGCCGATGTTCGATCTCCAGGACGCTGCCGGCGTGATGATGGAGCTCGCCGAATGCCGCCGAGTGTACGGCGACCGTTACGTCCGTATCAGCGGCTTCGACTCCAGCCACGGCTGGGAGTCGGTTCGGATATCCTTCCTTGTCAACCGTCCGCCGCAAGAGGCCGAGTTCGAGCTGGTGCGGCAGGAGGTTGGCGGGCGCGCAATCCGGTACAGCACCGTACGCAAGCCGGCTGCCCACGCTTCGCAATAACCATTCCTCTCCGCGCGGAGCGCTCCCTGCTCCGTATCCTTGGCGGACCACTGCTTCGCCGCTCCCCCCGCGGCGAAGCTCTTTTCTTCGAGGTGCCGATGCTCGACGTTCCCCATGCGACGACCACTGATGGCGGCGCGACCAATTTCGATCTCCGCAAGGAAGCCGAAGCGGCAGGGATCACCGACACGCTGCAGCAGCTCGAGCAGGAGTTAATCGGCCTGAAGCCGGTCAAGAACCGCGTGCGCCAGATCGCGTCGCTGCTGCTGATCGAACGCATCCGGCAGCGCGCCGGCCTCGCCTCCGCGCCGCCCACGCTGCATATGTCGTTCACAGGCAATCCCGGCACCGGCAAGACCACCGTGGCGCTGCGCATGGCAAAGATCCTGCACGGCCTCGGTTTCGTGCGGCGCGGACAGGTGATCTCGGTGACGCGCGATGATCTCGTCGGGCAATATATCGGCCACACCGCGCCGAAGACCAAAGAGATCCTGAAGAAGGCGATGGGCGGCGTGCTCTTCATCGACGAGGCCTATTATTTGCACCGGCCCGACAACGAACGCGACTACGGCCAGGAGGCGATCGAGATCCTGCTCCAGGTGATGGAAAACCAGCGCGACGACCTCGTGGTGATCCTGGCCGGCTACGGCGAGCGCATGACGAGCTTCTTCGCCTCCAATCCCGGCTTCCGCTCGCGCATCGCCCATCACATCGACTTCCCGGATTATGCGGAAGCCGAGTTGCTGGTCATCGCCGAGCTGATGTTGAAGGAGCGTGGCTATCGCCTCTCGGTGGCTGCGCGCGAGGCGTTCGAGAGGTATATCGCGCTGCGCCGGACCCAACCGTTCTTCTCTAATGCGCGCTCGATCCGCAACGCGGTCGATCGCATCCGGCTGCGGCAGGCCGATCGCCTGGTGTCGGATCTCGATCGCATGCTCGATGTCGTCGACCTCGAAACCATCGATCCGGCGGATATCCTGGCGAGCCGCGTCTTCAGCGGCGGAGCCGATGCGCGGAGTGCAAAGCCATGACCAGAGAAATCCTCATCGCCCCCTCGATCCTGGCGGCGGATTTCGCGCGCCTCGGCGAGGAGATCACGGCAATCGATGCGACCGGCGCCGACTGGATCCATTGCGACGTCATGGACGGCCACTTCGTGCCGAACATCAGTTTTGGCGCCGATGTCATCAAGGCGATCCGGCCGGTGACGAAGAAGGTCTTTGACGTGCATCTGATGATCGCGCCTGTCGATCCCTATCTGGATGCGTTCGCGAAAGCGGGGGCGGATGTCATCACCGTGCATGCCGAGGCGGGCCCGCATCTCGACCGTTCGCTCCAGGCGATTCGCGCACTCGGCAAGAAGGCCGGCGTCAGCCTGTGTCCGGCAACGCCCGAGAGCGCGATCGAATATGTGCTCGATCGTCTGGATCTCGTGCTGGTGATGACGGTCAACCCGGGCTTCGGCGGCCAGTCCTTCCTTGAATCCCAGCTCGAGAAGATCGCGCGCATTCGAAGCATGATCGGCGAGCGGCCGATCCGGCTCGAGGTCGATGGCGGCGTCACGCGTGACAATGCCGCTGCGGTAGCAGCCGCTGGCGCTGACACACTCGTTGCCGGTTCCGCCGTGTTCCGCGGCAGGAACAGTGCCGATTATGCCGCCAACATCGCGGCCATCCGCGTTGCCGCGGAGGCCGGCCGGGTTCCGAAACCGCAGGATAGTTCCGTGCGCCCCATGCGTGCAGGAGAAGGCGTGCGCATCCGGTAGAACTACGGAGGCATTGCGCACGCACGCGATAGTTCTCCGGGGTCTTACGGAGAATCGATCGCGAATTCGCGACGCCCTTCATGCCGGGGTAACCAACGGTATTGAAGTAGCCTCCCGATTAACGACGACGCAATGCGCCGCACCACAATCTGTGGTTCAAGGACCGCGGAGAGCGCGTGGGATGCAAATTCAATATCGCCACTGGAATGCTGCCCATGGCTGGCGCGGAGCGAATGCCCTGCGCGAGCCCGCGCAGCTCGTGCTTTATTTCGGTGGCCGCGAGGGACTGGCGGGCGGAGAGCGCTATCGCGAGCTGCGCGGCTTCTATCCCGACAGCCACATCGTCGGTTGCAGCACCGGTGGTCAGATCCATGGCGACGACATTGCCGACGACGTGATCGTTGCCGTCGCCCTGCATTTCGCACGGACGCAAGTGCGGGTCGTGAACGAGACGATCGAGTCCCGCGACGCGTCGCGCGTTTGCGGCATGCGTTTCGCCCGTCAATTGGCAGCGCCGGATCTCGCAGGTGTTTTCGTCCTCTCCGATGGATTGAACGTGAACGGCAACGAATTGATTGCTGGGATTACCGAGGTGCTGGGGCCCGACTTGCTGGTGACCGGCGGACTGGCCGGCGACGGCAACAGGCTCAAGCAGACGTTGGTCGGCGCCGACGGCGAGCCGCAGCCGAACCGCATTGCCGCGATCGGCTTCTATGGCGCGTCCTTCCGCTTCGCGCATGGTTGCGCCGGCGGGTGGGACGTGTTTGGCCCGCGGCGCAAGGTGACGAAATCGGAAGGTTCGGTCGTGGCGGAGCTCGATGGCGAGCCGCCGCTCGACCTCTACACCCGATATCTCGGCGAGGAGGAAGTGGCTGCGATGCCGGGCTCGGGCCTCGCGTTTCCCTTGCGCATTCACGACGAGGCCGCGCCGGACCGGCAGATTGTGCGCTCGGTCTTCGCGGTGGATCGCGATGCCCGCACGCTGACATTTGCCGCGGACATTCCGGAAGGATGCACCGCGCAGCTGATGCGCGCCAATTTCGACAGTCTCGCAGCAGGTGCTGGCGAGGCGGGCCGGCAGGCGCGCAGTGCATTGGCGGATGGGATTGCGGGTGACAAGCTCGCGATTCTGGTGAGCTGCACCGGCCGCCGCAAGGTGATGGGCCAGCGCACGCAGGATGAGCTCGACGCGGTTGCCGCCGAGCTTGGCGATGACGTCGTCCGTATCGGCTTCTATTCCTATGGCGAGATCGCCCCGCCTGCGGCGACCGGCCGCTGCGAGCTGCACAACCAGACCATGACCGTCACGATGATCGCGGAGGCGGCTGCGTGACCATGCATCGCCTGTGGGCACGACAGATCAGGCAGGCGACCGACGAATCCGGGCAGGTCGATATGACCAGGCTCGGCGAGCTCGTCAGCGCGGCGTATGAGGAGAGCGATCGCGATCGCCGCCGCACCGATCGCGCAATCAAGCTGATGATCGAGGAGCTCGAACAGACGCACAAGCGCGCCGAGCAGGATCTGTTGCGCGCGCGCGAGTTCCTCGACAGCATCATCGAGAATATTCCGATCGCGGTATTCGCCAAGGACGCCAGGGATTCCCGCTACGTCCTGCTCAATCGCGCCGGCGAAGACTATTACGGGATGCCCCGCGAGGAGATGCTGGGCAAGACGCCGGATCAGATCTTCCCGCGCGATATCGCCCGCGTCGTCAACGAGCAGGACCGCCGCGTCGTCGACACCGGCACGCCGATGTTCCTGGAGGAGCATCTGCTCGATGCCGGCGTCAACGGCCATGATCGTCTGGTCAACTCGCGCAAGCTGCTGGTTCGTGACGGCAACGGAGCGCCGCAATATCTCGTCGGCGTCATCGAGGACGTGACCGAGCGGATCACGAACGAGGCGCGGATCAGCCACCTTGCGCATCATGACGCACTGACCGACCTGCCGAACCGCAGCGCATTCAATGCGACGCTGGGCGAGCGGCTGGAGCGGGCGCAGGAAGCGTCGGCCAGTTTTGCGGTGCTCAGCCTCGATCTCGACCGCTTCAAGGACGTCAACGACGTGTTCGGCCATCCTGTCGGCGACATGATGATGCGCGCGGCGGCCGAACGGCTCGCTGCGGAAGCCGATGGTGCCTTCGTCGCCCGTATCGGTGGCGACGAGTTCATGATCCTGATGCCGGACGATGTCTGCCGCGAAGAGGTGCTTGCGATCGGCGAACGGCTGGTCGAGGCGATCGGCAACGAGCTCGAGGTTGACGACTATCTCTCCCATGTCGGCCTCAGCGTCGGCATCGCGCTCTATCCCAATGACGGCGTGGATGCGGCAACGCTGCTCGCCAATGCCGACTCCGCACTGTATCGCGCCAAGCGCGAGGGCCGGGGCAGGGTGCGCTTCTTCGAATCCGAGATGGATAGGGAGCTGCGCGATCGCAGGCTGCTGCTGCACGATCTGCGGCAGGCCGTCGAGCAGAACGAGCTTCTGGTCTACTTCCAGCCACAGGCGCGGATGAACGGCGAGATCATCGGCTTCGAGGCGTTGGTGCGCTGGAACCATCCGACCCGCGGCATCGTGCCGCCCGACCAGTTCATCCCGCTCGCCGAAGAGAACGGGCTGATCATCCAGATCGGCGAATGGGTCTTGCGCGAGGCGTGCCGCGAGGCGGCCTCCTGGCCGCGGCCGTTGCAGGTTGCGGTCAATTTGTCGCCGGTCCAGTTCCAGGCCGGCGACCTCGAACGGTCCATCCACCAGATCCTGCTGGAGACGGGGCTCGCGCCGACGCGGCTTGAGGTCGAGATCACCGAAGGCGTCTTGATCGGCGATTTTGCCCGCGCGCTCAATCTGCTGCGGCGGCTGAAGGCGCTCGGCATCCGCATCGCGATGGACGATTTCGGCACAGGGTACTCATCGCTGTCCTATCTCCAGTCGTTCCCGTTCGACAAGATCAAGATCGACCGCAGCTTCATCTCCAACCTCGAGGCGACGCCGGAATCGGCCGAGATCGTCCGCGCGGTCCTGAGCCTGGCGCATGCCCTGCACATGCCGGTCGTCGCGGAAGGGGTGGAGACGGAGGCGCAGCGCGCCTTCCTGGAACGCGAGGCCTGCGAGGAGATGCAGGGCTATCTGATCGGGCGGCCCGAACCGATCGAACATTATTTCGATTTGATCGGCATCAACGTCGAACGCCGCCGCTACGCCTAAGCCCATTGCGAGTTCCAGGCTCGGATCCGCCCGATAGGAACCAATGCGCGTCTGCAAGTTTCCTGAAAGTTAACCCACGTTAAGCCGGCTGTGGGCGCAGAAAATGTTTTGCATAACCGCCATCGGCGTGACGCAAATCAGGGTAATAAGCCCGTGTGAATGCGAGGGAGGGTCTCATGGAGAACGTACGTCGCTACCGCGCGCTGGCGTCCCTCTGTCGCCAGCAGGCGGCCTATCGGCCGCTCCAGAACTGGCAGCTGCTCGGCCAGGCCGAACATTTCGAATATCTCGCCGAGATCGCGTTGAAGGCGCATTTCGACGCGTGCAATGCGCAACGCGAAGAGGACGCCATCGCAGCCGCGGCATGGGAGCGACCCGCGGCGGCGTGAGGGGTATTGGGGCTCGCGAGCGATCAGAGCAGCCCGCGGCTTTCGGCGCTGTCGAGTTCGTCCATGAGCACCTTGTTCCCGTAGCGCGCCAGCGAGAGCGTGCCGGCAAAGGAGGGAACTGGGGCGCCGACTACAGCACGGGCGCAAAGGTCACCCGCCGCGCAGGCCGACATCGTACCGTAGCCTGACAGCGCTGCGGTCAGGAACACGCCCGGCGTGTTCGCAGCTCCGATCAGCGGCCAGTTCTCCTTCGTCATCGGATAGAAGCCGCCATAATGCACGCGGTCGCGGGGCAGGGCGCCGAGGTATTGCTTGAGCGCCGGCTGGAGCCGGCTCGCTGCCCGAAGCACGATCTCCGGGAAGTAGGGATTGAGCTCGGGTTCGCGGACTGGATCGGACGGCGTCGCGTTGAAAGCCCAGCCGAGCTTGATCCACTGCCCCTGATCGCCGCCATCGGGGCGGCAATGAATGCTGCCCGGCATCGGTTCCAGCAGGCGCGCCAGCTCAGGCGCCGCGGCCAGGGCCTCGCGCTCTTCGTCTGACCAGGCGAGCGTCTGGCCGTCCAGATCGATCGCAAACGGCATCTTGCGGTCCACGGCGCGATTGCGGTCGACGAAGGCGATCTTCTGCTGAAGCACGTTCAGAATCGGAAGCTTCTCACCATGCATTGCTGCGATGTGCGCCGCAAAGGGACCAGCCGCATTGACGATGATGTCGGCCTTGATGGTCTGGCGCTCGCCATCGGCGATGACGTCGACCAAGAGCCGGTCGGCTTTCGCGATGCCGACCACACGCGCCTGCTGAAATTGAGCGCCGAGCGGCCGCATCGCCTCAAGCATGTACTGGCCGAGCTGCTGGCCGCTGATGTCGCCTGCGCGGCGAATATGCAGCGCGGTGGCGATCTCCTTGTCGAAGGCCGGATGGTGTTGCTGGATCAGATCGCGGCCCAGCAGCACGTCGACACCGTCGGGCGCAGCCTGCCAGTCCGCGGACAGCGGCGGCGAATAGTTCCGGCTCGCGCCCTCATGCAGACGGATCAGCTTCGCGGCCGACGCGCCGTAGCCTGCATATAATTGCCGCAGCAGCTCGTCCGGCTTCTCCTCGCGCGTCACCAGAAGATAGCCGCGCCGCGTCATGTGGAAGCGGTTGCCGGTGCGGCGCGCGATGTCCTCCATCAGGTCGGTGCTATGGTCGGTAAACGCCGCCATGGTCGGATGCGGCCACCAGTTGCGATAATTCTCGCCGGATTGTGCCGATGTCAGCGCCATCGGCTGCCCTTCGTCCACGATCAGAAGGCGCGAGCGCTTGTGCTCGACGGCGAGATAATAGGCGGTGGCAAGGCCGGCGATGCCGGCGCCAATGACCAGGATTTCGACGTCGTTCGCTTTCAAGCGTACTCTCCTTCAACGCGATCCGATGATTGATCGTCGGGTCAATCAGCTTCGTTCCGCGACGCATGACGTTGCGCCGACCGAAGCGTCTTCTGCGTCTGCACGATGTGCTCGCGCAGCAGGCGCACTGCTTTTTCGATCTCGCCGTCGCGGCAGAATTCCAGCAATTGATAATGCTCTCGCTGCGGTCTGTCCTTGCCGGTGGCGCGCGACACCAGCGCGCGCGTGAAGCGGCCGACATGACCGTAATTCGCTTCGATCATCGCAAGCAGGCGCGGCCGATTGCAGGGAGCGTAGAGCGATTTGTGGAAGCGCCAGTTGAACGCGCCCCATTTTTCCGGATCGGGCTCTTCGTCATAGGAGCGGAGGATCGCCCTCGCGTCGTCGAGATCGATGTCGCCCATCGCCGGAATGGCAAGACGCAGCGCGTGACATTCGAGCGCGATGCGAATCTCGAGCAGTTCCACGACTTCGTCGATGGAGAGATCGGAGACGACCGCTCCGCGATTGGGCAGGAAGGTCACGAAACCTTCTGCCTCGAGCTGCCGCAGCGCTTCGCGCACAGGGATGCGGCTGGTTCCGAATTTCTCGGCCAGTTCATCCTGCCGGAGCTGAATGCCGGGCGCCAGCTCACCAGCGCTGATCGCGCGGCGTAACGCCTCGCGCACGGCGTCCGGTGTCGAGCCATGAACGCCGCCACTCCGTTGCTTTGCCACGTCACTCGATTTCATGCGGCATCTCGCCGTTGTTGCAAGGATTGTATAAAATCAGTTTGTAGATTATGCAATACTGTGTATAAAATATTGAGTAATTGTATCCATTAGAGGAGTAGGACCGTGAAGGGGCTGTTGTATTCGCTCGTGTTTCTGACCGCGGTTGCTGCCCCGGCTCAGGCCCAGTCGCCCACGGGGACACTGGCGAAGATCAAGGTGGCTGGCGAAATCCGGCTCGGACATCGCGATGTCTCGGTCCCGTTCTCCTATCTCGACGGCAACCAGAAGCCGGTCGGCTTCGCGATGGATCTCTGTGCGCGGATCGTCGATGCGGTGAAGGACGAACTGAAGCTGCCCGCGCTTCAAACGAAGCTCCAGCCGATTCAGCTCAGCACCCAGATTCCGCTGATCGAGAACGGCACCATCGACATCGTCTGCGGTCCTGCCACCAACACGCTGGAGCGCCAGAAGGTGGTGGCCTTCAGCAACACCATCTTCGTGTCGAGCATTCGCGCGGTGGTTCGCAAGGATGGTCCGATCAAGACGTTCGAGGATTTGAAGGACAAGCCTGTCGCGCTGACCACCGGATCGACGTCGATTGCCTTGCTGCTGGCGCGCGCTCAGGAGAAGAAGTTTGAGGTCAAGCAGGTGCTGTCGCCCGACCACGCCGCATCCTTCCTCGCGCTGACGACCGGACGCAGCGAGGCCTTTGTCATGGACGATATTCTGCTCGCCGGTCTCATCGCCAGCAGCCAGGTACCAGGCGATTGGCGGATCATCGATGATGCCTTGCGCACCGAGCCCTATGGCTTGATCATTCGCAGGGACGATCCGGAGTTCAAGGCGCTGGTCGACAAGACGTTGGTCGCGATGATGAATAGCGGCCAGTTCGCGGAGCTCTACGCCAAATGGTTCACGAAACCGATTCCGCCCAAGAATGTGAACCTGAACTTCCCGATGCCGGCGCCGCTAACGGACGCGGTCGCCAAGCCAAACGACAAGGGCGTGTGATCGCACAAGGACTGCGGCCGCCGGGCGCAGCTACTTTGCCAAGATTTAATCGCGTGGACGGGACGCCGTAAGGTGACGATGTCCATGTTGGGTGCAAGGCGACTTACCCAACATGGACATTTCGACATGATCGACCGCGTCAATTCCGACACCACCAAGACCCGTACAATTCTGAGGCCGCGCCGGCTTGCGCTGCTAGGTACCGTGGCCGCGCTTGGCGTGGCCGTGCTGGCTGCGTCTCCCGCTTCGACGCCGTTCGGCGTGAACTCCCTGATTTCGCCTGCGCAGGCCGCTGAAAGCGCCGCGACGCCGCCGGGCTTCGGCGACCTCGTCAGCAAGGTCAAGCCCGCCGTCATCTCGGTGCGGGTGAAGATCGACCAGGACAACGACAAGAGCGCGATGCTGCAACAGAACCGGATGGATCAGGACGAGACTTCCCCGTTCGACCAGTTCTCGCGGCAGTTCGGCTTCCCAGGCGGCGGCATGAACGGCATGCCGCGCCAGCGCCACCAGGTGATCACAGGCGAGGGCTCCGGCTTCTTCATTTCGGCCGACGGCTATGCCGTGACCAACAACCACGTCGTCGACCACGCCGAGTCCGTGCAGGTGACGATGGATGATGGCGCGATCTACACCGCGAAGGTGGTCGGCACCGATCCGAAGACCGACCTCGCACTGATCAAGGTCGACGGCAAGAAGGACTTCCCGTTCGTGAAATTCTCCGACCAGAAGCCGCGGATCGGCGACTGGGTGGTCGCGGTCGGCAATCCCTTCGGCCTCGGTGGCACAGTGACTGCCGGTATCGTCTCGGCCAGCGGCCGTGACATCGGCAACGGTCCCTATGACGACTACATCCAGATCGATGCGCCGATCAACAAGGGCAATTCCGGCGGTCCGGCCTTCGACATGAACGGCAACGTGATCGGCGTGAATACGGCGATCTTCTCGCCCTCGGGCGGCTCGGTCGGCATCGGCTTCGATATTCCATCCTCGACCGCCAAGCTCGTGGTTGCGCAGCTGAAGGACAAGGGCGCCGTCACCCGCGGCTGGCTCGGCGTGCAGGTGCAGCCGGTGACCGCGGAGATCGCCGACAGCCTCGGCCTGAAGGAGGCGCGCGGCGCAATCGTCGACAACCCGCAGGATGGCAGCCCGGCGGCGAAGGCCGGCATCGAGGCGGGCGACGTCATCACCGCCGTCAACGGCACCGCGATCAAGGATTCCCGCGATCTCGCCCGCACCATCGCCACGCTGGCGCCGGGCACGTCCGTGAAGCTCGATGTCGTCCACAAGGGCGATACCAAGACGGTGTCGCTGGCGCTCGGCGAACTGCCGAACGAACGGCAGGCCAAAGCTGACGATGGCAAGACGCAGCAGGCCCCCGGCACGCCGCGCCTCGGCCTCAGCCTGGCGCCGGCCAGCGACGTCCAGGGCGCAGGTCAGAAGGGCGTTGTGGTCACCGAGGTCGACCCGCAGGGACCGGCGGCGCAGCGCGGCATCCAGACCGGCGATGTCATCCTCAACGTGGGCGGCAAGGCGGTCGCCAATGTCGGCGACGTCCGCTCCGAGCTGGCGCAGGCCAAATCGTCCGGCAAGAACAGCGTGCTGCTGCAGGTGAAGAGCGCGGAGGCGACCCGTTTCGTCGCGGTGCCGCTCGCCTGATTTCCTAGTCTCGACGGCAAATTCAAAAGGCGGCCTGCGGGCCGCCTTTTTCATGCGTGCCTCTCGAGATACCCACAGGCTGCCGATAACATTCTCGTTAACGGCAGCAATGATGACGGGTTCGTCCGAAAAAGCCGCGTTCGCTCGTCAGACTTTGGAATCGCGTGTTGTGCTTTGGCGGCAATAACGGCGCCGAGGCAAATTGCAGGAGTGGAACTTCGAACGTCCGGCTGCTTGTGGAACCGGCCGGTGGTTCGCATTGATCGGTGCCGACATGGATCGATTGAAGCTCTCGCTGAAGCTTGCGCTGCTCGCGGCGCCTCTCGTGCTGTCGAGTGGAAGTGCCATGGGGCGCGATGACGGCCGCTTCGCCGACTCGCCGCTAAAACCCTGGTTCGACAGCCTGCGCAGCCATCTCGGTCCATGCTGTTCGGACGCCGACGGTGTTGCCGTGGCCGATCCTGACTGGGACTCGCACAATGGGCACTACCGGGTCCGTCTTGATGGGGAGTGGGTCGAGGTCCCCGACGAAGCCGTGATCACCGAGCCGAACCGCGCCGGCCGCACGATGGTCTGGCCGGTCAAGACGGCGTTCGGCGTTTCGATCCGCTGCTTCATGCCTGGCAGCATGATCTGACGCCGGTCGGCGTCACCGCTTGGCGGATTTGCGCTTTGAGCTCTTTTTGGTCGTCTTCTTCTTGGACGTCTTTTTCTTGGACGTCTTTTGCTTCGATGCCTTCTTCGGAACCTTCTTGCCCTTCGCGCGCGCTTCCGACAGACCGATCGCGATCGCCTGCTTGCGGCTCTTCACGCGTCCGCCGCGACCACCGGGTCCGCTCTTCGCAGTCCCCTTCTTGTAACGCCGCATCTCGCGCTCGACATCATTGCCGGCGCTGCGTGAGTAGCGGCGCTTCTTTGCCTTGCGTGCCATCAACTCTCTCCCTTCGCCTCGGAAGAGAACAGGAGTGCTGACGTAACGTTCCAAAGGGCTCCGGCCGCGCGCCTCAGAAGGAGTTCGCGAGTTCGATCTCCGCTTCGAGCACCTGGATGCGGCGCGCGGCTTCGGCAGAGGACAGCTCTCGATCGTATTGCGCAGGCTGGTAGGCCTCTTCGCTTAGCCGCTTCAGCCTCAAACCCTGCGATCGGGTCATCTGCTCCATGAGAAAAGCCTTGGCGTCGTATTTACCCTGAACCTGCATGTCCGCTCTCCATTCTGAATTCGTCGCTTGACTATATGTTCTTATTTTGTTCTAACAAGCCATGGACAACAGAATTAATGAAATTCGACGTAAAATCAGCGCCTTGAGGCTGGAGATGGCCGATGTCGAGGCGTCCGTCCGCGATCTCGTCAATCGCGATCGTGATTGCACTGAACGGGCCCAGGCGCAGATGGATCTGCGCCGGAAAATCAATCTGCTGATCGGTGAATGGAAGGCGGCTGGTGGTGGCGGGGTGTTGCCCGACATCCGCGACCGGGTGCGCCTTCGTCCGCTGAAGGGCGAGAGCAAGCCCGCGCGCCGTTGAGACAGCCATGTAGGTGGCGGATGGAGGCAGGCGGTGGAGGAAGACCCGGACGCCTACCGGATTCTGAAACTGCGCGCCGAGATCCTCGAATTGGGCTCCGCGATCCGGCAGTTGCAGCGTGAGGGCCTCGACGATGCCGCAGCCCAGCTCCTGATTACACGCAAGCGGGCGCGGCTCGACCACCTCGTGAAGACAGACTCCGCAAATCGCCGCCTTAACATCACTGACATCCGACGCAGCTAAAGCGGTCGCGCAACGCGACATGCCGGAGCTCGTCCATGCCGGATGCCGAAACGGCCGCCCTGCTGCGGGCGGTGCTCGATGAAGTCTGTGCCGACCTTGCGCCGTCCGAAATGGCGACGCGCGAACGAATTGCCGCACGACTGAGTGATCTTGTTCGATCGGGGCAATGTTCAGTTGACGATCTGAGGCGGGCCGGCCGGGATACTCTAACCCGCGGACCGACCATGTGGCCCTGAGAGGATGTTCGAGCATCCAAGCAAAAGGCCCCGCTCTCGCGGGGCCTGAGCTCTGTCGAGCTTACTTGGTGTTGCTCGGGGCGCTCTTGTTGTTCGTCATGGCGCCGCCCTGATCGGAACCGGTGCCAGAGCTGCCCTGACCAGAGGCGTCGCTGCCCTTGGACTTCGTGTTGGCGCCTGTTGTCTGCGAGGACGAAGTCGATGAATCATGCTTGGCTTTGTGCGACTTGGCCTGCGCGGCGAAGGGCGCGGCGGCGAGGCCGGTTGCCAACATCACGGCGAGAGTGAGCTTGGTCGTGTTCATGCGCGGGAACTCCCTGAGTTGAATTGACGCAGGCAGCCAACCGCTATTCGCCGCGGGAGTTCCGAACAATACACCGCATTGCGCTTCACTCGCGCTTCAAGATTCCTTGTCCTCGTTGAGGATGAACACGACCCCCGTGAGGGCGGCGCCGATGGCAAACGTCGTCACCATCGTGCCGACAAAGACGAAGGCTGCCGCACGGCCGCCATGATTCAGCAATTCTGCGACCGCGGGATTGGCCAGAATGAGCGCGAGCGTGAAGGTCAGACCGAGTGCAGCGCCCATCATCGCATGCGTCATCAGTTTGATGATTCCGGCGGGAGAGATCAGACTTGGCGACCCGTTTGGCGACTTTTTTGCGCGCATGGAACTGCCGATCGATCTGGCATTCAAACGCCCGCCTTAGCCGCGGGTTCCATCGCGCATGAAGGAATTGTCATGACCCGCTTCATCCGACGTTCATGCCGACCTTGCGAGGATGAACGCCATCAACACGGGAACATTTGATATGGGCAAGGTGGTCTTTCTCTATCGCTCGCTGGCCTACCGTAACGCGGCGGCCGACATGTTGCGCAAGGCACGCAAGCTGCCGCGCGGTGCGGAGCGCAGCGCGGCTCGCCGCTACGCGACGGCATTGCGCGATCTCGCGCAGACGGAAGCCTGGCTCGAAGGGCGCGTCTCCGATGAACCGCGGCCGATGTTACGGCTGAAGGTCGCTGCGTCGCGCTAACCCGACGCGCGCTGAAGTTCGGGAGAGGTGCTGGCCTCGAACTTGTCCTGCGGCGCCGATGTTGCCGAGCTCTTGCGAGTCAACGGCACATCGAGACGGCACAACAGGCCCTCTGAACGCCAATCGAACTGCGCCTGTCCGCCGAGCTGGGATTCGACACTGGCCAGCAGGCTTCTTGTGCCGAAGCCACGTGATTTCGGCGTCCTGACCAGCGGCCCTCCGGTCTCCTCCCAGGTCAAGATGAGGAGATCGTTCTCGGCCTGCCAGCTGATCGCGAGCCGCCCCGACCGGGTCGAAAGCGCGCCGTACTTGGCAGAATTGGTGAAGAGCTCGTGCAGCGCCAGCGCCAGTGTCTGGGCTGTCGCCGGCAGCAACTGCACTTCGGGACCCGCAAGCTTGATCTGCCCGCCGAGCGAATAGGGCGCAAGCTCTTCCTCGATCAGCTTGGAGAGCTCGGCGCCTTGCCAGCTCGATAGCGACAGGATGGTGTGCACGCGCGCGAGCGCATTGATGCGCCCCTCGACGGCACTGACGTAAGCCTTGACCTCGTCGGCGCGGGTGAGACGCACGATCGACTGCGCCAGCGCCAGCGCATTCTTGGCGCGGTGATCGACTTCGCGCGCCAGCAGGTTCTGCCGTTCCTCGGCGCGCTTGCGTTCGGTGATATCGACCGTGACGCCGCTCACCCGCACCACGCGACCGCCCGGATCCACCGTTGCGGCCGCCGTGCCGACGCACCAGCGCACCTCGCCATTGGGCCGGCAGACGCGAAATTCTCCTTCATAGGCGTGGGCGCCGGTATTGAACGCGGCAATCGCCTGGCCGAACTGGTCGACGTCATCCGGGTGCAGCAGCGCCTGGATATTGGCCGAGGTGACGTTGAACGTCTCCGGCGTCACGCCAAAGATGCGGTACTGGCCATCGTCCCACATCCAGTCGCCGTTGACCCAGTCCCAGTCCCAGGATCCCATCTTGCCAGCGGCGATCGCCATGCTGCGCCGCTCTTCGCTCTCGCGCAGCTTTGCGGTGGAGTTTTCCAGCTCGGCCGTGCGGGCGCGGACGCGATCCTCGAGATCCTGGTTCAGCCGCTCGAGCTCGCGCGTCTTGCGGTACAGCTCGGCAAACACCTTGACCTTGGCGCGTAGCACTTCCGGCACGACGGGAACCGGAACGTAATCGACCGCGCCCATCTCGTAGCCGCGCAGCCGGTCGATGTCGCTGACCTGGATCGCCGAGATGAAGATCATCGCGGTCTTCTGGAAGCGCGGATGCTCGCGGATCATCGCCGCGAGCTCGAAGCCGTCGAGCTCGGGCATGCAGACGTCGACCAGGATCACCGCGATCTCGGTCTTGAGCAGCACCTCCAGCGCGTCGCGTCCGGACGAGGCGATCACGAGGTTCTCGCCGAGTTCCTTCAAGATCACCTCATAGGCGAGCAGCTTGGCCGGCTGGTCGTCGACGAGGAGGATATTGACCTTTTCGTGGTCCATTCTCGGATCCAACTCAGCGGTGCAGCCACATGCGGATCGCAAGCAGCAATTGATCGGTGTTGACGGGTTTGGCGAGGTAGTCGGACGCACCGGCTTCCAGGCATTTTTCGCGATCGCCCTTCATCGCCTTCGCCGTCAGTGCGATGATCGGCAGGCGCAGGAAGGCCGGATTTTCCCGGATCACGCCGATGGTCTGATACCCATCCATCTGCGGCATCATGATGTCCATCAGCACGATGGCGATTTCCGGGTTGGATTCGACCAGCGTCACCGCCTCGCGGCCGGTGGTCGCCGTCAGCACCTTCATGCCGCGCCGTTCCAGCACGCTCGACAGCGCGAAGATGTTGCGGGCGTCGTCGTCGACCAGCAGCGCAGTCTTGCCGATCAAATCCTCGTCGGAACTGTTCAGCTTCTCCAGCATGCGCTGCTTCTCGACCGGCAGCTCCGTGATCACGCGATGCAGGAACAATGCGGTCTCGTCGAGCAGGCGTTCGGGCGATTCCACGCCCTTGACCACGATGCTGCGCGCCATGGTGTGAAGTTCCGCATCCTCTTCCGCAGAGAGCTCGCGGCCGGTGAACACCACCACGGGAACGTTCGACAGCGTGTCGTCGCGACGGATCTGCTCCAGCACCTCGAAGCCGCTCATGTCGGGCAGCCTGAGGTCGAGCACCACGCAATCACAGGGCGCCTCGCGCAGGGTCGAGAGCGCGCCGGCACCGGTGTCGGTGGTCACGATCTCGATGTCATCGTGATGCAGCAGCTCGCGGATCGACAGCTGCTCGGCCTCGTTGTCTTCGACGATCAGGAGCCGCTTGCGCCGCGGCCGCGCATATTCCTTGATCTGCGTCAGTGCCGCGGCGACGCCCTCGGTCGTCGTCGGCTTGTTGACGAAGGAGAAGGCGCCGCGGGCCAGCGCATGCTGGCGGTCCTCGTCGAGCGTGATGATCTGCACCGGAATGTGGCGCGTCAGCGGGTTGTGCTTGAGCTGGCTCAGCACCGTCCAGCCGAGCATATCGGGCAGGAACACATCGAGCGAGACGGCCCTCGGCTGATACTGTTTTGCGAGTTCGAGCGCCTCCGCGCCGCGCGCGGCGACCAGGACCTTGAAACCCTTGTCGCGCGCGAGGTCGACCAGGATGCGCGCATAATGCGGGTCGTCCTCGACGATAAGCAGGATGCTGTCGCCGGGTTCGAGATTGAGCCGGTCGTCGGGCAGCTGCTCGATGACGCGCTGCTGTTCCGGCGCGGCGGGCTGGAGTGCCAGCGGCTGGTTGTGTTGCTGCGGCCCAGGTGTTGCGCGTGGCGCGAGCGTCGGGCCGGAATATTTCAGCGGCAGATACAGCGTGAAGGTCGAGCCCTTGCCCGGCGAGCTGCGCAGGTGGATTTCGCCGCCGAGCAGGCTCGCAAGTTCGCGGCTGATGGCAAGGCCAAGGCCGGTGCCGCCGTATTTGCGGCTGGTGCCGGCGTCCGCCTGCTGGAATGCCTCGAAGATCAGCTTCTGCTTCTCGAGGGGAATACCGATGCCGGTATCGGAGACCTCGAAGGCGATCACGGCCGGCGCGGAGTTCAGCACCGGATGATCCGTGCCCCAACCGCCGAGCGCGCCGGCGACGTTGAGCCGCACTTCGCCTTCACCGGTAAACTTGAAGGCGTTGGAGAGCAGGTTCTTCAGCACCTGTTGCAGGCGCTTGGAGTCGGTGACGATGCTGCGTGCGAGGTTCGGATCGACGTCGATCTTGAACGACAGATTGCGGTTCTCCGCCTCGTGCCGGAACGGCCGTCCGACCGTCTCAAGCAGGTTGGCGGTGAGGATTTCCTCGGCGTCAACCGTCACCGTGCCGGACTCGATCTTGGAAAGATCGAGAATGTCGCTGATGAGGTTCAACAGGTCGGTGCCGGCACCGTGGATGGTGCGGGCGAATTCGACCTGCTTGCCCGTGAGGTTGCCATCCGGATTGTCGGTGAGCTGTTGTCCCAGGATCAGGATCGAGTTCAGCGGCGTGCGCAGCTCGTGGCTCATATTGGCCAGGAATTCGGACTTGTACTTCGAGGTCAGCGCGAGCTCGGTTGCCTTTTCCTCGAGCGCGCGGCGGGCCTGCTCGATCTCCTGGTTCTTGCGCTCGACCTCGACGTTGCGCTCGGCGAGCTGCTGCGCCTTCTGCTCGAGCTGGTCGTTGGTCTGCTGCAATTCGCGCTGCTGGGTCTGGAGCTCGCCGGCGAGCTGTTGCGACTGCTTGAGCAGGCCTTCGGTCTGCATCGTTGCTTCGATCGAATTGAGCACGATGCCGATGGAGTCGGTGAGCTGCTCCAGGAAGGTCATCTGCGAGGTCGTGAACGAGGCGAGCGAGGCGAGCTCGATCACCGCCTTGACCTGGCCCTCGAACAGCACCGGCAGCACCACGAGGTTCTTCGGGGCGACGCGGAGCAGCGCCGAGTTGATGGGTACCACGTCGGCGGGAATATCCGAGACCACGCGCGGGCGCCGGTCGATTGCACACTGGCCGATCAGGCCGTCGCCGAACGGAAGCACGCGCTGATAGGGATAGACGCCGTCGCCGGCATAGGAGGCAAGCAGCAGCAACTGCGGATTGTCCTCGTTCTCGACCTGGTAGATCACGCCAGTATGCGCGTTGACCAGCGGCGACAGCTCGGTCAGCAGCAGCCGGCCGACGGTCGCGAGATCGCGCTGGCCCTGCAGCATATTGGTGAATTTGGCGAGGTTGGTCTTCAGCCAGTCCTGCTCGGTGTTCACGTCCGTCGTCAGACGGAGGTTCGTGATCATCGTGTTGATGTTATCTTTCAGCTCGGCCACTTCGCCGCGGGCATCGACCTGGATCGATCGAGTCAAATCGCCCTTGGTCACGGCGGTCGCGACTTCTGCGATCGCGCGCACCTGCGAGGTGAGGTTGGCCGCGAGCAGGTTGACGTTGCCGGTGAGATCCTTCCAGGTGCCGGCCGCACCGGGCACGTCGGCCTGACCGCCCAGCCGTCCCTCGACGCCGACCTCGCGCGCCACCGACGTCACCTGGTCGGCGAAGGTTGCGAGCGTCTCCGTCATGTTGTTGATGGTATCGGCGAGCGCCGCCACCTCGCCCTTCGATTTCACGGTGAGATTTTGTTTCAAATCACCGTTCGCAACAGCGGTCACCACCTTGACGATGCCGCGGACCTGCTCGGTGAGGTTCGCCGCCATGAAGTTGACGGTGTCGGTGAGGTCCTTCCAGGTGCCGGCGACGCCAGGCACCTGGGCCTGACCGCCGAGCTCGCCTTCGGTGCCGACCTCGCGCGCAACGCGGGTGACTTCGCCGGCGAACGCATTGAGCTGGTCCACCATGGTGTTGATGGTGTTTTTCAGCTCGAGGATTTCACCCTTCACGTCCACGGTGATCTTGCGGGACAAGTCGCCGCGCGCCACTGCGGTCGTCACTTCGGCGATGTTGCGGACCTGCGTGGTGAGGTTCGCGGCCAGCAGGTTGACGTTGTCGGTGAGGTCCTTCCAGGTGCCGCCAACGCCGGGCACGACGGCCTGACCGCCGAGCCGGCCTTCGGTGCCGACCTCGCGCGCCACGCGCGTCACTTCGGCCGCGAAGGAGCGGAGCTGCTCGACCATCGTGTTCAAGGTGTCCTTGAGCAGCAGGATCTCGCCGCGCACGTCCACCGTGATCTTCTTCGACAAATCGCCGCCGGCGATCGCGGTCGCGACCTCGGCGATGTTGCGGACCTGGGCCGTCAGGTTCGAGGCCATGAAGTTGACGTTGTCGGTGAGGTCCTTCCAGGTGCCGGCGACGCCTGGCACTTCCGCCTGGCCGCCGAGCTTGCCTTCGGTGCCGACCTCGCGCGCCACGCGCGTGACTTCGCCGGCGAAACCGTTGAGCTGGTCCACCATGGTGTTGATGGTGTTCTTGAGCTCGAGGATTTCGCCCTTCACGTCCACGGTGATCTTGCGGGACAAGTCGCCGCGCGCCACGGCGGTCGTCACTTCGGCGATGTTACGAACCTGGGCAGTGAGGTTGCCCGCCATCGAGTTGACGGAGTCCGTGAGGTCTTTCCAGGTGCCGGCAACGCCGGGCACGTTGGCCTGACCGCCGAGGCGGCCTTCGGTGCCGACCTCGCGCGCCACGCGCGTCACTTCGCCCGCGAAGCGGTTGAGCTGGTCCACCATCGTGTTCAGCGTGTCCTTCAGCTGAAGGATCTCGCCGCGCACGTCCACCGTGATCTTGCGCGAGAGGTCGCCGCCGGCGATGGCGGTCGCGACCTCGGCGATGTTTCGGACCTGGGCGGTCAGGTTGCCCGCCATCGAGTTGACGTTGTCGGTGAGGTCTTTCCAGGTGCCGGCGACCCCCGTCACCTGCGCCTGACCACCGAGCTTGCCTTCGGTGCCGACCTCGCGCGCGACGCGCGTGACTTCGCCGGCGAAGGCGTTGAGCTGGTCGACCATGGTGTTGAGCGTTTCCTTCAGCTGAAGGATCTCACCCGAGACGTTCACCGTGATCTTCTTCGACAAATCGCCCTTGGCGACGGCCGTGGCGACTTCGGCGATGTTGCGGACCTGGCCGGTCAGGTTCGAGGCCATCGAGTTGACCGAGTCCGTCAGATCCTTCCAGGTGCCTGCGACACCGCGCACCTGGGCCTGGCCGCCGAGCTTGCCTTCAGTGCCGACCTCCCGCGCGACGCGCGTGACTTCGCCGGCGAAGGCGTTGAGCTGGTCCACCATGGTGTTGATGGTGTCCTTCAGCTCCAGAATCTCGCCGCGCACGTCCACGGTGATCTTCTTCGACAAGTCGCCGCCGGCGACCGCCGTCGTCACCTCGGCGATGTTGCGAACCTGCGCGGTCAGGTTCGACGCCATCGAGTTGACGCTCTCGGTCAAGTCCTTCCAGGTGCCGGCGACGCCGAGCACGTTGGCCTGGCCGCCCAGCCGGCCTTCGGTACCGACCTCGCGCGCCACGCGCGTGACTTCGCCGGCGAAGGCATTGAGCTGGTCCACGCAGGTGTTGAGCGTTTCCTTCAGCTGAAGGATCTCGCCCGAGACGTTCACGGTGATCTTCTTCGACAAATCGCCGCCCGCGATCGCGGTCGCGACGTCGGCGATGTTGCGGACCTGCGCGGTCAGGTTCGACGCCATGAAGTTGACGTTGTCGGTGAGGTCCTTCCAGGTGCCGGCCACACCGGGCACCTGCGCCTGGCCGCCGAGCTTGCCTTCGGTGCCGACTTCGCGCGCGACGCGCGTCACTTCGGAGGCGAACGAGTTGAGCTGGTCCACCATGGTGTTGATGGTGTCCTTCAGCTCCAGAATTTCGCCGCGCACGTCCACCGTGATCTTGCGGGACAAGTCGCCGCGCGCCACCGCGGTCGTCACGTTGGCGATGTTGCGAACCTGTGCGGTGAGGTTACCGCACATCGCGTTGACGGAGTCGGTGAGGTCCTTCCAGGTGCCGGCGACGCCGGGCACGATGGCCTGGCCGCCGAGCTTGCCGTCGGTGCCGACCTCGCGCGCCACGCGCGTCACTTCGGAAGCGAAGGAGCGCAGCTGATCCACCATCGTATTGATGGCTTCCTTGAGCTGAAGGATTTCGCCGCGGACGTCGACCGTGATCTTCTTGGACAAGTCGCCGTTGGCGACCGCGATCGTCACCTCGGCGATGTTGCGAACCTGGTTGGTCAGGTTGTTCGCCATCGAGTTGACGCTCTCGGTCAGGTCTTTCCAGACACCGGTCACTTCCGGCACCTGGGCTTGGCCGCCGAGCTTGCCTTCGGTACCGACCTCGCGCGCGACGCGCGTCACCTCGGAGGTGAAGACGCCGAGCTGCTTGATCATCGTGTTGACGATGGTCGCCGATTGCAGGAATTCGCCGCGGAGCGGGCGCCCCTCGACGTCGAGCTTGACGGTCTGCAGCAGGTCGCCCTGCGCCACGGCCGCGACCGCGCGGGTCACCTCGCGCGTCGGCCACAACAGGTCGTCGATCAGCGTGTTGACGGAGCCTTCCATGTCGGCCCAGGAGCCGGAAGCAAGGCCGAACTTCACGCGCTGGCGGGTCTTGCCCTCGCGTCCGACCACCTGGCCGACCAGCTCGAGCTGCTGCGCCATGCGCTGGTTGGCGGCGATGATTTCGTTGAGGGTGTCGGCAATCTTGCCGTCGATGCCGAGATAGTCGCCGCTCATGCGGACCGAAAAATCGCCGCTGCGCATGGCTTGCAGCGCCAGCAGCAATTCCGGCCGGGAATCCGGCTCCGATGTACCGTTGGGTTTTGGCTTTGGGACGCGACGACCGGAGCGTGATGCTGTTCCGGGATCGAGGTCGCTCATACTGATTCCCCCGCAGGTGCCCCGCCGAATCCACGGCGCAGCGCATTGACCAGACTAGACCGTCAGCCGAATCGCAAATCAAGCGCCAAGGTCGCGGCGCGTGAAAATGGAACCTGCTCTGCTCAGCCCGGCCAATACAACCACGAGAATTTTGATTGGTTCCATCCGGTTCCAGAGAAATTTGATCTAATTTCTAAGGTCTTGCCGGTTGGGTCCAGGCGTATGGCCGGCCGGGAAGGGGCCTGACTGCGCCGTGAGGCGGCGGCGCCGATCGGAGCGTCGATAAGCAGCTTGCTATTTGTCGTCCATGGTGCGCTCGGCATCTTTCAACTGCGCGCGCAGCACCGGCAGGTGCGCGTGCGCGAAAGCGGCGAGCGCGGGATTGTCGGGCGTCCTCAGATAGCGCTCGAGCAGGCCGATCATGGATTCGTATTCGGGAATCTGCGCCGCATAGAAACTTCGGACATAGGCCGGACCATCCGTATCATCGGGCTTGTCGAGGCTGGTGCCGGCTGACTTTGCCTTGCTCGCGCGCGGCTCGGCGCCGATAGCGTCCTGAATCTCCTTCAGCGCCTTGTCGCGCATGGTCGCCTCTTCGGCGCGCAGCGCGGCGAGGTTCTTGACCTCCGCATTGCCCTTCAGGTCGGTGCTTTCCAGCAGGCCCTGCTGGAAACGGCTGAAAGCGTAGAGGCCGCTGATGACGTCCGTTGCGTCAGGGGCGCGATCACCGCGCGTTTGCTCGCCCGTGCTGTCGGCGAGCGCCGCTTCGCTGATGAAGGCCAGGATGATCGCGACAAATATCCGCATGACCATCCAATGACCTGTAGCGTGCAAAGTTCCGGCGGAGGTTACGATCCTGTAAGGGCGGTTGCGGAACGCGTGTTCCGTGCCCACGTATTAGTCATGAAACAGTCCGACATCTTCAGGGACAACGCCGAGAACTGCCTGCAATTGGCCGAGCGCTCGGAAGGGCAACCCGCCTATAATCGCTATTCCCGCATGGCGGATGCCTGGACGGCCTTGGCGAAAGAGCAGGACTGGCTCGATGGCGAAGTCCCGCCCGTTACCACCCGCATCCGTCAAAAGCTGGATGCGTAGCCGCTCCCGTTTCCGTGAGTCCGCGTGTGAGACCGCTCACGGAACGCAGGCGACCAATCAACAATAACAGGAATAGTCGATCGCGTTGATTTTTTGATTCCAGAAGGAGGTTTTGCGATGGCCCCACGTCTTGCACTTCTCTCATTCATTCTCGCCTTTGGCGTCTCGGTTGCGTTTGCCACTGCAACGACGGTCCGGCAGGTGCATCAGGAAAATGCGTCTGTCGCGGTCCACGCGGCGCACGGCTAGCGCCGCGGCCTCTCGCGCGCGCCGGAACATTTAATGCGCCGGCGCGTAAGCGCTTCAAGGCATTTGGAGAGGCGAGAGGACATCATGGCACATTCCGACCACGGCATCGTCAGGGACAAAAAGGCGGAAGATCAGCCGCGCGACAAGCAGCGCGCGCAGGCCGTGCACAAGACAGACGAGAAGGTCTCGCCGTCGCGTGAAGCGACCCGCGATCCCAAACTCAACGACGACAGCAAGACGCCGGGCTCCGGCATGACGCCGGACGATTCCGGCGCAGCGCCCAGTGGTTAATTAAGCGAGGAACGAATCCTCGCGCGATGAGTCGACAGATTGCTTCCGGCAGATTGCTTCCGGATGTCATGCCCCCGGTGAGCCGGAAGTAATCTCCAAGGACGGCCCTGGCACCCCACTGTGCCGGGGTCGTTTTGCTTGTGAGAGAGCCTTTGCATGTGAGGGGGGCTTGGAATCAATCCTCGGCGTCGCCTTCGGGCTTCGGTGCGTGTCCTTCGGGACCGCGGCCGAAGACACCAAACTCGCTTGATTTGACGCCTACCGAAGGATCGATACTCGTTTCGATGCCCGCCGCTGCGAGTCCGAATTTGAGGAGCTCGCGAACCGCCGCAGCGCGCGTCGGCATGCGGTGCTTGAACCGGAAATCGTCAACTGCGGCCAGCTCTTCCGGCGAGAGCATGACTTGAAGTCGCTCGGCGCGAAGATCATTCATGGTCGATCACGCAAAGTTAGCAGGATGAGTAATCTGCTAAACTTGCCAATTTGCCGAGAGTTCCGCAGGAGTCCAAAAAAACGTCAACTGAGCATGATAGTCAAATAAAATCAAAGCGTTACGTTGAAACGATTCCCCGGCAAGCGCATTTTAGAGGGGAAGGGAGACGTGCCATGACAGACGAGGTCAGGTTACCCCGCAGGCTTTCCGAGGAACGCGAAGCGCCGAAGCCGCTGCGGCCGAGCCATCAGAAGGTGATTGAGCAAGTCGAGCGTTGGGCGAACAGCCCTGGCCTGCAACCCCCGAGGACGGACGATGCGAAGACGGTCTGAGCCCCACACATTCGAACAGCGTCTGGAAGCGCAGAGGCTGCGGCTGGAGCTTGAGTTGGCGAGCCTGCCAGACGGCAAGCAGCGCGACGCCGTCGGCGTGCGCATCGAGCAGCTTCAGGCAGCGGCCGAGATGTTCGATTTTCTGTCGCTGCGCGAACCATCCCCAACTCTGCGCTAGGTTCGCTTCGCCCTGCGGCACTCCCGCTCACCGCGCGTTTTGGAACGATCATCTCCAAGTTCGGTTGGTCCGCACATTGGCTGAGTGGAGAATCGAAATGTTGAATCAAGGCGAACTGGATCGCGCCGAAATGGGCCGCTTGATCGGCAGCGACAAGGTCGAGGGAACATCCGTCTACGGCGCCGATCGCAACAAGATCGGTTCGATCGAACGTGTGATGATCGACAAGACGAGTGGCCGAGTGTCATACGCCGTGCTCGGCTTCGGCGGCTTTCTCGGTGTCGGCAACGATCATTATCCCTTGCCCTGGCAGTCGCTGAAATACGACACCGAGCTTGGCGGCTATGTCACTGGTATCACCGCCAAGGAGCTGGAAGGCGCGCCGAGATATGGCGAGCGGAGCGATTGGAATTGGGGTGACGATGCGGCGGTACGCGGCATCAACACCTATTACGGCGTCCCGTTCGCGTAGGATTTACTCACCCGGAGACGCTCGGGGAGCGGGGCTCTTCTCCTCGTCGCCCAGGCTTTCGCCAGGATGAGACCGAGGATCACCCGACGGCCTCCCTCCGCCCCGGCCCCGCATGCACGTGCACCTGCTTGGCATGCAGCGGCTCGCCGCATTCCGAGCACACCATCACCGGGTCGAACAGCTTGCCGCAAGTCTTGTGCTCGTGCAGCAGCGGGCGGCCGCGCTCGTCGCCCATGTGGGTGTCGCCCCAATGCACCATCGCCATGATGATCGGGTAGAGGTCGAGCCCCTTCTGCGTCAGGATGTATTCGTAACGCTTGGGAGACTCGGAATAGGGGACGCGGCGCAGGATGCCGAAGCGGACCAGCTTCTTCAGGCGCTCTGAGAGAAGATGCCGCGTGATCTGGAGCGAGGACTGAAACGCTTCGAACCGGCGCACGCGCAGGAAGCATTCGCGGAGGATCAAGAGCGTCCAGCGGTCGCCGACCACGGCGACGGTGCGGGAGAGCGAGCAGGGTTCCTCGTCCAGCGTATCCCACTTCATATCCGGTTTTCCCGCATGGGTTAGTAAGTCAGAAAAAGGAACTGACTTGAATGGCCAGCGCTATTTGCACTGGAGATTAGCATTCAGTGGTTAAATTTGACAGTTCTATTTTAGAACTATAGCCTCCGGCCCAATCACATGCTCTCACCGGAGGAGGCGACCTTGCCCAAGCGAAACGCGACCGCGGCCGTGATCGGGGCCGGCGATTTCATCGGCTCCGAGATTGCCAAGAAATTCGCCGCCGAAGGCTTTTCGATCTATGCAGGCCGTCGCAACGGCGACAAGCTCGCGCCGCTGGTGCAGGACATCGAAGCCGCCGGCGGCGAGATCCATGCGCGCTCGCTGGACGCGCGGAAGGAGGAGGAAGTCATCTCCTTCCTCAACGATGCCGACAAGCACGCGCCGCTGGAGGTCTGCATCTTCAATGTCGGCGCCAACGTCAATTTCCCGATCCTCGACACCACCGAGCGCGTGTTTCGGAAAGTGTGGGAGATGGCCTGCTATTCCGGCTTCCTCGCAGGGCGCGAGGCGGCGCGGCTGATGCTGCCGCGCGGCGGCGGCAAGATCTTCTTCACCGGCGCGACGGCGTCCTTGCGCGGCGGCAGCGGCTTTGCGGCCTTTGCCAGCGCCAAGTTCGGACTGCGTGCGGTGGCGCAGGCGATGGCGCGCGAACTCGGGCCGAAGAACATCCACGTCGCCCACCTCATCATCGATTCCGGCGTCGACACGGCTTGGGTGCGGGAGCGCCGAGAGCAGCTGTGGGGCAAGGAGGCGCTCGACAATCCCGATCTGCTGATGCCGCCATCGGCCGTTGCGGATTCCTATTGGCAGCTCTACCAGCAGCCGAAGAGTGCCTGGACCTTCGAGATGGAGATTCGCCCGTTCGGTGAGAAATGGTGACTGCGGGACGAGACTACGGCTAGACTGATCTCGACATCAGCAAAATTCCGGGAGGAGAACTAAGTGAAGACCGCGATCACCGAACTGTTCGGCATCGAGCACCCGATCATCCAGGGCGGCATGCATTTCGTCGGCTTTGCCGAGCTTGCCGCCGCCGTCTCCAACGCCGGCGGGCTCGGCATCATCACCGGCCTCACGCAGAAGACGCCGGAGCTGCTCGCCAAGGAGATCGCACGTTGCCGCGACATGACCGACAAGCCGTTCGGTGTGAACCTCACCTTCCTGCCGACCTTCGCGGCGCCGCCTTATCCGGAATACATCGCAGCCATCGTCGAGGGCGGCATCAAGGCGGTGGAGACCGCGGGTCGCAGCCCCGAACAATATATGCCGGCGCTGAAGGCGGCCGGCATCAAGGTGATCCACAAATGCACGTCGGTGCGTCATTCGCTGAAGGCCGAGCGGATCGGCTGCGACGCCGTCAGCGTCGACGGTTTTGAGTGCGGCGGTCATCCCGGCGAGGACGACATTCCCAACATGATCCTGCTGCCGCGCGCGGCGGAGGAATTGAAGATCCCGTTCGTGGCTTCCGGCGGCATGGCCGACGGGCGCAGCCTCGTCGCAGCCCTGTCGCTGGGCGCGGCCGGCATGAACATGGGCACGCGCTTCATCGCCACCAAGGAAGCACCGGTCCATCAGAACGTGAAGAACGCGCTGGTTGCGGCGACCGAGCTCGACACCCGCCTGATCATGCGCGCCCTGCGCAACACCGAGCGCGTGCTGAAGAATGCCAATGTCGATCGCCTGCTCGAGATCGAGCATGCCAAGGGCGATAAGCTTACGATCGACGACATCCACGACCAGGTCGCGGGGGTCTATCCCAAGGTCATGCTGGACGGGCAGATGGATGCCGGCGCCTGGAGTTGCGGCATGGTCGCGGGCCTCATCCGCGACATCCCCACCTGTAAGGAACTCGTCGATCGCATCATGACCGAGGCGGAACAAATCATCCGCAGCCGGCTTATGGGGTTCCTGGATGGGACGGCTGCGACGCGAAAGGTCGCCTGACACCGCCAAACTTCTTAACCAAGGCGGTAGTTGACCGCTGGAATTGCACGCGACGCCTCCTAAATAGGAGTAAATTACTCCTTAACAATCAATTTCAGGAGGCGTCCGTGGTCCTGAAAAGCGTTCCTTTTGCAGTTGCAATTGCCCTCGTGCTCGCATGGGGCGGCATCGCACGCGCTGACGACTACAAGCCTGACGAATATCTCGGTCTCGATCTCTCCAAGGCTGTGCTGTCGCCGAAACGGCTCGGGCCCGAGACGCAATTCGCGCCTGTTGCACTCGAGGCGAAGGGCGGCAACGAGGCGCAGGCCCGTGCCGAGCCGGTCGACGTGCCGAAGAAGGTTGCGGCTGAACGCGTGCGCGTGCCGGAGCCGAAGATTGCACGCGCGCGAGACGCGCAGCCACGCGGCGCAGCCCGCACCAAGCTCGCGCATCGCCACGGCAATCCGCTGGACGCGCAGGCGATGGACACCCGCATCCAAACCTGGCCGTGTCGTTCCGGCGGCATCTGCAACTGGAAGCACTGAGAACAGCGCCGCAGCCTCTTCACCTCGCCCCGCTTGCGGCAGGGCGATCGCATAAGGCATTTTGCACGACCTGAGTGCGCGCCTCGTCCTTCGAGACGACCGCTTCGCGGTCTCCTCAGGATGAGGCTAGGCGGCATCGGTGCTCGTCAAAACGACGGCCCCACACTCGGTCCTCATCCTGAGGGCCCGCCAACGGCGGGCGTCTCGAAGGATGGCCACAGGCGGAGTCGCTCCCATATGCGATCGTCCTGCCGTCGTCGCGCCCCCGTAAGAAAGGGGCGAGGGAGTAGGCCGCAGCCGCGCCCGCCCGTCATCCCGACGTCGCAAAACCGTAGGCGCGGAGTCAAGAAACTGTAAGCCGGGAGTCAAACGGCGCAGGCACCTTCCGTCGCGATTCGACGAAGGTCTCCTGAATGGCAACGCTCCGCGCTTCGCGCGCATGGACCCGGCGACAGTTCCTGGTCCGCTCCACCTCCAGCCTTGCCATCGCCTCGCTCGCAAAGCCGCGTATCAGCCGCGCCGCCGATCGCCCGCAGATCGCGGGCGGCATCCAGTCCGGCGACGTCTCGAATGGCTCTGCCGTAATCTGGGCGCGCGCGGATCGGCCAGCGCGGATGCAGGTGGAATGCTCGACGGTCGAGAGCTTCAAGACCATCATCGCGTCTGCGTCACGCGACGCTCTGCCCGATGCAGATTTTACCGCAAAACTACAGCTCGACAATCTGCCGCCCGGGCAGGACATCTTCTACCGCGTGCGGTTCGACGACATCGCCACCGGCATCGCCGGCGAAAGCCGCGTCGGCCATTTCCGCACCGCGCCGGCCGAGGGGCAGTCGATCTCGTTCCTGTGGTCGGGCGATGTCGCGGGGCAGGGCTGGGGCATCGACATCTCCCGCGGCGGCTATCGCGGCTATCGCACCATGCTCGACAACCGGCCGGATTTCTTCATCCACTCCGGCGATCACATCTATGCCGACTGCACGATACCGTCCGAGCAGACGCTGCCGAATGGCGAGATCTGGCGCAACGTCGTGACCGAGGAAAAGGCGCAAGTCGCGCACACGCTGGCGCAATTCCGCGGCAACTACAAATACAACCATCTCGACGAGCATTTTCGCGCCTTCCATGCGCAAGTGCCGATGCTCGCGCAATGGGACGATCACGAGGTCACCAACGACTGGTCGCCGACCGGCAGCTATGACGACGCCGGCTACGAGGACGACGGCACGCCGCGCCTTCTTCGACTTCATGCCGATCCGGGACATCGGCGCGCGGCAGGGGCGGGTCTATCGCAAGATCGCCTATGGCCCGCTGCTCGACGTCTTCATGATCGACATGCGCAGCTATCGCGACGAGACCTGGAATAAGGGCAACGATCATCGCGGCTGGATTCTGGGCACCGAGCAGCTCGCCTGGTTGAAGCGGGAGCTCGCTGCCTCGCGCGCAACCTGGAAGGTGATCGCGGCAGATTTGCCGATCGGGCTGATCAGTCTCGATGCCGTTGCGCTCGGCGACGGCCCGCCCGACCGGCGCGAGCACGAGATCGCCGAACTGCTTGCGTTCATCAAGCGCGCTTCTGTCCGCAACATCGTTTGGCTCACCGCCGACATGCACTACACCGCCGCGCATTATTATGATCCGAACAAGGCCCAGTTCAGTGATTTCGAGCCGTTCTGGGAGTTCGTCTCCGGCCCCCTGCATGCCGGCACCTGGGGCCCCGGCGAGCTCGACAACACGTTTGGCCCCGTGGCGATGTATCGGAACGGGTGCAGCGAAGCCCAGGGCGAGAACCTCGCGCCCTGCTTCGGCCTGCAGTTCTTCGGCCGCGTCGACATCGACGGCACAAGCGGCGTGATGACGGTGACCTTGAAGGACGTCGACAACCGCGACCTCTGGTCGGTCGACATCCTGCCGCAGCCGCAGGCGCGCCCGGCTATGGTTGCGCAGCATTCGTGAGAGACGCAGGCTGGTTCAACCTCTCCCGCTTGCGGGAGAGCATAGGCCGCCTTCGGCGGCCGTTTCTTAAGAACGTCGAAGCGAAGCTTCAACTATGGCGTTCCGGGCGATGCGAAGCATCGTCCCGCGCGCCGGGTGAGGGCTTTCTCCCCTGGGGGATTATCCCGTTGCGGATGCACCCTCTCCCAACCCTCTCCCGCAAGCGGGAGAGGGGGCTCACCGCGCCCGTGGCGATGATCGAACCTAATCGCACCTAACCCGATCTTGATTGGCCGCCGGGCGCATGCCGCGCTATAGTGGTCCGTCCCGCCACCTCTTTTCCAGCACCGAAGAGTCTGCTCACGCGGCATCGCCGCGCGCATCCGGCGGGCTGAAATACTCAGGAGCCTGTTCAATGGACAATCTGAAAACACAGGGCATCAGCATGCCCAAGCTCGGCCTCGGCACCTTCCGCATGCAGGGCGATGCCTGCCGTGCCGCGGTCGAGAGCGCGCTGTCGATCGGCTATCGCCACATCGACACTGCCGAAATGTATGCCAACGAGGAAGCCATCGGCGCCGCGCTGGCGGCGGCCTCCGTGCCGCGCGGCGAGCTGCACGTCACGACCAAGGTATGGCACGAGAATCTGGCGCCGGATGCGATCCGTCGCGCTTTCGATGCCAGCCTGAAGAAACTGAGGCTCGACCACGTCGATCTCTATCTCGTGCACTGGCCGTCGAAGTCGGCGAATTGGGGTGCGGTGTTCGAAACCCTGATGAAACTGAAGGAAGAGGGGCGCACGCGGGCGATTGGGGTTGCCAATTTCACCACGGCGCTGCTCAAGATCGCGGTCGAGGACGTCAAGGCGCCGATCGCCTGCAACCAGATCGAATATCACGCGATGCTGGATCAATCGAAGGTGCTGGCCTATCTCAACGCCAAGTCGATCCCGCTCGTCGCCTATTGTCCGCTCGCGCAGGGCCGCGTTGCATCCGATCCGGTACTCGCCGAGATCGGCGCGAAGCACAACGCGAGTGCCGCGCAAGTGGCGCTGAAATGGTTGCTCGACCAGGATGGTGTCGCCGCGATCCCGAAGGCATCGCGCCGCGAGAGCCAGCAAGCCAATCTGGACGCGCTGAAGATAACGCTCGACGATGCCGACCGAAAGAAAATCGCCGCGCTCTCGAAGGACAAGCGTTGCGTCAACCCGGGCTTCGCACCGGCCTGGGATTAGGTTGATCTTTCACCTTCTCCCGCAAGGGGAGAAGGAAAAAAGAACGCAAAGAAATGGCCCCGTGAGGGGCCATTTCCATGTTGCGTTGCGCGTTAGTCCATGTGGTGATGGCCATGCTTGACCACGACGACACGGTCGTGATGGTGCCAGCCGCGATGCCAGCCATTGTCACGATGCTCGCGCATTTCGGCGCGGGCGCCGTAGCCATGGTGGCCATGCTTGACGATCACAGTCTCAGCACTTGCCAGCGTCGGCGCCGCAACCGCGAGCGCACCCAGAGCTGCAACCACATAACCAAGTTTCTTCATGATGTCCTCCTCCAACGTAATGCCAATGAGAACCGCGCATTCGCGTGAACGTTCCGAAGGAACGGGAAGAGAATTCTGAATGGCCGTTCAGACTAGCACTACTTTGGCAGAT
>NZ_VSSS01000053.1 GCF_008123425.1 Bradyrhizobium rifense
AGATGTGTATAAGAGACAGGTCATGGAGACTCTTGCGGGAGATTCCAAGCTCGCGGGCTACAGGGAGGACGCCTTCGCCCCGCTCAACCCGCTTGATCGCCTTCAATTTGTAAGCCGTCGGAAACTGACGCTTCTTTGCTCGTCCTGCCACAGGTCATCCTCGGAATGCCTGTCACTGTAATTATCGTGTCTCACTTCAGGGGTGCAGTCCAGCACTGTCACCGTAATACCGACCTGTGGCGACGTTGCAGGAGATCATTGCGGGGAAGCAGGTCTAGGTCGCACCGTCATTCCGGGGCGTCGCGAAGCGACGAGCCCGGAATCCATTCATCCACCGACGCTGTGCTTGATGGATTCCGGGCTCGCGCTACGCGCGCCCCAGAATGACGGGGAAAGAGGTCCCAGCCCCCTGAGTTCGAAAGCGCCTTCGCGCAACCCTGCGGTACCGCATCGTGACAACCTCACTGTCACCGAAAATATCGTGTCTCACTTAAGGGGTGCAGTCCAGTGCACTAATTTCCAGGGCCAGCGCAGTTGATACCATTTGGTGCACTGTCACCGTAATTCGGTGATCAGTCGGATGACGGCCGCGACTACGGAGAACGGGGTAGAGAAGCGATGGGTTTCGCAAAGGCTCAACCCATCCTACGAGCTACCAGCTAAACGTCGCTACGCGCTTTCCTGACTAGCGATAACAACGATTTCATATGGGCTCCGCAAAATCCCCCTAAGGCCAATGGGCCGATCACCCTAATATCCCAAAATTCTCGCCCACCCGACGAAGCTTGGAAAGCGAGCCAATAGAGCGCAAGCGGGAAGAGCGCACTCAAGGTCACTCGAATGACATATCTCTTTATCCAAAGGAAAAGGACCGCGGAGACAACACTGAAGCAAAAATTTTCCATTACGACGACGACGGACATATTGGTTTCCCCTTATCGAGCACTTTTAATGCACCCAGAATTCCGGTGACGCTGTCACCGCAATCCCCGGATCAGTCATTCGCGCCGACATCCGTAAAAAGGAACCCTGCCGGCGTCTTGGTGAAGACGAAGATGAGGTCGCCGCAGAAGACGAAGTAATTATCATTATTTTCTTGGTCGCGATCGTAGACGGCCTTGCCGCGCTGGATACACGCGCGATTTTTCGCCGTGAACGAGGTCGGATAGGTCTTGGCGCGGAATTGCGCGGCGTCGCGAATTGCTTTGTCGTTCATGAACGGCAATCGCGTCATGCTGGCGACGGCGGCGGAATCGTTTGTCCTCAGCACCGCGCGAAACTTCTCGATGAAGCCATCGAACTCCTTCTGCAAGGCGGGAGAAGCGACAGCTTGCTTCGGCGCCTGGGCGACGGCTGGAGCAAGGTTCACGAGAGCGGTTACGAGCATAATTCTCGGCAAAAATCTCACGGGTCGGCTCCGTCCATCGACCAATCAAGGTCTTTCGACCGAAAGGTTTCCATGGTGATCTGTTGCGTCAAGGACTTTCTGGCTCGCCGGCGCCGCGTTAACCCCAATGGTGACAGTTGCACCAAATTCCAAAGCCCAAGCATCATCGTTTAGTGCGCTGTCACCGTAATCGGTTCAAGTGGGAGCAGGACTCGCCGAGAGAACCCCTCACCCAAATGAGCCCGTGTTGGCCAGCGGAGTTGCCCTCTCCCGCAAGGGGCGAGGGCACAACAATCAGCAGCGCGATGATAGCGGAGCTACACCTGCCTCCCCGCAATAATCTCCTGCAACGTCGCCACGTGCCGCGCGAAAGCGCCGCGGCCCGCCGCTGTTGCGGTTACCGTGGTCTGCGGCTTCTTGCCGACGAAGGCCTTGTCGACCGAGACGTAGCCGGCCTTGGCCAGGGTCTCGATATGCGCGCCGAGATTGCCGTCGGTGGCGCCGGTCAATTTCTTCAGCCTGGAGAATTCCAGGCCTGCGGCCCCCGGCAGCGAATTCAGCGCGGCCATGATCTTGAGCCGCAGCGGCTGGTGGATGATGTCGTCGAGCTCCGCCATCGACTAGCTCCGCCGCATCCAGAGGCCGCCGACGATCAGGCCGCCGCCGTTGACGACCGCCATCCACGGCAGAAAGGTGTCGCCGGTCACGAAGAAATAGCCGACCAGCGTGAGCACGGTGATCGCCGCCGCGATCACGATGAAGGCGCGGCCGAACCACAGGCCCGCAAGCGCGTAGAACAGCATGAAATAGATCGTCCAGAACGCGCCCTGCTGGCGCGGCGTGAAATGGCCGAGCACCAGCGAACAGAAGAACCCGAACGCGATGAACATCAGGAAGGCGATCAGCATGCGGGCGTCGAAGCTGCGAACGCCGCTCGAGGATCGATTGGACCCGCTGATCGCGAAGGAGCCGGCGATGCCGAGGATGTAAACCGCGATCCAGAAATAGTAGCCCTGGTGCGGCCAGAGCCAGGTGGCGAAGTTGGCGGCGAACACCAGTCCACCCCACAGGATCATCATCTGGCTGGCAAGGTCGTAGACCCGCGATTGCCGGACGCGATGGACCATGTCGTCGATATCGGCGAGCGCCTCGGCTGCCTGCTTGCTGTCGATCATGTCGGCCTCCATCAACCCGGCATCGGCGCAGCATCGCGCGGGCGGTCGCCGGCAAGACGTCGCTTACGCGCAACACCAATGGTGCGCATGGCCGTGTAGCCGATCAGGAACATCAAGACCTTGCTGACGATGCCATAGACCGACATGGTCATCGACCAGGTCCCGACGTCGACATTGAGCGCCACGATCACGTTCAGTGCCGCGGAGAAGAACATCAGGCCCGACCAGGCATAGCCGACAATGACGGCGATATCCGGCACCAGCTCGATCGCAATCGGCGGCAGATAGCGATTCATCCACCCCCGCTTCAGCATCACAACGCCGACGATGATGTAGATGACGCTCGGCTTGATCATCATGAATCGCGGATCGTTGGTGAGCAGCGTGACGGTGCCGGCGCCGAGCACCAGAAACAGGCTCATCCATTGCATGGTGTCGATTGGCTTGCGGCGCGCGAATTGCCAGCCGATCTGGGCCATGCCCAACACCATGCCGAGCACGACCGACAGGGTCACGTTGTGGGTCAGCAGGTAAAGTACAAGAAAGAACAGCGTCGCCGCCATGTCGAGAAGCAGCAGTTTTCCGGCTTCGAACAGGTTCTTCATGGCTGTCTCCACGGCTTGCCAGCAACAGCAGGGCAATCGCACATGACGACATGGCTACGCCCGAGCAAGCGCCTCGTCCTTCGAGACGACCGCTTCGCGGTCTCCTCAGGATGAGGCTCAGCTATAGCAGCACCCGGTGAAGCGACTGCCGCAAACTCCGCCCTCATCCTGAGGGCCCGCCGCAGGCGGGCGTCTCGAAGGATGGCCGCGGGTAAGCCGCTCCCATATGCGATTGCCCTGCCACCAACGGGTTGCATCATGATTGCCCGCTCCCGCGCGTGGCCACGTCCTCGGCGATTGCGTTGACCGCCTTCGGATTGGTAACCATGCCCATGTGGTTGACGCCCTCGATCACCTTGACGTCGACGGACGGTTTGATGGCCTGCACGGTCTCGGCGTATTTGTCGGAGATCATCATCTCGTCCTCGGCACCGCCGAAGATCGTCATCGGATGCGTCACCGCCGGCAGATCGAGGCGATAGCCGTGCGTGGCGAAGTTGCGCATCAGGCGGTCGGAATAGGTCGGGGTCAGAATCCGTTCCGAATTCGCAGGCACCGCGAAGGCGAGCACCGGCAGCTGCGCGCAGCAGTCGATGCCGAGCTTGCGAAGTGCTGCGAGCCCAAGGAAGCGCGGAATGTCGGCATTGGCCCAGCCGCCGGAGTGCGGCTTGTTGGTCGGCGCGTCATAGCCGAGATAGGGCGCGACCAGCACGGTACGGACGAACAGATCCTGCATGATCGGCGTGGCGGCGACGCGGAGCGAGAAGCCGCCGCCCGCGGAATGGCCGACCAGAGTGAGCGGCAGGTCCGGTGCGCTCTTGCGGACATGGGCGACGAAGTCGACCAGATCATCCTCGAGCTGGCCGACATAGCCGATGTCGCCGCGGGTGCCTGAAGCCCCGTGGCCACGCGCGTCCAACGCCCAGGTCTCGACGCCGTGTGCGGCAATCGCCGCGGTCAGGGCGTGATTGACCGTGCCGGAGGAGCCGGACGAGCCGTGGATGAAGATCGCACCGCGATCAGTGGCTGTCCCTTTCGGCGCGTAGTGCCGGAAGCCGAGCCAGGTGCCGTCGCGGGCCTGAAAACGCTCCAGCGGCGGCAAATTGGACCAGTCGATGCCCCTGGCGGACTCCGAGACAGAGCGCATCTCCGCGGGCCGCTCCAACGGCGTCGCGATCAAGGCGGTGAAGATCAGCGCCACTGCGCCGAGCGCGCAGAGACCCCATTTCAGCAAGCCCAGGGCACCTCGCAGCAACCGGATCGCCATGGCCGAACTCCCTGACTAGAACATCAATAGAGAACTCTATATAACAGAGTACTCTTGCGATCAAGAGCCGGATTCGCGCTTGCCGGCGAAAATCCTTAACGTCGAGATCGACCCCAAAATGCCGAATCGTTTGCCGATGCCGCCTGCGGAACCCCTGCTCAATACGCCCGAATTCACCGTTTCCGAGCTCTCGCAGTCCCTGAAGCGGACCGTAGAGGACACCTATGGCCATGTCCGGGTCCGGGGCGAGATCTCCGGGTTCCGCGGCGCTCATTCGTCCGGCCATTGCTATTTCGCGCTCAAGGACGAGAGCGCCAAGATCGAGGCGGTGATCTGGAAGGGCGTGCACGGCCGGATGCGCTTCAAGCCGCAGGAGGGGCTCGAGGTCATCGCCACCGGCAAGCTCACGACCTATCCGGGCTCCTCCAAATATCAGATCGTCATCGAGGCGCTGGAGCCGGCCGGCATCGGCGCGCTGATGGCGCTGATGGAAGAGCGCAAGAAGAAGCTCGCCGCCGAGGGCCTGTTCGACGAATCGCGAAAACAACTGCTGCCGTGGCTGCCGGAGGTGATCGGCGTGGTGACCTCGCCGACCGGCGCGGTGATCCGCGACATCCTGCACCGGCTCGAGGACCGCTTCCCCCGTCACGTGCTGGTATGGCCGGTGAAAGTTCAGGGCGAAGGCTCGGCCGAGCAGGTCGCAGCCGCGATCCGCGGCTTCAACGCGCTGCCGGAGGGCGGCAAGATTCCGCGGCCCGATGTTCTCATCGTCGCGCGCGGCGGTGGCTCGCTGGAGGATCTCTGGTCGTTCAACGAGGAGATCGTGGTTCGCGCAGCGGCCGAGAGCATGATCCCGCTGATCTCCGCGGTCGGCCACGAGACCGACATCACGCTGATCGATTTCGTCGCCGACAAGCGCGCGCCGACGCCGACGGCCGCGGCCGAAATGGCCGTGCCGGTGCGCAGCGACTTGTTCGTCGAGGTCGCCGATCTCGCGCGGCGCACGCGCGCCTATTGGCAGCGTGCCCATGAGAGCCGGCGCAACGAATTGCGTGCCGCTGCGCGCGCGCTGCCTGCTGCGGGCGATCTGCTCGCGATTCCGCGGCAGCGGCTGGATTCAGCCGGCGCATCGCTGCCGCGCGGATTGAAGGCCAACACGCATGCGCATTTCCGCAGGTTTACGGCGGCGAGCGCAAAGCTGACGCTGCGGGTGCTGCACGGCCAGATTTCGCAGGCCGATCACCGGCTCACCGTGTGCGGCGAACGGCTCGGCCTGTCCGCGCGCTCGCTGCTGCGGCGGCGGCGCGATCGCTTTGCCGGACTCGAAGTGCGCCTGCGCGCCTCAAAACTCTCCAACGCGCAGGCCCAGCGCAACGCGATTGCCCGCCAGCGCGAGCGCACGCACCGCCTCGCCGAGCGCGCCAACCGCGCGCTTGTCACCTTGCTGCAGCGGTTCGATGCCCGCGTCGAGAACAGCGGCAAGCTGCTCTCCGCCCTGTCCTATCGCGGCGTGCTCGCCCGCGGCTTTGCGCTGGTGCGTGATGAGGCCGGGCACCCGCTGCATTCGGCCGACAGCGTCGGGCCGAATGCGCGGATCGCGATCGAGTTCGCGGATGGACGCGTGGGCGCGACGGCGGATACCGATCGGCCGGCGCCTGTGGCCAAACGCGCGCCTGCGCAGCCGAGGGCGGCCGCGCAAGACGCCAAGCCTGCGCCGAAGCGCGTGGGCAAGCCGGTGGATCAGGGCAGTTTGTTCTAGAGGCAGCCGAGCTCTCTCATCCCGTCATTTCGAGCGCAGCGAAGCAATCCAGAGTCCCTCCGCGGAAAGATTCTGGATTGCTTCGCTGCGCTCGCAATGACGGCGTGGAGGCGGTGCGTAGTCCCACCCACCTACTGGCAGGATAATCCCGCGTCCATCGTGGTCCAGAAGCCGCAATGGTCCGGCGAGAGCTGCGGTGCGCCGGCGTGGGCTTCGAACAGCAAGACCGCGACGGTGAAGACGACCAGTGCGAACGAGAAGATGACGAAGCGATTGCGCATGAGAGATGCGTTTAGCCGACATCATGGTCGAACTATGGCACCGACATCGGCTGAAACCGGTGTGATGCGCGAGCCGTAGTTTTTCGGTCGGCCATTATCCGTGCAGGGCGGTGGTCGATGCGGGGCTGTCCGCCTCACCTTGTTCCTCGGGCGGCCCCGCTTTGAGACGTGTAGCCCGGATGGAGCGAAGCGTAATCCGGGATCGTGCCACGCGTTGAGACCTTCCCGGATTTCGCTGCGCTCCATCCGGGCTACGACACCGTCATTATCGCGCCAGCCACTCCGCGACTTCCTTCTGCGACGCCGCGCGCGCTTCCGAATCGGTGCCGAGATGGCCGTGCTCGGGCACGGCGGCATCGGTGCTGCTGGCAGCCGCGTGCAGCGGCGTGTTGGCGCGGTCGAAATCGTGATAGGCGCCGGGATAGACCACGATGCGCGCGAGCGCGCTGCGGCCGTGCGCGCCATCCACCATCTGGCGGCAGGCCGGCGGCGACGAGACGTCGTCATTGGCACCGATCAGCACCAGCGTCGGCACCCGCGTGCTCCAGCCGAGACCGGCGGAGATGCGGCAATCCGGATAGAACGCGATCGCGGCGCGGAAATCCGGTCCCGCATCGCGCGCCACGCTCTGCGGACGCACCGCCCAGAGCAGCGCGCTGGCGCCGTTGGCCCAGCCGATCAGGCTGACACGGTCGCGCGCGACCCAGCTCTGCTTCATCAGCCAGGCGCGCGATGCTGCGATGTCGGTGACGCGCTCGCGCCGCGCCTTGACGTGCATCTCCTTGACGCGGCATTGCGGCCCGAGCTCGCGCGAGCCGTAGCTGTCCGGCAGCAGCACCGCATTGCCGGCCTTGAGCAGACGCTCGGCCCAGTCGCGATAGCGCGGCTGCACGGAATCGGAATGGCTGCCGAGGCCGCCGCAGCCGTGCAGCGCGATCACGGTCGGAAACGGCCCCTCGCCCTCGGGCTTGAACAGTTGCGCATGCAGGACGCCGGAGGACAGCGGAATCTCGACCTGCGCAGGTGCAGGCGCCGGCGCGGCATGCGCGGCCGACATCAACAGCGTCAGGAACAGGGCGGTCAGTCGAAGGCGCATCGAACTCTGTCGCAGGAGGTGCCGCACGGGCTCAAGCACTATCATGCGCAAACGGCGGCAAAACATCACAAACCGGTGGGTTTAACGGGCGGACAAGCCACCCTATCTATGCTAAATCCAGTCCAACACATCGTGCCCTGCAAGGTTCTCCAAACAGGGCCCTTCCACGGAGACTTTCGACCGTGCTGAACAAGTTCGGCCCCTCGGGCCATGGCGAAGCGCAGGTGCAATATCTCGACGGCGATTTCCGCGTGATCTCGCCGGGGACTTTCGTGCGCTGCGCCATCACCGACACGCGGATCCCGCTCGACGAACTGAAATACTGGAGCGTGGATCTGCAGGAAGCCTACGCCACGCCCACGGCCGTGCTGCAGCGGCATTTTCCCAACGCGCCGAAGCCGCAACCGTGAGGCCTCGCCCGCGCGGCTATTCCTGCTCGGGACCATCCGTGCCCACGCAAGTCTTGATCGCACTCTTGCGCGCTTCGCCGACCACCTTCTGATCGATCGCCTGCTTAAGGCAATCGAGCCGCGCCTGCGCCATGCAGAGCTGCATCTGGTCGCGCTTGTCCTGCCCCTTCAGATTCTGCGTCGTGCCGAGACACGTCACGCGCTTGGTCGCGGGAACCGGCACCGTGGCGGTCGGAGCCGGCGTCGTTTGTGCAAACACAGGCGCAACAATCAGACACACAAGGGTGGTGGCTAGGGCCGCGAAGGGCAGTTTCATCGCATTCTCCAGGATCGTCTGAGATCGATAGAGGTATTGCGATGAATGTCGGCTGAATGGCGAGATGCAGGTGGGCAAAGCGCAGCGTGCCCACCACCTCACTCCGGACGCGAACATGGATGGTGGGCACGCTGCGCTTTGCCCACCCTACGAGATCGTCGTTTGCGGAGATTTCAGCGGCTTGAAAAACGCCGCTCGCGGGCCTTGTAGAGATGATCGCTGATCAGTTGCTTGAGCTTAACCGGATCGCCGAACTCGAGCTGCACCGCGAACGGCACGATGCCGTCGGGCACGCCGTCGCGGCCGCGCAGGCGTGCGAGATCTTTTTCCGTCGTTACCAGGATGAGCTGCTCGCGCCGGGCATCGGCTGCGAGCGCCAAGAGCTCGTCTCGCGAAAACATGTGGTGATCGGCGAAGGGGCGCGTGCGCGCGACCTCGATGCCGCAGGCTGCCAAGCTGCGGAAGAAGCGCTCGGGATCGCCGATGCCGGCGAAGGCGAAAACGGGCTTGCCGAAGAGTTGCGCGACCGCGGCCGCGTCCGGCTTCAGGCGCGCGCGCAGCACCGGCTTGCCGCGCGCGGAAATCTCCGCCGCGACATCGTCCGCGGCATGGCCGTCGCCGATCAGCACCAGTGCGTCGGTGCGCGAAAGCTGCCCCTTCAGCGGCGCGCGCAGGGGACCTGCCGGAAACACCTTGCCGTTGCCGAGGCCACGCTCGCTGTCGATCACGATCAGCGAGGCGTCCTTCAACAGAACCGGGTTCTGGAAACCGTCGTCCATCAGGATCACGGTGGCGCCTTGCGACTTCGCCAGCGCCACGCCGTCGAGGCGGTCGCGTGCGACGGCGACGGGGACGTCGCGTACCATCATCAGCGGCTCGTCGCCGATATCGGCGGCGGTGTGACGTTCGCGATCGACCATGACCGGGCCGTGCAAGCGTCCGCCATAGCCGCGGCTGAGCACCACCGGTGTCTCGCCGAGCTCGCGCAGCAGCTTCGTCAGCGCCAATACGGTCGGCGTCTTGCCGGCGCCGCCGACATGGTAATTGCCGACGCAGAGCACGGGGATGCCGGCGTCAAACCCCTTGCGCGCCATGCGGCGTGCGGTGATGGCGCCATAGAGCGCGCCCAATGGGCTGAGGAGATGCGACTTCGGGGAACGCGGCCGGTACCAGAAGGCCGGCTCACGCATTGGCGGCTCCCATCTCGATCCGCAACTGCATCAGATACGGCTCGAGCGCCGTCATGGTGCGATCGAGCGCGCCGCCGAGTTCCTCGACCACGCCTGTGCCTGCGCGATGCATCCTGTCGCGCACGGTCGGCTCAGCCAGCAACAGGCCGAGCTGCTTGACCAGCGCCTCCTGTGTGTCGGCCTGGCGTGCACCGCCGCGTTCGTCGAGCGCCGCATAGACGTCGGCGAAATTGAAGACGTTCGGGCCATGGACGATCGCAGCGCCGAGCTTGATCGCCTCGATCGGATTCTGGCCGCCATGGCGGATCAGCGATCCGCCCATGAACACGATTGGCGAAAGACGATAGAACAGGCCGAGCTCACCCATGGTGTCGGCGACATAAACGTCGGTGGTGGCCGAGAGCTGCTCGTCGCGCGAGCGCAAGGCCGGCTTCAGGCCCGACGCCGTGATCAGGCCTGCGATCGACGAGCCGCGATCGGGATGCCGCGGCACGATCACGGTCAGAAGCTGCGGGAAGAAGCCGACGAGGTTGCGATGCGCAGCGACCAGCATTTCGTCCTCGCCCGGATGGGTCGAGGCCGCGACGATGATCGGCCGCCCGCGCGTCATCGCCATCAGCCGTTCGAGCTTTGCGGGATCGGCCGGCGGCGCCGGCACGTCGAGCTTGAGATTGCCCGTGGTGACGACGTCGCGGCTGCCGAGCGCGGAGAAGCGTTCGGCGTCGGTCTTCGATTGCGCCAGGCAGATGTCGAAGCGCGACAGCAGCGCCGAGATAGTGCCGTGCATCCGCCGCCAGCGCGGGAACGAGCGCGGCGACATCCGCCCGTTGATCAGCACCATCGGCACCCGGCGCGCAGCGCCGGCCAGAATCAGGTTGGGCCAGAGATCTGATTCGATGAACAGCGCCAGCGACGGCTTCCAATGGTCGAGGAAGCGCGCGACATAGCGTGGGGAATCATACGGCACGTATTGATGGATGACGTCGGGCGGAAAGCGCTTTGCGACGACCGCGGCCGAGGTGACCGTGCCCGAGGTGAGCAGGATGCGCAAATTGAGGTCGCGCAAGCGCTCGATCAGGGCGGCCGCGGCCAACACCTCGCCGACGCTGGCGCCGTGGATCCAGACCAGCGGGCCGTGCGGGCGGACGTCCTGGGACAGCCCCCGCCGTTCGCCGACGCGCTCCGGGTCTTCCTTGCCCTGCTTCAGCCGCCGCTTGATCAGCGCAGGCGCCAGCGGCAGCAGGCCCGTGGCCAGGCGCTGATACATCCGCAGTGTCATCGGCAGGGACTTGGGCAGCGCATGGGGCAGCGAACTAGCCATCTGCAGGCCCCGGGCGGCCGAGTTGCGCATAGGCGCGACGGGTGGCTTCGTTCAGCGTGTCTTCCAGTTCCTGCCGCAGCGTTTCCATGGTGGCGGCATCGGCATCCGGCGGCACGTGGATTTCCTTGATGCCGACCAGAGCGCCCCGCCCGAACGGCAGGTTGATGGTGGTGCGGTCCCAGTTCTTGAGCCGGATGAAGCGGCTGGTCGCCATTGCGAAAGGCATGATCGGCCGCCCCGATTCCCGTGCCAGCATGATGATGCCGAGGCCGGCCACGCGCGAGCGCTTGGGGACATCGGCGGTCAGCGCGACATTACAGCCGTCCTGCAGCGTGTACACCATTTCCCTGAAGGCGCCGACGCCGCCTTTGCGGTGGAACGCGCCGCCGTGATCCCCGGAACCCCGGATCAGGCCGATGCCGAGCCGCTCGACGGCGATCGCATTGAACTCGCCGTCGCGATGCCGGGAGATCAGGACCTTGGCCCGGTAGGACTCCTTGGTCTTGATGAACGGGGTGAGGAAATGCTGGCCGTGCCAGAATGCGAAGATCGCCGGGATCTGCGGCTCGACGATGTCATAGACGTCGGCCGGATCGAACGTGAATGTGTTGGTCCGCCAGACCAGACGCAGATATTCGGCCGCCAGGACCCCGACGGCACGCTGAAACCAGCTGCTTCGCAGCGTATTGCGAAGCAGTTTTTTCAACGCGCCTTCGTTTCTTGGGTAGGGTCGAGCAGCCGGTGGAGATGGACGATGAAATAGCGCATCTGCGCATTGTCGACCGTGCTCTGCGCCTTGGCGCGCCAGGCGACGTGGGCGGATGCGTAGTTCGGATAGAGGCCGACGACCTCGACGTCATCCAGGTTCTTGAAGGTGTTGTGCTCGAGATCGAGCAGCTCACCACCGATGACGAGATGGAGCAGTTGTTGCGGGGCACTATCTGACATGGGTTCTCCTAACGGGCTGCCCGGCAAAGCAGTGTTCGAAAAGCATAACGGACGTGCTCAGGGCAAGGGACGATTTCGAAAATGCGCGACAATGCTCGCATGACGATCGCGTCCCGCTGCCACCAGCACCCCGTGCGTCACTTCCCGACGATTATAGAGGATGGGATCTCCGGAGAGGTCGCTCATCCTACCATCCGCTTCCTGCACGATCAAATCGGCCGCCGCAAGGTCCCAATCATGACTATTGCCGCCCGCAAAAGCCGCATCCAGCCCGCCATTGGCGACCCGGCAGAGCCGAAGCGCCAGCGAACCGATTCGCGGATGCAGCTTGATGTCGCCGCCGCCTGTCTTGAGTCGCTCGACCATCGGCTTCGGGCCGGCGACCCGGGCGAAGTCGAGCGCGGTCCCGCCCGTCGCCCGGACCGGCTTGCCGTTGAGCGTTGTGCCCTGGCCGCGGACGGCGAAAAAGAACTCGTCGCTAACAGGCGCGAACACCGCGGCCAGCACCGGTGACGCGCCCTCGACCAGCGCGACGCTGACGCACCATTCGTCATGGCCGTTGAGGTAATTGCGGGTGCCGTCGATGGGATCGACGATCCAGGTCAGACGCCGCGACAGCCGCGTGGCATCGTCGGCGCTCTCCTCCGACAGCCAGCCATAGTCCGGCGTGGCGCCGCGCAGGCGCGCTTCCAAGAGGTCGTTGACGGCGATGTCGGCTTCCGAGACCGGCGAGGATGCGCCCTTGGTCCACTTCTTCAGTTCGGTGCGGAACATCGACTGCGCGAGGCTCCCCGCTTCCCGCACCGTGTCTTGCAGCAGCGCCGCGTCGCGCGTCAGAAAGTTTGCGTCGAGACTGTCAGCGTCCGCCAAGCGTCAGTCCTTCGATGCGCACCGTCGGCGCATTGATGCCGTAGCGGAACTCGAGATTGTTGGCCGGCTGCATCGACTTGAATATCTCGAACAGATGGCCCGCGATCGTCACCTCGCTGACGGGATAGGTGAGCTCGCCGTTCTCGATCCAGAAGCCGGAGGCACCGCGGCTGTAGTCGCCGGTGACGCCGTTGACGCCGGAGCCGATCAGGTCGGTGATGTAGAAGCCCTGCTTGATGTCGGCGATCAGCTCAGCGGGCGTCGGCGTGCCGGGTTCAAGATGCAGATTGTAAGGCCCAGGCGACGGCGAGGACGACACGCCGCGATGGGCGTGGCCGGTGGTGGTGAGCCCGAGCTCGCGCGCGGTGGCGCAGTCGAGCAGCCAGGTCGTCAGCACGCCCTCGTCGATCAGCGCGGTCTTCTTCACAGCGACGCCCTCGGCGTCAAACGTCTGCGAGCGCAGGCCGCGCTTGCGCAGGGGATCGTCGATGATGCGGATGTTTTTCGAGAACAGCTGCTGGCCGAGCTTGTCCTTGAGGAAGCTGGTCTTGCGCGCGATCGAGGCGCCGTTGATAGCGCCGACGACGTGACCCACCAGCGAGCCCGCGACGCGCGGATCGAACACGACCGGCACCTTGCAGGTCTCGACCTTGCGCGGATTGTAGCGCGCCACGGTGCGCTCGCCGGCGGAGCGGCCGACCACCTCAGGCGACAACAGATCGGCACCATGCGGCGCCGAGGTGAAGTCGTAGTCGCGCTCCATGGAGGTCCCTTCGCCGACGATCGCGGTCGCCGAGATGCCCTGGCTCGAGCGCAGGTAAGAGCCGTGGAAGCCGGTCGAGGTGACGAGCACCATGCCGCCCATGCCGGCAGAGGCCGAGGCGCCGCCGGATTTAGACACGCCCTTCACGGCAAGCGCGGCGGCTTCGGCCTCCAACGCTCGGCGTTCGAGCTCTGATGTCGCAGGCACATCGGGATCGAGCAGGTCGAGATCGGGAAAGTCGCGCGCGAGCAGCGCGGGATCGGCGAGCCCGACATATTTGTCTGACGGCGCGACCCTGGCCATCGCGACCGCGCGTTCCGCAAGCTTGGTCACGGCATCGCCGCTGGCGTCATTGGTCGAAACGACGGCCTGGCGCTGGCCGACCAGAACGCGCAAGCCGACATCGTCGCCCTCGGACCGCTCGGATTCCTCGACGCGGCCGTCGCGCACCTCGACGCCTTGCGAGATGCCGCGCACCGCGACCGCATCGGCCGCATCCGCGCCGGCGCGCTTCGCCGCCTCGACCAGACGCTGCGCGAGATCGGACAGCGCGGACTGATCGAACAGGTCGCGATTGGACTTTGAAGAGCCCTGGGGCGAAAGCGTCGAGCTTGGTGAAGGGTTCACAAACGAAATCCTGTTGGGGCGCGGGAGGTTTCGGGGCGATCGGGGGCCCTGAACACCAGATGTGCCCAAATGGTGCGGACTTCAAGCATTATCAGCCTGCAAAAGGCTCAGATTCGCGAGGCTTGCGCAACGTCTCGTCAATCATCCGCGCCAAGGTCTTGTCAATCATGGCGGGTGGTGACGCTGGATTAACCAGCCTTTTTAAGCGGTTTCGGAAAGCCCCGCGCTAAGGTCCTCGCATCGACCGGGAACATAATCCTGGCGGGGAGAACTAAAGCCGTGAGGCGTCAAACAGCAATCAGCGGGGCCGCTCCCGCAGGGTCGAGCCGTAATCTGCGGCTCGACCCTCTTTCCCTTCCGGTCCGCTTCGATGCGCATGATCCGCGCGCCGACGGCTACACCAGGCAAATCGAGCTTCATCGCGAACGTGTCGTGCTGCGCCGTGCCGTCCGCGGCATGCAGATGGCGATCAACGTCCGTGTCAGTGACTTCACCGGCGTCGCACTGCGCGGCAATGACGAGGCGCAGACCCTCGTCCTGGTGCATCGCGATCCCTCACTCTCCGTTCCGCTGCTGATCAGTGCCGATGGCGACGATCTCGCCGAGGCCTGGGCCGTGTGGAGCGAAATCTTTGCGCTGCCGCAGCTCGACGAAGGTGTCCGCAAGCCCGCACCGCGCCGCCGTCGCCGCAACGCGATCCGCGACCGCCGTCCGAAATTTCTGATGCGCCGCCGCACCGCCATGACGCGCGAGTTGCCGATTCATCGCGAAGAACGCGAGATCATCGCAAGGAACTAAGCGGCACTCACGGTGCCGTAGGGTGCGTTAGCCGCAGGCGTAACCCACCTCTTTGCTTTCCAAGCGGATAGAAGTTGGTGGATTACGCTTCGCTAATCCACCCTACGCATGCGCGTCAGGCCGCGCGCAGCGCCGCGTCAGCCAGCAATCCCGCAAACAGCAGCGCCCCCGCGTACTTGTTCGAGTAGAACAGCCGCTTGCACAAGTCCGGATCCTCGATCCGGAGCCGCATGATCTGCGAAGCCAAATGCGCGGCGAAGGCCGCAAGCCCGATCCAGGCCGGCCAGCGCGCATCGCCTGACGCCAGCGCGACACCGATCAGCATGACCGCAAGACCGTAGAACAGGATCAGCGCCTGGTGCGTATGCGCGCCGAACAGGCGCGCGGTGGACTTGATGCCGATCAGCGCGTCATCCTCGGCGTCCTGATGCGCATAGATGGTGTCATAGCCGATCACCCAGGAAATCGCGCCGGCGTAGAGCACCAGTGCGGTGATGTCGATGCGCCCGAAGGTGACGGCGAAGCCCATCAGCGCGCCCCAGGAGAAGGCGAGCCCGAGCACGATTTGCGGCCACCAGGTGATGCGCTTCATGAAGGGATAGATCGCAACGATCAGAAGCGAGGCGATGCCGGTCAGGACCGCGAAGCGGTTGAACTGCAGCAGCACCACGAGCCCGATCAGGGCCTGCGCGACCATGAAGGCCAGCGCCTGCTTCGTTGTTACCTGCCCCGACGGCAGCGGCCGCGAGCGGGTGCGCTCGACCTTGTCGTCGAGGTCGCGGTCGGTGATGTCGTTCCAGGTGCAGCCGGCGCCGCGCATCACGAAGGCGCCGATGAAGAACAGCACGATGACAAGCGGCAGGCGATGGACATCATGCGCCATGCCGCTCGCGAGCGCGGCCGACCACCAGCACGGCATCAAGAGCAGCCAGGAGCCGATCGGACGATCGAAGCGGGACAAGCGCAGATAGGGCCGCGCCCATTGCGGCGCGAGCGTATCGACCCAGTTGCCGGTGGAATCGGCAACGCGGGCGGATGTATCGCTCATCGGGTAAGGACGTTGCCGTTGAGCGTGTCGAAGGTGCTGCCGCCCTTCTTGCCGGCATTGGCTTCCGGCGCCGAGCCTGAACCCACCACTTCGCTCAGCGACGGGCCGGCCGGACCGCGCGGCTGGTTCTGCATCTGCTGCGCAACGCTACAGACCTTCGTCGCCATGGCCTCGGTGTTCTTGTGGCTGTCCTTCATCTGGGCGCCGACGTTCGGCGGGATTCCGCATTTGGCGGCGTGAGCCTCGATGTATTTGATCATCTTGGTCTCAGACTGGCTGAAATTACGGATCAGCTTGCAGGCTTCGTCCGGCGGCGCATGACGAGCGCCCGCGGCTTGAATCAGCTTGCCGCGCTTCTCAGCTTCCTCGCGCAGCGGCATGAAGGCCTTCATGCAGTCCTCGCCGGGACCGCCTTGCGTCGGCGGCGCCGCGCTGAATGCGCCGGCACCACCGATCGGGGCCGCGCCGTTGGTCGGGAACGAGGCTTGCGGCGCACCGCCGACGGAGGCGACAGGCGCCGAACCGTTCACGGGCGGAAACGCGGAATCGGGTGCGGACTGGCCCGGCAGCGGAGCCGGGAACCCCTGGGCATAGGCGCCGGCAGCACCCATGGTGAGCATGGCGGCAGTGATCGGAACCATCAAACGACGGATCATCAAGATAGTCTCTCCGGCAGGAGCTTACGGGGTTCGGCGACTTCCCAATTGAAGCGCAACCAGCGTGCTCGCCATTTTACGATTCCCGCCGGCGCTTAACAACCCGTTGAATAGGGCAGGAGCGCGGCGCGCCGACGCACCAATTCGGCAATATTTACCCCTGAATCGGCTGCTTTCGGTTAAGAACGGCGGCAAATTGGACTTTTGATCAATGCCCTCCCACGATTTTCGCGCCCCCCGCCTGTTCGTCGAGCTCCCGCTGGCCCAGGACGCCAGGGTTCCGCTCGACCGTGATCAGAGCAACTACCTCGGCAATGTGCTGCGGTTGGCCGCCGGGGCCGAGGTTTTGGCTTTCAACGGCCGCGACGGCGAATGGCAGGCCGCGATCGAAGGCCGCAAGCGCCCCGACAACCTCGTCATCCTCCAGCAAGTCCGCCCCCAGGACCGGTTGCCCGACCTCGCTTACGTCTTCGCGCCGCTCAAGCATGCCCGGCTCGATTACACGGTCCAGAAGGCCGTGGAGATGGGCGCCGCGATCCTGCAACCGGTCCAGACCCGGTTCACCCAGGCCTCCCGTGTCAACACCGAGCGCATGCGCGCCAATGTCATCGAGGCCGCCGAGCAATGCGGGATCCTGAGCCTCGCCACCGTGGCCGAACCCGCGCCGCTGGAGCGCTACCTCAGCCAGCGCCCCGCCGACCGCCTGCTGGTGTTCTGCGACGAGGCGGCCGAGGTCGAGAATCCCATCCAGAGCCTGCAACAGGTCCGCGCATCCGGGCACGGTATCGACGTCCTGATCGGCCCCGAGGGCGGCTTCGCCGAAGAAGAGCGGGCCCTGCTGCTGCGCCAGCCCAGGATCCTGCGGCTGGCGCTGGGCCCGCGGATCCTGCGGGCCGACACGGCCGCCGTGGCGGCGCTGGCGCTGGTGCAGGCCGTGCTGGGTGATTGGGGCGGCACACGCGATTAGGTCGCGATCTCCCGTCTAGAGCCTTTCCCGTTCCGATGGGATCGAAACGGGGCTCTAGATTCTTTGTTTTGACGCGTTTTCTTGACGCGAACCGGTACCCACTTCGCTCGACAACGCTCTAGCTGTGCTCCCGCACAGATCGATGCAGGGTCTCGGACGGCAACTCGCCGAACGCTGCCCTGTAACTCGCCGCGAACTCGCTCAAATGCCAGAAGCCGTGGGCGATGGCGCAGGCCTTCACACTGCGCCGTCCCGGGCCGGTGCGCAGCTGCCGGCGCACCGACCAGAGACGCAGGACCCGGCTATAGCGATGCGGGCTCATGCCGCAGATGGCCTGCGTCGCACTCTGGAGGGTCCGAACCGACACGCCGACCCGCTCGGCCATTTCGGTCGTCTTGAGCCAGATCGTCAGGTCGTGCCGGATCAATTTCTCCATGTCGGCGACGATCCGCAGATAGCTCTCCGTCGTGGCGTGCACAGACCTGCTGTCCACGCTGGTCCGGATGGCGCCGTCGATCGCGCTGAGCAGGGACTGTTCGACAGCCGCTCGCGAGGTCGGCTCGTTCAGGAAGTCCGGATCATTGGCGGCGGTTTCAAGCGTTGCCGAGATCAGGCCGCGCAGGGAGGCGAGGACGTCCGATGCCGGGCTCAGCAAATGATAGCCATCCAGTCGAGACCAGGGCTCGCACGCGGGCGGCGTGAAGTAGACGACACCGATCAGACGTCCGACCGGCTCATAGACCAGGCAATCGGACGCGCCCTTCAAAATGACGATCGAACTGCCGATTGACTGCCCGTTGATGCGGGTCGAGGTCACATGATCCATCGGCACCACCACGGCGGCGGCATGCGCCAGCTGATAACCGCGAATGATCCGCGGGAACGTCCTCACCAGCGACAGGCTCAGGGTCGGCAGGCTGAGCCGCGCGCGCATGATCGCAGTCGACCCGGCAGCCAACGGCATGCTGGACGCACCGGCATATCTCTCACTGTCGCCGAAATGATCGATGTCATACGACTGCAGCTCGAGCGCCGAGGATGGCTTGAGCCCCTGGAACGACAACAGGCGCTCCGCAGCGCTTATTTGAACTCCATCGCGAGCAATGTTGAGATGGCTTTGATCCATGTCCTGCCGCTTACTTCGCCTTCTTCGTCGCCACGACGACCTTGGCGGCACTCAGATCATCCGGCCCGTTGATGCCGGCGCGCTTGAGATCGCGAAGCAGCTTCGTCAGCAGCAGCACGTTGGTCATCTGTAGCTCGTGGTTGTTGCCAAACTTGAATGCGTTCTGCTCGGTCACGATCAGCCCGGCCTTGGTCTCAGCGAGAATCTTCCGCCTCTTCAATCCCGCCACGCGACGGCGAACCGTCTCCAGCGGCAGGCTGAGGAAGCGAGAGAGTGCCGCGCCGGACACGCCCTGCTTGATCGTATCCGGCTCGACCGTGTGAATGCTGGAAAACTCCTCATCCAGCGACGGATCGTTCATCACATTGATGACGTTGGCATTAAGAATCGCGTGAACGATCAGAAGGTCCATCGGATCGAATTCGTCGTAGTTCCGGAACATCTCGCTGATCGAAAACAGCATATAGGCCAGCGTGTGTCGCGAGACCGTCCGGATGATATCAGAAGCATTGTGCATGAATCCAGAAACCAACATTCATTTTGTAAACGAAGGCAGCAGCGAGCGTCTCATCCGCCATACCCAAAATGAGTATGCGACGACTTGTCAGCCGCACTCAATCTCTCATTGTGATCGCAGGGGGACAGGCGGGTCGAGTCGCGAACGCGGGATAGCTCGGCGACTGGTCACCAGGCGGAGCTTCGGCAGGTCTGCCAAATCGGTGGCGGCCGAAACGCTCATGCACAACGACCGCATCTGTTTTTGAATATGCCTGCTCCATTCAGCCGGCGATCGCGCAGGACACCATGGCCCTGGACGACAATGCTGTATCGGACATGCTGCGGCGCGAGGAATTGTGGCTTATCAAATCATTCCTCAGCATCACGGACCCAAGCAAAAGGCAGAGAGTTCTGAAACTGGCGGAGCAGCTCGCGGAAGACGCCGCATCCGATCCAGCGGGACTTGCCTTCGCCTCGATCCAGGCATCACCGGCGGAAGCGCCCAAAGGCGCCCCTGCTCGAACTGAATGAATGCGGCAGGCCAGGGTTTTGCTCTAGGTATTTTATTACCTATTACCTGCTATTGCCTAGCCTGGCGATGCAGTCGGTGGCAGATCCAGGCCGGATCGTCCGGACGTCTCCAAAGTCGTTAAGCGATTGATCCTTTGGAGGTCGAAACCGTTTTCCGGCCATGCTAAGGGCTGCGCCAATTCCTGTGCCTCCCCTTTGGCCTCCCCTTGCCTGCCCGGTTCCACCGGGACGATGGACCCCGAGATGACCGCGACTGCCACCTCGAATGCTGCCGGCTCCGCCGCCTGGGCGGATACGCTGCTGTTGTCGTTTGCGCAGGCCGGCTACGTCAGGGCCGAGCCCGGCATCCTGCAACCGGCCGAGCCATTCCTCGACCTGTCCGGCGAGGACATCCGCAAAAGCCTCTATCTGACGACGGACCTGTCCGGCGAAGAGCTCTGCCTGCGCCCCGACCTGACGATCCCCGTGGCGCGCGACTATCTCGCCTCCAGCCGCGCCGGCCAGCCGGCCGGGTTCAGCTATCTCGGTCCCGTGTTCCGCTACCGCAGCGGACAGGCCAGTGAATTCCTCCAGGCCGGGATCGAGTCGTTCGGGCGCCAGGATCGCGCTGCCGCGGATGCCGAGACGCTGGCGCTGGCGTTGGAGGCGACCGCCGCTTTCGGCGTGCGCGACGTCGAAATCCGCACCGGCGACGTCGCGCTGTTCAACGCATTGCTCGACGCACTCGACCTCTATCCGGTCTGGCGCCGCCGCCTGGTCAAGGACTTCCATCGCAAGATCAGCCTGGAGCAGGATCTGGAAGGGCTGGCCCGCACCACCGCAACCACGCGCAGCGAATATGAAGGCGTGCTGGCCGCGCTCGCGGGCTCCGATCGCAAGGCGGCGCTGGCCTTCGTCACCGATCTGATGTCGATCGCCGGCACCACCAATGTCGGTGGCCGCACCACGGCCGAGATCGCCGACCGCTTCCTCGAGCAGTCGACGCTGAAGGGCGGCGCGCTGCCGCGCGAGGCGATCACGGTGCTGAAGCGCTTCCTGTCGATCTCAGGCAATCCGGACGATGCAATTGCCGCGCTGCGCGCGCTGACCGCTGACGCAATGCTCGACCTTGCCGGCGCAATCGACCAGTTCGAGAGCCGGATCGGCTTCATGGCGGCGCGCGGCATCGACGTGAAGACCACGCGCTTCTCGACCGCGTTCGGGCGTGGCCTCGATTACTACACCGGCTTCGAATTCGAGCTGCATCACAAGGGCAACGGCGCCGAGCCGCTGGTTGCCGGCGGCCGCTATGATGGACTGATGACCCAGCTCGGATCGCCGGCGCCGATCCCGGCCGTCGGCTTCTCGGTCTGGGTGGACGCGCTGACCAGGATCGGCCGCAAGGTGGGAGCTTAAGTCATGAGCGCGCCATTCGTTCTGGCCGTTCCCTCCAAGGGTCGCCTCCAGGAAAACACCGAGGCCTTCTTCGCCCGTGCCGGGCTCAAACTGTCGAAGGCCGGCGGCGCCCGCGACTATCGCGGCACGCTTGCAGGCCTCGACAATGTCGAGGTCGCCTATCTCTCGGCCAGCGAGATCGCATCGCAGCTCGCCCGCGGCTTCGCGCATCTCGGCGTTACCGGCGAAGACCTGGTGCGCGAGAATATCGCCGACGCCGACAAGCAGGTGTCGCTGATCGACGGGCTCGGCTTCGGCTATGCCGACGTCGTGGTCGCGGTGCCGCAGGCCTGGATCGACGTCCGCACCATGGCGGATCTCGACGACGTCACCACCGGCTTCCGCGAGCAGCATCACATGCGGATGCGGGTCGCGACCAAGTTCGTCAACCTCACCCGCGCCTTCTTCCAGAGCCACGGCATCACCGATTACCGCATCGTCGAGAGCGCAGGTGCGACCGAGGGCGCGCCGGCGGCCGGCAGCGCCGAGCTGATTGTCGACATCACCACGACAGGCGCAACGCTCGCCGCCAATGGCTTGCGGGTGCTCGACGACGGCGTGATCCTGCGCAGCCAGGCCAATCTGGTCGCCTCGAGGGAGGCCGACTGGTCTCCGCAGGCCCGCGAGACCGCCCGCGTCATCCTCGACCACATCGCCGCACGGGCCCGGGCCAACAAATACCGCGAGGTCCGGACCCGCTTCCGGCAATGCGACACGGCCCTGCTCACTGAGGCCCACAGCCGGTTCGGCGTCGAGGCTCCGTTCGGCGGGCCGACCTCGTCGGGCATGCTCACGCTGCACTGCCCACCCGGGCAGCTTTATGCGCTTGCGAGCTTCCTGCGCGAACATGGCGCCGAGACCGTCTCGGTGGTCTCGCTCGACTACGTGTTCGACCGGGAGAACCCGCTGTTCGCCAAGCTCGAAGCGTTCCTGCGACGGTGAGCCTCAGGTCCGTTCAGCGTAGCGACAGCAAGCAGCAGCTACCATATGCTGTTGAGATGATTTCGACGCCTCTGGAACCTTGATCGATGATGCTGGGCTCTGACGTTTCCGCCCTGACCACCACCGCAGCGAGTGCCGCCGCGAAGGGGCTGTCGATTGTCGTCCCCGTCTACAACGAGGCGGCCGGCCTCGCCGTCCTGCACCAGCGCATCTGCGATATCGCCAAGACCTTGCGGCAACGCTACCGCCTTGCCTGCGAGGTCGTTTATGTCGACGACGGCAGCGCGGATGCGACGCTGTCGATCGCCCGTTCGCTGCCGGCCGACGCGATCGACGTCCAGGTGGTCTCGCTGTCGCGCAATTTCGGCAAGGAGGCCGCGCTGATGGCCGGCCTCGACCATGCCCGGCTTGGCGCCGTGATGTTCATGGATGGCGACGGCCAGCACCCGCCGGCGCTCGTCGAACAGCTGGTGCGGCACTGGGTCGAGGACGGCTATGACGTCGTCTACACCGCCAAGGCGCATCGTGATAACGAGCCCTTCCTGCGCCGCGTCGCGGGGCGCGGCTTCTACGCGCTGATCAATTGGGGCGCACGTCAGAAGATCCCGGAAGACGCCGGCGACTTCCGCTTGCTGTCGCCGCGCGCGGTCGCGGCGCTCAGGCAGCTGCCGGAGCGCAACCGCTTCTTCAAGGGTCTCGCAAGCTGGATCGGCTTCCGCCAGATCCGCGTCGATTACGAGCCCGCGGCGCGCATCCACGGCGTGACAACCTTCAGTGCCGCGCGTCTGCTGGGTCTGTCGATCGAAGGTGTGACGTCGTTCTCGGTCGCACCGCTGCGCTTCGCCAGCCTGCTCGGCGTGATCCTTGCCGGCGGCGCCTTCCTGTTCGGCCTCTCGATCCTCTGGGAGGTCTGGACCACCGGCAAGCAGGTGCCCGGCTATCCTTCGCTTGTGATCGGCCTGATGACGATCGGCGGCGTGCAGCTCATCATGATCGGCATCGTCGGCGAATATATCGGCAAGATCCTCTCGGAGCTGAAGGCGCGTCCGATCTACTTCGTCGCCGAGCACAGCGAAAAGCATTTTGAAGCCGACACGGCCGGCGACGCATCCAACAGGACCGCAGCCGAATGAGCGCGGCGGCAGCGCCGCGGCCGATCTGGCTCTGCGCCGACGATTACGGCATCAGCCCGGGTGTCAATCGCGCCATCCGCGACCTGATCGAGCGCGGCCGCCTCAACGCGACCTCGGTGATGATGGTGGGCCCCGCGATCGAGCGTGGCGAGGTCGATACGCTCCAGGCCGCAGCGAAGGCGAGCCCGCGCTGCGCGATCGGATTGCACGTGACGCTATCAGCGCCGTTCCGCCCCCTCACCATGCATTTCCGGCCGCTCGACGGCGACATGTTCATGGCCTTTCCAAAACTGTTGCGCGCCGGATTGATGCGGCGGCTCGACCGCGAATTCTTCCGCAACGAGGTGCGCGCGCAGCTCGCCGCTTTCGCGGAAGCCTTCGGTCGCGCGCCCGATTTCGTCGACGGCCATCAGCATGTGCAGCTGTTTCCGCAGGTGCGCGACGGCTTCGTCGATGCCGTCAGCGAAGCGGCGCCACATGCGTGGGTGCGCCAGGGCGGACGCGACCTGCCGCTGGCGCAGCGGCTGGCATCACCAAAGGCAATGGTGCTCGATGTCCTCAGCGCACAATTCCGCCGCCGCGCGGTGCGCGCCGGACTTGCGTTCAATCCCGCCTTTGCCGGCGCCTATGATTTCACGCGCGCGGCCGATTTCGGCGATCTGATGCGGCAGTTCCTGGAAGGTCTCCCCGAGGGCGGCCTCGTGATGTGCCATCCCGGCTTCGTCGACGAGGTTCTCACCGGCCTCGACCCGATGACGGATGTCAGGGAACGCGAGCATGCCTATCTCGCCAGCGACGCCTTCGCGCAGCGTCTCGCGGCCAGCCACGTGACATTGGGATGAAACCGGCGAAAGCCAGGGCCGCGGGCAGTCTGTCGCATACCGAAATTTAATCCGGCCGCCACTGTTGGGGCCACAATGGAACCCTACATCCCGCTTGCGCTTGTTTTCGCGCGAGGGAGACAGACCATGACGCCGCAGGAACGCCAACTCGTCGACGAGCTTTTCGACCGGCTTTCGAAACTGGAAAATGCACCGCGCGATCCCGACGCGATCGCTGCGATTTCGGACGGCTTACGCAAGGCGCCGGGCGCAGTATATGCGCTGGTGCAGACCACGCTGTTGCAGGACGAAGCGCTCAAGCGCGCCCACGAACGCATCACGGACCTGGAAGCGGCCCATGCGCCGGAGCAGCCCCAGTCCGGCGGCTTCCTCGACACCATGCGCGACACCCTGTTCGGCTCGAGCCCGTCGCGCGGCTCGGTTCCGAACGTACCGCCGCGTGACTCCCGGCCGGTCTGGAACAGCGGCCAGGCGATGCAGCAGGCCCAGCCGGGCTACGGCCAGCCGCCGCCTTACGGTCAGGCCTACGGGCAAGGCCAGGGTTATGGTCAAGGCTACGGCGCCCCGCCGCCGGTCGGCGGTGGCGGCGGCTCGTTCCTGGGCACGGCAGCGGCGGCCGCGGCCGGCGTGGTCGGCGGCTCGCTGCTGCTCTCCAGCATCCGCGGCATGATGGGTGGCGGATCGCATCAGGCTTTTGGCGACACCAATGCCTTGGGCGACCGCAGCCCGTGGGCTGGCGACCAGTCCGGCGGCTCGCTCGCCCGCGATGCCGGCCTCAATGACATCGGGTCGAACCGGGATTCGCACCAGGATTCCCGTCAAGGCTTCGCCGACCAGGCGTCGAACGACGACCAGAACAACAACGATCAGAACTACGGTGACGATCACGACGACAATCTGGACACGGCCGATAATAGCGATTTCGGCAACGACGACGGCGGCAGCGACTACGCCTGAGCAAGTCAGATCCGCAAAGCAAAACGGCCGCTCATTGAGCGGCCGTCGTGTTTCAGAGGGTAGTTGAGGTCAGCCGCCCCAGTGCTGGCTCTGGTAGGGATCGCCGCCGTATCCGCCCGATGACGAGTACGGGGCCGCGTAGGGAACATAGGCAAAGCCCTCAGCCGCACGCGGCGTGATTTGGGGGGCGAAACTTTGTGTGGCACGCGCGGCATGCCGCTTATGATTTGCCGTCCCAGCACTGGCCGAGGCGGTTAGGGCGACAAGGATACCCAAGGCCAAGATCGCATGCATCGCAATTGCTCCTGTTGAGTTGCCATGCGTAACTAGGCCTCGGCCCTTGCCGCACCAGTCCGCCACCCCTTCACGATTGCTCACATCCCCGGCATCAAAGCATGCCGCAGGGTCTCACATCACCACGACCTTGGTGCCGACATTGACGCGGCCGTAGAGGTCGATGACGTCCTCGTTGCGCATGCGGATGCAGCCGGAGGAGACGTTGGTGCCGATGGTCCAGGGCTCGTTGGAGCCGTGGATGCGGTAGAGCGTGGAGCCCAGATACATCGCGCGCGCGCCGAGCGGGTTTTCCGGGCCGCCCTCCATGTGTCGCGGCAGATCCGGACGGCGGGCAAGCATTTCCGCAGGCGGCGTCCAATCCGGCCATTCGCGTTTGGCCGTGATCGACTTCACGCCGCTCCAGGTGAAACCCTCGCGTCCGACGCCGATGCCGTAGCGCATCGCCCGGCCGTTGCCCTCGACGAGATAGAGAAACTTGTTGTTGGAATCGACCACGATCGTGCCGGCACTTTCCTTGCCGCTATAGTCAACAGATTGTTTCTCGAATTTCGGATCGAACTGACGCTGCCGCGGATCGATTGACTCCTGCTGGAGACCACTCTGCATCTGCGGTTCGCCCATCGGCGGCAGACGGCGCGGATCGTTGTAGCCGGGCTGCTGCTGATAGATCGACTGCTGCGGCGCATAGGCCGGGCCGCGGCCGGGTCCATCGCCGAACAGGAACTCGATGAAGCCGCCGCCCATGTTGGCATTGGAGGCGACGCGCACCGGCGACGGCGGGACCTGCGGCTGGTAGAGCACCGCGGGCGGATCGTTCGGCACCGTATTGTCGAAGGCGCTGGCGCGATCGGCACCGACAATGAAGGCGCAAGCGCTGCCGAGCAGCGCGACAGACATTTTCTTGAACATCGACGTACTCTGTACTGTTTCGTCTAGTTGCATTCGCCGCCGAACGCGTTGACTGGTCCGCGTCCTCGACGTGGTCAATAAAGAGCAAACTCCGTTTCGTTTGGTAAACGGATCAGGCGTTTCGATTCACCACGTCGCGATCGGTGCGGCAATTTGGCGATCAGCGTTTATTTTCGATGAAGGGCGAAGCCTCATGGTTAATCGCCGGTTTGCATGCCGTCGCGCACGGCCGCACAACAAGTTCCTGCTGTGAACCTCGTGTTAAATCGCTTCTGACTACAAAGACGCGTGAGTGAGGTGGGGGGAGTTCCTGATGGCTATTCACCGCAAACGTTTTCGTGTCGAGGAGGCTATTGTCGGCGAGATGCCCAGCCCCGAAATGATTGAGGAGGCTGCGCCAATGCATAGCGAGATTATGGCGGAGCTGCGCGCGATCCGCGCACAGATGGCAAAGGGCTCGGTACCCTTGACTGGCAGCGCGGCGATGGCGGCGATCGACGCCTCAACGGCGCAGGAGCTTTCCGACGCACGCACGATGCTCGATACCTATCGGGCCCAGATCGAGCAGTGCGAGAAGCTGAAGGTCGAGCTCGACCTCATCCATGACGCCATCGACCGCACCAAGCGCGAGATCGCGACCCTGCACGGCAAGAGCTTCGACGGCGGCGAGATGGCCAAGGTCAATGGCGAGCTCGGCGCGGTGGTCGGCGGTACCGAACAGGCGACCCAGCAGATCCTCGAAGCCGCCGAGTCGATCGACCAAGCAGCATCGGCTCTCGGCAAGGTCGACTCGGTCGACCAGCAGAAGCGCCTCGCCGACGACATCCAGGAACGCGTCATCTCGATCTTCGAGGCCTGCAACTTCCAGGACCTGACCGGCCAGCGCATCAGCAAGGTCATGGGCACGATGAAATTCATCGAGCAGCACATCAATGCGATGATGGAAATCTGGGGTGGCGTCGACGCGATCAAGTCCCACGTGCCGGCCCAGGTCGACACCCGCAGCGAGGACGACAAGCTGCTCAACGGCCCGAAGCTCGCCGGCGACGTCGGCCACGCCTCGCAGGACGACATCGACGCGCTGTTCGACTAAGCGAAGGCGACAGAGAGACAAACAAAACGCCGGCGCGAGCCGGCGTTTTTTATTGTCTTCGCGGTTAGGCCGGAAGCCGGATCACGCCCTCGGCGCGCAGCGGACGTAGACCATGTTGCCGTAGCGGGTGGCGGCGTCCTTGTCGACGAAGCGGGTGATCATGACGCGGCCGTCGAAGGAGACGATCTCGCGGTCCTGCTCGCCCGGCGTCGGGCCGGAGGGGCCGATATAATTCTTGCCGCCCGGCGAGCCCTTCAGCCGCAGTTCCTGCGGCGTGGCCTGGTCGGCGAGATGCATGACCACGCCGCCGGAGGTGCCGGCGCCGATCACGTAGGGATTTTTGCACTGGGCCCGCGCGGCCGCCTCGGTGCGGGCGCGGTCGGCCGGGTTCTGGAACGAGGCAAGGCCCCAGCGGCCGACGATCTCGTCGGCGCGGATCGAGGCCGGCATTTCCGGCGCGACGCCGGGCTCCGTCTCGACCGCCGGCTGGGACGAGGAGAAGGACGGCAGGCTCATGCCGCCGCCGCAGGCGCCGAGCAGCAACGCCAGGCAAGAGGCGGCCGCCAGATTGGCAACCGTGCGCGCGTGAGCTGAACTGATCATGGCATTCCCCCGAACAAGACCATGGCCGCATCCCTCCCGCAGCCAAGCGCAAAACCGCAGCCGTAGCAATGACGTCCTAATATACGCCCGCGCCGGAATCGAGTTTCCGTAAACACCATCCTATATCCGCCTCACCAATCGCTTAACCACCTTTGCTTGACAGGATCGCAGCCAGGCCATATTCCCACGCGCACTATTAGCACTCGGAAAGACCGATTGCTAAGCGCGCCGTTCGATCCTCGGGCAGAGGATGGACGGCAGCGCTGCCCCCACCCACTTCCGCTGCTTTCGGAAAAGCGAGCCTCCAAAGGGAAACGTCATGGCTAAGTCCAAATTTCGTCCGCTGCATGACCGTGTCGTGGTCAAACGTATCGACGCCGAGGCAAAGACCAAGGGCGGCATCATCATCCCCGACACCGCCAAGGAAAAGCCGTCCCAGGGCGAAATCGTCGCCGTCGGCCCCGGCGGCCGCGACGAGGCTGGCAAGCTGATCCCGATCGACCTCAAGGTCGGCGACCGCGTGCTGTTCGGCAAGTGGTCGGGCACCGAGGTCAAGATCGACAACGAAGATCTCCTGATCATGAAGGAGTCGGACATCATGGGCGTAATGGCCTAAGGCCAGACGCCTGAACGGCCGCTGAATGCCATGCCCGGATCAAGTGATCCGGGCATCCATCGTTCCGCCGCACAGCATCAAACAAGACACATCACGACATACAGGGATTCCAGACAATGGCTGCCAAGGACGTCAAGTTCTCCGGAGACGCGCGCGATCGCATGCTGCGCGGCGTCGACATTCTCGCCAACGCCGTCAAGGTGACGCTCGGCCCGAAGGGCCGCAACGTCGTCATCGAGAAGTCGTTCGGCGCGCCCCGCATCACCAAGGACGGCGTCACCGTCGCCAAGGAGATCGAGCTCGAGGACAAGTTCGAGAACATGGGCGCCCAGATGGTGCGTGAGGTCGCCTCCAAGACCAACGACCTAGCCGGCGACGGCACCACCACCGCGACCGTGCTGGCCCAGGCCATCGTGCGCGAAGGCGCCAAGGCGGTTGCCGCCGGCATGAACCCGATGGACCTCAAGCGCGGCATCGACATCGCGGTTGCCGCCGTCGTCAAGGACATCGAGAAGCGCGCCAAGCCGGTTGCCGCCTCCTCCGAGGTCGCCCAGGTCGGCACCATCTCGGCCAACGGCGACGCCGCCATCGGCAAGATGATCGCCCAGGCGATGCAGAAGGTCGGCAACGAGGGTGTCATCACCGTCGAGGAGAACAAGTCGCTCGACACCGAAGTCGACATCGTCGAGGGCATGAAGTTCGACCGCGGCTATCTGTCGCCCTACTTCGTCACCAACCCCGAGAAGATGACCGCCGAGCTCGAGGACGCCTACATCCTCCTGCACGAGAAGAAGCTCTCCGGCCTGCAGGCCATGCTGCCGGTGCTGGAAGCCGTGGTGCAGTCGGGCAAGCCGCTCGTCATCATCGCCGAGGACGTCGAGGGCGAGGCGCTGGCGACCCTGGTCGTCAACCGCCTGCGTGGCGGCCTCAAGGTCGCCGCCGTCAAGGCGCCGGGCTTCGGTGATCGCCGCAAGGCCATGCTGGAAGACCTCGCAATCCTGACCGGCGGTCAGCTGATCTCCGAAGACCTCGGCATGAAGCTCGAGAACGTCACGGTGAAGATGCTGGGACGTGCGGGCAAAGTGGTGATCGATAAGGAGAACACCACGATCGTCAAGGGCGCCGGCAAGAAGCCGGAGATCGAGGCCCGCGTCGGCCAGATCAAGGCCCAGATCGAGGAGACCACCTCGGACTACGACCGTGAGAAGCTCCAGGAGCGTCTCGCCAAGCTGGCCGGCGGCGTCGCGGTGATCCGCGTCGGCGGCGCGACCGAGATCGAGGTCAAGGAGAAGAAGGACCGCGTCGAGGACGCGCTCAACGCCACCCGCGCCGCGGTGCAGGAAGGCATCGTCCCCGGCGGCGGCGTCACGCTGTTGCGCGCCAAGAAGGCGGTCGGGCGTCTCACCAACGCCAATGCCGACGTGCAGGCCGGCATCAACATCGTGCTGAAGGCGCTGGAAGCTCCGATCCGCCAGATCTCGGAGAATGCCGGCGTGGAGGGCTCGATCGTTGTCGGCAAGATCCTCGAGAACAAGTCCGAGACCTTCGGTTTCGACGCCCAGACCGAGGAATATGTCGACATGATCGAGAAGGGCATCATCGATCCCGCCAAGGTGGTGCGCACCGCGCTGCAGGACGCCTCCTCCGTGGCCGGCCTGCTGGTGACCACCGAGGCGATGGTCGCTGAAGCTCCGAAGAAGGAAGCCCCGCCCGCACCGGCCGGCGGCGGCATGGGCGGCTTCTAAGCCCATCCTCATCTGACAGTGTTGCGAAGGCCGCCTCCGGGCGGCCTTCTTTTTTGCCGACACTGGCCTGCGCTTCAACCGGCGGCCAAAACCCACTACGGTGGCGCCCGATTCTAGTCGTTCGAGGATTTCGTCGATGCGCGCGCTTCTGGTTTGTTCGACAGCCCTTTTGGCCGCCCTGCTTGCAGTATCGCCTGAGGTCGCCTCAGCCCAGATGAAGCTGTCGCCGAAGGCCACAGCGCCGGGCGGCATGGAGACGCGCTATTTCACCTCGATCGACGGCCTGATGGACGGCAATGCCGACGTGATCCTGAAGGAGACGCGGCAGGGCAAAACGGTCACCGCGGCGATGCTCGACGTCTGCTACCCCGTCGCCAAGAACTCCGACCGCAAGGACCGCTTCGTCGTCAATCTCCAGATCGCGGGCCAGACGCTGACCGGCACGACGCAAAGCCTCGGCGCGAAGGCGCCGGTCACCGTCAAGCTCACGCGCAAACCGACCGGCGACACCTTCGAGTTCCGCGGACAGATCGGCATCGGCCAGACCGTGACCGAAGTGACCTCGCCCGACAATGCCGATCTCAGCGAGAAGGAATTTCTGGACAACCAGACCACCGACGACGGCATCACGCCGCAGCCGAAGGATTTTACCGAAGTCTCGCCGGAAGCGATCGCGGTCAAGGTCAAGCTGGATAACGCGACCGACTTCCTGAAGAGCCTCAAGGGCCAGGACGTCGAGGTGACGCTGGCAAGTCTCTCCGTCGGCTGCGACGCGCTGCGCGCCGGCGAGCAGACCATCAACATGTCGGTCGACCCGGAGCGCTCGGCCGCGCTGCTCGCGAAATTCAAGGCGATGCCGGGTGTCACCGCTGCCGGCTGGACCGCTGGACTCGCCGAGATGGACCGTACCGTCCGCATCCCCGCCGCCGACTGGCGCGACGGCGACAAGATCAACCGCGACAAGCTCGCCACTGCAATTGCCGGCGTGCTGAGCAAGACGCTCGCGGCCAAGCCGGCCTCGCAGGGCTTCGACGCCGCCACCGGCAAGCTCAAGCTCGTCTTCAAGCGGCCGAACCAGGATTTCCCGGCGCTCGAGCTCACCGACACGATCGAGGTCTCGGGCCTCGTCTCCGCCGACAAGCCGGGGACGACCGACAAGCTGATTGTCTGGATCGGCAGTCCCTCGACCACGACCGCCGACGAGAGCAGCGGCGCGAAGCTCAACGTGTCGGATGAGGCGACGGCCGATGAAGAAGGCGACCAACCCGACGACAACGGCTCGATCGAGGCGCTAGCCAAGGAGCTGAAGGGCCAGCGCTGGGACGCCGACAAGTCGGTGTGGAAGTGACGTAACCGTCAATTCCCGTTGGCGCGAAAACGCAGCGGCTTCGGGCCGATCAGTGTGAGCACGTCGCCCTGGCGCTTCCAGGTCTCGACGGCGGCGAGCGCGGCGACGAGATCGTCATCGGCCTGGGCCCTGGCCGGCGGGCAGGAACGATCCTGGATTGCGCCGGGAACGAAAATCACGGTGTTGCCGGCCACCGAGAACTGTCCTTTGCCGCCCTTGCACCAAAGCTCGAGCACGACCTCGCCATTGTCACCGATCTCGAGGTTCGGAATGCGTTTCGAGCCGGGCTGGGGCACGGCCTCCAGCGTCATCTCGGTACCGAAGGGGAAGCCCTCTTCCGCACGCGCCACGGCGGACATCACGAGCAACGCAGCCGCCGCGCACACCATCTGCTTCAACGATACCATGAGACCTCTCGACCGACCGATTTGCGGGGTCTTTTATAAGACGGCAAAGCCTTTGAGAAGGTTCGCCGATTCAAGGCACAAAAATCCCCGCGGGACGATCCCGCGGGGATTTGGATCGAAACGGACGGTGCCTGTTACTTCAGGACCATCTCCGTGAACGGATAGACATAGGCCTGCAGCGTCACGAACAAGCCGACCAGGCAGGCCAGCACGATCGAGTGCCAGAACACGAAGCGCAGGATCGTACCCTCGTGGCCGTACCAGTTGGTCGCGGTGGAGGCCACCACGATCGATTGTGCGTCGATCATCTTGCCCATCACGCCGCCGGACGAGTTCGCCGCCGCCATCAGGATCGGCGACAGGCCGAGCTGCTGGGAGGTGATCTTCTGGAGGTTGCCGAACAGGATGTTCGACGACGTATCCGATCCGGTCAGTGCCACGCCCAACCAGCCGAGCAGCGTGCCGAAGAAAGGATAGAGCACGCCGGTTGCGGCAAAGGCGAGACCCAGCGTCGCGTCGACGCCGGAAAGGCGCGTCAGCGTGCCGATCGCGAGCATCGCCGAGATCGTGATCAGCGAGATCGCGCAGAGCCGGATGGTGCGGCCATATTCAACCAGCAGCCTGCCGGGACCGACGCCCATCAGGAAGCCGGAGATGATCGCCGCAATCAGCATGCCGCTGCCGGTGAAGGACAGATAGGTGAAGGCGAACACCGCGCCTTCCTTGGTCGGCCCTGGCGCGACCGGCGGCATCTTGTTGATCATCTGGTGCAGCTCGGGGACGGCGTAGTTCCAGGTGAAGATCCCGTTCGCCCAGGTCTTGAAGGCACCGTTGCCCCAGATCAGCATCACGACGCAAACGATGATCCACGGCAACAACGCGCTGAACAGTTCGCTTTGCGTCAGCGGCGTCTTATCCAGCGGCTTTGCGGTCGCCATCGTCGCCGCCGATTCATCACGCCCGCGCAGCGCCGGCGACAGCCAGAGCTGCTTCGGCTGCCAGACCTTCAGGAACAGGATCAGAGCGCCCATCGAGATCAGCGACGCGCCGATGTCGACGATCCAGGGATTGACGTAATTCGAGATCACGAATTGCGGGACCGCGAACGTCACGCCGGTAACGAGGATCGCCGGCCAGACATCTTTCATGCCCTTCCAGCCGGCGAACGCCCACACCACCCAGAACGGCACGATCAGAGAGAACAGCGGCAATTGCCGTCCGACCATCGCGCCGAGGATGTAGGGATCGAGCCCGGTGACGGAGGCAAGGCCCTGGATCGGCGTGCCCAGCGCGCCGAAGGCGACAGGCGCGGTGTTGGCGATCAGCGACAGGCCGGAGGCTGCGAGCGGCGAGAAGCCGAGGCCGATCAGCACGGCGCCGGTGATCGCCACCGGAGTGCCGAAGCCCGAGGCGCCCTCGAAGAAGGCGCCGAACGAAAACGCGATCAGCAGCAATTGCAGCCGCCGGTCCTCGGTGACACCGCCGACCGCACGCTTCAAGAGTTCGAACCGCCCGGTCGTCACCGTCACCTGGTAGAGGAAGATGACGTTGAGAACGATCCAGCCGATCGGGAAGAAGCCGGTCACGATGCCGAGGATCGAGGCGCGGATCGACATGTTCACCGGCATGGTGAAAACGAAAATCGTGATCAGGTTGGTCACGATCACGGCGATGACGGCTGCGATGTGAGCCTGAACGCGCCCGCTCGCGATCAGGACCAGCAGCGTAACGACGGGTATCGCCGCAGCGATCGTCGACAGCACAGGGCTGTGCAGCGGATCATAGATTTGATTCCACATGGTCTTCCTCCCCCACGCGTTTATGCGGTAGGCCAGCCGGCGTGGACGGCGAACCTGCTTGACGTTGGAAGCGACAACCCCCGAGTTGGACGCGAATTGCTCGCGAGAGCCGCGGTTCCCGCCTGCTCACAAGCTCGCGAAAATCTGGAGGCCCCCACCCCACGCCGTTGTGCCCATGCTAGGGTTGCAAGCTGCGGCTAGCCAACGCAAATTGCAGAACTTGCGACTTTAGTCTAAGCGCGCACCCGTTTTCTGCCATGGCCTCAGCCGGTTGGCTCCGGGGCCGCTGTGCATATCCCTCAGGAGATCCCACTCTGTGAAGAACATCAGCGCCACGCTCGCGACCGTCTGGCGAATCGCCGGCCCGTATTTCCGATCGGAGGACAAATGGGCCGGCCGCGGCCTGCTCGGTGTCGTCGTCGCAATGGAGCTGGCGCTCGTCGCGATCAATGTGCTGCTCAATCAGTGGCAGAACCGGTTCTACAGCGCACTCCAGGCCTACGATCTGAATGAGTTCGTCATGCAGGTCTGGATCTTCCTCGGCCTTGCCTTCACCTACGTCGCGCTGGCCGTTTACAAGCTCTACCTGAACCAGTGGCTGCAGATCCGCTGGCGGCGATGGATGACGCAACACTATCTCGGCGAATGGCTCGACGGCGCCACGCATTACCGCATGCAGCTGAAGGGCGATGCCGCCGATAACCCGGACCAGCGTCTCACCGAGGACGTCACGAACTTCGTCGAGCAAACGCTCGTCCTCGGTCTCGGCCTGCTGTCGTCCATCGTGACGCTGGCGTCGTTCATCATCATCCTCTGGGGTCTGTCCAACAGGGCGCCCCTGCACATTTACGGCACCGATATCGTCATCCCGGGTTTCCTGGTCTGGTGCGCGCTGGCCTACGCGCTCCTGGGTACGGCCCTGACGCACTGGATCGGCGCGCCGCTCATCAATCTTTACTTCGAGAAGCAGCGCTACGAGGCCGACTTCCGCTTCAACCTGATCCGCGTGCGCGAAAATGCCGAGCAGATTGCACTCTTGAAAGGAGAGAGCGCGGAGCGAGGTCATCTCCTTCATCGCTTCGGCTACGTCATCGGCAACTGGTATGCGATCATGAGCCGGACCAAGCGCCTCACCGCCTTCACGGCGAGCTACGGTCAGGCTGCGACGATCTTTCCCTATGTGGTGGTCGCGCCCGCCTACTTCGCCAAGAGCATCCAGCTCGGCGACATGATGCAGACCGGCTCGGCCTTTGGCCAGGTGCAGGATGCACTGTCGTTCTTCGTCACGGCCTATCGAACGATCGCGGAATGGCGCGCGATCGTCGCGCGTCTCGACGGCTTCGAGATGTCGGTCGAGACCGCGGCAAACCTGCCGGCGCATGAGGCCACGATCGAGCTTAAGGCGGCCGACGGCAGCCGCACTATCGGCCTCGATAAGCTCTGCGTGTATCTCCCCAACGGCACGCCGCTGGTCGCAGCCGACGGCTTCGCCATCCAGGCGCCGGAGCGCGTGCTTGTGGCCGGGCCGTCGGGCTCCGGCAAGTCGACGCTATTCCGGGCAATCGCCGGCATCTGGCCGTTCGGCACCGGCACCATCGCCATCCCCGCGCAGGCGAAGCTGATGATGCTGCCGCAACGCCCCTATTTCCCGGTCGGCGCGCTGGGTGACGCTGTGATTTATCCGGCAGCGCCCGGCGCCTTCCAGACAACCCAAATCCGGGACGCGGTGATCGCGGTGGGCCTGCCAGACCTCGCCGAACGGCTGGGCGAGGATGGCCACTGGAACCGGATGCTGTCGCTCGGCGAGCAGCAACGCCTCGGGCTCGCCCGCGCGCTGCTGCATGGGCCGGACTATCTCTTCCTCGACGAGGCCACCGCCTCGCTCGACGAGCCGTCCGAGGCGCGGCTGTACCGGCTGCTGGCGGAGAAGCTGCCGCAGGCCACCATCGTCTCGATCGGCCATCGCGCGACGCTCGACGCCTTCCACACCCGCAAGGTGACAATGGTGAAGGACGGCGCGATCCATGTGCTGGGCAATGGCGGCGCACCCGCCGAGCCAGAGCCGAGCGCGGCGCGCTGAGGCGACACGGCGCCCGTTCGTTGAGGCCATCCTTCGAGACGCCCGCCAAAGGCGGGCGTCTCGAACCATGAAGGCCGAGCGCGCGCCAAGCACCTACGCCAAAACAAAAGGGCGGCAGATTGCTCTGCCGCCCTCGTTAAGTCGTCTCGGGACAAAACTTACTTCAGGTTGCTCATCGCCGTCAGGTCGAAGGAGAGCTTGGCGATACCGGCCGAGCCGCACCAGTTCGAGCCGGCGCCGCCCGGGTTGATCGCGGTCACGCTGGTGGTGCCGGTGGCGTTGAAGGCGCTGGTGAAAGCGTTGCAATCACCCTTGTTCAGGTCGGTGCCGGAGTAACGCAGGTCCAGCGTGAACACCTTGTAGGTGAAGCCGACGCCGAGGTTCCAGGTGTTGTAGCTCTTGTAGGGAATGCCGTTGGCATAGATCGTTCCGGGGATGCCGTAGAAGGCGTCCGAAGTGCCGAGCCACTGCCGGCCGAACTCACCCGACACGTACATGCCGACGCCCGAGGCACCGAACGTCGTGCTCGGCGCGGTCCACTTCGCAGTCACCGAAGCGTAGTCGCCCCAGGCGCCCGAGTTCAGGAAGTTCGGCGAGTAGTACTCGTTCACGCCGACCGACCAGTTGTCGTTGATGGTGTAGTTCACCTTGCCGTAGACTTCGAAGAAGCTGACGTTCTTCTTCATGACGTTGCCGTCGGCGAGGAAGATCGTGGTGGTGCTGACCGGGCAAACGCCGCCGCCAGGAACGAGCGCGCCAGCGGGCGTGATGACACCAACGTTGTCGGCGCAGCTTCCGCCCGGATACAGATAACCCCAGACACCGACGTCGAAGGCGAACGCGCCGAAGGTCGGGCGGATACCGCCGTAGACGTCGACTTCAGCCGCAGCGCGGTTGGCGAAGGAGATGCTCTCCGCGGACACGCCGGCGTACAGCTGCAGGTCCTTGGTGACGTTGTAGCGCGGCTCGAAATAGGCGGCGACCGAAGGCTGGTGGTTCGACTGGGTGACACCGCGGAAGATGTAGTCGCTCATGACCGCACCGCCGAAGGCGATATCCCAGGGGTCAAAGGCGGGCGGCGGCGGAGCCTTCAGTGCCTTCACATGCAGATCTGCCGCGAAAGCCGAACCCGTCGTCACCATTGCCAGCGCCGTTGCCAACAAAGCCACTTTCTTCATTTCGATCCCCATCACCAGTTCTAGACCCCGGTCGAGTTCCGGAAGCCCCCCGGGACACCCGACCTGATTGCAAATTCCGTTACCACCGCAATCTGGATTGAGGGATGTGAACCGTGAAGCAAAAAACACGGGCATCTGCCGACTTTTTAGGCGTTCTGACGATTCCACGAAAGGTTGTCGGACTGTGTTGCTTCTCGATCACATTATTTTCACTCCAAAATGCACAGAGCCGTCCGGGATACTACGTAGGTCCGCCACGCCGTGGCACGCGTGCTACGAATCAGGTGACTCAAAAAAGGGCAGCCTCCGGCAGCCGGAGCGGCGATGCAAAAAGGCCGCAGCGTCACCGCTGCGGCCTTCCTGCTATCGATCGTGGTCGGCGGGACGGACGGGACCTTTGGCCTGAGCCTGGCTCTAACCTTGGGCCCGACCCTTTGGACCTACCCTGCCCTTCGAACCTAGCCCTGCCCTTCGGCCGGCGTCGGTTCCGCAGAAGACGAAGGCATCGCCCAGCTCGTCTCGGCGGCAGGCTCGGGGGCCGGTGCTGCCACTGGAGCTGCGGGCTTCGGCGCGGGAGCTGCCTTCGCCTTCTTCGGTGCTGCTGGCTTGGCTGCTGGCTTGGCCGCCTTCTTCGGTGCCGCCTTCTTCACGGCCTTCTTGGCCGCAGCCTTCTTGGCCGCCTTCTTCGGCGCAGCCTTCTTGGCCGATTTCTTCGCGGCCTTCTTGGCGGACTTCTTCGCCGCCTTCTTCTTCGTCGCCTTCTTCGCCGCTACAACCTTCTTGGCCTTTTTGGCCTTCTTGCTTTTTTTCTTACTCGCTTTCGCCATCGTGGTCCTCCTGTTGCCGCCGAACAATGGTCGATCGGGCTTCTTCGGCCGTCACCCCGGGACGAAAGCTCAGCGCGACAAATTCAATGCCGGCCGCGCCCCGCCCGTAGCCCAATCGAGAAGCTCAATCGTGTGTACGACCGGAACTGACGTGCCACTGGCAATCTGCACCATGCAGCCGATATTGCCCGCGGCAATCATGTCCGGCTTGACGCTCGCGATGTTGGCGATCTTGCGATCGCGCAACCGGCCCGCAAGCTCAGGCTGGAGAATGTTGTAGGTCCCCGCCGAACCGCAACACAAATGGCTCTCCGGCACATCTTTCACCACGAATCCATTCTTGGAAAGCAATTCTTTCGGAAGGCCCGTGATTTTCTGCCCGTGCTGCAACGAACACGCTGAGTGATAGGCGACGACGATGTTGTCCTGTCGCGCGGTGGGTTCGAGTCCAAGGCCGGCGATGTACTCAGTGATGTCCTTCGCAAGTGCGGACACCTTCGCCGCATCGGCTGCGAACGCGCCGTCCTCGCGCAGCAGATAGCCGTAGTCCTTGATCACCGTGCCGCAGCCGGACGCCGTCACCAGGATGGCGTCGAGCCCCTCGCCGGCCGCTTCCCTCTGCCACGCCGTGATGTTGGCGCGGGCCCGGCCCAGCGCGTCATCGTCGAGACCGAGGTGATGGGTGAGCGCGCCGCAGCATTGCTCGTCCCTGACCAGAACGACCTCGATGCCGTGACGGGTCAGCAGGCTGATAGCGGCCTGATTGATGCGCGGCGCCAGCACCTGCTGGGCGCAGCCCTGGAGCAGCGCGACCCGACCGCGCTTCTTGCCAAGCGCTGCGAACACGCTGCCCGGAAGCGCGCCCGGGGCCGGCAGCCGGCCTGGGGCCAGCGCCAGCATCGCCTTGAGGCGCTGGATCAGGCCGGGCGTGGCCGAGGGCCGCGGGGTCGGCAGGAAGACGGCAAAGGGCCGGGCCAGCTGTGCCAGCCGCATGCTGATGCGAAACCGCCGCGGATCGGGCAGGACGAAGGCCAGCACCTGGCGCAACAGCCGCTCGGCGAGCGGCCGCTGATAGCGCTGCTCGATCCTGACACGGGCCTGATCGACGAGGTGCATGTAGTTCACCCCGGAGGGGCAGGTCGTCGTGCAGGCCAGGCACGACAGGCAGCGGTCGACATGCTTGACCACCTCGGCCGTCGGGGCCTGGTCCTTCTCCAGCATCTCCTTGATCAGATAGATGCGGCCGCGCGGGCTATCGAGCTCGTCGCCGAGCAGCACATAGGTCGGGCAGGTCGCAGTGCAAAAGCCGCAATGAACGCAGGCGCGCAGGATCTTGTCGGCTTCCGCGATGTCGGGGTCGGCGAGCTGCGCGAGTGAGAATTCGGTCTTCATGCCGCAGTGCCCCGCGTCAGCCGTCCCCGGTTCAAAATGGACATCGGATCGAAACCGACGCGGACCCGTTCGCTCAGGGCGGCGACACCCGGGGCTTGCGGATGGAACACGTCGACGCTGCGCCTGACGTCCTCGGCGGCCCGGATCAGCGTGGCGTGCCCGCCGAACGCATTGGTCCGCTGGCGCACGGCCGGGGCATGCGCGTCGGCCTTCGGCGGCAGCGCCGCCCAGATCAGCCCGCCGCCCCAATCGTAGATGACGTCGCCCCCGGTCTCGCGCGCCAATTGCGTGCCGAGCGCCGCGCCCGAAGCTGGCGGACAGACGATCCGCCACACCGGCCAGGCGCCAACCGCGCCGCTGGCCGCGAACGGCAGCACGTCGCGGATGGTGGCCCACAGCGCAGACGACGCGGCGTCCTCGATCAGGGTCGCGGTTCCGAACGGCGCCAGCAATTCACGGAGCGAGCCGGCGCGATGGGCGGCGGAGGCCGTGATGCCCTCGAGCCGCAGCACCGTCAGCGCCTCGCCCTGGCCGGCGATATCGCCAAGCCCATCGGTCCTGGCGCGGAAGGTCGATTTCGGCAGATGCGCGGCGGCGGAGACGTCGAAGGGCGAGCCGAGCGCCGCGGTCATCGCCTTGTTGGCGGCGGCCTCGTCGAGCCCGCGCAGCAGCAGCGTCCGCTCGGCTTCGGGCTTCGGCATCACCTTCAGCGTCACCTCAGTCATCACCGACAGCGTGCCCCAGGAGCCCGAAAGCAGCTTGCAGAGGTCGTAACCCGTGACGTTCTTCACCACCTTGCCGCCGGTCTTGAAGCTGTCGCCGAAACCGGAGACGGCATGTGCGCCCAGAAGATGGTCACGTGCCCCGCCCGCCTTGATCCGCCGTGGGCCTGCCAGCCCGGCGGCGATCATGCCGCCGATGGTCCCGAGCGCGGGCGTACCGAGCAGCGGCGCGGTATTCATCGGCTCGAAGGCGAATTGCTGGTTCTTGGCATCGATCAGCGACAGCACGTCGGCCAGCGGCGCGCCGGCCTGGAGCGTCACGATCAATTCATTGGGCTCGTAAGAGATGACCGCGTTCAGCGCGGAGACGTCGAGCACGGCGTTGGTCGCCATCGCGTGCCCGATGCTGCGCTTGCTGCCGTGACCGATGATCTCGAGCGGCTGCTCATTGGCAATCGCCGCGCGCACCACCTCTTCGACGTCTTTGGCGTCTCTGACCCTGAGCGTATCCACGCGTCTAGCGGGTAACGATATTTGGTCCCAAAATCAAATGCGGACACCAAATAGGGAACGAAATGCGTCAAGCCCCGCATCGGTGATCTCGACTGAGCGCCCCTGCGGCCGGCGGCGGATCCAGTCCCGCTGGAACGCCAGCTCGGCGAGCGCCGCCCCTGCCCGCCCGGCCAGATGCGGCCGGCGTTCGCTCCAGTCGAGACAGGGCCGGCACAGCACCCGCCGGTGCCGCGCCGACGGGTGGAGATCGAGACCGAAACTGCCGAGGAACGCCGTGCCCGCTTCCGTCAGCTCGCCAACCTCCTGGTCGAGAACCAGATAGTCGCGCTCCCGCAGCGCGTCAGCGAGGGCGACACCGAGCTCGCCCGCGAGGTGATCGTAGCAGGTCCGGGCTCGCCGCATCGCGGCATCGATCCGCGCCGGCGGCCGCGAACTTGGCGGACCGGTCACGGCAACCGTCATCATGCCCTCCAGGATCTGCGCGACCAGCGGTGTGGCCAACCGGTACAACCGACGCGGTCCCCGTCGCTCGACTTTCAGAAGCGCGTGCTGCACCAGCCGGCCGAGATGCCAGCTCGCCGTCTGCGGCGTGACGCCGGCAACCAGCGCCAGCTCGCCCGCGGTCTGCGCACGTCCGTCCATCAGTCGCGACAGGATCAGGGCCCGGCCGGGATCGGCGATCAGGGCCGCCAGGTCGGCGAGCTCGCGTGCGATGGTCGGCATGGCCGGCTCCGGCATGTGACGAAAACCCATCCTGCTTGTCGCACAGGACATCGCCGCAACGTTTCGATCACGATCGAAATGTTCACGACATCGACACTTCGACCGCCGGCGAACCCAACAGGCAGGCCATCGCGACATGGTCGCAGCGATCGCGATCGAGACGAACCAATGGAGGCACAGATGGAGCGATCGACACATCCGCGGCCAGCGCCGCGCCCACGTGAAGCGTTCAGCCGCAGGTCGGTGATCGCCGTCCTGGCGATCTATCTCTCGCCATGGACGGCGGCGTCATCTCAGGCACAGGAGCAAGGAGCAAAGACAATGAACCACTATGCAACACAGAAATCGATCAGCGATGCCGTCGACGGCGGCGGCCTGCTCGTGGTCGCGCAATGGGAGGCCAAGCCCGGCGAGGCCGACAGGATCGCCGGCATCCTCGACCGTTTCCTGCCGGAGGCGCAGCGCGAGGACGGCGTCAAGCTGTTCCTGATCTCGCGGGCTACGGACAATCCGGCGCAGTTTCTGTTCTACGAACTGTTCCGCGACGAAGCCGCGTTCAAGGCGCACCAGGAGAGCGCGCATTTCAAGACCTACATCGCCGGCGAAGCGCTGCCGCTGCTGGCGAAGCGTGAGCGCGCGCAGTACGCGATGCTGTAGGAACGAGCTTGCACGCCGCGGTTCGGACCGGACCGCGGCGTCGCGCGACTAGATGATCGCGCGCAGCGGCGATTTGCGCAAGATCAACGCAGAGACGGCGAGGCTGCCGATCGCGGCCAGCATGGTCAGCAGCAGCGCCTTCGTGAGTGCGAACAGCGGCAGCGCGTGCAGGAGCAGGGCGAAGCCGATCAGGATCGGCGGATGGATCAGGTAAACGCCGAAGGCGTTGTCCGAGAGCCATTTGGCGACCGGCCCCTGCGTATCGAAATAGCGGCGGTAGACGGCCAGTATCAAGAGGCCCATGCCGACGCAGACCAGCGCCTCCCACAGGCACTTCCCGGCGCTGACGAAGTTGAATCCGCCCGCATAGAGCGCCGTGTCGCCGTGCAGTCCGCCACCGAACAGCACGAGCGCTGCGAACAACGGCGCCGAGAGGGATAACGCGAGCAGTCCCCAGCGGATGCAGGAACGTTCCGCAACCCCAAGCATCCAATTGCCGCGATAACCGAAGCTGCCAGCCGCAAACATGAGAATGTATTGCGGGAGATCGCCGGGATGAACGTTGAGCACGGACCCATCGGCATGGATCGCGATGCGAACGGCAAAAGTGGTTGCCGCCATCGCCGCAACAAACAGGATAATCCCGGTGCCGTGCAGCTTGAGCTGCGGTTCGTACCATCCGGTGCGGCGGATCAGACCATACAGCAGCGAGACCAGCAGCAGCACCGCGCAAAACCACATCGGCCCCGTCTCGGAAAGCCATTCGCCGTCTTTCAGATGAGTCAGCCATTGATTGCCGAAACCGCCCTTGCCCCAGGTCCAGGACAGAAAATACTGCGTCAACGGGCCGATCACCAACATGTAGAGCAAGGTCGGCAGACCGAGCCTGATCAGCCGATCACGCGCAAATCTGGAAAACCCTTTCCGATCGAACGCACCGGCGGCGAAATAACCGGCGATGAAGAACAGCGCGGCCATGAAGAAGGCCTGCAGGAAGCTCTGATAGATGCCGAAGAACAGCGCCGTACCGAAGCCAGTCTCCTGCCGGTCGACATAGTACCAATTGCCGAACGGGCTGTAGGTGTCCGCCGCGTGCATGCTCAGCACGAGAACGATCATCGACCAGCGGATGTTGTCGACGAACAGCAGGCGCGACTGCGCCGCCGGCGTGGCCGACGTTTCGTTCGTGGCATTGACCGACACGTCCGCCATGCCCCAGATATCCGGCCGTCAAAACCGCGGGATGTCCGGAAACGCTACCTTGCCCGCATGGACATGCATGCGGCCGAGCTCGGCGCAGCGATGCAGCGTCGGAAACACTTTTCCGGGATTGAGCAGGCCCTGCGCGTCGAAGGCGCATTTCAGCCGCTGCTGCTGGTTGAGATCGATCTCGGTGAACATCTCGGGCATCAGATCGCGCTTCTCGATGCCGACGCCATGCTCGCCGGTGAGCACGCCGCCGAACTCGACACAGGCGCGCAGGATGTCGGCGCCGAAGGCTTCGGCGCGCTCGATCTCGCCGGGCTTGTTGGCATCGTAGAGGATCAGCGGATGCAGATTGCCGTCGCCAGCGTGGAACACGTTGGCGCAACCGAGCTGGTATTTTTCCGAGAGCTCGCGGATTCGGGCGAGCGCCTTCGGCAGCGCGCCGCGCGGGATGGTGCCGTCCATGCAGAGATAGTCGGGCGAGATGCGACCGACCGCCGGGAATGCGGCCTTGCGGCCAGCCCAGAACAGATTGCGCTCGGCCTCCGAGGTCGAGATCTGGCAAGTGGTCGAACCGCAAGCATTTGCAATTGTCTCGACGCGCGTGATCAGCTCGTCGACCTCGATCTTGGGACCGTCGAGCTCGATGATGAGCAGCGCTTCGACATCGAGCGGATAGCCGGCATGAACGAAGGCCTCGGCGGCGTGGATCGCGGGCTTGTCCATCATCTCCATGCCGCCGGGAATGATGCCGGCGCCGATAATGCGCGCCACGCATTCGCCGGCCGCCTCGACCTGCGCAAAGCCGACCATCAGCGCGCGCGCCGTCTCCGGCTTCTGCAGGATGCGCACGGTGATCTCGGTGATGACGCCGAGCAGACCTTCCGATCCTGTGATCACGCCCATCAGATCATAGCCGGAATTCTCCGCCGACTTGCCGCCGATGCGCAAAATCTCGCCGCTCATCAGGACAATCTCGCAAGCGAGCACGTTGTTGGTGGTCATGCCGTATTTGAGGCAATGCACGCCGCCGGAATTTTCCGCGACATTGCCGCCGATCGAGCAGGCGATCTGCGAGGACGGATCGGGCGCGTAATAGAAGCCGGCATGCGCGACCGCCTGGCTGATCGCGAGATTGGTGACACCGGGCTCGGTGACGACGACGCGATTGTCAAAATCGATGTCGCGGATGCGCTTGAACTTGCCGAGGCCCAGCAGCACGCCGTCCTCCAGCGGCAGCGCGCCGCCGGATAGCGAGGTGCCGGAGCCGCGCGGCACCACCTTGATGCCGTGGGCGGCACAATATTTCAGGACGAGCGAGACCTGCTCAGTGGTGTCGGGCAGCACCACGACCATTGGCGGTTGCCGATAGGCGGTCAGTCCATCGGACTCATAGGCCCGCATCTCGGCAGGCGTATCGATCACGCCCTCGCCGGGCACGATTGCGCGCAATGCAGCAACGATCTCCGCGCGGCGCGCGAGCACCGCCTGGTCGCTCGCAGGCATCATGATGGCCATGATTTATCCTTCCGGCTCACGCCGCGTGATCGATTTGTCGCGACAAATCAACCACGTCCGCGGCCGTTTGGGTAGGCCATCCCCGAGTCGGAGCAACGATCTTCCGGCGAGTTCGCTCTGGGACAAGTAGGAAATCGTGAAACCTGTCATGGTTTCGTGGCTTGTCCAAGCCGAGCGGGCCGTGCCAAAACCGGCAGGGTTCGACGATCGCCGACCGAATAAGACCCACTGGGAAAGAGACGAAGAGCACCCTATGAAAAAACTGACTTTTGGCGCGCTGATGATCCTCACCGTCACTGCCACGGCTACCAGCGCGATGGCGCAGGATGCCGCGGCCGGCAAATCGTCGTTCAACAAATGCCTGGCCTGCCACGCCATCGGCGAAGGCGCCAAGAACAAGGTCGGCCCCGAGCTCAACGGCCTCGACGGCCGCAAGTCGGGCACCGCGCCCGACTACAATTACTCGGATGCGAACAAGAATTCCGGCATCACCTGGAACGAGGCGCTGTTCAAGGAATACATCAAGGATCCGAAGGCCAAGATCCCCGGCACCAAGATGGCGTTCGCCGGCATCAAGAACGAGACCGAGATCAACAATCTCTGGACCTACGTATCGCAGTTCGACAAGGACGGGAAGATCAAGCAGTAAGCGGACGAATGGTGGCCGCCGGGCTCCGATTTACTTTAATCGGCGGCCGCCTGCGCCGGGGCTATTTGACCGATCATCGTCTCGATCGCCGTCTTCACGAGATCCGGCACCGCGTTCTGCACCATGTGGCCGAGATCGGGCAGCACGATCAGCTTTGCGTTCGGCACCGTCGCTGCGAACGGGCGCGCATGGATGTCGGTCTTCACCGTCTTGTCGGGCTCGCCGGCGATGATCGTGACCGGCAGCTTAATCTCGTCGTAGCGCGCGACCTGTGCGGCCACCGACGCCTTCAGCGTCACCAGATCATAGGCATTGGCGATGAATTCGCGCGGACGTAGCAACAGCGGCGTCGCGGACTCCCTCACGAACCCGTCCGGCATCGTCTGCGGCAGGAAGACGTTGCGCGCGCCGGACTCGGCGACGAAATAGCCCAGTGGCAACGTGACGGTATAGGCGAGCAGCGGGCCGATCACCGGCGTTGCGATGATCTCGTTGTAGCGGCCGACGCCGCCGCGCCAGGGATGGGTCACCGGCGCCAGCATCACGAGGCCGGCGACGCGGCTCGCATGATCGAGCGCCAGCCGCGCGCCAAGCGCGCCGCTCCAGGAATGCACGACGAAGACCGCACGATCGACCCCGAGCTTGCCGAGCGCCGCGTCGATCATCCGCGCCTGGATGTCCGGCGTCGAATCCTGCCGTCGCGCGCGCGTGCTCCAGCCGTGGCCGGGACGGTCGATCAGGATGACGCGATGCTGCTTCGCCAGGAGCTCGCCAAGCGGATGCCGCATCACTTCGAGGTTGGAGCTCGCGCCATGCAGCATCACGATCGGCAGGCCGGCATTGCGCGGGCCGATGTCGACGACGTGGAGCACAGCGCCATCGACCTCGATCATCCGGCCCTGCGGCGGATAGGCGCGCTGCACGGCGACAATTCCGGCCTGCGTGACCAGCGCCAGCAGCACCAGCGCCGTCACCGCTGACATCACGATCATGGAGAGAGTCCGGGCAATCCAGGGCACATCGCAGTTACGGGTTAGGCGGGCGGCAGTTTCGCGCAAGGCAGCTCAGCACTTCCACCGGAAACGCCAGCCTGTGGATATGTGCATAACTACTGAGCTAAAAAACTCAATGGAATCAATAGCTATATGCGGCGCCTCACAAGCCCCAGACCAGCTTCATGCAGTCGTCATCGCAGCTTCCTTATAATCGCCACGGTCGGTTCCGTCTCTAGACGCGGGTGGGCGCCGATCCTCCTCGCAGCAACCTCAGGGGATGCAGGAAAGACCGGCAAGATTGTCCTGGTTTGAACCGGAGGATTTTTCGATGAGCTTGAGATCGAACGATACTGCAATCGACGAGATCGTCGCGAGCTGCAACGGCGACCTGCGCGGGGCCGTGCGGGCGTTGCTCCTGATCAACGAGCATCTCGAGACGGAACTCGCAAAGGCCTATGCCGCAGTCGCCGACCATGGTCTTGCGGAACGCGGCGGCAGCGTCCTGCACTAGCCGAACCGGTCTCCGTTAGCCGGATGAGCGCCGTCGTTCCGTCCCGCGTGAACTCGGTCCGCTCAGCCCGCCATCGCAGCAGGTGACGGCAGCTCTCGGCCCGCCAGGAACGTCGTAACCTCGTTCTCGAAGGTCTTGAGGGCCGCACCGATCGCCTGGTGCATATCGAGATATTTGTAGGAGCCGAGGCGGCCGCCGAAGATGACGTTCGGACGCTTCTCCATCATCATGCGGTAACCGGACAGAATGGCCCGGTCGGCGGTGGTGTTGATCGGGTAGTAGGGTTCGTCGTCGCGGCCGGCAAAGCGGGAATATTCGCGATAGATCGTGGTCTTCGGCTCCCGATAGTCGCGCTCGGGATGCAGATGCCTGAATTCGTGGATTCGGGTGAACGGCACGTCCGCATCGGCGTAGTTGATCACCGAAGTGCCCTGGAAGTCGTCGACGTCATGCACCTCGCGAGCGAAGTCGACGGTGCGCCAGCCGAGCTCGCCACAGCGATAGCGGAAGAAGCGGTCGATCGGCCCGGTATAGATCACGAGCTGATCGGGGCGGATCTGGTCGGCGATATCGAAATAATCGACGCCGAGACGGAGCTCGATATTCGGTGACTTGAGCATGCGCTGGAAAATCGCGGTGTAGCCGTCGACCGGCATGCCCTCGTAGCGATCGGCGAAATAGCGGTCGTCGAAATTGAGCCGCACCGGCAGGCGACCGATGATATCGGCCGAGAGCTCGCTCGGCTCGGTCTGCCACTGCTTCTGCGTATAGCCGCGGATGAGAAGGTCGTAGAGGGTACGGCCGACGGAGGCGATCGCCTTGTCCTCCAGGTTCTGGGCGACGCTCGCGCCATGGACGTGTACATGGGCGTGAACATGGTCGTCGGCCTCGGCCGCAATCACGAGCTTCGCCTCTTGCGGCGTCATGGCGCGGCCGAACGCGGCCGAGATGGTCGCGAGATTGATCGGCATGGAGTAGAGCCGCCCGCGCGCCACCGTGAAGACGCGGTGCCGGTAGCTGGTGAATTCGGTGAAGCGCTGCAGATAGCGCCAGACCGTGTCCGAGTTGGTGTGAAAGATATGCGTGCCGTAGCGATGCACCTCGATGCCGCTGTCGGGATCAATCTCCGAATAGGCGTTGCCGCCGATATGAGCGCGCCGGTCGACCACACAGACTTTTCGCCCGAGCTCGTTTGCCACCCGCTCGGCGATGGTCGCGCCGAAGAAGCCAGCGCCCACAACCACGACGTCGAAGCCATCAAGCTGCATGCGTTCCCCACCCTGTCGGCGTCGCAAGCGCACAAATCCGCGGCCGACGAGGCTTCAACGGCGAGGAACGTTGGCTCAGGCGGAATAATTGCGCGCCGCGTCAACAATTCGTGAGCCCGGGACGGGCACCCCGGATCGTTCAAAGGTCAGGGCGCGGCGGCGGTGCGATCGACAAGCCGGGCGACGCCATTGCTCGGAGATCGTCGACCATGGCCTTGATCTGCATCCTGTCAGCGACCAACAGCGCCTATCAATCGGTTCGCGGCATCCTCTTGATGGCGGGGGCCGAGCTCGACCGGCTCGGCCATGAGGTGAAGATCCTCGATCTGGAGGCACCCGATACGCCGGCACGGATGGAAGCCCTGCTGCCGCGGCGCGACGAGATGATGGCACTCGTGATGTCGGGAATCGGCCTCGAGATCTACGCCAAGGAAGGCAAGCTGCTCTGGGACGCGGCGCAGATCCCCGTGTTCAACTGGAACTGTGATCACCCCTCCTATTTCGTGCGCCGCCATCGGCTGGACAGTCCCTACGTCGTCCACGGCTACGTGTTTCCGGATCATGCCGCGTTCAACCGTGACCATCTGCACGCCAATGGCGCGGCGTTCGGGGCTCATATCGGCATTCCCGATCCCGGCCTCTTCGGCGCCCTGCCGGCCGACAAGCGCAACGGCCGGATCGTCTTCGCCAAGTCCGACTGGAATCCGGCCAAACTCGAGCGCTCCTGGCGCAAGGCGTTGCCACCAAAACTGTTCACCATCCTGTTCGATGCGATCGCTGCTGCGCGTGGCAAGACCTGCTCCGCCTTTCCCGAGATCATCTGCAACGTGGCTGCCGAGCATCTCGTCCATCTCACACCCGGCGGTGACGTCTTCAATGCGATCCTGACCCGCCTCGACAATTACACGCGGGCGGTACGCACCCGCGAGGTTGGTGCCGTGCTGTCCAAATACCCGGTGGATTTCATCGGCGGCTGGGAGGATTTTGGCGCGGAGACGCGTCACGCCCGTTTCCTCGGCGCCATGCCGTTCGACACGCTGCGCGAAACGCTCGGAACCTATCTCGGCGCGGCCTCGCTCAATCCCAATGTCGATCTCTCGGTGCATGACCGCGTGTTCTTCGCGCTCGGCGCCTCGACCGTGCCGATCTTCGATGCCAACAGATTTTCGCAGGCGAATTTCCCGCGCCTCTCCCGCTTCGGCTTCGGCCACGACGCCGACAGTATTGCCGCAGCCGTCGAGGCCGTGCTCGATGATCCCCGGGCTGCGCAGGCGGCGACCGCCGCGACGCTCGCCGAGACCTATCCACGCCTCTCCATGCAGCGCTCGGTGCAGGACATTTGCGAGATCACGATGCAGATGGCGGGCAAGCCCGGCGCGAGGTTGATTCCCGCGGCGCCCTCGCCGGCGAGCTATTGGACCAGGGAGCGCCCGACGGCGGCAGCCTGAGCTGGTTCAGCCCGCGCCGTCCTCGGCCTTTTGCTCCTCGGGCGTGAGCGCGGGACAGGCGCGGATGGTCGAGCGTGCAAGCTTGGCATCGTCCTTGGATTTGTAAGGACCGTCGCCGAACCAGATGTCGCCGTCGATGACCGGATTGCTGGTCACGATGTTGCATTTGCCGGTGGCGCGATTGCCGACCACCCAGAACAGTCCGTCGGCGAGGCTCATCGTTCCCGACGCCAACAGCAAGCTGCAAGCAAAGATCAAACGCTTCATGGCTTTTGCTCCTGCCATGCAGGTAGACCTGCGGCGGCGGCGACAATAGTCCTTGCGAGATTGCGCCTCCGATCGTGGTTAATCGCCACGCGCCGCAACCGCTCGAAAGATGATCGAGTTATCGGCTAGATGTCGCGGCCTTCGACCTTCTCGGTCAAAGCCTTCACCTGATCGGGAATCTTCTCGAGGTGCGGATTGACGGCGAGCGCCTTGCGATAGGCCTCGAGCGCGCGCTTCTCGTCGCCGACGTCCTGCATGATCATACCGAGCCCTGCGAGCGCACCGAAATGACGGGGCTCGCGGGTCAGCACCTCGCGGATGTCGGCGAGCGAGCGGGCATAATCGTTCTGCATGTAATAGAGCGTGGCGCGCCGGTTCCAGGCTTCGATGTAGTCGGGCCTGAGCTTGATGACCGAATCCAGCAGCTTGATCGCGACCTCGATCTTCTTCGCATCGACGGCGGCCTTGGCCCGCGCCATCAACAACGCTGCGGTGTCGCTCGGGGTCTGGAGCCAGATCGCCCAGATCCGCGCCTCGACATGCTTGGCGCTGTCTTCGTCAGGAGCGGCCTTCAGCGCGCCGAACAGGAAATCGAGGTTCTTGGTGCGCTCGACCTTGGGCAGCTTGGCTGGCGCCTCCGGCAGCTTCTTCTGCTGCTTCGCCGGCGGGGCCGGATCATCCTGCGCCAGCGCCGGCGAGAGGCTGGCGCCTCCGAGAACCAGGGCCAGACACAGCGTACGCGCGAAAGGGAATCTCACTGCCATCATCAAAGTCTAAACGCGTAAAGCCGCCCTTGCAAAGCAGGGCGGCGTCAAACTCGTGTGAGACCGTGGTCTTGCGGGGCGCGCTCGGCGTCCGGCAGGGCAGAGATCAGCCCTGGCGAGCCTTGAAGCGGCGCTGCACCTTGTTGATCACATAGACCCGGCCCTTGCGGCGGACCAGGCGGTTGGCGCGATGGCGACCGCGCAGCGACTTCAACGAGTTACGGACCTTCATGGCAGAATCCTGAACGTTCGAAAGGCCGTGTTCGGCACTACCGTTTCGGCACGCGCGAATGTGGCAAAATGAGATCTTTCCCGCTGGCGGACCGACCGCCCGGGACGGGGCGGTTCTTAAGGCATGGCGGGAGGTCATGTCAATGTTAACCGCCCGGTTCCGAACCGGCAAATTCGTGAAAACAACCCCATGCACAGTAGAAACGGCCGGATCGGCCCGATCTGTCCACGCCCTCAGCGAAGGTTCGCTTGCCAAATTCGTTATATCATATAATCAATTTGGCAACCCGTCGGGAGGACACCAATGCCAAAGCTGAAGCTGCCGAACATCGACGATGTCGTCGCCATCGACATCCACACCCATGCCGAAGAACCCTGCGGCACCCATCCCGACGACGGCTATGACGATTTCCAGGCGCAGATGGCCGACTACTTCAAGTCGCCGCACAAGCATCCGCCGACCGTGCCGGAGACCGCGGCCTACTATCGCTCCAAGAACATCGCCGCCGTGATCTTCCCGGTCGATGCCGAGCGCGAGACCGGCTTCCGCCGCTACAAGAATGAAGAGATGCTGGAGATCGCCTCCGACCATCTCGACGTCCTCATCCCCTTCGTCTCGATCGACCCGCACAAGGGCAAGCTCGGCGTACGGGAGGCGCGCAAGCTGATCGAGGAATACGGGGTGCGCGGCTTCAAATTCCATCCGACCATGCAGGGCTTCTACGCCAACGACCGCATGGCCTATCCGCTCTACGAAGAGATCAACAATGGCGGCGCGATCGCGCTGTTCCACACCGGACAGACCGGCGTCGGCTCGGGCATGCCGGGCGGCATGGGCATGCGGCTGAAATATTCCAACCCGATGTACATGGACGACGTCGCGGCTGACTTCCCCGACCTCAAGATCATCCTCGCCCACCCCTCCTTCCCCTGGCAGGAAGAGGCGCTGTCGGTCGCGACCCACAAGCCGAACGTCTACATCGATCTGTCCGGCTGGTCGCCGAAATATTTCCCGCCGATCCTGGTGCGCTACATCAACTCGATCCTGCAGGACAAGATGCTGTTCGGCTCGGACTGGCCGGTGATCACGCCGGACCGCTGGCTGTCGGATTTTGCCAAGATCGAGATCCGCGACGAGATCCGGCCGAAGGTGCTGAAGGCCAACGCGCGCAAGCTGCTCGGGATCTAGTCGCGTCCTCGCGACGTCCGCCCACAGCCAAGGGCGGACGTTGGCGCGTCAGCGCGATCAGTTCACGCTTGCCAGATAGCCGGCCAGGATCGTCCGGCTCTGGCTGAGTGTCTCGATGCGTTCGTCGATCAGGCCGACCTGCTGGGCCAATATTCTTCGCAACTCGTTGCACGGCGTGAAGGCTGGATCGTTGTTCCGCACGCACGGAAGCAATTGCTGGATCGTCTCGAGCGTCATCCCGGCTGAGCCAAGCATTTTGATCCGCCGAACCGTCTCCTCTTCCGCCGGGCCATAGTCGCGATAACCGGAGCCGGTCCGCTGCGGCGCCAGCAGTCCTTCGCCTTCGTAATAACGCAGCATCCGGACGCTGACTCCCGTCCTCCGGGAGAGTTCGCCAATTTTCATCTGAAAACCCCTTGACCCTGACAGCGCTGTCAGACCCTACAGACTGCGCTCATCCAAGTCATGCCGCTTGTGAAGGGTGCAACGATGAAAGCCTACCATTTGAATGGCCATGCCGGTCGCGACCGCCTTGTGCGCGTCGATCTCGGCAAACCTGAGCCCGCTGACGGAGAAGTTCGCATCCGTGTCGAAGCGGCCAGTCTCAACTACCGCGACCTCCTCATCCTCGACCGGGCGGGCCAAGGCGGGCTCGACGGCCGCGTGCCGCTCAGCGACGGCGCAGGCGTCATTGACGCTATCGGCGCCGACGTCCTGCAATGGCAGGTGGGCGACCGCGTTGCCGCGTCGTTCTTTCGCGATTGGGTCTCCGGGCCTTTCAAGGCCAGCTACGTTGCGTCATCTCTCGGCGGCGACAAGACGGACGGCATGCTGGCAGAGTATGTCGTGCTGCCGGCAACCGCGCTCGTCGCCGTGCCGGCACATCTGTCCGCGGTCGAAGCAGCGACCTTGCCTTGTGCCGGCGTCACGGCCTGGCACGGCCTGATCGCACGCGGCGGAATGGGCCAGGGCGACACGCTGCTCGTCCACGGAACGGGTGGCGTCGCGCTGTTCGGACTTCAATTCGCAGCGGCGCTGGGAGCGCGCGCGATTGTGATCTCCTCCTCGGACGAAAAGCTTGCCCGTGCCAAGGCGCTGGGCGGTTCGATTCTCATCAACTACCGCGACACGCCCGACTGGGATGTCGCCCTGATGAAGGCGACGGATGGCGCAGGCGCCAGTCATATCCTCGAACTCGGCGGTCCCGGTACCTATGACCGATCGCTGCGATCGGTCGCTTCAGGCGGCAAGATCATTCAAATCGGTGTCTTGACCGGGTTCGGCCCAAAGCCCGACCTCGCGCGCCTCCAGTGGGAGAATGCCGACATCATCGGTGTCACCGTCGGATCGGTCGCACATTTCGCCGCGATGAATCGCTTCCTGACCGACCATGCCATTCACCCCATTGTCGATCGGGTCTACGGCTTCGACGAGGTCCCCGAAGCCTATGCTCACCTGCGGAGCGGCTCACATTTCGGCAAGGTCGTCGTGAAGCTGTAGTTCGCCACCCGCGGAATGCGCCTATGCGCGTTTCCTTCTTAGATCGATGTAAGGCCAACGCGCGCGAGATTCTGGGGATCTAGTCTAAAGCGTGATGAGATCTTCATCCGAGGTCTGTTGCGGCCCCCGATAGCAGCGCGTTTGGCGAAGCTCGCCCTGAGCCCGGCTTGGTCCGAACATGGCCATTGCTTCCGTAAAACTTTATTGAATGGTGCCGGGCTTGGCTAACGCCTCGCGCTTAGCGTGCATCTCATGAAGATGCCCGAATGTTCATGTCATACAAAGTCGTTGCCACTCTGCACTGGTGCTCGTCGGTGGAGACGATGCGGCAAGATGGCAGCATAGCGTCGTCATAGAAATTTAGCTTCCTACTTTCAGAATCAACACGTGAGACGCCTTGTGACCGGAACTATTACAACATTCGTCAAAGCTGTTGTTGGCCCGTTGTCCCAGAAAAGGACCTGCCTTTTCGGCTTGCTTGCGACGTGCCTGGGCGTGCTGGCGACGCCGGCTTCCGCCGATAACGACTGGATCATCGCCCGGATGAGCAGTTCCATCCGCACAGAGGCGACCTGGGATCAAGTCAGGTCGCAGATGCTAATCGCGTTTTTTCAGAGCAACCCAGATGAACGTGGCGTCAGCGCGCAGGGGATCGAAGATCTACGCAGAATCTCGGTGGCCCAGCGGCGATCGCAGGCCGTCGCGCAGATCCTGACCTACGACCTTGATGGCGACGGCTCCGTCACAACGGAGGAAATTACCGCAGCGATGAAGCCGCGTGCGCGTCAGATGATCCATGTCAACGGTGTACAGCTCGAACCGACACCTCAGCAGGTTCGTACGCAGCTCGACAAGCTCGTCTACGATCTACTCAAACCGGATACCGACCATGACGGCGTCATCAGTACCGCCGAAATCCAGCAAGAGGGAGCCAGACAAGCGACGCAAGCGAGCATCGCCTGGCAGCAAAGCGCCACCCAACTTGTTCCGATGACGCTCGACGCGAATGGGGACGGGGTCGTCTCTCTCGCGGAGTACGAGGCAACCGTTCGCGAGCAGTTCGATTCGGCGGACCAGGACCGCGATGGTCGCGTCTCCGCCAGTGAGGCCCTGGAATTCGGCAAGCGGCTAAACGAAGCCCGGCAGGCGATACAGCGCGCGCGTGAAGCCGAGATTCGCAAGCAGCGGCTTGAAGCGGCAGTGGCTGGATGCAATGTGCCCAACCCACCGCGCGACGCGCGCCTGGTGGTTGTCGGTGCCAGAGAAGGCAGAGCGCTATCGAACGCCTGGGTTGGGAGCCAGGACCGGGTGACTTCAGTAGTGACCGTCGAAGTTACTCCGGGGCCTGAGCCGCTTTACCTGGCCTTGGCGAGCGATGGGGCGACCATCTGGGATGTCATAGGTGCGACCGAACGCATTATCGGTGTCGTTGCTCATGCGGACACCGCCGCCGAAAAAGCCGGAGACGCCGGCCGCAGTCCCGCAGGCGGTGCTATTGGGCCTCAACCCCGTGGCAGGCCTCTTGTCGGCGTGATGGGGATGCCGCGCGACAAGATACGGTTCACCGCCTACACGGGATGCCTGATCCCACCCACGGAGACGACCTTGAAGGACGGCAGCGCGCAGGAAACAGCTACGCTGTTGTTCGGACGGCCCGCGGATGAGATTGGCGGAAAGCACAGTGCGGGAACGTTCAGCGTACCGGGGCTGCGGCATTTTCCGGATCGGGCAGTTCGCAACACGATCCAGTTGCCGAAGGAAGGGCTGGGCGAATTGCTGTGGCGCAACGTTTTGGGCGATTACCCCCTTGGAATTGCGCAAATCGACCTGGGATCGGTCGTGTCGGGTGTGCCAGTGAAAAACTATTCAGTCTTGCCGGGAAGTGCGGGGCTGGCGACCTTGGTCGACGCGGGGGACCTCAGGATTACCGGAATGTCGCGCGGAGTCAGAATCAATTTTGGTGATTTTCAACCCTATACGCAGCCGGACAAATTCAAAATCACCAGGAAGCTCAGAATGCCGGCCGGCGCATCAGGTAGCTTCGTATTGGCAGATCAAGTGCCACCTCCTGATGGCGACCTAAGTAGCGTCTGCGTTTCCTCGGAGAGCGACAAGAAGCCCGTCGGGGGCTCTCGCACAAACTGCAATTGAACCGTCCGCTCCTCAAACTGTTCGGATAGAAGAATCACTGTGAGCTTGCTGCCGTCTTTGCCGGCCTAGCGGTTTTGCTTGTATGCGCTTTGCCGGCGTGATCGGCAATCGCCAAGCGATGCTAGGGCCAGATCAAGCGCCAGCTCGGGACTCAGGGATTTGTAGGTCGCGAGCGGCTCCTGCGCCTGCCGGGTGCGCGAGCATCAACAGGACGGTGGCCGCAAGCAGAGTTCGAGCGAGCATGGTTTCTCCGACGCGAGCGGGTCGACGCCGACGTCAACCTAGTTCAGCGCTCCGTATGTCAGGTCGTCGAATACGGTGACACTGTCGGCCTTGGTCCACAAGCCGATCATGCCGGCGTCCCTGATCGATTCGTCCGCGACCTCGAACATCGGCCTGCCGTCATACGTCACCTTGAATAGCTTTCCCGCGAATTCGCAACGTAGGGAATGCCATTGACCTGATGGCACCGATACCTTGACGCCATAGCCGCCTTTCCGGCCGACGATATCGAGCGCGCTGCGAACACCCTTGACATAGTAATTGTCGGCATCCTTTGCGCGCCAGACAATACCAGCCGCACGATCCTCGGAGCCTGCGATCGCCTTGAACTTGACCTCGACGAACCCGTCCAGGATGCTGGTGCCGTTCCTGAGCGCCACTGGAAACGTCGCCTGACCGGATTGTTTCAGGACGTTCGGCTTGCTTGGCGCCGTTGACTCCACCTCGACCGTCCATTTGGGCTGGCCACGACCCGTCATCGTCAGAGTCCAGCCTTCGGGCGCTGCGCCGGTTGCTGCGTTGTCAAAATTTACAGTATCTGCCATCGCGTTTCCTTCCACCAACAACAGGAACAACGCCGCCCCCAACAGCGCTACGCTCATTTTTTGCACGACGTCTAAGCTTCCCGCCTGTATTGATCGTACAGTGTTGCAGCGTTGTCCCATTTGATCGCTTCCATGTAGATGTCGACATATTTCGCGGCCGCGGCGCCATAATCCATGTGATAGGCGTGCTCATACATGTCGAGCACCAGCACGGGGCGTCCGCCGGCCAGCGTCGTCGTGTGGTCGGCGGCCCACTGATTGACCAGCCGCTTGTCGCGCGGCGAGTAAGAAAGAATCACCCAGCCGGAGCCGCCGCCTTCGGCCTTGCCCATGGCGGAGAACTCCGCGCGCCACCGCTCCATGCTGCCGAAATCGCGCGCGATCGCGTCGGCAAGTGGTGTGCCCGGCTTGCCGGCACCGCCGAGCCCGTCGAAATAGATTTCATGGAGGATCATCGAGTTTGACGCGACGAGTTCCTCGCGCTTCAGGCCGTTGATGACGAAGTTCGGAGCTTTCGCGAAGTCGAGCTCGGCGAGTTGCGTTCCGATCGCGTTGAGTCGCTTTACGGCGCCGACATAGTTGTTCTCGTAGTGGCTGACGAGCACCTTCTCCGAGATGCCGGCAATGGATTTCGGATCGAACGGCATCGGCTTGGGCTGGTATGTCATTGGCTTGGCTCCTGTTGGCTGATTGGCTTGCGCAAGGGCTTGCGTCCCCGCGAGTATTGCGGTCGATGCCGCGGCGGCGCCCACGCCCCTGATGAAGTCTCGGCGGTCGGTATTCGTGGTCATGGAGTCCTCCACTTGATCGTCGTCCCCAACGTGCCCCGTGTGCTCGCTAGCTCTTGGTGCTCGCCGTCTTGTCGAGTGCGCAAATAGACCGCGCGGTCCTCGTCGATACAGACATCGACGAGAGCCGGCGCTCTGGCGGCACCAATTGACGGGACAATTTCTCTGATGAGATCGAGATGAAAGAAGACATGCGGCGTCCTTGGTGACCAGGACGCGATACTTGGGCATGTCGCCTCGCGGGGAGATCGCAAATCCCCGAGCCCCGAATTAAACGCCTGCCGGCGACAGTGTCAATCTGCTGCGAGAGGTCGACGGGGTGACGATTTTTTGAAGAAGGTTCCGATCTTGTCGCGCACCGGGCCGTTTCGGTATTGTCCGTGCGCCCCCGCAAAGATCCCAAAGGAGCGAGCCAAATGAGCCTCAAAGCCGTCGTCTTCGATGCTTACGGAACGCTCTACGACATCCAGTCGGTCGCGGAGATCACCGAGGACGCATTTCCGGGCTATGGCGAGATCATCACGCAGGTCTGGCGGATCAAGCAGCTCGAATACACCTGGTTGCGCTCGCTGATGCGGCGCTACCAGGATTTTTCTGCCGTCACGCGCGACTCGCTGGCCTATACGCTGCGCGCGCTCGGGCTTGCCTACGAGAACGAGGCCTTCGAGCGCGTCATCGAAAAGTATCTGCATCTCGATCTCTATTCCGACGCGACCGCAGCACTCGCGGCGCTGAAGCCGCGACAGCTTGCCATCCTCTCCAATGGCAGCCCGGATATGCTGAATGCGCTGGTGCGCAACTCCGGCCTCGACCGCCTGCTCGATGCCACGATCAGCGTCGATGCGAAGAAGATCTTCAAGCCGAGCCCGGAAGCCTACACGTTGATCGGCGAGGAGCTCGGCACGAAGCCGGACGAGGTGCTGTTTGTCTCCTCCAATCCCTGGGACGTGGCGGGCGCAAAATCGTTCGGGCTCAACGTCGCCTGGATCGAACGCGTGACGCCGGAGGCCATGGCGCTGGCTTGCGTCGAGAACGAACTCGTGGCACCGCTGACGATGTTCAAGGCGATCCGCACCCAGATGGACGAGCTCGGCTTTGCGCCGGATTATCGTGTCCGTTCGCTTTCGGAGCTGCCCGCAATCGCTGCCCGCCCGTAAGTCCTCGATGAGCTGACTGGAATGAGCCTGGAATCCGTTCGCGCCTTCTTCGCCGAGAAAGCCCCCGACATCACAGTGATGGAATCCCCGATCAGCTCGGCGACCGTGACGCTGGCCGCCGAAGCCTATGGCGTCGAGCCCGGTATGATCGCCAAGACGCTGTCCCTGCGCGTCGGCGAGCGCGTGATCCTGATCGTCGCGGCCGGCACCTCGCGCATGGACAACAAGAAGGTCAAGGCTGCCTTCGGCGGCAAGCCGAAGATGCTGGGGCTGGAAGAGGTCGCCGAGATCACCGGCCATGAGGTCGGCGGCGTCTGCCCGTTCGGCCTGAAATCACCGCTGCCGGTCTATTGCGACATCTCGCTGAAGGCGTACGACGTCGTGGTACCGGCCGCAGGCTCGACCCACAGCGCGGTCCGCATCACGCCCGAGCGGATGGCCGAGCTGACCGCGGCCGAATGGGTCGACGTTTGTGAGCACAGGCCGTAACTCGGGCACGTGTACTAGCCGCCCCAGCCGCAGTAGGGACGGCAGCGATAGCCTACACGATGCGAATGGCCCCAGCCCCAGTGCCAGTGCCCCCAGCCGAAACGCGCTTGCACCAGGTCGCTCTCCTGCACCATCGACCTGACGGCGCCGGACAAAGGAGTGGCCGGAGCAGCCATTGCAGGTACGCCGAGCAATATTGCGCCAATCACGAAAAGTGCAGCAGGAATTTTGGTCATGGACATGACATTCCTCCGATCCACAGCTTCCGACCACAATCAACTTGGCTGACGGCAATTCGTTGCACGGTTATGACGGTCTCGTCTGCGAGCACAGACCTTAAGTCGGGCCATCGTCAATCCAGCGGCATACGCGGATCGAGGGGCTCGGACGGCGGAAATTCGCCGGCAAAGGCGCGGCGATGCAGGTCGTCACGGGACGCTCCACCGTTGCGGGCTACAACCATCTTGGACGGATCGACCGGCACGCCGATCGGATTGCTCGCAAATTCCTTCGAGGTTCGCATCCACTCTGACGACTTGTTCCAGTCGTCGAAATTGTCGTATTGCAGCTCGACGCTGTTGCCGTCCGGATCGACGTAATAGAACGACGTCGTGACGCCGTGATCGAGCGACATGTGCGGCTTGATACCGAGCTCGAGCAGCCGCGCGTACGTATCGAGCAGGTCGTCGAAATTCGCATATTCGAACGCGATGTGGTGCATCCCGGTGTGCACCAGCTTGTCCGGATCGTCGCTCATCCTGGACGATGTCAGCAACGCGATGCGATGATTGGCGCCGTCGTTGGTGAGCCAGGCACCGCCCGGAAACTGGAAGTTCGGCTTTGATCCGATGACTGTGCCATACCAGTCGATCATCTCCTGCAGACGCGTGGTCTTCAGGTTGACGTGATGCAGCGTGGGCGGCCTGACCTCGCTTGTCATGGATATCTCCTTGGCTGGGATGAATTTTTCACGTGGCCCCGACCGGCGGTCGGCAGGCGTCGCCATCAGGCTGTGCATGCCGGGCGCGAGGACGGCAATCTAGCTGTGCTCGGTGCGGGGGCTTCGCCAAAGTGCCCACGTTCCGCGCCATCCATGTCTCAGACTGGTAAAAAGCAGCGGACGAGGCAAGCGCCGCGCAAAGTCCGGATGACCAGAGATCGACGATGTCGTGCGATGCCTGATGCATTTGCCGGTCAGGAAGGCTACGATAGGGACCATGACCGACGACAAGGTGAAACGACGACTGACCACCGTGCTGTGCGCTGATGTGTACGGCTATTCCCGCCTCATGGAGGCGGACGAGACGAGGACGCTGGAAACGCTTCGCCGTTACCGCACTGCCATTGCGGGATTGGTGGAGCGTCATGACGGTCGCATCGTGAATACCTGGGGCGACGCTGTGATCGCCGAGTTCGCCAGCGTGGTCGAGGCCGTGCAATGCGCGGTCGAGATTCAGCAGGAAATTTCCAATCAGGATTCGGACCCGCCTGACGCGAACCCGATGCGGTTTCGCATCGGCATCAACCTCGGCGATGTGATGGTTGATGGTTCCGACATCTATGGTGACGGGGTCAATATCGCGTCGCGGCTGCAAGAGCTCGCCGACCCCGGCGGTGTCGTAATCTCGAGCTCCGTCTACGATCAGGTGCACAACAAACTATCCGTTGGCTTCGACTGTCTCGGACAGCGACCCATGAAGAACATCGCTCCCCTCACCAGCTATCGGGTGACCATGAGCGGCCGACCCGCCGGGCAAGGGAGCTTCGCGGTCAACGAAAGCCCAACTCGCTGGGAGGAAGCAGGTCAGCTGCGGATGGCCGACAGGCACGAGCCATCTTCGTGGATGGGTGTCGTCTCGGGTTGGCTGGCAAAGCTGCCCCGCCCGGTTGCAGCGGCTCTTACGGTCTCGAGCTTTCTGATTCTGATCAATCTTTTCACGAACCCGCACAAGATCTGGTTCCATTGGCCAGTCGCAGCAATACTCTTCGGTGTCCTCATGCGGACAGCGCTCGGACATCGGCCTGAGTCGGACAGCAAGGGGGAGCGCTGAGCGAGGCGGTGCGACCGCGTCTTCGCGTTGGCCGCTGCTCGCCTTTCCGGAGCATGCCCTAGGTAGCACTAATCGTCGTCATCGTCATAAGGCCGCGGCTGCGCCTGCGGAGGCGGCGGTGGCACATTGTTGTAGCGAGGCTGCGGTGCAGCTCGATTGCGCGGGACCGGCTGCGGCTGCTGCGGCATCTGATTGTTGGACTGGAACACCGCACGGCAGCCGCTGGAGAGCTGCGGCGTGTTCTGCCGCAGGCAAGCGGTGATGCGGCTCACGTCCGGAATCTGATCGCTGCACAGGCGCCAGACATCCGGTGTGCAGGCCATCTGCTGCTCCATGGTTCCGCGATATTCTTCGGCGGACGCAACGCTCTGCGCGACGATGCCGCCAATCGCAAGCGCCACACCCAGCGCAATCCGCTCTGTTCGCATGGTCCCAATTCCTTCTCGAATCTCTCGATTTGTCTTCAATCAATGAGACGCAGTCAGGTTCTGGCCCAACAAAAAAATGTGAAAACTCCCCCGGAACCTACTCGACCCGGCCGATCTTCTGGACCGCTGCGATCAGCCGCGCGCTGTCGGTCGCCACGAAATCGGAGAACGCCGGCGCATCCTGATAGGCGACGAGGCTTCCCGAGGCATCGAAGGTCTTGAGCACGTCAGGGCTCGACATCACCTGTGCCATCGCCTCGCGCAGACGGCTCGCGATCGGCGCAGGAAGGGAGCTCTGCGCAAACAACCCGGCCCAGATATACATCTCGACATCCTTGTAGCCGAGCTCCTGGAAGGTCGGCACGTCAGGAAAGCTCGCGACGCGCTGCGCGCCGCAATTGCCGAGCACGCGCAGCTTGCCGTCATCGACCTGCGGCTTCAGCGTGCCGGGTGCTGCCGCGATGGCCTGCACGGTACCGCTGAGCAGCGCGGTCAAGGCCGGGCCTGCGCCGCGGAACGGCACATGCAGCAGTTTGATGCCGGCGCTGTTGGCGAACATCTCCATGGCCACATGCAGCGTACCGTAAGGCCCCGATGAACCATAGGTGATCTGGCCCGGGCGCTTCTTCGCATCCTCGACAAAATCCTGCGCGGTCTTCCATGGTGCCGAGGCCGACACCGCGAGCAGCGTGGGATCGGCCAGCACGCGCGCGATCGGCATGAATTGCGACACCTCATAGGCGACCGGACGGTCGAACAGCCGGTCGGCCTCGGGCAGCACCGCGAGCGAGGACAATGTCATCAGCAGCGTGTAACCGTCGGGCTCCGCGCGCGCGGCCGCGGCATTGCCGACCGACCCGCCGGCCCCGCCGGCGCGGTTGTCGACGATGACGGACTTGCCGAGAATCCGCTCCAGCGCCTGCGCGACGGGACGTGCCGCAAGATCGGCCTGGCCGCCGGCCGGGAACGGCACGATCATGGTGATGTTGCGCACCGGATAGGCTTGCGCAAAGGCCTGTTCTGGTAACGCGGCCCGCAACAACGGCAATGCGGCAACGGCGCGCAAGACGTCACGTCGATCCATGGCAGCCCCCTCCCCCTTATTTTCTTGTTTCAGCTCCAGCCTAGCGCGGCGACCGGCAAGAACAAGCTGTTTACGAACTATTGACCATGTTCGCCCCGCGCCGGAACGCATCCCTGCACCCGCTGTTGCCCTCCCAGGGAGTGAGTGATGCGGAATCTTGCGACCATCGACGTCGCCCTGGACGAGATGCTGGTGAACCTCGCAGCGATCGTCCTGCGGCTCTCAAAGCCTGAAGTGACGCGAACGCCGGAAGCGCGGCGTGCCCTGGCCCAATCGGTTCACCAATATGCCGTCTGCGCCGCACGCTCGACCGACCCGCGTGTTCATGAGTTGAAGTCACAGCTGGAGCAGACGCTGAAGCCGAGCCTGCGCATTGTCGCGATCGACGGCGTGAAGGTGTCGTAGTCGAACACCGTCATTGCGAGGAGCACTTGCGACGAAGCAATCCAGAATCCCTCCGCGGAAAGACTCTGGATTGCTTCGCTGCGCTCGCAATGACGAGCCGATGAAGCCGCGCCTTCCTTACGAAGGCTGCCCCTGCTTCCCACCCTTCTTCGGCTCCCGCTTGCATGTGCCCGGCAGCTTCGCTGCGAGGAAATCGCCGAGCGCTTCGACGCGTGCGGGGCGCGGGCCACCGGGTGGGGTCACCAAGTGCACGGCGCCTTCGGCCTGTTTCCAGTCCTTCAGGATCACTTCGACCTCACCGGACGAAATCGCCTCGCCGACGATGAATTCAGGGAGCTCGGCGATGCCGAGGCCGGCGATCAGCGACGGCATCACGGCCTCGCCATTGTTGACGCGAAGCAGGCCGCCGGGGCGGACGCTCGCCTGCTCGCCGGCGGAATTGGTGTAGTGCCAGGCGTTCGGCGTCGACAGATAGGCGTAGCTGAAGCATTTGTGCTCGGCGAGATGCATCGGATGCGTCGGCCGGCCGTTTTTCTTGAGGTAGGACGGCGCCGCGACGGTGAAGCGCGGCACGGTGAAGAGCCGGCGCGCGATCAGTGAAGAGTCCGGCAGCCGCGCGATCCGCACCGCCATGTCAAAACCCTCGCCGATGAGATCGACGGTCGCGTCGCTCAAGTGAAGATCGACCGAGACCTCCGGATAGGTTTCGAAAAACTCCGGCAGCAGCGGCGCCACCGCCTTGATCCCGAACGTCATGGGCACCGCGAGCCGCACCAGGCCGCGCGGCGCCACCGATTGCGCCAGCGCCTCGTTCTCGGCCGCCTCGCCGTCGGCGAGCAGGCGCGTCGCGCGGTCGGCGAGCTTGTGGCCGGCATCGGTCAGCGCCAGCCGGCGCGAGGTGCGGTTGAACAGGCGGGCGCCGAGCCGCTCTTCCAGGCGGGTCACGGCCTTCGACACCGTCGCCTTGGACATCGTGAGCTCGCCTGCTGCCCCCGCAAACGACCGTAACTCCACGACTTTTGCGAAAATCGCGAGCGCCTCGAAATCGGGGAGTTTGGCCATGGGGTCAATCCGTCAGGTCCATTTCAGGAAACAATGTGTTTCAACAGTTTCTATTTCTATACCACAGGCAGAGGCTTATCCAAGGGTCATCAGAAATTCAGGACTGGCGAAATCCAATGACCAAGAGGCTCTCAGGCAAGGTTGCCCTCGTCACCGGCGGCTCGCGCGGCATCGGCGCGGCATCGGCCCGCGCTCTCGCCGATGAAGGCGCGGATGTCGCCATCAGCTACGTCGCCTCGCCCGAAAAGGCCGAAGCCGTCGTCAGCGAATTGAAGGCCCGGGGCGTCAGGGCCCGCGCCTTCAAGGCAGACCAGGCCTCCGCCAAGGACGTGACGAAGCTCGTCAACGACGTCGCCAGGGAATTCGGCCATCTCGACATCCTCGTCAACAACGCCGGTGTCGCCAATGGCGGCGCAATCGACGACGCCAACGCCAACACGGCCGCGCTGGAGCGGCAGGACCAGGTCAACGTGCATGGCGTGATCGCGGCGATCCGCGCCGCCTCGCAGTTGATGGGTGAAGGCGGCCGCATCGTCACCGTCGGTTCGATGCTTGCCGACCGCGCCTCGTTCCCCGGCCTTGCCGACTACGTCGCCACCAAGTCGGCCGTGGTCGGTTACACCAAGGGTGCGGCGCGCGACCTCGGCCCGCGCGGCATCACCGTGAATGTGGTGCAGCCCGGCTCGATCGACACCGACATGAATCCGAAGGATGGCGGCGAGTTCGCCGAGACCCAGCGCAAGCAGCATGCGCTGCAGCGCTTCGGTCGGCCCGAGGAAGTCGCCGCCGGCGTGGTCTTCCTCGCAAGCCCCGCGGCCTCCTTCGTCACCGGCACCGTGCTCAATGTCGACGGCGGGTTTGGCGCCTAACGCCAAACCCCCTCCAATCAAGGAGACACTTCCATGATCGAACTCAGACCTTACGCAAAACTCGCCGGCGCCGATCACGGCTGGCTCAAGGCCAAGCATCATTTCTCGTTCGCAAGCCATTATGACCCGAGCAACATGGGCCACGGCGCCTTGCGGGTTTGGAACGACGACGAGATCGCCCCGAACACCGGCTTTCCCGCCCATCCCCACGCCAACATGGAAATCATCACCTATGTGCGCGAAGGCGCGATCACCCATCAGGACAGCCTCGGCAACGAGGGCCGCACTGAAGCGGGCGACGTGCAGGTGATGAGCGCCGGCAGCGGCATCCGCCACTCCGAGTACAATCTCGAACCGACCAAGACGCGGATCTTCCAGATCTGGATCGAGCCGACGCTGCGCGGCGGTCAGCCGACCTGGGGCTCAAAACCGTTTCCGAAGTCGGATCGCTCCGGCAAGCTCGTCACCATCGCGAGCGGCATCGCGGGTGACACCGACGCGCTGCCGATCCGCGCCGATGCGCGGGTGCTCGCCACCACGCTGAAGGCCGGCGAGAGCGCGGAGTACGAACCCGAGAGGTCACGGAACCTCTATCTGGTGCCGGCAGCGGGTGCTGTCGAGATCAACGGTGTGCGCGTCAACGCCCGCGACGGCGCCGCGATCCGCGACGAGGCCAGGCTGAAGATCACTGCACTCGAAGACTCCGAGCTCGTGCTCGTCGACGCCGCGTAACAATCCAAGCAACCCATCATCTCACTCGACCCCAACGGAGACCATCATGACCAAAGTTCTCGTCCTTTATTATTCCGCCTATGGCCATATCGAAGCGATGGCCAATGCCGTCGCTGAAGGTGCCCGCGAAGCCGGCGCCACCGTCGACATCAAGCGCGTGCCCGAGCTGGTGCCGGCCGAAGTCGCCAAGGCCTCGTACTACAAGGTCGACCAGGCTGCGCCGATCGCCAAGATCGACGACCTCGCCAATTACGACGCCATCATCGTCGGCACCGGCACCCGTTTCGGCCGGATGTCCTCGCAGATGGCCAACTTCCTCGATCAGGCCGGCGGCCTTTGGATGAAGGGCGCGCTGCACGGCAAGGTCGGCGGCGCTTTCACCGCGACCGCGACCCAGCATGGCGGCCAGGAGACGACACTGTTCTCGATCATCACCAACCTCCTGCATTTCGGTATGACGGTGGTCGGCCTGAACTACGGCTTCGCCGGCCAGATGAAGCTCGATGAAGTGACCGGCGGTTCGCCCTATGGCGCCACCACGATCACCGGCGGCGACGGCAGCCGCCAGCCCAGCGCCAATGAGCTGGCCGGCGCGCGCTATCAGGGACGCCAGATCGCGGAGACCGCCAAGAAGCTGCACGGTTAAGCCTGGGGTTCACAACAGCTGCATGGCTGATGCGATTGGGGCGGCATTCTCATAAGGGAATGCCGCCCCATCTATGTCTGCAGGAAAGACAGGACTTACGAGACGCAGGGCTTACGCACGAATGGCTTTCGAACTTCTCTTGATCGCGCAGATGATCCGCAGGCCGGCCCAGGCGCTTGCGCGCCGCTGGTACTGCCGCAGCCTATTCCGCGCCTCGCGCGGCCGATTTCACTGCGCCGAATGCACGGGATCCTGACCGTCACGCCTGCGTGATGTCGCCGTGCGCCGGGATGCTGACCGCCGGTGCAGAGGCCGGCGCAGTTGAAAGCCACCAGCCGTCGCCAGCAAACCAGCAGGTCTCGTCGGGCACATCCCCTCGCCGCAAGGACTGCACGCTCTCCCATCCCTTCGCGAACGCCTGGGCCAATCGCTTGCCGGCATCCGCATCCTGAAGTCCCGCGCAGCCGATGAACTGGGCCCGGCTCAGGAATTTGGCGGGCCAGGCGACCCCCTGCTCCGGGCGCGTGATCATCAACATGCCGCCGAGCATGCCCTCCGGCGCCAGCGGAAACACCAGCCGGCCTCCGGGGCGCAAAACCGCGAGCCATTCTGTCGCCGGCTGCGCCGCGCCCGCGCAGACATAAATCACGTCGACATCGGGCAGATCGGACGCGATACCCGAGCGCTCGCGCAATTCGACCGTGGCAATGCCTTTCAGATTCTCGCGCGCCAGCGCCGCGAGGCGTTCGTCGATCTCGTAGGCATAGACGCGGCCATTGGGCCCAGCGAGCTCGGCGAGGATGGCGGTGTAATAGCCGGTGCCCGCGCCGATCTGCAGCACGGTCTCACCTTCCCTGACGCCGGTGCCAGTGAGCCAGTATGCGTGTGCGCCCGGCATGCCGATGTTGACGCCACGCGCGGGATCGAGTGCCAGCAGCGCGTTTTGATAGAGGAAGGCTGGATCGTCATCGGGCGTTACGACATAGGGATGGCCGCCGAACGAAATCGACCACGGGCCGGGGCCGGCGAAAGGTTCGCGCCTCACGGTACGAAAAGCCTGCTCGAGACGAGGGTCTGTTGCCTTGGCCGCAGCGCAGATCAGCTGCGCATAGAACGCGCGAAATTTGGCCGAACGATCGTCCATGTCGCCTCCGGGTTGCGGAAATGACGATAGCACAACGATTGCGATATTCGAGTGACCCTGCAAGGCGCGAGCGTCGACCGCTCTAGCGCGTGCCCTTGCCCATCGCCCGCGCCGCGAAGGCGGCGAGCCTCGGATGGCGGCGCAAGCCCTGGGCGGCATGGTCGCGCAGCACATAAGGCAGCCCGCGCCAGGACAGCGCGACGCTGACGTCTGTCAGCGGCACCGGCTCGGCGCCGAAGCGGCGCTTGTAATCGTGATTGCCTATGCTGAGATCGAAGCGCCGCACGCCTTGCGCATGCAGCGCCGCCATGGTGCGTTCGGTCACGAGCAGCCCCGGCGAGCAATTCGCCCATTGCTTGCCGGCATGGCCGATCCGTAGCAGATAATAGGTCGCGCCGTATCTGACGCCGAGCGTGGTCGCGACGATGCCCTCGTCGCAGACCAGCGCCGAGATCACCGCATAGCCTTCCGCGACGCCCTGCCGGGCCAAATCACGATAGAAGCGGGCATGCGCCTCGTCGTTGAGGACGAAGCGCGAGCCGAGTTGCTGCATGCGCTCCTGCTGCTGGACGTCCATGACGTCGAGGAGCTCGTACGCGCGGGCGGCATCGGAGGCAACCTCGAACCGCGCACCGGCATGGCGGCTGAAGACGCGCCAGCAGCGCGGCATCTGCATGCGCTTGATCGACGCCTGATAGTCCGCATAGTCGTCGCCGGTCAGCACGAGGTTGCCGTTGAGCGAACAGGAGCCGAGCCGGCCGAGCGACACCAGCGGGTTCGGCTTCGCGCCGACATAGGCCGGCAACTTCTTCAGGCGCAGCAGGTCGAGGCCATCAGGCAAGGCGCGCAACGCGTCCACCAGCGCCGCGCCGATCGCCTGCGCGCCGGCCGCATCGAAGGTCGCATCGCAAGCCAGGATCGGGGCGTTGTAGTCGGAGACGCCGAGATCGGCAAACTCGACGACGCGGATGCCGCGCCTGACGTGGCTGAACATCGGTACCATCGCGATGTCCTTGCCGGTCACCGTATCGGTGATGATCGCGATCAGCGGCGGCACGCCATGGAAGGCTTCGTACCAGGCACCTAGCCAGTAGCCATGCTGGAATGCAGTGCGATGGCCCGCATTGAGGCGCAATGCGGCCTGTCGCCAGTCACGCATGAAATCGACTGAGATTCCCGACGTGCTGGACACCCGACCGTCTAGTTGCTCGAGGCTGAGAAACGCCATTTGCGGGGCATACAGTTACTGAATGTGTCCAGATAGATTATGTTTTGTCGCAGACCACAAGTTACGTCCGTGCTTATCGTTAAGCCAATACCGTCGCAGCGCGCGCAGCGTCCTCCGCGTCTCGATATGAAACGCGCGACTGCGACAAGCTGTCAGCGATCGGGTTCCATCTGCGCGACGCATTGGAACCTGGCCAGGGTGGGACGATGGGGGACCTAACCCATCCCCGTTAACCATCCGTCAACCAGCATGCCGGAGGCGGCAGGGACCTGCTGCCGCGCGACGCTGCGCGCGATCTCGTAATACTGCAGCGCGCGCTGCTCCAGCGTGAGGTTGTCCATGATGTAGCCGCGCGGATCGAATTTGCCCGAGGTGCAGCCGGCCCAGAAATCGGTCCAGCGGTCCTCGAAGCCGGCGTGGTCTGTGAATTTGAGACCGCAACGATCGTCCCAATAGGGCACCGACGACACCGGCTCGAACTTGACCCGGTGCGGATAATAGTCGGGATCCGGCCAGGGGCCGCCGGGATCCCAGGCGAACACCGGCACGCCGCTGGACAGCGCCTGCTGATAGGCGATGCCCTGGCTCTCGTTCTGGCACAGGAAGATCATCGCGCGCGAACGCGCCAGCGCGGCCTGATAGTCTTCCTCCTTGTAGCTGCCGTAACGCAGCTCGGTGAAGGAGCGGCCTTCCCTCGTCAGCCGTGCGCGAACCGGCTCGACCAGCTCCGGCACGTAGCGGTCGCGATCCCAGCTGACCTTGTCATAGAGCAGAACGTCGACGGTCTTGTCGCGCGGACGCGACGGCGCCCACAGCTCGGTGTCGATGCCGACCGGCCAGGCTTCGGTCTCCGGCCAATAGGGGCGGTACATGTCGGCATACCAGTCGCCGGGCACCACGACCTTCTTGACCGGAAGCCGCTTGAACAGGTCGGGATCGTCGAGCGGATGATTGTGGGCGGCAACGCCAAGGAGGATCGGGTTCTTCCAGGCGAACTTGTCGAGCAGGAAGGTGCGGCCGATGATGCAGGCGACTTCTTCCGGGTGCTGCGCGATGTAGCCGTAGTCGTTGACGCGATAACGGATGCCGAGCCGGTCGAGCCCGGCACAGAGATTGAGGAACACACGCAGCTGCCCGCTCATGCGCGGCTCGCCGAACAACATCTTGCGCGCCATGCGCCGCAGATGCCGGTCGCCGGGAAACCAGCGATCGTCCTTGTCCTCGTAGAACAGGTTGAGGATCATGTCGTCGGGATCGTAGTCGAATGTCTTTGCGGGCACTGGATCCATCCGCGGCAATCAGACCTGCATTCTCGCATGAGACCGGCTGTCGCACCTCTCGAAAGCAGTGACAGACTTAACGCCACAGGTTTAACGCTAATCTACGAAACTGACGGCACGACGGCCTTCGCAGCAACGATTTGATCGTTATGTGGGTATCATCCGCGCCAGCTCAGACGGCCATTGCCGACAGCCTGGTTAACAGATCCTAAAACACGACGAGCCATCGTTTGACCCTCTCCGACGCCACGCTGGATGTACCGACCGCCGCGCCCGCGGCGGCGGAAGCGCGTGCGATGTCGCCTGTGGTGTCCGTGATCATCCCTGCGAAAAATGCCGCGGCCTATATCGGCGAGACCATCGCAAGCGCGCTGGCGCAAGCCGACGTCGCCGAGGTGATCGTCGTCGACGATGGCTCGACTGATGACACCGTGGCGATCGTCCAGGCCATTCGCGATCCGCGGATACGCTTGACGGTGAACGACGCCAGCGGCGTGTCGGCCGCGCGCAATCTCGGCGCACGAAGCGCGCGCGAGGACTGGTTGATGTTCCTCGATGCCGATGATCGCCTGCGACCCGATGCCGTGACGACGCTGCTGACGGCAGCGAGGACCGCGCCGCACGCGGTCCTGATCTATGGCGACTACAACACGATCGACAGCGCGGGACGGACGATCGGCCGCCGCGGCCTCCTGAAGGGACGCCTCAAGCCGTCCGGCAACGTGCTGGAACGGCTCGCCGGCGGCAATTTCATCGTCAACGGCGGCATCATGCTCATCAGCGCCGAGGCCTTCCGCGCCACCGGCGGCTTCGACGTCTCGCTCCGCTATTGCGAGGACTGGCATTGCTGGTGCCGCCTCGCCGCGCTCGGAGAATTCGCCTACGTGCCGAAACTCCTGCTCGACTACCGCCTGCACACGGCCAACACGATGAACGCCGCAGTGCGGACGCCGCAGGATTTCTTCCCGGCGGTCGCACGCGTGTTCGACGACGAGTTGATCCTCGGCAAGCTGCCGGCCGGCGCGGCGCCCCGTTTGCGGCAGGCCGCGGAAATCCATCTCGTGACCTATGCGGCGACGCAGGCCGTCCGCTTCGGAAGATATCGCGAGGCGCTCGGCTATCTCGGCATGGTCGGCCGGCGCTCGCTCAAGGCGATGCCGCGATCCGCGGTCAAGATCGCTCTGTCTTATTTTGGAATCTAACGACTTTTGGAAAAAGCGGCTTGGCGCGAACGCGTCAGGAGACGATCTTCGAGGCCTTGTAGGGCTTCGGATCGAAGCCGAAAGCCGCGAGCGCAGAACCGACGGCCACCAATACGGGGTGCATCGCGACGACCGCTTTCGATGACGCCAGCAGGCGGGCCGAGCGAACCAGCGATAGCGGCAATCGTCCCAATGTCTGTGCGAATACGCGTGCCCGCGCTGCTGCACTCTGCGCGGCCTTGTGCTGCACACGGTAGTTGATCACCCCGATACGCAGGCCGCGCTTGGCAATCCAACTGATGCTGGTGCGACTTTGCGGCACGGTCTCGGTGATGACGGCCTCCGCGGTCCAGTGGAAAGTCATGCCGGCATTGCGGCCGCGATAGAAGAAGTCGCAATCTCCGCCGCCAAGGAAATTGAATTGCAGATCGAAGGCAGGGCTGCCGAGCCGCTCGAACGCCGCGCGCGTGATCAGGCAATTGCCGCAGCCATAGATCAGCGGCACCGCACCGGTGTAGTCGTAAGCGGGACAGAACGCCGGATGGCGCGCCAGCCAGGGCTGGCGATCGTCGTCGAATACCGGAAGCACCGGTCCACCCACCACGTCGGCACCGGTCGCCTCTGCACTGCGAACCATCAGCTCGAGCCAGTCGGGCGAGGCGATCTCGTCATCATCGATCATCAGGAAGCGGGTTGCGGCGGGAAACAGCGCCTGCGCCGTTTCGAACGCGGCGTTGATCGCCTGGCAATTGCCCTGGCGCTTCTCGACCAGGCAGATGCCCTGGAGCTTGCCGGACGCGAGGTACTCCGCAGCCACCGGCGCGCTCGCGCGCCCAGTCGCGTCGTTCTCGACCATGACCACCGCGAAGGAGCGCGGGGTGCGCTGGTTGACGAGCGAGTCCAGCGTCAGCCGCAGGTGTTGCGGGCGGCGGAAGCAGGGGATGCAGACGACAATGCCGACCGAGAGATCGATGACGCGAGAACTCGCGGCGATCTCCCGGTTGGGATCGCGCACGGCATCCGAGATCCGGCTGGCGGACAAATCTGTCGGGATCAGCGTCATGGCGTTCTAGATGACTGAGATATGTTGAAAAAGCCCTGCGTCCATCGTCCCAGGGCGACACGGCCGCGCGGGACAGATACGTCCCAAAATGAACGGCCTGCTCCAGCGCTCAAACTGCACCGCGACGCTAATGTCCCGGCCACGATGCGTCCTATCATGCGCTTAACCGCTTTCGCGTGTTTTCCCTGCGAATTCCTGCGCGCGTGATACTGCAATTTGCAGTCCATCACCCGCCAACAGCGCAACATGGACAATGCCGTAGTTAACGCATGGTCGGATTAACCCGGCCGTAAGCACCGCGACCGGTGAAGGCCCGCGGCATCGGATTTGCTCTTCGAGAACGAGAGATTTTTCCTGTAAATTTGAGTCGAACAAGCGCGGTCAGAGAACATGAACAAGTCAGCCACGATCGATTTCGCGACAGCCACCGAGACTCAAACCCCGGCGCACACCCAGGCACTGCTCGACCTCGTCGCCGGCGAAGCCCGCGACAGCCTGCTCGGTGTCCACGAGGTACTGCGCCGCGAGCTACCGCAAGGCCGGCTTGCGATCTACGAGGCCGGTGGCGGCTCCTCGAGCTTCCTGCCCATGGATGTGCTCGGCCGCAGCCACGTCACCGTCGTCGACATCGACGAAGACCAGGTCCGCAACAACACCTACGCTGACCAGGCGATCCTCGGCGACGTCCAGACCTATCGCTTCTCGCCCGAGACCTTTGACGTCGTGATCTGCTACAACGTGATCGAGCACCTGCCCGACGTCGAGGCGGCGCTCGTGAACTTCCGCGACGCGCTCAAACGCGGCGGGATGATCCTGATCGGCGCCCCTAATCCGCGCTCGCTGTCCGGCGTCGTCACAAAGCACTCGCCGCACTGGTTTCATGTCTGGTTCTACCGGAATATCCGCGGCATCAAGACGGCCGGCCTGCCCGGCGAAGCACCGTTCCCGACCTTCTTTCACCCGCTGGTGACGCTGTCGAAGCTCGAAGCGTTCGCGTCCGCCCACGGCCTGGAGATGATCTACCGCCGCGAGGTCGAGAGCCCGCGCTATCCCGAGATGCGCCAGCGCAAGCCGCTGTTCGCCGCCATCGTCGACGCCGGCGCGGCTGTGATGAACGCCGTGCTTCCGCGCGGCACCGACGTCCGCCGCGGCGACTATCACGTCATCCTGCGGAAGCGCTGACGGCCATGCCCGCGCAGGCCGGCCAGGACGCTGCAAAGCCGCATGCGCGCGCGCCGTTGGGCCTGCACGGTAACGAATCGTTAATCACTGGGGGACCGACGCTGCCGAAGCGTCACAACGACGCGGCGCATCGTCGCTCGCGCTTAAACGCTTTGTTTGCCATTTCGGTGAATAGTCCCTCAATGAGTATGGTTAATTTTCCCTGTTGCGTTGATTGCGCACCTATATCCCCGGTGCGAGGCGTAAAGCGAAGAGTAACCCCTCAGCCCGCGGCCGTGGAATGAAAGCTGGGGACTATGCTTGACTATAACCAGCCGATCGACCGGGCCAGAGATCCGACCAGATCAGAGGACCCGCAGCGGACATCCGAGGCCAGCTTCAACGTGCTGGAGCTCGTCAGCCTGCTATGGCGGCGCAAGATTGCGATAGCCTCCGCGGCACTGATCGGCGCTTGCCTCGCCGTTACCGTCGGCAAGAGCCTGACGCCCCGCTACACCGCGACCGCCCAGCTTTATGTCGACCCGCGCGAGCTTCAGCTCGTCGATCGCGAGCTTACGCCGCGCGCCCAGGACGTCTCCGGCATGTCCATGGTGGTGGAGAGCCAGGCACGCCTGATCACCTCCAACAGCGTGCTGCTGCAGCTGATCCAGCAGGCCAATCTCGACAAGGATCCCGAATTCGGCGGCGGCGGTGACGGCAGGAGCCTGATGACGTCGTTGCTGGGCCTGATCGGCATCCAGCCCCGCGCGCCCTCTGCCGCGGATATCAAGGACGTACAGCTCGCGGCACTCGAGGCGCTGAACAAGCACATCACGATCCGAAAGACCGAGAAGAGCTTTATCGTCGATATCGAGGTCTGGTCGACCGATCCGGCGAAGGCGGCGATGCTCGCCAACACGCTGACCAACACCTTTCTGACGGACTCGCGCAATTCGCAGGCGCTGGCCGCGCGGCGCGCCACCAGTGAATTGTCTGGCCGGCTGAAGGAGCTGCGCGAGCGGCTGCGCAACGCCGAAACCGCGCTTGCCACCTACAAGGCCCAGAACAATTTCGTCGGCACCCAGGACTCGCTGATTTCCGATCAGCAGCTCTCCAACAGCAACCAGCGGCTGTCCGCAGCCCGCGCGGCGACGATGGACGCACAGGCGCGACTGGACCAGATCGAGGCGAACAAGCGGACCGCCGCGGATGCCGGCGCCATTCCCGAAGCGCTGCAATCACCGACGATCGCGAACCTGCGCGCGCAATATGCCGACGCCCGCAAGAAATACGCGGAGCAGACGGCTGAGCTCGGCCCGCGCCATCCGGCGCTGCGCCAGACCGAGAAGCAGGTCGAAGATCTCAAGCGCACCATCAGCGAGGAGATCGAGCGCTTTGCCCAGTCCGCCAAGAACGATTTGACGCGTGCCCGCGACTACGAGGCCTCGCTCAACCGCGCGCTGGAGGTGCAGAAGCGGCAAAGCGTCCAGCTCAGTCAGGCCGGCGTCCGCCTGCGCGAGCTCGAGCGCGAGGTCGACGCCAGCCGCGACGTCTATCAATCCTTCCTCAAGCGCTCGCGCGAAACCGAGGAGCAGGAAACGCTCAACACCTCGGCGGCCCGCGTCATCGGCGAGGCCACGGTGCCGCAGCGGCGCTCGTTCCCGCCGGCGATGAGCCTGTTCGCCATGATCGGCTTTATCTTCGGCGCGCTGGCCGCCGCCTCCTGGTTCGTCGCGGCCGAGCATCTGTTCAACGGCGCGACCGCCCCCCAACCGAGCCGGCGCGAGCGCACGCCCGCGCCGGATCTTACGAGACCTCAGCCCGAAGCCGCCGCGCCCCAACCTGCGCTTGCGCTGGTCGAGAAACCGCTGATCGCCCGACTTCAGGAGGCCGACGTGATCCGAACGCTCGGCGCCATTCTCGCTACCGGCAGCGGCGTCGATCTGACCCGTGTCGGCTGGCCGACGCTGCGACCCGGATTTCCGCTGACGACGCTGCTCAACGCCTTGCGCGACATGCGGGCGGCGATGGCTCGTCGTGCCGGCAGCAAGACCATGCCGGTGATCGCGCTGGTCAGCGCCGGCGACACCACCGGACGCAGCGTGACCGCGCTGAACTTCGCGCTCGCGGCCGCGCGCGACGGCGGCCGCGTGCTGATGATCGACGCCGACCATCAGGCGCACACGCTCTCGAACAGGATCAATCGTCCCGGCAAGAGCGAGCCAAGCAAGTTTGGCTGGCTCTCGATCGGCAGCAAGGCTGCGCGCGAGATCAAGACCGTCAACGGCATCTCGGTGCTGCCGGCGGGCGAGAGCGATGCCGCTAAGGCTGCTGACGCCATCCGCAAGGCAATCTCACAGGCGCGTTCGGCCGGCGGCTATGACCTCGTCATTCTCGACGGCCCCGCGATGCCGCTGTCGGCCGCCGGTCGCAAGCTGCTCGACAGCGCCGACGCGCTGGTGGCGGTGCTGCCGACCAGCCTCGACATCAACGACAGCATGGAAGAGATTCTGGCCGCACTTGGCGGCGCCCAGCGCAAGCTCGTCGGCGTGGTGCTCGACGAGCTCGCTCCCGCACCCCAAACGCGCCAGCGAGGCAAACAATATGCTTGAGCGCCGCGTCAATCTGGACGGTCGGGCCGCGACCGCCGAGGTACCACGGATCACCGTCGGCGGCCTTCGCATGGCCGCACTCGATCTGGAAGCCACCGCCGATTTCATGATCGAGGCGACCGATCCGCGTCATCGCATCGGCCGCCCGCTGTATCTGACGTCGGCCAATGGCGAGGTGCTGGCGCGCTGCTCGACCGAGCCGCAGACCGAACGCCTGTTCCGCGCCGCCGACCTGATCAATGCCGACGGCCAGCCGCTGGTGGCGGCGTCAAAACTGCAGTCCTGGTTTCCGCTGCCGGAGCGCGTTGCGACTACGGACCTGTTCCATATCGTCGCACGCAAGGCGGAAGTTGCCGGCCGCAGCTTCTATATGCTCGGCGCCAGCGAGGAAGAGAACGACGCGGCGGTCCGACGAGTCCAGAACTTGTATCCGAAGCTCAGGATCGTCGGATACAGCCATGGCTATCTCCGCGGCGACGCCCTGCGCGCCAAGGTCGAGGAGATCAACGCTCTCGCGCCGGATTGCCTGTGGGTCGCGCTCGGCGTGCCTTCTGAACAGGCCTTCGTCGAGGAATACACGCCGCTGCTGACCAATGTCGGCGTCATCAAGACGTCGGGTGGCCTGTTCAACTTCCTGTCGGGTAGCCGCTCCCGCGCGCCGCAATGGATGCAGCGGTTCGGACTCGAATGGGCCTGGCGTACCTGGCTTGAGCCCCGCCGCCTGCTCTGGCGCTATTTGACCACCAACCCCCGCGCGATCTATCTTCTCTTCAGCCGCAACCGGCCCTTCAATCGCTGAGAGGAGTGGAACGCAATGAATGACCGGCCGACTGTCCTCGTCACAGGAGGCGCGGGTTATATTGGCTCGCATGCCTGCCGCGCCCTTTCCGCCGCCGGCTATCGGCCCGTCGTGTACGACAATCTCACAACAGGTCATCGCAGCTTTGTGGCCGGAGAGCTCGTGACCGGCGATCTGCTTGATGGCGCGACGCTGGCGCGCGCCTTTGCCGACCATAAGATCGCGGCGGTGATGCATTTCGCAGCGGCGAGCCTTGTCGGCGAGTCCATGACCGATCCGCAGAAATACTACATCAACAACGTCCAGGGCACGTTGTCGCTGTTGCGGGCGATGCGCGACGCCGGCTGCCACCGCATCGTGTTCTCCTCGACCGGTGCCGTCTATGGCAACGCCGATTCCAAGGAGCTGCCGGAGGACTTTCCCTGCGCGCCGATCAACCCCTACGGCGCGTCGAAGTGGATGATCGAGCGCATGCTCGCCGATTATCGCGCAGCCTATGGCTTCGGCGCGTTCTGCCTGCGCTATTTCAATGCCAGCGGCGCCGATCCCGCCGGCGGCATCGGCGAATTGCGTGACAACGAGACGCATCTCATCCCGCGCGCGATGATGGCGCTGCAGGGGCATGTCGACTTCGCCGTGTTCGGCGACGACTACGACACACCCGACGGCACGGCGATCCGCGACTACATCCACGTCACCGATCTCGCTGCTGCACATGTCGCGGCATTGAAGCTGCTGGAAACGGGACATGCCGGCGGCAGCTTCAATCTGGGAACCGGCTCGGGCTTCTCGGTGCGCGAGATCCTCACCGCCATCAGGCAAGAGACCGGACGCGACGTACCGCACACCGTCAAGCCGCGCCGCGCCGGCGATCCCACTTATCTCGTCGCCGACCCCTCGGCCGCGCGAAAAGTGCTGGACTTCGTGCCGCGCCATTCCGACCTGTCGACCGTGATCCGCACCGCCTGGGCCTGGCACCAGAGGGCGCATCCGCTCAAGTCGCGTTAAGCGCTCATATTGCGCCTTGCCGACCGGGGCCCCGAGCGACTAGAGTGTCGATCACAGACGGTGTCGGCAACTTTTTCGGCCGCCCTATGTACTCATGTCGCCGCCGACGGAGCGGCACGCGAGGCTCGGCCAATAGCGCGAGCCGTTCCTTATTTACAGCGAAGCAAGCTCGAATCGGCGCATCGCCTGCTTTCAGGCGCGGCCCCAGAAAGCCCCGGAACGTATGCATCAGGCCGCAAGCCTGCAATTCGACCGCGTGATGGACGAGCTTGTCCTCTGGCACGCCGTGCCCGAGGACAAACGCTCGCCAGCGCCAGCATGGTGGTGGGGACCGGCTATGGCGGTGTGCGAAGGACACGAGTTGATGCCACACGCATGGTGTTGTGAACTCGGCCTGGGCGACGGCTCAAGCTTTGCCGAAGGTGCGCAGGCCCTTTTCACGCTGTTCGCCGAGCAAACCTTGCCGACCTGGCCGGATAATTTTCCGCGCAAAGCCGCGATCAAGGAAGACGACGTTCGCGAATTGCAGCCGCTACCGTCAGACGACAGCGCGTTTCAGCCGTAACGCCGCGGATTCGTTCACGGCCGGATCCGCCTCCGGCTGGAGCGGCGGCGCGACAGACAGCTCCACCGGCCGCAGCAGTTCGGCCATCTGTTTCGCGGGCAGCGGCTTCGCGATCAGGAAACCTTGCATCTCGTCGCAGCCATGGGTGCGCAGGAAGGCCTCCTGCTCGGCGTTCTCGACGCCCTCGGCGACCACGGTCATGCCGAGCGCCTTCCCCATGCTGATGATCGCCTGCGCGATCGCCTGGTCTTCCGAATCCTGCGGCAAGTCGCGCACGAAGGAGCGGTCGATCTTGATGGTGTCGATCGGGAAGTGCTTCATCAGCGACATCGACGAATAGCCGGTGCCGAAATCGTCGATGGCAAGCCGGATGCCGCGGCTCTGAATCGCGTCGAGCACTTTCAGCGCACGACCGACATTGCGCATCATCATGCTCTCGGTGACCTCGAGCTGGAGCAGCACCGGCGACATGCCGGAGGCCGCCAGGGCCTCGTCGACGTCCTGCAGCAGATGCTCGTCGGCAAATTGCCGCGGCGACAGGTTCACGGCCATCGACACCGGCAACAAGCCGCGGCGCTGCCAGGCCATCGCCTGCACGCAGGCTTCCTTCACCACCCAGCGGCCGATCGGCACGATCAGGCCGGTCTCCTCCGCAAGCGGAATGAACTGTGCCGGCGAGATATTGCCGAGATCGGGATGGCTCCAGCGCAACAGCGCTTCCACGCCGGTGATCTGGCCGGTCTCCATGTCGACCTTGGGCTGGTAGTTCAACGAGAACTGCTCGCGCTCCAGCGCCCGCCGCAGCGCGCTTTCGAGCGACAGCCGCTCGATCGACTGCGTCTTCACTTCCTTGGAGAAGAAGCGATAGCCGTTCTTGCCGTCTTCCTTGGCGAGATACATCGCCATGTCGGCGTTTTTGGTCAGCGTTTGCGCGTCGGCGCCGTTGGCCGGATACATCGCGATGCCGATCGAGGCCGTGGTGTGGCACTCATGGCCGGCGAGCTCCATAGGCTCGGCGAGCGCCGTCAACAGCCCGGTGGCGATACGCTGGACCTCGTCGATCTCGCCGCACTGGTCGAGGATCACCACGAACTCGTCGCCGCCTAGGCGCGCCACGACGTCGCTTGCCCGCAGCGCACCGCGTAAACGGTTCGCGACTTCGAGCAGCAGCAAATCGCCAGCCTCATGGCCCAGCGAATCGTTGATGACCTTGAAGCGGTCGAGATCGATGAACAGCACGGCGAAACGGTGATCGTGGCGCTGCGCCGCGTCGATCGCCTCGCGCAGCAACCCGTTGAAGGTCTCGCGGTTCGGCAGGTCGGTCAGGCTGTCATGCGACGCGAGATATTCGATGCGTTCGTCCGCCTCATTCTTCTCGTCGGCGCGATCGAAATTCTCGATCGCAAACGAGACGTTACCGGCGAGACGCTGCAACAGCTCGACGAACTCGGGGGTGAAGGTCTCATGCTCGGTCGACATGTAGATCATGACGCCGACCGGCCTGTCGTGCGTGATCAGCGGGAACGCCGCGCCGGAGCGCGCGCCGTCGCCCTGCAGCACGGCATGGAAGGCGCTGACACGGTTGTCGTTCACATAATCGTTGCTGACACAGGGCTGCCGGGTGCGGAACGCGGTGCCGCTCATGCCGCGGCCTTCGGGCCGGTCGGCATCGATGGAGAGACGAACATTCCGCGTGGTCTCGGCCGACGGTCCTGCGGCCGCAACGATTTCGAGCTGGTCGCTGTCGGCCCTGGCGAGCGCAATGGTTGTCGAAGTGAACTTGCCGCCGGTGGACGCAGCCTGACACACGAGCTCAAACAGCTCGGCACGGGACTTGGCGCGCACGATCGCTTCGTTGGTGGCGCTCAGCGCGGCGAACATGCGCGTCAGGCGCTCCTTCTGCGCCTCGGCCCGAGCCCGTTCCTCGGCCCGGTCGAAATTGTCGAGCGCAAAGGAGACGTTCGCCTGCAATCGCTGCAAGAGCTCGACGAATTCGGGTGTGAAGGTACCGCGCTGGAACGAGTGGAAGAGGAAGGCACCCTCGACCCGGTCGCCGTTGAAGAGCGGCAAGGCCGCCGCCGATGCGATACCGTCCCGACGCGCGCCCTGGCGCCACGGCTTCATGCGCGGGTCCGCCCACAAATCATTGCTGACGCAGGGCTGCCGCGTACGGAACGCGGTGCCGGTCAATCCCCGTCCCTCCGGAACCTTGTCGGTCGTCGCAAGCTTGAAGCGGCGCACCTGCTCCTTGTTCGGACCGTAGCTGGCAACCACGCGGAGCAGCTCGGCATCGTGATCGACGAGCGCAATCGACGTCGACGCGAACTTGGCACCCTGCACCGTCGCCTCGCACACCAGGTCGAACAGTTCGCCGCGCGAGCGCGCCCGCAGGATGGCTTCGTTGGTGGCGCTGAGCGCCGCATACATGCGCGCGAGGCGGTCCTCCTCCTCGGCAATCCGGGCCTTCTCCGTTTCGCGGTCGAAATTCTCCAGCGCGAAGGAGACGTTCTCCGTCATGCGAAGCAGCAGCGCGACGACCTCCTCGTCGTTCGCCCATGATTTGCTGACGAACGAGAACAGCACGCCGACGCTGGCCCCGCGCTTGACCAGCGGCGCAACCATGCAAGCCACCGCCCCGGCATCGACGTTCGCCTGCTCCCACGCCGTTCCCTTGATTCGATTGGCGAGGTCGTCCTCGACGATCAGTCGTTGCGTCCGGAATACCTCGCCGACAATACCTCTGCCGTGCGGATTCTCCGGATCGATCGAATAGTGAGCCTGTCTGATCAGATCGAGGTTCTGGCCGGTCGCAGCGACCGGCTTCAGCCAGTGCGAGTCGGGCTCACGCAGCAGAACGAAGGTGGCGAGCGACTTGGCGCAGTAGACGGCGGCATCGCAGACGCGCTGGCACAGTTCCAGCTCGGTCCTGGCGTGCAGGATGGCCTCGTTGGTCGCGCTGATGGCGCCGAACATGCGGTTGAGGCGTCGTGTCGCCCGCTCGCCGTCCTGCCGCGCGGTCTCGCGTTCGAAATTCTCCAGTGCATAGGAAATGTTGGCCGACATGCGCTCGAACAGCGACACCATCTGCTCGGTCAACGAGCCCGCCTCGCTGCGGGTCACGAACAGCACGCCGACGCTCTTGCCGTTGCACAGCAGCGGCAGCGCCGCCGCGGCGCCGATATTCGCCCTGGCCGCGCCCTCACGCCACGCCAGCGAGCGCGCATCGTTCAAATAGTCATTGCTGATGCAGAGCTTCTGGCTGCGAAACGCCTCGCCGCCGACACCCGAGCCCTCGGGCGCGCCAGCTTCGGTGGTGATCTTGATCGCGCGCAGACGCGCCACGTCGTCACCGCGCCCTGCGGCAAAGCGCAAGTGCTGGCCATCCGGCTCCACCAGGAACACGGCGACAGCCATGAAGTCCCCGCTCGAAAACCCGGCGTCGCAGACCATCTGGTACAGCGCGTCCGGCGATTTCGCGTAGAGGATCGCTTCATTGATGGCGCTCAACGCCGCAAAGGTGCGCGCGAGTGTCGTCGGCACGATCTTAACTCCCGGGCATTTCTGCCGATTTATCCCGGATGCTTTATGATCGGGGATCGCCTAAGTGGTCGTTATTGCGCCGTGGAAACCGCCGATCAAAGTGAACGAGCTACAAATGACGCGCGCGAAATGATCGGGAATACCGCCGCGCGGCAGGAATTGGCGGCCAAAGGCGCGCTCTCTTTACGAATTTGCAGCCCTGTATTGGTTTACGGGAGATTGATATCGCAGCTCCGCTTTGAGACGATGGCTCCCAACAACGCCCACCAAGGGCGAGACCTGAGGGAACGCCATGCCCATCGTCAAGGCCGACCGCCTCACGCGCGTCAGCGCTGCTTTGCTCCGTGCCGCCGGAGCCTCCGAGGAAGAAGCCGACGCTGTTGCCGTCGGCTGCGTCAACGCCAATCTCGCCGGCCATGACTCCCACGGCGTGATCGCGGTTCCGACCTATATCGATCGTATCAAGGCCGGACACATCGTCCCCGGCGCCAAATGGACCATCGTCCAGGAATCGCCAACCACGACCGCGATCGACGGCCATTGGGGTTTTGGCTTCTACGTCAATGCCAAGGCGATGGCGCTGACGATCGAAAAGGCGAAGACGGCGAATGTTGCCGCCTGCACCGTATTCCGGCAGAGCCATGTCGGCCGCCTCGCCGCCTATCCGCTGATGGCGATGCGCGAAGGCATGATCGGGATTGCCACTGCCGATTCCGGCCGCTCGCCAAAACACGTCGCGCCGTTCGGCGGCAAGGAGGCGCGGCTCGGCACCAACCCGATCTCGATCGCGGTGCCGTCCGATCTCGAGGCGCCGTTCTATCTGGACATGGCGACGTCCGCAGTCGCCGCCGGCAAGATCCAGCTCGCGGTCGCCCGCGGCGAGGAGATTCCGACCGGATGGATCATCGATGCCGAGGGCCGGCACACCACCGATCCCACGCAATATCGCAAGGGCGGCGCCCTGCTGCCGCTCGGCGGCACCGAAGGTTACAAAGGTAGCGGTCTCGCTGCCATGGTCGAGGTGCTGTGCGGCCTGCTCACCGGGTTGGGATTCGGCGTCGAGCCGACCGGGCGGCATAATGACGGATGCTTCATGGCGGTGTTCAACGTCGCCGCCTTCCGCCCGCTGAAGGAATTCAAGCGCGAGGTCGCCGAGTTCGCGCAGTACCTGAAATCGACGCCGCCGTCCGAAGGCAGCCAAGGCGTCTACTATCCCGGCGAGATCGAGGGCGTGCGCGAGCAGCAACGCCTGCGCGACGGCATCGAGGTCGAGCATGCGACCTGGGAGAAACTGCGCGCGCTGGCGCGCGACTACAGGCTCGACACCGTCCTCGATCTGTCCTGACTCAATTCGGAGAACAGCAGCATGAATCGGCAGATGGTCCTGGTCGGCTTCCTTCAGGCGCAGAACTGCACGAACTTGCCGAGCTCGTGGCGGCATCCGGACTCGCGCGCCGATTCGATGTCGGCGGACTATTACCAGGAGATCGCGCGGATTCTCGAAGCCGGCAAGTTCCACATGGCGTTTTTCGACGATCGCCTTGCCATGCCGGACCGCTATGGCAACGACCACGCCCACACCGTCGAATACGGCATCCGCTGCGTGAAGATGGATCCGCTGATCGTGCTGACCACGATGGGCCTTGTCACCGACAAGCTCGGGCTCGGCGCGACCTGCTCGACCACCTATTACGAGCCCTTCGACGTCGCCCGCCGTTTTGCCACGCTCGATCTGATGTCGGGCGGGCGCGCGGGCTGGAACGTCGTGACCTCGCTGAACGACGGTGAAGCACTCAACATGGGGCGCGACTCCCATCCCGAACATGATTCCCGCTACGACAAGGCCGACGAGTTCATGGAGGTCGTGCTCGGCCATTGGGATACGTGGGAAGATGGCGCGCTCATCATGGACAAGACGAGCGGCCGCTTTGCAGATCCAACCAAGGTGAAGCGGCTCGATCACAAGGGGCCAGCCTTCAAGTCGCGCGGGCCGTTCACGGTGCCTCGCTCGGACCAGGGCCATCCCGTGATCATCCAGGCCGGCGCATCCGGCCGCGGCCAGCGCTTTGCCGGCCGATGGGGCGAGGTGATTTTTACGGCCGCACGCAATCTGCAGGGCGCCAAGGACGGCTACGCCGCCGTGCGCAACGAGGCCGCGAAAGCCGGCCGCGATCCCGATCAGATGTTCCTCTGCAATCTGACAACGCCGGTCTGCGCAGCGACCAAGTCTGAGGCCGAGGACAAGATGGCACTGATCAACAAGTTGCCGCTCGAGATCGACGCGCTGTCGCTGCTCGCCGAGGCGCTCAACTACGACTTCGCCTCCAAGGATCTCGACGCGCCGCTGACGACGGACGAGCTCAAGAGCATGCAGGGCATTCTGGGCATCCGCGACGGCGTGCTGAAGAACTCCGGCAAGAGCAATCCGAGTGCGCGTGACTTCGTCACCTTCTCCGGCCGCGGCCAGGTGCACGACGCCATGGTCGGCGGTCCCCGGGAGATCGTGGACAAGTTAGAGGAAATGTTCGTCGAACGCGGCTGCGATGGCTTTGTCATCGCTGCGACCTATGTGCCCGGCTCCTACGCGGACTTCGTGCAGCATATCGTGCCGGAATTGCAGCGGCGCGGGCTGTTCCAGAAAGAGTATCGCGGCAAGACGCTGCGGGACAATCTCGGGCTGAAACGGCCGGCCGCCGGCGCCTGGAAACTTCAGCCGCGCGATGCCGCGGAATAACAACGAGGACAAGACATGCGCTGGCTGAAATTCACCGCCTCCGGCAAGACCTCCTGGGGCCTTGTCGAGGCCAATCAGGTCGTCGCGGTCGACGGCGATCCGCTCCGTGACTGGCAGCGCACCTCGCGCACGCATCCGCTGAGCGACGTCAAGATCGAGCTGCCGCTGATCCCGCGCACCTTCTATTGCGTCGGCCTGAACTACCTGAAGCATCTGAAGGAAGCCGCCGACAAGCGCGGCGAGGTTCCGGCCGTACCTGAGCGGCCCGAAATCGGCTATCGCGCGCAGAACGCGCTGATCGCGCATGACGAGGACGTCGTGATCCCGTCTTTCGCGACGGAAAAGATCCATTACGAGGGCGAGCTCGCCGTCGTCATCGGCAAGAAGGTGAAGCACCTGACGGCCGAGAACGCGATGGATTGCGTGTTCGGCTACACCATCGGCAACGACGTCAGCGAACGCTCCTGGCAGAAGGCCGATCGCAGCCTGTGGCGCTCGAAGAACGCCGACACGTTCAAGCCGATGGGGCCGTGGATCGAGACCGAGGCCGATCTTGCGACGATGGAAACGATCGTTCGCGTCAACGGCAAGGAGACCAACCGCTTCCGCACCAACGACATGATCTTCGGCGTGGTGCCGTTCCTGGTCGAGCTGACCAGATATTTCACGCTGTGGCCAGGCGACGTGATCTGGATGGGCACAGACGGGGCATCACCGGACATCAAGCATGGCGACGTCGTGGAGATCGACATCACCGGTGTCGGGACGCTGCGGAACAGGTTTGTGCGGGAGGGGCGGTAAATCAGCTCGAGCCACCCGATCGGCCCTTCACATGGTCGATGAAAGCTCGCAACTTCGGCATGATTTGTCGATGGCCGGGATAGTAGAGAAACACACCCGGCGTCATCGGTACGAATTGCTCCAGCACAGGAACGAGTTTTCCCGACCTCATGGCGTCTGCGGCCAGCGGGCCGGGCACTTGCGCAAGTCCGACGCCCTCGACCGCAGCTCCGACCAATGTGGGAAAGTCGTTGGCGATGAAAGGTCCCGAAACGGCGATCTCGATCGAACGACCGTTGTCGTTGACCGACCATGATGCGAGCGCGCCGCTCGATCGTCGCAATCTCAAGCACGCGTGCTGGCGCAAATCATCGGGACGCTGGGGCCGGCCGCGCCCGGCGAGGTAAGTCGGGCTGCCGACGATCACGAAAGGCAGCGCCTTTGTCAGGCGTACCGCGACCATGTCCGGGGAGATGAACTGCCCCATCCTGATGCCGGCATCAAAGCCCCCGGCTGCGAGATCGACCAGTTCTTCGCTTGCGGCAAGCTCCACCTCAATCTCGGGAAATGCCTGGCAGAACGACGCCACCAGTGGCTCCAGCAGGATTGGCACGACCGAGCGCGGTACGGTGAGACGCAAGAGCCCGGCCGGCCGCTGTCCAAGTTCACGCGCGGCCCCGCTGGCCGCGACGAGCTCCTCGAAGGCAGGCCTTGCGCGCGCAAGAAACCTTTCGCCGGCTTCGGTCAGACCGACACTGCGGGTCGTGCGGAGGAAGAGCGCGGCGCCCACGCGCGCCTCTAGCGTCCGGACCGCCTGACTGATGGCAGACGGCGTGACCCCGAGCTCAGCGGCCGCTCGGCGGAAGCTGCGGTGCTGGGCGACACTCAGGAACGCCTCGACGCCGTCGAGCGCACCCTGCCTGACTGTGAAGTTCTGCTTCATAGCCCATCAACATTATCGCGAATAGTCGCCCACGCAAAGCGGCCTTACATCCGGATTGCAACTGAGCCGCACGGGAGAAGCGAAACCGATCAAGGCAATCCGCAACGCCGCCCTGGCCCTCACCCTCTCACTGACAGGTGTCACCATGACCGATCCATCCCTTGCTCAAGCACAAGCACCGTCACCCGCGACCACGGGCGTGTTGGTCATCCTGACCGTCAAGACGGGCATCGCGCGTGAGCAGGTCATGGCCGTCATGCCTGATGAAGTCAGGCAGACGGTGCAGCTCTATCTCGATGGGAAGATCCGCGAATGGTATTCGCGGGCCGACGGGCGCGGCGCCGTCTTCCTGCTCGATGTCAAGGATGTCGCCGAAGGGCACGCGATCATGGATGCCCTGCCACTCGCCAAACAGGATCTCGTCGACCACGAATACATCGCGGTCGGCCCGCTCATGCCGCTCCGCCTGCTCACGACCAAGCCCTGAGCGCGACAATCGATCCGCCTCGAACCTCACCTGAAGGACGTCCCAACGTGCCACCGAACTTCAACCTTCCGTTCGTCCTCAGTGTCGCCGGCGCCTTGCTGACAAGCGCGGTGGTCGCTGCCCTTTACGTCTGGCCTCTGGTCCGCGCGATGCCTCGCCTTGACGCCCTGAGACTTCTCGCCGCGTTCCATGCGTTCCGCTTCCTGGGAATGAATTTCATGGTTGCCGGCTTCGTATCAGCTGAGTTGAGCCCGGATTTTGCCAGCGAGGTCGGGTGGGGAGATCTCATAGCTGCCACTCTCGCGCTCACGTCAATGGCGGCGCTGTCCTGGCGATGGTCGATCGCCGTGCCGATGGTCTGGATCTTCAACGTGTGGGGTACGCTCGATCTCTTGAATGCGTACTACGTGGGCGCGACGAAGATACAGAGCCCCGGCCTGTTTGGCGCCGGCATTTATATCCCGGCCCTCTACGTGCCTTTGCTGCTGGTCAGCCACGTGCTTGTCTTCATGCTTCTGCTGAGGCCCGGATCGGAAGAACAGGCGTCGTGATGCCCGGCAACAACGGGCGCGAATGAAGCTTTGTCAAAACGGCAGCGCCACGCTCGTCTTGATCTCCTTCAGCACGACATTGCTGCGGACGTAGCGGATGCCTGGGATGCGGAACATGAACTCATCGAGAAAGCTGTTGTAGGCGGCCATGTCCTGCACGACGACGCGAAGGTGATAATCGGCGTCCCCCGTGGTCGCAAAACACTCCAGCACCTCACGGCGCGTGGTGACGCGGGACACGAACTCGTCGACGAATTTGGCATCGTGCCGCTCCAGCGAGACATGGAGGATGGCCGACATCGCAAATCCCGCCTGCTCGCGCGCGACCAGCGCTGCATAGCCGCGAATGACGCCGCTGTCCTCGAGCGCGCGCACCCGGCGCCAGCAGGCCGAGGTCGACATGCCGACCTCGTCGGCGAGCTGCTGGTTGGTGGCGCGGCCATCCTTCTGGAGGTGGGCGAGAATCCGCGTGTCCTGGTCTTCAATCATCGAGAACCCTCCAATCGATGAAATCTACCAAACTTATGGATCATGTGCAAAATTCTACCGTTTTTACGTGCTAATCGGGATAAATAGGTAAGACCTACCAGCGCGCCAAGCATAACCTTCGCCTATCCGGCAGGATGCCGCGCGAGGTCCGATATGGACGCTATTCCGTCACTCGACGCCTACGAACTCTCCGACCGCTACGAGCGCGAGGACGGCCGCGTCTTCCTCACGGGCACGCAAGCGATCGTCCGCATCGCGCTCGACCAGGTCAGGCGCGACCGCGCCGCGGGGCTCAACACCGCCGGCTTCATCTCCGGCTATCGCGGTTCCCCGCTCGGCGGCATCGATCTCGAACTGTGGCGCATCCAGCAGCGATTGAAGCAGGACCGCATCGAATTCCTCCCCGCCGTGAACGAGGACCTCGCGGCAACCGCCGTGCTCGGCTCGCAGCAGGTCGAGACCCAGGCCGAACGCGAGGTCGATGGCGTGTTCGGCCTCTGGTACGGCAAGGGCCCCGGCGTCGATCGCTCCGGCGATGCGCTCAAGCACGGCAATGCCTACGGCTCGTCACCGCATGGCGGCGTGCTGGTGGTCGCCGGCGACGACCATGGCTGCGTGTCGTCCTCGATGCCGCATCAATCCGACGTCGCCTTCATGAGCTGGTTCATGCCGACGCTGCACCCCGCAAGCGTCAGCGAATATCTGGAGTTCGGCGAGTACGGCTACGCGCTGAGCCGCTTCTCCGGCATGTGGGTCGGCTTCAAGGCGATCTCGGAGATCGTCGAGTCAGGCGCATCCGTCGCGCTGCACCCACCGCGCCTGTTCCGCACGCCTGACTTCACCCCGCCGCCGGGCGGACTGCACTATCGCTGGCCCGATCTGCCGGGCCCGCAGATCGAGGAGCGGCTGGAAGCGAAAAAGCACGCGGTCTACGCCTTCGCCAAAGCCAATCCGATCGATCGCCATATCTACGACATTCCAAACGCCACCTACGGCATCGTCACCACGGGCAAGGCGCATCTCGATCTCATGGAAGCGCTGCGGCTGATGGGCCTTGATGAAGCCGCCTGCCGCAGCATCGGCATCGACATTTACAAGGTCGGCATGGTCTGGCCGCTGGCGCTGCATGACGCCATGGATTTCGTGAAGGACAAGCGCGAGATCCTCGTGGTCGAGGAGAAGCGCGGCATCATCGAGAGCCAGTTTAAGGAATATTTTTACGACTATCCCGGCGCGAAACCCGAGCGCATGGTCGGCAAGCACGACGAAAACGGCGCGCGGCTGATCTCCTGGATCGGCGAATTGTCGCCGCGCGCGTTGGCGTCCGTGCTCGCCCGCCGGCTCGATCCGATGTTTCCGGGGCTCAATCTGGCCGAGCGCGCCGCCGCGCTGCTGCCGGAGGTCGAGCGCACGATCAATGTGTCGGGCGCGACGCGCACGCCCTATTTCTGCTCCGGATGTCCGCACAACACCTCGACAAAAGTGCCCGAGGGTTCAAAAGCACTGGCCGGCATCGGCTGCCATTTCATGGCGAGCTGGATGGACCGCGAGACCTCGTCGCTGATCCAGATGGGCGGCGAAGGCGTGAACTGGGCGGCCTCGTCACGGTTCACCGGCCACAAGCACGTCTTCCAGAATCTCGGCGAAGGCACCTACTACCATTCCGGCTCGATGGCGATCCGGCAGGCGATCGCTGCCAAGGCCAACATCACCTACAAGATCCTGTTCAATGATGCCGTGGCGATGACCGGCGGCCAGCCGGTCGACGGTCCCATCAGCGTGCACGCCATCGCACACAGCGTCCGCGCCGAGGGCGTGGCGCGCATCGCGCTGGTATCGGACGATCCCGCGCAATTCCTGCCCGCGGATCTGCCAGGCGGCGTCACCATTCATCCGCGCGAGGAGATGGACGCCGTGCAACGCGAGCTGCGCGACGTCTCCGGCGTCTCCGTGCTGATCTACCAGCAAACCTGCGCCACCGAGAAGCGGCGCCGGCGCAAGCGCGGACAGATGGCCGATCCCAAGCGCTATGCTTACATCAATGATCTCGTCTGCGAGGGTTGCGGCGACTGCTCGGTCGAGTCCAACTGCCTGAGCGTCGAACCGAAGGAGACGCCGTTCGGCCGCAAGCGGCAGATCAATCTGTCGGCGTGCAACAAGGATTTCTCCTGCCTCAACGGCTTTTGCCCCAGCTTTGTCACCGTCGAAGGCGCGACGCGCCGGAAGAAGAGCGCGAGCGAGATCGATGCAATCGGTCGCGCCGCCACGCTCCCCCTCCCCGCCCCCGCCACGCTCGACCGTCCCTACGACCTGCTGGTGACTGGCGTCGGCGGCACCGGCGTGATCACGGTCGGCGCGCTGATCGGGATGGCCGCGCATCTGGAGCGCCGCGGCGTCTCGTTGTTGGATTTTACCGGCTTTGCGCAGAAGTTTGGCCCGGTGCTGAGCTACATCCGCCTCGCTTCAAGTCCCGATGCGTTGCACCAGGTCCGCATCGACCAGGGCGCGTCCGATGCGCTGATCGGCTGCGACGTCGTCGTCAGCTCCTCGCCGAAGGCGTCCGGCACCTATCGCCACGGCACACGCGCTGCAATCAACACCGCGGAGATGCCGACCGGCGACGTCGTCCGCTTCCGCGACGCCGATCTCGCTTCCCCTGCCCGCCTGCGCGCAATCCGGCAGGTCATCGGCAACGACAATCTCGACACGATGAACGCGAATGCACTGGCCGAGCGCCTGCTCGGCGACGCCGTCTATGCCAACATCATCATGCTGGGCTTTGCCTGGCAGCGCGGACTGGTGCCGGTTTCGCTATCGGCGCTGCTGCGCGCGATCGAGCTCAACGGCGTCGCGGTCGAACGCAACAAGCAGGCTTTTGCCTGGGGTCGGATCGCCGCCGCCGATCCGGACTTTTTGCCGAAGGCGAACGAGGCTCCCAAGGCCGAGACGCTCGACCAACTCATCGCCCGGCGCGCCGATTTCCTCACCGCCTATCAGGATGGGGCTTATGCGGCGCGTTATCGCGCACTCGTCGCAAAAGTTCGTACTGCGGAAGCGGCTCTCAACAGCGAGGCCCTGACCGAGGCCGTCGCCCGCGCCCTCTTCAAGCTGATGGCCTACAAGGATGAGTACGAGGTCGCGCGCCTGCACATGCAGACCGGCTTTCTCGACGAGCTGAAGCGCGAGTTCGAGGATGGCTTCAGCGTGAAGTATCATCTCGCCCCACCGTTCCTGCCGTCCAACCACGACGCTCGCGGCCGCCCGCGCAAGCGCGCTTTCGGCCAGTGGATCCAGACGCCGCTCGCCATGCTGGCGCGACTCAAGGTGCTGCGCGGAACGCGGTTCGATCCGTTCGGCTACACGGCCGAGCGGCGCACTGAGCGGGAGCTGATCGGCTGGTATGAAGGCGTCATCACACAAATTCTGGATCGGCTCGAAACGGCGGATCTGCCCGACCTCGTCGCCATCGCAAAAGCCCCGATGGACATCCGCGGCTACGGCCCGGTGAAGGACATCGCGATCGCGAAGGTGAAGCCCGAGGTCGAGCGGCTGCTCGCCGCTCTGGCCAAATCTTCATCGGCAAAGATGCGCGCCTACGGTTGACGTGACGCCACCGAGGCTTCAGCCTCCCGGGTAGAAGAGGCTCCCACATGGAGTCCTGCAATCGGGTGGCGCATGAATTTCGACGAGTTGACCCTGACCCAGGCCGCGGCCGAGCTCGCCGCCGGGAAAATCACGAGCCACGCGCTCACCTCCGAGGCGCTTGCCCGTGCCAAGACCAACGTCGATTTGAACGCCTTCGTCACCCTGGATGAGGAAGGTGCCCTCAAGGCCGCCGTCGCATTCGACACGCAGGGCGCCGGCGCCGGGAGCAGGCCGCTCGGCGGCGTTCCCATCGTGATCAAGGACAATATCGAGGTGGCCGGGTTGCCCTGCACCGCGGGAACGCCGGGGCTGAAGACCTTCATTCCAGGCGCTGACGCACCTGTCGTGGCGAAGTTGCGCGCCGCGGGCGCCGTCATCATCGGCAAGACCAACATGCACGAGCTTGCGTTCGGCATCTCCGGCTACAACACCGCGTTCAAGACCGGCGCCGAATACGGCGTCCGCAACGCCTATGACCGCGCGCTGATCGCTGGTGGCTCCTCCTCCGGAACCGGCGCCGCGATCGGCGCGCGGATCGTGGCAGGCGGTCTCGGTACCGACACCGGCGGATCGGTGCGCGTGCCCGGCGCGTTGAACGGTTGTGCCTCGCTGCGGCCGACCGTCGGCCGTTATCCGCAAGCCGGCATCGCGCCGATCTCGCACACCCGCGACACCGCAGGCCCGATGGCCGCCACCATGGCGGACGTCGCGCTGCTCGACCGCGTCATCGCCGGCGGCGATGCGGTTCAGCCAGCCGATCTGAGCAAGGTTCGTCTCGGCCTTGTGACGAGCATGCTGACGAATCTCGACGGAGACACGGAAGCCGCGTTCCACGCCGCGCTCGACCGATTGAAGGCGCAGGGCGTGACGGTGATCGACATCGAAATGGCGGAGCTGGCCCAGCTTAACGGTCAGGTCGGATTTCCGGTTGCGCTCTACGAAGCCTATGACGACATGGTCGCCTATCTCAAGCGCACCGGCACCGGTGTGACCATTGACGCAATGGTCGCGCAAATCGCGAGCGCCGACATCAAGGGCACCTATGAGGGGCTGGTGCTGCCGCGCAAATTGCCGGCGCCCGACGGCAGCTTCGTTGATGCAAAGCCGCTTTACGATCTCGCCATCAATGTCGCGAGGCCGGCGCTTCAGGCGCTCTACCAGCAGACTTTTGCAAGCAACCGGCTCGACGCCATCACCTTCCCGACCACGCCGCGGGTTGCGATTGCCTCCAATCCGGAGTCGAGCAGTCTCGAAAATTTCGGCCTGTTCATCCAGAACACCGACCCCGGCAGCAATGCCGGCATTCCCGGCATCCAGATTCCGATTGCGCTGGGCGCTTCCAGCAAATTGCCGATTGGACTGGAACTCGACGGCCCCACGGGCAGCGACGAACGGCTGCTTGCGATCGGCGTCGCGTTTGATGCCGTGTTTGGGCGGCTTCCGGCGCCACGTTGACACTGTCGTAGGGTGGGCAAAGCGAAGCGTGCCCACCACTTTTGCCCGTTAGAGAAAGATGGTGGGCACGGCGCTTCGCACCTTTGCCCACCCTTGTAATAGCGCACCGGACTAGAATGG
>NZ_VSSS01000054.1 GCF_008123425.1 Bradyrhizobium rifense
GCCTTCGGTCGGCTCGTCGAGCAGCAGCAATTTTGGATCGCCCAGCATGGCGCGGCCGATGGCGAGCATCTTGCGCTCGCCGCCGGAGAGCGTGCCGGCGGGCTGGTCGAGGCGCTGGCCGAGTTTCGGGAAGATGGTCAGCACGTGGTCGACGGCGTCGGCCTTCCTGCTCGCCAGCGAGCCGACCGCGAGATTGTCGCGCACCGACAGGCGCGCGAACACCGAATGCTCCTGCGGCACGTAGCCGATGCCGGCGCGGACGCGCTCCTGGGTCGCGCGGCGGCTGATGTCGCGGCCGTCGAAGCCGACCTCGCCTTTCCACGCCGGCAGTTCGCCGACGATGGTCTTCATCAGCGTGGTCTTGCCCGCGCCATTGCGCCCGAGTACGGCGACGCCGCCGCGCCAGGGAATGCCGAGATTGACGTCGAACAGGACCTGGCTGCGGCCATAGCCGGCGTCGAGATGCTTGATGTCCAAAAATTCAGGCACGGCGCAGATAGATCTCCTGAACGGATTTGTTGGCCTGGATCTCGGACACGGTGCCTGATGCCAGCACCTTGCCTTGATCGAGCACGGTCAACCGATCGCAGATGTCGCGGATGAAATCGAGGTCGTGCTCGACGATGACGAGCGAGCAATGCTGCTTGATCGGCTGGAGCAATTCACCGGTGACACGACGCTCCTCCAGGCTCATGCCGCCGGTCGGCTCGTCGAGCAAGAGAAGTTTGGGTTTACCCGCGAGCGCCATTGCGATCTCGAGCCATTGCTGCTGGCCGTGCGACAGCGCCGCTGCCGGATCGAAGGCGCGATCGGCGAGACGGAATTGCATCAGCATGGTCATGACCTGATCATGCAGCGCACTCCTGGTGCGCGAGAACACGAGGTCGAGCAGCGAGGACTGCGCCTGCAGCGCGAGCAGGATGTTGTCATACAGCGTCAACGTCGGCAGCACGCTGGTGATCTGGAATTTCAGGCTCATGCCGGCGCGCGCCCGCTCGGTCGGCGTGAAGGCGGTGATGTCGGTGTTGACGAAGCTCACCTTGCCCTGCGTCGGCACTTCAGCGCCGGCAATGCACTTCATCAGCGTGCTCTTGCCGGAGCCGTTGGGGCCGATCAGGCCGTGAAACTCGTTCTCGCCGACGGTCAGTGCGGCGCCATCGAGCGCAGTGAGCTTGCCGAATATCTTTGAGATGCCAGCGGCTTCAAGGAGCATTGCGCTTCTCCTTGACGCTTTCCTTGGCTTTGGCCCCGAAGCTGCCGACCCGCTCGCGCTCACCCAGTACAAAGCTGATCAAGCCGAGCGGCCGGAACAGGATCACGAGCAGCAGCAACAATCCCAGAATGATCGGCCAGATGTCGCGATAATTGTCCGACAGCCAGAAGCTGACGCCCTCGACGATGACAGTGCCGATGACGGCGCCGATCAGCGTGCCCGAGCCCCCGAACAGCACATAGAGCACGACCTGCGTCGAGACGACGACGCCGACCATGTTGGGCCAGACAAAACCTTCGTGGAACGCATAAAGGCTCCCGGCGAGCCCCGCGATGGCGCCGCCGATCGCAAAGATGATCGCTTTCAGATGCTGCACCTTGTAGCCGAAGAAGGCGATACGTTGCTCGTTCTCGCGCAGGCCTGCCAGCGCCAGGCCGAACTGCGATCGCACCAGGAAGCGGCAGAGCAAATAGACGACGATCAGGATGCCGAGCACGAGGTAGTAGAACGCCGGGCCTTCCGAGAATTCGTAGCCACCGAGCGTCATCGATGAAATCGAGGGAATGCCGTTCTGGCCGCCAAGATAATACCAGCCGCGCGCGAGGCGATCGGCGGCGTAGGAGCCGGTCAAGGTGCCGAGCGACACGAAGATCACGCTGGATGGATGCCGGCCCAGCAGCAGGAAGCCGCCAAGCAAAAGCGAAAAGGTGAGACCGATCAGCGTGCCCGCCGGCAGCACCAGGAAGATGTTGGTGATGTCCAGATCGCGCGCCAGCAGCGCCACGCCATAGCCGGCCGAGCCGAAGAACAGGGCCTGGCCGAAGCTCATGATGCCGGCATAGCCCCAGACCAGATCGAACGACAGCGCAAACAACGCAAGGATGATCACGCGCGTTGCGAACACCGTGAGGTAATCCTGCAGCACCAGCGGCGCGACGAGCGCGGCGACGAGCACCACGCCCTCCACGATCGGGAGGATCTTTCGTCCCGCGGCGGCCTGTACCGCCGTGCCGCTGCTACCCATTGCCACGTCCGCCTCCCCGCCGATCTCGGCGGGGATTGCCTGTTTCACTGCGCCCATCGACTTCGGCATTTGACCTTAGCATTCCTTGGGATCGACGAGACCGTCGCTGCGTCCGACGATCTCGTAGTTCCCGGCCTTGGCGACGGCGGTGTACATCTTCATCTTGCAGTGGCGCTTGCCCGGCACCATCTCGGCCGGCCCGCCCGGACCTTCCGCGATCTTGGCATGGTCGAGCGCAGCGGCGACCGAGTCACGGTCGACCTTGCCGGCCTCCTTGACGGCGGCTTCCCACAGCTTGAGGCCGCGATAGGTGCCGGTCGCGGCACTTCCGGCAGCGAAAAGGAAGTTGCCCGGGAAGTCCTTTTCATAGGCGGCCTGGATTTTGGCGTCGAACGGGTTCTCCTTGGTCAGCACCTTGAAATAGTCGAGGCAGCTCGCAAGACCCTCGATCTCGGCGGCCTGATTGATGTTGAGCGTGTTCTCGTCATAGTAGACGCAGGCCAGACGACCGCCGTTCTTGAGGAAGCCCGCTTCGTAGAGCTGTTTGAAGAACGGGCCGACGCCCGGCGGAATGACGGTGTTGAAGACGACGTCGATCTTGTTGGAGATGATGCGGTTGACGGTCGACGAAAAGTCGACCTGGTCGAGCGGGTAGTACTCCTCGAACACGACCTCGCCGCCATTGGCTTCGATCACCTTGCGGGCATAGACGTTGAGCGTGTGCGGCCAGACATAATTGGCGCTCGGCAGCGCGAATTTCTTGCCGCCGTTCTTGATCAGCCAGGGAATGAACTCGTCGCACTGCTGCGCCGGCGTCGGGCCCGTGCAGAACAGGTAGGGCGTGCACTCCTTGCCTTCGTAGAGCTGCGGATAGATGTAAAGCGTCTTGCCGCGCGCCACGATCGGGTCCTTGATCGCGTTGCGCATCGACGAGGTGATGCCACCGAGCACCATGTCGACCTTGTCGCGCTGGATCAGCTTGCGCACGTTGCCGACGGCAACCGATTCGTTCGAGGCGGTATCCTCGATGTAGAGCTCGAGCGGACGGCCGAGCAGGCCACCGCCCGCGTTGATCTCCTTGATCACCATTTTTGCGACATTGGCGTCGGCGTTGCCTGCGTAGGCGATCGGACCGGTGAGATCGGTCGCGATGCCGACCTTGATCGGGGCTTCGGCCGCGTTGGCCCAGGGCGCCGGGATCACCCAGCTGCCGACACCGGTCGCGACCGCACCGGACGCGAAGGCGAAATTGGACATAAAGCGGCGCCGTGAGAGTTGACGATCGAACATATGACTAAACCCCTTTTCCAGCGATGAGGCCCTGCGGCCGGAATTTGATGAAGGCAATAGCGAGAACGAAGACGAGGACGTCGGCGACCACGGGCGCCATGACCCAGGGCAGCGCGGCACTGAGCGTGCCGATCACGCCGGCGCCGGCGACCGGCCCGATGAAGGACCCGACACCGCCGACCATGACGGCGACGAAGCCCTGGATCAGGAAGCGGATGCCGAGATCGGCGTAGAGGCTGAACACCGGCACGATCAGCGCACCGGCAAGGCCGGCGAGTGCCGATCCAAAGGCAAACGTGGCGCCGTACATCAGGGGCGTCGAAATGCCCGATGCGCGCGCCAGCGACGGGTTCTCCAGCGTGGCACGCATGCGCAGACCGAAATTCGTGCGCGATAGCAGAAGATAGCAGCCAACCATGACCAGCAGCGTGATGACAATGATGGTGAAGCGCCACGCCGAGATGTGCATGGTGCCGATGTCGATCGAGCCGCCGATCGGCTCGGGCACGGTGAGATAGAAGCCGCCGATCAGCCCGCGCACGGATTCACGGATGATCAGGCCGAGCGCGTAGGTGCCGAGCATGGCGACGATCGGCGCGGCGTAGAAGCGGCGGATGATCAGCGCCTCCAGCACGAAGCCGAGCGCACCGACCAGGAAAGGTGCTGCAACCATGCCGGTCCAGATCGGCAGGCCCTTGGCGTAGGCGAGATAGGTGATGTAGGCCCCGAGCAGGACGAACTCGCCCTGCGCGAAATTGAAGATGCCCATCATGCTGGCGATGATCCCGAGCCCCAGCACGATCAGGACGATGATCGCGCCAAAGCTCAGAATCTCGAAAGCCGCGACGAACGCGTTAGCCATGCGCTAGAGCCTTTCCCGTTCCGATGAAATCGGAACGGGGCTCTAGATTCTTGTTTTGACGCGTTTTCTTGACGCGAACCGGTATCCACTTCGCTCGAAAACGCTCTGGTGTTCCGTCCGTCTGCATCAATGCCTTGCTCACATCTTCTTCCAGTCACCGATCTGCTCGAAAGCGTGCGCGGCGCGGTAGATGGTGGATTCCTCGAACATGCGGCCGACCAGCATCAGGCCGACCGGCAGGCCGTCGACCATGCCGCAGGGCAGCGACATCGCGGGATGATGGGTGATGTCGAACGGCGCGGTGTTGGAGATCATCTCCAGTGCGCGGGCGACGTAATCCTCGCGGCTGGCGGTCGGTTCCGGCAGCTTGGTCGCCTTCATCGGCGTCGTCGGCAGCAGCAAGAGGTCGTATTCGCCGAACGCCTTGTCATAGGCCGCGGTCAGACGGCGCGAGATGTTGAGCGCCTTGCCGTAGTAGCGGGGGCCAAAGGTGTTGTTGATGTAGGTGCCGAGCAGCAGGAACAGCTTTGTCGTCTCCGACAGCGAGTCCGCCTGGCGCCGCCAGCCGCGATGGAAGTCCATCAGCGAGGTCGAATAGAGGTCGGAGCGGGAGAGGCCGTAGCCGTCGCCATACATCATGGTCTGGGTCATGCCCTCGGTGCCGATCGGCGTCCAGATCGCGGGACCGACGAGGTGCATCGGGATCGAGACGATCTCGACGGTGGCGCCGAGGTCCTTGAAGCGCTTGGCGGCCTCGCGGACACTCTCGTTGACGGCGGCCTCGGCAGTCGCCTGCTCAAAGCCTTCCTTCAAAATGCCGATCTTCATGCCCTTGACGCCCTGGCCGAGCGCCTTGGTGTATTCCTCGACCTTCGGTGCCTTGATGCGGGGATCGTAGCCGTCATCGCCGGCGAGCACTTCGAGCAGCAGCGCGTTGTCGGCGACGGTCGCCGTCATCGGACCGGTGTGGTCGACGAAGATCTCGATCGGCATGATGCCGGTATAGGGCACGAGGCCCCAGGTCGGCTTCATGCCGTAGGTGCCGCAGAACGAGGACGGCATGCGGATCGAGCCGCCCTGGTCGCCGCCGATCGCCATGTCGACTTCGCCGAGCGCAACCACGACACCGCTGCCGGAGGACGAGCCGCCGGCCGAATAGCCCATCTTGTAAGGATTATGGACGGCGCCGACCGCGTTGGTATGGCTGCCGCCCGACATGCAGAAGGATTCGCAGTGCACCTTGCCGGCGATCTCGGCGCCGGCATCGAGCATGCGCGTGACGATGGTGGCGTCGAAATCGGGAACATAGCCCTCGAGCGTGGTCGAACCGTTCATCATGGGCACGCCGGCCAGCATGATGTTGTCCTTCAGCGCGACGGTCTTGCCCTTGAGCTTACCGTGAGCTGCGCCCTTCACGGTCGATTTGCGATACCAGGCGTTGCGCGGATTCTCTTCCGCCGACGGCTGATACCCCGGCGTGCGCGGATATTTCACCGCCGGCACCTCGTCAGGCATGGCGCCGACGAGGTTGTAGGCATCGATCGAGCCCTGCATCAGGCCGCGGAACGAGGCGACGTCGTCGTCGGTCAGCGCGAGGCCGCACTGCTCGGCGACGCTGCGAAGTTGGGCTGGCGTGGGAAGGACAACTGGCACGGCGCTCTCCTGAAGTTTCTTGAAACGGTCTCTCGGAACGTTGGGCGCGATCGCCCCGGCGCGACGCACGCACCACCGGCCTCGCCGAAACATTCAAAACGGAAATATTTTCCTTTTCAAGTATTATTTTGCGTTGGCGCGTGTCCGGATTGCCGCTGGTGCCTCAGATCGGCTTGATCAGCTTGAAGTCGAGGCCATCGGCCTCGGCGAGATACATCTGCATCCGGGCGTGACCGTTGCGAACGACCACCGGGCCGCGCGCGCCGCCGTAATCGATGTTGCGCCCCGCCGCGAGCATCGGCCCCATCGCCAACGAACCGGCCTTGTTCGCGACAGCTTCAAGGAACCGCAGGCCCTCATAGCTGGACTGGCCCAGCGAGCCGATCGGCGCTGCGTTCGGTCCGAACATCTGGCGATAGCGGCTTTGAAAATCGTCATTGGCGCGCGAACCGACGCCGGGGAAATAGCCGGAGGCACAGAACATGTTCTCGCTGTTGTCGGCGCCGATGCCGAGCAGCACGGTCTCGTCCATCGCACCGGCCAGCCGCAGCGTTGTCGCGGCAAGACCGCACTCGCCGAAGGCGCGATTGAAGGTGATGCTGTCGGTACCGATCAGCGAGATCAGGACGACGTCCGGTTTTGCAGCGCGGATACGCTCCAGATGCGGCTCGTGGTTGTCTTCGCCGAGAGGAACGAACTCCTCGCCGACGACGCTTCCTCCGGTTTCCTTGATGTAGCGCTTCACCGCGCGGTGCGACTGCCACGGCCAGACATAGTCGCTGCCGATCAGGTACCAGCGCGCCGCTTTCTTGACGTCCGCCAGCCAGTGGATCGAAGGGCGGCTCTGCCAGCGCGGCGTTTCGCCGATCGCCATGACGCCCGGCGTCAGTTCGCCACCTTCATAGACGGGCGTGTAGATATAGGGGATCCGGTTCGCGGTGGTGATCTTGCGGAGCGCGACGCGAACCGCGCTGGTGTGCATGCCGATGATGAGATCGATCTCGTCGTCGACGGCCGCCTGCTTGGCGCGGCTCAGGACACCGTCGAGCGGGCCGCCGGCATCATAGATCGACAGCTCGATCTCGCGCCCCAAAATGCCGCCACGCTTGTTGATCTCGGCGACCGCGAGCTGCGCGGTGTTGGTGGCGCACGGCCCCCAGATACCGGGCGAGCCGCTGCAGCAGATGAAGCAGCCGACGCGCAGCTTGTTCGTACCGCGACGACGAAGAAAGGCATGATCGCTGGGCGACAACGCACCATCAGCCGCCGATGACGACAGATTCCTGAACAGCAAGGACGGCGGCAACGCCGGACCGCTGTGAGCCGGGAAGTTTACCGTCGCGCGCACGCCAACTCCTGTCCGGTACCAGACCTGAAAGCACATTGAGCAGGCGGCCGCGGCTTCCGCCCTTTTGTTGTGCAATCATCCTATTTTGAAAATATTGAATATTCAAGAATTGAAGTGCATATAGAAGCAGCATTGATTGCAAGACATTCACTCATTTGGGTCAAGACGAAGTCTTAGCCGTGGCAAAACAACCGAACGCTCCAATCACCGAACACCTCGCTTACCTGCTTGCGCAAGCTAACCGGGAGATCAACCGGCAGCTCGAACTGCGGTTGAGCAAGGAGGGGGTTCCCGTCGAGCAATGGCGCATCCTGAAAGTGCTGTCGGACGGCGATGGCCATTCGATGGGCGAGCTTGCAGACGCGGTGCTGCTCAACCATCCGACGCTGACCAAGATGATCGACCGCATGGTGTCCGACACGCTGGTCTATCGCGTGCAGGACCCGAACGACCGCCGCAAGGTGCTGATGTTCATCTCCGACCGCGGCAAAGTGCTGTGCAGGAAGCTCAACTCGCTCGCAGTCGACCAGGAGGAGCATATCCTGGAGAGCTACGGCGACAAGTCGACGAGCGAGCTGAAGCGGCTGCTGGAGAGCTTGATCGATAGCTCGAATTGAGTTGGCGGCGCGTATCGCGAGAGTTGCGACGTAGCCAGCCCAACAGGGACTGTCGTCCCGGCGAACGCCGGGACCCATAGCCACAGGACGTCATTATTTCAAAGATTGGTCGTTGCGCTGTTTCGCGCGGTACGACGACTGTCCGCGGTCGATAGATTCCGCGGTATGGGTCCCGGCGTTCGCCCTAGGGGATGCACAC
>NZ_VSSS01000055.1 GCF_008123425.1 Bradyrhizobium rifense
AGATGTGTATAAGAGACAGGCATAAAACTCCCCATGCTTCAGGTAGGACACTTGTGGGAGCCCAGGAAAGGGCGCGCGAGGCTTCTCACTCCTCGTTTTGCATGCTGCCGTCGAGATTCCGAGAGCCAATCCGAACGCGCGCGTGACGCTGGACCTCGTCATTGACATGCGCCGTCAGGCCCACCCGAACCTCCGCGACCTTGTGGCCTTCAAATATTCGGTCGCGCGCTGCTCGAAGAAGTTGGCGCGCGCGACCGGTTCTCGGGCCAGATCACACGATCATAGATCGATTACTGCTCCTTCTTGAACACATCCTGGAAGATGAGCTGGCCCCAAATGCGGCCGCGTGCGTGCACCAGCGCGCCACCCTCGTTGAGCTTGCCCAGCTTGACGGGTGCGAAGCCGAGTTGCTTGGCCAAGGCCGCCACGGGAGCGGTCGCGTCCTCGTCGTCGCTGGACAGGAAGACGACCCGGTGGCCGCCCTCGACGACCGGATCGGCAGCCAGTTTGGCCGCACCCAGGTGATTGAAGCCTTTCACGAGCCTGGCGCCGGTGAACGCCTTCGCGACGACGGCGGAGGACAGAAGACCGTCCAGCTCTTCTCCAAACCCGTTCGTCGCGTCGATGACCGTCTTGCCTTTCCAGCTCGGCAGGGCCTTCGCAACCTCGCGATGTTCCCCGAACGGGACCGCTAGGATGATCGTGTGGGCCTCGAGTGCGTCCCGCAGCGACTTGGCGACAACCGTGGGGCCAATCGCCCGAGCCTGCGGCGCCAACGCCTCGGGCGGCCGGCGGCTCGCGACTGTGACGTCGATGTTCTTGCGGGCGAAGGCGTGGGCGAGGGCCTGGCCTATCTTACCGAATCCTATAATCGCATAGCTCATCATGTTTCTCCGATTTTCAGATGGCCGAGAAGCCGCCGTCGACGGACAACTCCACCCCATTCACGAAGCTCGAATCGTCTGACGCGAGAAACAGCGCGACCGCGGCAATCTCCTCGGGACGACCCATCGTTCCCCTGGGAATCAGGGATTCGAACATCCGCTTCGCTTCCTCGGTGAGAACCTGGTCCTGCATCGGTGTGGCGATCGGCCCCGGGCTCAGCACGTTCACCCGGATATTCCTGCCCTTTAGTTCGTTGAGCCACGTGCGTGCGAACGAGCGCAGCGCCGCCTTGCTCGCCGCATACACGCCGTAACCGGGAAAACCTTTCACCGACGCAACCGACCCGGTCATGAAGATGGATCCGCCATCGTTGAACAGCGGCAGCGCCTTTTGAACCGTAAACAGCGTGCCGCGCGTATTCAGGCCGAAGGTCGCATCGAAATGCTGCTCGGTGATCTCGCCAAGTGCGACGGCTTCGCCGATGCCGGCGCTCGCGTACAGGACGTCGATCCTGCCCTTGTCCCGCTTGACCGTGTCGAACAGACGGTCGAGGTCGCCGAGATTGGCCGCGTCGCCGCGCACGCCGGTCACGTTCCGGCCAATCAGCCTGACGGCCTCGTCGAGCGCCTCCTGCCTTCGGCCCGTGATGAAGACATAGGCGCCTTCTTCGACAAACCGCCTGGCGCTCGCCAGCGCCATGCCGCTCGATCCGCCCGTGATGACTGCAACCTTACCGTCCAGCTTTCCCATGACTTCTCCTTTGAGACTTCGTCTTTGGTCGTTCGGGGAGGTCCCCGAGAACCTGGAGATGGGTCTGCCGGCGTCAGGCGTTGAGTGCAGAAGCGCGCACATCGGTGGTGCGAAATCGATCCGGTTGGATCGGTTCCCGCCATTCAGGATTGGGCCGCGCTTGTCGGCATGGGCTATGATTGCCGCCGCTACCCACAAACGAGATGCTGTTCGATGCGTTGGATACGGGCTTTGGAAGGCGCACCCTGGCGGTGCCGGAATGCACCATGATCGACTGGGATGACGTTCGCTACTTTCTTGCCGTCGCGCGCGGAGGCTCGGTGCGGGCTGCCGCCGAGCGCCTCGGTGTGAACCACGCGACCGTGCTGCGACGCGTCGCCCAGCTCGAGGAACGCCTCGGGGTGCACATGTTCGAGAAGCTGCCTTCGGGCTACCGCCTCACGGCTGCGGGGGAGGAGGTCCTCGAGTTCGCGGACCAGATGGAAGCGTCGTCGCATCAGCTTGAGACGCGCGTCTTTGGCCGCGACCAGAGCGTCCGCGGGCGTCTGCGGGTGACGCTGGCGCCGCCGCTGGCGACACACCTGCTCATGCCGGACTTCGCCGATTTCGCGCGTCTGCATCCGGACATCGAGATGGACATCCTGTCGTTCGGCGAGCTGGCAAATCTGACCAACAGAGAGGCCGACGTCGCGATCCGGGTTGTCTACGACCGCAAAACCCTGCCGGCCAATCTTCACGGCCTGAAGGGACCGGAGCTGTTCGGCGGCGTCTACATATCCCGCGACAGACTGGCCGCGTGGCGCGGCGGCGCGCCTGATCCCACCCGGTGGATCGTCATCAGCATTCATGGAATTCCGGATTGGGCCAGCGCGGGTGAGGTTCGCACCGCCGAGGTTCCGTTCAGGGTCACGGACGCCGGGGCGCAGATCGTTGCCGTACGGCAAGGGCTCGGGATGACGACACTGCCGTGCTTCGTTGGCGATGCCGACCCCCTGCTGGTGAGGGTGCCGGGCACCGACCTGCACATGTACGGAACGCTCTGGCTTCTCACACAGGGGGAGACACGCAAGACGAAGCGTGTGCGGCTCTTCACGGAGTTCGTATCCCGCAGGCTCATCGCCTACGCTCCACTTCTCGCGGGGCTGTCCATATCGCGCGACTGACGCGCGGCAGGTCGCCGGCGATGCTTGCGGTAATCCGGTCGGAAGCTGCTCGAACGTAAGTTGCTCCCGACGCGAAAGCGCCGGGAGCAGGTTCGTCACTTCGCGAGCGCCGCCTTCTCGATGACCTCGGCGACCTCCTTCGCATGCACGACGAGCGAGGCATGGCTGCCGGCGACTTCCGTCGTCTGAGCCTTCATCCTCGCTGCGAACAACTTCTGGGCCTCGGGCGCGAGCACCTTGTCCTTGGTGCTGATGACATAGAACGTCGGCTTGTCGTGCCAGGCGGCGACGTCGACGGGCGCCTCGAACGCAACGTGATTCAACGGAAGCTGCGAATTGGCGAGGTGCGCGGCGATCTCCGGCGGAAGGTCAGCCGCGACGGCCGACGGAAACACCTTCGGGTCGATGTACAGATTGCCCTTCGCATCGGGATGGATCGCATTGCCGCCTTCGGTCGGCGGGCCGGCCTTTGCCAGCGACGCCAGGGATTCACCGACCTCGGGCGCGAAGGCGGAGACATAGACCAGCGCCGAAACCTTGGGATCGTTGCCGGCCTGCGTGATCACCACACCGCCCCATGAATGGCCGACGAGAACGGTTTTGCCGTCCTGCTTTGCGAGCGCCTGCTTGGTGGCATCGACGTCGGCGGCGAGCGAGGTGAGCGGATTTTCCACCAGCGTGACGCGGTAGCCTTTCTTCGTGAGAATATCGGCAACGGGCTGCCAGCTTGTCTGGTCCACGAAAGCGCCGTGCACGAGCACGATGTTGTGGGCCGCTCCCTTGGGCAGTTCGGCGGATTGGGCGGAGCCGACCAATGTCGTTCCGGCCAGGAGTGCGGTGGCAGCTGAGAGGAGAAGATTTCGCATTGATTGGTCCTGTTGGCATGTCGGACGAAATGAAGTCCGGAGGAGTGGACAGGCGTTTCCAGTTGATCGCGGTTTTTTCCATCCGCCGTTGGCGAAATGGTTGCCGAACGTGACGTCGGCCCGCCGCGACATGACCTAGTCCGCGGACTTTCCGGACGATAGGGATCGATCGTCCGGATGTTGTGTCCGATCGTCCACCCGGCTAACTTCGGCGGCATGGACATCCTCGCCCAGGTGCTCGATCGCGTTCGTCTCGGCGGGACGCTGCTCTTCCATTTCGAGCTCGGCCACCCCTGGAATCTGGCGCTGCCGGCGCGCCCCTATGCCCTCTTTCACTATCTCAGTCGCGGTTCGGCGACCCTCGCGCTCGAACAGGGGCAAGAACTCCAGATGACCGAGGGCGATTTTGTCGTCATCACGCGCGGCGAGCCCCATGTGTTTTATTCGGATCGCCGCGCCAAGCCGTTGCAGATTGTGGACCTCGATCGATCGTCGGCACGTCTTGGCGTCGTTCGTCACGGCGGCCGTGCAAAGCCGCTCTCAACCATGATCTGCGGCAATTTCACCGTCGCACGGCCGCTGTTTGGCAGCGTGCTGGAGCTACTTCCGCCCGTGCTGCTGCTGAAGCCGAATGCGGACGGTGGTTGGCTCGAAGCCATCCTGCGGCGCATGGTGAGCGAGTCCGCGCTCGAGCGTCCCGGCCAGCGCGTCGCGCTCTCACGATTGACGGAAGTTCTGTTTGTCGAGGTACTCCGAAGCTGGATCGCGTCGCTCAGTCCCGGACAAGGAGGCTGGCTCGGGGCCATCTCGGACCCGCATATCGGACCGGCGCTCAAATTGATCCACGAAAACCCGGAGCGGCCCTGGACTCTCAGCGACCTCGGCCATCGCGTCGGGCTCGGCCGCTCGGTATTTTCGGCCCGCTTCACCAAGCTCGTCGGTCAGTCCATGCATCGCTATGTGATCGAACGCCGGATGGCGGAAGCGGCGTTCCTGCTCGAAACCAGCGAAGAGCCCATCGCACGGATTGCGAGCCGGGTCGGTTACGAAACGGCGGCAGCGTTTTCAAAACTGTTTCATCGACATCATGGCCTGTCGCCCGGCCGCTACCGGACCGTTCAGCGCCTCGATGGAAGCCAAGGTCAACTGCACGGTTCGAAAGAGAGAGTCTCCGATTGAGCGCGCGCAAGTTGGTGCCTACGCCCCGTGCTCAATCGCCGCACCCTCGCTGTGATCCGTTTCACACGCACGCTCGCGTCAACCCTGCCATAGAATACGTGTTGTGATTGTACGTGGTGAATACCACCACGACGGCCTCAAACAAGCTGCACACGCCAGAACGACATGTTGAAATAGCCATCAACCGGCCTTGCGCCGGTCGATCAACGCTATGGAGACACTATGGCTGACACACACGGACAGAGCATGGTTGGTACGTGGACCAAGGCCACGTCGGCTGCGTGCGCGGACAAATATCCCGCCACCGTCACTTTCTCGACCGGCACCTACCGCGGCGTCCGCGGAGCAGGGCAGGGTATGGTGTGGTGGGACGCGGGCATCTACCGTCTCGAGGACTCGAAGACACTCGTCGTCGGGACGGCGAACGATGAACTTGTGACCTATCACATTTCAATGCAGGCCGACCGATTTGAGTTTACGGATTCAGAGGGCTGTGTCGTGACCTATCGGCGCGCGTAGGACTGCGCACGCCACAGCTGACCCGGATAACGCGGGGTGTACCCGCGAACGAGCCCGATGCTCGCGTCGATCGCCTCGCCATTCCAACGAGGAGAAGACGACATGTGCAATTGCTCAGAGCATGAATCCAGTGGAAGCCTTGCGAAGATGACCGGCGCATCGGTCGAGCCTGCCATGAAGCCGCAGGTCCCCCTATCGCGCCAGATCAGCATCAGCGATGACGAGTCCGGCGATCAGCCGGCCGCATCCGATCTGCAGCTCATTCCGCCGTTCAGACTATGCAAGCTCGACTTCCGCGAAGGCTGCTACCAGATCAACTTCAGGCCGACGGCCAGCCTCGTGTCGTTCGAAGGCACGCTGCGCGTCGATCGCTCGGCGCCCGACGGCGGCGCTGACCATCTGATCGTCAGCGGCGATCTCTATTCGAAGCGGCCGGTGATTGGTCCGATCCCCCATCCGTTGCCGCCTGTGGGGGACAAGGACGGAGATGAAGCAGCAGCAGACGCAGGCCTGACGAGCCTCGCCGGTTCGCTCAGCGCGGTCGATGAGCCGGCTATTCCGTTCCCGATCCGCAGGCCGAGGATCCCGATCTTCCCCCGCGCGCGCTATCATTCCTATCTCAGGGTGACCAGCGTGTCCGCGCCGGTCGCGGTGCCGTTCCCGAAGAAGTGCGAGCTGACTATCACAGCCGATCAGTTCAATTACACGCAGCCGCCGGTCGGCCAGTTCAAGGGCACGTTCCCGGCAACGCCGTCGCGCACCGTGACGATGAAGCTCAGCAAGGTGGCAGCGCCATTCCCCTTCTCCCTGACCGGCGGGCCGTTCTACCAGGGCCGGCTGTTCGAGAACGGCGTGGACAAGGGCAGCGTCACCCTCGCCTGGGTCTCAAAATTCTTCCGCCGCGCCACGCTGGAGATCGATACGCTGGTCGGCGCTGTCCGCCCTGCGCCGGTGCCCGATGGCTCCGGCGGCACGGAATTCTTCGACACGGTGTTCGCCAAAACCGGCTGGCAGTTGAAGGTGGTGCAGGACCAGCTCAACGTCCCGGTGCCATCAGGCGTGGTGTCGACCAATTGCTGGAGCTCGGCGGATCTGCACGCGCTGATGACCGCTGTGCGCAATCCCGCGACCAATCTCGACACCGAATGGCACGTGCACATGATCGTCGTGCCCGCCAAGCTCGGCTGCTCGCGCGGCATCATGTACGATACGATCGGCGTTCCCCGCGAAGGCTGCGCCAGCTTCTCCGATGACGGCTATCCCGTCTCGGACTCCTCGAACTTCGGCCTTGCCGCGAACAAGAAGCAGCGCGACGTGCCGCGTGCCTTCCTGCGCAGCGCGACCCACGAGCTGACGCACACCCTGAACCAGATCCACCAGGAGCAGGAGACGGCGGCCGACAACTCGATCATGACCACGACGCCGAGCGTCGCCGACGTGCTCGGCGGTCCCGCGACCGGCGCGCCCGGCGTGTTCCCGGACCAGATCGCCCTCGCGCACAACACCAACGTGCGTCATCACCTCAACCACATGCCTGATCCCGTCATTCGTCCGGGCGGATGGCCGTTCGCAAGCTGGTTCCCGACCGGCGCGCCGCAAGCCGCCGACCGGCACGATTTCGATGCTTCCGAGCTGGCGCTCGAGGTCACGGCCACGACCGACCGCGTCGCGCTCGGCCAGCCGCTGGATCTGACCTGGACGATGACGAACAACAGCGGCGTGTCGCTGCGCGCGCCGAACGACGTCGGCACCGAGGCCCTGTTCGCATCGATCACCGTCACCGACGCCGAGGGGCGCGAGCGTCCGGTCAGGCCCTACGTGATCCTGTGCGAGCATGCCAAGCTGGCCGAGCTCGCGGCAGGTGAGAGCGTCACGGCCTCGGCGAAAGTGTTCTGGAGCACGGCGGGCTTTGCCTTCGAGAAGCCGGGCCGCTACCGCGTCGACGTCGCGGTGTCGTGGTCGGCCCAGGGCGTGATGGTCGGCGTGCAGTCGGGCATCGACGTCTTCGTCGACTATCCGACCAGCGCGAGCGACAACCACTCGGCCAATCTCGTGCTGCATCCCGATGTCGGCAAATGGGTGGCGCTCGGCGGCGAGGCCTATCACCTCGGCGAAGCCTGCCGGCGGCTGCAGGCGCTGAGCCAGACCGCGTCGCCCGCAGCGATGGCGGTGGCCGGCGACGGTGCTACTGCGCCGCGCGTAATCGACGGCTTTGCCGACATGCTGCCGGACCGTGCCAAGCTCGCCCGGCTGCGCCCTGATCTCGTCACCGACACCGGCGGCCGAGCGCCACGCGCACCCACGCGCGCCGCAGCACCAGGACGCAAGCGCGCGGCCAAGGCGAAGAAGCGGACGGGGCGGAAGGCGTAACGCGTGCGCCGACCCGAGAGACCGGGTCATGGACGACGGCCGCAGCTACGACCAAGTCGTCGTAAGCGCGGCCGTTGCTTCGAACTGCGGCCTGTTCGCGGAACTTTGTCAGCTTGAGGTTTTTTAGGAGTTGCCGCACGTATTGAGTGTTGGACGATATCGCGCGTAGAATGGATATGGGCACAGCGAGCCCCATCGCTGCGATCGAAAGTAAGATGCGCTATGCGCGAAATTCAGTTTCGTGACGCGAAGGCCAACCTCTCAGAGGTCGTCGACGAAGCCATTGCTGGGAAGCCCGTCGTGATCGTTCGGGACGGCGGAAAGCAGGCGGTGGTCTTGAGCTACGACGAGTGGCGGCGGTTGTCGCAAGTTTATGGCTTTGGCAGATTGCTAATGGGGGCGCCTGCGGGAGTGGACGATCTGCCGGCGCGAAATCGTGCAAGGTTACGCAAGACCGAATTCTGACCGCCGCGTAGCACCCCGGCGCAAACACGAGATGTCCGTCGCATAGCCCCATGCTACGACACGAGCTCCATCCTCCGGAGCTCGTGTCAATGTCCGTCGCCGCCACGCAACCACCCGCAACCGCCACCTCCACCGACCCCGAAACCCTCGGCTGGATGCGCGGCTTCCCGCCGGCGCCGGACCGCACCATTACCTTCCAGAACGGCTCGTTCCGCAGTTTCCCTGAGTTGCGCTGGGCCTGGAGCAACATCCGCCAGCTGGTGCCGACGGTGAATGTCTGGCGCGGAGCGGGGCCGGCGTCGCCGCTGCCGCGCGCCGATCAGGACATCGGCGCGGTCGCCTCGACCACGATGGACGGGCGTCCCATGACCTTCGCCAACATGCTGGAGGAGACGTATACTGACGGCATCGCGGTGCTGCATCGGGGCAGACTGATCTACGAGCGCTATTTCGGCGCGCTGAAGCCGCACAAGCCGCATATCGCGATGTCGGTGACGAAGTCGTTCACTGGCACGCTCGCCGGCATCTTGATCGCGGAAGGCAAGATCGATCCGCAGGCGCCGATCACGGACTATGTGCCGGAGCTGAAGAGCAGTGCTTTTGGCGACGCGCGCGTGCACGAGGCCATGGATATGACCACGGGCCTCGCCTACACCGAAATCTACACCGACAAAAATTCCGCCGTGTGGGGCTTGCGGCGCGCCAACGGCATGGCGCCGATCCCGCCGGACTATGAAGGCGCCACCAACATCTTCGATTTCCTCATTGCGCAGAAGAAGCAGGGCGAGCACGGCAAGGCCTTTGCCTACAAGACCGTCAATTCCGATGTGCTGGCCTGGATCATCAGGCGCGCCAGCGGCATGACGCCGTCCGATCTGCTCTCCGCGCGGATCTGGGCGCCGATGGGCGCGGAGGAGGACGCGCATTATCACGTCGATCGCATCGGCACCGAGAGCGGCGGCGGCGGCCTCTCGACCTGCTTGCGCGATCTCGCCCGCTTCGGCGAGACCATCCGCAATTTTGGCCGCTTCAACGGCCGCCAGATCGTGCCGTCTCAGGTCGTCGAGGACATCGCCCGCGGCGGCGATCCCGAGAAATTCAAGCCGGCCGGCTACACCACGCTGCCTGGTGCGTCCTATCGCAATCAATGGTGGGTCACGCACAATGCGCACGGCGCCTACATGGCGCGCGGAGTTCACGGCCAGGGCATCTATATCGATCCCAAGGCCGAGATGGTGATCGCGCGCTACGCATCGCACCCGGTGGCGGGCAACGCCGCCAACGATCCGGTGACGCTGCCGGCGTACATGGCGCTGGCGAAGGCGCTGATGGCGGGCGGGTAGGGCCGCGCCACACACTCGCTGTCATCGCCCGATTTAATCGGGCGATCCAGTATTCCAGAGAAGATCGTGATTGAACCGCGAAGCCACGGCGTACTGGATCGCCCGGTCGAGCCGGGCGACGACAGCGTGCCAAACCGCAAGATCGGTCGAGCGCATCGCGGCCATCCCGGCCTAACTCAAGCCGCCACGGAGGAGGAACGATGACGGCGGCATTGCAAAACTATCAGGCCCGGATGCGGCGGGTGCTGGATCATATCGACCGGCATCTCGAGGCGGATCTGGACCTGGACAGCTTAAGCGCTGTCGCGGCCTTCTCGAAATTCCATTTCCACCGGCAATTCATGGCGACCTTCGGGTTGTCCGTGCATCGCTATGTCCAGCTGGCTCGTATGAAGCGCGCGTCGCATCAACTGGCCTACAATGACGCTCTTGATGTCACCGACATCGCGATGGATGCCGGTTACGACGCACCTGATGCCTTCGCCCGCGCCTTTCGGCAACGGTTCGGGCAATCGCCGTCGTCGTTCCGGAAATCGCCGGACTGGGAGCCGTGGCTTGCGGCCTTCGGGCCTCTCGACAATGCGAGGAGCAAGCTCATGCAGAAGAACTTTACCACTGACGACGTGACGATCCGCGATGTGCTCCCCACGCGAGTGGCGGTCATGGAGCATCGGGGGAGCCCTGAGACACTTGGTGACACGATCCGGCGGTTTATCGCGTGGCGCAGGGCCGCCGGCCTGCACCCCAGGACAAGCCCGACCTTCAACGTCTGGCATTCCGAGGGGCGTCCCGCGCAGCAGGACGAATATAGCATCGACCTTTGCGTCGGGACCGACCAACCGATCGAGGCGAATGGCGAAGAGATCAAGGCCGGCGAGATCCCCGGCGGACGCTGCGCGGTGCTGCGCGTCGTCGGCTTCACCGACAATCTGGAGCCCGCCGCGCTCTATCTCTATCGCGACTGGCTTCCGGCCAGCGGCGAGGAAGCGCGCGACTTCCCGATCTATTGCCAGCGGCTGAGCCTGTTCCCGGAGGTGCCGGAGCATGAGGCCGTCGCAGAGGTTTTTCTGCCGCTGAAATAGCGCGAGCTGCTGCAACAGAGCGTTAGGCCGTCCGGCCTCTCGCAAAGGTGGCCTTCCATGCGGGCTTGTAGAAAACGACGCACAAAAGAACGGAATAGGGCACGGGCAATGCGACGTATATTGCGCCAAATATAATCAGTCGCATCAGCCCGTCAGCACTGATCGAGCCTATGTCGTAGGTGCCAATCGTAGCTATCATAGGGACGGCAAGGTAGGAAACGACGGACGAAAGGATGAGCAGCCCGGCATACGCGAGACTCAATGCGCGCGCCCATGGGCGCAGTCTGAATATTCCGAGTCCTGCGATGAGCCCGACCACGCCCGTTGCCAAAATCAGAAGACAGAACGCCAGGCGGGCTATCGGGATGTAGAATGCGCCCATCCGCAATAGCTCGGACATCAAATAGAGGGCGCCGAGGAGCAGGAACAACCCGTTGAGGATGCCTATCCCGCCCAGGATGATGTTGAGGACAGCCATCGCTGTCATTCCACCGGTGCGGTCCTTTTCCACGCTCACCCCCTGAGGCCGAACCTTGTGTGGTCGTCGTCGCAGCGCCTTCGGTTCAAGCGATCGCGGCCTCCAGCTATTTCGATCCCGAATGCCATTCCGGGAGTTTGGGGATCTCGGGATCGAGACGATCCCAGTCGTAACCGCGCGAGCAGAACAGGACGATGGATGGCTTGAAGGTGCTGGCATCGTCCAGCGTGCCGACATAGATACCGATAAAGTCCGGCTTCTCGTCCGGCTGGTTGTAGATCGGCGAGCCGCAGTTTGGACAAAACCCCTTGCGTTTGACTGCGCCGCTGTCAGCCAAGCGTGCGATCTCGCGCACCTCGCCGGTCACCGAGACCGCGTTGCGCGCGAACACAAAGACGGAGCTGTGGCCGCTCCCGGTATCGCGTTGGCAGTCGCTGCACTGGCATTGAAAGCCGCGGATCGGTGCGGCGGCAATGGTGTAACGAACTGCGCCGCAGGCGCAGCGCCCGGAAAAATCCATTTCCAAAGCCTCCCACGAGGATGCCAACGGGTACCGATCATATCGTCCCCGGGCGCATTTCTCCACAAGCCTGGACGCCAGGACACGGGCGATGCGGTCGCCTCCGTTGCCGGCTTTTCTGGCCGGTCCGACAGAGGCCTCGGGAAACAAGTGGGTAGGGCGGATTACGCTTCGCTAATCCGCTCTACGTTTGACGCTCTCATCGTCCCAGCGCCATCGCGATGCGCGAGGCGAGCAGCTTGACGATGAAGCTTGGCGGATAGCTCTTGTAGCTCGGCACATCGTTGGAGAGCACAACGCTATCCAGCTTGAACTTGGTGCAGATGCGCGCCTGCAGCGGCGGGAGCTCGCCGTGAAATCGCGCCCGGTAGGCCGAGATCCAGTGCGGGCCGCGATCGAAATTCACGAACATCGCCGAATTGCAGCACGTCGCGACAACCCTGTTGGTTGGCGACGTCTCCTTGAGCTTATGAGGCTTCAGGCGTTCGGCTCCTTTGGCGCATTCGAACCGGTCCCTGCGATAAAGCATATAGGCCGTTCCACCGTCGCCATCGCGCACGGCGGGTGCATTCGGCAGCGCTTCGATCTCGCCTGCGCCTTTCTGGCAGTCGTCGCAATAGCAGACGGCGCTGACGATCGGTTTGCCGAACGCTCTGACTTCAACGGCACCGCAGGCGCATGTTGCAGTCATGATGGGAGCAGGGGGCATGTCGGCAATCACCATGAGGATGGATCATTCCGACATCCTCTCGCGCATTCCGGTGAAGAAGTCCACCAGGCCGAACGGTGCGCGTTCGCCGAGGCAGAGCTCCAGGATTTCATGCGCGCCGATTGCAGCCGAGTGGCTGCGCGAAAACAGCGCGGCTTCGTAAGTCGCCAACGCCGCTTCGATCTCATCGGAATGCGCAACGATGGCCTGGCCGAGCTCCGCGCCATGACGACGACGTGAGCGCCGCCAAAAATTCGCGATGAGATTGGGCCTCGTCTGGCAGCAAGACTGCCACAGGCAAGAACCTGGCAGATTGGCTCAAAGTCCAGTGGAAAAAACCAGAGTAATGAAGACGCTGCTCAGCCTGTAAGGGGAGCGGCGTTTGAGACTGCCAAGGGGGCGGAGCGGTCCTTTAAGACCTTGGTGAAGCCTAGGGTGCGAAAATCCCGCCGCGACACGTGACCTATTTTTCGTACCAGATGGTCACAACCAACCGCGTTTCAATTGCGCCAGTCGCTTCGTCTTTGTGTTCAGTGGCCGCTGTCGATAGGTGTGTAATAGAGGCTTTGGAGCCGACTTCCTTTTGCCAATCGTTGATTACGGCTTCGACACCGATGATGTTCTTGTTTCCTTGAACGTAGAAGATTTTGACGGGCATTTTTAGCCTCTGCGTGATCGAGATAGAAACGCCGCCCCTACCCAAAGGGCGGAGCGGCGCAGATGAAAGTGGGCTGTTTTCCCGTCAACTATGAGCCCGCAAGTGGTGGTGGACCCAGACGGATTCGAGCCGACAATCTTACCGATTGCCCGCAATATAGCATGCGAAATGGCTGGCCCAAACTCAGAGATCGAGAAAAATTCACCGCAAAATCAATATCTTATAGACTAGCCTTGCGATGGGTTCGTCAAGTGAAGGCATCGCCGCCGGTGTTCAATACGTATATAAGAGTTGACTTATATTAGTGTAGACTGATATTCATCCGTACTCGTCGACAAGGAGGATCGTGATGGAGATCGACGTTGCCAGGGTCTTGGGGCTCGTTGCGCGTTCGGTGACGGGTTTCGAGAAGGACGGAAAGGCGGCCAGTGCGGTGACACTCACGCGGCTTTACGACACGAGCGTTGACGATCTCTGGGACGCCGTGACCAGCAAGGAGCGCATTCCGCGTTGGTTCTTGCCGGTCGATGGAGACCTCCAGCTCGGCGGAAAATACCAGCTCAAGGGGAATGCGGGCGGCACGGTCACGGCGTGTACGCCGCCGACCCATTTTGCGGCGACGTGGGAGTTCGGCGGCGCGGTGAGCTGGATCGACGTTAAGCTGACGGCAGAACGACATCAGGCGCGTTTGACGCTCGAGCATATCGCGATCATCGAGGATCATTGGAATCAGTTCGGTCCAGGCGCGGTCGGGATCGGTTGGGACCTCGCCATTGCCGGACTTGAGCGATATCTTGCGACCGCGGCATCGGTCGACCATGAGACGGCCGAGGCGTGGATGGGCTCTCCCGCAGGCAAGGACTTCATGACGACATCAGGCGAATATTGGCGCGCGGCGCACGTTGCAAGCGGGGTCGATCCCGACACGGCGAAGCAGCGCTCGGATCGCACTATCGCCTTCTATCGCGGCGAGATACCGCCCGACGTCGCACATCCGGGCACAGGAAGCTGATGCGCGTCTTCGAGGTTCTCGCAGATCCCGTACGCCGCCGCATTCTCGAACTGCTGGCGCCTGGCGAGATGGCGTCCGGCGAGGTCGTCGAGGCGATCGGAGCCGAGTACGGGATCACGCAGGCGGCCGTGTCGCAGCATCTCAAGGTGCTGCGCGAGAGTGGCTTTGCAACGGTTCGGGCGGAGGCGCAAAGACGGCTCTATTCGGTCGACGCTGCGGGGCTTCGGGCGGTGGATACATGGATCGGCCAGTTCCGAAATTTCTGGGAGCCGAAGCTCGATGCGCTGGCGACCGAGATCGCGCGCGGCAAACGCGAGCGGGGCCGTGCGCCAATAACCAAGCGGGGCGGGAAAAGGGCGTGAGGCCGTTCAATCCCTCGACATCTTCTCATACTTCTTCACCAGCCGCTCGCGCTTGAGCCGCGACAACCGCTGGATCCAGAACACGCCGTCGAGCTGATCGATCTCGTGCTGGTGGCAGACAGCACGCAAACCATCCGACTCCTCGCTGTGCATCGCGCCGTCGATATCGTGATAGCTGATCCGCACCCGCGCGTGGCGCTGTACCTCGTCATTGACGCCGGGCATCGAGACGCTGCCTTCCCTGTGCAGGATCATCTCCGGCGAGGCCCATTCGATCGCTGGATTGACGTAGGTCTGCGCGCCAATCCTGGCGTCGAGCTCGAGCACGACGACGCGCAGGGGCACGCCGATATGCGGCGCGGTGATGCCGATGCCGGGCGCGGCGAGCATCGTCTCCAGCAGATCGGCTGCCAGTTCGCGCAAGCCGTCGTCGAAGGCGGTGACGGGGCGGGCGGGCATCGCGAGGCGGCGGTCGGGATAGCGAACGATCGGGCGAATGGTCATTGAAGGCTCCTACCATTCACGGGGGAGTGAAGCACCCCGTTCTTGACGATCTACCAACTGGAAGGTAGTTATCCTCCATGACCAACGTTTCCTCGACCGCCGACGACATTCTGGCTTGCGCCCGCAAGCTCATTATTGCGGGCGGCTACAACGGCTTCAGTTATGCCGACGTCGCCGAAGTCGTCGGCATCCGCAAACCGAGCATCCACCACCATTTCGCCAGCAAGGTCGATCTCGTTCGTACCCTGGTGTCGCGCTATCGCGAAGAGGCCGAGGCGGGACTGGCGGCGCTCGAGCGCAACATCCCGGACCCTCGCGAGCAGCTCAAGAACTATATCGGGTATTGGGAAGCGTGCATTGGCGATGCGACGGCGCCCTTCTGCGTCTGTGCGCTGCTGGCCAGCGAGCTCCCGATCCTGCCGGAGGAGGTGGCACTCGAAGTCCGCTCGCATTTCCGTTTCCTGGCGTCCTGGCTAACGTCGGTGATGGAGCGCGGCAAGCGGAAGGGGCAACTCAAACTCTCCAGCACGGCCCGGGTCGAGGCCGAAGGATTCATGGCGACCATTCACGGCGCGATGCTGTCGGCGCGCGCCTATGGCGATCCAAAGATGTTCGGTGTGATCACCGCTCCGCTGCTGGATCGGCTGTCCACGAAACACTGACATCGGCGAGACGACAACGGCACCCGCAGGCGTCGGGTGAAGGCATCTTGCCGTGCGTAAGACTACCAACTAGTAGGTAAAGGAGTGAAGACGTGACGCAAATGGATCTCGTTCGTGACGATCGCGAGCAATGGCTCAAACAATACTACTTCCTCCGCGCGGCATTCTCCGTCGCCTGGGTCGTTGCGGCGTTTGCCGTCGCGCCATCGTCCGCGGCGATCGGCGGCGCCTTGCTCGTGCTCTATCCGGCATGGGACGCCGCGGCCAATTTTGTGGACGCCTTGCGTAGCGGCGGCCTCACGCAGAACCGCACGCAGGCGCTGAACGTTGTGGTCAGCCTTGCGACCACCATCGCGGTCATCGTCGCCTTGCAAACGAGCATGAACTGGGTGCTCGGCGTGTTCGGCGCATGGGCGATCCTGTCCGGCTTGCTCCAGCTGGGAACGGCGATCCGGCGCTGGAAAAGTTTTGGCGCGCAATGGGCCATGGTGCTCAGCGGCGGTCAGTCGGCGCTCGCGGGCGGCTTCTTCATCGTACAGGCCTTGACGCCGGCGGTGCCGTCGATCGCGAACGTCGCGGGCTATGCCGGCGTCGGTGCGATCTACTTCTTCGTCTCGGCCGTATGGCTCACCGTCAGCGACTGGCGCCGGCGCGCCATGCGGATGCAGCAGGGGTGATGCGATGCTGTATGCGGGATGATGACATCATGCCGGTGTTTTGCCCGACGTGTCAAATTTCGGCTTGTCACCGCAAGTCACCGGCATCGCCTATCGCCGCCATCGTAAGTCATTGATCCCGCGAGGGTCAGCTACTGTGCATGGGGTTGTTTTCGCCAGTTTTGGTGTGGCAGCATAAAATTCGCGGGGAATAAATAATCACGTTATCCTGTCGGCCTTCACCATTCCCATTCGTCTTCCACCCAGACAGACCTGACGGGAGACAAAGATGACTGGTTCCTCTTATCGCTGGGTGATCGTCGCCGCTGGCGGATTGCTTGGCTGTGTCGCCATCGGCGGCATGTTTTCGCTGCCGGTGTTCTTGCAGCCGATCGCTAAGGACACTGGCTGGTCGGTAACCGGCATCTCCAGCGCGATGACGATCGGCTTTCTGGCGATGGCCTTCACCAGCATGGCGTGGGGCACGCTGACCGACAGGTTCGGCCCGCTGCCGGTGGTGCTGACGGGATCGATCGTGCTGGCGCTGAGCCTGTTCGCCGCGAGCCATGCGACCTCGCTGATCGTGTTCCAGTTCGTGTTCGGCCTGCTGGTCGGCGCCTCGTGCGCTGCGATCTTCGCGCCGATGATGGCGACCGTCACAGGCTGGTTCGACACCCATCGCGGCCTCGCGGTCTCGCTGGTGTCGGCCGGCATGGGCGTGGCGCCGATGACGATGGCGCCGTTCGCCGCCTGGCTCGTCTCCAACCATGACTGGCGCACCGCGATGCAGATCGTGGCGCTGGTCGTCGCTGTCATCATGATCCCGGTCGCGCTGCTGGTCCGCCGTCCGCCGGCGCTGGCGCATCCGCCGGTCGCGGCAGCCGGCCAGGGCGGCCCGCCATCCGAGATGACGGTGGGCGAAGCGCTGCGCTCGCCGCAATTTTTGATCCTGCTCGCCACCAATTTCTTCTGCTGCGCCACCCATTCCGGCCCGATCATCCACACCGTCAGCTATGCCGTGAGCTGCGGCATCCCGCTGATCGCGGCGGTGACGATCTACAGCGTCGAGGGACTGGCAGGTCTCGGCGGCCGCATCGCCTTCGGCCTGATGGGCGATCGTCTCGGCGCCAAGCGCGTGCTGGTCTCGGGCCTGCTCGCGCAAGCCTTCGGCGCACTCGCCTATGTCTTCGCCCATGAGCTCACGACCTTCTACGCGGTCGCGACGATCTTCGGCTTCATCTATGCCGGCACCATGCCGCTCTATGCGGTGATCATCCGCGAGAACTTTCCGCTCAAGATGATGGGCACCGTGATCGGCGGCACGGCGATGGCCGGCAGCCTCGGCATGGCGACCGGCCCGCTCGCCGGCGGCATGATCTACGACGCGTTCTCCAGCTATGCCTGGCTCTATATCGGCTCCTGGGCGATGGGTCTCGGCGCGTTCCTGATGGCGATGACGTTCCGGCCGTTCCCCAAGCCGCAAGCCGAGCCGGCGCCGGTGGCGGCGTGATTTGATCGAGGCGCAGCCTCAGAGCTGCGCCTCGATCGCGGCCTTGTCGACGATCGACCACACCTGCCGGATCTTTCTGTCATCGAATTCGTAGAACACGTTCTCGCAAAAGGACACGCGCCGACCGTTCACGGCCAGCCCCAGGAATGCGCCGACCGGCGTGCAATCAAAACTCAGCCGTGCGGCAATGCGCGGCGGCTCGGAAATCAGCAGCTCGATGTTGAAGCGCAGGTCCGGTATCTCGCGAAAATCCTGCTCAAGCATCGCGCGATAGCCAGCAACTCCGAGCGGTCGCGCATTGTGGACGACTTCGTCGTGCACGAACCGACCGAGCGTTGCCCAATCCTGGCGGTTCAGGCAGGCGATGTAGTCGCGATAGATATTGGCGAGTTCGGCTGGCGTCATGTCCATGCTCCTGTGTACCGAAGCTAACGCGGGAGCAGAGGAATCGACGCGCCGCTCACAGGCGTTTCTCGAAGAACAGGTCCGGGTAGGGATCGTCGTTGAAGCGCGGGATTTCGCGCCAGCCGGTGGTGCGGTAGAGCTGGCCGGCTTCCGGCAGCGCGCTGTTGGTGTCGAGCCGCAGCAGCGCGATGCCGAGTGTGCGTGCGGCATTCTCGGCGGCATCCATCAGGCGCTTGCCGAGGCCCAATCCGCGCGCGGACGGCGCGACCCACAGTCGCTTGATCTCGGCGTAGCCGTGCTCCGTTCCCTTCAGGCCGACGCAGCCGATCGGCAGCGTGTCCGACATCGCGACGATGAAGCTGCCGCGCGGCCGGCGCATATCCTTGGCATCGGGGTCGCGCGACAGCGAGACGTCAAAGCCCTGTTTGAAACGGCGGCCGAGCTCGGCGTAATATTCTCTCAGGCAATAGCGCGCCTCGTCGCTGCGCGGATCCATCTCGGCGAGCGCGATACGGTCGCGCGTCAGCGCGGACGCAACCAGATCCATCGCCGCGAGCAGCGCCTCGACTTGCGCATTGCGGGCGAGAAAGCTCTCGGCCTGCGTATTCGACAGCGCCTCATAGGCCGCGAATTCGCGCTTGCCGGCACGGGTCAGGCTGGCCACGCGGCGCCGCGCATCGTCCCCATGCGCTTGCGTCTCGATCAGGCCCTCGTCCTCCAGGCTGCGCAACAGCCGGCTCATCAGCCCGGAATCGAGACCGAGATAGTCGCGGACCTCGCCGACATCGAAGCGTCCATGTCCGATCGCATTGAGCACGCGCGCCGCGCCCAGCGGCCGGCCGCGCCCGAGGAATGAATGATCGAGGGCGCCGACGGCGGAGGTCACGGCACGGTTGAAGCGGCGGACGCGGGAGACGGGATCGAGCATTACCTGACTTTAGTCAGAGATAAATCCGCCGTCAATCGTCGCGGGGATGGCGGCTCTTGCCATCATCTGTCGGCTATGTTGAACAATCGGGCCATGGACCGCTTCGAGACCATGCGCCTGTTCGTCCGCCTCGTGGAAAGGCGCAGCTTCACGGCTGCTGCTGCCGACCTCGGTCTGCCGCGTTCCACCGCAAGCGAAGTCCTGCGCGGCCTCGAGGCCCATCTCGGCGTGCGCCTGCTCGAACGCACCACGCGGCATGTCACGCCGACGCTCGATGGCGAGGAATATTATCGCCGCTGTGTCGCGATCCTGGCGGAGGTGGAGGAGGCGGAGAGCGCGATGCGCGACGCCCAGCCGCGCGGGCTGTTGCGGTTCGATGCGCATCCGCTGCTGACGCGCACCTTCATTCTCCCGAAACTGCCCGAATTCCTGGCACGCTATCCGCTGATCGAGCTGCAGATCGGGCAGGGCGATCGCCTCGTCGATCTCGTGCGCGAGGGCGTCGACTGCGTCATCCGCTCTGGCGAGCCCGAAGACAGCGGCATGATCCAGCGCCGTCTCGGCTCGGTTGCGGAAGTGACGGTTGCAAGCCCCGCCTATCTCGCCGCGCGTGGCGCGCCCGCGTCGCCGGATGCGCTCGACGGCCACCAGATGGTCGGCTTCATCTCGTCGCGAACCGGCGACGTGCTGCCGCTGGAATTTTCTGTCAACGGTGCGTTGCGCGAGATCGTGCTGCCGAGCCGGATCAGGGTGAACAATTCCGACACGATGGCGGATCTGGCACGGCTCGGCTTCGGCCTGGTGCAGGCCCCGCGCTATCGTTTTGCGGATGACCTCGCCAGCGGCGCGCTGGTCGAGGTGCTGCCGAACCATCCGCCGACGCCGACGCCGCTATCGGCGCTGTATCCGCAGAACCGCCAGCTGACGCTGCGCTTGCGCGTCTTCCTTGACTGGATCGGTCGCATCTTCGGCGAGGCGAAACTCTAGCCGGACTCGAAGCATTCAGCCTTCGGGCCGGATCAGCTTGATATCCTGGTCGGCAGCCCAACCGGCAACGTCCTCACGCTTTAACGCGGTTGCCATCAGGTCCGGAAACTGGTCCGGCGTGCAGGCAAAGACGGGAATGCCGAGGCTTGCGACCTTGGCCGAGAGCACGGGGTTATAGGACGGCCGGCCGGTATCGGTCAGCGCCAGCAAGACGATCACGTTGATTCCGCGCGTAGCGAGCCGTCCTAGCCGGTCGACCAGCGCATCGGCATCGCCGCCCTCATAGAGGTCGGTGATCAGGATCAGATGCACCTTTGCCGGCCGCTCGATGCGGTCCTCGCAATAGGCGACGGCGCGGTTGATATCGGTGCCCCCGCCGAGCTGGACGCCGAACAACACCTCGACCGGATCGGCGAGCTCCTCGGTCAGATCCACGATTGCGGTGTCGAAGCAAACGAGCTTGGTCGCGACCACCGGAAGCGAGGCCATCACCGCCGCGAAGATCGAGGCATAGACGACAGAGGTCGCCATCGATCCCGACTGGTCGACGCACAGGATGACTTCCTCCAGATCGACGATGCGACGCTGCTGGCGCAGGAAGCCGATCAGCCGTTCTGGCACCACTGTGCGATGCGCCGGCTGGTAATGGCGGAGATTGGCCTTGATCGTGCGCGGCCAGTCGATGTCAGCAAAGCGCGGGCGGTTGGTGCGCAGCGAGCGGTTCAAAGAGCCGCGAACGGCGTCCGCGGTCCGGCGCTCGAGCCGCTCCATCAGCTCGGCCACCACCTTGGCGATGACGATCCGTGCGGTGTCCCTGGTCTTCTCCGGCATCACGCCGCGCAGCGCGACCAGATCGGCGATCAGGTTCACATCGGCTTCGACGGTCGCGAGGAATTCGGGCTCGAGCAGCATCTGGCGCAGGCCCTTGCGCTCGAATGCGTCCTTCTGAATCACCTGCACCACGGGTGAAGGGAACAACTCCCTGATATCGCCAAGCCATTTCGCGACGCGCGGCGCCGAACCGCCAAGCCCGCCGCGGCCTTTCTTCGGTGCCTCGTCGCCGTTGCCGTAGAGCGCGGTCAGCGCCTCGGATATGCGGCGGTCGCTGTCGGACAGGGTTGGGCCGTTCCCGGCTCCTTCGGCATCTGCGCCGAGGGCAAGCGTCCAGCGGCGGCTGCGCTCGTCGCTCTCGTTCATCGCGCCGCTCCCGATGTGAGGAGTTCGATGACGCGTGCCTGATGCGCCGGCCAGATCGCGGCCGCGTCCGCAACCAGACGGTATCCTTTGGCACCGCCAGAGTGGCGTGCAAACAACGCGTCCATCAGGCGCCGACGCTCGGTGCGATCGAGCGCCGAGAACACGCGGCGAAACAGCGGGAGGTTGGCGGTGAAGCCATCCTCGTCGAGCGCCATCAGCCACGCATCCACCGCACCGCGCAGCGCCGCATCATGGATCAGCCGTTGGCCCGCGCCGTCAAAGAAACCCTCAAAGAAGCCGGCGGCCTCCGCGACCGGCGTGCCGGGCGACAGCATCCGCGCCATGAGTTCGGCGGCGCGATCGGCGGCGAGCAGCTCGGCTTCGTAGAGCAGCCGCGCGGCGGTGCCCGCGATCAGTCGGGTCGCCTGGTCATCGTGCAACAGGGCTGACAGCACGTCGCGCCATGTGGTGACGATGTCGCCATCGAGCTGGGCGAGTTGAATCGCGGCATCGGCCGCGACGATCGCCCCGCGCAGCTTGGCCGCGGCGGCCGCGTCGAGATTGCGCGCGGTGTAGGGCAGGGCGAGGGCCGCCTGCACCACGATGCGCGGCATCAGCGCGGCAAGATGTTCGACCGTGCCGGCGCGCGCCTCGCCATAGCGCAGGATGTCGGCCATCGGCGGTAACGCGCCGAGCAAAGCCTCGCCATCGCTGGTGAGCGCTGCCTTGGTCTCCAGAGCCGCGATCCCGGATTCGGTGGCGCGCGCCAGATCGGCGATCATGGCGTCGCGCACGAGGCTCGCCAGCGCACCGAGCCCGGCCTCCTTGCCCATCGCCTCGATCAGGCGGCCGGCGGCGGCCTCCGCAATCGTCGAGCCGTAGAGCAGGTTCTCGACCAGGCGCACGGCGAATTCAGGTTCCCAGCGCAACTGCCAGTTCTCGCGAAAGGTGCCACGGCTGCGGCCGGCATCGGTCAGGCGTCCCCAGGGCACGTCGAGCGCATTCAGGCGATGCAGCAGCGTCGAGCGCATCAGCCCGCTCTCGCTGCGCAGATCGAGCGTCAGCGGTCGCTCCAGCGCTTCCGGCTTGAGGCGTGTCGCCTCTGCTGGCGCTGAAGGTCTTCGAGCAGCGGCGCAAGCGGTGTCGCCGCTGGAATTGCGCCGACACCCGCGCCGACCAGGAGTTCGGCGGCGATATCGTTCCACAGCGCGCGCTCGCCGTTGCAGAGGCATGCGATGGCCGCTTCGCGGAGCTCTGCGAATCCCGGCGCAGGGCGGCCGCGCAGCGCGGCGAGCGCAGTGCCGAGCCGCTGCGCCTCGATCACCGAGGCGGTCGAGACGAAATGGCCGCGATCGCGCAGCACGCGGCTCACCTTGGCGAGCCAGATCGCCGTGCGGTCGCCCTCGCGCGTCTCCCAGAGGTGCGCGCACCAGCCGGGCGCGACCACGCCTGCGCCATAGCCGCTCGCGCGGGACAGGCGCGGCGCGGTCCACGGCGCCCAGGTTGCCTTGATCTTCGTCTTCGGCCGGCCCTTGAGCAATTCGCGGTCCGCTGCAAGGCTGCGGTGTTCGGCGAGCGCGGGCACGTGCCAGGCGCCGCAGACGACCGCAACGGCGCCATCGCAGTCCTTGG
>NZ_VSSS01000056.1 GCF_008123425.1 Bradyrhizobium rifense
TTAATGGTTGCTACGGCACCGGTGCTTACTTCACGTCCGCCAGCGCCGCGAGGATCCGCGCCCAGGAGCGGATGCCCTTCTGGAAGCTGCGCAGATCGTACTTCTCGTTCGGCGAGTGGATGTTATCGTCGTCCAGGCCGAAGCCGACGAGCAGTGAATCCAGCCCAAGCGCGCGCTTGAAATCGGCGACGATCGGGATCGAGGCGCCGGAGCCCATCAGCACGGTCTCCTTGCCCCATTCCTCGGTCAGCGCTTGCCTCGCCGCTGCAAGCGGCTTCATGTTCCAGTCGAGCGCAACGGCGGGTGCTGAGGAATGGTCGCCGAACGCGACCTTGCAGTCGCCCGGAATCCGGGCGGTCACGTAGTCGCGGAAGGCCTTGCGGATCTTCTGGGGGTCCTGCCCTTGGACCAGCCGGAACGAGACTTTTGCCGAGGCATGCGACGGGATCACCGTCTTGGAGCCCTCGCCGATATAGCCGCCCCAGATGCCGTTGACGTCGCAGGTCGGACGCGTGGAGGCCTGCTCGACCATCAGCCGCCCCTTTTCGCCGGCCGGGATCGACAGACCGACCGGCTTGAGAAACGAGTCCGGCGTGAAGTTGAGCTTCTTCCACTGCTCCAGGATCTCCGGCGGCGTGTCCTTCACGCCGTCATAGAAGCCCGGAATGGTGATGTGGTTGTCGTCGTCGAACAAGCCGCCGAGAATTTTGGTCAGCACCCGGATCGGGTTCATCGCCGTGCCGCCGAACACGCCGGAATGCAGATCGCGGCTGGCGGCGGTGATCTTCACCTCTTCATAGACCAGGCCGCGCAGCGCCGTCGTGATCGCCGGCGTCTCCGGGTCCCACATGCCGGTGTCGCAGACCAGCACGTAATCGGCCTTGAACTCGTCCTTGTTAGCCTCGACGAACGGCACGAAGTTCTTGGAGCCGACTTCCTCCTCGCCTTCGATCAGGAAGGTGACGTCGACCGGCAGCGAGCCCGTGACTTTCTTCCAGGCGCGGCAGGCTTCGACGAAGGTCATCACCTGGCCCTTGTCGTCCTCGGCGCCGCGCGCGACGATGATTTTGCGGCCATCGGCATGATCGACGACGGCGGGCTCGAACGGCGGACGGTGCCAGAGCTCGAGTGGATCGACCGGCTGCACGTCGTAATGGCCGTAGAAGATCACGTGCGGCCGTCCGCCCGTCTTGTCGTCCGTCTTGGCCTTGCCGACGACGGCAGGATGGCCGGCGGTCGGCCTGACCTCGGTCGCCACGCCGATGCTCGCGATGTCCTTGGCCAGATGCTCGGCCGCCGCCTTGCAATCCCCGGCATAGGCCGGATCCGCGGAAATCGACTTGATCCGCAACAGCGAGAACAGGCGCTCGAGGCTGTTATCGAAGTCCTTGTCGATGTGGTCGAGCACGGATTGAAGCTGCGCATTGGCCATGGTCGGATGTCCCACTTTTCGAGGCTCAAGATGGTCGTGGTTTTAGCCCTGCCGCGGCCTTGGAGCTAGCAGCAACCGGCGGATGCCGGATGTGCCAGGCGAGCGTAACGGCGAGGACCGCCGTGGCGACGAGGTTGTTGCCCCAGGCCTGGATGGTGTTGGGGAACGGCGGCAGCGACAGCAGCATGAGAATGCCGACAGCGGCAAGCGCGAGCCAGGTTCCCAGCCGCACATTCGGCCGCAGGTCGAAGGCGGCCCGATGCATCAGCACCGTGAACGGCAGGAACAGCCACATGAAGTAATATTGTCGCGCCAACGGCGAGGCGACCGTCATCAGGCAGAACAGGATGCCGAGCTCCTCGGCGTCCGATCGCGCCGTTCGCTGCGCTTGCCGCGGCATGACCGCGACAAAGCCGAGCCCGAGCAACACCGATACCGCGAGCACGATCCAGTTCGCCGTCTTGTAATCGACGTCGATGATATTCATCGTGCGCACCGGCTTGCTGGGATCTTCCAGATTGTAGTTGATCGGCCGGACCAGCCGGTGCGTCACCGCGATGATGGACTGGTTGACCCACGACCAGTTCTGCTCGTCGCGCTGGCCAAAGCCCTTTTCCGAACTCGAGCCGACCATGCCCTGGTACCAGGTTTTGAGCTCGGCCGCGTTGCGCTCGAAGCCACGGATCGGCGCCGGCACCACGTAGAGCAGAACGCCGATGAAGCCGATCATGCTGACGACGGCCGCCCACTGCCTCCGCCAAACCAGATAAGGCAGCACGGCGATTGGAAACACCTTGATGGCGGTGGCGAGCGCGAACATGAAGCCTGCCAACCAGGACCGCCGATGCTGCAGGCTCCAGAAGCCGTAGAGCATCATCGCCAGCAGAACGAGGTTCGGCTGACCGAGATCGAACATGTCGAACACGAAGGTCACGGTGGCGATCGCCGGCAGCGCTTCGAGCCACGGGCCGGGCTGGCGGTCCGCGCCGGTCATGGCATTGGAGAGAACGCCCGTGGACCACCACGCCACCACGTTCACGATCGACAGCACAACGTAGAGCGGGATCTTGCCGAACCAGCTCGGGATCGCCAGCAGGATTGCCGGCAGCGGCGGATAGATGAACTCGAACGGGCGATCCATATCGCTGGGATAGAGCGGGCCGCCATGCAGCACCTGCTGCCCGGCCCAGTACCACAGCGAGTAGTCCTTGGTCTTGCCGCGGCCGAAGATCTCCGGACCGAGGACATCCGCGGTCAGGATCAGGCAGCAGACCAGGAAGAGCAGGTCGAGCGGCGCGCGTAGTGAGAGAGTTCGGAACGCGCCGGGTTTATCTGATGGATTCGATAGAGTCACATGATGTCCTGTCGGAAACAAATAGCACGTAGCAGACCGACGGACGCTTGGAGAGTCCCCCTCACCCGAATTTGTGCCTTGCAAAGACGCCGATTCCCGCGCCACCGTGGCGGACCACTGGCCCGCAACCGGGCAGTCTGCCTACCTTCGCAGCAACCCGCCGAGCGCACCGCGGACCAGCGCGCGACCGACCGAACCGCCGAGCTGGCCGCCGACCGATTTGCCGAGATCGGCAACGACGCCGCCGACCACCTTGCCGGTGACCGTGCGCGTGACGTCGCGCGCGATGCGCTGTCCCGTCGTCAGCCGGTTACGTCCGGTGTTGGTGCCGAAGATGGTGCCGACGATCGAGCCGATCTGGCCGAGGATGCCGCCACCGCCTGCACCCGCCTGGCCATCGGCCGGCGCCGCGGTGCCGGCGATGCGCTTCTGCAGGATCTCATAGGCGGACTCGGAATCGATCGCGGTGTCGTATTTGCCCTTCACCGGGCTCGCATCCATGATCGCCTTGCGCTCCTCCGGGCTGATCGGCCCGATGCGGGCCGACGGCGGGCGGATCAGCACGCGCTCGACCATTGCAGGCGTGCCATTGCCTTCGAGAAACGACACCAGCGCCTCGCCCTTGCCGAGCTCCATGATCACCTTGGCGGTGTCGAGCTTCGGGTTGGGCCGAAAGGTCTGGGCCGCGGCGGCGACCGCCTTCTGGTCGCGCGGCGTGAAGGCGCGCAACGCATGCTGCACCCGGTTGCCCATTTGCCCGAGCACGCGATCGGGCACGTCGATCGGGTTTTGCGTGACGAAATAGACGCCGACCCCCTTGGAGCGGATCAGGCGGACCACCTGCTCGATCTTGTCCATCAGCGCCTTCGGCGCGTCGTTGAACAACAGATGCGCCTCGTCGAAGAAGAACACCAGCTTGGGCTTGGGAAGGTCGCCGACCTCGGGCAATTCCTCGAACAGTTCTGACAGCATCCACAGCAGGAACGTCGCGTAAAGCCGCGGGCTCTGCATCAGCTTGTCGGCAACGAGGATGTTGACCATGCCGCGGCCGTCGCGGTCGGTCTTCATGAAGTCCTTCAGGGTCAGGGCCGGCTCGCCGAAGAATTTGGTGGCGCCCTGGTTCTCCAGCACCAGGAGCTGGCGCTGGATGGTGCCGACGGTGGCTTTGGTGACGTTGCCGAACCCTTGCGCCGCTTTCCGGATCGGCCCGAGCGGATCGTCGTCCGCGTCCGGTCCCTTCTTGCCGCTGTCAGGCACGATCGCGTCGAGCAATGCCCGCAGATCCTTCATGTCGATCAGAGCGAGACCGTTGTCGTCGGCAACGCGGAAGGCGACGTTGAGCACGCCCTCCTGCACGTCGTTGAGATCGAGCATGCGCGCCAGCAGCAGCGGCCCCATCTCGGTGATGGTGGCCCGCACCGGATGGCCCTGCTCGCCGAACACATCCCAGAAAACCGTCGAGAACTGGTCGGGCTGGAACGTCAGCCCCATCTCGGTGGCGCGCTTGACGATGAAGTCCTTTGCCTCCCCGACCTCGGAGATGCCAGAGAGGTCGCCCTTGATGTCGGCGGCGAACACCGGAACACCGGCCCGCGCAAATCCTTCCGCCATCACCTGCAGCGTGACCGTCTTGCCCGTTCCGGTCGCGCCGGTGACGAGGCCATGGCGATTGGCGAGCGCCAGCGTCAGCCAGGCCTGCTCGTCTCCCTTGCCGACGAAGATCTTGTCGTCGGTATCGCCGAGCTTGTTGTCCTGCGCCGTCATCATTCTCTCTATCGTTGGTTTCGCGTATTGAAACTCGAGCCCACAGTTCCGTAGTTTAACGCATGTCGCAAGCCGATTGAAACCGTTCAAGGCGGCACCGACATGCGACATTGTCGGAGAAAGCGCACGCGGCATGCGCCGAAAGTCGGAAGCGTACATTCGCACCGCGGCAATTTTTCAAGAATTCCTTCTCCGCTCTTGCATCGCTGCAACACTTTTCGCGTCATCGCGAATGAATCGGAACTTGCGTGCGTTCATCGCTTGTATTTCACATCGCACCGGCTCAAGATCATTTTTCGAAAATAATCTCCGGCATGTGAACCGGCTGAGGGGCAGGCCATATGGACGAGCTGATCGGACGGCTGGCGACAAACGCCAGCATAGATAGTGCTGTCGCTGAAAAGACCGTCGGCATTATCCTGGGATTCCTCCGCAGTGAAGGTCCTTCCGACAGCGTGCAGGCCCTGATCGACCATATCCCTGGTGCAGAAGGGGCGATCGAAGCGTCCAAGAGCGGCGGCGGACTGTCGCGGCTGATGGGCGGCGGCCTGATGGCCGTCGGCACGCGCCTGATGGGCCTTGGTCTTGGCATGTCCGACATCCAGACCATTGCCCGTGAACTTTTCCGCTACGGCCGAGACAAAATCGGAGCGGATCAGATGGGCAAGATTATCGCGGGCACGCCGGGCCTCAGCCAGTTCGCCTGAGCGACGCATTTCATATTGAGTATCATGACATATCCGATCTCCGAGATTGAGGGCCTGCCAGCCTTTGCCGCCAACAAGTTGAAGGCGCAGGGAATCCGCACCACCGATGCGCTGCTGGAAGCCGCGAGCACCGCCAAGGGCCGCAAGGCGCTCTCGGCCAAGACCGGCATCAGCGAGCAGCAGCTCTTGGAGTGGGCCAACGTCTCCGACTACATGCGCATTCCCGGCATGGGCCGGGCCAAGGTCGGCCTGGTCCGCGCCGCCGGCGTCACCACCGTGCGCGAGCTCGCTTATCGGAATCCGGCAAGATTGGCGCAGAGCATGCGCGAGGCCAACGATCGCAGGAAGCTCGTCCGCATCCTGCCGTCGGAGAAGTCGGTCGGCGATATCATCGCCAAGGCCAGGAAGCTGTCGCCGAAGATTACGTATTGATAGCAACTCCGTCTTGATCTTCGCCCCATCATCCCCGCGCAACCGCGAAGCGGTTGTCGCTGGAGGTGCGAAGCACGGGACGCAACGCGTCCCATGAAGAGCCTCGAAGGATGCACGGCCACCGCCGCATCCGCACGGAGAGAGCCGGGCGTCGCCCTTCGAGGCTCGCCGAAGAGGCGAGCGCCTCAGGGTGACGGTCTCAGACTGAGCTCGCAATGCCGCCAATCCCGTCTTGACTCCCCCTCCCCGACCGCGCAAAGCCACGCGCATGAATGCCTCGCCCTCCCCATCCGTCCCGCCGGCCGGCTCGGCCGGGCTAGATGCGCTGCGGACACTGCTGGAACGGCCTCTGCCGGCGGTGATGGGCGTGCTCAACGTGACGCCGGATTCCTTCTCCGACGGCGGCGATTTCATCGCACCGGACCAGGCGCTGGCACGGGCGCGGGCGATGATCGAGGCCGGCGTCGACATCATCGATATCGGTGCCGAGTCCACCCGGCCCTACAAGGGTGCCCAGCCGGTGACCGCGGCGGACGAGCTGGCCCGCTTGAAGCCGGTGCTATCAGGCATCGTCGCGCTCGGCGTCCCCGTCTCGATCGACAGCATGAAGGCGGAGGTCGTGGCCTTCGCACTCGACCAGGGCGTGGCCATCGCCAATGACGTCTGGGGGCTGCAGCGCGACGCCGATATGGCGCCGGTGGTCGCTGCAAGGGGCGTCCCCGTCATCGTCATGCACAACCGCGACAGCGTGGATTCCACCATCGACATCGTCGCTGACATGAAGTCGTTCTTCCTGCGCTCGCTCGACATCGCCGCGAAAGCCGGCATCGCGCGCGACAAGATCGTGCTGGATCCCGGCATCGGCTTCGGCAAGACCGCCGAGCAGAGCATGATCGCGCTGGCGCGACTGGGTGAGCTCGACATGTTCGGCCTGCCTGTGCTGGTCGGCGCCTCGCGCAAGCGTTTCATCGCCTCGGTGTCGCCGTCGGAGCCGAAGGAGCGGCTCGCCGGCTCGATCGCCGCGCATCTGATCGCCGCGCAGAAGGGCGCGAAAATCATCCGGACCCATGACGTCGCCGAGACCTTGCAGGCCCTGCGGGTCGCCAATGCAATCGAGAGCAAGCAATGACCGATACGATCTTCGTCACCGGCCTGTCGATCCATGCGCGCCACGGCGTGATGGATCACGAAACCGAAGTCGGCCAGCGCTTCGTCATCGACCTCGAGCTCTACACCGATCTGTCGGAGCCCTCGCGCAGCGACCGCCTCGCCGATACTGTCTCTTATGCCGACGTGGTGGCGACCACGACGGCGGCATTCAAGACCACCAATTACAAGCTGCTGGAGCGCGCGGCGGGTGCAGTCGCCGACGCGATCCTGTCGCACTTTCCGCGCATCCGCGCCGTAAAGATCACCGTGCACAAGCCGCATGCGCCGATCGCCGCGATCTTCGACGATGTCGGCATCATGCTGACCCGCTCGCGGCACCCCTGACATGGCGAGCGTGCTGATCGCACTCGGCGGCAATGTCGGCGATGTCCGCGCGACATTCCGCAAGGCGATCGCCCATGTCTGCGGCATGGCGCAAGCCGCGGTGATCGCGCGTTCGTCGGACTACACCACGCCGCCCTGGGGCGACGAGGACCAGGATCCCTTCATCAATGCCTGCGTCGAGATCGAGACCGACCTCGATCCGCACGCGCTGTTGTTCGTGATGCAGAAAGTCGAGCAGAAATTCGGCCGCACGCGCGACAAGGACCGGCGCTGGGGTCCCCGCACGCTCGATCTCGACATGATCGCCTATGGCGATGTCAGCCTGCAAGTATCCGATTTGATACTGCCGCATCCGCGGCTGTTCGAGCGCGCCTTCGTGCTGGTGCCGCTGGCCGAAATCGCGCCCGACCGCGTGATCTCGGGCATCCGTGTGCGTGACGGCCTCGCCAGCGTCTCGACGCAAGGCATTGAGCGGCTTTCGGATACCGGTTAACCAAAAACAACCGTTTGCAGGGAGGGCCGGCCGTGGCAATTTCGCCTGCGAATAACAAGACGTTTGGGAGCCCTAGGCCGTATGACCTCCGTGACTGACAATCTGCCGCTGGCGGCCGATTTTCCCAAGGCGACGGACACGGACTGGCGCAAGCTGGTCGACGGTGTGCTGAAGGGCGCGCCGTTCGAGAAGCTGGTCGGCAAGACCTATGACGGCGTGAGGATCGAGCCGCTCTATCCGCGCGCCAAGGGCGCTGCGCTGGTGACGGGGCGAGCGGCCGCTACACCATGGCTGATCATGCAGCGGGTCGATCATCCCGATGCGGCGGCGGCGAATGCGCAAGGCTTGCAGGATCTGGAGAACGGGGCAACCGGCCTCGAGATCGAGTTCGCCGGGGGTCCCGGTGCACGCGGCTTCGGTGTCATCGACGCCGATCCGGCAACGCTGGCGCGGCTGTTCGATGGCGTGTTCCTCGATGCCGGCGTCGCGATCTCGCTCAACCCGGTGGCCGGCCGGCAGGACGCCGGGACGCTGTTCGCCGATATGGTCGAGGCCAAAAAGCTCGATCCCGCCAGGATCGACGTGCGCTTCAACTACCAGGCCCTGAGCACGTTCGCCGTGCGCGGCGCCGCGCTCGCGCCATGGTCGGAGTACGAAGCGCCCTTCGCGCGCATCGTGTCGGGCCTGATCGGGCGTGGCTTCAAAGGTCCGTTCGTGCTCGCCGACGGCCGCCCCGTTCACGACGCCGGCGGTTCCGAGGCCCAGGAGCTGGCATTCGTGCTGTCGCTCGGTATCGCCTATCTGCGCATGCTCGAGCGCGGCGGCATCGATCTCGATGTCGCGCGACAAGCGGTGTCATTCCGGCTCTGCGCCGACGCCGACCAGTTCCTGACCATGGCCAAGTTCCGCGCATTGCGGCAGCTCTGGGCCCGCATCGAGCAGGCCTGCGGCCTCGCGCCTCGGCCGGCCTTGATCGCGGCAGAGACCGCCTGGCGGATGCTGACGCAACGCGACCCCTATGTGAACATGCTGCGCGCAACCATCGCGACCTTCGCAGCCGGGCTTGCCGGCGCCAACGCGATCACCGTGCTGCCGCACACGCTGGCGCGCGGGCTGCCTGATCCCTTTGCACGGCGTGTTGCGCGCAACACGCAGCTCCTGCTGCTGGACGAGAGCAACCTCGCAAAGGTCAGCGATCCCGCGGCGGGATCCGGCGGCATCGAGACGTTGACGTCGGAACTGAGCACGACGGCATGGGCGCTGTTCCAGGAGGCCGAGAAAGCCGGCGGCGCCTTCGCCGCGCTTGAACAGGGCCTGTTCCAGAGCAAGGTCGCAGCGACGCGGAAGGCACGCGAGGCCAACATCGCAAAGCGCCGCGACGTGCTGACCGGCGCCAGCGAGTTTCCCAATCTGCGCGAGGCCGACGCCACCGTGCTCGACGTGAAGCCGACCACGCTGCCGCCCGCGGGCGAGCCGAAATGCAAGTTCGATGCGCTGGTGCCGATGCGCCTCGCCGCGCCGTTCGAGGCGCTGCGCGACAAATCCGATGCGGCGTTGAAGGCGCGCGGAACACGGCCAAGCGTGTTCCTGGCCAATCTCGGCACGCCCGCCGATTTCACCGCCCGCGCGACATTCGCAAAAAGCTTCTTCGAGGCCGGCGGCATTTTGGCTGTCGACAGCGAGGGTTTTGCCGATCCGGTCAAGCTCGCTGCCGCCTTCAAGGCCTCCGGCGCCGCGCTCGCCTGCCTTTGTTCCAGCGACAAGGTCTATGCGGAACACGCCGAGGCCGCGGCAAGGGCCCTGCAAACGGCGGGCGCACGACATATCTATCTGGCAGGCCGTCCGGCTGAGGCCGAGGCGGCCCTGCGCACCGCTGGTGTCACCGGCTTTGTGTTCGCCGGCGGTGATGCACTCGCCACGTTGCAAGACGCTTATTTGCGGATGGAGCAGGCATGACCGACGTCAGCAAACCCGTTTTCACCGGCGGCTGCCAATGCGGCGCGATCCGCTTTGCGATTTCGGCGGCCCCGAACAAGGTGTCGATCTGCCATTGCCGGATGTGCCAGAAGGCGAGCGGCGCGCCGTTCGCCTCATTCGCCGACATCGAGAAGACGGACTTTGCCTGGACCAAGGGAACGCCAGCCTCGTTCCAATCCTCCACGATCGCGATGCGCGACTTTTGCGCTGCCTGCGGCACGCCGCTGAGCTTCCGCCGCATCGACGGTCCGCGCATCGAGATCATGACCGGCGCATTCGACCGTCCGGACCGGATCGTGCCGACGCGTCAGTACGGAACCGAGTCCCGCCTCGGCTGGGTGGTCGGCGTCGCCAACCTGCCGAGCCAGACCACGCAGCAGAATTACGGACCGGAGAAGATGGCGACCATCGTCAGCCATCAGCATCCGGACCATGATTGAAGTCAACCCGTGATAGGCTATGCCATGCTTCAGGCGCTGGGAGAAACACTGCTGGGCTTGATAGAGTGGAAGGCGAACGTCGGGAAGCTGCTCGCCCGGCTTCTGTGGAGCGGGACCGGTGTGATGACTGAGAACCGGTCGGATGATCCCGCTTACAAGAAGAATTTGCAGAGGCTGATCGAGCATCACCGCAGGTTTGAGGAATCCAAGGAATGAGCCGCATTCCCAATTTCGCCGATGTCGCTTTCGAGCGGACAGCGACCACCGCACCGACCGGCAGCGCGGAGCCGTGGCTGACGCCGGAGGGCATTCTCGTAAAGCCCGCTTATAGCGAGGCTGATCTAGCCGGGCTGGATTTCCTCGAGACCTATCCGGGCATCGCGCCGTTCCTGCGCGGCCCCTACCCGACCATGTATGTCAACCAGCCCTGGACGGTGCGGCAATATGCCGGCTTCTCCACGGCGGAGGATTCCAACGCGTTCTACCGCCGCAATCTGGCGGCCGGACAGAAGGGCCTCTCGGTCGCGTTCGATCTCGCCACCCATCGCGGCTATGACTCTGATCATCCGCGTGTCGGCGGCGATGTCGGCATGGCCGGTGTGGCCATCGATTCCATCTACGACATGCGCACGCTGTTTGCCGGCATTCCGCTCGACCAGATGAGCGTGTCCATGACGATGAACGGCGCGGTGCTGCCGATCCTCGCGCTGTACGTCGCCGCCGCCGGCGAACAGGGCGTCGCGCCGGAAAAGCTGTCGGGCACCATTCAGAACGACATTCTGAAAGAGTTCATGGTGCGCAACACATACATTTATCCGCCTGCGCCCTCGATGCGGATCATCTCGGATATCTTCGCTTACACCTCGCAGAAGATGCCCAAGTACAATTCGATCTCGATCTCCGGCTATCACATGCAGGAGGCGGGTGCGACGCAGGACCTCGAGCTCGCCTATACGCTCGCAGACGGCGTCGAATACTTACGCGCCGGACTTGCCGCAGGCCTGGATGTCGACCGCTTCGCGCCGCGCCTGTCGTTCTTCTGGGCGATCGGCATGAACTTCTTCATGGAAGTCGCCAAGCTGCGCGCCGCGCGGCTGCTGTGGGCGAAACTGCTCAAGCCGTTCAACCCGAAGGACCCGCGCTCGCTGTCGCTGCGCACGCATAGCCAAACCTCGGGCTGGTCGCTGACCGCGCAGGATGTCTTCAACAATGTGATGCGCACGACGGTCGAGGCGATGGCGGCGACCCAAGGCCACACACAATCACTGCACACCAACGCGCTCGATGAAGCGCTGGCGCTGCCGACCGATTTCTCGGCACGCATCGCCCGCAACACCCAGCTGTTCCTGCAGCAGGAGAGCGGCACCACCCGCATCATCGATCCCTGGGGCGGCTCCTACTATGTCGAGCGGCTCACGCGCGACCTCGCCGCGAAAGCCTGGAGCCATATCCAGGAGGTCGAGGAGCTCGGCGGCATGGCCAAGGCCATCGAAGCCGGCGTGCCGAAATTACGCATCGAGGAAGCCTCGGCCAAGACCCAGGCGCGCATCGATGCCGGCAAGCAGGCGGTGATCGGTGTCAACAAGTACAAGCCATCAGACGAGGCCGCCATCGACATCCTCAAGGTCGACAACACCAACGTGCGCCGGCTTCAGATCGACAAGCTGACGCGGCTGAAATCAGAGCGCAGCCAGAAAGACGTCGATGCCGCGCTCGCAGCACTGACGCGCTCGGCCGGCGAAGGCAACGGCAATCTGCTCGCGCTCGCGATTGACGCGGCACGGGCCAAGGCGACCGTTGGCGAAATCTCTGACGCAATGGAGAAAGTGTTCGGCCGGCACCGCGCCGAGATCAAATCCATCACCGGCGTCTACAAGCGGGAGGCGTCCAGCATGGGCAACCAGGTCGAGAAGGTTCAGGCGCTGATCGACGCGTTCGAGGAAGCCGAGGGTCGTCGCCCGCGCATCCTGGTCGCCAAGATCGGCCAGGATGGCCACGACCGCGGCCAGAAGGTGATCGCCTCGGCTTTCGCGGATATTGGCTTCGATGTCGATATCGGGCCGCTGTTTGCCACCGCCGACGAAGCCGCGCGCCAGGCCGTCGAGAACGACGTCCACATCCTCGGCGTCTCCTCGCTCGCCGCCGCCCACCTCACCGCCGTGCCGGAATTAAAGGCCGCGCTGAAGAAGCAGGGCCGCGAGGACATCATGATCATCATCGGCGGCGTCGTGCCGCCGCAGGATTACGACGCGCTCTACGCGGCCGGCGCCGAAGCGATCTTCCCCCCCGGCACGGTCATTGCGGAGGCAGCCGAGGAGCTGATCCGCAAGCTGAACGCCCGGCTCGGGCATAGCGAGGCGGCGGAGTAACTCCGCCGCCCCTCGGGCTCCCCGTACCAAGCCGGCGGGCGGGCTGTTGCGACCAATCTTCACGTCCCGGTGTTCGCGCCGCGCGTTCTGCGTCGGTTCATCTTGCGATCACTACGCTTACGCTGATGTCCGAACGCGTCGACGGCGGTCGGATGCAAAATTGACGGATATTGAAGTGACATATCATTATGCAAATGTGCGGGCAGGATTGCTCGCGATGCTTTCCGCCGTCGCTGCGATCGCCCTTGCCTCCCCCTCCCTCGCCGCCGATGCAAAGCCCGACGCCGTCATCAAGAACAGGAACATCGAGGCGCGCATCTTCCTCGACGACAGGATCAAGGCCGACGCGCCACTCGCGGCGGATTGCCTGGCCGAAGGCAGGAAATGGCTCGACAAGAACGCAGCCGACGCAGCCAGCTCGCGCAAGCAGGATCCGCAATTCTTCAAGGACGGCGGCTGGGATTTTGAGCGCAAATATTCGATCCGCTCGGTGGTTGCCGACCGCTATGTCAGCGTCCTGCGAGACGACTACATGGACACCCATGGCGCCCATCCCAATTCGGATGTGAACACAATCCTGTGGGACAAGTCCGAGAGCAAGCGCATCTCGATCCGCCCCCTCTTCACCGAGACCGCCGACAATGGCGCGACCATGAAGGCGATGGTGAAGGCCGTGATCGCCTCGCTCAGAATCGAGAAGAAGAAGCGCGACACCAGCGAGACCGCGACCGAGGAATGGTTCAAGGGCGTCGAGCCGAGCCTGCTCAAGATCGGCGCCGCGACGCTCGCGCCGTCGACCGAACCAGGCAAGAGCTCCGGCCTCACCTTCCATTACCCGCCTTATGCGGTCGGCCCCTATGCCGAGGGCCAATATGTCGCATTCGTTCCGTGGGAAACATTGAAGCCCTATCTCACGCCGGAGGGCGCGCGCATCTTCGGCGGCGCGCGGCCAAAAGGCGACGCTGACGAGCAGCAATAAGTTGCTGTTGCTCACGGCGCCGTCGGGCGGCCGCTTGCGACATCCATGCAAAGCCGCGTAGCATATTGCATTGACGAGCCCGATTCCCGAGGGCCGCCGGGATCATTGATGCCAGGAATCACACGCCGCATTTTCGCGGCCTCTGCGGTGGCTGCCGCCACGTCCGCCCTCCTCTCACCTGCGCACGCGCAAGCCTATCCGGCGCGGCCGGTGACCCTGATCGTGCCGTGGGGCGCGGGCGGCGGCACGGATGCGACCGCGCGCATCGTCGCGACGCTGCTGGAGAAGGAGCTCGACCAGCCATTCAACGTCGTCAACCGCACCGGCGGATCCGGCGCCGTCGGCCATGCCGAGATCGCAGCCGCGGCGCCGGATGGCTACACCATCGGCACGCTGACCGTGGAAATCGCGATGCTGCATTGGCAAGCCCTGACGCAGCTGACGCCACGGAATTTCACGCCGCTGGCGCTGGTGAACGAAGACCCGCCGGGCATCCAGGTCTCGACGTCCTCGCCATACAAGACGGTGAAGGAGCTCATGGACGCCATCAAGCTGGCGCCTCCGGGACGGTTCAAGGCTTCAGGCACCGGACAAGGCGGCATCTGGCATCTCGCCCTCGTCGGTTGGATGCAGGCGATGGGATTGCCGGCCAACCAGGTCGCGTGGTCGGCGTCGAATGGCGCAGCACCGGCCATGCAGGATCTCGTTGCAGGCAGCCTCGATCTCACCACCTGCTCGGTGCCCGAGGCGCGCGCCACCATCGAGGCCGGCCAGGCCCGCAGCCTCGCGATCATGGCGCACGCGCGCAATCCGATCTTCCCCGACGTCCCGACGCTGAAGGAGACGCTCGGCGTCGATTTTTCCACCAGCTCATGGCGCGGCATCGGCGGCCCCAAGGGCTTGCCTCCGGACATCGCCGCCACGCTGACCGCCGCCTTGAAGAAGGTGTACGACTCCCCCGCGTTCAAGGACTTCATGACCGGACGCGGATTCGGCACCGTCTGGCGCGATGCCGGCCAGTTCGAGACCTTCATGAACCAGGCGGATAGCCAGATGGGTCAGGCGATGAAGGCGGCCGGTTTTGCCAAGGCCTGATGTGACCGCGCATCACGAGCGGCCGACCCGCAGGCTCCGAACCGAGGGGCCCTCGCCTGCCTTCGCCCGCCGTTGTAAAGCAGGGCATGGTTGAAAAGAAGACTTCGCTTGATATCACCGCCCTCGCCCGCGACCTCCGGGTCGGCCATCGCGCGGCGCTGGCGCGCGCCATCACGCTGGTGGAAAGCCGGCGCGGCGATCATCAGGCGCAGGCGCGTGAGCTGGTGCAGATGCTCCTGCCCGATACCGGCAAGGCGGTTCGCGTCGGCATCACCGGTTCGCCCGGCGTCGGCAAATCCACCACCATCGATGCGCTCGGGACCTATCTGATCGAGCAGGGCAACAAGGTCGCGGTGCTCGCGGTCGATCCGTCCTCGGCACGCAGCGGCGGCTCGATCCTCGGCGACAAAACGCGGATGGCGCAGCTGTCGGCGTCCGACGATGCCTTCATCCGCCCCTCGCCGTCGTCAGGCACGCTCGGCGGCGTCGCGGCCAAGACGCGCGAGGCGATGCTGCTGTGCGAGGCCGCCGGCTTCGACGTCGTGCTGGTCGAGACCGTCGGCATCGGCCAGTCCGAGACCGCGGTCTGCGACATGACCGATTTCTTCCTCGCGCTGATGCTGCCGGGCGGCGGCGACGAGCTGCAGGGCATCAAGAAGGGCCTCGTCGAGCTCGCCGACATGATCGCGATCAACAAGGCCGACGGCGACAATCTCAAGCGCGCCAACATCACCGCGGCCGACTATCGCGGCGCGCTGCATATTCTGGCGCCGCGCTCCGAACATTGGCACCCGCCGGTCGTGACCTATTCGGCACTGGCCGGCACCGGCATTGCCGAGCTCTGGCAGAAGATCCTCGAACACCGGACGGCCATGAACGCGTCAGGCGAGTTCGCCGCGCGCCGGCGCGACCAGCAGGTGAAATGGATGTGGTCGATGCTGGAGCAGCGCATGCTGGCGCGGCTGCGCAGCGAGGCATCGGTGCGGGCCAAGGTGAAGAAGATCGAGGCGGAGGTCGCCGACGGTCACCTTACGCCGGCGCTCGCCGCCGGGCAGATATTGGAGTTGCTGCAATGAGCGACAAGCTCCGCATTCTCCTCACCGGCTTCGGCCCGTTTCCCGGCGCGCCGCATAATCCGACCCAGCCGCTGGTGGCGCGGCTGGCGCAACTGCGCCGGCCGGCGCTCGATGATGTCGCGCTATCGCGCCATATCTTTCCGGTGACTTACGCCGCGGTCGACCGGCAATTGCCGGAGGTGCTGGCGAAAGTGAGGCCGGATGCGCTGCTGATGTTCGGCCTCGCCGCGCGCACGCCCTACCTCCGTATCGAGAGCCGCGCGCGCAACGCCGTCACCATGCTCTGGCCCGATGCTGCCAACACCCGCTCGAGCAAGCGCGGCATCGCCGGCCATGCCGACGCCATGACCTTCGGCCCGCATACGGAAAGGCTCTTGCGCGCCGCGCGGCTCACCGGCATCGATGCGCGGCCCTCGCGCGACGCGGGCGCCTATCTCTGCAATTATCTCAGCTGGCGCGCGATCGAGAACGTCAGAGCGGGCGGGCCGGGGCTCGCGGCGTTCATCCACATTCCCCTGCTCGCGCGCAGCGGCGCGGTGCGGCGCAAGGGCGCGCCGCGAATCACGCTGGACGAATTGCTGGATGCCGGGGAAGCGATGCTGATGGAGATGGTGGGTTTGGCAAGGAAGCGGCGAAACACACCGGCCTCGTAGGGTGAGCAAAGGCGCCCTCGCGCCGTGCCCACCATGCATCGGCATTCGCAGCGAGAATGGTGGGCAGGCTTGCGCTTTGCCCACCCTACCGCACCGTCTCTGCGTAAACATTTAACCCTACCGCGAACAATCGTGTCCCGCGCATCCGCCCTGCCCCATTTCTGCGCTACCTAACTCTCGCGGACTCCCCCGCGTCCGCCGAAGGACGCGTCATGGACCTCAATCGCCGTCATCTCATTGGAGCTTCGACCGCCGGCATCGCCGGCGCGCTCGCCATGCCCGTTGACGCCGCGCGCGCAGCGCCGCTGACGTCACTGCTGGGCCGCGATGCGACCCAATATGGCGTGCGGCCCGGAAGCGGCGAGGATCAGACGCGCGCGCTCCAGCGCGCGATCGACGAGGCCTCGCGCGCGCAGATGCCGCTTGCGCTTCCGCCCGGACACTACCGAACCGGACTGCTGCGGCTGCCAAATGGCGCGCAACTGATCGGCGTGCGCGGCGCGACAAAGCTTATCTTCACCGGCGGGGCGTCTGCGATCCAGAGCGACGGATCGGACTCGATTGGACTGACCGGCCTCACCTTCGACGGCGGCGGCATTCCGCTGCCGACGCGGCGCGGACTGATCCACGTCCTCGGCGGCCGCGACGTCCGCATCACCGATTGCGAGATCACCGGTTCCGGCGGCAGCGGCATCTGGCTCGAGCAGGTCGCGGGCGATATCTCCGGCAACATTTTTAACAACATCGCCGTGACGGCGGTGGTCTCGTTCGATGCCAGGGGCCTCAGCGTGTCCCGCAACACCATCGTCGGCACCAACGACAACGGCATCGAGATCCTGCGCACCGCGATCGGCGATGACGGCACGCTGGTCGCTGACAATCGCATCGAGGATATCAAGGCCGGCCCCGGCGGCTCCGGCCAGTACGGCAACGCCATCAACGCCTTCCGCGCCGGCAACGTGATCGTGCGCGGCAATCGCATCAAGAATTGCGATTACTCCGCCGTGCGCGGCAACTCGGCCTCGAACATCCACATATCAGGCAACAGCGTCAGCGACGTGCGCGAGGTCGCGCTCTATTCCGAGTTCGCGTTCGAGGCCGCGGTGATCGCCAACAACACCGTGGATGGCGCCGCCGTCGGCGTCTCCGTCTGCAATTTCAACGAAGGCGGCCGCATCGCGGTGGTTCAGGGCAACATCATCCGCAACCTGATCCCGAAGCGGCCGATCGGGACCGCACCCGACGACGATGCCGGCGTCGGCATCTATATCGAGGCCGACACCTCGGTGACCGGCAATGTGATCGAGAACGCGCCGTCCTACGGCATCGTCGCCGGCTGGGGCAAATATCTGCGCGACGTCGTGATCTCGGGCAATGTGATCCGCAAGGCGCTGGCCGGCGTCGGCGTCTCCGTGGTGCCCGGCGCGGGCACCGCGCTCGTCAACAACAACTTGATCTCGGAAACCCCGCGCGGCGCCGTGGTCGGCCTGGACCATGCGCGCGCCGTGACGGCCGACCTGTCAGCGGACGGCGCCCAACGCTTCGCGCAGGTGGTGGTCGGCGGCAATGCGGTGCGACAGTAGGCGGGAAGCCCAGCCCTCGCGTTAGAACGTATTCCGCAGCAGCGGGTACTTCGCCTCGATGCCGTCGAGGCTGAAGGTGAATTCGACCACGCGCTCGGGGGCCGCGACGATTTCGGCGGCGGGCGGTGAGAAGGTCTGCAGAAACGAGGCAATCGACGCCACTGGCGCGGTCGGAGCGGCCGGTGCCATCCGAACGGCCGGTGCAGGCGGAGCCGCCGACGCCGTCGGAGCGACCCGCGCAGGCGGAGCGACCCGCGCAGGCGGAGCGACCGGCGCAATTGGGGCGACCGGTGCAGTCGGGGCCTCCAGGATCTCGGCGAGCACGTCCAGCGTGGGTTCGAGCCCGACCGGAACGGCGGTCTCGGGCGCGATGTGCATGGCCTTGGGCTGCATGGCCTTGGGCTGCAAGGTCTGGGGCTGCAAGGTCTGGGGCTGCGTGGTCTGGGCCTGCTCGCGCGGAAACACGCGCGGCATGGTCGCGGGCGACCAGCCGAATGCGGAGGTCACGCTCGCGGCGGCCGCGGCGACGTCCGCGCCATTCGCAAGGGCGCGCCAGGTCTGGACCGCGCGCTTGGCTTCCTGGATGTTTTCGAGGAATGCGAGTTCGCTGTGATAGCGGCGCCAGCGTCCAGTCTCGAACATTTCGGACAGATGTTCCAGCCGCTGTTCGGCGAGAGCGCACCATCGTGTTGCAAGCTCGCGGCTTCCAGCCGCGCTGTGGCGATGAGTCATAAATCAGCCCGTCAGGAGAAAATACGGACGCGACGCAACGCACACGAATCAATTTAGGAGCGACATGAATATTTTGTGGAAAAGTTTTGACTTGTCCAGCAACGACACGGCCCTCGTCACAAAAGTCCGTAGTCGTGCGGAGTTTTCAGGGCTTTTCGAGTCAAGCTTCACGCAAGCATAGCGGACTTGTCACGCGCGGGCGCCGACCCATCACGACGATCGCGCCGGCGGGCTCAACCGCAAGCTGATCTCGCATCACGCTTCAAGAAATCGGACGCCCCAAAAAGAAAAGACCCGTCCGGGGGGACAACCGGACGGGTCGAGCCATATGGGCGCTTGGGGTGGATGGGCGCTCGCGCCTAATATGACTGATGGGGAGGGATGACCGCTCCCACATAAATTGGTCGTGGCAGCTGGCTGAACGTTCAAAGCGGCGTTCGATTTTTTAACCTTTGGCCGACGCGCAAGGTTGTCGCAGGCGCTATCGCGCCGCCGGCTTATCCGCCTGAGAAACCGTGGCTTTATCGCCCGCGCTCGACAGCGAAGGTTGTTCGATTGCGCGGATGCCGGGATCGTCGCGACGCTTCTCGGCATCTTCACGTTTAGTTGTACCGGACGCAGCCGCGACCGGCGTCGTGCTGTCGACCGGAACGGCCATGACTGCGGCGAACGCATCGGGCTCGCCGTCGCCGAAGAGATCATCACGCCCGGGTGAACCGAGGTCACGCGCGGTCTTCGACAGCGTCATGCGCAGCGCTTCCGGCTTCAGGGAATAGTTGCGCTCGAGCAGCAATGCCGCCACGCCGGAGACATAGGCCGCCGAGAACGAGGTGCCCGACGTCATCTGGTATTTGCCGTCCGGCGCCGGCAGGAAGATGTCGACGCCCGGTGCGGCCAGCGCGATGTAATTGCCGCGGTTGGACGCGGTGAACAGTCTGTCCTGCTGGTCGGTCGCACTGACCGCAATCACGTTGGGATTGGCGGCCGGATAAAGCGGCGGCGATTTGGCGCCGGCATTGCCGGCGGCCGCGACCAGCACCAGGCCGCGCGCGGCAGTTGCCGCGATCGCCCGCTCGATCACCGCGTCCTTCGGACCGGCAAAGCTCATATTGACGATCTGGGCGCCGTGCTCGGCTGCGTAGTTGAGCGAGCGCAGGATGATGTAGGACGAGCTCTCGGCGCTGCCGGTGGTGCCGCCGAAGGCGCGAATGGCGATGATGCGCGCTTCCGGCGCGCTGCCCATCAGCTTCGCATGCGCCACGATGGCCCCTGCAATGCCGGTGCCGTGGATATGGGGGCCCTCGCTGCTGCCGAGCGCGTCGAAATTGTCGGCGATGGAGTTGGCGAGTTCGGGGTGCTTGGCGTCGATGCCGGAATCGATCACGGCGACCGTGACATTGGCGCCGTGCGCCAGCGTGTGGGCCTGCGGCAGGCGCAGCTTCGACAGCGCATATTGGGCAGGATCGCCTTCGGTCGGCACCGCCGACTTTTGGTCCTGGAGCACGTAGCGGAAGTTCGGCTGGAGCGAACGCACGCTGCCGTCGGCGACAAATTCGCGCCGCACCGTCTCATACGGCCGGCCGTCGGCGATGCGGAACAGGCCGACCGTGGCCCCGATCAGCGGGAAGCTTTCCGAAGAGACGCGCCTCAAACCGTGGCGCCGCGCGAGCTCATCGGCCTCGGTCAGCGACAGCGCACTGTCGATCTCGGCCACGAACTCGTTGGCGAAGCTGCGCAGATTGATGGCGACCGGTGTGTTGTTGCCCCGCCCCTTGCCGGCGCTCTTCCTGGCCGATTTGCCGGACCCGTCGCCGCCTCCGTTCGCCTGTGCGAGGCACTCGCCGTCGGCGTCGCGATAGGCCGCCGTGCATGCCGGATAGAGGTTCGGCGAGTAGCGCGCATAGGGCAGCACCGGGTTCGTCGCCATCCGCGCCGAGATCCGGGCTGTCGTCACCACGTGCGGACCGTGATCGACGCTCACCACTCTGGCGGAAATGCTGGGACTGATGGTCGGCGTCCGCGAGGGAACGCTGATGGTCGGCGTGCGCATGATCGCCTGGGCGTGCGCCACCTCGATGCCAAGGCAGGCGGCGAGCAGGAGCGCGGCTCCGACCGACGAAGCATAGGCCCCGGCTCGCAACTGACTCTCGGACTTGCGCGTCATTGGTGCAGCGGCGCGTTTAAGGCGCCGCCACGGCGAGGTTGACGAACTTCTCGCGCTGCATCCTGCCGAGCAGCGCAGTGAGTTCGTCCTGGCTCATCGCCTTGTCGAACTGCAGGCGGAACATGCCGCCCCTGGCATCGCCGATGATCGAGGCCTGGTAGCTGTCGAGCAGCGCGGTGATATCGGCGACGCGCGCCTCGGGTGTGAAGCGCACCAGCGCCCGCGAAGGTGCAGCCGCCCCGAGCTCGCGCGTGATCGGCGCGCCGGTCGAGAGCGATGCCGTCTGGAAGGTCGAGGTCTGGGTCTTCATCAGCACGGCGCCGATGATGCCGGCCTGGAGCAGCAGCGCGATGGCGCCAAGGCTCGCCGACCAGGCGAGCGTGCGCGGCGACAGGCTCGAGAAGAACGTAGCGATGCGCGCCGACAGCGGCAGCGAACCGGTCGCCTGCGCCGGCTCGGCGTCGATCGCGGCGAACAGCTTCTGCATCGCGCGCGCCGACGGAGCGCCCAGGCTCTCGTTCAAATGAATGGTCTCTTCGTATTCGCCGCGGATCGCCGCATATTGCCTGGCGAGCGCCGGATCGCTGGCGAGCGCTTCCTCGACGCGGCGGGCATCGCGCGCGTTCAGCGTGCCGGCGGCGTGCCACGGCAGCAGCAATTCAATTTCACTGGGCTGTTGCTCCAGCATCTTCTTGCTCAACGCCATCATGGCCAGCCTCGCTCAATGCCGGCTGCCTTCAGCAGTTCGGCCAATTTCTTGCGCGCATAGAAAAGGCGCGTCTTTACCGTGTTCTCCGGGATCCCGACGATCTCAGCCACCTCTTCCACGGACTTCTCGTGGTAGTAGACGAGGTCGACGATTTCCCGATGGTCCGCCGAGAGGCCCGTCAGACACTCCCGCAACGCTTCACTGGTATCCTTTTTCTGGACCACCGTTTCTGGATTGTCGGACGAATCCTCGATCGCATTGGCGGCCTCGTCGTCCAGTTCAAAATCCTTTCGGCGCCGAAGCGCAGACAGGGCCTTGAATCGGGTGATTGCCAGCAGCCAGGTGGAAACGGCGGATCGGCCCTCGAACTTGCCGGCTTGGCGCCAGACGTCCAGAAATACCTCGCTGATGAGGTCTTCCGCCGTCTGCTCGTCCCGCACGAGCCTGAGCCCGAACCTGTAAACCCTGACATGGTGCCGCCCGTACAGCACCTGCATGGCTAGCCGGTCACCTTGGGCGATCCTGGCGATAAGGACCTCGTCCGTAGCCGCCTGTGTCACGCTCAAAGGCCGTCTCGCAAAGTTGGTCGGGGCAATGCGGGGAACGGTTCGACGGGAGGGGTCAAATTCTCGAGCCTACCGCAGTCATACGGGGATCTGTGTGATCTACCCCACATACGCGCAATTTCCTTGTCCCACCCGTGGCGGTCGGCCGCTTCTCTGCAGAACGGTAACATAATACAGAAACACTCTCTCGCTCTCGCGGATTTGGCGTGAGCCTGCGCCGACGGCCCGGTCGAGCCCGGTCCATAACACGCCCCTGTGCACCTTATGTCGCACGGAGCCGGCTTTGGTCCGCGATATCGCCTGCGATGCCTAACTGGCTGCAAAATTCCGCGCTGCACGAACCCCTCACCCGTGCCGCGTTCCCCCGGATTCGGTGCAAAAGGATACCAAACCTAAAGGCTTGCCACGTAGATTTTTTCGGCTGACATCCACCATTGGCGGGACCATGAGCACGGCCGCGACGTCCTTTCCGGAGAGGAATGCCGCAGAGGTCGCGGATCTCGTCCTCACGTCCGCGGCGGCCGCACCCGAGGTGCTAGCGCGCCGGGTCCGCCAGCGCCGGCAGATGTATGTCGGTCAGGTCGTCAGCTACTCCCTCGGCGCCTCGGTCCTGCTGCTCTACGCCTATGACGGCGCCGTTCACATCAACGTTCCGTCGCTGTTCTGGGTCGGCGGCCTCCTGATCATCGGCATCTTCGTCGTGATGTCGGAGGCCGGCGTCGGCGACAAGCACACCGACCACTATCTCACGGTGTTCCAGATCTCGGCGCATATGGCGCTGCAATTCGTGTTCCTGGTGTCAGTGCCGACGATCGGCATCGCTTTCATCAGCGTGCTGTTCCTGATCTTCGCATTCGGCACGCTGCGCATGACCTCGGCCCAGGCGATGCTGACCTGGGCGATCGCGACCAGCGCGCTCGCGGCCGTGTTCCTCGCCTCCGATCTGCCGATCGGCATACCCGTTGCGACAAGGCTGCAGCGGACCGCCGCGATGTTATGCTTCGCGCTGGTGATCGGCCAATGCGCCTTCCTCGGCCTGTTCGGCGCCACCCTGCGCAAGATCCTGTACCGGCGCAGCATCGAGCTGAAAGATGCCTATCAGCGCATCGAGGAGCTCGCCGAGCTCGACGAGCTGACCGGCTCCTACAACCGCCGCTGCATCATGCGACTTCTCGACGCAGAGATGGAGAAGTCGCGGCAGGTGGCCGCGCCTTGCGCCATCGCACTGATCGATCTCGACTGGTTCAAGCGCATCAACGACGCCCACGGCCATCCCATCGGCGACGAGGTGCTGCGGACCTTCGCCATCACCATCTTCGCCAATATCCGGCCCGACGACCGTTTCGGCCGCTATGGCGGCGAGGAGTTTCTGCTGCTGCTGCCCGGCACCGCAAGCGAGGCCGCATCGCGCATGCTGGATCGGCTGCGCAGCATCGTCGCCGAGCTCGACTGGAGCGCATTTTCCCCCGGTATGCGCGTGACGATTTCCGCCGGCGTCGTAACGCTGCGCGACAACGATACTGCCGACACGTTTCTCGCGCGCGCCGACAGCGCGCTCTATTCCGCCAAGGCGCAAGGGCGCAACCGTATTGCAACCAGTTGACCAATCCATTTGCTGCCGGCGCGTGAGAAGACGCCGCCGGATCGAATGCTCCAGGACAGGGCCATGAGAACCAAATCCGTCAAGTCATCCGAGAATTTGCTCGAGGAATTGCAGTCGGCACTCTCGCACGGCACCGTCGCGCGCCGGGTCGAAACGCTGCGCCGGGTCACCGACCTCTTCGTCAACAACGCGGTGGATTATTCCGACGATCATATCCGCGTCTTCGACGACGTCTTTCAGTGCCTGATGGAGCAGATCGAGACCTCGGCGAAGGCGCTGCTCGCCGACCGGCTCGCGCCGATCCCAGCCGCACCGCCCAAAATCATCCGGACGCTCGCACTCGACGAGGTCATCGAGGTCGCCGGTCCCGTGCTGACGAAGTCGGAACGGCTGGACGAGACAACCCTGATCGAGATCGCGCGCAGCAAGAGCCAGGCTCATCTCAAGGCGATTTCGTTGCGCCGGGTGCTATCGGAGGCGCTGACCGACGTGCTGGTGGCGCGCGGCAACGAGGACGTCGTGCAGTCGACCGTGGGCAATCCGGGCGCGCAGCTCTCCGAGGGCAGCCTCACCGATCTCGTCACCCGCGCCGAACGCGACGACGATCTTGCTGCCTGCATCGGCGTGCGGCCCGACCTGCCGCGCCATCATTACCTGAAGCTGATTGCCAAGGCCTCCCTGAGCGTGCGCAGGAAGCTGGAGGCCGCTCATCCCGAACTCGCCGACGAAGTGTCGAGCGTGGTCCAGGAAGCGGCGCAGCGAGTCCGTACCGCCGCCATGACCCAGCAGACCGAGATGGCACGCGCGCTGGTGAAGTCACTTCACGACGACGGCCGTCTCAACGAATTCCAGGTCACGTCCTTCGCCGAGCAGGGCAAGTTCGACGAAACCAATGCGGGGCTCGCAGCACTGGCCGGCGTCGCGGTCGAGACCGCCGAGAACATGATGATCGAGAGCCGCACTGAGGGCGTGATGATCCTCGCCAAGGTCGCGGGCATGCAATGGTCGAGCGTTCGCGCCATCATCGCCATGCGCGAAAAGCTCTCGGGCGGCTCCCAGACCGACATGCTGATGCTGCGCGATACCTACGAAGCCCTGCGCGGCTCCACCGCCCAACAGGTGCTGCGCTTTCACCGCATGCAAAGCACGACGTCCGCGGCTTAATACCGCAGCACTTTTGAGCCAACCGCCGCGCCGACCGCGGTCACCACCGCGGTCGCGATCGTGTACCAGGTCGCGACGAACAGCGGCGAGTCGTCGGTGCAGTGCGAGGCGTAGAGCGTCGCGGCGAGCCCGGCCGACAGCAGGCCGGCGAGCGCACCCGCAAGCGCCGGCTGTGACGGCGCGCCGTGGCGCAGGCCGAACAATGCGCCCGCGAGCAGCGGCAGCGACATCGCGGGGATCGCCAACATGCACCACCGCGAGTTCTTGCCGACCAGCCGCATCGTCATCGGCATGGCCGGCGCCATCATCGCCTCGCTGCCGATCGCGACCGCAAGCAGCCCGACGGGAAGCAGCAGGAGCCAGCCCCAACCGCGCATCAAGGCTTCGGGCCGCGACAGATGCAGGCTGATGATGATGGCGGGGATCGCGAGCGACAGCGTGACCGCGAACTTCATATCGAAGAACGGGTTGTGCATGGCGCTCATCACGTCCGGCCGCACGCCGAGGAACGTCGCGAAGATCAGGATCGACAACGGCGCGGCCACGAGAAGTGCCATGGTCAGCATCGCGCCGACGCGCGGGGCGCGGTGGGCGTTGTCGGCCGAGAGCGTGCGAATGAGTTGATCGGTGTCCATGACTAGTGGTCCCGTAGTTTGGCCGTCAGGGCCGCAAGGCCCCGGTGCAGCGCGACCCGCACTGCACCTTCGCTCATCGAGAATTTCGTCGCCGTATCCTTGATCGAGGCACTATCCACCGCGATCGACTGCAACACGTCACGCTGGCGCTGCGGCAGGGTGTTAAGCTGTGCGGTGACCTCGCCCGTCGAGGCCGTCTCCTGCGGCGTCTCGCCGGGCAGCGTCTCGGCGTAATCGTCGATGTTGACGAAGACGCGCCGGCCGCGACGCCTCAGCGCATCGATCAGCTTGTTGCGGCCGATGGCAAACAGCCACGGCGCAAAGGGCGCTTCGCTATCCCAGGTGTGCCGCTTCAGATGCACCGCCAACAAAATCTCCTGCACGATATCCTCGGCCTGATCGGGAGGCTGCCCAGCCCTCGCCAGGCCGCGCCTCGCGGCAGCGCGCAGCACTGGCGTGACCGCTCTCAACAGGCGATGATACGCCGCATCATCGCCTGCCATGGCCGACCGCATCAGGCCGGTCCACTCGTCCTCACGTCCGCGCACGCGCGCCCCTCACCATTGCAATTCGGCCGCTCTTTCAATTTGTTACGTCGGGACCCAGGCGATCACGAAGTCGTGATCAACGCAGATCCCTGCCCCGAAGCAGCCGCAGAAACTCTGTCAGGGCTCATAACACCGATCGGTCCCTTCCGCACCCGGCGGGCCGATGCGCCCCACGGGTTTGCCCCGGTTTTGCCCAGTGTGGCCCGAAGATTCCCATTTTTTGCCCCGCTGTCGTCATGGGCCGGGGTCTCTGTTCGCCTCCGGGACGGGTGAATTGGGGAGATCGTCAACATGATGAAAGCCAGCGGACACGCGGCATTGGTGGTTCTGGCCGGACTATTGCTGCTGTTTGGAGCTTCGGTGCAGGCCGCGCCGAGCTCTGCGAGCACGAAGCCGGACGGCGCAAGCAAGCAGGCCGACACGGTCGGGCCGGGTAAGCAGCGACGCCATTCGTCGCGCCACCACACCGACAGCAAGACGGCGCAGAAGTCCGACGACAAGGCCGACAAGACAGTTGCCACGCAGCAGGCCGACGAGGCCAAGGTCAGCAACAAGGCCAGTACCGACGTGCCGGCCTCGAGCCAGATGCCGCCGGAAGTCGCCAACGCCAATGCGCAGCTCGCCGCCGCCGGGGCGCCGCCTGCGGCCGCAGCCTCGGCGATGACGGACCGCGCCAACGACAATGTGCAGGCCGCAGCCGACAGTCCCGCCGCGCCGGGCGCCGAAAACCAGGTCGTCCCGCCCGACCAGCTCAACGACCTCGATCGCGCTCTGCAACAGGACAACCCGCCCGCGCAGAAAGCGGTGGTCGCCGCAACCGACGCGCAGCCGCGCCCGGCGCCGGTGATGGCGAGCAGCCAGCCGGGTACGGCCTGGGACCAGAGCTCCCTGATCGGCAAGATCTTCATTGGCGTCGGCACGCTGCTGACGCTGGCCTCCGCCGCGCGCATGTTCATGGCCTAATTCTTGGCCTAGCGGCTCATTTCGGGGCGCGCGCCGTGTGCGCGTCCCGGCGGCTTTTGGCCCCCTTGAAGCCCACCCCGCCAGCGGGCACATTGCCCGCCCAATCAAACGCGTGGGTGGAGCATGAGCACGTTCGAACATATCATCGTCGAAAGCAAAGGCGCGGTCGGCATCATCAAGCTGAACCGGCCAAAAATGCTCAACGCGCTCTCCTTCGGCGTCTTTCGCGAGATCGCCGCGGCCGTCGACGATCTCGAAGCCGATGACGCCATCGGCTGCATCGTCGTAACCGGCAGCGAGAAGGCCTTTGCCGCCGGCGCCGACATCAAAGAGATGCAGCCGAAGGGCTTCATCGACATGTTCTCCGAGGATTTCGCCGCAATCGGCGGCGACCGCGTCGCGCGCTGCCGCAAGCCGACCATCGCGGCGGTCGCCGGCTATGCGCTCGGCGGCGGCTGCGAACTCGCCATGATGTGCGACTTCATCATCGCGGCCGACACTGCCAAATTCGGCCAGCCCGAGATCACGCTCGGCACCATCCCCGGCATCGGCGGCACCCAGCGCCTCACCCGCGCGATCGGCAAGTCCAAGGCGATGGATCTCTGCCTCACCGGCCGCATGATGGATGCAGCCGAGGCTGAGCGCAGCGGCCTCGTCAGCCGCATCGTGCCCGCCGACAAGCTGATGGACGAGACCATGGCCGCCGCGGAGAAGATCGCCGCGATGTCACGCCCCGCCGTCGCGATGGCCAAGGAAGCGGTCAATCGCGCCTTCGAGACGACGCTCGCCGAAGGCATGAGCGTCGAGCGCAATTTGTTCCACTCGACCTTCGCGCTCGAAGACCGCTCCGAGGGCATGGCCGCGTTCATCGAGAAGCGCAAGCCGGTGAACAAGAACCGGTAGGCTTCTATGAAGCGCGGCTCTGCGCGAGGGCCGCGCTGACAAGCGCGCGATAGCCGCGTTCCGACCAAGTCTTGGGATAGTCAAGGCCGAGGCGTGCGAGACATGCCTCGTCAGCCAGGTCTGGTTTTCGTGTCAGCCCCTGCCACAGCAAGCCTGCGAGCGCCCGCGGTGAACCTTGCGCGCCTTGCAGAATCTCCAGCGCCGGAATGAGGCGCTGCTCCACCTCGGTGAAATCGCAGCCAAACGGGAACGACGGCAATAGCCCAGCGTCGCGCGCGGGCTTGAGCGCTGCGGCGATCCGCTCAGGATGGTTTTCGCAGTGAGCTGCCGGAATGTCGTAGCCACGCGGCAATTTGCCGGCGTCCTTGGCGACCCGCGCCAGCTCGTCCTGGAAGCCGGAGTCAGCGATCTCGATCATCGCCGCGATGACATCGGCGTCCGACTTTCCCCTGAGATCGGCAACGCCATATTCGGTGACGAAGACGTCGCGCAGATGGCGCGGAATGGTCTCGTGTCCGTAGCGCCAGAGAATGTTGGATTTCAGCGCAGCGCCGGCCTGCCGCGTGGCTTCGAGCGTCAGGACAGATCGCGCGCCGTGGAGCGCAAAGGCCTGCGCCACGAAATTGTATTGCCCGCCGACACCGCTCACGACCTGGCCATCATCGAGACCGTCGGAGACCGCCGCGCCCAGCAGCGTCGCCATCATCGTGTTGTTGATGAAGCGTGCATCGACGCGATCGCGGCGCTTTTGATCCTCGTCGCCGTAGAGCTCGTTCGTGAATGACACCGGCATCATCTGGATTCGCGCGATCTGGTCCGGCGGCATCTCGCGCAGCGCGCGATAGAACGACTTTGGACCAAGAAAGAAGGCGCCGTGCAGCACCACGCCGTCGACGGCGCGATCGAGAATGCCGGCGTCGATCAGTCCGATGAACGCCTCGGTCACCATCTCGCTGACGCCGTAGAGGCCGGCCTTGAAGGCGCCGGCTTCCTGCGCAACGGCCGGTCGCGCCGGAGACAGCCGCGTAACGACGTCATGAAATGCTGCGCTGTCGCGATGCCGCAGGATCAGGCCCTGCGCGAGCGCATCGCCGATCTGCCCGATACCGATCTGAAGCGTACCGCCGTCGCGCACGAGGGATGCCGCGTTCAGGCCGATGGCGTATTTGGTATCGGAGATCGGCTCCGACGGCGGCGCAAACAGGGGAAAATCGGTCGCCGCGCTGTCCAGCACGGCGCAAAACTCCTCGGCCGGAAGATCGCCGAGGCCCGGCATGAACGGCAGCTCGGAATTCACCTGCGCGACCAACTTGAACGACGCGCGTCCGGCGCGGCGCTCACGCAGCACATCCAGCGTCGTATCGGTGTTGCAGGACAGGCTGTAGCGCGGAACGCCATCGACGACGCGTTTGGCCACCAGCTGTGTCACCACGTTCATCCCGCGCGCGAGCAGATAGCCCGCCGCATGGGTGTAGTTGGCCGAGATGTAATTCTGCTGCGCCGCCGACACGTGCAGCCAGCGTCCGGCAAGAAAGAAGAATTCGACGAATTTGATGTTGGGCGGCAGCCGGCCCTCGCGCAGCGCGTCGGCATAGGCGAGATCCGGATAGCCGCCGAACAGGCGGTCTATCACGGGCGTGATGAACCGGCGCTCGATCAGGGCCTTCGGCCTCGGCTTTTCCAGTGTCAGCGCCGACAGCAATGTCAGCTTGATGTAAGGATCGGCGCAGGCCCGCGCGTACAGGGCGTTGACGACGTGATTGGCCTTGCCGAGGCCGAGCGGCAGGCCGACCACCAGATCGGTTCCAACGTCACGAATGATCTCCTCCGCGAGCGCATCGGGATCGGAGAAGAATTTCGGCATCATCCGTGGGTCCGGACCACATTGCAAAGGCGCCCGACGGAATTGGAAGGCTCCACGGGTCCCCTATAGCGCATTTCGCGCATTCGAGGCGGAATCGCTGTGTGACGCACCTGCAACAAGCACGGAATTCATGGGGGTTTCCTCCGCGGCAGTTTGCCTGCGGGACCGGCGGTGGGTAAACAGTTAAGAGAGCCGCCGTCGGCGGGGGCGGACAGCCGGGATTTTGCGGGAATACATGATTGGGCGTGCCGCCAGAGCTGGTCGCGTGATGGCGCGGCGTCGATCGGGCGTGGGTCCTGTCCTGGCGACATGGACCACGGTGGTGCTCTGTTGCGCCCTGCCCGCAGCGGCCTACGCGGAGGCCCTGCCAGAGGCGCTGGTCAAGGCCTACCAGACCAACCCGCAACTCAACGCCGAGCGCGCAAGGCAGCGCGCAACCGACGAGACCGTACCTCAGGCGCTGGCCGGCTACCGGCCGCAGATCGTGGCAAGCCTCAGCGCGGGCCTGCAATCGGTGCGCAATCTTCTGCCCGACAACACCATCCAGACCGCCAATCTGAAGCCGTGGATCATCGGCGTCACTGTGACGCAGACCCTCTTCAACGGCTTCCGCACCGCCAACAACGTGCGCGCCGCCGAGCTCCAGGTGCAGTCGGGCCGCGAGGCGCTGCGCAATGTCGGCCAGGGTGTGTTGCTCGACGCCGTCACGGCCTACACCAACGTGCTCGCCAATCAGTCGCTGGTCGAGGCCCAGCGCTCCAACGTCGCCTTCCTGCGCGAGACGCTGTCCATCACCCAGCGCCGCCTCAATGCCGGCGACGTCACCCCGACCGACAGCGCCCAGGCCGAGGCGCGCCTCAGCCGCGGCCTTGCCGATCTCAATGCGGCCGAGGTCGCACTCGCAGTGAGCCAGGCGACCTATTCCCAGGTGATCGGCAATGCGCCTTCGGCTCTTCGCCCCGCCGAAGTGGTCGATCGCTATCTGCCGAAGACCCGCGAGGACTCGATCGCGATGTCGATCCGCGAGCATCCGGCGGTGATGGCCGCGGGCTTCGACGTCGACGTCGCCTCGACCAATATCCGCGTCGCCGAAGGCGCGCTGCTGCCGAGCGCCAGCGTCCAGGGCAGCGCCAGCAAAAGCCGCAACAACGACCCGACGCTCGGAACTTTCGCCGAGGACCAAGCCTCGATCGTCGCCAATGTCACCGTGCCGATCTATGACGGCGGCCAGGCCGCCGCGCAGACAAGGCAGGCCAAGGAAGTCACCGCACAGAGCCGGCTCGTACTCGACCAAGTGCGCAACCAGGCGCGCACGGCTGCGGTCAGCGCCTGGGTCGCCAATGAAGGCGCCAAGATCGCGGTCTCGGCCTCGGAGTCCGAGGTGAAGGCCGCAACCGTCGCGCTCCAGGGTGTGCAGCGCGAGGCCGCCGGCGGACAGCGCACCACTGTCGATGTGCTGAACTCGCAGGCCGATCTGATCCAGGCCAGGGCCCGCCTGATCGGCGCGCTGCGCGACCGCGTCATCGCGTCCTACACGCTGCTCAGCGCCGTCGGTCATCTCGACGTCAAGACGCTGAGCCTGAACACGCCCGACTATCTGCCCGAGGTGCACTACCACCAGGTCCGCGACGCCTGGCACGGGCTACGGACGCCGTCGGGGCAGTAACCTCAAATCTTCCGGTCGATACCGATGATGAGCCGCCGCATCCATCTGATGGGAGCTTCGGGTTCCGGCGTGACGACGCTCGGACGTGCGCTTGCGGGCCGGCTGGCGCTGCCGCATCACGACAGCGACGATTATTTCTGGCTGCCGACTGTTCCACCCTACCAGACGACACGCCCTGCCGCCGATCGGCTGCGCCTGATGCGCGAGATGTTTCTGCCGCGTCTCGATTGGGTGCTGAGCGGAACCGTCACCGGTTGGGGAGACGAGCTCGTCCCGCTCNNCTCGTCATCTTCGTGTCAACGCCGAGCGAGCTTCGCTTGCAGCGCCTGCGCGCGCGCGAAGCTGCTCATTTCGGTGCCGATGCCGTCGTGCCCGGCGGCTGGCGTTGCGAGGAGACCGAGTCGTTCGTCGACTGGGCATCGCACTACGAAGCCGGTGATCGCGACGGCCGCAGTCTCGCAAAAGATGAGGCGTGGCTCGCGGATCTGCCCTGCCCGGTCGTCCGCGTCGACGGCGCGCGGCCGGTTGCGGAGCTAGTCGAGCAGCTATGCAGCGACGTGGCGGGACTGCCCGGCTGATGTGATATCGTTCTGGGCTTTCCCCGCCGCCGGAGCAGCCATGACCGACAAAATCTACGTGCGCGCAGCGCAACCCGCGACGCCGATCAATTTCGACGTGCCGGCCCATGCCTGCGACTGTCACACCCATATCCATGGCGATGTCGAGAAATTTCCGTTCTTTGCGGGTCGCGTTTATACGCCGGGCCCGGCGAGCCCGGAAGAAATGGCGGCGTTGCACAAGGCGCTGCATATCGAGCGCGTGGTGATCGTCACGCCGAGCGTCTACGGCACCGACAATTCCTCCAGCCTGTTCGGGATAAGGGCGCGCGGCGCGACCGCGCGCGGGGTGGCCGTGATCGACGACAAAACCACGGAAGCTCAGCTCGACACGATGCATGCGGGCGGCTTTCGCGGCATCCGCATCAATCTTGCAACCGACGGCGTCAACAATCCCGATGTCGGCCGCGCCCGCTTCACCGCCGCCATCGAGCGCATGAAGGCGCGCGGCTGGCATGTGCAGCTCTACACCACGCTGGCGATGATCTCGGCCATCAGGGATATTGTGCTGGCCTCACCGGTCCCTGCGGTGTTCGACCACTTTGGCGGCCTCGAGGCCTCACTCGGACTGGAGCAGCCCGGCTTTGCCGACCTCGTCGCACTCGTCAAATCGGGCAAGGCCTATGCGAAGATTTCGGGCGCCTACCGCTCGTCGAACCTCGCGCCCGATTATCAGGACATGGCGCCCTATGCGCGTGCACTGATCGCTGCAAACCCGGACCGCATCGTGTGGGGCACCGACTGGCCACATCCGGATTCGGCGCAAGTTGAAGGCCGCAAGACCACCGACCTCGCACCGTTCCACGCGATCGACGATGGCCGTCTGCTCAACCAGCTCCCGGTATGGGCGCCGGATGCGGATGTACGCAAGAAAATCCTGGTCGACAATCCGGCGCGACTCTACGGCTTCTGAGTCGCGACAAGTCCGATTAGGTTCAAACAAAATGCGACGAGGTTCTACGTCGAGTGATGGAACTGTTGTCAGGAGGGCACAACGACGCTGACTCACACGTTCGTGTTTGCGCTCTCGTCTGCTTTTCAGCCTTCCGGTTGAGGCGACGATTCAATTTCGCAGGTACGCACACGCACAGATTTTCTTTTGATTGTGCGGATGCATGCCCTTATCGCATTTTCTTGCCGCGCTTTTTTCTGGCGTCGGAATTGGTTTCACCGTCGCGGCTCCGATTGGGCCAATGGGCATGCTGTGCATTCAGCGCACATTGGCGTCGGGCATGGCCACAGGCCTCGCCACCGGTTTCGGCGCGGCGACCGTGCATCTCATCTACAGCGCCTTCGCAGTCTTGGGATTGGGCGCGCTGGCGCAGCCCTGGGTTGAGGCGAATGCCGTCGTCTTCGGCATCGTCTCGGCGCTCACGCTGCTGTGGTTCGCGCTCCGCACGCATCGCTGTTCCATCGTGCTTCAGGAAGCCGGTGAGATCGACCGAGTGCGTCTCGCACGCGCCTATCTCAGCGCCATCGCGCTCGGGCTGACCAATCCGTTGACGGTCATCCTGTTTCTGGCGGCGCTGCACGCGTTCTCCACGCAGGCCGCAGCCGCACCGATGATCGCGGGCGTCTTCGTCGGCTCTGCGGTCTGGTGGATGATCCTCAGCACGATCGTCGCAACCGCGCGGTCACGGCTGACGCCGCGGATGCTGTCCCTGAGCAGCCGCGTCGCGAGCCTGATGCTGCTCGGACTCGGCACCACGATGCTGCTGCGGATCGCGCAGCGCGCATTGGAGTAATGCGCGATCCGGAAAAGTGTGCAGCGGCTTTCCGACAAGATCACGCACAAATAAGGCGCGTCAGCGCGCGCGACGCGAGAAGAAGGAGATCAGCACCGGCAGCGTCACCAGGATCACGATCGGCGCCAGCATCATGCCGGTGACGACAACGACCGCGAGCGGCTTCTGCACCTGCGACCCGATACCTCCCGACAGCGCGGCCGGCAGCAGGCCGACGCCTGCGACGACGCAGGTCATCAACACCGGGCGGAGCTGCAACTCGCCGGTGCGTATCACTGCGTTCACGCGGTCCATGCCTTCATCGATCAATTGGTTGAACTGCGAGATGATAATGATGCCGTCCATCACGGCGATGCCGAACAGCGCGATGAAGCCGATCGCCGCCGAAACGCTGAAGGCGGTGCCAGTGATCAATAGCCCGAGCACGCCGCCGAAGATCGCCATCGGGATCACGCTCATGGCGAGCAGCGTGTCGGTCATCGAGCCGAAATTGAACCAAAGCAGGACGGCGATTAGCGCCAGCGAGATCGGCACCACGATCGACAGCCGCCGGATCGCGTCCTGGAGGTTGCCATACTCGCCGACCCATTCCATGTGCGAGCCGGGCGGCAGCTGAACCTGCTCGGCGATCTTCTGCTGGGCCTCGCGGATGGCGCTGCCGAGGTCGCGCTCGCGCACCGAGAACTTGATCGGCAGATAGCGTTCCTGCTGCTCGCGATAGATGTAGGCGGCGCCGGAGACGAGGCTGATCGTGGCAACTTCGCTGAGCGGAATCTGGGTGACCGAGCCGTTTGGCCCAGGCGCGCCGATCCGTATGTTCTGGATCGCCTCGGCGCTGCGGCGGTACTCCGGCGCAAGGCGAACGATGATCGGGAAGTGGCGGTCGGAGCCGGGCTCGTAGATATCGCCCGCGGTGTCGCCGCCGATCGCGACCTTGATGGTGGCGTTGATGTCGCCGGGAGCGAGCCCGTAACGCGCCGCCTTGGCGCGGTCGATGTCGATCTGCACGGTCGGCTGCCCGAGCGAAGTGAAGACCGCGAGGTCGGTGACGCCCTGCACCGTCGCAAGCACCGACTTGATCTTGTTGGCGGTATCGGTGAGCGCCTGGAGATCACTGCCGAACAGCTTGATCGAGTTTTCGCCCTTCACGCCGGACACCGCTTCGGAAACGTTGTCCTGGAGATATTGCGAGAAGTTGAACTCGACGCCGGGGAAGCGATCGTCGAGCTGCTTGAGCAGCTGTGCGGTCAGCTCGTCCTTGTCATGCGTGCCCGGCCACTCGCTCGCGGGCTTCAGCGGCGCAAAGAACTCGGCGTTGAAGAAACCGGCGGCGTCGGTGCCGTCGTCGGGACGGCCATGCTGCGACACCACGGATTCGACCTCGGGCCGGGCGCGGATCACCTTACGCATCTCGTTGACGTAGGTGTTACCCTCCTGGAGCGAGATAGTCGGCGGCAGCGTGGCGCGGATCCAGAGATTGCCCTCTTCGAGCTTGGGCAGGAATTCGAGGCCGAGCAGCCGGCCAAAAATGATCGTCATTACCACGAGGCCGACTGCGCCGCCGAGCATGATGGCGCGGTTGGCGACGGCCCAATTCAGAACCGGCATGTAGATCCGATGCAGGATCTGCATCACCCTGGTCTCGGTCTCCTCGACATGCGCGGGCAGAATGATCGCGGAGAGCGCAGGCGTCACGGTGAAGGTCGCCAGCAGGCCGCCGGCGAGCGCATAGGCATAGGTGCGCGCCATCGGTCCGAAAATGTTGCCCTCGACGCCGGACAGCGTGAACAGCGGCAGGAAGGCCGCGATGATGATCGCGGCGGCAAAGAAGATCGAGCGCGAGACGTCGGCCGCGGCACTGAGGATGGCATGGCTCTTCATGCCGAACAGCGTCTCCGGCGACATCTGCTCGGATTCCGTCGGCGGCGTGGTCTGTGTCAGGCGGCGGAAGATCGCCTCCACCATGATGACGGTGGCATCCACGATCAGGCCGAAATCGATGGCGCCGACCGACAGCAGGTTGGCCGATTCCCCGCGCAGCACCAGGATGATCACGGCGAAGAACAGCGCGAACGGAATCGTGGCGCCGACGATCAGCGCGCTGCGTAGATCGCCGAGGAAGATCCACTGCAACAGCACGATCAGCAGGATGCCCACCACCATGTTGTGAAGCACGGTGTGAGTGGTGAGGTCGATCAGGTCCTTGCGGTCGTAGATGCGCTCGATGCGCACACCCGGCGGCAGGATGGTGGAATTGTTGATCTGGGCGACGAGCTGCTCGACGCGATTGATTGTCGGCGTGCTCTGCTCGCCGCGGCGCATCAGCACGATGCCTTGCACGATGTCGTCGGCCTCATCAAGGCCGGCGATGCCAAGACGCGGCTTCTGGCCGATGGTGACGGTGGCGACGTCCTTGACCAGCACCGGATTGCCGTTGGTCTGGGCGATCATGGTGTTGGCGAGGTCGTCAATCGACTTGATCAGGCCGACGCCGCGCACCACGGCCGATTGCTGGCCGATATTGACGGTGTTGCCGCCGACATTGACGTTGGAATTGCTGACCGCCTGGAGCAGTTGCGGCAGCGTCAGGCCGTTGGCGACCAGCTTGTTGTTGTCGACCTCAAGCTCATAGGTCTTGCTCTTGCCGCCCCATCCGGTGACGTCGATCACGCCGGGCACCGAGCGGAAGCGGCGCTGCAGGATCCAGTCCTGGATGGTCTTGAGGTCGAGCACGCTGTAGTTCGGTGGGCCGACGAGCCGATAGCGGAAGATTTCGCCAATCGGGCTCAGCGGCGAGATCTGCGGCTGCACGTTGCCCGGCAGCGGTGCCAGCTGCGCCAGGCGGTTCAGGACCTGCTGCAACGCCTCGTCATAGGTGTAGGCGAAGGAGAACTGCAGTTTGACGTCGGAGAGGCCGTAGAGCGAGATGGTGCGGATGGTCGTGAGGTTCTTCAAACCCGCGACCTGCGTCTCGATCGGGATCGTGATGTAGCGCTCGATCTCTTCCGCCGACAGGCCCGGGCTCTGCGTGACGATGTCGACCATCGGCGGGGTCGGATCGGGATAGGCCTCGATGTTGAGCTGGTTGAACGCAATCAGGCCGCCGATGAACACGGCGACGAACATGCCGACCATCAGGAAGCGCCGGTTGACGGCAAGGGCGACGAGACGGTCCATTCAGATTTTTTCGCAGTTTCTTGGGTCGTCGATCAGCTACCGGACGCCGCGCGGTCGATGAACAGGCTGCCTTTGACGACGATCTTTTCGCCGGGCTTCAGGTTGCTGGTCACCTCGACGAGGTTGCCGTTGATGAGGCCGATCTTGATCTGGCGCAGCTCGACCGACTTGTCCTCGCGCGCGACCCAGATGCGGACCTGGTCGCCTTCGTAGATCAGCGCCTGCTTCGGCACCGCAGGCGCCGCGCGGTCGCCGGCCGAATAGATCGTGACGTTGGCGAACATTTCCGGCTTGAGCAGGCCGTCCTTGTTATCGATGGTAGCGCGAACCAGCAGGCGGCGGGTATTGGGATCGATCGCGGCGGCGACGTAGTTGATCTTGGCGGTCAAGGGGCGGCCCGGCAGCGCCATCACGTTGACGCTGATGTCCTGCCCGACGCTGACTTGGGCAGCGTCGCTCTCGCGCACGAAGGCGGTGAGCCAGACCGTGGAGAGATCGCCGATCACGAAGACCGGATCGCTGGCGCCGGCGCTGACATATTGCCCGGGACCGATCTTGCGCTGCACGACTGTGCCCGAAATCGGCGCATAGATCGTGATTTCCGGATTGATCGTGCTCTTGGTCTGGAACGCCTTGATCGTCTCGTCGGTGAAGCCGAGGATGCGCAGCTTGTTGTTTGCGGCCTCCAGCGCCGTCACCGAAGAGCGCATATCGTTCTGCGCCTGGACCTGGGTCGCTTCCGCCTGCTGATAATCCTTGAGCGGAATGGCGCGGCCTTCGTAGAGATCCTTGGCGCGCCGGTACTGGATGTCGGCCAGCTCGAGTGCCGACTTTGCCTTGTTCTGCGACGTCATCGCCGCGATGAAATCGTTCTGGGCCTGCACGGTGTCGGCGGCCTCGATTGTGAACAGCGGTTGCCCCTGGGTCACACTCTCGCCCGGCTTGGCGAGCAGCTTGGTCACGCGGCCTGCATAGGGCGAGAACACCGGCGTCGAGCGGTCTTCATCGACCGCGACCTTGCCTTCAGTGACGTACTCGGCGCGGAAGGCCTTGGCATTGACCGGCTCGATCGTCAGCGTCGCCCATTCGGACGGTGTCGGCGTGAAATTCTGGGCGTTCCTGCGCGACTGGCTCGAGACCTCCGAGTGGCTCTTGTCCTTGGCGCCTGCAAACAGGAAGCCGTAGGCGCCAGCGCCGGCAAGCGCCAGTAAAACTACGGATGTGATCACCCGTTGTTTTGTAAGCACCTGCAATCGCTTGGTATTTTCAACTACCATGGGGCCCGGTCATGTCTGCGACGATCTCGGCAGACGGCTGCCTCATCGGTCGCGCTAATAGTGCCGAATTGGGATTTCAAACAACCTAAAAAACGCTGGCCGTCCTTCGGTTTGCGTTAAAATTTTGCGACACGTCAGCTTCACGTCAGCTTCGCCGGCCATTGCGGCGGATGGCTGCCGAGAGGCATGGCCGGACGGCTCCATTGCGCCGGCGTCCGCGACAGCACGGCCGAATGGCGCACCGCCGTCAACGTGCCGAAGCCAGATGACACGGTTTCCATGAACGCTGCATGTACAGCCTCGCCCGTAAGATCCGGGGTGTCGAGACCGCCTTCGAGCCGGCCGAGATTCCACAGCCAGCGTCCGGTCTGTGCCAGCGACACGCGCACGTGCCAGCTGCCGCCTTCGACGGCCTGACGCGCCCTCGCCATCATCGCGCCGAACGCCATCAGATAGCCGGTGGCGTGATCGAGCATCTGCGCCGGCAATTCCCTGGGACCGTCGATGCCGGCAGCCTTGCCTTCCGCGTCGTTGAAGCCGGTCGTGGTCTGCACCAGCGAATCGAAGCCGCGCCGCTCGGCCCATGGGCCGGCATGGCCGTAAGCCGACAGCGCGACGTAGACGATGCCGGGATTGATCTCCGCGGCGTGCTCAGGCGAGAAGCCGAGGGTGGCGAGCGCGCGCGGGCGATAGCCTTGAGAGACGATGTCGGCGTCCTTCAACAACGTGCGCATCTGCGCCCTGCCCGCCTCGCTCTTCAGCTCGATGAAGGTGGTGAGCTTGCCGCGGCCGGTGTCGATGGTGAGCCAGGGAATGGCCGGCAGGTCGGGCCCTGAAACGAGCAGCACGTCCGCGCCGTGCGCAGCGAGCGTGCGGCCGGCGACGGGACCTGCAATGACACGGGAGAGATCGAGCACGCGAAGACCAGCGAGCGGGCGATCGCCTTTGGACCACGGTTTCGGCGCGGCATCGCCGATCTTCTCGATCGAAATCAGCGGCAGCTCGGCGAGTGCGCGCGCTTGCGGCAGCACCGACCATTCATCGTAAGAACGCATCAGAGCGACGACTCCGCCTGCGGCATAGGCCGCGGTTTCGAAATCCTCGCCCTTCCACTGCATCAGCGCGGCCTGCACCTTCTCGCGCTCGGGCACACAGCCAAGCACCTTGCAGACGGCGTCGCGGTGATGCCTAAAGTTGGTATGGCAGCGGACGAAGCGGTTGTCGCCGGTTCTGTAGACGCCGGCGATGGCGTCCCAGGCCGGTGGCGGCGGCTTGTCGTCGAGGCGCAGATAGCGCTCGGAGCGGCATTCGACGACGGAGTGGCGCATGTCGACGCTCACGTCCTGCGCCTCGCCGCTGCGTTGCCGCCAGATTTCGGCGGCGGCTAGCCCTGCGGCGGCGATCGTTGTTTGCCCGGCGACGGCGACACGGAACGAGGACGGGATCTGCGGCTCGTCGCCGGTCAGGCGCACGCGCTCAAGGGCAGCTTTATCGCCACCGGCGGAGGTCCAGATACCCTTGAGAATGTCGGCGGGGCTTTGCATGGCCTCTTCTCTCCCTTTCAGACTTGAGCATGACCTTTTCGGAAAACCGCTGCGCACTTTTCCGGATCATGCTGTAGCCTTGCGACCATTCATGAGCACATGAGGAAATGCAATGGCCGCCATCGACCCCCTCACCGCAGGCGCCGTGTTCGTCGCAACGGCGGCCACCGACGCAGTCTATGTGATGTTCACCTCGGCCGTGATTGCGCGCAAGCGCGTGCCGGCGGCGAACTGGAGCGCAGTCTGGTATCTGCTCTCCTCTTACGCGGTGATCAGCTACACCGAAAACGCCTTCTATGTCGCTTTCGCGGCGATCGGCTCCTGGGTCGGCGCCTATGCGTCGCTGACCTTCCTGCATCGTCCGCCCGGCGGGCCGCCGGTGGGGGCGGCGCCGGAGTGAGGGCACGCATTGGGGAGCCGTAACCGAAGACCTAAGACTCCGGTGACACAGACGCTCGCTGGCGCCGTCTGTGGATGAGCCACATCGCCCATCTGATCAGCCAGTTCGGGACGTTCAGGTAGCGCAAGGTTTCCACCTCGCCTTCCTGATGTCGCCACCAAAAGTTCTTGTCAGAGTAAAAGTCAGGATCGCTGGCACACCACTCGAGCGCACGCACAATTTCATCCTGCAAGGGCTCGCTGTCAGGCAGCTTCGCGAGGAAATTCAACTCGCGCCGGAGACAGATCGATTCGATCCGGATCCGCATCGCCTCGAGATACTGGATGCCCCATCCTTCCAAGCGGGCATGGGTCGCTTCATGAACGATGGTAGAGGCGATCTGCTCGAGCGTCTTTGTCTCGTTGAGAACGTAACGTTCATCGAGGGTGCAGGCGTTCAATGACCGATCATAGTGCGCCTGGCCGCTGGGGAGCAGATGCACCCATATTCGGTCGAGATTGCGGGTGATACGGAAATAGTTGAGTGTGTCGTAACGTTTGGTGAGCTGGAGGGCGTCCTCCACGCGACGCAGCGCCGGGTAAGGCTTGCTTTCGGTCGTGCCAATCCACAGCCCGTCGATCGTGCTGCTCTTGGAGAACCAGAGGCCCAGCCTATCGACGAGGAGGGGTCTTCGATCCGGCTTTGCGGCGACGGCGAGGCCGCGTGATCGTTGCGGCGATTCCAGTTGCTGCAAACATCACCCCTCATGTCCAAATCGGGCACACGCGAAGGATATAGGCGCATCTCGCTTTCGGGTCGCTTAGAGAGTTTATTCAAATCGTATTGATCGTTGAGCGGGATCAGCCGATCCCTGCGGTCGTTCATGACTCCTCAATGGAAATCCCGCGACGGTGGCAGGATGCGGACGTTGCGGGGGTGGCGGATTTTTTGCGCCGGCATGTCCGCGTGGTCGCGGCGGTCGTCGTTGAGCGGCTCGATCAGGTCAGCGCCTGCCGGCACCGGAGGCTTGCGGCTCAGGGCATCGTTGGCGAGGCCGACCAGATCGTGCGAGCGGTCGATCATGCGCTGGGCGATCAGATGCGTCACCTTCTCGGGGCTGCTCTGGATATAGCCCTGTACCTCGATGAGGCGCGCGCCCATCACCTCCTTGCGGTACTGCTCCATGACCTTGGGCCACACCACGACATTGGCGATGCCGGTTTCGTCCTCCAGCGTCATGAATACCACGCCGCTGGCGCTGCCCGGCCGCTGCCGCACCAGCACCACGCCGGCGCAGCGGACGCGGCGCCGTTCGTTCTCGTGACTGATCTCCTTGCAGGCGACGATCCGCTCGCGCGAAAACATCTCGCGCAAGAATTCCATCGGATGGCCTTTGAGTGACAGCCGGATGGTCTGGTAGTCGGCGACGACCTGTTCGGGACGCGGCATCACCGGCAACGGCTTGGCCTGCTCATCCGGCTGCTCGCGCGCGGTGGCTGCTTCGAACAGCGGCAGCGCCACGTCGTCAGGCAGTCGCCGCACCTGCCACAGTGCCTCGCGGCGGTCGAGCCCGAGCGAGCGGAATGCATCAGCGTCCGCCAGCAGGATCAGCGCGCGCTTCGGCAGGCCGGTGTCGCGGGCAAAATCTTCGAGCGAGGTGAAGGGGCCGCAATTGCGGGCGTCGATGACAAGATCGGCCCAGTCTTTCGGGCTGACGTATTCCTTGCCCTGCCGCTTCGCTTGCTCCGATTTGAGAAACTCCTCATCCGGATCGAGCCAATGAAAGCCGTCGATCTGACGAAAACCCAGACGAACAGCGCAATATCTGTCGTCCGTATTCTCCAGCGTGTTCTGCGCAAAGCTGTAGGACACGTCGATCTCGCGCACCTCGACGCCGTTCTTGCGGGCGTCGCCGACGATCTGCGCCGGCGCGTAAAAGCCCATCGGCTGCGAGTTCAGGAGGCCGCAGCAGAAGGCATCGGGGTGATGATATTTCAGCCATGAGGAGATGTAGACGAGCTGGGCGAAGCTCGCGGCATGGCTCTCCGGGAAACCGTAGGAGCCAAAGCCCTTGATCTGGTCAAAACAGCTTCTAGCGAAGTTTGCATCATAGCCGCGCGCGACCATGTTGCCGATCAGCTTTTCCTCGTATTGGCCGATGGTGCCGACATTGCGAAAGGTCGCCATCGAGCGGCGCAGACCGTTGGCCTCCTCGGAGGTGAATTTCGCCGCCTCGATCGCGATGCGCATCGCCTGCTCCTGGAACAGAGGCACGCCCAACGTTTTGTGCAGCACATTATAAAGCTCGTCCTTGTCGCCATGGTCTGACGACGGAGACGGATAACTCACCTTTTCCAGACCGTTTCGCCGTCTCAAGTAAGGATGAACCATGTCGCCCTGGATCGGCCCCGGACGCACGATCGCGACCTCGATGACGAGATCGTAGAAGGTCCGCGGCTTCAGGCGCGGCAGCATATTCATCTGCGCGCGGCTCTCGACCTGGAATACGCCAAGCGACTCGCCCCGCTGCAGCATTTGATAGACTTCGTCGTCATCCTCTCCCTTGATATCCGCAAGTTCGTAACGCTCACCCTTGTGATCGGCTATCAGGTCAAAACACTTGCGGATGCAGGTCAGCATGCCCAACGCGAGCACGTCGACCTTCATCATGTTGAGCGCGTCGACGTCGTCCTTGTCCCATTCGATGAAAGTGCGGTCGTCCATCGCGGCGTTGCCGATCGGCACATAGGTGTCGAGCCGGTCCTGCGTGAGCACATAGCCGCCGACATGTTGCGAAAGGTGGCGCGGGAATTCGATCAGCTCGGTCGCGAGTTCGACCGCGAGGTTGATCATGGGATTTTGGGGATCGAGCCCGGCCTGCCTGACCTGCATGTCGTTGAGGCCCTTACCCCAACTGCCCCAGACGGTGTCGGCGAGCGCGGCGGTGACGTCCTCGGTCAGGCCCAGCGCCTTGCCGACATCGCGGATGGCGCTGCGCGGGCGATAATGGATGATGGTGGCGATGATCGCGGCGCGGTGGCGGCCGTAACGGCGATAGACATATTGCATCACCTCTTCGCGACGCGAATGCTCGAAATCGACGTCGATATCCGGCGGCTCCAGCCGCTCCTTGGAGATGAAGCGCTCGAACAGCAGATCGACCTTGGTCGGGTCGACCGAGGTGATGCCGAGCACGTAGCACACGGCCGAATTCGCCGCCGATCCCCGTCCCTGGCACAGAATGTCCTGGCTGCGCGCGTAGTGGACGATGTCGTGCACGGTGAGGAAGTAGTGCGCGTATTTCAGCTCGGCGATCAGCGCGAGCTCCTTCTTGAGGGTGGCGCGCAGCTTGTCGTCGATATTCCCACCAAAATATGTGTCGACGCCCGCCCAGGTCAGATCCTCCAGATGCCCCTGCGCGGTCTTGCCCGGCGGCACCGGCTCATCCGGATATTGGTATTTGAGCTGATCGAGCGAGAAGTCGATCTTGTCGGAAAAGCGCATGGTCTCCGCGACAGCCTCGGGGAAATCGTGGAACAGCCGCGCCATCTCGCGGGGCGTCTTCAGAAAGCGTTCGGCATTGGCTTCCAGCTTGCGTCCGACCGCCTCGATCGTGGTCTTTTCCCGGATGCAGGTCAGCACGTCCTGCAGCGGGCGGCGGCCGGGATCGTGATAGAGCACCTCGTTGGTCGCAAGCAGCGGCACGCCTGCTTTGGCTGCGAGATCATCGAGCCGCGACAGGCGGCGGCGGTCGTCGCCGCGATAGATCAGGCTTGCGGCGAGCCACACGCCTTCGGCGCGGCTGGCTTTGAGTTTTGCGAGAATTTCCAGCGCCTGCTCGAATTCGAAACGATGCGGCAGCGTCAGGACCAGGAACTGACCTTCCGAAAACTCCAGCAGATCGGCGAAGCTGAGATGGCATTCACCCTTCTCGATCCGCGTGATGTCGTCGCCGCGTTTGCCCCGGGTCAAAAGCTGGCACAGCCGGCCATAGGCGGCGCGATCGCGCGGATAGACAAAAATGTCGGGCGTGCCGTCGATGAAGACGATGCGCGTACCGATCAGCAGCTTTGGCTTGTGCAGCACCTTGTCATTGTCGAGCTCCTTCCAGGCGCGCACCACGCCGGCCAGCGTGTTGTGATCGGCAATGCCGATCACGGGGATACCGAGCTTGCTGGCCTGATGCACATAGGCGCGCGGATCCGAGCCGCCGCGCAGGAAGGAGAAATTGGTGGTGATGCCGATCTCGGCATAAGCGGGCGTAATCATGCGAAGAGACCGTGCACGTACCAGTGGGGCGGAGCGGGCTTGCCGTCGCCGTCGAACACCTCCCCCTCGTAAAGACCATCGCGAAAAATCCAGAAGCGCAGGCCCTCGGCATCCTCGATTCGGAAATAATCCCGCGTCAGCTGCTTGCCGTCCTGCCGCCACCATTCCATCGCGATGCGCTCGGGTCCTTCCACCCGCACCACCGCATGTTTGGCGCGCCGCCAGGTGAATTGATGCGGCGGCCCATCAGGCACGGTTGCGAACGGAACTGTGACCGGCTCCGGCTTGTCGAACAGCCGCAGAGGACGCAGTGGCGGCTCGCTCTCGGCGCGCACCGGCCATTCGGCCTGCATGGCGGCGGCGAGATGATGCTGCGCGGGCGCGGCCAGCACCGCGTGCTCCGGAATATGCGTGTCCTGCGGCAGATGCACGACGACGCGCTTTCCGCCGATGCGTGCGGCGATGCGGTCGATCAGCGCGGCGAGCTCGTCATTGTCATGGACATGAGCGTCGAGATCGCGCTGCTCCTGCACCATGATCTCGGTGCGGCTCGCCGACAGGCGCACCATGTCGAAGCCGAAGCCGGGATCGAGAGGATCGGCAAGCGCATCGAGACGCTCGCGAAACAGCCGGTCGATCACAACGCTTCGCGTCACGGGACGTCCGGTCTCGACCATGATCGCGCGCACCACGCCGTCGGTACGGAAGAACGCGGCTTCCAGGCGTCGCGCGCCCTTGCCCTGCTTCTCCATGGAGGCGATCAGCGTCTCGGCCAGCCGCGACAGCGTCATCGCAATCATGGTGTCGGTCGCGATTGGCTCGGCAAAGCGCTTTTCCACGATGTAATCGGGCAGCGGTTTTCGCGGGCTGATCGGCGCATCGCCCTGCCCCAGCGCATGCGCGAGCAGCGTGGAGAACCGTGCGCCGAACCGCGCCGTGATTTCGCTCGGGTTGCGCGAGGCGACCTCGCCGATCGTCTTCAGCCCGGCCCGGCGCAGGCCGGTGGTGATCGTCTCGTCCGCACCAAGCGCGGACACCGGAAACCGGTCGATCGCCGCGGCCTCCCCACCATCGGCGACGATGCTGCCCGTAGCTTGCCGCGTCAGCGTGCGCGCGCAGACGGAGGTGCTGGCGATCGCGGCGCCGATCGCAAAACCCTGGCGCGCCAGCGCCCGAACCAGCGTCTGCAACAGCGCAGCCTCGCCGCCGAACAGATGCGCACAGCCGCTGATGTCGAGGAACAGCCCGTGCGGCGGATCGAGCGCCACCAGCGGTGTGAAGCGGTCACACCAATCGGCGATGTCGCTCAGCGTCTTCGCATCGGCCACGACATCGGCGTCGAACACTTTCAAGTCCGGACACATCGCTCGCGCATTCGCCAGCGGCTGGCCGATGTACAGACCGAGCCGCTCGGCGGCTTCGTCCAGCGCATGGATCACCAGCGCATTGTTGTCCTTGATGACGACGATGCTGGGCTCACCCAACGCGCCGTTGAAGAACCGCTGGATCCGATCGATGGGCAGGCGCGGCAGCCACAGGCTGAGGATACGCCGACGGTTCAGAGAACTGGCACTCATCACACTTCCATTCCATGATCCACCGGCCACACGGGCCATGACGGTTACGCAACAGCTCGACATCGAAACGCGGCGCGCCCCAGGCACTCCACATCGGCCCCGGTGGTGAGTGCGCGGCGCGCAGCATCCATCGTGTCTCTGCGGTCGAAGGCAGCGGCTGCGCCGCCATCCGCAACAGGAGGCCGGTGGCGCCGGACGATTGCGCGGCCAGCGTCAGCTTGCGGCTCGCCACGAGATCGAACTGCCTCGTCTCACCCCAGAGCTCGAGCACGACGGCGCCGAGCGCATCGCAGGCGAGCGCATCGGCCGAGGTGCGCAGCGCGCTCTCCACGTCAGCGGCGCGCACCATCACCACGCGGCGCGGATCGAGGCCGAGCTCGGCGAGCCCGCTCATCGACAACGCGCCGGTTTCAAGTTCCGAAAAATCCTGCCGCACCCACAGGAGCGGCCGGCGCATCGTGACGCGGCCCGCAAGCCCGGTGACAAAGCCAGTCGCGGCCGCGCCCTGACGCCCCTCGCAAAACACCTCGTGGATCGCCGCGCGTGCGAGCCCGCCTTTCAAGGCGTGGTCCACCTCGCGGTGGCCGAGCGCGACGCGGTCGTGATGGTGCACGACCTCCGCCGTCTCGATCCGTTCGATCTGGCTGCGCAAGGTCGCAAGCGCGCTGATACGTGCGCCGCTCATGCTCGCCGCTCCTTCAGAGGTGATTGCCGAGGTTTTCAAAAATAAGAACCTGCGGCTGGCTCATTTGTTCATGATATGTTCTAATATAAAGCTAACGGCGGCCGGGGAGTCAATCGAATTGGTGCTCATCCGGATTCATGAACTGAATCAAAGGGATTCCTGGATGGACGTGCAACGCAAGCTGGAGATCCTGGCGGATGCCGCCAAGTACGACGCCTCCTGTGCCTCCAGCGGCACCGAAAAGCGGGATTCCAGCGACGGCAAGGGCATGGGCTCGACCGCGCCCGGCATGGGCATCTGCCATTCCTACGCGCCGGACGGACGCTGCATCTCGCTGCTCAAGGTGCTGCTCACCAACGCCTGCAATTACGACTGCCTCTATTGCGTCAACCGCGCCTCCTCCAACGTGCCGCGCGCCCGCTTCACCATCGACGAGGTGGTCAAGCTGACGCTGGACTTCTACCGGCGCAATTACATCGAAGGTCTATTTCTCTCCTCCGGCATCATCCGCAGCCCCGACTACACGATGGAGCAAGTGGTCAGCGTCGCGCGAAAACTGCGCGAGGAGCATCACTTCCGCGGCTACATCCATCTCAAGACCATTCCGGAGGCCGACGACGCGCTAATCGCGGAGGCCGGCAAATATGCCGATCGTCTTTCCATCAACATCGAGATGCCTGAGGAGACCAGCCTGCAGCAATTCGCGCCCGAGAAGGACGTACGCGCAATCCGCCGCACCATGGACCGGCTGCGGCTGAAGCTGGACGAAGCCGAGGACAATCACAGCACAAAGACGAAAGCAAAGCCGCAGCGTTTCGCGCCGGCCGGCCAAAGCACACAGATGATCGTCGGCGCAGATGGCGCGAACGACCACACCATCCTCCACACCAGCGCCAATCTCTACGGCTCCTACCGGCTGCGGCGCGTCTATTACTCCGCCTTCAGCCCGATCCCCGATGCCAGCCGCGCGTTGCCTCTGGTACAGCCGCCCTTGCTGCGCGAGCACCGGCTCTACCAGGCCGACTGGCTGATGCGCTTCTACGGTTTCGATGTCGGCGAGATCGTCGACGACAGCGCCATGCTGCCACTCGACATCGATCCAAAGCTCGCCTGGGCGCTGCGCCATCGCGACCGCTTTCCGCTCGACGTCAACCGCGCCAGCCGCGAGGAGCTGTTGCGCGTGCCGGGCTTCGGCACCAAGGCGGTCGAGCGCATCATCGCCACGCGGCGCACCACCACGATCCGTCTCTCCGATCTCGTGCGGCTGCATGTGCCCCGCAACAAGGCGATGCCGTTCATCGTGCTCAGCGATCACCGGCCCATGCCGCATCGCCTCGACGAGGCGCGGCTGATCGAACGGTTCAAGCCGAAAGCAACACAACTGGGGTTTGGATTCTGATGCAGTACATCATCCTCGACACCGAAACCGATTTCGACGGTTGGCGCAAAGTCGCCCGCACGCTCGTGCTTCATCATGTGAAGCCCACCGATGTCACCTGGGCCGTGCAAGGCGGCGAAGCCGAGTTGTTCGCACCGCCTGCGCCGTCTCCGATCCTCGAGGTGAACGACGGCACCTTCAACGTGTCGGCAAAATTCGTCGACCTCGCCCAGGCCGCCATCCTGCATCGCGACTCCCAGCGCTTTGCGATCCTCTATCGCCTGCTGTTTCGGCTGAAGGACAATCACGATCTCGTCGAGGTCGCGACCGATCCTGACGTCGCGCAAGTCACGGCGATGGCAAGAGCGGTCCATCGCGACGAGCACAAGATGCACGCCTTCGTGCGCTTCCGCGAGATCGGTCGCGAGCGTGCCGCGCATTACGTCGCCTGGTTCGAGCCGGAGCATCACATCGTCGAGCTCGCCGCGCCATTCTTCGCCAAGCGCTTTGCCGACATGCCCTGGTCGATCCTGACGCCCGATCTCTGCGCGCATTGGGATGGCCACGCGCTCACATTCACGCCGGGCGTGAGCAAGAACGAGGCGCCGGGCGAAGACCGGCTGGAGGAAACCTGGCGGCGCTACTACGCCAGCATCTTCAATCCGGCGCGGTTGAAGGTGAAGGCGATGCAGACGGAGATGCCGAAGAAATACTGGAGGAACCTGCCCGAGACCTCGATCATTAAGCCCCTGATCGAGGACGCCGAACGCATGACCGGCGCCATGATCGCCAATGCCGCAACCGATCCGCACAAGCCTCAGAGGCGGCCGGAGGCTCCGATGACACGCAAGACTGCCGCCAACGATCTCGACGCGCTTCGCGAGGAGGCCGCGCATTGCCGCGCCTGCCCGCTCTACAAGGACGCGACGCAGACCGTGTTCGGCGAAGGCCCGAAGGACGCCACCATCATGCTGGTCGGCGAGCAGCCCGGCGACAAGGAAGACCTCGCCGGCCATCCCTTCGTCGGCCCGGCCGGACAGATGCTCGACCGTGCACTCGCGGAAGCCGGCGTCGATCGCAAGAAGGTCTATGTCACCAACGCCGTGAAGCACTTCAAATTTCTGCCTCGCGGAAAAATCCGCCTGCACCAGAAACCGGCAACGCCGGAGATCAAAGCCTGCCGGCAATGGTATGAGCGGGAAGTTTCGGCAATCCAGCCCGAGCTCATCGTGGCGATGGGCGCCACCGCCGCGCAAAGCGTGTTCGGCAAGATCACGCCTGTCGGCAAGGCCCGCGGCCGGCTCATAGACCTCCCCGACGGACGCAAGGCTCTGGTGACGGTGCATCCGTCCTATCTGCTTCGGCTGCCCGATCCGGAAGCCAAGGTGCTGGAATATCAGCGCTTTGTTGAAGACCTGAAGATCGCCGCCGGTATGCAGAAGAAATCCGCCCACGCCGCCTGACGCCCTCCGCAGCAGGCGGTGGAAAAGTTCCGCCTTATCAATAGTTTTTCAACCATTTCAACTGGCTGTCACACGCCGCGCGCAAAATCGGAGGCATTGGGACAGGAGAATTCCGATGAGTGACGTTGCTTTACCCGGCTCCATCGAGCCGGCCTTGCGTAAGGGGCCAGACCTTGAAGGCGGATTCCATCCGCTGACCGGCATCATTTATATGGGAGTCATCGCTGCGGCGCTGCTCTTCGTTGCCTACAGCATCTGGGTCGACGTCGATGCGACCGGCACGCAGGTCAAGAGCATCGCCCCCTTCCTCATGCTCTTCGTCGCGCTTTTGATCGCGCTCGGCTTCGAGTTCGTGAACGGCTTCCACGACACCGCCAACGCGGTCGCGACCGTCATCTACACGCGCTCCCTGCCCGCCAACATCGCCGTGGTGTGGTCCGGCATGTTCAACCTGTTCGGCGTGCTGCTGTCCTCGGGCGCAGTCGCGTTCGGCATCGTCTCGCTGCTGCCGGTCGAGCTGATCCTTCAGGTCGGCTCCAGCGCCGGCTTCGCCATGGTGTTTGCGCTTCTGATCGCCGCCATCATCTGGAACGTCGGCACCTGGTATTTCGGCCTGCCGGCCTCGAGCTCGCACACCCTGATCGGCTCGATCATGGGCGTCGGCATCATGAACGCAGTTCTGCATGGCCGCAGCGGCACCTCGGGCGTCGACTGGTCGCAGGCCACCAACATCGGCAAGGCGTTGCTGCTGTCACCGCTGTTCGGCTTCGCGCTCGCCGCGATCCTGCTGTACATCCTGCGCAGCGTGCTGCTGCGCGCCACGCCAGCTTTGTTCGGCGAGCCGAAGGGCGACCAGCCGCCGCCGTGGTGGATCCGTGGCATCCTGATCCTCACCTGTACGCTGGTGAGTTTCTTCCACGGCTCGAACGACGGCCAGAAAGGCATGGGCCTCATCATGCTGATCCTGATCGGCACCGTGCCGACGGCCTATGCGCTCAACCGCGCGCTGCCGGCGACCGAGATCGAACATTTCGTCACGAACTCGGACGCGGCCAGCAAGATCATCGAGGGCAAGGCGGCCGGTTACAACGTGCTCGGCAATCCGCGGCCCGCGGTGACCAGCTACGTCGCCACGCGCGAAGTCAACGGCGGCACGTTCCCGTCGCTTGCCGTGCTCGTGCGCGATATCGCCAAGCAGGTGACGACCTACGGCTCACTGGCGAAGGTTCCGGCGGACGTCGTCGGCAACACCCGCAACGACATGTACCTCGCCTCGGAAGCGCTCCGCTTCCTGATGAAGGACAAGGAAGCCGAGCTCAACGCCGCCGACGTCGCTGTGCTCAACGCGTATAAGGGCTCGCTCGACAGCGCCACGAAGTTCATCCCCGGCTGGGTGAAGATCGCGGTCGCCATCGCGCTTGGGCTGGGCACCATGGTCGGCTGGAAGCGCATCGTCGTGACGGTCGGCGAGAAGATCGGCAAAACGCACCTGACCTACGCACAGGGCGCCTGCGCCGAGATCACAGCGGCTGCCACCATCGCCGCCGCCGACATTTACGGCCTGCCGGTGTCGACCACCCACGTGCTGTCGTCAGGCATCGCGGGCACGATGGCCGCCAACGGTTCGGGTCTGCAATGGGCCACGATCCGCAACATCGCCATGGCCTGGGTGCTGACCCTTCCGGCCGCGATGATCATCTCGGGCTCGCTGTACTATTTCTTCTCTCACGTCTTCTAAGAGATCGCATCACACAAAGACAATGGGCCCGTGCGATGCACGGGCCCTTTTTCATTTCTGCTTCGGCATCGAGGCTCAGGACGCCGCGAGCTGTTCCTCGACCAGCTTGACCCAGTACGACGTGCCGAACACGATCGCCTCGTCGTTGAAATTGTAGGCGGGGTGATGCAGGCCGGCGCTGTCGCCGTTGCCGCAGAAGATGAACGCGCCGGGACGCGCTTCCAGCATGTAGGCAAAGTCCTCGCCGCCCATCAGCGGCGACATCTCCAGCACGTTGGCATCGCCAGCGACCTGCTTGGCGATGCGCGACGCAATCTCGGTCTCCGCCGCGTGATTGTTCACCACGGGATAGTTGCGCTTGTAGTGCAGATCGATCTTGGCGCCGGTGATCTGGGCGACGCCCGCCACGACTTCGCGCACGCGCTTCTCGACCAGCTTGCGCACCTCAGGCGTCAGCGTGCGGATGGTGCCCCGCAGAATCGCGGTTTGCGGGATGACGTTGCGGGCGTTGCCGGCGTGGAACTCGCAGATCGAGATCACGGCCGATTCCAAGGGATCGACGCTGCGTGCGACGATCGACTGCAACGCGGTGATCAGCTGTGCACCGACCAGAACGGAATCGACGCATTTGTGCGGACGTGCGGCGTGGCCGCCAAGGCCCTCGATCATGAGGTCGACCTCGTCGGTCGCCGCCATGATCGGGCCGGGCCGGATCGCGAACGAGCCGATCGGAATGCCGGGGCCATTGTGCATGCCGTAGACCTGCTCGATGCCGAAGCGCTCCATCATGCCGTCCTTGACCATCGCCGCGCCGCCGGCGCCGCCCTCCTCGGCAGGTTGAAAGATGACGACGGCATCGCCGGCGAAGTTGCGGGTCTCGGCGAGATAGCGCGCGGCGCCGAGCAGCATCGCGGTGTGGCCGTCATGGCCGCAGGCGTGCATCTTGCCCGGAGTTTTGGAGGCGTAAGGCAGGTTGGTCTGCTCATCGACGGGAAGCGCGTCCATGTCGGCCCGCATTCCGATCACCTTGAGCCCCTCGCCGGCCGGCTTGTTGCCCTTGATCACGCCCACCACGCCGGTCTGGCCGATGCCGGTCACGACCTCGTCGCAACCAAACTCGCGCAGGCGATCCGCGACGAATGCTGCGGTGCGGTGGACATCATACAGCAGCTCAGGGTGCTGGTGGATGTCCCGCCGCCAGGCCTGGATATCGGGTTGAAGGTCGGCGACGCGGTTCACGATGGGCATGGATGGTCTCGAGCTTTGTTGAAATTGCAGGCCTGTCTACCATGCAAGCACCAGTCCACCCAACTGCCGGGGATCGGGTCTAGCTCTGCCGATGCGGCATGGCCGGACTTGTCCCGGTCGTCTCCGTCTGCCTATTAGGAAGGAACGTTTAGAGACCATCCGGGTGGAAGCAGAATGCCAAGGCGGCTCGAAGGTGAGTTTGACTATATTGTCGTGGGCGCCGGAACGGCCGGCTGCATCGTTGCCAACCGGCTGTCGGCCGATCCCAAAAACCGCGTCCTCATTCTCGAGGCCGGCGGGGACGACAACTGGATCTGGTTCCATATTCCGGTCGGCTATCTCTTCGCGATCGGCAATCCGCGCTCGGACTGGATGTTCAAGACCGAGGCCGAGCCCGGCCTGAACGGCCGCGCGCTCGCCTATCCCCGCGGCAAGGTGATCGGCGGCTCTTCGGCGATCAACGCCATGATCTCGATGCGCGGACAGGCCGCCGATTACGATCACTGGCGCCAGCTCGACATGACCGGCTGGGGCTATGATGACGTGCTGCCGCTGTTCAAACGGCTCGAGGATCACTTCCTGGGTGCAAGCGAGCATCATGGCACCGGCGGCGGTTGGCGCATCGAGGCGCCGCGGCTGTCCTGGGAGGTTCTCGATGCCGTTGGCGATGCCGCCGAGGAGATGGGCATCAAGCGCATCCCGGATTTCAACACCGGCGACAACGAAGGCACGAGCTATTTCCACGTCAACCAGAAGCGCGGCCGGCGCTGGTCGTCGGCGCGCGGCTTTCTCAAGCCGGCGCTGAACCGGCCGAACCTGCGGCTCGAGAAGAATGTGCTGGTCGATCGTCTGATCATCGAGCAGGGCCGCGCCGTCGGTGTGCGCTTCATCCAGAACGGCGAGATCATCGAGGCGCGTGCAAAGCGCGAGGTGGTCCTCTCGGCCGGCTCAATCGGCTCGGTGCAGGTGCTGCATCGCTCCGGTATCGGGCCCGCCGACTGGCTGTCGCCGCTCGGCATCGACATCGTGATGGACAAGCCCGGCGTTGGGCGCAATCTGCAGGACCATCTCCAGCAGCGAGCGATCTACAAGGTCGAGGGCGTGCGGACGCTGAACGAAACCTACTACAATCTGTTCCGCCGCGGCCTGATGGGCCTCGACTACGCCTTCCGCCGCCGCGGTCCGCTGACTATGGCGCCGTCGCAGCTCGGCATCTTCACGCGTTCCGATGCGACACGCGCGCGCGCCAACATCCAGTTCCACGTGCAGCCGCTGTCGCTCGACAAGTTCGGAGATCCCCTGCATCGCTTCCCGGCGATCACGGTGAGCGCCTGCAATCTGCAGCCGACCTCGCGCGGCACTGTGCGTCTGCGCGCGGCGACGCCGGACGAAAAGCCGATCATTGCGCCGAACTATCTGTCGACCGATGACGACCGCCAGGTCGGCGCCGACGCCATCCGCACCACGCGCCGCCTGATGCAGCAGAACGCGCTGGCAAAATATCGTCCGAGCGAATATCTGCCCGGCCCCACCGTCGGCGACGACGATGCCTCGCTGGCAAAGGCCGCCGGCGATATCGGCACCACCATCTTCCATCCCGTCGGCACGGCGAAGATGGGCGCGGTGAGCGATCCCATGGCCGTGGTCGACGAGCGCCTGCGCTTCTATGGCCTCAGCGGTCTTCGCGTCGTCGACGCCTCGATCATGCCGACGATCACCTCGGGCAATACCAACACGCCGACCGCGATGATCGCCGAAAAGGGGGCTGCGATGATTTTGGAGGATGCGAAGTAGCATCCAATCACCATGATCAGTCAGCGCTTTTCTATCGGCCCCACCGGCGCGGAGATCGCCATGTTGCAATGGGGCGAGAGCGGAAAACCGCCCGCCCTGCTCGTGCACGGCACCGGCTTTGTCGCCGACGTCTGGGACGAGGTCGCGCGCGATCTCGCCTCGACCTACACCGTCTACGGGCTCGATCGCCGCGGCCACGGCGCAAGCCACAAGCCCCGCGCCTATCACTTTGCGGACTATGCCGACGACATCTGCCGGGTGATCGGCGCGCTGGGCTTGCGCGAGGTCTACGGCATCGGTCACAGCGCGGGCGCAACCGATCTGTTGCTGGCAGCGAAGCTGCTGCCGGGATGCTTCACGCGCCTGTTCGTGATCGAGCCGACCGTGATGAACCCACACGCGGCGCGCGATCCATCCGTGGGACTGAGCGAACAATCGCTGTCCCGCGTGCAGGGCGCGCTGCGCCGGCAGGCGGAGTTCGACAGTCACGATGCCGTCTTCAAGCGCTACCGTGCCGCGCCCGCTTTTGCGGATTGGACCGAGGCTTCGCTGTGGGCCTATGTGCGGCACGGTTTTACGCCGCTCGACAATGGCCGGGTGCGGCTCTGCTGCACGCCCGAGATCGAGTCGGCGATGCTGCGCCCGATCTACGAGGCGATGGAGCAGGTTTACGTCGGCGACGCGCGCGGCAATCCGTTCGCCTGGTTTGGCGAGATCGCGTGCCCCGTGACGGTGACCACCGCCGAGACCTCGGGGCTGGTCTACAAGGAGATGGCTTCACGTGCCATGGCGCTCATCCCGCACGCCCGGGCGCTTGCCTTCGAAGGCGCCGGCCACTGCGTGGCGCAGGAAGCCCCCGCCCTCGTGCTGCGGGCAGTCCGGGAATTTTCGGCGTAGATCCGCGTTCATCTCCTTGTCCCGGACGCAGCGCCACAAATTGCGCGCTGCCGTGCCGCGGGCTCAAACGGCGTGTGTGACCCCACCTCACGAAAACGTCATCGCCCCCCGCGAATAAACCCGCCCCTGCCCCGATCACCTCCCAGACGGCCCAATTCCGGGCCAAAGGAGACGTGCGATGAGCGGACACGATCACGGGGAAGACGGCGTCAGCCGCCGCAAGGTGCTGGAATGCATGACATGGGCCGGCACCGGGGTGCTCTGGACCATCTCGGGCGGCGTGCCGCGCTCGCTCGGCATCATCGATTCAGCTGAGGCCGCCACCGCCGCGGCGCCCGGCATGACCTTCCTCCAGATCAGCGACAGCCATGTCGGCTTCGACAAGCCGGCCAACCCCAATGCGCTGGGCACGCTGGAGGAAGCCGTCAACAAGATCAATGCGATGCCGGTCAAGCCGTCGTTCATGATCCACACCGGCGACATCACCCATCTGTCGAAAGCCTCCGAGTTCGACAACGCCGATCGCATCATCTCGCAGTCCAAGCTGGACGTGCACTACGTGCCCGGCGAGCATGATTTCCTCGATGAGGAAGTGAAGTTCTATCGCGAGCGCTACGGCCGCGGCACCAAGGGCCAGGGCTGGTACTCCTTCGACGCCGGCGGCGTGCACTTCGTCGGCCTCGTCAACGTCGTCGACCTCAAGGGCGGCGGCCTCGGCAATCTCGGCGCCGAGCAGTTAGCCTGGCTCGAGGACGACCTCCGCGGCAAGTCGAAATCCACGCCTGTCGTGTTGTTCGCGCATATTCCGCTCTGGACCGTCTATCCGGAATGGGGCTGGGGCACCGAGGACGGCGGCCGCGCGCTCGAATACGTCAAGGGTTTCGGCTCGGTCACCGTGCTGAACGGCCACATCCACCAGGTGATGCAGAAGGTCGAGGGCAACGTCACCTTCCACACCGCGCGCTCGACCGCCTTCCCGCAGCCGGCGCCGGGCACCGCCGCCTCGCCCGGACCGATGAAGGTCGAGGACGCCAAGCTCCGTTCGATGCTCGGGGTCGCCAGCATCAACTTCAAGCAGAACGAGCAGCGGCTCGCGATCATCGACACGCCGCTGCAGGGTTGATTCAGGGGCTGAACGGAAGCTGACAATGAAGACACTCAATCGCCGCGACTTCGGGGTCGCTGTGGCCGCGGCCATCCTGCTACCCGTCACAACCGCCCGTGCCGACGACACCAACATGGAGGTGCATATCGACAATTTCGTTTTCCAGCCTCCGGAACTCAAGATCAAGGTCGGCACGACCATAACCTGGACCAACCGGGACGACATCCCCCATACCGTGGTGTCGGCCGGCAAGTTCAGGTCCAAGACCCTGGATACCGACGACAAGTTCACGTTCACCTTCACAAATGCGGGCGACTACAAGTATTTTTGTTCGTTGCACCCGCACATGACCGGGATGATCAAGGTTGAGTAACGTCTCCAACCAAGGCATCTCTGTCTTGCCCGGCCGGTGGTCCCACGCCGGCCGGGCTCGCGTGCCTTCGGTCAGGCCCAACAACGACACGAAGCACGCAACGACGTCCGAAACGCAGCAAGAGGCAAAGCGAGAGGCGATGCCCGTCAGCGACGATTTCCAGAAGGCGCAGCGCTTCCGCGAGGCAGCGCTCCCCTATCTCGACGACGTCTACACGCTCGCACGCTATCTGCTGCGTGACGCCTCCGACGCGGAGGACGCGGTGCAGGAATGCTATTTGCGCGCGCTGAAGCACTTTGACAGCTATCGCGGCCCGGCAATGAAGCCGTGGCTGTTCGCGATCCTGCGCAATGTCTGCAACGCCGAATACGCCAGACGCGCGCACTCGCACGCCGCGATCGAGGACACGCCCGGCGCCGCCGACCAGACCCCGATGTGGCAGGAGAACGAGGCGAGCCCGGAGACCGAGGTGCTGCGCAGCCGCGACGCCGGCGCCATTCGCAAGATGATCGACGCGCTCGCCGAGCCGTTCAAGGAAACCTTCGTGCTGCGGGAGATCAACAACCTGTCCTATCGTGAAATTGCAGAAGCTGTCGGTGCCCCCGTCGGCACCGTGATGTCCCGCCTCGCCCGCGCCCGCGCCATGCTGCGCGCGGCCTGGACGGCGGAAGAGGAGCACTCGAAATGACCTGCGACGAAGCACAAATCCTGCTTCACGCGCTGCTCGACAACGAGCTCGATGCCGGCCATGCGCGCGAGGTCGAAGCCCATATCGCCAGCTGCCCGGCCTGCGCGGCCGAGTTGGCGGCACAACGCGAGATGAAGCGCGTGCTGGCCGACACCAAGCTGAGCTACAGCGCTCCCGCTGGCCTCCGCGCCCGTATCGAAGCGTCGATGCCACAAGCGCGGCCGCAGCCCAGCCGACGTTCGGTGCTGCGCGGCTTTGCGATGGGATCTGCGGTCTCCGCACTCGCCGCCTCCGGCGTCGTCGCCGTCGTGCTGCGCCAGGACGACCAGCAGCGCATCCTCTCGGAAGTCGTCTCCGCCCATCTGCGCTCGCTCCAGGCCGGCCACCTCATCGACGTGGTCTCGACCGACCAGCACACCGTCAAACCATGGTTCAACGGCAAGCTCGACGTTGCGCCACCGGTGATCGATCTCACCGCGCAGGGCTTCACGCTGGTCGGCGGCCGGCTCGACTATGTCGATGCGCGCGCCATCGGCGCCGTCGTCTACAAGCGCCGGCAGCACATCATCAATTTGTTCGTATCGCAGACCGCGAGCACCGAGCATCGGCCGCCGAAGACGCAGACCATGCAGGGCTTCAACTGCCGCCGCTGGGGCGAGCGCGGCCTGAACTTCTGGGCCGTCAGCGATATCGGCGGCGACGAGCTCACCGAATTCGTCGACAAGTTCGAGGCAGCGATGAAGGTGAATGTGGAGGGGTAGTCGTCTCCGCCGTCATTGCGAGGAGCTCGCGACAAAATTGCCTCAGCAATTTTGCGCTGATGCGACGAAGCAATCCAGGGTCTTTCTGCAGAAAGATTCTGGATTGCTTCGCTTCGCTCGCAATGACGAGCGGGGACGCGCTTAGCGCTAGATCAGGCCGACCGCCGCACCGCGTTGTCCACCAGTGTCTTGCCAAGCGACCAGATCGCACCGGGGACCTTGTGGCTGCCGGCGATGACGTCGTCGAAGGCGCGCTCGATCCAGTTGCAGTCTTCTTCGGTGATGGTGAGCGGCGGAAGCAGCTTGATGGTGTGGCTGCCGTGACCGGCGACCTGCGTCAGGATCTTGTGATCCTTGAACAACGGCACGGTGATGAGCTGGCAGAACAGACCCTTGTTGGCGGCCTCCAGCACGTTCCAGGACGCCCGCAGCCGCAGCGATTTCGGCGGGCCGAACTCGATGCCGATCATCAGGCCCTTGCCGCGCACTTCCTTCATCAGCTCGTAGCCGGGCACCATGCGGGTGAGCGCGAGGCGAAGCTCGGCGCCGCGCTTGGCGGCGGACTCGATCAGCTTCTCCGATTCCATCACGTCGAGCGTGGCGATGCCCGCGGCCATCGCGAGGTCGTTCTTGGAGAAGGTCGAACCGTGCACCACGGCGCGGTCCATCTGGTTGAAGATCTTGTCGAAGATGCCCTTGCGCGTCAGCACCGCGCCAACCGGCACATGGCCACCCGACAGCGACTTCGACAGCAGCACCATGTCGGGCTCGACGTTCCAGTGCTCGACCGCGAGGAAGCGGCCGGTGCGGCCCATGCCGGTCTGGATTTCGTCGGCGACGAACAGCGTGCCGTACTTCTTGCAGAGCGCGGCCGCGCCCGGCAGGAACTCATCGGAGGGCATGTTGACGCCCTTGCCCTGGATCGGCTCGACCACGAAGGCCGCGACCTCGCGCGAAGCCAGCGCCTTCTCGAGCGCCGCGAGATCGTTGAACGGAACCGAGGTGCAACCCGGCAGCAGCGGCTCGAAACCGGTGCGGAAGTTCGAATCACCGGTCAGCGACAGCGCGCCATAGGTCAGGCCGTGATAGCCGTGGGCACAGTAGACGATGCCGGGACGGCCGGTGGCGCCGCGGGCGAACTTGATCGCCGCCTCGACGCATTCGGCGCCGGAATTGGCGAAGAACACCTTGTCGAGATAGGGAACGTATTTCAGCAGCCGCTCGGCGAGCACGCCGGCCAGCACCGAAACGTCGAACTGGACGAGATTGGGCAGATCGGCGTCGAGCACGCTTTTCAGCGCATCGCGCATCACCGGATGGTTGCGCCCGATCGCGAACACGCCAAAGCCGGACAGGAGGTCGAGATAGCGCGCCCCCTCGCGATCGTAGAGGTACTGCCCCTGCCCCTTCTGGAAGCCGACGTCGTAGCCGATGGTCTTGAGAACCCGGACGAATTGCTCGTTCAGATACCGATTATGCAGGGTGCTGCGCTGGGCCTGACGGTCCGCGAACAACTGGGACATGTCTGGATTTGGACTGTTCATCCGCTACATACTTCGGTTGAGGGCCGCTTCGTCAACTGAAAACGGTCAGCAAACGGAAAAGGGTCTGTGCGGCCTTTTGCCCTTTTTCGGACCATCTTCGCAAGCACAGCTTTAAACCATGTTGCACTGCCAAGGAACACTCATGCGTTTGGCCATTTACACCGGAATAATACTGGCAGGCGGTTACGTCGGCCTGACACCGGCGCTCGCCGCCGATCCCACCGGCGACTGGCGGGTCGCCGATGGCGTTGCCAACATCCGCGTTGCCCAATGCAACGGCAGCATGTGGGGCGCGGTTTCCTGGGAAAAGCAGCCTGGAGGCCGCGACGAGAACAACCCGGATGTCTCAAAAAAGAACAGACCGACACTGGGCATGGCGACCCTGATCGACATGAAGAAGGCGGCCGGCGCCGAGCAATGGGAAGGTCAGGTCTACAACGCGAAAGATGGTCAGATGTACAGTGCGACCATCACGCCTGTCGGCACCGACCAGCTCGAGATCAAGGGCTGCGTGCTGGGCTTCCTGTGCGGCGGCGAGACCTGGACCCGGGTCGGTCCGCCTATTCCTTTGAGCGCTTCTAATGCGATGGCCAAGGGTGCACCAAAAACCATCGGCGCGGCGCCAAAGGCCGCAACCACGCCACCCGCTGCAGCGCCTGCGCCCGCGACCACGGCACCGAAGAACGCTGCCGTCGCCGCCAAGCCTGGTCAGAAGACCGCAACCGCCGATCCCGTCGGCGACATCTGCCTACTCCCTGAGATTACGGGGTTTGCCCATTAGGGCCGGCTGGAACAGCAGCACTGCGGCAAGCGTCGTCACCAGAGAAAGTGCGAGCAGCTTGCCCATGCTGGACGTGCCCGGATGGCTCGACAGCCAAAGGCTGCCGAACGCGGTCGCCGTCGTCAGTGCGCTGAAAAAGATCGCGCGCGTCAGGCTGGTCTGAAGCAGGTTTGTCCTGCCGGACCGCCACGCCACGACATAATAGATCTTGAACGCGACGCCGACGCCGAGCAGCAGCGGGAACGCGACGATATTGGCGAAGTTGAGCGGCAGGCCGATCAACACGCAGATCTCGAGCGTCACGGCGCCCGCGACCAGAAGTGGCACCAGCGTCATCAGCACATCGACGATGCGGCGCAGCGTCAGCCACAGCAACAGGCCGATCACCAGCAACGCATAGATGCCGGCATGGATGAATGCATTCACTACGGTATCGCCGGACTTCAGGATCGAGACCGGTCCGCCGATCGCGGTCGGCTCGGCCGCGAGCACGGCTGCCGCAAATTTGCGCAGCGTGTCGTTATCGTTGGGATCACCCTTCGGCTGAGCTTCGACGCGGATGATTCCGTCCTTGCTCTTCCAGGCGTTCACGAGATCGGGCGGCAGGGACTTCAGGGTGACCGGCTCGGCCTGCATCGCGTTCCTGAGCTGGTCGAACACGATCTTCATCGGCGTGACGAACACGTCCTGCGCCTTGTTGCGGGTCGCCTCATCCGAATTGGCGAGCTTCTCGAGCGCGTCCGCGAGCCGGCGCGAAGCGACCGCACCCGGGCCTTTGGCGTCACCGGCGGTCCGGCGCAGATTGTCGACCGAGGATTTCAGCGCCTCGACGTTCTCCTGGTCGGACGGCGCCGAGTCGATCTGATCCGGGTTGAGCGCGGGGTTCAGGACCTTGGCGCCCTGGGCGAGCAGCTTCAGCTTGGGCTGCTGGTCTTCCGGCACAAAACTGTCGAGCGACATCACCCGCAACACTTCCGGCACCTTCTCCAGCTTCGCTTCGACCTGCTTGGCCTGTTCTTCCGTGGTGACCATCACGTTGATGGCATTGGCGCCGGTGTTGGGGTCCTTGCGCAGGTCGAGGAAGGTCGCGATCGATTCGGCCTTCGGATTGCGCAGGTTCATCGGGTTGAAGTCGAACTTCAGGAAGTAGAGCAGCGGCAGGCCGGCGACCGCCAGCAGCAACGTGCCGCCGACGACCAGCACGCGGTGCTTCTCCAGGAAGTAATCGAGCGGCGCCAGGAAGGCATAGCCGACCGGCTCCATCTCGCCGGGCGGATTCAGCAGCTTCAGCATCGCCGGCAGTACGGTGATGCTGGAGACGAACGCCACCAGCATGCCGACGCCGGCAATCTGGCCGAGCTCGGAAATGCCCTTGTAGTCGGTCGGCAGGAAACAGAGGAAGCCGGCGGCCGTCGCCATCGCCGCCAGCGACAACGGCACCGCGGAGCGCTTCGCGGCGAGCACCAGCGCGCCGGAGAGATCGTCGTGCTTGTAGCGCTCGGAGCGATAGCGGACGCTGTACTGGATGCCGAAATCGACGCCGAGGCCGACGAACAGCACGGCGAACGCGATCGACAGCAGGTTGAACGAGCCGACCATCATCAGGCCGGCGGCGGTCGTCAGCGCGAGGCCGACGAAGAGATTGACGAACACCGCGAAGATGATCTTCGAGGAGTGCAGCGCCAGCCACAGGATCAGGAGCACCACGACGACCGTGCCGACGCCGTTGACGACGGCGCCTTCCTGCACGGTGGCGTATTCCTCGTTGGCGATCGGCACCGGCCCGGTCAGGCGCACCCGCGCCTGGTATTTGGTCGCGAAATCCAGATCGACGGCGGCCTTGCGGATCGCGTCAGTGGCACCCTTGCCGGGCTCCAGCGCGTTGTAATCGAGGACCGGCTTGAACTCGATGAAGGCGCGCCTGTCGGAATCCGACAGTGGCTCGTCGCTGACGAGCTCGCGCCAGGAAAAGCTCGCATTGCCCTTGTTGAGCACGGTCTCAACCGTCCCTGCGATCTGGTTGAACGGCCGCGCGGTGCTGTCGAGCTTGACCTGCCCACGCTTGACGCCGGCGAGCCCGGTCTCCAGTGCGCCGGTCAGGCCGCGGATCGACGGATCGCCGGCCATGATCTCGATCAGGGGCGCGGCGGATTCGAACTGGCCGGTGATCTTGCCGACTTCCTCGGTCGGCAGGAACAACAGGCCGTTCTTCTCGAAGAATTCACCGGTGCCGAGCTGCTGCATCGACTGGAATTCGGTCTTGTTGTCCTTCAGCTTGGCAAACAGCGCGTCCGCGGCTGCGGTGGCCATCTCCGGCGTCCTGGCCTCGACGACCGCGAGAATCGTCGCGTCACGGTCGAAGGCGCGGTCGAACTGCTGGTCGCGCTGGCGCCAGTCCAGATTCTGGGCAATCAGCGAATTGATGTCGGTGTTGATAGCGAAGTGCTGGGACGTGTAATAGCCCGCCCCCACTGCCAGCAGGAGCCCGAGAACGACGACGAGGGAGGCAAACCGGGTACAGGCCCTGACGATGACAACGACTACGCTTTGCAGCACGTATTTTCTTTCTAGTGTTAACAGCCTGCCGGAAACGCCCGCTGTTTATCGGAGTTCCCAAGCGAAACCTATTGCTGTTTTGGGTCGCTCTCGCGGGAACAAGGTTCGAAGTAAACGCCGGGAGACCGTGGCGAAATCATGCGGGAGGGCCGGTATAGCCGCGGAGATGAGGCGGTAAAGTGACGAAGGGGTGAGCACAAATGTCGCCGTCTTGCTCACGCGAATTGAAGTATTATAATACCTGAACTGGACTTGACTTGGAACCCTGAGGCTTGTTCCACCTTTCCTTGTCGCCGATTTTTTGACACAAAGTGCTGTGCCTGCATGCGCTTGGGCCCAGATGGGGTGGGCGGTTACCGCGGTCGCGACACCAATGGTGCGGATATTGCAGCATTGGCCCGTATCGGGGTGCCGCCTGGGACAATGAGCGGATTGGTGCAACTTGCGTGATGGGCGTCCAATGGAAGTTTATCTAGCGCAGCCGCGCGGCTTTTGCGCGGGCGTGGTGCGCGCGATCGAGATCGTGGAGCGGGCTCTGGAGAAGTACGGCCCGCCCGTCTACGTGCGCCATGAGATCGTGCACAACAAATACGTCGTCGAGAGCCTGAAGAACAAAGGCGCGATCTTCGTCGAGGAACTGTCCGAAGTTCCACCGAAGGCTGTCACCGTTTTCAGCGCCCATGGTGTCGCCCGCAGCGTCGAGGAAGAGGCCGCCGCGCGCGACCTTCCGGTGCTAAATGCCACCTGCCCCCTGGTCACGAAAGTTCACAATCAGGGGAAGCGCTACATTACCAAGGGCCGTACCCTGATCCTGATCGGCCATGCCGGCCACCCCGAGGTCGAGGGCACGATGGGCCAGGTTCCCGGGCCGGTTCTGCTGGTCCAGAGCGTCGAAGAGGCCAAGGCCCTGGCGCTGCCGGCGGATACGCCAGTGGCCTACATCACCCAGACCACGCTGTCGGTCGACGACACCAGGGACATAATCGGGGCTCTTCAAGCCAAATTTACAGATATTCAAGGCCCAGACATCCGGGATATCTGCTATGCGACACAGAACCGCCAATCTGCGGTAAGGGACTTGAGCAAGCTGGTCGACGTGATCTTGGTGGTGGGCGCTACCAATAGCTCGAACTCGAACCGGCTCCGCGAAATCGGCACTGAGGCCGGTGTCGCGAGTTATCTGATCGCCGATGGCCGCGAGCTCAATCCGGAGTGGTTGAAAGGTGCCAAAACCGTCGGCCTCACGGCCGGCGCCTCGGCGCCCGAAGTGCTGGTGGATGACGTGATCGAAGCGCTGCGGCGGATCGGACCGGTAACGGTCTCGGTGCTTCCGGGCCGCGAGGAAAACATCGAATTCAGGCTTCCGGCCCAACTGGCTGCGAGCTGACCTACCCGAATTTCAAGCCCAGAAAGAAACGTGTAATGGCAATCCCCTTCTTCAAGGAAATGCGTATCGGCGGCTATTTGCTCAAGCAGAAACTGCTTGGCCGCAAACGCTATCCGCTCGTGCTGATGCTGGAGCCGCTGTTCCGCTGCAACCTCGCCTGCGTCGGCTGCGGCAAGATCGACTATCCGGATGCGATCCTCAACCGCCGCATGACGGCGCAGGAGTGCTGGGACGCGGCCGACGAGTGCGGCGCACCGATGGTGGCGATTCCCGGCGGCGAGCCGCTGATCCACAAGGAGATCGGCGAGATCGTGCGCGGCCTCGTCGCCCGCAAGAAGTTCGTCTCGCTCTGCACCAACGCGCTGCTGCTCGAGAAGAAGCTCGATCTGTTCGAGCCCTCGCCCTATCTGTTCTTCTCCGTGCATCTCGACGGCCTGAAGGAGCATCACGACAAGGCCGTGTCGCAGAAGGGCGTGTTCGACCGCGCCGTCTCGGCGATCAAGGCGGCGAAGGCCCGCGGCTTCACCGTCAACGTCAACGCCACCATCTTCGACGGCCATCCGGCCGAGGAGATCGCAAAGTTCCTCGACCTCACCGTCGAGCTCGGTGTCGGCGTATCGATGTCGCCCGGCTACGCCTATGAGCGCGCGCCGGACCAGGCGCACTTCCTCAACCGCACCAAGACCAAGAAGCTGTTCCGCGACGTCTTTGCGATGGGCAAGGGCAAGAAGTGGAACTTCATGCATTCCGGCCTGTTCCTCGACTTCCTCGCCGGCAACCAGGAATACGAGTGCACGCCGTGGGGCATGCCCGCGCGCAACATTTTCGGCTGGCAGAAGCCCTGCTATCTGCTCGGCGAAGGCTACGCAAAAACCTTCAAGGAGCTGATGGACACCACCGACTGGGAAACCTACGGCACCGGCAAGTACGAGAAGTGCGCCGACTGTATGGCCCATTGCGGCTACGAGCCGACGGCGGCGACCGCAGCTCTCAACAACCCGATCAAGGCGATGTGGGTGTCGCTGCTCGGCATCAGGACCACCGGTCCGATGGCGCCCGAGATCGACATGACGAAGCAGCGCCCGGCGCAGTACATCTTCTCGGCTGAAGTGCAGAAGCGCCTGTCGGAGATCCGCAAGGACGAGGCGGCTGCTGCGCAGGAGAAGGCTGCACGGAAGGCTTCGACGGCCGCGTAAGCGCGAACGCAAGTCACCAACAAAAAGAGGCCCGGTCGCCAATGGCGATCGGGCCTTTTCTTTTGTTCAGCTCAAGCGGCAGCGGGGAGGCGTGGAGTCAATGTGCGGGCTGCCCCCTCTCCTCCTTGCGGGACTGGACCGCCCTCCTGCAAAAAAGTGCAAAACAACCCCATGCAAAGTAGAAACGCGCCAGCCGAACGGCGCGATGTCCATTCGGTCAAGCCATTGCTGCGTTGGGCAAATCAGCGACAAACGCGCAATGATCGGGGATTCCGCAGTGCTGCACCGCAAATTCGAGGCGCGCCGTCAGTTCGAGTGCAATCGAAGGCAAGCACGAATTTCGTATTTTGCGAATTTAGTTTGACGCGTCGAGGCTGGG
>NZ_VSSS01000057.1 GCF_008123425.1 Bradyrhizobium rifense
CAACAATCTGCCAAAGTAGTGTATCATTTGTGTCGCCACAACCGAAGCGGTTCAAAACCGCCTCTCGGTCAGCAAGTGGAACCCACAAGGGGCGGCAGGACTGCGCTGGCTGCCCGGTCGATTGACGTCCCGGCAAGCCTGCCGTTTAGTGATGCAGATTTCGAACGAGCGGGATCACTCCTGTGATTGACGCGAAACTCGACCAGGCTGGGATAGCCAGGAAACGGACCGCCGGGCGCAGCGTCAATCCCTGGTCGGACTGGAGCGCCAAAGCAGCCGTCGTGATCGTCTATGGCGGATCCGCGCTCGTGGGCGCCGCCAGCGTCCCTCGCCTGCTTCCGCCCGACAATATCCACGACCTGCTGACGGTCGCCGCCAGAATTGCCAACGTCCTGTTCCTCGGCCTCGTCGCACTGGCAACCGTGACCCGGCTGGTCCCGATCATGAAGTCGCAGGGCATTGAGACGCGGGTCTCAGCCTTGCTGGGCACATTCTTGAGCATCGCGCTCGCGTTTCTTCCGAAGGCTGAGTTGGGACCGATCTGGTCGGCCGTTCCCACCACGTTGATCCTGGTGGGTATCTCGCTCAGTATCGTGGTGCTCCGCTGGCTGGGTAAATCGTTCAGCATCTTGGCAGAGGCCAGGCGCCTGGTGACGGAAGGGCCTTATGGAATTGTGCGACATCCGCTCTATCTTTGCGAGGGGGTTGCTCTGGTCGGCATGACACTCCAGGTCCTTTCACCGCTTGCCGTGCTCGTCGCCATCATGGTCGTGACGAGCCAATACCGACGGATGATCAACGAAGAGCGGATCTTGAGGCAGGCATTTCCGGAATATGCCGCCTACGCCGCCGTAACTCCTTTTCTGATCCCTGCACGACCTCGGCGATCGGCCAATCAAGCCAGCGAAGAGCTTTCGACCAAAGCTATCGATCCGCAGGTCTAACACCGGATTTCACTTCCGCTTGATGTGCTGCCAGTGGAACTTCGATCCCAGCCAAGCCTAGCCCTCCTGCGCTTCAACGAAGCCATCGAAGACGATCAAAAAATCAATAAATATCAGTATGTTACATTACAAACACGCCCTTCTAGGCTCCAACCATGCCCAACGTGCCCGGCCCGACAATCGTCTCAGGCCTTTGAACGCATTCACTGAAATACGCGACAACATTAGGAATGGATCGTGCTCGAGACTGCTCCTGGACGGAGACAATCGGCCGCCGAGAGCTCATTTCTAAGCATTCTGCGCGGCCATCTTCGTTGACGCTCCCCTCTCGGCTGATGCTGGACGTTGCGCCATGAGCTTTTATACGCAAATCAAATTATTCGCCCTTGTCCTCGGCGCCTTGCTGGTCCTGACTGCTGAGCCGGCTTCCGCGACGAAGCGCGTGGCTTTGGTGATCGGCAATTCCACCTATCAAAACGCACCCCTGCTTCCCAACCCGGCCAACGACGCCGCCGCCATCGCAGCGACGTTGAAAGCGGCAGGATTTGACGTGGTCGACTCGAGGCTCAATCTCTCCGCGACAGACATGAAGCGAGCCTTGAGGGATTTCGCTGATCAAGTACGCGATGCCGACATTGCTCTCGTCTACTACGCAGGCCACGGGATCGAGATCGATGGCGCAAACTATCTGATCCCGACCGATGCAAGGCTCGAACGCGATACGGACATTTACGACGAGGCGTTCTCGCTCGACCGTGTGCTGCTGGCGATCGAGCCTGCGAGACAGCTACGGGTCGTGATCGTCGATGCGTGCCGCAACAATCCTTTTGCCGATACCATGAAGCGAACGGTTGCCTCACGATCGATCAGTCGCGGGCTCGCTAGGGTCGAGCCCACCGTATCCAATACGCTGATCGCCTTCGCCGCAAAGGCCGGGTTGACGGCGCTCGACGGCAACAGCAAGAACAGCCCGTACGCGGCGGCTCTGGTCAAGTACATCGCAAAGCCGGGCCTCGACCTGCGCAGGGTATTCGGCTTTGTCCGCGACGATGTCCTGCAAGCCACAGGAAACCGGCAGGAGCCCTACGTCTACGGCTCGTTGGGCGGCGAGGACGTTGCTCTCGTGCCTAGTGCCAAGGCAGAGGAACCGACGCCTGCGGCGGCAAATCCCCAGTCCGAGGTCCGCCGTGACTACGAACTGGCGTTGCAACTCAACAACAAGGCCGCCCTGGGCGTATTCCTGAGCCAGCATCCCGACGGGTATTACGCTAGTCTGGCAAAGCTTCAGCTCAACCAGATCGAGGCGGAGGACGCACGGATTGCCGCAACTGAGAAGGCGCGGCAGGCCGAACAGCAGCGCGTTCGGTTGGCTTCCGAAGGCGCCCAGCGCACCGACCAGGAAAAGGCGGCCGCAGACCTGAAGGCCGCGGAGAACGCCCGCATTGCCGCCGAAACGACAAAGCAGGTGGCGCAGCAGCAAGCAACTGATGCCGAGCGGAAGCGGGCCGCCTCCGAGGCATCGATCATCGCTGCACTCACCCCGAGGTCCGCGACCGAGAATTCTCTCGCAGCTGGTTCGCCTCCGGCGGCTGAGTCCGTCCAGAACGACACGAACGCAAAAATCGCCGCCCTGAACGACGGGCCGCACCAAGTCGATCCCGCCAGGGCCGATATCCCTCAAGCCGATCTTGCCAGGTCGGTACAGAGCGAGTTGAGCCGCGTCGGATGCTTCACGGGTGCCGTCGATGGCGAATGGAATGCGGCTTCGCAGCGCTCGCTGGCGCTCTTCAACCGCCAGGCGGGGACCAAATTCGACACCAAGCTTGCTAGTCTCGATGCGCTTGACGCAATCAAGCTCCGGCCGTCGCGGATCTGCCCGATGATCTGCGACCACGGCTACCGAGCCGACGGCGACCAGTGCAGCAAGATTACTTGCGCCGAAGGTTCGTTCCTCAACGACGACAATGAATGCGAGAAACGGCGCGGCAAGAAACCCGTTGCAAGCCGCAGCACGGACGAGCGCCCAACCCGCGCGGATCGGCCGGCCCGCGAAAAGCTCGCTCCGGCTGCGGAGGCTCCCGTGCCACGGCGGCAGGCGACAGCCAAGGGAAGCAGTGGCCAGATCTATTGCGACCGGCTTCTGTGCCGTCAGGTCAACCGTGGCTGTCACATCGAATCTCGTGGCGGCAACGGCGGCGCCGACGGCAATGCTGGAAACGTCGAGGTCTGCAACTAGCGCGCCGCAGAAGAGGTGCCCGAAGCGGAGCGATCCGAGTGACAACGTGCGAACTGGAGCAGAAGGATATCGGCACCTTTCCAGGTGTGACCCTCTTCACCAAACGGCAGGCGCCCGGCATGAGGCCGACGGCGGTCTATCTCCCGCCGAAGCACCTCACGACCGCCACCAAGTTCGATGTCGTGCTCTGGCTGCATGGATTCTACGTCAGGGATCATGAATACCTGTTCCGCAATGATCCCGCGCGCTTGCGCGAACAGGTCCGGGATTCCGGCAGGGACGTTGTGCTTATCGCGCCATTCCTGGGCTACGAATATGCCGTCGGCGAAAGCTTTGCCGGCAACTACAGCGTCAAGGATCTGGCCTCTGCCAAATGGGGCGAACGCTACCTCGACGAAATACTCGGGGCTCTTGCCAGGTGGCTGGCTCCTGCTCTCGGAACCGGTTCCGGCTTTGGGACCAAGCCTGGCTCGGAGACCGTACCCCAGCTCCAGATCGGCAAGCTCATCATCGCCTGCCATTCTGGCGGGGGGAACGGCATGCGCAATCTGGTCGGAAGCCTCGGAAAATATCAGCCGAACCTGTCGGCCTGCTGGGGATTTGACTGCCTCTATGGCGCGATGGCACAGCCCGATGACGCGACGTTCTGGTACCAATGGTTGTCTGGTCAGAGCACCTGCGCACTCGAAATCGTCTACGGTCCGTCGACGCTTTCGCAATCGGTGAAGCTGGATTTGATCGGACGCGGACTGGCAACGCTCGATGGAGATCGTGCTCTGTCATCGCGCCCTGCCCTCAAGAACCTCAATGTGAGCGTGGGTCACTATGACGCATTTCCAGCCTTCGGGCAGATGGTCAGGGTCAATGATCTGGATCCAGCTTACGTGGACCGCTTCATGATTCCGCAGGTCGCCGACCAAGCTCCCCTGGGCCACAAGCCCGCCTCGCATCACGGTGAATTCCTCAAAAAGGCGATCTCAAACGTTCGCGACGCTTTTCCTTTTCCGAAAGACATTCATTACATGATCGCCCGGGGCGGTTTCTACGGCCGGCTGAACAAGCTGTAGATTTGCGGGAACGGCTGCGGCCGATCACGGACTAGCCGGCCAACCGGCCACCTGCTAGCTTCCGCCGTGGTGACGCGAGGAGACCTTCGCAGATGACGGGCAGCCCCTTCGACCCGAACACCGCACCAAAGGCCGGCAACACGGGCCAGGACCGCGCCGCGATGCGAGCGGACATGAACAAGGTCGCGCTGAAGCTGCACGAAGCCGGCATTCAGCTCTACGGCTTCTACAAAATCCACGACCTTGTGCCGTACTGGAATCCGCTTGGCTTCGACTTCATGTGCGACAACTGGCGGCAATTGCTCGACGCCGCCGGCAAGGCGCCGCGGCTGGGCTCTGACCAGATCGACATGCCGGGTTATGACCCGTGGCTGAAGGCAGGGGTCAAGAGCGTCGGCTTCACGCAGACCGGCAAAGCTCCGCACGTGCATCTCGACATTGCGATCGACCGGCCCGGGCTGTGCCGGATCTACATTCTGGAGAAAGACGATGAGCGGCGTCTCGACGCGCTGCGACGGGCCCGGGTCGTTACCGCGAGAGACACCGAGGTGTTCAGGAAGATCTACCGACGGGTGGAGGGTCTCGGTGTCGATCTCGACGAGCACATCGGTTCGCACCTGGAGGCAGGACGGCTCGTGCTCGACGGCATCAATTTCGTCGCCAAGGATCACAACCGGCTTCTCGATGTGCTGACGAATCTGAAATATCCCGCCGGCAACAGTGTTTTTTTCCGTGGAGAACGATCCGGCCGCGGTCATTTCTTCGGCAATGCCTCGTTCCTGGCAACCGAGGGCATCGGCTTTCGGCAAATCTGGCAGACATTTCCGGAAGAAAGACCGGTTGCGACGACCGACCCGCGAACCGGGCCGGCGATGGATCCCAAGGCTTCGGCTCGGTTCGGCGATTCAAAGAACCTGCCCGATCTCACCTCGGTGCACTGTGCCGTCTCGAAGCGGATCTGCAACTTTCACATCGACGAGATGGGCTTTGTGGTCAGGGACAGCAAAGGTACCATCATCGTCGACCCGGACGCGCTGCGGCATATTTTTGTCGAACTGCTCTGGAAAACCGACTTGCAGGGCAAGCTGCCCTTCTGGGCGCTCGACAACGTGAATTTCATGATCCCGAGTTCGCCAACCGATTTCTCTCGCGTCGGAGTGAGCGTCGACGTCGCGAAGTTCGGGCGTGTCAGCATCGCGCTCAACGGCAGCTGCTCGGTTGACGGCAAGATGGAAACATCCGGCACGCTCACCCTCGGTTTCAAGTTCTGAGCCAGTCGACGGCCCCGGCTTACTTGATGGAATAGGATTTGACGTCCAGCGACCAATTGTTCGACACCAGTCTTCCGTTGGCGCTGTCCGGCACACGCAACTCGCTGGTCCAGGCCGCCAGGTAGCTCAACGCGTCGGCCTGGCTCTGCAGCTTGCGCGGGAGATCCGGCAAATCGAGCAATTGCACACGCCGCTCACTGAGGATCGCAACCATGATAGCCGAGCCGGTCGGCGGTGCGACGACATACTCGAAGCCACGTTGCCGCGCTGCTGGCGTCGGCACAACGAACTGGACGCCGGGCTTGACAAGATTGATGTCGCGTTCGTCCGACTGCTCCACCAACTCGGGAGTCGGAAAGATCTGGGACATCCGTCCTTCCGCATCCACATCAACCAGAATGAGATAGCCCTTTTTCCTGGAAGTTACGCCGAATGATACCTTGCCGCCGACCTCGACCGTCGGACCCGGCAGGATCTCGAGGGACACGTTCGCGGAATTGCTCTGCACCGCACTGGTCTGTCCGCGCGTGACCTGGATGCGCCAAAGCGATGAAGCGATCGCTGGGCTTGCATGCGAGGATTCCGGGGGCAACGGCGCTGAGTGCGCGGGTCCGCCCGTCAGCAGGAGCAGCAACGCAAGGTATATTCGCTCGCGGCGGATCGGCTCCGATGGCGACATGGCTCCCCCGGTCAAACCGTCAGGGAGCACTGAAGAAGCCGATCGAGGCGATCCGCGCGTCCGCCGGCAGGTAACGCTCGAGACTCTTGATCAGTTGCCCCGACGCACGACGCCGATTGAGCTGGATCAGGACGGTCTCAAGGTCGGACATGCGCTGCTGCGAGGTCACCGCGACAATCTGCTCGGCGCCAAAAGGCTCGCCCACCCTGAGCGGTAGCCGCAAGCTCGGCGATTTGGCCAACGGCGCATCCGTACCCACGGGATACAACATCTGGATGGTTCCATCGCCTGACACATTGAACAGCAACAGCGCCCTCGCCGCGACGTCGGACAGTTCAACTTCGATGGTCTGGCCGGCGCGCTGCTGTCGATCGTCCGGCCAAATACGCATCGTCTGGGGTGAACGAGTTGCCATTCGCTTGAGCTCGCGGATGGCCGCGGTGCGATCCACGACCGTCGGCAAATTGGCCACCTCCATCCCGTAAGCGACCACATCGCCCCAGGCGATTACGTCATGAGACACGGGGTCCCAGATCAAGTCGGGATTATCCGTCGGCTGAACCGCCTGTACGGTGACATCCTTCGTGCTCACGCTCGAAAAATAGTTCATCTTGCCGTCGAGCGCCGCCAAGCGGATTGGCGTTGAAAGACGGGGGGGCGCCGGTGCGGTGCCGGCGAGCGCGGTGTCGGTCGGAACTGGATTGCTGGGAGCTGCATTGGGCGCGGCGACAAGGGTTGGTACCGTCGGAGTCTTGGTCGTGGCAACCGGTGCGGAGGGCGCCTTCCCATCAGCGGCAACCGTAGCCTGAGCAGTGGCGGTTCTCGCGGCCGGCCCCTGAATGAGCACCACACCGCGCGTCAGTTCGAACGCGACGTCCGTCTCCGGCGTCTGCGCAGGCGACGATATCGTCACGATGTTCTGGCGCTGGTCTGAAAGCTGATAGACCACCTGGCGGACGTTGGCGAAGAGCTCCTTGAGTGTCACCTTGCCATCATGATTGATGTCCGCGCTGCCCTCTACAGCCCGCGCCACCGCGTAGCTGAGAGCCCCGCGCAGGCCATCGACCCCGGGGATTCGCACTTCCGGGGCCTTGGTGTTGCGATCAACGGCGGCCAGGAACGCGGTGTGATCGAGATCGAGCTCGGACTTCGGATCGTTGCTGTCCGACACCGGCTTCAATTCATCGACCAGCAGCGTGTAGCGCGGCACCTGGCGAAAACTCATCTCCTCAGCCCGCGGATCGATATCGCGCACCATTCCGCCGCCGTGGCAGGTGTCCGCGACGAAAATCACCTTCGCACCGCGCAGTTCGAACTGCCGGATGAAGTGGTTGAACTCGCTCCCCAGAACACGTTCGACCGATCCAGTCGGCGTGGTTTCGAAGCCTGGCAGCAGGAACACGTTTTCCATGCCGTCCGGCTCCGAGCCCTTGATGCGCTCCGGCTCCTGCGTGCCGTGACCAGCGATCGACAGAAAGACGAGATCGTTGTTCCTTGTCCGCTCCACCATCGCGCTGATTTCTCGCAGCACGCTCGCCCTGTCCGCTTGGGCATTGGTCAGCTCGAGCACGTCGCCAACCCCCATCGTCTTCAGACTGGACACGATATCGGCGGCGTCGGCGACCGCCCCCTTCAGCTTGCGGACATGTTGATAATCATCAATGCCGATCACGAGCGCACGCACGGCCCCGCCATCCGGATTGCTTATGGAAAGCGCTTCCGCCGCCCGAGCATGCTGCAGCGGCAGGCCGATCATCGCGGCGAGCGCGATGGCGGCGCACAAGCGGCCGAACCTGTGTTCAAATCCTCTGGAGCTTCGCATCCTGATCCACCTCGACGTCATGCAGGCCGCCCCGGAACCAGATTGTCGGATCGAGGCGGTGGCCCGCCGTCCGGGTGTTCGAAACGCCAGCCGGCAGTAGTTCATAATCATCTGTAGCGCCGAGGACACCGGGGGTTCAGCGCTTCCTGGTCGCTGGCTTGTTGGTCGCAGCTTTGGCAGCCGTCGATTTGCGCCCCGTCGGCGCATCGTCCTCTTGATAGGCATCCGCCGAAACTGTCGCCTGGTCATCCGCGAAGGCACGGAACCGGACCGGATTGTAGCCACGTGCTAGCAGGCCCGCCAACGGATAGACGTTGCGGCAGACGCGTCCATTGCATCCACCGGTCGAGGATTCCATCACCTCCGCCTTGCGATCGGGCGTAAACCGCAGGAATAACATCACATGGGAGCCCGGCTTGTTGAGCGCATCGCCGGGCTTGAGGTCCCAGGGATTCGACACGGGGGCCGCGATCGCCGGGATGGCGGCAGTCGTGTAGTGGACCGAGAGTCCCCACGCGGCGCTGACGAACGCCGAACAGTCGACGCCCGCCACGTCTGGCCGCGGCGCGTTGCGGGTGCAGACGTTGCCGGCCAGCGTCCCGCTCTCGATCCGCTGCCGGAAATTTGCGAGCGAACCGTGGCAGCCCCAGCAATAGGGTACGCCGCGCACCTCCTGGTTCACCTTGCCCTCTAGGTACCACGGCCGACGAATGCGGTTGAAGCCGCTGCACTGGCTATCCGGATCGTTGCCATAGTTCGCCTGCGTCAGCTTCCACTGCACGCCTTCGAATGCGAACGCGGTCTCGATCGCCTGCTGACGATTGGAGGGCCGGACCGCGGCAGTCGCGCTGAACTTGACGTCGCTGTCGGGTCGGCCGTCGGGGCCCGGGGCCGGCTTCGCTGAGGTCCGCGACGGCCGCACGTCGATGACCAACACGTTGCCCAGCGGTTTGAAGCCAACGCCAACCACTTCGACACCGTCCGGCTTGGTTCGCAGGAAATAGACATCGCCATCACCCGAGACGGTGACGAACCGCCTGGTCAGCGGGGTGTTCTCGAGTGGCAGTTCGTAGATTCCCTCGAGACGACCGTTTGCGGCATAGCGTGCGACGAAGGTCGAGGCGTTCTTCCCCGACGGCGGGATGTCCTCGGCCAGCACATAGAAGCGGTCGCTGTTGTCAATCTCGAGAAATTCGACCGTGCCGAGCTGGTCGCGCACGCGCAGACCGAGCGCGCCAATGCTCTCGTTGGTGACCATGGTCTGGATCTCGATCCGTACGCTGGAATTGCCCTTGTCCGGGATGACGTCGGCGATCACCGAGCCCTTGCTGCGGGACGCGATGTATTGCCGATCGGGCTGCCGCCCCTTCCTGATGACCGCCGCGCGCGTGTTCTGGTCGAGTAGGTCGGTTGCGCTGCCTGGCGGCTGCGACCCCATCTGGGCGAAGGCGGAGACGGCGACCTGATCGTCCACGCCGCGGCTTGAGACTTCCTCGAGCTGGATCTGGTCGCCGAGCCCACGCGTGGACTGCCCCGCCGCTGCCTTCAACGTGCGCACGCCGCCGTCCCAAACCATGATGTCGTCGTTGTGAACGACGAGGTCGGTCGGCTGGACATCCTTCGGCATCTTCAGGACGTCCGGGGCGGAGTTCGGTTGTTTGGGATCGAACTGGAGAATGCGGCCGTTGATCTGGTCGAGCACGAACAGGTTGCCCTGCCCGTCGGCGCTGAGCGCTTGGGGGCCCCCCAGTTCCACGTCCTCGCTGGCGGGAACGATGCCTACCATCGAGGGTGCCGAACCGCCGGCGAAGCTGCGCACGATAGTATCCTCGGCGTGCGCCGCGGTAGCGAAAATGCCGGCACCGGCAATCAAGACCCAAGTCCAGCAAAATCGACGAAACATATTCGCCTCAGTGTACCCCGAACCGATCGTCGCGCCGGACCGACTAATCCGAGATGCCGTTAATGCGGCGCGTCAATTAGTGGTGAGCAATCTCGATCCCGTTCAATTCTATCACTGGACGGTGATAGTCCGAATTCTTCAGCTTGCGGTGCAAATTCATGACAAGGAATAGATTTGAACAGGTCAACGAAGTCCAGCCCGACGCCATCACGTTAGTCCTGAAACGCGACAATGACGGCGCCACTGGATCGGTCGTGATGCCGGCCGCTGCGAGCGGCGGGCGACTGTCAAACGACCAGGTCAGTGCCGCGTTGCCGGCCCAGGATGCCTTTCGCGGCGCGATCCGGCTCGCCAATGATGTAAAGCTCGCGATCGTGGTGTGGGATCCGGACGGCGTCTGGAAGTCCGAATGGGGCGAGCTTTACCGGGCCCTCGACTGATCCATTGCCGAGCGGAACCGGCACATGTTGCCACGCCATATGGAGACTAGCATGGTGAATGAACCGCCGCCCCGGCCTTCGTTCCGGGTACGGGCCCTGATGGCCGCGTTCATGGTTGCAACCACCTGGCCGGCGCAGGCCAACGACTCGGCTGCCGAATTGTCGATTGGCGGACTGCAGTTCGTTCACACCAACGATGTGGCTATGGAGAGCGAGGATCTGCGTATCGCGCTCGACAAGGTCAGCGTTCGCTATCAGTTCGCCAACATCACCAACAAGCCGGTTACGCTGACTGTGGCCTTTCCGCTGCCTGACATCGACCTCTCGGAAGCCGACAATATTGCCCTGCCGTCGAACGACCCGGTGAACTTCGTCGACTTTGAGACCAAGGTCGACGGCAGCCCGGCGCCACTGACTATCGATCAGCGCGCCATGATTGGCGACAAGGATGTCAGCGCTCAACTCCGCCAGTTCAAGCTGCCGCTGCTGCCCATCGGCAGCCGCGAGATCCGGGTGGCCGACCTGCCCGCAACAACCCGGACGCGGCTGGTGGACGACGGGCTCTTGATGCCTGCCGGCATGAGCGACAACGGTCGGCAGCAATATGCGCCCGGCTGGGTCACCAGGACCTCCGCCGTTCGTCAGCAAGTGTTCCCGCCCGCGCGCACCGTCGTCGTTGAACATCAGTACCGGCCGAGCGTCGGCTCTAGCGCAGACACTATCCTGCGCGCGAGCCTGCGCCGCAGCAGCGCGCTTGGTCTGGAGGTCGCGCGTTATCGGAAGGAATATTGCGTCACGGATGCATTCCTCGCCGAGCTTGATAAGCGCGCAGGCGACGGCCAGGCCAATAGCGCGAAGCTGCAGGAGCGGCGCATATCATACGTGCTCAAGACCGGCGCGAATTGGGCAGGTCCGATCCGATCGTTCAAGCTGACCATCGACGCTGGCGGCAGCGACCGCCTGGTCAGCTTCTGTCAGGGTCGGCTCAAGGCATCGCCTGCGGGGCGCACACCTGAATATACAGCAAGCGACTTCAAACCGGATACCGACCTGAAGATCCTGATGGTCGGACAATTCTAAACCGCGATGAGATTGGGATGAACTGCCATCGCGCTTTAGCTCATTGATTGAGCATGATCCCAGCGGAAAACTGCTTCAAACTTTTCCGGATCATGCTCTGAGCGCGCTGATCAGTTCGTGAGCAACACGTAGCGTGCCGCCGCGGTGATCGCCACATGGTTCCGCTGGGAATCGCTCAACGCCTGCAGGAAGAATGTATCAGCGGCTGTCGGTCGCGGCTGGCGCAACGAGTCAAGAACTTGCGGCGTGGCCACAGCCAAAAGCAGTTGCGGACCGTTCGCGCGCGGTGTCGGGAGTGTGAACGAAAGCGAGTCGATCCCCGGCTTCAAAAGATAGGACAAGCTCTGCACCTCGCCGCGGTCCGAAACCATGAGCAGCTCCACTACGCGGTTCGCGAAGTTCTCGATGGTGCCATTGAGGGTTTCGCCTCCCTTTAGCTCCGTCGCCGACAGGGAGATGCGCGGCACCCGCGTCTGATCGCTCCCGAGCTGGCTCAGGAACTTGACGGCTGGGCACTGTGCCTCGGTCACCTGCCTGACACCAACCGACGCCTCAAATCCCTGCTCCCGCCTGAACGCTTTGTCGAACGTATCAAACGGAGCCGTCGAAGCACCGAAGCCTTCGATCACCGCGGCGGTTTGACTAACCGCAACTGGCAAGATGAAGAAGCAGTCGCCGCCGGAATATTGGGCCACGTATTTGCGGATGCGGTCGGCTCGAGCCGGCCCATCGCTGGGCTGAGTGGGTGTCCCCGTCGGCGGTGGCAATAGCTTCGCCGGCTCCTGACGTTCGGGCTTTGGCGGGGGGTCAGCCTTCGTCGGCGACATCGTTCCCGAAAGCTTCGGAGGCGGCGGCAAAGTCGGCACGCCGGGCGCCGACCGGACCAGCTCGAATAAAGCATACCCGCCCCCGCCGAGCACAAGCAGCACCGCTGCCACGCTCACACCGAGCCAGGGGGGGCGCCACCTTGGAGCGGTCGATGGCGCCATGTCCTGTCGCACCTGCGCGGCACTTTCGGGCCGCGCCAACGGATCGAAGCCGGACAACGGCGCGGTGGATGTGCGAGCCAAACCGGTCGGCGTCCAGCTGGCGACTTCCGCCATGGTTGGACGCAACGCCGGATCGGGCTGCAGCATCCGCTCCAGCAAAGGCCTGATGCGCATGTCTACCGCACCGAGATCGGGTACGCGCCGGCGCTTTTCAACCAGCTGAAACTGGCTCCCGCCCATGTCGAGCTTCTGTCCGGTCAGCGCATGAAACAGCACGAGGCCAAAGCTGTAGACGTCGGATTTGGCGGTAACCTCGTTGCCGTACAGCCCGACCTGTTCCGGCGATGCGTAATTGTCCTTGCCGGCAAAGCCGGAGCCGATGATGGTCTTGTCACCCATCTGGGTCGATCGCGCGATACCGAAATCGATGATCTTGGCGCGCCTCACATCATCGAGCGGGACGATAATGTTGTCCGGAGAGACGTCGCGATGGATGATGCCATGCTCGTGGGCGGCATCCAGCCCGGACGCGACGCGCTGCATCAGCTTCACGAGCGCCTCGAAGATCAACGGGCCTTCGTCGAGCATGTTCGACAGCGAGCGGCCGTTCACGAACTCCATCGCGAGATATGGCCGCTGCAGTACAGGCTCTACCGTGAAAAGGAAATAGCGAACGATCGCATCGTGCGGAAGATTGTGGAGTGCCGCCGCCTCGCGCCGGAACAGCGCAAGCGCCGCCTCGTTTTCAACCATGTCGGGCAACAGCATCTTCACCGCAACCGGCGATCCGGTCTGGATCTCACGGCACTTGTAGACCTCGCCCATCCCGCCCGCGCCGATCACCGCTTCGATCTCGTAGATGCCGTTGAGCCGGGTGCCGGGCGGCACACTGCGGTAGTTCGACCGGAACGGATCGTTGGAGTTCATGCTTGCGGCTCCCGATCCAGCGGCGTTCTCGTTGGCTCCGAGGATCGCGGCGTCAGCAGCCGCACCACTACGATCGTCACGTTGTCGAGCCCTCCTCGGTCCAGAGCCAAAGCAAGCATATCATCGCAAGCCGCCTGCGCGCGCTGCGCGGCTGCATACTGCAGGATCTCGTCGTCCTGCACATGCCTGGTCAGGCCGTCGCTGCAGATCACAAAGACATCTTCCGGCTCGGCCGGACCTGTCACGACCTCGAACTCCGGATCGTCGGCGACGCCGACGGCCCGGGTGATCGCATTGCTCGGCCAGTCCTTGACGTCCTCGCGTGACACCGCACCGCCGGCAATCAGTTCCTCCAGCTCGCTGTGATCATGGGACACCTGGTTGATGCCGCCGCGGTTGATCAGGTACACCCGGCTGTCGCCTGCCCATATACAGGCATAATAGCCGTCGCGCACGAGCAGAACCGCCGCCGTCGTGCCGACGGTTGCGCCCTGACGTTCCCGGCTGAGCATCAGTATCTGCTGGTTCGCGCGGAACAGCCTCTCCTCGCACTCCGCCAGAAAGTCGGCGGCGGAATCCGTCATGCCTATTGCATCAAGCGACTGCACCACGATGCGGCTCGCGAGATCGCCGGCCTCGTGGCCCCCCATGCCGTCTGCGACCGCCCACATGCCGACATCGGTCCGGACCAGGCAGGAATCTTCGTTGCGCGTCCGCACCCGTCCAGCATGGGTGACGCTGCCAACATCGAACAAGGATGCGACTTGCACCATCGCGCGTCACCCGGTCCCGGGTGCTGTACGGCCGAGATCGCCGGTCAGCAGTGTGGAATAGTGAAACGGATCCGGCAATCCGCGACAAGCCAGCGCCATTGACGGAAAGCCTTCCCCACCGGCGGTCCACCAGAAACTGGCAGCGGCATGGATCTGCGGATCTGCGGCAACAAGCGCGGTGAACGACTGGGCGAACGCGCCGACGTCTGAAAGCGCTCCCACCCCCGTTGCGCCCAATGCGGTCACGTCCGATCCATTGGAGGGCGATGGCTGTAGTCGCGGCAGCGCAAGACGATCCAGCGAATCCGAGATCTGCTCAAACGTTGCAGCGCGATCCAGGGTCGAGAGCAGAAAGGCCTCCGCCTTGGCGAACCATTCATCCTGCGGGTCGATGCCCGGCGGCGGCAACAAGGCGATCTCGTCACTCACCGCATGCAGCGTCAACGGATAGTATCGTCCCACCCCATCGAGCGAAGGCATGATCGCCCCTGTCACCGTGGTGCCGCAGATCGCAGCGCCGAGCCAGAAGCGCCACACCGGCGCAGTGAGGAAGGCCTGCTGCCAGCCCGAGCCAAGCTGATGGCGACTTGCAGACAGCCCAGCCTGCACCCACGGCTCCCAGGCTTCCAGGAAGCTGCGCGGCGTTGCGATCGCGATGAAATCGCGTTTGGCGCCGATCTTGCCGAATAGCCCGCAACGCATGGTCATATTCCGGTCGGGCAACGAAACTCGCGGAGCACGGACAGGTTCAGGGGATTGCGCAACGATCCGGTCGAAATCTGATAGTTGAGCTCTCGCCCGGCAACGATGAAAGTCGCACTGGCGCTTTCCGCCTTCACAGCCAAAGAGCCAGCCTCCAGCATCCGGAACAACGACCAGGGACCGATGCGCTCGAGAATGGATGGCGCTCCGGTATCGTTGCTCACCGAAATCGCGGTCCGCGGCGATGGGCCCGGCCAGAGCACGGTGGTCGGTGGGTTGCTTTGCGATTGCGGTGGCGGCGGCGGAGGTTGCGCGCCGCCGAACATCGACGACGCGGTCGGCGAGCCTGGCGTGGTCGGACTCGCGATTGTAGTACCGCCGATCTCCGTCTTCACCGTCACGCCGGGTCCGGATGCGCCCGGCGGTCGGATCGCGAACGATACTGCCGGCACGCTGCCGCCGGTCTGGAAGAAAGCATCACGGATATAGGCCGCATTCTGGAACTGCTTCAGCGTGTCGGGGGAGAACGATCGTCCGACGGGACTTTCCTTTCGCCAGGCCCAGTCCGATTTCGAGGTGTCGGCGTAAGGCGCGAGGTACTGGGTGAAGAACTTGTCCATGACGCCGTTCGGACTGAACACCTTGGCGAAGTCGGCGAGCGGAACCTCCTGATTGCTACCGCGGACGAACGGGTAGCGATTGGTCACCGTCTGCTGGCAAACCGGAGTGACCTGATCGCGCAACGTCTGCAGAATCTGTCCGGCGGTCGAGGCTGCGATGTTGCCTTCAAACTCCGCAGCCGCCGCGCGCAGCATGTCGGAGAACGGCGACGGCATGCGGGAGGCATTATTGCGCAGGGCAGCGACCTGGGTCTGAAGCGAAGCGGTCGCCTGCGCGGTCAATTGTGGATTCTCGATCATCAGCGTCAGGTTCTGCGCGATATCGTTCAGGTTGGCGATGGTCGAGTCGATCGGCCGGTGCGTGCTGTCGCCTTCCAGCACCGCATGATAGGGCTTGAACTGTGCTTCGATCGTCGCCCCGGGCGGTCCATCCTGGGCGTTGGTGAAAAGAGCCGGTGCCGGCGCGGCAGCAGCGGGCGCCGCTGCGTTGGCCGGCTTCGGCCGCTCCTTGGTCAGCATCGTCTCGTCGCGCACCGATTCCAGGATTTGCCGCATCGGTGAGGTTGGCGCGGAAAGCGCCCTCAGCACCTCGTATTTCGGCTTGTCGGCGAGCAGTTTCTTCAGACGCAAGCTGCCCAGTGCGGTTCGCCACGTCGTGACAAATTCGTTGGAATAAATATTCAAGAGGTCGCCGGCGAGGTTGTCGTACTGCTGGTCGATGGCCGATTGCTGGCCGGCATCGCCCAGCACCCAGCGCTCCTTCTTCATGCGCTCCGACAATCCCGGCAATTTCGCGACGAAGTTTTGCTGGAAGCCGTTATACGTAAAGAACTGGGGCACCCGCACAGCGTCCAGAGGCTGCCCCGCCGTGGTTTCGAACACGACGGCCATATCAGGACCACCGCGCCGGGCGGCGATCCAGTCGCCTGCGGTTGATGACCGCGCCTCGGATTTCAGGAACTCGTAGGCGCGCTGCGACACGCTGAGGCGCGCGAGCGAGTTCTGCGCCTGCTTGATCAGCCGGCCGTCAAGCTGGACAAGCGGCGGCTGCTCCGTCTCGAGGTCGAACATCGCGGTGAGATTCTCATCGAGCAGGCGCCGTCCCTCCGCGTTGGTTGCGCCGGGATAGAGGTTGTCCTGCCAGTCGCGCTGCATCCAGGAGCGGATCAGCTCGCGGTCCGGCGACTGCAGGCCGCCAAGCATCAGGTAGACCTTGAGCGCCTCGTAAACGAACGCGGGCTCGTTGATGCGCGCATTGAGCTGCTCCTCCAGGCGATACAGCAGGCGCGGCCGGAACATGCGTTCGAGCGCGGCGTGATAGGCGGCCTTGGAGGGCGACAGCAGGCGTTCATGCTGGCTGAGGCCGTAGCGGGCCGACAGGGGCACCGCCTCGTTGCGCAATCCGTAGCCAGCGGGCGCGTTGCGCAGCCGATAGAGCAGCGGCAACACCTTGTCGAGATCGTGGTCGTCGATCAGCGTCTGCTTGATGAGCGGCGCCCCGGCGGCTGCATATTCGTTGTCCGCCTGCAGGCTCTGCTCGATCAGGTCGGAATTGCGCTTGTAGCTCGTCAGCCACGCCGCAATCAGCCCGATCGAGACAAGGCCGATCAAGGACAGCGCTGCGGTCTTGATGATCAGCGCGCGGCGGACCGCAGCACGATCAGTCGAGACCCAGTCAGCCTCACCGATGATGACTTTGGAAATGAGATCGGCAAGGAAGTAGCTCTTGCCCGTTCCTGAATAGGATCCGGAACCGACCTCCTCGGCGCCGAACGTGCGCGCAAGCGACCCGATCAACTGGTCGATCGGCGTCCCCTGCTGGGTACCCGAGGTGAAGTAGAACCCGCGCAGGTTCGCATTGACGTGATAGCGCGTCGGCTCGAATATCTGGTTGAGGAAGTCGTGGATCTGGGGCTTGAGGCGCGCCATCTGCGCGGGGAAGCCAAACAATTGGACGCGGTGTTGCGGCGTCGGTTCGTCCTGCAGACGATCGAGCGTCTCCTCGCTCAGGCGCTCCAGCAGACGGTCAAACTCGACCGGAATCTGCCCCACCAGATTCTGCGTCTTGTCGGCGGTCTGGAACGTGGCGCCCCAGACCTGACGGCGACCGGCCTCGCCGAGATAGGCGAAATATTCGGTGAAGCCGGCAACCAGATCGGTCTTGGTAAAGAGGGCATAGACCGGGAAGCTGACCTTGAGCCTCTGATGCAGTTCGAGGAGGCGCATCCTGACGGCGTCGGCGTGAAGCGCGAGTTCCTGCTTCGGCAGCGTCAGCACATCCTCGACACTGATGGCGACGAGAACGCCGTTGATCGGCTGGCGCGACCTGCTCTTTTTCAGGATGTCGAGAAAAGCCAGCCAGCTTTCCTTGTCAGCCTTGCTGTTGGAGTCCTGGGTCGTGTAGCGGCCGGCGGTGTCGATCAGCACGGCCTCTTCGGTAAACCACCAATCGCAGTAGCGGGTACCGCCGACCCCCGCGATCGCCGCCGGCGTTGCTCCGCGTGCGAGCGGAAATTTGAGCCCGGAATTCACCAGCGCTGTGGTCTTGCCGGCGCCGGGGGGCCCGATGATGACGTACCAGGGCAGATCGTAGAGGTAACCCGACTTGTTTCCGCTTGCGGTCTTCAGCGTCGCGAGCGCATCCTTCATGCGCTCTTTGAGCACGGGTTCGTCGCTGACAGGCTGATCGGACGCGCTGATCCCGTCGGCGATCTTCTCGGCGTTCTTGCGTCGCTTGAAGTAGCTGAAGCCGCCGATGCCAGCCGCCGCCGTGGTGAGCAGCAGAATTGCGATCTGGCGGATGATGTGGTTCTCGAGTGGGTGCCAGTCGCCAAATGCGATGAAGGGACCGGCGAAATAGATCACGCAGCCGAGCGAGCTGAGCCCAACTCCGTAAAGAATGATGCGGATAATATCCTTGGCGAGCATTGACCGGTACCTGTCGCAAACAGCGTGAGCTGTGGTGGCAGCTATTCGCTGCGTTCAATAAAGATTTCGACACGCCGGTTCTTGGCGCGTCCTTCAGGTGTCGTATTGGGAGCGATCGGCGCGTCCGCGCCCTTGCCCTCGACGTCGACACGCGAACCATCGGTCATGCCGGGCTTCAGCGCCGCGGCGACCGCCTTGGCGCGCTCGACCGACAATTCGAAGTTCGACGGGAAGCGCACGGTGCGGATCGGCGAACTGTCGGTATGGCCGACAACCCGGATTCGTCCCGGCTCCTTGTCGAGGGTTGCAGCGACCCGGACCGCAATCGGCTTGAAGCCGTCGAGGATGGTGGCCTGGCCCGACGAGAACAGTGCGAGGTCACAGACCCTGATCACGATGAAACTCGCGGTCTGGTCCGCGGTCATGGCGCAGGCGGTATTCTCCTTGGCGAGCGCGTTGCGGATGCGCTGCAACTGGGTGATGCGGTCCGGCTGTGGTGGCGGAGGCTGTGGTGGCGGCGGCGGCGGCGCGATCACCTTGCGTTTGAGCTCGATCGGATCGGTGGGATGCAGGGCCAGCGCCACCTCGGCGGCATTCTCTGACCGGCCGGCCAGCAGTGTGCGCAAGACGAAATAAGAGCCCGTCAGCAGCGCGGCGACCACGGCCGCTACCAGCCAAACCGGAACACGGAGGCGCTGCCGGCGAGCCGCCAGCGCCTGCCCCCGCCAGTTCGGCGACAGGTCGCTCATCGTCTTGGGACGGACCCGGCGCAGCGTTTCATACAGGTTGCGCTGGATCACCTGGAGATTGGCAAGCCCACCCGTCGATGTGCGGTGAATGCCCTGGAAGCCGAGCGCGAGGCAGGCATGCTGCAATTCGAGCACCGGATAATTGACCAGCGGATCAACCTTCAAATGGTCCAGGATCTCGAAGAAGCGGACACCGCCCACCCGCTCGCCGAAGAACCGGCTCAACATCGAGTATTGCGTCCAGACGTGGCGCTCCTCGGTCGGGATATGCTGCACGATATCGTCGGCGGTGGCGCACAGGATATATTTCGCCGTATTGGCCTGGTGCTCGGAGATGCCCGCCGAACGGATGTCCTTCTCGAAGAATTTTATGGCATCGGCCACTTGTTCCATCAGACTTGCGAATGATGCGCGCATGAGCGCCACCCGCAAGCGGCCGAGCAGTTGCAGCAAGGGCCCTGCGGCGCGCATCACCGGATTGGCGTTCGGCGCGACTAGATCGTCGATGCGTAAAGGCGGTCCGGGCGGCAGCATCGCTTGCTGTGCGGAGGGTTGCGTCGGGGTCGATATCCATTCCTCCGACGGATGGCTGGTTGGTGCGGCGGCGTAGCTCGGGCCCTGCGGAACCGGGGAAAACGATGACGACGGTGCGGCGCCGGGAGACGGCACGGGCGACGGCGAATAGGCAGGGCGTGCTGCAGGCCCTTCTCCCGCCGGCGGCTGGGCGGCAGGCGCCGGCGGCAACTTCCCGCCGGGATTGGGACGGATGATCGTCCGCTCGCCCCGACCGAAAGGATTGACCGGCTTGTCCCTGTCGCTCATGGCCTATCTTCCAAGATCGCCCAAAGGTACAGCTCAAGCTCCGGCCAGTCGCCGGAGAAGTGCATCCCGATCGAGGCCGCCGTGCTGAACTCGGGCCACAGCGGCGACTTGCGATCGAGATAGAAATAGACGTGATCGGTGATGGCCCGGATGTGCGGCGGCGGGGTCGGCAAGTGCACCAACGTCAACCCCGGCAGGTTGGCGTGCACGATCTCGTTCATCTTGGTGTTCGGGCCGACCTTGAACAGATGCGGGAAATCGTTCTGGATTTCCACGAGCGGCCGCCGTGCTGCAACTTCGAGCACCAAGGTCGCATTCCGGAATAGCGCCCGATCGCGGATCGGCGACACGAATGCATTCTGTGCACGCTCGATGATCTCGAGGCGGATCGCCCGCCGGCCGAGCCGCGCGCTCAGGAAGTCCTGGATGTCGCTTACCAGGGGGGTGAAAATGTTTTCGAGGTCATCATGATCGTATGCCCGATAGTTGCGTGCACGGCGTTCCGGCGTGGCAAACGTCGCAAGCTCACCGGCGAACCTCAGCAACTCCTCGTACAGCCGTTCGGGATGAACACTTCCGGAGCGCTGGAGATGGGTCAGCACGGGAATGGTGCGGTTGAGGACCTGCAGCACCAGATAGTCTACGCTCTGCAATCCGCCACCAGACGATGGATCGACCGCGTAGCGTGCGAGCTCATCGAGCTTGGTCTCGACCCAGCCGATGATGCGATTGAGCCAGCCGTCGATGATCGGATGTGCGGCGCAGACCAGCATCGGCGGCACGAACTTGTCGTCGAACAGCACGTTCTTGTCGCGCACCTCCAGAATGCGCGCGATGCCGAGGCCCATGTATCCTGGCTTGCTGGTCTTGCGCAATTCGAATGACAACCGCGGATAGGCGATGTCGATCTCTTCCTCGATGCGCAGCGTGGAGGTCGAGTCGATGAAAGTCTCCGAAGTGCGAACATAGCGGCTGGCGCTGTCGGTCCGATCTTCGTCCACTTCGCGAGTGTTCGGTGCGGCGATGGGCATCATCAGCCAGACGATCTGGCCGGCAGCCGAATCCGGCACCTCGATCGCGTCCGGGATCGGGCTGTCCGCTGGGATGTCGAATGGCGTGCCATCCGGCATGACGCCGGAGGCGTTGCGCACCGCAAATTTACTCTGTTCAGTGAGGTCCGTGTCGATCTCGAGCTGGGCAAATCCCCAAGGGTATGGCGTCGTGTAACGAACGCGCTTTTCCAGCAAGTGCTCGACATAGCGATCATTCTGCTGCAAATGGTGCGGCCGCAGAAACAGACCTTCCGACCAAAAAACCTTGCTGTACCAAGACATTCCTACATCCACTTTAGCAATGTCGGCGACCGCACGGCCGCCGCTAGTTCACTTTGCACCGCCCTTGTCAGAGCGGTCGTAATAGTCGGAGAAATGCAGCATAAAGGTATCGATCGGCGCGCTGTTGTCGCGGCCGAGATGCGCCTTCCAGCGCGTCATGAACTCGTCCCACAATTTGCTCTTGTTCGAGCCGAGCCAGGATTTGGCGCCGCGCTGAAGCTCGAGCTCGCGCGCAATGAGGGTCGGATCGATGCCGGTGATGAGCTCGTGAACGGCGTGCTGCATCGCCATGTACGTCTTCAACTGATGTGATTTGAGGTCGCTGAAACCCTGCGCAAAGGCGCGTTGCGCGTCGAGATAGCTCCGCGTCTTCGGCCCGAACAAAATCCGCATTGCATCTTCCGAGGTCGGCGAGAATTTCAGCGGGTTGTTCTCAATCGCCTGAACGGTGGTCTGGCTGGTGCTGCGCGTCAGCTGCTTGGCCTGAGTTCGCGCTTGCAGCAGCGCCATCAGATTGTCCACGGTCATGCGCAAGATGCTACCAAGCTGTCCGGCGAGCTCGGCATCGGTCGTGTTGGCAAAGAAATTATCGGGCAATCCGGCGGCGCGTGCCACCAGCCGCGCGAAGTCGGCACCGCCGGCCGGCATGGCGGGCGCCGGCGTTTCGTCCATTGCCTGCGCCGGGCGCGACGGCTCGGCATATGGCGGTGGCTGGACGGGCGCCGCTTCAGCATCGGCCCACACGGAGGGCCGGCGCGGCGTCGGCATCGTGGGCGGCGGTTCGATTGGGGCTTTCGGTGCGGCGACCGGGCCGTCGGCCCAGCTCATGTCGTCCTGCGCGGAAGGCTGGTACGGGGACGTCGGCGGTGGACGTCGAAAGGGATCCACACCCGGCGAGGGGACGCTCGCCGCCCAATCCAGAAACTCCGGATTGACGGGTCGCGCCGCCTCGCGCGGCTTCTTCAATTGCTGCGGATCGATGGGCGGCGGTACGTCGCGATCGGCCGCCCACAATTCCTGATAATCGGCATGTTGCTGGACGAGAGGAACGTGCTGCTGTGCCTCGCGGTCCGGCGGATGCCCGCCCGCCTCATCCTCCAGTGAAACCCCGATGATGTATTGGCCAATGGTGAGCCGGTCGCCGTCACGCAGTCGGTGCGGTCCCCGAATTCGCTGGTCGGCGCCGTTGAGAAAAGTGCCGTTGGTCGAGACGTCATGCAGCCAATAGCCGCCCTCGCGAAAATGCACCTCGCAATGCTTTCCGGAGATCATCCGCGCCGGATCCGGCAACGTCCAATCGAGGTGACGGTCACGGCCAATATCGACCGAGCGCCTGCCGGTGACCGTAAATGACACTGGGCCACCGTCCGGAAGGTTCGGTTCGTTCTCGATATTGAAGCGAAGCACCATCTCTTCGTCTCGTTAGCGCGGAGAGCGCGGTTCGCCGCGTGCCAACTGAATACCATCCTCCAGGCACGCCGTCATTATCCGGTCCCGGGACTCGCGAGGGAGCCGGCAGAGGGCGATCAGCAGGGCCGCGCGCACCGCGCGCGCGGCTTGATCGGGCTTGGCTTCGACCGGCGCAAACTCCGCCGGGACCACGCTTCCGCCAGACCATCCGGCCGCCAGCGCCAGCCATGTCGCCGGCTGCTCGGGATCGTTGGCGTTGCCGACGGCCAATGCCTTGTTCCGGGACTGCTCGTCGGGTTGCCTGACCCAGGTATCCACGTAATTGAGCGACCTGCCGTCGTTGGCATCGAAATGGTCGAACATCCGTCGTAACGAGCGGCATCCCCAGGCAACGGCGACGCGCCGGGGCAGCAGATAAGCGCAGAAGGAGACGGCCCCGTGCCAATTGCGCGCATCGGTGGCGTCCTGGAGAAAATCGAGTGAAGGCTTGTCGGCCTCGGCCCTGCCGACGTCGTGGCGCGCCATTGGATAGGCCTGAAAGAGATCCTGCACCGTACCGAACCGAACCTGGCTCATAGCACTCAGCCGACAAGGGTTGGCAGGCCGTGGGCACCCAGCGGTCCCCCGGCTGCTAGCGCCATGGCGCCCTGCGCGGTCATGGCGATGGTCGGCGCGTTGATGACGATGCCCGCAGGCGTCAGGATGATCTGGCTGGGGCCTACCTGCAGCGTGATGTTGACGTTGGCCATGAGCGTGATTGTGAGGCCTGCGGTGACGGATTGATCCATCGTCATGGTGATATGCTGACCGCCCAACTCGATATCGAGCTTGTCGTTGCCGTTGACGAGGGTGGTCTTGCGGGTGTCGCCGCCGAGCGCGGCTTCGCCGATGGTCCGCGTCTCGGTGTCGCGAACCGTCACGTCATGGTCCTTCTCGGCATGCACCGTGATCTTCTCGGAGCCCTTCTTGTCCTCGAAGTTCCACTCGTTGTAGCCGCCGCCTCCCTTGGTGGAATCCGATTTCAATCCCGCGATCGTTTTCTTGGACGGCAGGTCGTAGGGCAGCTTGTACTCGTCGTTATAGACGGTGCCGACGATCAGCGGCCGGTCGGGATCCCCTTCCAGAAATTCGACGACCACTTCCTGTCCGACGCGCGGAATGATCTGACCGCCCCATTTCTTGCCGGACCAGACCTGGGCGACGCGCAACCGGCATGACCGCTTCTTCTTACGGTCCCAGAAGAACCGGACATAGATTTCGCCGAGGTTTTCGACGTCGATCTCCTCGCTCGAATTGTCCTCCTTGGTCACGACCTTGGCGGTCTGGACGCCGTTGATCCTTGGCTTCGGCGTCAGCATCGGCGCCCGGAACGGGCGGTCGCTTGGCAGGAATTCGTAGCTGCCGAAATAGACGTGCTGACCGGCGTCGCTGGGACCGCCTGTGCGGTACGCTTCGATCGAGAACGAATGGGTGGCCCGTACCACCAGATATTCGACGTTCTGCGAGTCCTTGTGATGCTTCTCGAGCTTGGTCAGTCCGCCGGGGAACAGGCTGACCGCATCACCGTTGCCGCGGCGCCGCCGGTCCATGGCTTGCTCGGACTGGAGCTGGACCTTCGCGTAGCGCTCGCCGTCGGATTTTTCCTTGAACTTGCCCGGATAGTCGTAAAATTCCATCTCCGAGCGGGTGTAATTCTCGTTGCCGTTGGCGTCGCTGATCATCTGCGCATTGGGCTTCTGGTAGTTGTAGTCGTTGAGCTCGACCTTGCCGGTCCGAAACCGGCGCTCCGAGACCCATTCGTAAATGTGCTGCTCGCCTCGCCGGTCGGCGCCCGTCAGCGGGATGTAGGGGATCGTGGCGAGTCCGTCGATCGGACTGTGCGACGATTTTGAGTCCGCCAATACCAGCGTGTGCTTGCCGCCCTCGTGCTTGAAGAAGTAGTAGATGCCGTGCTGTTCCATCAGTCGGCAAACGAAATTCAGATCGGTCTCGCGGTACTGAACGCAATATTCGAGCTTCGGACAGGAACCTTCCTCGGTCAGCTTCGACTCGTAGTCGGTGAAGCCGCGATCGTTGAAGACCTCCTTGATGATGTCGGGCGCCTTCTTGTCCTGGAATATCCGGCAATCGGTGGTTCGCGACAGAAGCCATAACCAGGGCCGAAGCACGATTCTGTAGCTGAAATAGTCGTTCTTCACCCCAAGCCATTGCGCCTCGGTGAGAATGCCGCTGAACTCGCGCTCCTTCTCATGAAGCTTTATCTTCAGCGTGCACTGCTGACCGATTGCGCGGTCGAAGTCGAGATCGGCGTCCTCACTGAGACATTCGATACGGTACTCAAAGAGTTCGCTGAGACCTTCCGAAGCCTCGTATCCGACGAAAACCAGAACGTCCTTGCCCAGTGGCGTCTTGAGCTCGCAGAGGCGGGTATCTTGGGTAAGCTGGCCCATGTGGGCGGTAAACTCCCTCGTCGGCCGCATGACCGGCTCCGGAGAGCAGATCAGGCGTCATGCAAGAACCACAGACATCCTGGCCGCCGCTGGCAGGCCGGTACATCCGCCCGGGGTTGGCCGCCTGACGCGCCACAGCAGCCGTCCAAAGAAGCATCCCGGCCTTCAAGTAGTCGCCTCCAAGAGCTTGCTGGTTCACGCGAAACTGTCATGATCACCGGGAATGAACCGGGATCGCCAAGCATCTGACCCATAAGACAATCGGATTATAGTCCCCTCTCCGCTCTCCCTTGAACGTCACGGGGTTCGGCGGGGGCCCAGCAGATGGACGATCATGCTCGACGTCGCCTCCTTGACCCAGCCGGTAGCCGCGGACGATCCCTGCGGACCGGATCTCGACGCAAGTGGGGACGTTCAGTACCTCAACTTCTTCGCAGGTGCGGAATCGCTTCTGCCGATGTCGTATTTCGAGGTCGTCAACGCCAATGGAGAGCGCGGGCGCTTCGATCCGAGGGCCATCGACATCGCCGGCCAGTTTGCCGCCGCACGACCTCTTTTGGCGCGCACCCGCGATCTGCGTTTGAACATGCTGCTGGCCAAGTTCTCCATCCTCAATCGGGACCTTGACGGCTTTCTCAATTGCCTGAAGGCGACGACCACGTTGCTGAGGGAGCAGTGGGAAGCTGTACATCCGAGGGCCGAAGACGGCGACTACGCTCTTCGCGCCGTCACGATCGAAGCGATCGACGTGTTTCCGACCGTGATCAATCCCCTCCAATTCCTCCCGCTGATCGAAAATCGTAGACAAGGCACCCTCAACTATCGTGCCTATCAGGTTGCCAAGGGAGAAATTCCCGCCGGTGACGCCGACATTGACGGTCCCGATCTTGCAATCATCGAGCGCATCATCGACGACACAGATCTCGACACCCTGAGGGCGGCAAGTGCACGTTGTTCGGCAGTCGCGGCCGAAATTGCAGGCATCAAGACGATCTGGCACGAAAATTTGAACTCGGCGCAACCCATCAGCCTCGACAGGGTCTCCGGCGTCGTTAATGGCATGGCCGCCTGGCTTGCGGGTCTCGTCGCGGAGCGTGACCCGTCCGCCGTTGTGGCTGCGCCGTCAGACGACGCTGAACTATCCGACACGCAAACTCCCCTTGAGGCAACCGGTGCGCTGACGTCGTCGGCGCAGGCCACTGCCGCGCTTGCCGCCGCCGCAGACTATTTCGCCCGAATGGAACCGTCCAATCCCGCCCTGTTGCTGGTGCGTCAGGCGCAGGAGATGGTTGGTAAATCTTTCATCGAAGTGATGCGAATGCTGGTGCCCGCCCACGTCGAGAGCGCCGCGATCAATATCGGGCGGGACAAGTTCTTCGACCTGCCCATCGAACGGATGGCGGAGCTTGCGACCCCATCCGCGTCCGGGATCGAGAGCGAAGTTCAAGATACTGTTTTTTCTGTAGAAAATAGAGCGCAGGCCTTGAGCCTGCTGGCCAAAGTGGCCGCATTTTTCCGGACCGCAGAACCATCCAGCCCTATTCCCTTTTTGGTCGACCGCGCGCGCGATCTGGCACCGCGAGACTTTCTCAGCCTTTTGAATGACGTCCTGCCCGAGGGCGCGCTCAAGACAATCGACAAATCGTATTGAACCCGCTTTTCGCTCGACGCCACTAACAGGACATAGGGAGTTTTTGCCGACCGCAAGTTGAGCTGCTCTTGTAACCTGCGTCGCGGCAAACCGGCTTCTCAATGATTTCGCAGAGAGGGGAACCATGGCTACGGACAGCGGTCAAAAATTCATCCGTCGTAACCGCGCACCGCGCGTTCACATCACCTACGAAGATCCCTACGACGCCGAGCGGCTGATCGAGTTGCCGTTCGTGATGGGCGTCCTTTCCGACCTTTCCGGCAACAACGCCGGCGTGGAGAAAGCCAAGGTCGAGGAGCGCAAGTTCCTCGAGTTCGACATGGACAATTTCGACAACCGCATGGCCGCGATCCAGCCCGGGGTGACGGCCCGCGTGACCAACCGCCTGAGCGAAGCGGCCGACGAGAAGATTTCCATCAGCCTACGCTTCAACAAGATGGCCGACTTCTCACCTGTGGCGGTCGCCCGGCAGGTTCCGGCCACGGCCAAGCTGCTGGAGGCCCGCGAACAGCTCGCCAACCTGCTCCGCTACATGGACGGCAAGGTGGCTGCCGAGGATCAGCTGAAGAAGCTCCTTAACGATCCGCAGCTGATGGCCGCGCTGAAAGAACGCGCAGCGAGCCAGCCGACCGAACCCGACGCCGAGAAATAGAATTAAAGAGAAGGACTGGGGACCATGGCAAAAGAAGCTGGTCAAAAGGCGACCGTCACTCAAGTCGGAACCGTCGAGGCCGACGAGTTTGCGAATCTGCTCAAGCAGAGCTTTAAGCCCCGCACCGAACGTGCTGCGACCGAAGTCGAGAATGCGGTATCCACGCTCGTTCAGGAGGCGTTGAAGGACACGAGCGTCATCAAGTCGGATGTCCTCGACACCATCGAGGAGATGATCGCGCGGATCGACCAGAAGCTCACCGCGCAGATGAACGAGATCCTCCATGCGCCGGAGTTCCAGGCGATCGAAAGCGCTTGGCGCGGCCTACATTACCTCGTCTTCAATTCGGAGACGGACGCCAGTCTCAAGATTCGCGTGATGAATGTCTCCAAGACCGAGCTCTATCGCAACCTGCGGCTCTATCCGGACGCCCGCTGGGACCAGAGCCCGCTGTTCAAACAGGTCTACGAGTACGAATTCGGCCAGTTAGGCGGCGAGCCGTTCGGCTGCCTGATCGGCGACTACTATTTCAGCCATCTGCCGACCGACGTGCAGTTGATGCGTGATCTCAGCAAAGTCGCCGGCGCCGCGCACGCCCCCTTCTTCGCCGGAGCCGAACCCACGCTGATGGGCATGGATTCATGGACCGAACTGTCCAATCCCCGCGACATCGGCAAGGTGTTCGACACGCCGGAATACGCGGCCTGGAAAGGTCTCCGCGACCAGGATGACTCGCGCTATGTCGGCCTTTGCATGCCGCGAGTGCTGGGTCGCCTCCCCTACGGCGCCAAGTCGGAGCCGGTGGAAGAATTCGCCTTCGAGGAAGAAACCGACGGGCATACCGGCGACAAGTACGGTTGGATCAACGCCTCCTACGCGATGGCTGTCAACATCAACCGCGCCTTCAAGGAGTTTGGCTGGTGCACCCGCATCCGCGGTGTTCAGTCCGGCGGCGAGGTCATCAATCTGCCGACGCACACGTTCCCGACCGACGACGGCGGCGTGGATCTGAAATGCCCGACCGAGATCGCGATCAGCGATCGTCGCGAGCATGAACTCGCCAAGGCGGGTCTGATCCCGCTGATCCATCGCAAGAACACCGACAAGGCGGCTTTCATCGGTGCGCAGTCGCTCTACAAGCCAAAGAAGTATTTCGGCGAGAAAGGCGTGGATGCAACCGCGTCTGACAACCTGTCGTCACGTCTGCCCTACATGTTCGCGGTGTCCCGCTTTGCGCACTATCTGAAGTGCATGGTTCGCGACAAGATCGGATCCATGAAGGAGAAGGATGAGCTGACGGTCTGGCTGCAAACCTGGATCAACGAGTACGTTGATGCCAACCCGGCCCTGTCGTCAGAAGCTCAGAAAGCGCGCAAGCCGCTGGCCGCAGCGAAGGTCGAGGTCATAGCAAACGAGGAGAACCCGGGATACTACAACGCACGCTTCTTTCTCCGTCCACACTTCCAACTCGAAGCGATGGACGTCGGCCTCAGTCTCGTCTCGCGCCTGCCAGGCCCGAGCTCCTGACGTCACGTCGTCGCAACTGTCAATTGCAGATTTTTGAGAGGACTAAGCTATGGCTGTCGATATTTTCTTGAAACTCGATCCCATCAAGGGCGAGTCGCTGGACGACAAGCACAAGGAAGAGATTGATGTGTTGAGCTGGTCGTTCGGCGAAAGCCAGACCGGCACATTCCACAGCGGATCTGGAGGCGGCGCCGGCAAAGTCAGCGTCCAGGATCTCCACTTCACGCACTTCGTGGACAAGGCCACCCCGGATTTGTTCAAGGTCTGCGCGAACGGAAAGCACATCGATACGGCGATCCTCACTGTCCGCAAGGCCGGCGAGAACCCGCTGGAGTATCTCAAGATCGAGATGAAGCACGTTCTGGTCTCCAGCGTGTCGACCGGCGGATCACACGGCGAAGACCGCCTCACCGAAAACGTGAGTCTGAACTTCGCCAAGGTCAAGATGACCTACAAGAGCCAGACGGACAAGGGTGCCGCCGGCGCCTCGCCGACCTTCGGCTGGGACGTTCCTGCCAACAAGGAATGGGCTTGATCTTCGGCCCCTCGCCTGGCGCCGGTTGCCGATAGCGGACACCGGCGCCATGCGGCGCGATCCCGGATTACATCTTCGAATGGCCCGGGTTAGGGCCGGATGCCTGGCCACGATAAGTCAAGTCGGACGCCAATTGCCGCCCTTCGAAGCGGCATACGCGCCGACCGACATGGGGACCGGAATGACGTTTACGCCAAAAAAGGATCGGCTCTCTCCGCCGCTGATGCTCGCCTTTCGCGCGGCGCACGAAGCGCGTGATGCGCGCAAGAAGCTCGATCTGCGCGATCAGTCCGGTGAGCGGATTATCGCAGGCCGGCGCAGCACGGGACGCCATCCGATCTCGGAGGCATTGCTCCGGCGCGAGGTCTCCCATGACCTTGAAACGCTTCTCAATACGATCGCTCTCGAATCGACGCTGGACATGAGCGGCCGAAATTGCGTACGAACGTCGATTCTGAACTATGGCCTTCCCGACATCGCGAACCGTTCGATCGACGAGCTCACGGACGACGAGCTCAGTGACGCGCTGCGCGCCACACTGCTCACCTATGAACCAAGGCTCGATCGTAAGACAATCCGCGTCCGCCGCGAAGGCTCGATCGGACCCGAGCAGCTCAAGCTGCGCTTCATCGTTCACGCCGATCTGAAAGCCGAACCGCTCAACGTTCCCGTGGAATTCGTCGCCGACGTCGAGCTCGACAGCGGCGATATCCAGATCAACCGACTTTAGCATGAATCGCGAATTCCTGGACTTCTACAATCGCGAATTATCCCTGCTGTACGAGCAGGCTGGAGATTTCGCCGAGGAGTATCCCGGCATCGCGGAACGCCTCGGCGGCCTGATCAGGGACCGCTCGGATCCGATGATCACCGGGCTACTGGAAGGCGCCGCGTTTCTCGCCGCCCGTGTGCAGTTGAAGCTCAAGCACGAATTTCCGGAATTTACCTCAAATCTGCTCGAACAGCTGGTTCCGAACTATCTTGCCCCTACCCCGTCGGCCATGCTGGTCGCAGCACGACCGCCCTATGCCGACCCGGCGCTGCGCGACGGCAAAAAGCTCGCGCGCGGCGCCTACTTCGACGCCACCTACCGCGAAAGAGAGCGAAGCCTCGCCTGCCGATTTCGACTTTGCCGTGATATCACACTCTGGCCGTTCGACGTCACCGGCGCCGAATACTTCTCGACCGCGGGCGCGCTGCAGGCACTCGGAATTCCGGTCGGCGGCGACGTCATCGCCGGACTCAGGCTATCGTTGACCCACCGTACCGCGGCCCGACTTGACGAGGAACTGCCGGATGCAGAGGCTCGGACCAAGCCGGAAACGTGGTTTGCGGGCTGCCGCGTAGGCGAGCTCCCGATCTACCTCGTCGGTGCGGAATCAGACGGCATCGCGCTCTACGAGCAACTGATATCGAATTGCAAGGGCGTCTACTTCCGACATCTCGACGATTTCGGCGATCCGGTGGTGACGCGCGCACCACACGACTGCGTGCAGCAGATCGGTTTCGACGAAACCGAGTCGCTGTTTCCGAACGACAACCGCGTCTTTCGCGGCTCGGAACTGCTCAGGGAATATTTCATGTTTCCGCGCAAGTTCCTTGGCATCCACCTGACCGGACTCCGCAGCGTGATGCCGCGGCTGCGCAGCAAGTCGATCGATATCGTATTCGCCTTCGATGAACACAATTCGCGGCTCGCCGCCGCGGTGCGTCCCGACACCTTCAGGCTCTACACCGCGCCGGCGATCAACCTGTTCGAGAAGACGAGTGATCGAATCCCCGTCAAGTCGAATACCCACGAATATCACGTGGTGCCGGATCGTAGTCGCTATCTCGAATACGAGCCGCACCAGGTCCTCGAAGTCTACGCGCATTTTCCGGCGGAGAAAGACAAGCGGCTGGTGCGCCCGCTGTATTCGGCAGCCGTCGACCAGACCAGCGCATCGGTCCAGGGGCTTTACTTCACCGTCCGCCGCCTACCCCGGCGCCGCACGGTGGAAGAGAAGACGTACGGCTCATCTTCCGATTACACCGGGACGGACATGTTCCTGTCGCTGCTCGAGCCCGGCGAATTGAACGGGCAGGACTCTGCCGCCGAGCTCAGCGTCCGGGCGCTGTGTTCCAATCGGCACCTCACTGAGCACCTGCCGGTCGGCGCGAGCGGCGCCGACTTCCGCCTGCTGGACGATACGTCCCTCGACCTGCTGTGCGTTGCTGGTCCAACCCGGCCGCGCGAGCCGGTGGTCGCCCAGTTGCGCAGTCGCAGCGAAATCGCCAACAGCGGGATCGTCAGTTGGCGGCTGATCAACATGCTGAGCCTGAACTATCTCGGCCTCGTCGAGCGCAATGGCGGCAAGAACGCCGGAGCGCTGCGCGAGATGCTGTCCCTGTTTGCCGACCAGTACGACGACGCCACCGAACGCAAGATCCGGGGCGTGCGCAGCATCGAAAGCCGGCCCGTCGTGCGACGGGTGCGGGAGCGCACCGGCAGCGGTGCCGCGCGCGGCCTGGAGATCACGATCACGCTTGACGAGAAGGCGTTCGAGGGGAGCGGCGTGTTCCTGCTCGGAGCTGTGCTGGAGCGCTTCTTCGCCGACTATTCAGGCTTCAACACCTTCACCCAGACGGTCGTCTCGACGCCGGAGCGTGGCGAGATCATGCGGTGGCCACCGCGCATGGGCACGCGGAGACCGCTGTGACGCTGATCGACCAGATGAAGGCCGAACCCTGGCGGTTCGATTTCTTCAATACCCTGCGTCAGCTCGAGCGAGCCAATCCGGATCGACCTCGGATCGGTGACAGCGCCGCCCGCCGCGAAGAGTACGTCGATCTCGGCCAAGTGCCTTACCTCGAGTTCCCCGCCTCCAATCTTGCCGCGGTCGACGACCAGAATGGCCGGCTCAGGATACTCGTCAAGTTTCTCGGCCTCCTGGGTCCGCAGGGTGCGTTGCCACTTGCCACGACCGATGAGAGTCTGAGCTGGTGGCTGATGCGGGACGACGCCTTCCCGCGCTTTCTTGACCTGCTCAACGGGCGGTTCCTTCAGCTCTTCTTTCGCGCCTGGGCCGACGCCCGGCCGATCGCGCAGCACGACCGCCCCCCGGAGGATCGCTTTATCGCCTATGTCGGCTCCTTTGCCGGCCTCGGCTCCAACGCTTTCACCAATCGGGACACCGTACCCGACATGGCGAAGCTCAGCTTCGCCGGACTGGTCGCCCCCAGGGCGAAGTGTGCGTCACGGCTGACGCGGTTCTTGCAGGGACTGTTCGACGTCAAGGTCGAGATCGACGAATTTGTCGGCACCTGGCTTGCGTTCGACCCAAGTCACTGCAGCCGGCTCGGTGAGGCGCATGCAAGCCTCGGTCGCGACGCGCTTCTCGGCTCACGCGTGTTCAGCGTCGAGGACAAGATCAGGGTTCGGGTCTTCGTCAAGAACTTTGTCCAGTACGAACAGTTCCTGCCGACCGAAGCGCGCAACTTGTCGGAGCCGCTGGCGGACGCCGTTTTCTTCTACATCGGCGACGAACTGGAGTGGGAGGTCGAGCTCGCGATTCCAGCAGGAGAGGTCGTCCCCGTCAGACTAGGGCAGAGCGGACGGCTTGGATGGACCACCTGGGTCTCTCCGAACTGGACCTCCACTGAAGAATATCGCCGCGACGCCCGCTTTCAACTCGGGGAGCGCCTGCGAGCCCGCCGGAACGCCGCAGCCGATGCCTCGGCGATTTGAACCTATCGACCGCGCAGATCGTCCCAATGTCATGGGATTCGCGCCAATTTCCGTTAGGTGTCAAACATCGGCGGAGCAATTGAGCAGGAGGGGCCGCCGTGACCGACATCAGTATTGAAGCCGTAACGGGCAAACTGAACCGCGCCGGCTACGACGCCTTCATACAGGCTCTTCGCCATGCCAAGAGCGCCGGGAACCGCAACGTCGAGCTTGCGCACTGGCTGTTTCATATCCTGCAGCAGGACCGCACAGACCTCAGCCTCTCGGTGGACCATTACAAGCTCGACCGGGGCCGGTTGCTGTCGGAACTTGCCGGCGCCATCAACGGCTTTCGCAAGAACGAAACAGACATGCCGGGTGTGGCCAATCCGGTCATCGATCTCCTCGATCGCGGCTGGCACTACGCCACGCTCTTTTTCGGCGAAACCCAGATCCGCACCGGCCACCTGCTGGTGGCTGGGCTGAAGTCGAACGACATCCGTCGCGCGCTGAACAACCTCTCCCAGGAATTCGCCAAGGTCAACGTCGAAGCACTGGCCGCCGAGCGTCGCGCCATCTGGGCCGGCTCCGACGAGGAGACCATGCGGCCCATGGACGGCTCGGGTCTTGTAGGCGCTGGCACGGACGGCGCGGATCAGACGAGTCCGAAAGGCACGACACCGCTCGACCGATTCTCGCAGGATCTCACAGCCAAGGCCAAATCGGGCGAGATGGACCCGATCCTGGGTCGGGACGAAGAGATCCGCCAGTTGATCGACGTTCTGATGCGAAGGCGGCAAAACAATCCGATTCTCACCGGCGAAGCCGGCGTCGGCAAGACGGCGGTGGTCGAAGGATTCGCGCAACGCATCGCCGCCGGCGACGTGCCGCCGCCGCTGCGCAATGTCCGGCTCTGCGCCCTCGACATCGGCTTGATGCAGGCCGGCGCCTCGATGAAGGGCGAGTTCGAGCAGCGGCTGCGCTCGGTGATCGACGAGGTGCAGAGCTCGCCCACCCCGATCATCCTGTTCATCGACGAAGCCCATACCTTGATTGGCGCCGGCGGCGCAGCCGGCACCGGCGATGCGGCCAACCTCCTGAAACCCCCACTCGCTCGTGGCACGCTGCGCACCATCGCCGCTACCACCTGGGCGGAGTATCGCCAGTACATCGAGAAGGATCCGGCGCTCACGCGACGCTTCCAGCCGATCCAGATCGACGAACCGGATGTCGAGACCTGTTGCGTGATGCTGCGTGGCCTTCTTGGCCCAATGGAAAAGCACCACGGCGTTCGCATTTCCGATGCCGCAATCATTGCAGCCGTCAACCTCTCGCACCGCTACATTCCCTCCCGACAGCTGCCGGACAAGGCCGTCAGCCTGCTCGATACCGCTTCGGCCCGCGTGGCGATCAGCCAGAGCGCGACGCCCGCCCTGATCGAGGACACGCGTGTCGCGATCACGGCTCGCGAAGCTGAGAAATCCGCGCTGGTCAGCGACCGCGATCTGGGCATCGAGGACGGCGAGCGCGCCGCCGCGATCGACGGCGATATCGCCGCGTTGAAAGAAAAGTTAACCGCGCTCGAGGCCGACTGGGCCAAGGAGCAGGAGCTCGTCAAGGACATCCGCAGCATTCGTGACATCCTGTCCGAGCCCAAGGAAGATCAAGATACAGACGCAAAACGAGCGGAGCTGCGCGGCAAGTTCGAGACGCTGGAGGGGATCAATCCGGAAAAGCGGATGGTCTATGCCCATGTGGACCAGCAGTCGGTAGCGTCCATCGTGTCCGACTGGACCGGCATCCCGGTTGGCCGGATGATGCGGGACGAGATCGAAACCGTGCTGAAGCTGCCGGAGATCCTCAACCGCCGCGTCGTCGGCCAGTCCCACGGGCTGACGATGATCGCCAAACGTATCGAGACCAGCCGTGCCAAGCTGGACAACCCGTCGAAGCCGATCGGCGTTTTCATGCTGGCCGGACCATCCGGCGTCGGAAAGACCGAGACCGCGTTGGCGCTTGCCGAGACGCTCTACGGCGGCGAGCAGAACATGATTACGATCAACATGTCGGAGTTTCAGGAGGCGCACACCGTCTCGACCCTGAAGGGAGCACCTCCCGGTTACGTCGGCTATGGAGAAGGCGGCCGCCTCACCGAGGCGGTCCGGCGCAAGCCATACAGCGTCATTCTGCTCGACGAGGTGGAGAAGGCCCATCCCGACGTCCATGAAATCTTCTTCCAGGTGTTCGACAAGGGAGTCATGGAGGACGGCAACGGACGACGGATCGACTTCAAGAACACCTTGATCATCCTGACCACCAATGTCGGCACCGATCTGATCATGGGGTTGTCCCGCGATCCAAAGTATCGCAATGAACCGGAAGAGCTCGCGAAGATGCTCAGGCCGGAATTGCTGAAAGTATTTCCGGCCGCATTGCTCGGGCGCATCGTTTCGATCCCCTACTTCCCTCTCTCGGACGAGATGCTCGGCGGCATCGTCCGGCTGCAGCTCGACCGGATCGGCCGTCGGCTACGCGATAATCACAACACGGCCTTCGGCTATGACGACGCGGTCGTGGAGCACATCGTGTCAAGCTGCAACGACCCGGATTCCGGCGGGCGCATGATCGACAACATCATCACCAACACATTGCTGCCGGAGCTGTCGCGCGAGTTCCTCAGAAAATCGCTTGCCAAGGAAGAGATCAAGCAGACACACGTCTCAATCGCGAACGACAAGTTCGCATATACGTGGAACTGAGCACAATGAATGTTCACACTGAGCATCGCCCTTCAACGACCGGCCCCACACGGTATGACGAGGTCTACTACCCCGGCCACGTCTACGGGCTCACCCACCCCAACCATCTCGCAACGATTGCCACCGTCTGCGGCATGCAACCCGCTCCGGTCGAGCGCTGCCGAGTACTTGAACTCGGCTGCGGCGTCGGCGGTAATCTTTTGCCCATGGCCTTTCAATATCCGGACAGCGAGTTCGTCGGCATCGACTTGAGCGGTGTGACGATCGAGCGCGGCCAGAAAAATATCACGACGCTTGGCCTGAGCAACATCAAGCTCCTCCATTGCGACATCATGAATGTCGATCCAAGCTTCGGACAGTTCGACTACATCATCGCGCACGGCGTGTACTCGTGGGTACCACCGCACGTGCGCGAGAAGATGATGGCGATCTTCAAGCAGAACCTGGCGCCGCGCGGAATCTGCTACGTCAGTTACAATGCGCACCCGTTCTCGCACCTCCGCGACATGGTCCGCGACATGATGCGGTATCACACCCGCCGCCTCACCGGCATAAAGGAGAAGGTCGGACAGGCTCGCGCGATCCTGAAGTTCCTGAGCGAAGGTTCGAAGGCCAACACGGTTCACGGCGCGATCATGCGGGACCAGTACAACCGCGTTCTCCAGTCTCCCGACGAATTGTTGTTTCACGACGATCTCGACGATGGCGCGACCGCCTTCCTGTTGCACGAAGTCGCAGAGGATGCCGCTCGCCATGGCCTGCAGTATGTCGGCGATTCCGATTTCTCGCGCCGCTATCTCGCCGGCTATTCCGAGGAGGTCCGTGCCACGCTGCAGCGCTTCCCGGAAAGCGAGTTCATGGCGCGCGACCAGTATCAGGACTTCATCGACGGCAACGGCTTCCGGCGCACCTTGTTTTGCCACGACAATGTTTCCCTCGACCGGCAGATCGACACAGATTTCGTCAGGCGATACCACCTCCTGAGCACGACCAGCCCCCTCGATCCCGGGGCCTGTGTGACAGACGATTCTGCAATGGAATTCGAGAACCAGGACGGCAGCAGGATCACGGTGACCAATCCGGTCCTGAAAGCAGCGCATCTGTGCCTCGGCCGCGCCTGGCCGCGCGCCTTGTCATTCGGCGAGTTGCTGCACGGTGCGCGCGCGCTGCTGGATGGCCGTCACGGCGACGATGACGAACGGGTCCTGACGGATGCGATGTACATCCTGGCCTGCAGCGGTGAGGTCTCCTTCCTGGTATCGCCGCCATTCCTGCTGAAGGAAATTACCGACCGCCCGCAAGCGAGCTTGCTCGCCCGCAAACAGTCGCAGACAAGCCCGCACGTCACCAACCTGCTCCACCAAACAGTGCAGTTGGAGGACGATCGGACCCGGCATTTCCTGCAACTACTCGACGGCCTTCGCACGATCGACCAGATCACGGCCGACATGACTGAAGCATTCGGCCCGACCATCCGGATCGAACAAAAGGACAAGGACGGAAAGCCGGCAGAGCCGCTGTTGCTTTCAATCCGAGAGAGCGTTGAACGCTCGCTTGCAATGGTCGGCAAGCTGGGCTTGTTGATCGCCTGACGCGATAGATCTCAACTCGAAGCGAGGCGCGAGACCACTGCCGTGGGCTGCGCGCACTCGCGTGCATCCCGTCTCGTGTCTAATGATAGTGCGACGTTCGGTGACGTTTCCGCGTCGGCGGCTTGCGACCGTTAGCGGTCACCACAACGTTGATGGGCTGCGAAAAGACCGGGGGATCGTGTGGTATGTGATTTTCGTCCGCTAGGATCAGCTGCAGCGTGTGACGCCCCAGCGGTAGACTGATTTTGGCTTCGGTTTGACCGGCGCCAAAATGGAGATGGTTGAAATCATTCGGGATCGGCTGATCAAATGGCGGCAGGCCGGTATCGATCAGCAAATGGTGGTGCCCGGTATTCGCTTTTTCGAAGCCGGCGGGAGCGACGCCCATGCCGACCAGCCCGAAGCGGACAACAGGCGTTGGCGTGACGTACGCCCCGTCCACGGGATAGACAAAATAAACCTTCGCTCCCGGGGGCGACGGGTGACGTCCCGAATGCGACGTGGCCTGGGCCGACGAGGCTGCAGCCTGATCGACGACATGAACATGGATACGATCAGAGAACAGCGGCGGTGACGTCGGCACATGGTTCCTGTCGCCCAACAGCAGCTGTAGCGTGTGGTCTCCCGGCGTGAGCGTAACTTCGGCTTCGGTCTGACCTGCACCGAAATGCAGATGATTGAAGTCGCTCGGAATGGGACTATCCACTGGCGGCAGCTCGGTATCGATCAAAAGATGATGGTGACCGGAGTTTTCCTTGTCGGATCCGGCCGGCGCTACGCCCATTCCCTTCAAACCAAAATGAACGGTGAATTTTGTCGGGACGGTCTGCCCGTCCTTGATGTCCACGAAATAGACCGCAGCGCCAGGAGGCGACGTTGTAGGACCGCCGGCAGGCTTTGACTGTGCATGCGCTGAGCCGAACGCTCCCGCTACGATCAGGAGGGACGTCGTCATTGCGACCAAGGCTTTCGATACCATGAGAGACCCCCTAAAGGCCGATAATTTAGAGCACGGTGCGCTCTGGATTGAAGGAAAACCAACGTGGCGGAACAAGACAAAAGCAGAGAGTGCGCGGCAGCCTCGAGACTTCAATACGCATTCAACATCGGTGTACGTTGAAATCGACACGGCGGTCGATCGCATCGCTCGCATCATCGCGGCCCGTCCCGACGATCGACTCTCGAGATCCGACGCCGACGGCCTTCAGCCGGTCAGCCAGGCTGGGAGAAGCACTCTGCAGAAGATCCTTAATGAACTGCGCCCTCAGCACCGACAGGCGTTCATTGATTTGCGCCGGTCCGGTGTTTGATGTGTGCCCAACGACATCGACACAGGAATCGTTCTGCATCGCCTGCGTCGCTATCTGACTTAACCACATCGGATATGGACCGGTGATATTCTGGTCGTCGAGGAACTGCGTCGTGCCCGGCTTGAACAGAAGCCGTACGGACAGTTTATTGGCCACCAGGCCATACTTGACGAGACTGCCAAATGCCTCGGTCGCATCGGTCCGGCGATTGAGCTTCCAGCTGGAAAGATAAATACCGGAATGAACACGAAGCTGGTCGCCGCCCGACATTTGCCGGGCCGTCCGGTAGAACGCCAGAGCCTCTCGATAGCGCTTGTCGTCATATTCGAGGATAGCATCGCTCACAAATGCCGACGTGGCGATCCTCTCAACATATAGGGGATCGATCGGGTCGCCCGGCTTCGTCCCCTGGCAGGTCTTGATGTAGACGGCAATCGCCGGATCATTGCTCCAGATCGGAGCGTCGGCGAATGCCGGCGTGGGGTCGGCTTTAACGCCATCGGGTTTTGCCCTCGCAACACCCTTCGATACGATGATCTTGCTGCGAAGGTCTGCCAATGCAAGACAGATCCTATAGGCGTCTCGAACACCGTCCGGCGCGCCGGCATTGTTTATTGCTGTAAAGGTCCCGATCAGGACAACAGGAGCGCGGCTCAGGGCCTCGCTGGAAAATGGCAACACGGCGAAGCGGGGATATGACTTGGCTACGAGGTCCTTGATGCGCTCCTGCATCAGGCGGGTTGCAGCTGATTGCGCGCCGGTCGCAGCGTCAATCAACGGATCGATGACGAGTTCGACCTTATCCGACCCCGCGGGCACCGTGGCCTTGGAAAAGAGATCGTTGGCGGCCCGCAACAGAGCGTCGTCGAAAGGGATCGGCGTGGGCGGTGGCGGCGGAGCCGAAGAGGCTTGTGGCGGCGAAGGCGTTGGCGGCGTCGCCTGCGCATAGCACGCCTGGATGGACGTCATCAGGAAGCCGATCGCGAAGCAGGTGACGATTGGACCGCGATCAATCATGTCTGCTCAACCTTGATTCAAATGAACTAACGACATTGCCGAAGGGCAATGCGATCGGATTCCGATATGTCACCCAGTTGCGCACGTGCATTAATCTCCTGGCAACTGGACGTCGATTTCTGCCGAGTTGGTGCAGGGGCTGCCCGCGCGTCACCCGCACCCGACGGCAGCCGGGCAGTCTCGATCGCAAGGCGCTGCTCGGCGCGCTCGCGATCGGATTGCGCCTTCGACAGTTTCTCCTGCATCGCACGCTCCAGAGTGGCGCGTTGCTCGGCCAATCTGGCCTTGTTTGCTTCGAGTGCCGCCACTTCATTCGCGAGCTGATCGCGCCGATCTTTCTCCGCGGCGCCAGGCTCGGGAGGCGAAGGCCTAGACGGTTGCGCGAGAGCGCTCGAACTTAATCGCTTTTCCTCGTCGGCTCGCCTGACCTCGTCGCGCTTACGCAATTGCGCCAATTCCTCGCTGGCTTTGCGGAAGCCGGCTTCGGCCTGCTCCAGGTCAACCCGAAGCTGCCGCTCCTTCTCGCTGTATTCGTTGACCAGTCGGTCGCGCTCGTTGGCATTCTCGACGGTGTCGATCCGGGCGCGGGCCGCGTCGACAAGGCTGCTCGACGGAAACTTCGCGATAAATGCCTTCAACGTCGCAACGCTCGCGGAAGACAGCGGTCCCATCTTCTTCCATGCGTCCAGATCGCTCTCCTGGGGATTCAAATAGAAATCCCCCAGCAGGGAGACCGAGAGCTCCGGCGTTTGTTGTCCGCGCGTCTCACGGTTGACACTGACGGCGACATGCCGGAATAGCGCGCCGACTTCAATCCCTGGTTCCTGCATCTCGCGAACCAGCGCGTTTGTAAACGGACTGTTGCGGCCGGTGCCATCAGCCGCCACCGCGTTGGCCTGGGTCGCATAGGCGATCAGCATGCCCTGGGTTCGGTCGATCCGGGCAAGCCCTCGGGTGATTTCCCCGCCACGATTGCCGCTGCGTTGGGCTATAGCCTTCGCAAACGGATTGGTCCGGCAGGCATCCAGAACCATAAGTCGCGTTCCCGAGGTGTATCCGAGCGCTTCGATAACGTCTTCAAGCTTTACCAGATCGAATGTCACGATTGAATCGGGATCGACTTGGGCATCGACGGGGACAAGGTAATTCTGACCTTCAATCTGAAGCCCATGGCCCGAATAATAGAACAACGCAGCATCGGTGCCCCGCAGTTTCTGCGCAAAGCGCGCCAATGCAGCGCGCATGCCGCGGCCATCGAGATCGCGACCGTCGATGACCTCGAACCCGAGACGACGTAATTGATCGGAGATGTCATCGGCATCGTTGCGGCTGTTGCGGAGCAATGTGGCATTGGCATATGCCGCATTGCCTATGACTAGCGCGACACGCCCGTCAGCGCGAGCCTCTGACGAAAGAAGCAGAGACAGGCAGATGGAACAAGCAATCAGGCAAAGTGTGCAAACGAATTTCACGGACGGAGTTCCGCCAAATGGCTTGCCGAGCGGCACCGATGATTTGACACTAGGAGCAATTGCCGAATCTCGCAACTTCTTGTTTCCACTCAGCCAGCGTGTTAGCCTCGCTAACATATTTGCACACTGCGCCCGTTCGTTTGCTTCAGCCTGAGCAGACCGCGCCGGTGAAGGAGCCGGTGCATATGCGCCGGAGTTTTGCGCTGATCCAAGTCTGGGGCATCTGCGTTGATCCAGGTCCAGGGCTGATGAAGCTATGAAATTGTCAGGCATGAGCCGCACTTTTAAGGTGCTCGTTGTTTTGTGCGCCTTAGTGGCTGGCGCGTTCATCCCACAGCTCTTTTTTCTCTCGGCCGCGCGGGGCCAGAACGCGAGTGTTGCGGAGGCCGGCAAGAGGGTCGCTCTCGTTATCGGAAATGGATCTTATCCGCAGTCGCCTGTCCGCACGGCGGTTGCAAACGCGAAAGCGATCGCTGAACTTTTGAAGGCCGCCGGTTTTGACGTGGTTTATGCGCAGGATGCGCGACATGCCGATATGGATGCGGCTATCCGACAATTCAGCCAAAAATTGGAACGCGGTGCGACCGCCGTCGTCTATTTCGCCGGTCATGCCATCCAGTATGAAGGCCGCAATTTCCTCATCCCGATCGATGGTACCATTGCATCGGATCTCGACATCCGCTCCAACGCGGTGGACGGCGATCTCATTCTCGATCCGCTGATCGTTGCCCGGCCCAGAGGTTCAGCCGTCATCCTTGATGCGGCGAGGCGAAATCCGTGGCAGCAAAAGACATCGGTCAAGGCAATTGGGCTTGCCAACGTCAGTCCCATCCAGGGCATCACTCAAGCTTACCCCGCACTCCCCGGGCAGGTCGTGGAGGATCAAAAGGGAACGCTCAGCCTGTTTGCTGACGAGTTCGTGAAGGCCGCCAAGCCCGCTGGTCGAACCTTCAAGGAAGCATTTGGCCAAACCCGGGCTGCGGTCGCGAAGGAAAGCCGCAACAAACAACTCCCCTGGGAAGCGTCGCTTGAGACCGCTGATTTTGTCGTTACAGGCCTCAACGAACCGACAGACATGGCATCGCGCGCGGTCGCGAGATTGGGCAGCCCGCCGGATACGGTGGAACAAGGTTTCTGGGATACGATCAAGAGCAGCAACAGCGCGGCCGATTTTCAGGCCTATCTCGATGCCTATCCTAACGGTCCATATGCCTCCGAGGCGCGGTCAGGCCTGCAACGCCTGGGCGCATTGGCCAGCCCGGCAAAGCCGCAAGCACCGATTGTGACCAACACGCCCGCGCCGCCGGTTTCGCCGCCGCCGCCGACGTCTACAATTCGTGACTGTTCCCAATGCCCGGAACTGGTGCTGATACCTTCAGGCAATTTCAACATGGGTTCAACCGAGGTCTTCCCATTTGAAGGCCCTGTGCATCAGGTGTCCATCCGCAAGCCGTTCTATATCGGTAAGTACGAAGTCACTTTCGATGAGTGGGACGCCTGTGTCATGGACAGGGGCTGCACCTACCGGCCGAACGACGCCGGAGCGGGACGCGGCCGCCGTCCCGTCACTGATGTCGATTGGAACGATGCAAAAATCTATGCCGCATGGCTGTCGCAAAAAACCGGGAAGACCTACCGATTGCCAACGGAAAGTGAGTGGGAGTACGCCGCCCGAGGCGCCACCAGCTCAACCTATTCTTGGGGCCGGTCAGTGGAGAAGGACCGAGCAAATTGTGCAGGCTGCACCAGCGAACCGCACAACGTCACCATGCAGGTCGGGTCATTCAAGCCAAACGCGTTCGGTCTTTATGACATGGCCGGCAATGCCGCAGAGTGGGTCGAGGATTGCTGGACTGAGGGCTATCGAGGGACGCCCACTGATGGGTCCGCTTCGGTCAAACCGGGTTGTCCCGAGCGGGTGCTTCGGGGCGGCTCGTTTAACAATGACCCGAAATATCTGCGCTCAGCCGCACGGTTTAGATACGATTTCAATGTTCGCTATCAGGCAAATGGATTTCGAGTCGTTCGCGAGAAGGACGGCGACTAGGACGGTGATCGGCGTTTCCGGTCGGCGGGTCCAAACCGCTTCAGCCCAGGCACCGTTAACGTGTGACTCTGACCAGAATTGAGCTGGACCGCCGGCAATTTCATTGAACCTTCGGCATTTGAACCCGTCCCAGTTTGGATGCGACCAATCCGCGTCGAGGCGCGAGGCTGACGAGGCGGAACCACCTCCACCGCCAGATCACCGCTCCGCGGGATTTTCGGCGGCCTCGGGTGTTTGGGAGCGGTGAGCATCAACAGAACGCACGACCTGTTCGGCGCGAAGCAGTCCAAGACATTTTGCCGAACGGGCCGCCAGCTACATATGCGACCTGTACTGCATAGGCAGACAAGCTTCGGATCTGGGTCAATACAGTCGATACGAATGAGATTCGTAGCATGCTGAAAGGCGTGAAGCGCGATCTAGGTGCTGTGGACTCAACGTTACCGGCGGGGACCTCGCAAGGCGGAATTCCTCTTGCCGATCGTCCTGTCGGGCCTGACGACCCAGACGGGACCCGACACCATACACGAATTTCGCGTTGACGGACCGAACTAGGACAGGAGAACCAGACATGGCCGCTTTTCAAGAGGTTTTCCGCCGCTCCGGCATCGATGAGCGCCGCAGCCCGCCAGGCATGGTGGTGCCGTTCGGCGGCTCCAACATCGTGGCGCTGATCGATCCCGGAAGAAAGCTCAAAGTCGACCCTAACGCCCATGCCCTTGGGATAAAGGAGATCGATAGCGCCGATACCCTTAGACGCGTAATGCAAGCCAGAGACACCTTCTCCGAACCCGATATCGATCCGCAGCTCAGGGCGGCGTCGCTTCCCGCCACCTTCAATGGCGATGCACGGTTTTTCGAAATCAATGGCCGGATTAAGCCGATTGGCTTTCCCGGCCTCGAGGTGGTGGCCCGGTCGGCCGGCCGGAAGATCGAAGCCAAGCTCCATGTCGTCGTGCTGCCAGAAATCACGATCAAGGTGGCGTTCCGCAACGTCATGGTTCCGGGGAGTGGCGGCGCTTCGGCGTTTCACGCCAAGAAGCCCTTCAACGAGCAAGATGAATTGCTGACGATGAACAACATATGGGTGCCGCAGGCCAACATCCGCTTTGAGCGGGTGCCAAGCGACTGGCTGGTCATCGACGACTCGCAGGCTGCCGTCAAACAGGAGCTCGCCAATGCGACTGGCATGAAGGATGCGAGCCTCGCGATCTTTCCCGATGTGATCGACGTCGAAAAGCTGAAGGGCTTCTTCGTCAAACACAAAGTTCAGGGCGCTCATCTAACCATGTTCTGCGTCGACAAGGTTTGGTCCAACGGCGGCCCTGCCAACGGCTCGTTTGCTCGATCGCTGGACCTTGCCTTCATCAGTTCGTCACGCGGACCTAACACGTCTGCCCACGAAGCTGGGCATTTCCTCGGCTACTACTCGAAGAGCGCGAGCAAACCTTGGGACAGCCAAGGCCACACGCTGGAGACCGATCCGAAAACCGGAAAAGAAAACAGGACGGAAGACATCAAGATGCTGATGCGCGGGGGAGGCGCCGGGTGGAAAATTCCGTTCAATCTCGTCAAGGAGTTCCGCGACTTCCCCAACTAGGAGCCACCCGACCCTCCGTTCGCATTGTGGAAGACGGCTAGATCGTCCCGCCGCCGGCGAAGATTTCGACGACAACGGCGCGATTGGCGGCCTTGTTCATCGCGGTCGTGTTGTCCTGCAGATACTCGTAGTGTGAAGCGGGCTTGACGGCGAAGACGCGCGAGCGGGCGCTTGGGCCGAATAGGTGAAAGACGTTCTTGGCCCGGCCCGTGCGCAGGAAGATGTTGTTCCGCTCGCCGCCGGTGCTGTCGCTGTATCCGACGATCTGGAACTGCAACGACTTGTCGGTCTCGAATCGGATGAGCTGCGCTGCCAACAGCGGATCGCGCTTGGCGATGTTCTTGAGATGCCGCCAGTCGACGCCGAAATCCCAGATGATGAGATATTGGCAGATGCCGGCCGGCGGGACCAGACTGACGTCCACACCGAGATGGCCGACCTCGGTGCGGGACGTCGCGACTTCATTGGCCAGGTAGGAAAAGACGGCGGCGCTGTAAACCTTGGCAAGCGACGAGCACCGCAGTTGCGGCGCCGCCATATTCGGCATCTGTTCCACCGGGCCCGGCGGCGTGTATTGCGGCAGTGGCTGCGGCGCGCGTCCCATGGCAATTTCTCCCGTCGCTGGTGTGGCCTGCCCCGCCGAGGACTGGAGGGAGCGTCGGCTCCCACCACGGCTATGACTAGTAGTGACGTGAGCGGTCGGGGAAGTTCAAAGGCGAGGTGCGGGCAAAAGTCATTCCGTGGCGATGCGCCGGCCAAGATGCGAAAAGCTCAAGTGAGCAAATCGGGGCCGCCATGCCTCGATGAGGGGAGCTAGTGGAGAAGCGCCCCACTTCTCCGATGGACCAGAAGCGACATGCTGCGGTTTATTCGGCAGGGTTCCTTGCGCGATATAGGCAATATCGAATGGCTTCGCCGCGACATGCGATAAAATCAACGCCGCCTACGCTCATTTGCTGAAAACCACGGAATGTCTTATGGCTTCGCTTTCACCAACTTCGACGGCATCGATCGCACCTCAAGTAGCTGACGGAAAATCTGAGGGCGAGGATGAACCGACATAACTTTCAGAGCGACCCATCGACAGGATCTTTCGATCTGAGTTTTACCCCTTCCGCATCGGCCTCTCCGTTGGGAGATAATCAACATGGCATCACCCGGGAAAATCCAGGAGTACGGGTCGCGGGGACCAGATACGATTGCGGCGAAGTTATTCAACTTTGAAGTCGGCAAGTTCGCCATAAAGTCGGAACATTCCAACTGGCTGAATAGTGTCGTCGCTCCGAAATTGAAGGCCGGAGGAAGCCTTACAATTATAGGACTTGCGAGTCGTACCGGCAGCGACAGTTTCAACATGCAATTGTCGCAAAATAGGCTGCAGGCCGTAGTTGATTTGCTTCGCAAGCAAGTGACCAACGACTTCAAAATTGCGCTTGAGGTGGCGAAAGGGGAGCGCGCGGCTATGTATGCAGGTGAAATGGATGGGGTGGAAAACGAAAGCTGGCGCGGTGTCATCATCTCAGTTTGGAATAAACCGGAGCCACCACCGCCACCGCCACCACCGCCGCCTCAACCGAGACCTCAATCAGAGCCGGAGGAACGCAAATTCTTCAAGCGTTGGCTGGGCTTCGGCGTCAAGTCTGGCGGACAGTTGATATTCGGCGGCGTCGAGAGCACTACCGCGTACGTCGTGAACTTAGGAGATTTGGAGACCTTCGATCTCGAGATCATTAGCAGGCGCTTGGGAGTGGGCCTTGGAGGCAGCGGAGGGGTCGTTGCTGTTATCGGCTTTGGCTTCAGTGTTCCAGAAGAGTTGCATCGTAGATCCGTAAGGGACTGGGGCGTCAATGTCGCACTTACCGAAAAGCTAATATCGAAATCAGCGCTACAATCGATCCATAACAGCAAGTACTTCATCGATGGCTTCAAAAACGGTAAATACGTGGCGCCCGCGCTAAATGCGCGAAACACCTTTACGGCTATTGGCTTACTTCAGAACGTAAGAAATGCACTCCACACGCTGTACGGAGGACTCGAGGCAGCCAAGGGCTCGGGCGTCATTGTGCTTGACTTGCCGCTTTTAGGTGTGGGACTTGAATTGTCTGCTTTCCGGACGTACGGAACTATGTACGTCTCGAATGCTTCCCAGTGGATTGGACCGCTTTAAAGGCTCGGACGAGACGCGCCAAAGCCTCTCCGTTGGCGCAGAGAATTTATAGCGATACGGCAATCGCTCTCCTGCCGGACAACGATAGGCGTCTTCCTCCAGCAAATAGACAAAGTCCTGCTTACCGAAGCGTCCGTCTGACTTGGCGCCCGACGTCATCGGCTTGGGCAGAGTTGCCGTGATGCCGACTTCGTGGCAGGCGAGGATCTCCGGGCTGCTGAAGTAGCCACGATCGACAAGGGCCTCGAGCGTCTCGGTCTTCAGAACAGCCTTCGCCTGCCTGGCCATGTTGGCAAGTTGTGCCCGATCTGAGCCGCTGTCCGTCACCTCAGACGCATCAGCGGGGTGCGTCTCGAGCGTTGTGGTAGCAAAGAACTTCCGGAGCTGGAGACTTACCCAGTCTGAAGCTTATTGCGACGACGTATCGCCGCTTGGGTTTATGGCGCGTTCGGAGGGCGGACTCATTTACTGTGATTTCAACGGGTTACGTTGGACAACAGCAAGCTTTGGTGCATTTCGCGCTCAAAAGTGCCCTTTGGCCCGCCCCTCCGAAAAGGAGCCCTGCCCTAAGCGATGTCAGGCTGGCCCATCGGCCACGGCTATCGCCGCAGGTTGAAGCGCGCTTTGTTCTACGCAGGACCGTTCTAGGCTTGTCTCGCGACGGCGCGGAGCATCTCGCTCGAGGCGATACCCCCGCCCTGCAAGCGGTCGGGGGGTTCGAGTCGGGAGAGCGACTCGCACCCCCGACAAGCGAGCTATTCACTATCAAAGCAAAACCAGGACAGCCGGCAGCGATCGTCTCCCCCAGGGCATACTGATAAGGTCTGTGTAATTTTCTTATCAGTCTGCCACTGACTCCATTTCAGCTACTACCTTATCAGTCGGCCAACTGACTCCGTTTGCTCAAAACCTTCTCAGCTCAAGATCTGACTCCGTTCCGTATAATTTCCAATCAGGACTCCCGTTCGATTTCGTATCCGGTAGCCATCAAGACCGACCTGTGTCGTGCGAATCCGCACATAGGCGCCACAGCGGCAGATATTACATGCCATGGCCGCATCGATTACGGAATCGGAACTGGGTGTTGTCGCGAGCAATGTGTTGGCTCACTGATCTGAGCTCTGGCCTCGTGTATTTCTTTATGGTCGCCTACGAACCGATTGCTCGTTAGCTGTTCTGAGCGACCATTAGTTGTTTCTAGCACGCGGATAATACAGCCTGGGACAATTCGCGCGCGATGATCCTGACGCAGGTTCTCGTGGTAGCAAGAAGCTATTAAGCCGAGCCACGGTCCGCATCAATATTCGCGGTCACGGCTCGTAAAATGACCAGTTGCTGATCGAGACGCCCACCGGATGAGGATGGGTTTCGAAGACCCTCGTCGTATTCGGGGGCCTTCATGGCCACCATACAAACACCCTCTGTTATCACAGGAACCGAATCACTCAGGCGTAGAGTGTGGCGAGGGATTCGTGAAGCTTTTGCGCTAGAGGAGAGGCGGCATACTTATCGGTGACGACTTCAACGTAGACGCCGGTACCGCAGGATTCCGCGCTCCTGATAGCTTCATCAAGTTCGCCGCATGTCGTGACACGCGTCGTCATCCAGCCATCGCACCCGAGCGCCTCCGGAAGTTTGTGATAATGCCATCGCGCAACATCGTTGTAGGAGCTTTCTGGATCTTTGCAGAGCAATCGCTCGATGAGGTAGCCGTCGTTATTGAGGACGAAGATGATCGGTTTCAGGCCAAAGCGGTGGAATTGGCCAACCTCTTGCGCCGTCAATTGATGCGAGCCATCGCCGGTAATAAGGATGAGGCGCTTGCCGGGAGACGCCAACGCCGCGCCAAAAGCAGCCGGCGTTGCCCATCCGATCGAACCCCAGAGTGTTTCATTGTGGAAGGTCGACCCCTTCGGCATTTTCGCAAAAGCGAGCCCCATAGAGCTTGTTCCGGTCTCGGTGACAAGGACGTCGCCTTCCTTCAGCATACTCTCCCAGCGCGCATAGAGATAATCGACTGTGATTGGATCACCAGGCTTTCCGACTGGTCTGCCCAATCCCTGTGGTTTCGGCGCATTCATGATGCTCTTCCGCTCGATCCGCTTCACAAGTTCGACGAGAACGTCCTTCATCTCTACGCTATTGAAAAGCGCTTCGCCGACACGGACGCTGTGATGTTGGATGCTAATGCTCTTCGATCGCTCGATCTTTGCTGTGAAAGAGCCGCTGTTGAAGTCTGTGAGCATTGCTCCAATGCCGATCACCAGGTCGCGACCTTCGACGAACGCACGAACATCCTCATTCATCAGCGCGCCGTCGTACATTCCGACATATTGCGGTATCGTCTCGTCAAGGACACTTTTGTCCCACAGCATGGTGGCAAACGGCAGGTTCGACGTCGTGATCAGGTCTCGCGCCTGCGCGTTCAAACCGACCCTCGACAAAAGATACCCTGGCAACACGCATGCGGTCTCGGCTTTGGACAAAGCTGCCAAAATAGCGCTGCACGCGGCTGCAAGTGCGCCGGGATCAGACTTCGGCTCTGGCCGTGGCTGCGCGCTGCCGATAACAGGGGCGATCGCATAGTCGGTTGGAAATGCCATATACACAGGTTGGCGGTGATACAGGGCCGCCGCGATCAATCGCTCGGTCTCCTCCGCACAATTTTCTGGTGTCATGATAGTCTTGGCGCAGACGACCGGCTCGGCCATCTTGTAAAAAAGCTCGAACTCGCCGTTACCCAGCGTGTGATGAACCGGTCGACGTCCCGCCTGAGTTCGGCTGGCCGGCATGCCCACTAAGTGAAAGATCGGTAGCTTTTCTGCGTAGGCCCCGGCTATGCCGTTGATCGCGCTCAACTCGCCCACGCCGTACGTGGTGCAAAGCGCCGCCGTTCCATGGATGCGCGCATAGCCGTCAGCCGCATACGCCGCATTCAACTCATTGGAGCTGCCAACCCAGCGCACTGCTTTGCTATTGACGACGGCATCATCAATCGGAAACGCGAAGTCACCAGCAACGCCGAAGACATCTCTGATCCCAACATCCTGAAGGCGCGATAGTACATGCTCTATGACTGTCTTGCTCATTGCGCCTTCCATTCGTTGGTTGTGAATTTACGTTTCGATTCCATTCTGGCGATCCGTCGGCACTTTGCCGCGTGCGTCGCAAAGATCTTGCTCTACGGGGCCGCAGGCCTGCAGTCCCGACGGGGGCGGTCGTTCTGGGGTACGAATGCTCATAGGATCCGCCTTTATGAATACCTTCGGCACCAGCGACAATACGCGCTGCAGCGGTTGAGGAACATTGGCCTGTAGCAACAGATACCCCGCGCGGGCAACGGCACATTGCCGCTGACCGTCGCGTGTGTAATTTCTTTCAAGGCCTCTGAGTACGGCATCTCGTGCTTACGATCCGACAATACGGAAGATAGCGATTCTATCCTTCTCCCGTCTTTGTGGTTCATGCGGTCGTTTTGGCCAAAATGCGGTGTTTTGATTTCGAGGGCCCTGTTTGCCTACCACACCGCCAACGTCAAAGCCCGCTGAGCGGCCGTCATGGTTGGTGCGACCGCAGCACGTCCTTTGGAGTGTCGAACGACTTTCTTCCGCCGTCGATTGCCTTGCCGTCGTCCACTCCAGGTGGAAATGTTGGGAGCACCGCACGACCAGAGAGCAGGCACCGGCGTCTTCCTCGCGGGATTGCCAGACATCTGGGCTCATTGGCGCCGGGGTAGTGTGTAGAGGCGGCCCGTCGCTTCGAGATCCTCCACACGCCATTCTCCGCCGACGCCTGCGATCATCCACCTCAATAACACCCAGAGATCGGCGTCGACTTCAGGATCATTCAGCGGCTCAAGCGCATCAGGCAGTGCGTAGATCTCGATGCCATCCGGAAACGGTTCTCCGCTGCGGCCGATAAAGACGAGCGCGTAGGTCATTCCCGACGGCGCCCGTACGTGACCGGGACGCGAGAGCCCGCTCGTGTCGAGCGCAAACTGCCGGACGAAGAACTCGCGAAATTCCGGGTAATGCCCGATGCGGTCTTCGACGAGTACGAGCGCCCGTCGCGTGCCTTCGAGTACAGGATTTTCGATGACTTGAATCGCCGTCATGAGTGCCTTCCGTCGATGCAGTCCAGGAAACGGTTGATCTTGCCCGCAATTTCCTCGCCGGAGTCCTCCTGAAGGAAATGCCGGCCCGTCACAAGCTCGGGTCCTTCCGCATGCGGCAGGAGGTCCTTGAAACGGGTCGCGAACGTCTTGTGGTCGAACACCTCATCCTCCCTCCCCCAGATGAGCATGGTCGGGAGCTTCGACTTCCTCAGCTCGCGCTCGAGCCACTCGAAACGTGCCAGGCCGCGGGCGCTTTCATCCACGGGAATCCACCGCGGCCAGGCCCACGTGAGGAGACGCGAGCCCGGATCCGGCAGGATGTCCTCATAGACGCTTTGGGATTCCGCCCTGAATTTCTTTCGATCGACCACCGACAGGTACATGCCGCGACCGGCAAGTGCGTTGTGACGTCCGAGAAGGTAGGGGCCGACGAGGGGGGCGTGCATCATGCGCCAGGGAAAGATGCGCTTGTGGAACTCGGCCGGCGGCAGCGGCCATGCCCATGTGCTCATAATGACCAGAGCGCGCACGCGGTCGGGATTGGAGAGCGCAAACCCAAGACCGGTGGGCCCGCCCCAATCATGAGAGACCATCGTCGCGTTGCGTATGTCGAGTTGCCGCAGCAAACCGGTCAGGTTCGCGATATGTCCGTCGAGCGTATGCGCCTGCTCGCGCACCGGCTTCTCGGACAAGCCGAAACCGACCATGTCCGGGACGATCACCCGCCTACCTCCCGCGGTCAGCGGTTTCACGAACTTTCGGTACAGGAAACCCCATGCTGGATTCCCATGAAGGAGAACGACGGGATCGCCCGCGCCCTCGTCGATGTAGTGCATGCGCCAGCCGTTGACCTTCTTGAACTTCGGCTCGTAAGGCCATTGCTCGTGCGGGAACCGCAGCGCTCCGCCCGACAACTCCATCCCATTTCTCCCTATCCAAAGAAGATCAACGCCTGGCCGTTGAGACCTGTCAAACTCACCACCGCGCCCAAAAATTTGCCAGTCGCGAAATCGAACGCGACGACTTCGTCCTGGGCCACGCAATACAGCTTCCCGTCCGGCCCAAACCTCAGGCCTCGCGGCTTCTTGAATCCAGTCCCGTGATCCGGAGCGAGGACACGAACGAGCTCGCCGGCGGCCCTATTGTATTCACGTACGGTCGTCACCGCATCGGCGGCCCCGAAGGGGTGCTCGCTACTCACGATCACGTTTCCATTCGGTGCAATGGCAAGATCGAGCGGGCTTAAGGCGGGATCCTTCACCCTCCAGGACGACTTGATCGTCCGTTCCGGACTGAACGCCAGAATCGTATTGTCGCCCGCGCCGCCCGGACCGATACCGGATGCGAGGAAGAGCGTGCCGTCCCGGCCGAATGCGAAGCCGCGCGGGAACGGGACCACCGGCGACGGAAGCACGGCTTCGCCTGCTCGATCGAGCGTCGGCGAGAACGCCATTATCGTTCGCGCAGCGCGCAAGCCGACATAGTATCTGCCGTCGGGCCCGAAGTTGCCGCCGCCCGGATTCAGCCCTTGCAGCGCGCCTGTATCGCGCACAACGCGCCCCTTGTCGTCGAGCGCCAAAATGCGGTGCAAGCCGCTGTTCACGAATAGCAAGGAGCCGTTGACGCCGAGGCCCCGAGGATCCGCAATCCGCGCATCCTCGCTGAAGGATCCGCGCGCCTCTCCGTTCTCGCCGAACGCCAGCAGTTTGCCGAAGCCCGAACCATTCGCGCCCGAAGCACTTGTGACGAGAAGAACCATCTCAATCCCCGCTGTTGCGAACCACCATCCGTTAGCGCAGCCCCTTTGATACGGCGCACCATCCGGGCCAGCCAGCTTCCAAATGGCGATAAACCTTATTCCCGCCTGGAATGAATCCCGAGGCCGATTGCGCCACCGTATCCGCGAAAGTAGCCACCAACCATCCGCAGGCGCGTGACCACTTGCAGCTACCCATCTCCGGTCAGCGTAACCACTAGTCTCCGGATGAAAGGTGCTGCGAAGAGCACGGCCGGCAGCATGACTAACCAGGAGAAAAGCCACGACTGAATCCAGTAGGCAAGAACGTGCCCCGAGTCTACGAGAGGATAGCTAGCGATGGCCGCAGCGATCGCGCAGGTCAGGCCCGATTGCAAAATCCAAAAAACAAGATCGCTATATTTTCGCGGGATGGCCGACATACTCACCTCGATGTATGATGCCTGATCTGATTACTTCGGGCGTGCCGGCAAGAACTTGCGGTCAATCAGGGACTGAAGCGCGTTGCAGAACGAGCTCTCCGTATCAATCGTCCCCGCGAACCCGGCCTGACGAAGCTTAATGGTGCTCACGAACGCCCGCGGTCCCGCCGAGGCCCCGAAGGCGAATGCGAAGTCCGCATGTTGGTCCCCCTGGCCAACCAACTCCCGCAAGTTCTTCGAGCGAAGATCGTGCTTCGCGACGATGCGGTCCCAGACGTCGGCGTTGGCATTGAGGTACGCCGCAACGCTGGTCTGCTCGTCTGGGCCGGTTTCGACCCCGAGTGTTTCGGCCAAAGCCGGCCACGCATTGCACCACTCGAACACGTCGCCATTTGTGATGTTGAACGCCTCGTTGGCTGCCTGAGGCGACTGCGCAGCCCAGACCATCGCGTCGGACCACGAGATCGGCATCGGCAGCTTCCCAAACGAACGACGGACCGCCGGGAAAGCCAAACACCTCGCCCTTCTCACGGCGGATCGCCGCATAGGCGCCGATGGCAGGAAGGACGTTCAGTGCCCCTGGCGTAGGGCCAGTGACGAGCTGTGGGCGCAGCGCCGTGTACGCGAACCCGTGACGGACGCCCATCTCGCGCACATAGGCTTCCTGGTCGAGAAAGAAGTTCGGGTGATCGCTGTGGGCATCTCGCTCGTGGGCTGGAATCGGGATCGGATGTAGGTGCACGCCGTAGACCTTCGTTCCCTGCAGAATGCTAACGTGCTGGAAATTGGAAGCCTCGCGCACGATGGGTTCGACCACGTTGCGCAGCATCGCGTTGTTGGTTTCGATCTGCTCCTTGCTCGACCATCCGGCAACCAGTTCGGGCTTCTCGTGGAGAGCCGCGTACGCGATATGCGTGACGTCAGTGAGCCGCCCGAACGCGGCACGGACATTTCTCTCGTCTCGCAGATCGACCGACAGGAAATCTACGCTGCGGCCGCTGAGGAGCTCCGGCTTGCGGCGAGAGACGCCAATCACGTCCCATCCTGCGGAAAGGAATTTCTCGATGGCGGCACCTCCCAATAGGCCGCTGGCTCCAGTGATCAGGACTTTGTTCCGAACCGGCTTCTGCGACACGCTTGACGTCATGGTTCCCGCACCTGCTGTTGTTTGTGAAGATGCCGACCGTGGTGGCCTGTGAACGTTTGGTGCTGTTATCGATCCAATTTGCAATGTTGACCGCGGCGTCGCCGTAGAAAACTCGATAGAGATCCTCGGTGACATAACCGATATGTGGCGTCGCAATAACGTTATCGAGCGTTCGGAAAGGATGATCGTTCGGCAGTGGCTCGATTTCGAATACGTCAACCGCGGCTCCGGCGATCCGGCGGATTCGCAGTGCTTCGATCAGGGCAGGCTCGTCTACAATAGGCCCACGCGACGTATTGATGAGCCGTGCCGTTGGCTTCATCAGAGCGAATTCTGGCGCACCAATGAGACCGTTCGTGCGATGACTCAGGATGAGATGGACCGTTACGATGTCGGCATCACGAAACAGTGTCTGCTTGTCGACGAGGGTTGGGCTAGCCGCGCTCGCCTTCTCCTCGGTCAGGCTCGGGCTCCAGACGATCGCCTTTATGCCGAAGGCACGGCCGATACGCGCGACCTCACTTCCGACCTTGCCCAGCCCAAGGACGCCAAAGGTTCTCCCTCTCAAATTTGCACCGAGGCTCGTTTGCCATCCGCCACTCCTCAGCCAAGTGGTTTCCCGATCGAGGCCTCGCTCGCTGGCAAAAATCAGCGACCAGGTGAACTCGATGGTTGGAGCGGAATCGTAACCAGTGGCCGCAATCGCGATGCCAAGGTCCGCAGCGGTCCGGCCGTTGATCGAGGCGTTTCGAGGTCCCGTTGAAGCTATGGGCCTTAGTTTAGGCAGTTGCCGCAGGATTTCCATCGACAGCGGCGTACGTTCGCGCATGATGCACACGACATTGAATGGACGCAGGCGCGCGACGACGGCTGTGGGATCCGCAAGGTGATCGCCGAAAACTGTGATCTCCGCACGCCGACATACAGGAGACCAATCGGCGAGCTTCAAAGCCACATTCTGACAGTCGTCGATTGCGACCTTCACGGACATCTCCAGCCACTTTCACTTGCCAGCAAAGAACTCGGTGATGGCTGCGGCCACGGCGTTGGGGTCGTTCTCCATCGGAATGTGACCAGCGGACTTGATCCGAACTAGGCGCGCTTCTGGAATTTCACGTGCGTAGCGCTCGGCATAGTCAACCGTCTGGAACTCGTCGTCTTCGCCCCAGATCAGAAGCTTCGGCATCTTCGATTTCAGGAGAGCAGGTAGCATCTCCATCGTGTACCGATGATCAGCCGCGCCCGCGAGCGCCAGCCAGGACCGGGCAACCCTCGGGTCCCTCCAGGGATCGAGATATTCGCTAATCTCGGCTTCGCTCGCCGGGCGGCCGAGCGCCTTAATGGCGGATACGCGTCGCGCGGCGAGAATGTCGTCCGGCGTGGTCAACGCGGCCACTGCTGGATCCCGAAAGCGGGCGACGCCGGGCACCGGCCATGAGTCGTACGTCGTGCCGTTGATAATGGCCACGCGCGGCACTTCGACTCCCCCTGCGAGAGCAAGATGTTGCGCTACGCCTCCGCCGATGTCATGGCCCGCCACCATGACCGGTCCCGCGTGTCCGAGCGCACCGAGAAAGCCAACCAGCCAAGCGGAAAGGCTGGGGATCGACGCTTCTTTGACGGTAAGCTCGCCGCCGGAGCGGCCGAAACCGGGAAAATCGACCGCGACCGGACGAAGCCCCGCTGCGGCGATATCGTCAAGCACGGGCTGCCAGACACGGCTCCAATAAGTGCCATGAAGCAGCAGGAGCAACTGGCCGCCCTCCCCGGCGGTCAGATAGCTGATGGGAACGCCAGCTACGTCAACAGTCTCGCGCCTCGTCATTTGGAATATCCTGGCGCAGACCCGACGAATACATTCAACATAACTGTGGTCATTTTCTCCTCCCATCGAGAGATCGGGAGTTTCTGCGTCCTTGTGATCAGGTCGGCGACATCCTGTTCGCCGTTTGGCCGAACAGGATCTTCTTTCCTTCCTCCGTAACAGCCGGGCGATTCGAGTACGGTTCGCCTCTGGCATAGGCCCGCTGAGTCCCCGGGCGATGCCGCACCGTCTCGAACCAGCGGCGTAGGTGCCGGAAGTCGTCCAAGTTCTGCTGCTGACGCTTCCAAGGAACGACCCAGGGATAGGAAGCCATGTCGGCGATGCTGTAGTCGTCGCCGGCGATGAACGTGCGCCTTTCCAGATGACGATCGAGCACGCCATAAAGGCGGTTCGTCTCCTGGACGTAGCGATCGATCGCGTACGAAATCTTGTTCGGTGCGTAGACCCCGAAATGGTGGTTCTGCCCGGCCATCGGCCCCAACCCACCGACCTGCCAGAACAGCCACTCAATCACCGTCTTGCGGCCGCGCACATCGGTCGGCAGAAAGCGGCCGGTCCTCTCGGCCAGGTACAGCAGGATAGCACCCGACTCGAAAATGCTGATCGGCGCGCCACCGTCCACAGGCGCGGTATCGATGATAGCCGGCATGCGGTTATTCGGAGAAATCGCGAGGAAGTCGGACTTGAACTGGTCGCCAGCGCTGATGTCGACCGTATGGATCCTGTAATCCAGCCCGGCTTCCTCCAAAAACATCGTGATCTTGTGGCCGTTAGGCGTAGGCCAATAGTAGAACTCAATCATCGTGACATTCCTCGCAAATCGTCGGATACAGATCTCCTCACACGCTGGACGAAATTGCCGCGCGCCCGGCATTGCCGCGGCGTATGCGCAGGGTGCACCATTCATCCCACCGGCTAGTGCAATTCACGAGAAGCATCGCGCGAACTTGCTCCGGAGGCGAGTTAAACGTTCTAAGATACTGCAAATCGAGATACGCTCGGTAGGTGCGAATGGTCCTCCGTGTAGTTGCTCCTCGTCCATCGTGCCTGACTTCCAGCGACGTTCGCAGATGATGCTTCTCCCATCGAGTGCGCCGCCCTCGCGGCGAGCGTCATCGACGGTTTATCGCCCCTCTCGTCGAACGTTCCGCAAGTACGGCTGCAAGGAGAACGTGGCCGACCGGGCAGGAGCTTGCATGACTGAATACCGCCGCAGTCGCACACGCCGCATGAGCCGATGCCTTGCTGTTGTATGATGTTTAAGAGTGTAAAATTGCAACTGCCCGACATTTTGGATCTTGAATCGAGACCCACATGCTCTGCGCAATCATTGCTCAGGCATAAGGAACGTCCAATGTCACGTCCTTCGATCCTCGTTTGCACTATCGTTCTCTCGGCTTTGATCACTTCGGTCGTCCAACCGACGCTAGCCAAGACACCTCATCATCCCAATCAAGCGCGGCTCGTGTGCAAGCAAGCTTCCGAGCGTCATTACGGCGATCCGAGGTCTCCGACCTGGACCGATAGTTATGTTGCCTTCACGACGCCGCCTCAGGCACCGTCGACTATATATACCGGTGGTTGGTCGGCACTGGCCGGCCGCTGACTTCGCGGGAGTGATGCCTATGTAGCTTTTCAGAGCCCGCTGAAACCCGCGCGTTCGCGGCGCAAGCGAAAGTGTTCTCGTCAAGCATCGCGGCCGACACACTGTAGCGAATGCCGCAGCCCTCCGAAGCAATGAAGTCGGGCTCTGCAATGACATCAGCCCGACCAATCATTTGCGCAATGGGGCATGGATTGATGCCCCACCGCCAGCACACAGGGCGACCGCTTCCGCGGGGCGGTGGCGAACGCGTCAACGTCCGGCCCCCTGCGGCATGAGCCAGTCCTGGTAAAGGCCGCAGCCGCCGTCGGCACGCTGGCATAAGCATCCCGGAGACCTTCCTCGGAGTGACCTCTTTCTCGCGATCCCAGCAGGTTGGCGTGCGATCGGCTCAGACCTGCCAGGAAGACACGACCACCATTGCAACGCGCCTCCGGTCGCCATCCCACAACATTCGCCGCGCTTCATTCCGGCAACCCCGGCTCGCGCAAGGCGCGCTCGATCCGTGAGCTCGCATCGGCTGATCGCGCGGGAAATATCTGGTCCACGTTTCGAAGACGAAAATTCGGATCTACGTCCAACAAATGAGCGTCGGTTCCCTCGACGAGGCGCCCCAATGAGATGGCGTTGACAATGAAGGCAGCCAACGAGAGCACAATAGGGAGTACAATATGGTCTCGTGCGGCGACCGGTACCTTTCGCGACGAACTAGCCGACACGTCTATCAATTGCGGCTGACAACTCATCTGAACCTGCATCGTTTTCGTGTTCCCGAGAACAGTCGATGGGATCAATGCCTGCAGCGGGAGCGCCTTCAGCCCGCCGCTGGTCGGCCCTGGCAAGGACCTTGTGACGATCTTCGACGACTGGCTCGCCATGTTCTACGCGATGCGTCGTCTCACCTGCGCAGTCGTCGTTTGGCTTCCTTGCTCGGCAGTCGCCTGCGGTCCTTTACCTCACTCGGACGCATTCCGCGGCGGTACATTTGTGAACAACGGGCCAAGTCCTTCGGCAATGGTGAGATGAGCGACGACGGCATCACGCAACTTTTGATACGGCAACCCCGCGAGTATCCCGGCCTGGACGATAGCCATGACCTCACCCGCTTCAGAGCCGATCATCGAGAAGCCGAGGATGCGATCGTCGTTCGCGCCAACGACTGCTTTCATGAAGCCGTCGGTTTCGTCGGTTGCCTCGGTGCGCAAGACATTGCTCATGGGCAGCTTCGCGACACGCACGGGGATCCCTTGCCGCTTGGCTTCCTGCTCGGAGAGGCCGACCCGGGCTACTGGCGGATCGGTAAATACGACATAAGGAATCAGCCGATCGTCGGTCCTGCGGCTGCCGCCGGCCATGTTGTCCTTGACAATCCTGAAGTCATCGACCGACACGTGTGTGAACTGGGGACTGCCGCAGCACTCACCGATCGCCCACACACCGCCGGCAGTCGTCTGCAGTCGTTCATTAACACGAATCACACCGCGAGCATCGAGCTCGACGCCGGCTTCGTCCAGGCCGATGCCAGCGGTGTTCGCAACCCGGCCAACCGCAACAAGAAGATCGCTGCCTTCAATCTTCTGCTCCCCGTCAATCGTACGCACAGTTACCGCCACAGCATCGCCGGAGAGACCATTCACGCTGACCGGCTGGGCATTCAGCAGCACCTCGATCGCTTCGGCGCGAAGAATACGTTGAATCTCTTCCGCTACATCGCTGTCTTCGCGTCCCATGAGCTGGCGGCCTGGTTCGATGATCGTCACCCGGCTTCCGAATCGACGAAATGCCTGAGCCATTTCGATGCCGACATAGCCGCCGCCAAGCACGATCAGATGCGGCGGCAAGTAGTCGAGCTCAAGCGCTTCGATGTGGGTAAGTGCGCGAGCTGTCTCAAGACCCGGGATGTCCGGAACAGCTGCGTGCGAACCGACATTGATGACAACCTCGCTTCCGGCGAGGACGCGAGTCTCTCCGTTGTTCAACGCAACCTGGACAGTTTTCGGTCCCACGAAGCGGCCACCGCCCATGATGAGCTCGACGCCACTCTCCTCGTAGGCCTTCAAATGGAAGGCGATCTCGCGATCGATCATGTCCTGCTTGCGGCTGCGGACCTTCCGCATATCTGTTTTGACGGAGTCAGTCAGCGTACCGAACTTGGCAGCGCTGCGGACGAGGTGAGCCACCCGCGCACTCCACAGCTCATTCTTCGATGGAAGGCAGGCGACCGACGGGCAGGAGCCTCCAACCCAACGGCGCTCGACGACCGCGACTCTCTTGCCCGAACGCCCAAGATGCCACGCGAGCAACTTTCCGCCTTGGCCACTGCCGAGGATAATGATGTCGAAGTGTTCAGTTTCTGGCATAGCCATCTCTTTCCGAGACGTCTGGGAAGTGATCGGGGCAGGCAACAAATTGTCATCGCTACGAGCGTATGACCTCCTCTCCCCTCTCCTCTCCTCAAGTTGAGGTCCGTCTTCTCGCCAGTAAAGATTCACTCAGCACGCGCGGCTTTGCGAGTTTAATGTTGTTAGACAGTGTTAATCGTCAACCTCATGACGTCTTCGCACTGTTCGGATCAGCAAGCATACAACGCGCGTAGCCCGGTCCTGATCATTATCCGAGATGACGCCCCGGCGCTGCTCTTGCGAGACCGCAACTCAAGTCCGCAAACTCCTGTCGTTGCCTTTCGCTCGCCTTGAACATATCGCACAGCATCAGCTGCCGGCTGATTCTATCGTGTAAAATGTCGCTGATCCTTGGACATAAGAGGTCGTTCGCACACGAACCGGCAAGCGCCGTTGCGCCTGTCTACTCTTTTAGCAACCCCGACAGATCAAAAGCCTGCGGTCCACCTCATTGTTGAGGCGATCTTGTTGCCGCTCCCAAGTTGCTATTTGATCATTGAGCTGGATGTCCGCTCTCCGTGGTTGTTGGTGACCGATCGGTGCTCGCCAGGGCAAACGGGACGTCAGCATTAGGGTGCTATTTCGAGCTGGACCGCCGATCGCAACGTCAAGGTTCTGTTCCGATGTCGTGCCGCTGGCTGCGAGATCGGAAAAGACGCTTGCGCTAACTTCTTGCGCAGCCGCGCCGGCTAGTGACCACCAGCTTAATAACACCACACAGCGTGCGAGAAACGCTGCATGCCTTGTCGATCGCTTCGCCATCGAGGTCGGGATCATGCGACATTCCCTCCTAGCTCGGCTGCGGTCGAACATCGCAGCCCACACCATCCTACCCATTACGCCAACGCCGTTTCGAATTGACACGTCTTAGCCGAGGCACTTGAGGCTCAACCTGGCCGCGCAGCCTATCGCGGCCGGTTTCACCAGGATCCTTCATCGTTGCGCGACGCGAACAAGGTCCTGCTTCAAGATGTAAAGTGATACGGCCAGCAGCACGACGTCCTTCATCAGAAACGGGACATTGCCAGTCATGGCTGGAAAACCGGCCACAGGATCCCAGCCGTCCGGCATGAAGGGAATGATCGTGACTGTGCCGATGAACGTCGCAGTCGAACCGAGCGCCCCTAGGATGCCGAGCCGCTTATCCCAATAGCCTGCAAACAACAGTGCGCCAAAGGCCCACTCGGAGACGCCAAGTAACCAGCTCGCAGCCTGGTGACTGAAGACGAGGTATAGCCAAGAAATCAACGGGCCGTTGCTGATGAAGGGGACAAGCCGCTCCGCCTATAGGTCGGTACCGCTGACGAGAACAGCGACATGTAGGCGCCGAAATTGGCGTGGGTCTTGACGCGAAGCCCCAGGATCTTGTTGTCCTTGTCGAACGCCATCTCCGCCTTCGAGATATGGTCGCGGCCATGGTGGTCTGTGAGGAAGGCTTCGGTCCGATCACTGGTCCACTTCACCGGGCGGCCGACCTTCTTCGACGCCCACAGCGCCACCATCTCTTCCGGATAGATGTAGATCTTGGAACCGAAGCCCCCGCCGACGTCAGGCGCAATGACCCGCAGCTTGTGCTCCGGCGCGATGTTGTAGAAGGCTGACAGAACGAGACGGGCTACGTGAGGATTCTGCGAAGTCGTGTAGAGCGTGTAGTGTTCTTCGGCCGCTTCGTAGTCGGCGATCGCTGAGCGCGGCTCCATCGGGTTCGGCGCAAGGCGGTTGTTGGTGAGGTCCATTTCCACCACGTTCGCCGCCTTGGCAAACGCGCCTTTTACTGCCGCCTCATCGCCGATATGCCAGTCGTAGACCACGTTACCCGGCGCCTCCGGATGCAACTGCGGCGCGCCCTGCTTAATGGCGGCGGGGATATCAGGCACGGCCTCAAGCTCTTCATAATCGACGACGACGGCCTCCGCGGCGTCCTTGGCCTGATTCTTGGTTTCGGCGATCACAACAGCGACCGCCTGCCCCACGAAGCGCACGGTCTCCGGCGCCATCGCCGGCCACGCCCCCATCTTCATCGGCGAGCCGTCTTTCGACGTGATGGCCCAGCCGCAAATCAAATTGCCGACCTTGTCATCGACGATCTGCTGGCCGGTGAGCACCGCGACCACGCCGGGCATCTTCACCGCTTCGGATAACGCGATGCCCTTGACCTTGGCATGCGCGTGTGGACTGCGGATGAAATGCGCGTGTGTCAAGCCCACCAACTTGATGTCGTCAACGTAGCGGCCCTTGCCGGTAATAAAACGGCGGTCTTCCTTACGTTTGACGCTTGCGCCAATGCCCTCAACGCCCATGTCCTGTCCTCCCGACCGGAGTTATTGTTTCTGCGGTTTCCATGGAAACGCAGCGGTCATCAATTCAAGCCGATGGTCTGCGGCAGCTATTCCGCCGCCTGCGAGACATTCATGCGGCCGGCCGCGTCCAGCACCGATTTGACGATATTGTGGTATCCGGTGCAGCGGCAGATGTTGCCTTCAAGCTCGTGCCGGACGGTCGCCTCGTCCAGTTTACCGCCATGGCGGTTCACGATGTCGATTGACGACATGATCATGCCCGGGGTGCAGTAGCCGCACTGCAGGCCGTGGTTGTCGCGGAAGGCAGCCTGCATCGGGTGTAGCTCGTCGCCCTTGGCAATGCCTTCAATTGTAGTGACGTCGCAGCCTACGGCCTGTCCCGCCAGCATGGTACACGATTTTACCGCTCGGCCGTCGACATGGACGACACAGGCGCCGCACTGGCTGGTATCACAGCCGACATGGGTGCCGGTCAGATTGAGGGTCTCGCGCAAGACGTGGACAAGGAGGGCTCTATCCTCAACGTCTACAGATACAGCCTTCCCGTTGATCGTCAAATCGACTGTCGGCACGCCCGGACCTCCCTCTTGTTCACCTCCGAGCATCTCTCGCGAGATGGCGCACGGAAGTCCGCACATTGGCTTGCGGATACGAACTGTCAGATCGCTGCGTCACTGTCGCAACGCGAATACGTTAGGTGTCAGATAGACCGTAGCACCTCGCACATACAGCCTGGGTCCACGCATCATCCAAAACCTCGAAAGCGTCAGCGCGGCTCTACACCGCAACAGTCGCAGCTGTTCGTGAGTTTTATTCGAACGTAAAGGACGGCCATAGCTCCGGTCGATATGAAATCAGTGGTACCAGACTGTTCAATAACGGCTCCAACTGTTAGATTCGAAGACCGGCCGACGGATATGTCGCGGGGCCTGCCGCTTGAGCATGTCGCCTCCAAGATCCTATGCAAACTCAGTCGATCGCGTTATCGATTCCCAAGCATCGATCTCGTGCTGAAGCGATTCCAGCTTTTGGCGAACCAGCTTCAGGGCATCGGTACCAAGCAGAAGATGCACCGGCGGGTCCTCGGCTTCCACGACCCTCAGCAGCGCTCGGGCGGCCCGTGCAGGATCTCCAGATTGCTTTCCACTTTTTTCCGCACGGGCTTGTCGGACAGGATCAAAGAGTAAGTCGTAATCGGCTATGCTCCGCGGACTCCGAACCATCGACCGCCCTGCCCAGTCGGTTCGGAAGGAGCCCGGCGCGATCGCAGTTACCCGGATGCCGAGGTGATGAACTTCCTTCGCCAGCACCTCCGAGATACCCTCGAGAGCGAACTTGCTGCCCGCGTAATAGGCGATGCCCGCCAAACCCACGTATCCGGCCATCGAGGTGACGTTGACGATATGTCCGCGGCGCCTCTCGCGCATGTAGGGCAGTACAGCCTTCATCATCGCAACTGCGCCGAATACGTTCACGTCGAATTGCCGCTTAATCTCCTCCAGTGGAGACTCTTCGAGGACACCTTCGTGCCCATATCCGGCATTGTTCACGACAACATCGATCGGAGCAACTTCGCGTTCAACCTTCGCAACAGCAGGACCGATTGCCGCGAAATCGGTGACGTCCAGTAGCAGGGCCCGGGCTCGAGACGGATGCGTCGCCTCGAAGGCCAACCTGGCCTCCTCGCTCCGCACCGTCCCTACGACCAAGTATCCGGATGAAAGCGCCTCCGCTGCAAATGCTTTCCCCAACCCGGAGCCAACGCCGGTAATCAAGATGTTGCGCCTATCATGCGTCGTCACAAACTTCTCCGTGGTCGCGCGCGGCACAGATTTACCGCTGCGGGTATGTATTGTCGCGAGCGATGAACCTCGCACTCGTCGGGGCCCTCACCATAACCGCTAGCGCCTACCCGGGCCACCAACCTCGCGATCTCCTACGCGACACCGAGAAGACGAAATGCGCCCCGTGACAGCACGAGAATGGCGATCGAGCTCACCATCCTCGGAAGACGCCGGTCCTGATCATCGTTGCAGCGATATGCCAACCGTATGGACCCGTTACGTTGGACTCGATTCGAATCCCGTTATCCGACGGCAGGGGAAACGCAAGCGAACTCGACCCGGGTACCGCCCGGCTCTCGCACCATAAAGTGCACCTTCGGACCCTTGCCAGATCGTTCCGGCGCAAACTCAACCACGATGCCGGGCCATGCCGCGACACGCGCGTGCAATGCGTCAAGCGCGCTGCGGTCTACAACCTTCAGAGCGAGATGATGCAAACCGACGTTGCGACGGCGGTCGAACGGCACACATTTCTCGGGGTCTTCGACCTGCCAGAGCGTCACGATCCCATTTCCATCCGACACGAACGACGCTGGATAATTCTGGTTTTCGCCAACAACTCTCCAACCAAGGCAATCACAAAAGAAGCCACGCGCAAGCGCTAGATCTTTTACGGCAAGTCCGACGTGATCGACGCCGGCCGTCAACGGGACATTATCCTGCATAGCTCATCTCCTGGCGCTCGCGCGCGTTAGTGAAGCATCTCTCATTCAGGCCGTCGCCGAACCCACCGGTCGACCGAATTAGGTCCGAACTCCTGGTGGGCCCCTTCAATTCGCGGAACCAGCCGAGGCCTGCACGGTGGCCAGATAGGCGTATATGTTGTTGAAATCCTCGTCAGTAAAGACGTCTTTCCAGGCCGGCATGCCTTTCGAGGGGCGCCCCTCGCGGACGGTTGCCCAGAACGTCGAGCGCGCATTCTCGCCATAACGAAGCTGCAATCTTCGGAGATCGATCCGACGCTCGCCCTGCACAGCGTCGGTCCCGTGGCAATGAGCGCACGTTGAATTGAAGATTTCCCTGCCTGCCTCGGTACTGCCGGAGTCACCTGCATGCGCTTCCGATTCCTTCGCTATAACATTGACCGAAGGGGAGTGCGCAGCAGAAGGGACCTCTGTCGCGGCTGTCGGGAGGACAAATAGGCTCGGCGAATTTTCGGATACCAGGAGCCTGGTCGAAGTGTCGCCTGGCAGGCCATATTTTGTGGCCAGATCACCAATTGTCTGATCGAGGCCCGGCAAGACCGCATCGACCTGATCGCGGAGTTCTGCCGATGTTTTCGCAAATCCAATCGCGGCGTCCCAAGATAATCCCCTCCCTTCGACGGTGCGGATCTTGTAGCGGTTTTGGTATTTCGTCTTGTTAAGCCAGCCGGCAGTTGGTCCCCAGACAAAGGCGACCTCCACCGTACCGAGATCCAACGCCTTCATGCCGTCGTCCGGGCTCATTACGGTGACCTTTTCGATATCATCCCGAAGAGCGAGCAGGTCTTGTGGTGTGGTTTGGTACTGGACCGCCACTCGCTTCCCCCTCAGATCGTCGATGCTGCCGACGACTTGGTCTTTCCCGGTGACGACGGCGTAGGCCTGCTCCGAAATCTTTCGAGAGAAGATAACCGCAGGCCCCATGAAGTCGTCGGAGAGCGGCAAGCCCATCATTGCGTCGCATTGCTTTCCCAGCAAGGTGACGCGCACGCTGCGCTTGCCAAAATAGGTCTTGTACCAATTGTAAGTCACAGGACGACCCAGCGCCTTTCCGATCGCCTGACCGACCTCGAGATAGAATCCTGGCTCGGAAGCATCATCGCTGGAGTACGGTAGATTAGTCGGATCTGCGCACAGACGTAGCGGCTTGATGTCGTCCGCATTGACGCTGGAGCTCGCACCGACCGGCGCAAGAATAACCATCAACGCTAGAGGACTCGCACGCAAGAGTACGTAGAATTTTCCGCATGAGACCTTGAAGTTACCCGTGACGTTCACTGACATCCACGGTTCCCCTTTGTTGTGCACGATGTACGGAACGGAAGCTCAGTTCTGCAGGCTCGTTCGACGATCAGGATCCTTTCGTCCGTCACACAGGGCGCCGGTGCGACGGACGATGCCCGATTGGTTGGCTATTGAACTGCAAATACGAAGAGCGAGCCACCTTCAGGTGCAGCTGCGGTCATCTTCTTTCCGATCTCTCCCAGGAATGCGGGAATAGAAGCCGTACGACCAACGACGACGGCGACATATTGCTTGCCGTCGACAGCGTAAGTCACGGGGCCAGCTCCGATGCCGGAACCAAGGTTTTTCTTCCAGAGGATATTGCCGTTTGTGGCATCAATTGCGTGGAAGTCACCGTGCAGATTGCCGTAGAAGACCAGGTTTCCACCGGTGGTCAACGTGCCGCCGTTGAACGGCAGGTCCTGCTTGATTGACCACACCTTCTTGTTATTGACCGGGTCCCACGCCATCAACTCACCAAGGAAACCTCCCGGACCTTCTTTGGCTGGGAAATCGGCGCCCAGATAGAACAGGCCGCGCTTATACGAGACATCGGTGTTTGAAAAGTCCATGCAGAAATTGTTGGACGGAATATAGACCAGCCCGGTCTGCGGATTGAATGACATCGGCTGCCAGTTCTTGCCGCCGATCACGTTCGGACAGATGTCCTTGACCGGATGGCCGGGCCCGGGACGTTTGTCGGGATTCTCGACAGCGCGCAACGTTGCGACGTCCCACTTTTCCGCCCAATTGGCGAAGACAAACTTCTCGGCAGACAGAAGCTTGCCGGTTTCGCGATTGGCGACGAAGAAGAAGCCGTTGCGGTCAGCTTTCATCAGAGCGGGAACCGTGCTGCCGCCGATGCTCAGGTCGGCCAGAACATTCTCATTAACGCCGTCGTAGTCCCACGCGTCGGCCGGAGTACTCTGAATATGCCACTTGATCTTGCCGGTATTCGGATCAAGCGCAAGCGTGGAGGATGTGTACAAGTTTGTCAGCTTTCCGAAATTGCCGTCGCCGGTAGAACGGACGCTTGTATTCCACGGGCCCGCGTTGCTGGTACCCCAATAGACGGTATCGGTCTTGGCGTCGTACGAGCCGACCAGCCACGGAACTCCGCCGCCCCTTAATCCTGTGTCACCTTTCCAGGTTTCGCTCGCAGGCTCCCCCGGCGCCGGGACGGTAAATGTTTTCCAGACCTGCTTACCGGTATTCAAATCGAACGCCTGAAGCGCACCGCGAACGCCATATTCGCCGCCACCGAAGCCAGTGATCACCTTGTCGCGCACGACCAGCGGAGGAGAAGTGATGACTGACCCTTGCTTGTAGTCGACGACCTCAGTGGTCCAGAGTTCTTTACCTGTTTCTGCGTTGAGCGCCGTCAACTTGCCGTCGAGCCGGCCAACGAAAATCTTTCCATCCGCGAAGGTGACGCCACGGTTGTCCACGTCGCAGCAGGCGTACTGTAACACATCGTCCGGAATCTCCGGCTCATAGGTCCACTTGCGTGCGCCGGTCGCGGCGTCGAGCGCGTAAACATATTTCGGACCCCACGAGGTCGAGACATACAGCGTGTTTCCGATCACGATCGGCGACGACTCGTTCGACCGCAGCGAACCGAGTGAAAACGAATAGGCCAGGGACAGCTTGCTGGCGTTGTCCGAATTGATCTGACTGAGAGGACTGAAGCGCGTATTGCCATAATCATGGCCGGCGATCGCCCACTGATCGGTATTGGCGACGGCCTTGACGACCGAGTCGTTGGCACCGGCAACGAACGCTGCGGCAGCCGCACCGATCGCGATCGAAATGGCCGCAATGAACTTTCTGCCTGTCATTCGTTTCCTCCTGGACATTGTTATCACCGGGTCGACAAGTGGCGCCGCGCGTACCGACGCAGCCGCAGATTCATCACGCTAGTCTACGACGATTGCTGCCGGATCGAAGATCTCCCGCTAGAAAGACACTGTCCCGTCAAGCGAAACAACGGCAGGACCGGCCGACCAATCGCACCCCAAAAACCTGGACGAGCGGTCCGTACACATCCGCGATATGTTTGCATGCTGCCGGCCATGTTGCGCGAGCCAGCGTTACTTGAACGGCGGAACGACGCTTTGGCCTTCGATCAACGATCGAGGGACCGTCTACGAGTTTGAAGGGCTGGCGGTTCACAACAAGTCAGTCATAGAATGCCGGCAGCAACTTAAGGCCGTCGGTTTGCTTCTTGTCGTGATTGATGAACATTGTGGCATTGTAGGTCTTGATGATCTGCCGGATCTTGTCCATCGATTCCACGGATGCCCGTTTATCGGTATTGAGCGAAGGAACCCTGCTCTTGGCGAAATTCTCTTCGAGATGGACGACATCGCCCGACAGTATGATGAAGCCGGAATTTCTGAGGTGGACGAGCAGCGACTGGCTACCGGGCGTATGTCCTGGCGTAGATATGAGCGTAACACTTCCGTCATCGAATACGTCGAGATCTCCGTCAATCAGTCGCATGCCCTTGGGATTTCCAAGCAGGCGGCGCGCCAGCGCCATCAGCTGATTCACGTTTTCGTTTGGCCCATTGCTTCCATGTATCCACTCATACTCTGCTCGCTGCATCAGGATCCTGGCATCAGGAAACAGCCCGACATTGCCGATGTGATCCCCGTGGGTGTGGGAAATGGCGACGTAAGCAACGTCGGACGGCTTGAGACCGATCTCCGCAAGCTGACTCGTTAAGGTCTTGTCCAAGCGATAAACGATCAGCTTTGGCAGTGTCGACCAACCGTTCGGATCGTTAACCGTCGCCTCCGGCACTCCAGTATCCCAAAGCAACCACTGGTTTCCGCGCTTAACCAGCCAACAGGTTGATGAAAACTCGATGCTGTGTCCCTGGTTTTCGCCCGGAGTCCAAACCGATTGATCGTTGGCAAGCGAGTGCCCGCAATCCAGCCTGTAGAGCTTCTCCACGAAACCAGCGCTACTCGCGTCCGGCAACTCTCGCGAAGAAACATTCTTGGTACCCACGGATACAGATAGTACCAGGAGCAACAACACACCTGCGTAAACAAGGTAGCGCCTGAGAAGCATGTTTCTATCCATACGATCGCTGAAAAAGAACTCAACTTCAGACTCGGAAGCTCCGAACTACGTCGGCGTCAGGGTCGAATCCCAGACCGGGCCCTTGAGGAACAGTGATCGTTCCGTTCCGCGGCCGCATAGCATCCCCATATAGCTGTGCCTCAAGGTCGAAGTACCGCCACTCCACCAGGGAGTCTTTTGAGCCTAGTGCGGCGCTTGCGTGTACGCTCGCAAGCAATCCGGGACCATCATAGAACGAGTGGACCATCACCTCGGTCGCGTTTGCCGCGGCAAGCGAGAACACTTTCTGAAGTTCCGAGATGCCTCCCATCTTGGCCGGGCTGGGCTGAACGACGTCGACCGCGCCAGCCGAAAGCATCTGTTGAAACTCAACCAACGTTGAAACATTTTCTCCTGCCGCAATGGGTATTCCACCCTCACGACGCAATCGAGCCAAACCGCCAAAGTTCTCTGGAGGCCAAATGGGCTCTTCCAGCCAGCGCAGATTAAACTGTCGCAGCTTGGCGCTCATATCGAGCGCCTGGCGCACGGTCCATGGGCAGTTGACGTCCAGCGTGATCTCCACGTTGTCTCCGGCGGCATTTCGTGCCTCACGGACTGCATCCACAGTGATTTCATGGAGCTTCAGATGGGAGAAGCCATCGGCCAGAGCTCGATTGACGTTCTCGACAAGAAGCTGCGGATCAGTGTAGCGAACGAGACTTGCATAGCAAGTCAACTCGGACACTGCTGCACCACCCAATAGTCGGTGTACAGGTTGGCCGGTTACCTTTCCCAGGATATCCCATAACGCAGTATCGATCGCGGAAATCCCGAACATGATGGCGCCGCTTCGCCCGAATATGTGAAGGCGTTTCTGAACGTCGAGCATCAACGATCCGATGTTCAACGCGCTGAGGCCGATACACAAGGGAGCGATAACCTGTTCTATCGCAGCTCTGACGGCGGGAATTGCGGTGAAGCCGAACGCTTCACCCCAACCGACAATTCCGCCCTCGGTCGTTACCTTGACCAGCAACGAGTCGGCGCTACCGGCATTCTTTCCTCCCCACGCCGATTCGGCTGATCTACTGCCTCCTGCGAACGGGATACTGACCGCGATGACCTCGATCATCGCAATCTTCACATCTCGGTCCGCAGTTTCCTGGTCAAGTGGCACTGGAGCTCTCCATTGACCTCGTCTCATATGCGGCAGGCGCGCCGGCGTCGCGTGGTGCGAGGACATCGGCAATGGCCCGGTTAAGGGGCGTCGCCACTTGGTAAGGGCACAACGTCGATCCGAAAAACGAATAATTCAGATTGCACCTATCTCGGCCGCAGATTGTGAACAGACCGGCGAGGTGTGCCCATAAGTCAAAATTGCTCGCGAAATCGCATCCCGCCGTGTCAGCGGGCTGAAACGGACTGATCTAACTGGGTCAGTCGACAGTAGGACGGATCCGTTGCTTCCAAAGATCCAACCTCGATCTCACACTCGATCGCTCAACGAAACAGTGTGCACCGGACAACGGGCATTCACGGTCGTACGGAGGAGACATAGGCTGAAGTGACCGATGCGATTTCTCTCGTACTGGCGATTAGACTTGCGGTGAGGAACGACCTGGAGTTTTTAGAATGACTTCCTCGTTTGAATATGCGCCGCCGAAAGTTTGGAGTTGGGACAAGCCGAATGGCGGACGGTTCGCGAATATCAACCGACCGGTCGCAGGCCCGACGCACGACAAGGAACTCCCACTCGGCCGCCACCCCATCCAACTCTATTCCCAGGGGACGCCAAACGGCGTGAAGGTGGCTGTCATGCTTGAGGAGCTGCTGGCGCTTGGCAACAGCGGCGCAGAATACGACGCCTGGCTCATCAGAATCGACCGCGGCGACCAATTTGGGAGCGGCTTCGTTGCGCTGAACCCCAACTCCAAGATCCCGGCCATGGTCGATCAAAGCGGACCATCGCCGATCCGGGTCTTCGACTCCGGAGCGATCTTGATATACTTGGCCGAGAAATTCGACGCCTTCCTGCCGACCGAACCCGGTGCACGAGCCGAATGCATGTCATGGCTGTTCTGGCAGGCAGGAAGCGCGCCATACGTGGGCGGAGGCTTCGGCCACTTTTACGCGTACGCGCCGACCAAGATCGAATATGCCATAGATCGATTCTCCATGGAGACAAAACGCCAACTCGACGTGCTCGACCGGCGGCTCGCAACGAACGAATTTATCGCTGGCAGCGACTACACAATCGCCGATATCGGCGCGTGGCCCTGGTACGCTGGCCTGACGAGGGGTTGGCTTTACGGAGCGGCTGAGTTCCTTCAAGCACAGGAGTACAAGAATATTGCGCGCTGGGTAGACTCAATCGCCGAGCGGCCGGCCGTCCAACGTGGGCGAATGGTCAACCGCGTCACTGGCGACGCGTCAAGCCAACTGCATGAGCGGCACGACGCCAGCGATTTTGAGACGAAAACGCAAGACAAACTCACAACCGGAAGGTAGCCACTTGCAGCGGGCACGCGCCGGCAGCGCCATTCCGTAACTCTTGAAGGCACATCTAGTGGCACCGCGCTGTAGCATGTCAAGCGTAGTCGCAGGTTGATTTTAGCCGCTTGAGCGCGAACGAAGATGAATCATTTTCGCCGCGCGGCGGGCTACACGCCGGACGAGCTATGCGATATCCTCCAGATTACTCGCGTTCACAGGGAGCATCGAAATCGCCCTGCGGCGACTGATAACAGGAAATGGTCATAGATTTGTACGCATGAACGCGCCGTTCATCTGATCAAGACCAGCCACGCCAGCGTCGACCCGATCGCCACTGAAGGCGGCTATGCTGAAGGCGTGACTCCGCGCGCGCTGCTGCGCTGGAGGCTCGGTTACGGCGCCCACGAAATCCGCCGCAACCTCTGAGGTCGCCTCGCCCGCCTCAGCTCACGCCTCTACCCGCCGCTGCGGCAGCAAATAACAGATCCCAGCCGAACCGGGGTGCAGTCGCCTGGTAGCTCGGCATTGCTTGAACCTGCTCCCACCATCTGGTGAAACCCTCCACCGCGAAGACTTCGTTAGCATCCGGGGTCAGTGACACGAGGCAACAGATCGGAGCGACGTAGAAATCAGCGAGTGAGGGAGGCTCGCCTGCGATAAAGGCACTGCCGCCACGAATCTTCATAAGCTCCTGCAGCACACGACGGCTGCTAACGATCGCATGCTTTCTCGCTTCTTCATCCGGCTCGCCGATCAAGTCGGGAAAAAAGTGATATCCAGCGACAGCAATCAGCGCGCCGTAGCCATAGGAATCAATGATCCCCATCGCCATGCGCATTCGCGCTCGGTCCTTTGAACTATCCGGCGTGAACGACGGGCCCGGCAGCACTTCGTCCAGATATGGCGCGATAGCGCCGGTTTCGATGATGCGGAAGCCATCGTGGTCCAGCACGGGCACTTTGCCGAACGGATGGCGCGCCATGTGCTCGGACTGGCGCGGTTCGCCTTTGAGCACATTCACTGGCACCTGTTCGTATCGCGCGCCTTTCTCGGCGAGCAGCATCCGGACTGTCCGGACATACGTACTGCCGTCGAAACCATAGAGGACGATCCCAGTCATTCTGTTCCCTTTTGCTTGGACATCGCTCCAGCTATTTGCATTTGGAGGTGTCGCCAATTCGTCAGATAAGACGCGCAAGCCGTCCCTCTGACGGTCCCCGCAACGGAACAACTTCAGTGGTTTTGTACGCACTCGTCCCCGTTGCACTAGCTTATCTGCGTCGTAGGTTTGCGCTCGAGCGATTTCACGCTAGGCACCGACCGCTATCGCTATCAAACGCTTTTCCGAGATAGCCTTATCTCTCATTCAGATTACTCGGCATTCTCGAGGTCGCGCGAACTTTTCGGTCCAATAGCGCGTTCGCACCGTGTTACCCCGAATGTCCACTTCGCACCGACACTCGGCGTCCTCACAACGATGCGAATGACCCGAACAAACCTCGCGCAGCAATTTGGGCGGTGTTATCATGCAGCCGACAGAGCTACGACCACTGGGTATGGCCACCAAATGAGCTATTCAGAACTGCCGTTGACACGGTACGCGATGAGCGGCGACATAAGCGTCGCTTATCAAACCATGGGGGATGGCCCCATCAATATCATCGCCATCCCGGGCGCCATTTCGCACGTCGAGTTCTTGCACGAGATGTCCGGGTATACGGCGTTCCTCCAACGTCTTTCAAAATTCGCGCGCGTCATCACCTTTGATAAGCGCGGCCAAGGACTTTCGGACAGGATTTCAGGCGCCCCTACGCTCGAAGAGCGCATGGACGACGTGCGAGCTGTTCTGGACTCCGTTGGCGCACAGCGTGCGGCTCTGCTCGGATTTTCCGAGGGTTGCGCAATGAGCGCAATGTTCGCTGCGTCCTACCCCGAGCGCGTTTCGCACCTCGCTTTGTTCGGAGCGTTTGTCCGCTACCGGGATCTTTTTACGGACGCTGATCCAGAGGTGATCGCTCAGGAACAGATGAAGAATTGGGGGACCGGTGCCCTGATGAAAGGTGTGATATCCAGCAGGGCGTCCGACCCTGACGCTGTCGCGAAGTTTGCCAAGTTCGAGCGCCTGTCGGCGAGCCCCGGCGCAATGAAGGCTACTCAATTGTTAAACTTCCAGATCGACGTCGGTCATATCCTTCCGGCTGTGCGGATCCCGACACTCGTGCTGCACCGTACAGCCGACGCACTGGTCCCCGTCCGTTTGGGACGCGACTTCGCTGCGCGAATTCCCGACGCCAAATATATCGAATATCCCGGCGGGGATCATGCATTCTGGTCAGGCGACGTAGAGGCATTGCTCGGTGATATTGAAGAGTTCATCACCGGGCATCGCGAGACTGTATCGGCGGATCTGGAGCGCATCCTGGCGACAGTGCTGTTCACCGACATCGTCGATTCAACTCGTCGCGCTGCCGAAATGGGCGACCAGAATTGGCGTCGATTGCTGGACAGTCACGATCAGCTGGCACGCCAGATGGTCGAAAGACACCGTGGCAACCTGATCAAGAGCACCGGTGACGGCATTCTCGCAACCTTCGACGGACCAGGTCGTGCTGTACGTTGCGCGCTGGCGTTCTCGGCCGCAGCCAAGCAGATTGGCCTGCCCCTGCGTTCGGGTCTGCATACGGGAGAAATCGAGGTCAGGGGCCGCGATATCGGTGGCATCGCAGTTCACGCGGCGGCCCGTGTCATGGCAAATTCGGGGCCCGAGGAGGTCCTCGTATCTCGCGTTGTCTCGGATCTCGTGGCGGGCGCCGCACTGAAATTCGACGAGCGGGGAGCATATGAACTCAAAGGCCTTCCCGGTCGATGGGATTTGTTTGCAGCCAGCGCGTGAAAGATGAGCGCCGGGAGCATCAGTCCGCCAATACGGACGGGTCGATGGTGAAGCCCCAACCTGGCCTGTTAGGCACGATGCTTGCGCCTCTTTCGTCCCTCAACAGGGGCTCCTGGTAGAGCGCGTCAAACCAATTGATATATTCATGATAGCTCGCGTTGGGCACGCACGCCATGAGCGCAAGGCTCATTTGCGGAAAGACATGGGACGACACAGGGATATCGAATGCCTCGCAAATGGCCGCGGCTTTTAGGAACTCGGTCGGCCCGCCCATCCTTTGCAGATCAGGCATCAGTATATCAGCAGCCTTGAGCTGCAGCAGCTCAAAAATGCCTTGGTGGTTATACGTGTACTCTCCGGTTGCAACCGGGATATCGATAGCGGCGGCGACCTTGGCTTCTGAAAGCGGATTGCTGCCCATGACGGGTTCTTCGTACCAACCGATATCGAACTCCTCGATGCGGCGCGCAAGCTTGATCGACGCCTCAGGCGACGCAATCAGTTGCGCTGCATCAACCAGCAGTACGACATCCGGACCCAACATCTCTCGAACCGCCCTGACACGCTCCACGTCTTTGTCGGGATCTGGCAATCCAACGTGCATCTTGATCGCACGAAAGCCCTGCCTCACGAGGCCCTCTGCTTCCTTGTGAAGTTCGTCGATCGTTGCCGATAGCCACAATGAGTTCACGTAGCTGGGCACGGTGGTTCGACAGGCGCCAAGAATATGAGAAATGTTGACGCCAAATTGCTTGCCTCGCACGTCCCAAAGCGCCTCCTCTACGGCAGAAATCGCCAGAGCCGAAATCCCTTGTCGCCCAAAGGCGCGAACATCATTGAACGCGTTGACAACAAAGCTGCCGCTCTGGCCGAGCTCGAGACCAACGACAAGATGCTCGAGGCTTACGATCATCTCCCGCAGCACTTTTAGTCGACGCCCATTCGTCACATAACACATCCCCTCCCCGACGAGACCCTCGTCCGTCTCCAGAAATACGCACACACAGTCGACCAACCGCACGTCGTACCTGCCTGTCGAAAAGGGCTTTGCGACAGGCAAGTGGGCGACGCGGGTACGCAGGCGCGAGATCTTCATAGACTTCCTCTCTGGGCGCCGTCGCGGAAGTGGTTGAAATATCTGTGTCGGCGATCCCTGGCGCAGTTCGGGATAGCGCGCCCCTTATCTCGCTTTTGGCAAGATCATGGGCGACGATACAAGAGGCCATCATACCCGGGCATCAACCAACCGCAATCTCCTTGCCGAGTGCTCGCTTACGGGCGGTGCGGGCGCAGCAAGGGTGCGGCGCCCTCCGCATTATCGACGTCATCGACAAACAATGCTGGTGGTCTGCTTGTTCTTTGATCGAATTGCGTCTGCCGTCCCCAGAATGAAAAGGCCATGTCCCTCAGCGTAATTCAGTATGTCTGGCTTTAGGTGGCTGTTGCTGCCGGCAGTGTCCGAACGCGCTTATGCATCCGGCCGAAAGCACATGAGTGTACCGATCTACGGAAGAGTGTATTCCTGCCAGCAGCGGTTCAGCCGATGGTTAAGTCACCCTATCTGGATAATGAGCTCGGAGACGCGTGGCGTCCCCGAAACGTGACCAAGCGAATAGCGAGCGACCTTTCCATGACTAAGACGGTCAAGATCGACTTCATATCCGATGTATCATGCCCCTGGTGCGTAATCGGGCTAGGAAACCTGGATGTTGCCCTGAAGCGCTTTGAAGGGCAATTGACGGCTGACATCCATTTCCAGCCCTTCGAACTCAATCCAGCGATGCCGCCGGAGGGTGAGAGCCGTTTCGACAACGTGGCCCGCAAATACAATGTCGGGCGCGAGCAGGCGATCGCGAACCGTGAGCGCCAGCGTGCCCTCGCCGCGCAAGTGGGCTTCGACATGGTGACTACCGACGAAACCCGCTTCTACAACACATTTGACGCGCACCGATTGCTGCACTGGGCGCGGATCGAGGGGCGGCAAGAAGAGCTGAAGCGCGCGCTGCTCGCCGCCTACCATACCAACATGCAGAATCCCGGTGATCACAGCGTGCTCGTCGCCGCTGCTGAATCTGTTGGCCTTGAAGGCGCGGCTGCGCGCGATGTGCTCACCTCGGGGCTCTACACTGACGAGGTGCGCGACGCCGAAGAGAAATGGCATCGAGCAGGGATAAGCAGCGTTCCCGCCGTGGTGGTCAACGATCGCTACCTAATCACAGGAGCCCGGCCGCCGGAGGCGTTCGAGAAGGCCATCCGCAAGGCCGTGTCCGAAGTCGTCTGACCGGCGCGGCCCTCGCCGCAGGCTCACCAGGCGCGACGGCGCGCAGATACACTAAAGAGTTAGCCGGGTGGACCTTCGATTACATCTGCGAAGCGCGAAAAGAACTCGTCGGCGATCTTCTTCGCCGACCCGCTGATCAAGCGCTGACCTAACTGCGCCAGCTTCCCACCTATTTGCGCCTCTACGCCATAGGATAGCAACGTACCTTCCTCGTTCGCCACTAATGCGACCGTGGCTACGCCCTTAGCGAATCCTGCGATGCCCCCCTCACCTTCGCCCGAGATCCGGTAGCTGCTCGGGGGAACGAGATCGCTCAGAGTGACTCGCCCCTTGAATTTCGCCGAGACTGGGCCGACCTTCATCTTTGCAATCGCACTAAATTGATTGTCCGCCGACCTCACGAGTTCTTCGCAGCCCGGAATGCACACCTTCAGAACATCCGGATCATTCAGTTTCTCCCACACAGTTTCTCGGTTCGCGGCAAGTTGGACCTCTCCGGCCATCGTCATAGGCATAAGACGTAACCTCCAATGAAGCGGCCGTCGGACCGCTTTGGCAACATGCGAGCGAGCCAACCGTCGCGCAGACCCAACGGCGTGTCATCCAAGCCGATCTGCATGTGATAGCCGGCGTTAGGTTCAAACATTGCTCAACTGATGTCGGTAGTGATAGACGCCCTCATTGGACTTCATCAGCCGTGTTCGCGAAGGTCAAACGAATAAACACGATCATCTTATCGACGAAAGCGATTGGTCTTTTGTCGCTTCACCGATCTATTCATGCGATGCGAGGTTCTGGCGCGTACCGGCCGACTCGCAGTGCAGTTCACGTGCGCTATTGTAGCGTGATAGCTTGCGATCAGGGCAGACGGCCTGCCGCGCGCCTCTGCTCGAGAGCTTTGATGTGCGTATAGGCAAGCATCAATGTGCGATGCTCAATGTTAGCGTCAATCGCCTTGTTGAGCATGAAGCCCAGGATGTGATCGACCTCTGTCGACCCACCGCGTTCGACGTCGCGCAGCATCGACGTCGCGTATTGCGACTCCCGCTGCGAGAACGTCTCTTCCCACAATTTCATAAAGCTATCGCTAGGCGCATGGCCGTTGGCGGCTGCCACCGCGGCACCGCACCGAAGTTGTTCGAGGAAAAGCTCACGGCCATAGGGCGTGCGGACAATCTCGCCGACATTCGCGCGCATCAGGCAGGTCATCGCAGCAGCCGTTGAGAGGTGAACGATTTTCTCCCACATCCGTTGCACGACGTCGGTTACCGCAAAGGCTTCGACGCCCTTCGCAGCAGCGAATAGAGCCGCCAGCGTTGTCACGCGTTCCGTCATCTCGCCAGATTGCTCGCCAAAAGTGAGCGTCCGCCAATCGTTGAATTGGCGGATCGCGCCGCTCGGCGTGAGGGTCGCTTGAATCTTGGCAGTACCCCCGAGCACGCGGCGTTGACCGAATCGTTGGTTCAGGAGATCGATATGGGCAATGCCATTCAGGAATGGCAAAACGTAACCGCTCGGCGCCACAGCCGGCGCGATCGTCGCTATGGCCGCATCGAGGTCGTATGCCTTGCAGGTCAGAATCACTCCGTCGAAAATCGGTCCAACTTCGGACGCGACCACGGTCTTCACCGCCAATTGCGCATCCCCAAATGGGCTCTCGAGCCGTAGCCCTTGCTCGGACAGGATTTTGCGCCGTCCTTCGCGGACGAGGAACGTGACATCGGCACCGCTTTCGGCCAGACGGCCGCCAAAGTAACCGCCAATACCCCCGGCACCAAGAACCAAAATCTTAGGACTACTCACGAAGGTCTTCCTTTTTGACACGCCGGGCCCGGCACGACGGAACGGGACATCACTAGAGAGGCACTTGACCGATCGGCGAGGTGGCGTTCACCAACCGGACTCGGCTAACCGGTGGCGGGAGACACGCAGGCAAACTCGATCCGGATGCCGCCCGGCTCTCGTATCATAAAGTGGAATTTCGGACCCTTGCCCGACCTTTCCGGCGCAAACTCAATCTTATTGCCGGGCCATGCCGCGACACGCTCGTGCAATGCGTCAAGTGCCTTGTGATCCACAACCTTCAACGCAAGGTGATGCAGACCGACATTATGGCGGCGCTCGAACGGCACGCACGTCCCCGGATCCTCGACTTGCCACAACGTTACAATGACATTTCCGTCCGATACGAAGGCTGCTGGATAGCTTGGATTCTCTCCAACAACCCGCCAACCAAGGCAATCGCAAAAGAACTTCTGCGTCAGTGCAAGATCCTTTACGGTAAGGCCTACGTGATCGACACCGATCGTTAGCGGCACATTCTCCTGCATTGCAGCTCTCCAGACGCTCACACGAACCTGCGGCGCGAGCAGCCACGCATACGCAGATCTAAGCCTTCACGCTAGTGCGAGTCGTCACTGACTTGAAGGGCCGTTACTGGAAAGACACTGTTGCTTCTAACGGAACATTGGCTGGTTGGTCGATCTCAAGCCAAGCGGTCGGAGATCGGACAATTTTGCGAGCCTTGGGCAATCGATATTTCCTCTAACGCCGTGTTAGGTGCGGCGCCATGCTGATCATTCCCGCCAGCAGCCCACAACTATCAAGCTGCGGACCCACAAGCGCATGTTGTCAGACGGCTAGGCTCGCACCAACGCGACCGGCTCAGGCTCGTACATGCTCCGTGCGGCATTCCTGCCCACGATCCGCTCCACCTGAACGAGATTGTCCGAGAATGTAGGACAGTTGCCCATCCCACCGAACCGGGCTGCGGATACGCTATTGACGGTACCTTCTTCGTTATGCGTCCGCCAATAGCCGACAGTAGCGATAACCAGTCCGGCCTGAACGTCATCGGTGATATCGGCGACGCCGTGGAAGCCGCCCGTCCTGTTGTACACCTTCACCTTGTCGCCGTGCTCGATCATACGCTCAGCGGCGTCCTGCGGACTCAGGAGGACGAACTGATCCCCCTGCAGTCTCCGCTTCTTGGGTTCATTGGCGTAGTTGGTATTGAGAAATGCGTGGCTTTTCGGGGCTATGATGCTCAGAGGATAGAGCTTGGCAAGCTCAGGTTCGTCAGCCGCACTCTCATAGGGCCTGGTATAGCCGGGAAGCGGTTCGATCGGCTCGCCACTTTGCATTTCGTTGTAAAGTTGACGAAACGGCGGTGCTACGAAATTTGTGGCGCCGGTCAGCAGGATCTCACATTTGCCCGACGGCGTCTTGAAATTTCCCTCAGCGTGCGGTGTTCGCGTATCCGCCGGACCCAAGTTCAACTTGGCAAAGCCTTGCTTCCGCAAAAGATCCATATCGACACCCGCCACCTGCGGCGCGGTCCAGTCGATCGTGCTTTCGGCCAACTCGAGATCCGATTTCAGGAACTCGGGGTCGGTCAATCGCATCGTCTTCGCCAGCCTGCGGAAGATTTCTGCATTCGAGCAGGCCTCACCGGGCGGCTCAATGGCCTTCTGATTGAGCGTGAGGTAGTAGTGTCCCCAGGAGAACATCATGTCATCGTGTTCGGCGGCCATCGTCGCCGGCAAGATGATATCTGCGTAAGCGGCAGTGTCGCTTATGAAATGATCCGCGACAACAGTGAATAGGTCATCACGCTGAAGCCCTCGGACGATCTTGTCGACATCCATCGCCTGGGTCACAGGATTTGTATTGTAGACCATGATCGAGTTGATCGGCGGATCAAGCTTGGTCTCGCCGAGCAGCGCTTCGCCTAACTTGAGCAGATTCACCACCCGCGTGCCGGGCTTGATCCAATCAGGGCGACAAATCGCTCCGAAGTTTACGGGGAATTCCCATAGCGGTGCTTGGTAGATGCCGCCGGCGACATCCTTCCAGGCACCGGTCAAGGCGGGAATCGCAATGACAGCGCGGATGGCCTGAGTACCGCCTGCGGTACGCTCTAGCGCCACACCGATGCGGATCGAGGCGTTGCGCGACTTTGCGTATTCTCGCGTCAATTTTCGTATGTCATCGGCACGGATGCCTGTGATCTTCTCGGCCCACTCGGGCGTGCAGGTTGCCGCATGTTCCTTGAGCTCCGGATAGCCCAAAACGTACTTGTCGACATAATCGCGATCGACCAGGTCTTCAGCGATCAACGTCTGGATCATTGCCATGGCTAGAGCGCCGTCGGTGCCTGGCTTCGGCGCGATATGCCAATCGGCCTGCTTGGCAGTACGCGACCGGTACGGATCGATAACAACGACTTTCGCACCCTTTTGACGCGCCTCGGTGACGAAGGGCCAATGATGCAGGTTGGTGCTGACGGAATTGCAGCCCCAGATAATGATGTATTTCGAATAGGCGAAGCTTTCCGGATCCAGCGCATTCGTGGGTCCGACCGTGAGGAGCCAAGCGGTAGAAGAACCCGATGCGCAATAGGTTTTCTCGCAAACGGTAGCGCCGAGCCTGTTGAAGAAGGCATCACCGACCGTCAGGCCCTGCACGAGGCCTTCATTGCCGAGATAGCTGACTGGCAGGATGGCCTCTGCACCATTGCTTGAAATGATCTTCGTCCAGCGATCTTTAATTTCCGCGAGTGCCTGTTCCCAGCTGATCCGCACAAAGGCCCGGCTGCCCTTCGGCCCATTGCGCTTCAAGGGATACAGCACACGATCAGCATTGTAGTGGCGATCCGCGTAATCGTTCAGCTTGACGCACAAGCCGCCGCGCGTGATCGGATGCTTGGGATTACCGCGGACATTGACCAGTTTGTTGCCTTCCACCGTATAAAGCATTGCGCAGGTGTCAGGACAATCGTGGGGGCAACCGCCAAACAATTCTTTCGTGCTCGCCTCTGTTGTTTGGATGCTGGCAGACATCGGCATATTCCTTCTACCGTCCGGTTAAGGGAAATCTGCGCCTGGGACTTACGGTCACCAAGAGCGGCCGTTCGCAGTTAAATCCAACGACTCAATCGAATTGAGTACCGGTTGCCCCGAATCTCTTGGTGCCGGCTTGCCTTTGCCGTCCGTCCGGACTCAGACCTTTCATTTGCACCGGTACTTCACCAACCCGGATCAAGGGGCCGATCATTGATGAATCCTTGGTCGTGCGCATTGCGTGTCGAAATAAAACCGCGGCAGCATCATATGAGATCGCAAGCCCCACTCCTGGTAGACACATTCGGGCGCCGAATTGAATATTTGCGGCTTTCGGTTACCGACCGATGCGACCTACGCTGTACCTACTGCATTCCAAGCGGATTCCGCGGATTTCAGGAACCAGCCTCCTGGCTACGCTTCGATGAGATCGAGCGCCTGATATCGATTATGGCTCCTCGTGGACTGAAGCGTATCCGCCTCACGGGTGGAGAGCCACTCGTTCGGCGGGACTTGCCAAACCTTGCGGCAAGACTTGCGGCAATACCGGGCATCGAAGACCTATCTTTGAGCACCAACGCGACCCGCTTGCAGGCGCTCGCCGCCCCTCTACGAGAGGCTGGGGTGCAGCGCATCAACGTCAGCTTGGATTCTCTTCGTGCCGAGCGCATAGCGGCAATCTGCGGCCGCGATGTCCTTGCCACGATATTGGCCGGCCTCAAGGCCGCCAAACAAGCGGGTTTCGCGCCAATCAAGATCAATATGGTCGTGATGCGCGGTGTGAACGACGATGAAATCGACGAGATGGTCGATTTCTGCATCGAGCAGGAATTTGTTCTTCGTCTGATCGAAGCGATGCCGATGGGTACAACCGGCCGGAACGCCCAATACCTCGACCTCCAACCTGTCCGGCGACGCCTACAGCAAGAGCGCGGTCTCATTGCAACCGACGTACCCGGCGGTGGACCGGCTCGGTACATGAAAACGCCAGATGCACGATTGAGCATCGGCTTTATCACCCCGCTGTCTGAACATTTCTGCGCCACCTGCAATCGCGTGCGGCTGGCAGCCGACGGGACAATGTATCTCTGTCTCGGTCAGCGTGAGCAGCTGGCTTTCGGCCCACTCTTGCGTCGCGGCGCCACCGACGACGAGATAGTGGGAGCACTTCGCTCGGCCATGAGCCTAAAGCCGGAGCGTCATGAGTTCAATGAAAAGCCTGAGAAGATCTCACGAATCATGGCCGCGACGGGCGGCTGATGCGCGAGAACAACGTTCGAGTGAGGAACGACCATGCCCCACGTGGTTACTGGAAACTGCAGCGACTGTAGATTCACGGATTGCGTTCTGGTCTGCCCGGTAGCGTGCTTTCACGGGGACGATCAGCGCATGTATATCGATCCCATCGCATGCGTCGATTGCGCCGCATGCGTTCCGGCCTGCCCCGTGCACGCGATCAGTGAAAGCGGGGATCTCTCGCAAGACGAGCAGATGTGGATTCAAGTCAACGCCGACAAATCGAGCAGCACGCCGGTGATCCGGAGCAAGCAGACGCCATTAACAGGTGCCGAGGCGCGGCGCGCTGCCCTAGGCTACGGCCCCAGCTAGACAGAATGAGCCAGGCGCCGTGAACGCAATCGGAACGACAAACAACCCCTTACGTGTGGCAATCATCGGCAGCGGGCCTAGCGGTTTCTACGCAGCTGAAGCTTTGCTGCAATCCGAACGCACGACAGTAGTTGATGTTATCGAACGGCTCCCGGTGCCCTATGGCTTAGTTCGTTATGGCGTCGCACCCGATCATCCGCGCTTGAAAGACGTGGCCAATACCTACGCCGAGATCGCTCGAGATCCCCGTTTCTCATTTATCGGCAACGTCGAGTTTGGCAAAGACTTCACCATGCGGGAGCTGACGGACTGCTACCACACGGTGATCTTTGCCACGGGAGCAGCGACCGATCGGAAGCTTGGCATTCCCGGCGAGGATATTCAGGGAAGTCACGCCGCGACTTCCTTTGTCGGGTGGTACAACGGACATCCCGATTATCGCGACCTCAGATTCGATTTGTCGGGCGACTCCGCTATCATCATCGGTCAAGGCAACGTCGCAATTGACGTCTGCCGCATTTTGGCCAAATCGCCTGATGAGCTGCGAAAGACGGATATTGCGGCGCACGCACTGGATGCTCTGGCCGAAAGTCGCATTCGTGAGATCCATCTCATTGGTCGCAGAGGTCCGGTTCAGTCACGGTTCACCAGCAAAGAGCTGCGCGAACTCGGCCAACTGTCTGAATGCGATCCGTTTGTAGATCCTAATGACCTGCTCTTGAACGACGTCTGCAAGTCCGAATTGGCCGATGTGCGCGAGCCGGCTCGTGCGCGGAATTTCGAAGCATTCAAGAGCTTCGCTTCCCGGCGACGGGAGAAGCCCAAATGTTGTCGGATCCATTTCTTTCTGAGCCCAAAAGAAGCACGTGGAGAGCATAAGCTCGAAGAACTCGTTCTCGAGCGAACCAGGCTCGTTGGCGCTGCCGGCCGTCAGGAGGCCGTCGGGACGGGACAGACGCTGTCCATAAAAGCCGGGCTCATGATCCGGAGTGTCGGCTATAGCGGCCGCGCCCTGGAAGGAATTCCTTTCGACAACGCGCGCGGAACGATTCCTAACAAGGATGGCCGTTTGGAAATGACATCACCCAACGAATTGCCTGTCTACGTCGTAGGGTGGATCAAACGTGGACCAACCGGGATCATCGGCACCAACCGAGCGGACAGCATGGCGACCGTCGCGACGCTTCTTGCAGATTTGCCAACCTTTGAGTCTCGGCAGAAGCCAGGCGGTGAGGCGTTTGCTTCCCTCTTGGCACAACGGGCGACGCGGTCGGTATCGTTTCAAGATTGGGAAATGATCGATCAGGCAGAGAAGGCCCGCGGTACGCCCCTGGGCAAACCGCGAGAGAAGTTCACGAGAATTCCAGAAATGCTTGCGGCAAGCACCGGCCGGCCGTAGGCTTCCCGCAGAACCAGAGGGTCGCCTCCCGGAAGGGCCGCGGCCCCCAAGTTGCCCACGAGCTTTGATCCAACGAGCAGGCGACAGACGCAGTCGCGGACCGGCATCTTCGCCAAGTACCGACTGTCGAACGATTGGAGCAGCCGATGCAATTAGCACTTGAAATTGACCTATCCGCCGCGTCGCTGCAGAATCAAGTTTTCAAGCAAATCCACGGCTTGATCGTGTCTGGCCGCTTGAAACCTGGCGCACGCCTTCCCGGTACCCGTGCCCTCAGTGAGCAGCTCGGGGTCTCTCGTAATACAATCATACTAGCCTATGAAACGTTGACATCCGAAGGCTATCTGGAGTCGCGGGAGGGCGCTGGAACATACGTGTCGACGACTTTTCCCGACAACTCTCTGTCGGTTGCAAGCGGCTCGAACCACGATGCCACCTACCATAAGCCGGTTCACTTGTTCGTTCCGGTTGCTGACGACAAAAAGCGATCCGTGCCCCCCAGTGAAATCGTTTGTGACTTTGCACTCGAGAGCACTGATCCGGCCTGCTTCCCACGCAGCGTATGGCGCCGCCTAACGAATTGGCGCATGCAATCGTCAAAATTCAACTTGACGTATTCCGGAACGCCCAAGGGACTTCGGGAGTTGCGTGAAACGCTTGCCGCGTATCTTGGCGCTTCGCGCGGCATTTCATGCACCCCGGATCAAATCGTCATCGTTACAGGCGTTCAGCAAGCGTTGAATGTCGCCGCTCACCTGTTCGTCCGCGCGGGTACGACAGTAGCAATGGAAGCACCAGGCTGCCGGACAACAGCGGACCTTTTCCGGGCCTATGGCGCGCATATTGCGCCTGTTCCCGTCGATCAAAGCGGGATCGTTGTAAGACACTTGCCGCAGTCCCGGAACGGCGTCGCCTTTGCCACTTCAGCGCGTCAGTATCCGATGGGCGTCATGCTGTCAGCTTCCCGACGCGACATTCTGCTGAACTGGGCCGATCAAACGGACTCTCACATTATCGAAGTCGATTTCGACACCGAGATCAGGTATCAGGGTTCACCGCCGCCCCCTCTGAAGAGTCTCGATACCCACGGGCGGGTCGTCTATGTTGGCTCGTTTGCAGCTTCCATCGGCCCAGGGCTGAGAGTGGGCTACATGGTCCTACCGCCGCATCTGGTTGATCCGGCCGTTCATGCCGCTTCATTGCTCGATCACGGCTTTCCGTGCACCGGCGTCCCTTGGCTTGAGCAGGCGGTGCTGAACGATTTTATCGAGACCGGTGCCTTTGAAAAGCATCTGAGAAAAATCCGCAAGACTTATATGGCGCGGCGCGACTGCTTGATCCTGGCGCTTCAAAAGCATATCGGATCCGTCCAGATAAACCCGGTACATTGCGGCACGCACCTAGTGTGGGAGTTGCCGCCGGATTTTCCGAGCGCCGTCAAGTTGCAGACGCTCATGTTGAAGCAGCAGATCGGCGTTTACACGTTGCGCGACCAGAATATCGGCGACGCGGATTACCTCGAGAATTGCGATAGATATCTTCTGCTCGGGTTCGCGGCATTGTCGGAAACGGCGATCGAAGAGGGAATTTCGAGGCTGGCGAAGGCGCTTTGACGCTTTCCAGGAAGTGAGGCCAGCCATAGTGCCTAGCTCCTTGGCCAGGCGGCCTTACGGGAAGCGGACTGCGCGCGTGTTGTCGCGCACTGCGTTTTAGAGAATGCCCATCAGCTCAACATCGCTGCGAACCGGTACCATATGCTTTGCCTGCACCGGCGCTGTGAGGAGCACTGGTGTCTTACTAGGTTATGGCTGGAAATTGCGGGCGAGCTCCTACTGCGACGGCGCCAGCAGTTAGGGGCGCCGGCGGGTGTTTTCCACTTCGGCCATGGCGCCACCGCTAGATTTCACAAGGGAGTAAAAGATGAGTGGCACAGCTACGAACTTGGGTGACTATGAAGCCATCACGAAGGTCGTTCAACACTATCTGGACGGCGCCAAGTCGGGCAAAGGAAACGATATGAAGCCCGCCTTCCACAAGGACGCGACGATTTTCGGATATGTCGGGCCCGACTTGTTTGCGGGGCCAATTCAGGGGCTGTTCGACTGGAACGACCAGAACGGAGCGGCCACGGGAATCCAATCTCGCATTTCAGAAATCGACATCGTCGGCACGATCGCGAATGTGCGTTTGGAGATCGACAACTGGAAGGGATCACGCTTCACCGACATGTTCACGCTGCTCAAGACGGACGGGAAGTGGCAGATCATGAACAAGGTCTTCCATCTTCATAGCTGAGTTATGCCGCGCTCAAGAGCCTCGCGCAGATCGATACGGTATCGATCTCGTGGACCGGTGGCTCTTGGCGCCGGTCATTTGCGGCTCCTTTCCACGGCGAATAGCCATGCCGTGGGGTACCTCGACCCGGCTTCGGCCGGGTTCCTTTTTGAAGGCTCAGCGCATCGATCTAGGCGGCGTCCCACAGAACAAAGTTTGCGCCTTTGTCGGCAATCATGATTGTCGGCGTATTCGTGTTACCCGAAGTTATCGTCGGCATCACCGACGCATCGATAACGCGCAACCCATCCAGACCAATCACGCGCAGGTGCCGATCCACAACCGCGAGCGGATCGTGCTCCAAGCCCATCTTCGCTGTGCCAACCGGATGAAAGATGGTCGTTCCGATATCGCCGGCGGCCTTGGCAAGAGCGCTCTCGCTGTCATCAACCGACAAGCCTGGGATAAACTCCTCAGGGCGGAAACGGCGGAGCGCCGCTTGCTTCATCAGACGGCGTGTAACGCGAATGGCGTCGGCCGCCACGCGGCGATCGTCGTCGGTCGAAAGATAGTTCGGCGCGATAATGGGCTTGGCCGAGGGATCCACTGAGCGCAGCCGGATGGTACCGCGGGACGTCGGCCGGAGATTGCAGGCCGCGACCGTGATCGCAGGAAAGCGGTGCAACGGCTCGCCAAACTTATTGAGCGAGAGAGGCTGAACGTGAAACTCGATGTTTGGACGATCGAAGTGGGACGATGAGGTTGTAAAGATCCCAAGCTGGGACGGCGCCATCGTAAGAGGACCGCGCCGAAACAATGCATACTCAAGCCCCATCAGTGCTCGTCCAATCGGCGAGTGATAGGTCTCGTTGAGTGTCTTGGCGCCGTGGACCCGGTAGATTGCTCTTTGCTGTAGGTGGTCTTGCAGATTACGCCCAACACCAGGCCTGTCGGCGACGGTGGAAATGCCAAGTTCGCCGAGCCATTCCGCCGGTCCGACGCCGGATAGTTGAAGGATCTGGGGCGAACCGACCGAGCCGGCACATAGGATCACCTCGCCTTTCGCACGAACATCGGTCGTCCGCCCCTGCTGCTGGAATCGGACACCCACAGCACGCTTGCCGTCGAACAGCACCTTCTCGACCAAAACGCCTGTTTCAAGACGCAGATTGGTACGATGAAGTACTGGCTTGAGGAAGCCGCGCGCCGATGACCAGCGAAAGCCTCGCTTCTGATTGACGTGGAAGTAGCCGACACCCGTATTGTCTCCCGTGTTGAAATCGGTCGTCGCTGGGATGCCCATCTCGACTGCCGCTTCCGCCACGCTATCGAGGATATCCCACTTCACACCTGGCCGTTCCACGCGCCACTCGCCGCCGACGCCATGATACTCAGATTCACCCAGGAAATGGTCATCGAGGCGCTTGAACACCGGACGGACATCGTCCCACCCCCAGCCGGTGAGACCGAGTTGGCGCCAATGATCATAGTCCGACGCCTGTCCGCGCATGGAAATCATGGCATTGATCGCGGACGAGCCGCCAATCACCTTGCCGCGCGGATATTTAAGGGAACGGCCGTTCAGCCCCGCTTCGGTTTCGGTCTCGAACATCCAGTCCGAACGCGGATTGCCGATCGCGAACAGATAGCCAACCGGAATGTGAAACCAGATCCAGTTGTCCTTGCCGCCGGCTTCCAGGACAAGAACCCGTTTCCTTTTATCGGTCGACAATCGGTTGGCGACAACGCACCCGGCAGACCCAGCGCCCACAACAATGTAGTCGTAGTCGCCATCCAGTTCAGTGCTGGAAACCACCGTCTTCTCCATTGTTGGGGGTCGCGGTGCGCCCCACGTAGGGCTTGCGCGTCCGGATCACAGACCGCAGCACCCGGAACAGCGAGCGGTCAGCGGTGGCGAAAGACCGGCGCCCGCTTGTTGACGAAGGCGTTCATGCCTTCCTTCTGCCCTTCGGTCGCAAACGCTGCCTGAAACAGAAGACGTTCATGCCGCAGCCCTTCCGAAAGGGGTCCTTCGAACGCACGATTAACGGCTTCCTTGGCCATCTTGACGGCCGGCGCGTTGTAGCCGGCGATGGTATGCGCGGCTTCCAGCGCAGCCTGTAGAAGATCGCTGCTTGGGACGACTCGCGCAACGAGACCGACAGCCTTCGCCTCGGCGGCCCCAATGGTACGGCCGGTCAGAACGAGATCCATAGCAAGCGATTTTCCGACCGCGCGGGTTAGTCGCTGTGACCCTCCAATACCGGGCAAGATACCGAGCTTGATCTCCGGTTGGCCGAATTGAGCGTCTTCCGATGCAATAATGAAATCGCAGAGCAGCGCCAGCTCACAGCCGCCCCCAAGCGCAAACCCGCCGACCGCCGCTATGATCGGCTTGGAAATGGATTTGACGTCATCCCAAGGTCCGAGAAAATCATTCATGTAGAAATCGGTGAAGGGCTTCTCGGCCATTTCTGCAATATCTGCCCCGGCAGCAAAGGCGCGCGCACTGCCGGTGATCACGATCGATCCGACTCGATCGTCGGCATCGAACGCCTTCAATGCCGCCAATGCCTCGATCGCCAGTTGACCGTTCAGGGCATTCAAACTCTTCGGCCGGTTCAAGGTAATGAGACCTACGCGATCGCGGCGCTCCACGATAATCGTCTGCGGCGAGCTCGTCGCGGGCGTTACGGCGGGCTGTTCGGAGGAGGATGGGCCGTCCTTACGGATGGGCGCGACAGTATTGCTCATGGCCTGTTTCCTACGTTTGGGAGATGCCCGTGTCATTCGGCCGCTCGCGGCAGCGAGCCACCTGCATCAACATCATCGGGGTTGACGCCTCCGGCAACTGCGGTCGCATAAGCGCCGTGTGTCGCCATGAGCTCGTTCAGAATTGCTTCGCGGTGCTGATTAAGGCCCGGCGAACGAGAGGGCGTTTCGATATCGTTTTCGGCGTATCCGCTTAGACGGATCGGGTTGCCGGCAGTACGGATGTGACGGTCGCCCTCACCTCTCACCTTCACGATCATGTTCCGCGCCTTGAGTTGCGGGTGATCAAACAGCTTGTCAATCGTGTTGATCGGTGAACAAGGAACACCGGCCTCATTGAGTTTTGCGACCCAGTGCTCAACAGGCTCGCGCGTGGTGATCGCCTCGATGGTCGCAATCATAGCGGGGCGATTGCTGCACCTTAGATCATTGCTCATGAAACGAGGATCCAGTGCCAGCGCAGGCGATCCAAGCGCGTCTGCCATCAGCATGAAAAGCGTGTCGTTGCCCGCGGCTATGATGACGCGCCCGTCCTTTGCGGCGAAGCTTTCGAACGGAGCCAATGAAGGGTGACTGTCTCCGGTACGGCCAGGTATCTTACCTTCCACGTCATAGCGTGCCAGAGCCGTCTCCATCAGAGCCGCCTGGCAGTCAAGCATGCCGATATCCACACGCGTTCCTTGCGCGTTTTGTACGCGCTTGTAGAGAGCGGAAAGGATGCCGACTGTCGCGAAAAGAGCGGCGCCGAGGTCACCAAAGCTGGTCCCGACACGCGACGGCGGGCCGTCCGGCCATCCCGTCAAGCTCATCACTCCGCCCATGGCTTGCACGACCATGTCGTAACCGGGCAGATCACTGAAGGGCCCCGTATGGCCAAATCCCGAAATCGACGCATAGACGATGTGCGGGTGAGTTTTGGCGAGCCGTTCGGCGCCATAACCAAGCCGGTCCATGACGCCGGGACGAAAGTTCTCGACGACCACATCGGCCTTGTCCAGCAGCCGCTCGAGCAACTCTCTGTCGCGCGGCGACTTGATATCGAGAACAATGCTCTCCTTGCCCCGATTGAAGCACATGAAGTAGGCCGACTCGCCGTCGACGAATGGGCCGAACGCGCGCGTATCGTCGCCGGTGCCGAACTTCTCGATCTTGATAACGCGCGCGCCGAGATCGGCCAGAACCATCGTGCAATACGGTCCGGCCAAGACCCGCGAGAAATCGAGGACCGTAATGCCCTCGAGAGGCCCCTTCTTCGAAGCCTGAATAGGTGTTCGCTGCATAGTACCTCCTCCCAAGACGTTGCCGGCGTGCTCTCGCCGCGAACAAACACTGGGAATTTCGCTCCGTTAGAGTTCGCGTCGGCTCGTTTCCGCCTTTACCGGCCCGGGGTCGCCAACGCCGAGCTGATGGCATCCCAGCTCAAAGCGGCGAACCGCGATTATCAAATCGGGACGCTTGCCCGGTGAAGTACCGGTCCGGTTGAAAGGTCTGAGTCCGCCAATAGCCCGGGAACCCAACCCGCGGTCCAGAAGAGCGAACCGGAGAACTGGCACCGGCCGCCGCTCCATAGAGATCAGCGACCGGCGCTCTGGCCGCCGTCGACGTGTAAAATCTCGCCGGTGACGAAGGGAGCGTTTTCGAGAAAGAGGATCGCGTCGACGACGTCCTGAATTTCTCCCATCCGCCCGACAGGATGTTGCTTTGCAAGAAATTCATACTTTTCGGGAGCATGCATTGGCGTCTTCATGACACCGGGAGCAACGGCGTTAACCCGGACTCCCTTTTTTGCATACTCGATCGCGAGCGACTTCGTGGCTGCGTTTAGCCCACCCTTGGTTAGCGAGGCGAGGACCGAGGGAACATTGCTGTTGGCGTGATCGACGAGGCTGGTCGTAATCTGCACGATATGGCCGGAGCCTTGCTTCAACATTTCGGCCGCAACGCGTTTGGTGATCCGGAAGAAGCCTCCAAGATTGATCGCAACGACCGAAGCATAATCTTCCTCGGTATAATTGATCAGCGGCTTGGCGATGAATATCCCCGCATTGTTGATGAGGGTGTCGATACGTCCGAAACGTGCCAAGCCTTCCTCGACGATGCGATCAGCCGTCTTGGGGTCCGCGACGTCGCCCGCGATCGTCAAGATGTCCGGATCCGTGCTGGGCTTGATGGAGCGTGAGTTGGCAATCACACGGTAATTGCGATCGCTGTACGCCTTCACGAGTCCGGCGCCGAAGCCCTGCGATGCACCGGTGATGACGGCGACCTTCTGCTCTGTTCCCATGCCTGCCTCATTCATCAGCGGACGACGTCATTACCACCCGCCAGACGGTCCACGTCTGATGCAGCAAACCTAGTGCGAGTTGGGCTCACCTCGAATGGCCGTTGTCCGGCACGTTCTGTTCCTGAAACTGGAACAATGCGCACCCATACCAGAGCGCCGGTGGCAAGGCCGAGCCAGAAGCTTGTCGTGCAACAAGCCATTGGCTTGCAGCAGGTCATCGCAGCCGAACTCAGCCAGGAGCTGAGTTCGGCAACCGCCGTCTCGAACCCGCAATCCGTTAAGCCGTTTCAGGTATACTCTTCTTGGACTGGTCACGCGCTATCATCTGTAGAATCTCATCTACAGCGGCGTCGGCCCACCGATGGAGTTCTGACGTAGTTCTATTCTGGAGGGGATGCGCCACGTATACCGCAGCACCATCTAGACCGATCGAAGCCTTCTGAGACTCGAAAGCCTGCTGAAATTCGGTCGTAGTCCCTGATATCATTGACTTCGTGCCCGGCACACTAAATCTACCGATTCGTATTTTTGTTCGAACAGTCGTTGGGCTGAAACTTCTGTTCCGAAACGCGCAACAGTGCGGAATCAAACAATGGGAGAGGAGTAAACTGATCAATTCATGAATTCCCGGCGGGCTGAGCGCACGCTCGCCACGATGTGCGCGTGGACCTCCGACACTCTGCGTGTGTGGTGAGTGTCGGGATGGGAAATCAGCCAATAACTCCGTACAAAGTTAATCTCCGGTAGCAATCGCTTGAGCTCCGGAAACCGTCGCGCAGCGTAGTCGTGCAGTATGCCCACGCCGTGACCGCCTCTCACCGCCTCCATTTGCGCTACAACGCTCCCACATTCGTAGTGCCTGGTCATGACTTTTCCGAGAGAAGACGCATAGTCGAGCGCTCGGCTGTAGACGAAATCCTCAACATGCGTCACGAAAAGATGGCCGGCGAGATCGGCTTGCTTTCGGATTGGTCCTAAGCGCTTCAGATAGCTCTCTGCACCGTAAACACTGAGCGTGTAGTCCGTAAGCTTCTTGACGATCAGTCGCCCTTGCTTCGGACGGTCCAAGGTGATCGCAATGTCGGCCTCCCGCCTCGACAGCGAGAATGTCCGCGGTAGCGGAACAAGTTGAATGAGCAGGTCGGGGTGCTGCGCGGCGAGCGCGCCGAGTTGGCTGGCCAGAAAGTAGTTACCCAATCCATCGGGAGCGCCGACGCGGACCGTGCCAGAGATGGCGTCCGATGATCGGCCAAGTTGGGTGCCGACCTGAAGGAATTCGGATTCGGCACGCTCCGCCGCGGCGACGAGGGCCTCGCCTGCGCTTGTCAGGACACAGCCCGTTGTACGCCGTTCGACCAGCCGGGTTTTCAGTTCCTGCTCAAGCGCGGTGAGTTGCCGTGCAACGGTCGCGTGGTTTACACCCAAGCGCCGAGCGGCACCGAGAATTTGACCCGTGCGGGCGACCTCTAGGAATATGCGGATGCGGTCCCAATCCATCGAGTTCAATTCCCGCAAAGCACACCGCGAATTTTCTGATGATGTGCAGACTTCAACATTCCATATCGAATCTGTGGAAACAAGCAGGGCTACGCCAGCGGCGCCAAAAGCGAAAGGTGATCGTCGGTAGCCCACAGTAGTGGTCGCCGCGACGTCCAGTGCCTAACTCGTGGCTTTTGCCCGCGGAAAGAGACCAGGATTCCGGCGGTTTATGATAAGGATTCGCTCAGATCCCCGCGTACCACTCATAGCCGCGATCTTCCCAATAGCCGCCTTGGCCGCCATGCAGGCCGGAAAGGCTTTGCACCAGTTCGATACGCATGATGTATTTCGCCATCTTATAACCGAGCTGCCGCTCGACGCGCAATCGCAGCGGTGCACCGTGGCGGACGGTCAGCGGCGCGCCGTTCATATCATATGCGACAATCGTCTGCGGATGCGCAGCATCGATCAGATCGATGCTCTCATAGTAGCGGATGTTCTCGGGATCAGCAGATTCGCCATCGTCCAAGGTGTCGGCGCAATGGAATATGGCAAAGCGTGCCTCTGGTCTTACGCCAGCGCGCAACAGGATTTCCGAGAGCGGCACGCCGGACCATTTGGCTATGCAGCTCCAGCCTTCGACGCAATCATGCCGGGTGATCTGGGTCCGTGTGGGCAGGGCACGCAACTGTTCAAGCGACAGCGACAGTTCGTGCTCAACGAGGCCGTGAACCTTCAGGCGCCAATCGACGAAATGATTGCCGACGAGCTTGAGGTAGTCCTCGTCCTGCGGATCAATTGAACCATTGGGGCGAAACGCCGGCGAGATGTCGGCCTCACTATATTCGGGCGCGAGCCGATGAGCCCCGATGAGGAGGCGCTGCATTTTATAAGTGAAGCTGCTTGCCGCATTGAGGACAGAACGGATGCGCGGTGCGACGGCGACACGGCCACTGCCCGACAAAGCGAGGCCACTGATTGCCGCAAATGCCCACCACAGATCGCGACGCCGTGGATGTTCAAGCGACATCTGGCGTCCTCGGATTGCCGAGATCGTACCAGCCGGTGATCATTGAGCGCAGATTATTCCAGACACCGGAGGCCAGCACCATCACGAGATGTACAATAACGAAGAACGTGAGGCTCGATGCGACGAGGAAGTGAATCAGCCGCGCCGACTGGCGCCCGCCGAACAGCGTGAGCAGCTGCGGTACGGCGCTATCAATCCCTGGCGACATCGTAAGGCCTGTGAGGATCATCAACGGGAACAGGACGAAGACGACCATGAGATAGGTCAGCTGCTGCAGCACATTGTACCGCCTCGCCGCTGCACCGCGTGGGAAGCGCAGGCGCAGATGCTCAAGGACCTCCCTGCCGACATGGCTGAGCTCGCGACGGCTGGGAAGAAGATCCCGGTCGAAATGTCGCCTTACGCAGCCCCAGGTAAAATAGACGAGACCATTCAACACCAGCAGCCAGGCAAAGAAAAAATGCCAACGCCGGCCAGTCGCCAGATCCTGGTTGTTCGGGATCGTGATCCAACTGGGAAAGGCACGCTGCGAGATTTGGCCGTCCTCGTTCGAGATACCGAGTATGCCCGACGTGTCGAAGGAATGGCCGGCGAACATCGTCTCCCCGACGAGGCCGTTCTCGGATAGGCGCGCACGGATCGACATGGCCGGATGGTCAAAGTCCGATTGCTCGCCGACATAAAGCGCGGGATGGGCATTAAAGATCTGCAGTCCGCTCATCAGGAGCAGCACGAAGCAGACGGCGTTGATCCAATGCGTCGCACGCACGAGCGCGGCATGGCGGAAGTACCAGCGCTCAACGACAGGCCGATCGGGGCTGGGAACTGCGGCCACACCATGCTCCGGCGCTTCGGACGTGCTACCTGCCAAGCGCACATACTTCACCTGTCGGTGGACCGCAAAGTATGCGCACTTTGAGCAGAATGAGGCGATCAGCGGCGTGATCGCCAGTTCTTCATCTACTTCGCGGCGTCCTCGATCACGCGGGCGATCGCGGCGGGCTGAGAGACGAAAACAGCGTGGCTTGCGGGCACTTCCGTGACCTTGGCGCCCGAGCGCTTGTACATCCAGCGCTGAAGCTCAGGGCTGATCACGTGATCCTCAGTGGTCAGAATGGCGTAGCTGGGCTTGTTGTGCCATGCCGCCACCGAGAGCGGCGCACCCATGGCTTTCTGAGCAAGCTGTTGCTCCGAGTCGGCCATGAACTGAGCTTGCTCCGCCGGGACGTCCTGAGCATAGGTTTCCCGGAACTTCGCCGCCGGGATGAAGAAATACTTGTTGTCCGGAGTAGCCTTGTTGACGGACACCCGCATGGCATCGTTCGGCGCGGCGAACTTCGACATCAGCGCGCCGCTGGCCTCTCCCTTGTCGGGCTGCAAGGCGGCCACATAGACGAGGGCGCTGACCTTGGGGTCGGCACCGGCTTCAGTGATCACCGAGCCGCCATAGCTGTGACCGACCAGCACGACGGGACCGGTCTGCTGATCGATGACGCGCTTGGTGGCATCGACGTCCTCGGCGAGGCCGGTGAGCGGCTCCTGCACGATCGTCACATGGAAACCATCCTTGGTCAGGATGTCGTAGACGGCGCGCCAGCCGGAGCCATCCGCCAGTGCGCCATGGACGATGACAACTTCCTTCGCAGCCGGCTTCGTCTGGGCGTGGGCGACCGCACCAGTCATGGCAAGCACGAGCGCAATCGCGGAAGTCTTTCGTAGTAAGGACATGGGAGTCTCCTGGTATGTTTCAGTTTGCCCGTTTCGCAGGACCATCTCGGCGCCGGGCGGTGACCGGTGATGACCAATCAGGGTTGATAGAGGCGAGTTCGCGTCTGGCTTGGCAGACGCCAAGATCAGGCCGACTGATTTTTCACGGCCAGAACGTCGACCGGCTCGACTGACGGCGGTTTTGCCAGCATTTCCTCGACCCGCGACATCAAGGCCTTGGCCATGTTGCCAGCGAGATGTGCTTGGCGATCTTCTTCGCTGGTAAAGGCGTCGAACACGCCGAACGTCGTCGGCGAGAGCTGCAGGGCGAACCAGACCGGCGTGCCCGCCTCTTGATTTGTCAGGTCGAGGCCACTGACGAGAAAATCCTTCACCGCCCGTTCCTTGCCTGGCTTGGCTTCCAGCCGGACGAATAACCCACACTTGAGCGCCATTGTTCTTCTCCACTCGTTGATTGCCAAAACTCCAGAGTGGATGCATCTCTATGAGATAATCGGCTCAGCTCGTATTGGCAGAATTGCCAATTTTGATACCGATTAGGCCAACACATATCCGGATTCAGCTAATTTTCGAGACGTCCTGGATTGCAAATCCGAGCTGAGTCGGTCGTCCAAGTGTTGGCAAAACGCCTAATTCTGATATCGTTTTTGCCATGCGCATCCATGTCCTTGCTCTGAACGACGTACTCGACACCGGTCTCGCCGCGGTCCTCGACGCCTTTGCCTTCGCCAACGCGCTGGCGGAAATGCACGGCATTTCCTCGGTGCGCTTCAAGACGAAAGTGGTCGGTTTGCGTGAGACCGTCACAACGGCGCAGGGCCTGAATGTTCCAGTGACCTCGGCAGTACGCGCGCAGAAGCCCGATGCGGTGGTGATGCCAGCCGTCAACCGGATCATGCCGAAGCCGCTAGTACAGATGCTGGCCAGTGGCGAAGTGCGCGAGGCCGGTGCGGTGTTGCGCAAATGGTCGGAGCGTGGTGCGCTGGCTGCGGCCGCCTGCGTCGGAACCTTCGTGCTGGCGGAAGCGGCCTTGCTCGACGGCAAAGAAGCAACCACCACCTGGTGGCTGGCGCCTCTGTTCCGAGAGCGATATCCGCATGTGCGACTCGACGAGTCGAAAATCATCGTTCAGTCCAATACGGTCGTCACCGCTGGCGCGGCGCTCAGCCATCTGGATCTGGCGCTGACCTTGATCCGACGCGCCGACCCTGCGCTGGCCGACCTTACGGGCAAGTATTTGATGGCCGACGTCCGCAACTCGCAGGCCGCCTACGCGATACCTGGGCACGTAGTCCACGGCGATCCACTGGTGCACAAGTTCGAACGGTGGGCGCGGCAGCGGCTGGCCGAGGGATTCTCGCTGGATCAGGCTGCCGCGGAGCTCGCCACCAGCAAGCGTACGCTGGCGCGCCGGATGCAGGGCGTGCTCGGCAAATCTCCGCTCGAATACCTCCAGGATTTGCGAATCGAGCGGGCCGTTCACCTGCTTACAACCGGCCGTGCCAGCGTCGATCAAATTGCGGCCGAGGTCGGCTATGCCGAAGGCGTGACATTGCGCGCGCTGCTGCGCCGGAAGCTCGGCCGCGGCGTGCGCGAAATCCGCCGCAACCTCTGAGGTCGCATCACTCTTGGCTGGAGCTACGCAAGCCCACGCTGCCCAATGGCCTTGCGATGATCCGCTGGATCTTTGTCGAGAGAGGCGGAAATTCCACTCAACGATTGGACGTCATCAGCGCGATCGGCACGGCCTTGGCTGTGACGATCCACGCAAATGCCGCGTCACTGCTGATCCCGCCCCTTGACTTGAATTTCCGCACAACGAATGCGCGATAGTTCTCGTTGATGTGCAGACTTCGGCGTTTCATATGGCGCTTGCGGAAAACAAGGAGGTTCATCATGGTTACGAAAGTTCAGCATTATATCAATGGCCGGCGCGTGTCTGGCCGTAACGAGCGGTCATCGTTCGTCTTCAATCCTGCGACCGGCGAGCAAGCGGCAACGGTGCCGATCGCGAACGCCGCGGATGTGGCGGATGCCGTCGCAGCGGCAGTGAAGGCCGCGCCGGGATGGGCGGCGACAACGCCCTTGCGACGAGCGAGGATCCTCAACCGTTTCCTCAGAATCCTCGAGGAACGGACCAGCCAGCTCGCGGACATTATCGTCGCCGAGCATGGAAAGGTCCACTCCGACGCGGTCGGCGAAATTCAGCGCGGCATGGAGGTCGTCGAGTTCGCGACGGCGGCCCCGCAGCTGTTGAAGGGCGAGATCACCGAGAACGTCGGAACGCGCGTCGATAGTTACTCGGTGCGCCAGCCTCTCGGCGTGGTCGCCGGCATTACCCCGTTCAATTTCCCCGCCATGGTGCCGATGTGGATGTTTCCCGTGGCTCTTGCCTGCGGCAACACCTTCATCCTGAAGCCCTCCGAGCGCGATCCGTCGGCGTCCGTGATCGTGGCAGAATGGCTCAAGGAAGCGGGTCTGCCCGACGGCGTATTCGGGGTGGTCCATGGCGACAAGGAGACCGTCGACGCGCTGCTGCACCATCCCGACATCTCGGCGATCAGCTTTGTGGGATCCACGCCGATCGCAAAGTACATCTACGAGACGTCCGCCAGCACCGGAAAGCGCTGCCAGGCGCTGGGCGGTGCCAAGAACCACATGATCATCATGCCGGACGCCGACATGGACCAGGCGGTCGATGCCCTGATGGGCGCCGCTTTTGGCTCGGCCGGTGAGCGCTGCATGGCGATTTCGGTCGCGGTGCCGGTCGGCGAGACAACCGCGAACCGGCTGATCTCGGCGCTGGAGCCGAAGATCCGCGGTCTCAAGATCGGACCCGGCACGGATCCGGAAGCGGAAATGGGTCCGCTGGTCACGAAGCAGCACTTGGACAAGGTCAGGGGCTATATCGACGCCGGCGTCGCAGAGGGTGCCAAGCTGCTCGTCGACGGGCGCGGCTTCAACATGCAGGGCTACGAAGACGGTTACTTCATCGGCGGCTCGTTGTTCGATCACGTCACGCCGAACATGAAGATCTACAAGGAAGAGATCTTCGGCCCCGTGCTGTCTGTTGCCCGAGCGCCCGACTACGACACCGCCGCGCGCATGATCAACGAGCACGAATTCGGCAACGGCACCTCGATCTTCACGCGTGACGGCGACGCGGCGCGGGAATTCGCGCACAAGATCAAGATCGGCATGGTCGGCATCAACGTCCCGATCCCGGTACCGATGGCATTCCATTCCTTCGGTGGATGGAAGGCGTCGATCTTCGGCGACCATCATATGCACGGCCCGGAAGGCGTCCGCTTCTATACCCGGATGAAGACGATCACGAGCCGCTGGCCAACCGGCATTCGCGCCGGCGCCGAGTTCGTGATGCCCACAATGTCATGATCGGGACGGCCGGCCCGCTGCTCACCCAGCAGCGGGCCGACCAGGAAAACGGCGGCGAAAACCTGTCGGTTTCAACACTCGATCTACTGCCGCGATCGCGCTCTCGAAGACGAAGCGACAACCCATAGCGACACGGAGAATGGATAATGCCCCTTTTGTGCTTCGATCTTGTTGAGGGACGTTCGGAACGGCAGCTCAGAAAGATACTAGACGTCACCCATGAGGTGTTGGTCGAAACATTCAACGTACCTCATCGCGACCGCTATCAAATCGTGAGGGAGCACCCGCCTTCTAGAATGATCATCGAGGACACGGGCCTTGGTATCAAGCGCACACCCAACCTGCTTATCCTTCAAATCACGACGCGCCCTCGCAACCGCGTGATGAAGCAAACATTCTACAGTTCGTTGGTGGAACGGCTTGCCGATCAATGCGGCATTTCGTCGAGCGACGTTGTCGTGACGTTCGTAACGAACACCGATGAGGATTGGTCATTTGGGCTGGGACGTGCCCAGTTTCTCACGGGTGAGCTCTAACCTGTCGAAGCCAAACGGTTGGACCTAAAGGAACTCGGGATCAATTTTTGGCTTGCCAGCGGCCGGATGACGCCGCTCGGGGCACCTGTCTGCCGATTATCAAAAAAATACGCCGTCGGGCACGAAATCGAGTGTCCCGACGGCGCTGAAAACTGGGTCGTTGAAGTCTTCAGCGGTGCTGGATTTCGAATCACAATCCCGCCGGTTGAAATAGCCCGTTTTAGCCGGGCGTCACCCGAGGAGATGTGACTCTCGCAAACACTGAGGTAAAGGCTTGAACAGTTGCCGGTCAGGCCTTCAATTGCGCCAGGACTCCGGCGATATCGCCCATGCCCCAATGCTCGACAATCAGGCCGCCCTGAACCCTGAAGATATCGCAGGAGGTGAATCGGATTGCGCGACCGGTTGGCGCAACTCCCGAAAGCGGGCCATTGTGGGTGCCGCTATAGACGAAGCTTGCGGCCGCACGATCGCCCGACGCGACCGTGGACTCGATCTCCACCTTGAGGTCCGGTATTCCCGCCAGCCGCGCAGTAAAAACTGCCACCGTCCCCTGCTTCGGCGACTTGCCCTGCGGCGGCGGCGGTGCGGCCGCGCTGAGCTGGTGGTTGACGTAATTATCAGAGAACAGCGCCGCGAACGCCGTGAGGTCGTGCGCGCTCAAAGTCGCTGCAAACTTTTCAATCAACGGTGCGGCTGCGCTCTTCTTGTCCGCCATGGCCGGCGTGACAAGTGCCGGCAAGGCAAGTGCCGATCCCGCCAACGTAACCGTCTTCAAGAGATTCCTTCGATCCATAACGTTTCCCCGATCTGATCATCACATTTCCCGCCGCCGAATGTAGGAGCGGAACGCGCGGCAAACTGGCACTTATATCTCTTGGTGGCCAAACCACGTTTTGTTGTAGCCGACGAGTCTTTCAGAGAACCGATATCAGCCGAAACGATCGCTCGAACCTCGCTGCTCAGAGCGCTCCTGACGATCTAGTATCCGTCCGACTGGATACAGCTCCGCAACAACTCGCGCGTTTCGGGAGCCATGGCGTTGGGGGTCTTCTTTGTCCGGACTCAGATTGCAGCAAGGCGCTTTAGCTTGGCCTCGTCCCATGAGATCCCGCTGCCGGCACTCTCCGGCGTGAGAACCATTCCGTCGCGGATTATCAATGGTTCTTCGACGATCGCATCTGCCCAATCAACATACTCAAGCCAATGGGCGGTGGGCGTGGCGCAAAGAAGATGCGTGCTGACTTCCGGCATCAGATGCGACGACATTTCGATACCCTGGGCTGCAGCGATGCCGGCCGCATACAGCCAGCCGGTTACGCCGCCAATCCGCGCGACGTCGACCATGACGTAGTCGCTCGCGCCGGTCGTGACGGCACGCAACAGGGCATCCGGGCCGTTGAGGTTTTCGCCGATCTGGACCGGAACCTTCAGTTCACGCGCCAGTGCGGCGCTCGCCACATAGTCATCGTGGGCTATCGGCTCTTCGAGCCAGTAGATCCCCTCTTTTTCCAGCTCTCGTCCACGAAGAACTGCTTCCGCGGGTGTCAGGGCCTGATTGTAGTCCACCATGATTGCAATATCTGCGCCGGAAACGCTCTTGCGGACAGCCCGCAACGCGGCCAAGTCCTCAAAAAGCGTGGGGTATCCGAGCCGGACCTTAACCGCTCCTAAACCGCTCTCCAGAAGCGCCCTCACCTCTTTGGCAAGGCTATCCGGCTCCATCAGCCCAAGCCCGCGGCTGTCGTACGCGCGTAGCGATTTAGGCCCTGACCCGAGTAGGGCGGACAGCGGAGCACGATGCATCTGCGCAGCCGCGTCCCACATGGCCATATCGAGCAGTGAAAGAGCCATTCGCACGGCGCCGGTCACGCCGAGTAGTGCAAACTGGCGCGCGAGGGTCTGCGATGCCTCAAAAGGTGTGGCGTTCTTGCCCTTGAGGAGTTCGACCGCCTCGTACAGATGTGAGGATATGGCAGTCGCGCCCGAGGGCCGGTAGCAAAACGTGTAGGCCTTGCCCGTCACGCCATCTTCATTCAGCAAATCGACGAGCAACAGCGGCACTGCCCTCACAACGGCCGCGCTCGTTCCCAGCGTAAATTTCAGCGGGACCATCACTCCGCGGGTCGTTACCGAGCGAATTCGTTGCCCTGCGGTACTCACGCTGTTCGTCATTTTGATCTTTCACTACGTTTCGGGATATCGGACCGACAACCGAAGCGCCCCCTCCGCTCGGCAGCCCGCACCTATCTTGCCCGGGCCGCTGCGCTTAGCCTGGGCTCCTCTGTGCTGGCGAGGCCGCTCGAAGCCGCTTCCTGCCAGTTAAGCTATTCCTCGCCGTGAATCCTTCCGGAAATGCTCATGTTGTCGGCGGGATGCTCAAACAGGAGAACATTGATGATCTTCGGATCGGAGCCGATCGATTCGTGGGTAACCTTTACGATGTCACGGATCAACTGCGTCTTACGGGTCTTGGTGAGACCCGCTGCGATATGACATTCAATGTAGGGCATAGTTGCCTCCCTTTCTTATTTCAGGCGAGCAATGAGCTCTTTGTCGTTGGCATTGCCTTCGACAAATTCGGGCAGGTGCTGCCCATGCTCGACGAAGTTAATGCCTCGCCCCTCTCTGATGACAAAGAAGATGTTGTTGGCCGGTTCACCCGTCGCTTCGCTGACGACACGCAGCAGGCCGGCCGAAAGTGCTCGCTTCTGCTCATCCGAGCGGCCGTACCGCATGTCGCAAGAAATCATTGACATCGGGATACTCCTTGGTTGACGCGAATGACTATTGAATTCCTGGGTGAAGCGCAGGGTGGACCGCCTTGGGGTTCACTTTCCCAAGGATATCCATCAAATCAGAGATCGGTCGCTCGTCGATCTTCTCGACCGCCTTGATGATACTGTTACGCAGTGCTTCATCTGCAAATGGCTCGCTCAGCCAATTGAACTTCTCGACCGTGCGTTCCCATGACATTGGGTTGCCGAGCCCGCCTTCGTATCCAAGCTGCTCGCGATCGAAGGTACGACCGTCTTTGGCCTTGATAGCGATCCGGGTGTTCAGCTCGTGCGGGTATCTGGCGGTGAAGGCATCGTCGGGAGCTATCGTTACCTTACTCAACAGGGCTTGTGCGTCATCGGCCTGGACACGCGCCTGCTCGAGCTGCGCAGGCCCGACCTCATCGTCCAGAAGCGCCGCCGCAATCAGGTACTTCAAGTTGTAATCCGCTTGCTCCTTGGTCTGCGGTCTGTCTTTTGAGCCAAATGCGCCGCCGCCCGCGATGTCGAAACCTGACTGGAAGATGTCGCAACGGACGGTCTCGATATCGCCGGCCGCCAACTTATTATCACGCTTCAACTTGAGCACGGCCTCGAGAACCGGCTGACCGTGAATGAGCGAACAGAATTTCTTCATGATCGTAAGCTTGATGATCTCCAGCGAGTCGTCCGACCAATCAACGTCGATCTTTTGATCAAACATCCGCAGCAAGCCGTTCGGTCCCTCAAACAGCCCAGATGGACCGGTGAAGCCACGCTTAGCGAGCGATGCGGAATAGACTGCGCGCATCCCGGTCATTCCGGGAGAAAAGCCCTTCCACTGCGACACCGGCTCGACATGAACGCAAGTGAGGGAAATGTTGTCAACAGTCGCGATCGAGATCGCATGCGCGATCTGCTCAGCGTTCAGCCCAAACAGCTTTCCTGCTCCAGCGGCAGCGGATATTGCGAGCTGAATTGCATGATTGAACCCCTTCGCCATGACAGGGACGACGGCGGTAAACCGGCATTGGATTTCGTAGGCTACCGCAAGGGCAAGCATGAAGTCTTCGCCGGATGCCTTGGCGTGCTCGGCAGCAGCCAGGATCGCGCCGAAATTGTCGCTTGGATGACAGAGTCCACCCGGCGACATGTAGCTATCAAGGAGGTCGACATATCGCACCAACCCAGAGTTATACAGGGCGGCCTGGTCCGGAGCGGTCTTACCGCCGCCGATCAGGGTGCATGACCCGCCGGACCGGTACTCCGCAAACTGTTCTCGCAGCGCTGCGAACGGCGCTCCCGGAAGCGCGGAGATCGCGCATCCCAGGCTATCCAGAATATTTCGCTTGTAGAGCTTGCGCGCGTCAGGCTTGAGAGATCCCGAAACGGCCCGGTCGGCAAAACCGGCGATCTCGCTTACTGTGGATACGGAAGTCGCATTCTTCATCAGCATGTAAACGTCCTTGGCCGCGTCCCATACGATTGAACTGGTTTAATTTGAAAAGAGCGTGCCTTTATCATTTGCGATCAGCAAACGAATAGATTCGAGAAGGCAATCTGCACCGCAGATTACTCGACCAATTGCAGAGCTCGTCGGATAAAGGGGGCCAGCATCACGCGATGGAATTGCGCAGGGTGGTACCGTCTAGGAGACGACGCCATCAATTCCGGCGATCGAGCGATCTCTTATCGCTGCTGCTCAGGCACGAACGGATCAGATCTGCGTACCCAGACAATCAGCGACGACCGAGGTCGCGTCGCTCACATCCGCCACGATGAAACGCCATCTTGCCGACTAGATGCGACTCGCGGTTTCCGGGCCTTAGGCAGGCTTCGAAGTTTAAGAGACAATCGCCCCTGCTTCGTCAGCGGACGGCCGGCCGTCGTCTCGGGCCCCGGCAGAAATGGCCGGAATGGAAAGCGCCTGGACGACTGCCATTTTCAGAACTTGACGCTCTCGCAATGACCGGACTACTCCGCGGCCGCCGCATGCAACTCGGGGCCAGGTCGTACAATCTGAAGAAAGGCAGAGAGTGCACTGGAGACGTAAGCGTCTGTGCGCCGAATGAACACGGTCTGCACTTCAGAAAACTCGGACTCCAATTCATGCACTGCGACTTGGCCGTCCCGCCATGCCGCAACAACCACTCCCTTGGGCAGCAGTGTAATTCCAACGCCCGCCGCCACGCAGCCGAGGATGGCATCGATCGAACCGAATTCCAAAGGCTGCGCCACAAGTATTCCCACCTTATTCAGCAGATTTTCAAGCCTTATCCGATAGGAGCAACCGACACGGAAGACAATTGTTTTCAGTTCGTTGATCGAGGAAAGCTCTTCGAGGCTCCGAATTGAGCGAGGCGTTACCAAGACGAGTTCTTCCCGAAACAGGCACTCCTGTTGCAGATCTGGATGATCCACCGGCCCCGCGACAAACGCACCCTCCAGTCTGCACTCGACAACGTCTTCGATGAGGCTGCAGGTCGTCCCGGTCGTCACCACTGGACGAACCTTTGGGTAAGCTTTCGTGAAGCTCGCAAGCACAGACGGAAGCCGAATCGCCGCGGTCGTTTCAAGGGTGCCGAGTTCAAGGACGCCACCCGGGGTGCCATCATCCCTTGCGGCGGCCTTGGCGTCGCTGAGGAGCTTGGTTATTCGTGCCGAAAAGGGGAGCATGCGGCGCCCGGCCGGCGTGACCTTCACGCCGCGTGCATGTCGCTGGAATAGCTGAATACCGAGCTCAAGCTCCAGCGCTCTTACGCGCGCAGTGACATTGGATTGGACAGTGTTCAGCTCAGCCGCAGCTCGGTTCATACTGCCGTGCCGAGCAACTGCCTCAAAGACCCTTAGATCGGTTGCGTCCATAACAAGCCCTATCTTCTGAAGCGAACGGTTCGGCATCAACACGCTTGGTCGAGTGATTATCTTGATCCAAGCTACCCGTTTTACAAGGCCGAATCCGAACGGCTTATGCCTGTTTTCGAACACAAGGACCGATTGCGACGAGCTATCACTAAAAGCAATACCGATATCTCAAACACAGATATCGACACGATGACCACCGCTGCCATCGAAGCGCTCTTCTAAGGATTCGTCGTCCATCAGATTGGAGCGGTTGGGTGCAGATCGCAACGTTGCTGGCCCCGCAACAAATGAGTGCACCGCGAAGGGATCCTAACGGCTTCGCTGTGTCGGAGGGGGCGCGTCAGCCCATCCCGTTCGGTCACTCCAACGAAGCGCGGTCATACTTGGCCAGCCTCACTTTGGCCTCGGCAACGACACGGCGCACGACGTCACCTGCCGCGGGCAAGTCATGAATCATGCCGATTGACTCCCCGACCGTCACATTCGCCACGTCAAAGTCGCCGACGCGCGACGCCGCCTCCACCTTTTCCAGTTCGTCGGCCTGTAGAGCCCTTAGCTTCTCTTCGTGGCCATGCCACTTTGCGATGAACTCATTCTTCAGTAGCCGCCCAGTGTATCCTTCCGGCCAAGCTCTCTGCCTTACAATATCGTACACGCTGGTTCGTATCGTCTCATCGCCCGAAGCTGCCACCACCTTGGCTTTGGCACTTGGATGGATAAGAGCCTCCTTTGTTGCCCAAAAGCGGCTGCCCATGAGAGCGCCTTCGGCGCCGAGCATCAGAGCCGCAGCAAGACCTCGCCCGTCGGCGATCCCGCCCGCGGCAACAACGACCACATCAGGTGCGTAGTTGCTCAGAGCGTCTACCACCGTCGGGACGAACGGCAGTGTCGATCGGGCTGTTTGGCCGTGGCCGCCCGCCTCCGTGCCTTGCGCTACGACGACATCGGCTCCGACATCGGCGGCTCGCCGTGCTTGGTCGACCGTATGGACTTGGCAAATGAGGGGCACCCGGGCTTTTTTGATGCGCTTTGCAAATGGTGCCGGATCAGCAAAGGATAACATGATCGCGCGCGGATGACGCTCTATTGCAAAATCGAGCAATTCCGGCTGTTTTGCGACCGACCAAGTGATGAAACCGCATCCCACATCGTTGCGCGTGATTTTCGCTGACTCCGTCTCGAACCAGGCGCGGTCGCCATATCCGCCGCCAAGTAAGCCGAGCCCGCCGGCGGCCGCAACCGCGGTGGACAGGTCTGCGCCCGCGGCAGGCGTCATCGGCGCAAGGATGATTGGGTGCTCAATATTAAACAGCTTCGTCAACCGCGTCCTGATCATCGTCCTACCCTTTCCACTGTTAGGCGGCTAAGCTCCGCCGCTCTCCGCCATGTGGCTTCTCGTCCACCGCGACGCCCCGTAAGAGTGACAAGCACTTCCTCTTCGAACGTTCGGCATTTGATTAACCGCTCGACATCGCAACGGTCGCTCGACTATTTCGTAGACATCCAACGCCGCCAATACTCACTGGTCGGAAAACACTCTTTCGCGGCACGTACGAATGTCGGCTTTTTGAACCACGGCATCGGTCGAGAGGCGGGAGAATTGCGCTTTGAGACGAGGCACCGCAAAATCGACGAAAGCCCGCACTTTGGGAACGGCAAGCCGTCCCTGTGGGGAAATCAGATGCAGAGGGATCGCGGAAGCGTCGTCATGCCCGAGAAGGACTTGTAGCCTGTTTTGCGAGAGTTGCTCCGCAATGTGATAGGAGAAGAGCCGGGTGATCCCTCGCCCCTCGACGGCCGGGGCAATAGCGCCACGAACACTATTCACTACGAAGCGTGGCGTGAAATGAACCGATCGCGGTATCGACGATCCTTTCGCCGGTGGAAAGGTCCACGAATCAATTCCGAAGTGAGTCATGGCGATGATCTTGTGCTTTGCAAGATCAGCGACCTCTTCGATATTCGGATGCGCCGACAAATAGCGGGGCGATGCCGCTACGACACGTCTGACCGCTCCCAACCGGATCGCGACGAGCGTGGAATCTGTCAAGTTGCCAATTCGCAAGGCGATATCCATGCCTTCATCGATAAGTTTCACCGGTCGATCCAGCAAAAACAGCCTGACAGAGACGGTTGGATAGGCGTCCATGAACTCGTCCAATACCGGGCGCAAGATATCTTCGCCCGCCGCGACTGGAGCTGTTATGGTCAACGTGCCACTCGGGGTCGATCGTTCACTTGCCGCGACGAGATCAGCCTCCTCAAGATCTGCAATGACGCGGCGACACACAAGCGCATAACGTTCCCCCGCGTCGCTTAGCTTGAATGACCTCGTCGTGCGGTGAAGAAGGGTAACACCTACATGCGCCTCAAGAGACGCAAGCGCCCGGCTTATCGCAGCAGGTGATCGTCCCAGCTTGCGTCCCGCTTTCCTCAAGCCTCCCTCATCGAGGGCGGCGACGAAGATCTTCATGGCGTCGATACGGTCCACTTACCCACCACTTGACACTTGATGTCGGTCAACGCCTCAATGTGCGAACAACATATGCGCAGCTCGACAAGCCCCAGGCAAATCGCGAACTATTTCCTGCACTCGATTATGCGTCGCCGATTGTACGATGACGTTGATTGAGGCTAGGCAGCTGTTGACGCTGCCATCAAACGCTTTTTCGAGATAGCCCCATCTTTTCTGGAGATTGGCAGACGACGCGTAGCAGGCCGTCAGATAGAGCGCGCTTTTGCTCCTCCGTACGCCGTACCGCATGTCGCAAGAAATCATCCCCATCCGGCTTCTTCTCAGCTTAAGCAGCTAGTGTTTAGTTCCTGGACGGGCTCATCCCACCGATCGACTTGTGCGGATTGGGCTCGCGCCTCGATCTACTCTACGTATCGGGCAACGGATGGTCCCGTTAGGCGCCAATCCCCCTCTGGTTCTGCCTTGGTGATCGATACCAGCCAGCAGACAAGCAGCGTCAGCGGCAAGGTGACGAGCGCCGGCGAGTCGTACGGAAAGATCGCGGGACCAAGACCCAGCACCTTTGACCAGATCGTTGGGCCCATAGCCGTCAGAACAACCGATGAGATAAGCCCGAAGGTACCACCGATGACCGCACCACGAGTCGTCAGGCCGTCCCAGTAGATTGCCAGGATCAGCAGGGGGAAATTGGCGCTGGCCGCGATCGCCGTTGCAAGTGCAAGGAGGTAAGCGACATTCTGTCCCTCACACGCCAGTCCGAGCAATATGCCGAGCACTCCCAATGCCACCGCAGAGATCCGCGATACTTGAAGCCGCGCGCGCTCGGTGAGTTGCCGTCCGGACAAGCCTACGACGAGGTCGTTGGCAGCTGATGAAGCGCCCGCTATGAGCAGTCCGGAGACAACTGCCAGGATCGTCGCGAACGCAACCGCAGAGATGAATCCCGCCAGGATGCTCCCGCCAACGGCCCTCGCCAGATGGATGGGAGCCAGATTGTTTCCGCCAAAGAGTGCGCCATTGGCGCCGGCGTAGGTGGCATCGCCACGGAGGAGCGCGATACTGCCATATCCGATAAAAAACAGCATCACAAAGAACAGGCCGATCAGGCAGGTCGCGTAGAACACTGACAGACGCGCTGCGCGCTCGTCGCTAACCGTGAAGAAGCGCATTAGGATATGAGGCAGCCCGGCCGTCCCGAACAGGACCCCGACGCCCAGTGACAGAGTCGCAACTCCGTCCTGGGCGAAACCACGAACGTCCATGATCCCGTGGCCGATCGGATGATTGCTCACCGCCGTCTTGAAGAGATTCGACATATCAAATCCGAACCTAACCAGGACCAGCGCCGCGATCATGGAGCTTCCGCCAATCATCAGGACGGCCTTGATGATCTGTACCCATGTGGCGGCGCGCATGCCGCCAAGGGTCGAAAACACAATCATGAGCGCGCCGACCATGATGATCGCCGGCGTATAACCGATTCCGAATAGCAAGGAGATAAGCTCGCCAGCGCCTACCATTTGCGCGACGAGGTAGAAGCTCACGATTACGAGGGTAGACGAACCCGCCAGAATGCGAACCGGCCGCTCTCTCAATTTATGAGTCAGCACGTCTGCGAATGAATACTTCCCAAGGCGACGCAGTGGCTCGGCAACGAGAAACAGCACAATAGGCCAACTGGCCAAATAGCTTGCGGCGAGGAACATTCCGTCCAGGCCGGAAGCATAGATCGCACCTGACAGACCGAGAAAGGCGCCGGCCGACATGTAATCGCCCGCAATGGCCAATCCATTCTGTCCTGACGAGATTGAGCTTCCTGCCGTAAGATATTCCGATGAACTGGTTGCGCGGCGCGCCGCCCAGAAGCTGATGAGCAGCGTGAGCACTGCGAAGACTACGAAGAACAAGATGGTCGAACCGTCAGCCTGGCGAACTTGAGATTCCGACTGCGCTGAGTACGCCGATCCCCCAACACCGATGGTATATGCAATCGCGAGCACAAGACGGATCATGCCATTCCGTGACATACGCATCACTCAATCTCCGTGCCGCATGAGCACGAACAACCCGGTCAGGATGACGCTGACAGCCATGCAACTGGCCAACGCGATCATCGCTGGACTAAAGGTCGTTGAGGCAATGGCGGCAGGCTCCGGGTGCCGTGCGCTATGGATCACGAAGGCCATCATCCCCAAATATGAGAGGATCATCGCGAGCATCAACCGGACGCGGAGCGCATCTGGCCCGTTGGCAGTAACGCGTAATGGACGCACTTCAGCGGCTCTGTGCATATTTCCCACCCTGCTTTGAATTGTGTGCGTCGCATATTTTGCGATCGTGTCGGTTCAACGCTAGGCAACCGCTGGCGCCACCATCAAACGCATTTTCGAGATAGCCGTATCTTCTGTTGAGATTGGCCGATGGCCGATCTTGCATTCGCAGGCTCTATCGATCGCCCTGCACGGCTCCGTCAGAGCGATTCAGCACCACCGATCGACCGGTCGCGGAGCTCCGGCCCCCGTCCTATCGGCGCGACAGATACCACGTTCAGTTCAAATCGCTTCGCCTGCACATATCAAGTTCATAGGCTAGTTTTGGAAGCCGCACTGGAAGACATCTGGCGACGGCAAGTGGTGGATGCGCTCACGAACGACCCAAATGATGATCGACGTTTCCATCGAGAAGATGCTCCGTACTTGACCATGCGACGGCGGCAGCCACCAACCGGCGATTCCCACGCAACCATGGCATCGACGGCATCAACTCACAGGTTCTTCTCGGGAGATTCTCATGAGGCTCTATTGGTCGCCGAACTCGCCCTATGCGCGAAAAGTCGTGGTAGTTGCCAAGGAGCTGCGGATCGACGATCGTGTCAAACTCATTGAGACATCTGCGGTGCCGACCAAACAGAACTCTGAGCTTTCGGCACTCAACCCGTTGACCCGCATACCGACGCTTCAATTGAATACCGGCGAGACTCTCTTCGATAGCGGCCTGATCTGTGAGTACCTGGACGAGTTCGCAGACGGTGGATTGCTGCCGGCGCCTGGGCCAGCTCGCCGGCAAGTGCTCAAGCTCGAACTGTTTGGCCTGGACATCATGGACCGGGCTGTAGTCTGCCGCCAAGAAACCCTACGGCCTGAAGGCTACCGCTGGAGCGGATGGGTCGACGCTCAGTTTGATCGGATCGGCAAGATCCTCGACGTCCTTGACGCCAACGCGCCGGCACTCGATCCCGATCTCGGCACCATAACAGTCGGTTGCGCACTCGAATATCTTGACTTTCGCTTCGGCGACCGCCCCTGGCGATCGCGACGGCCGCAGCTGACTGCCTGGCAGGAGCAATTTGCCCTGCGGCCGAGCATCGCAAGTACAAAGCATCCTCAGTGATCAGAGTTCCGGGAACAGCGGCTTGCTCGTTAGCCGTCGTACAATTGTGCGGGCTTGCCACTCTCAATCCGCCGCCCCTCGGCGGAGCCGGTCGCTTTTGACTGGCAAAGGAGATCACCACCCTTCTGGTGCGTTCTCCCAGACTCGCCGGGATCTTCTTGAAGGTCCCGGCGCCTTTTATGTCATTAGGTCCGCGGTAGTGATCTGAGCAGCGATTTTTGCCGTCGCTCTCACTCGATTGATGGCGTTCCTATCTCGGTAGACCCTCGAAACGACGAAGCCGCCCTGCACCGTAGCGATGAGCGTCATCGTAAGCTCGCTGGCGTCAAGACGTTTCACGAGCTCGCCGTTGGTTTGCGCCTCACGGAGGCTGTGTGCGAGGATCTCATGGAGTTTGCGGAGGTAGCCCGGCCCGCACGAGTGGATGGCGAAGCACCCTAGGCTCCGCAAATAGCTTGGTACGGTCAAAGCTCAAACCACGCCACCAAGTGGCGGAGAAACCCTCTTGTCGCGTGAAGGTCTCACTTCTACCCATCGACTTCAACGCGATAGTTGAGACCGACATCAGCATTCCGCCGAGGTCGGTCCGCAACTTACGACTTCGTCTCCAGGATGACCTCCAATTCAACCGGCGTGTCCATCGGCAACCTTGCAACGCCTATCACAAGTCGGGCTGACATCTTGTCCGGGCCAAACACCTTGTTGAACAGTTCAGAGGCACCGTCCGCCACCCTTGGCTGATCAACAAGATCGCCCGAGGTCGCAATATAGACGCCAAGCCTGACAACGCGTACGACCTTGTCAAGCGATCCTAGACTCTCTCTGGCAACAGCCAAGGCATTGAGAGCTGCGAGCTCCGCCGCCTCCCGGCCTGCCGCGCCGTCCAGCTCCTTGCCGATACGTCCAACAAATTTCGGCTTCTGGTTTTCGACGGGTAGCATGCCGGTGAGGAACAGCAGATTGCCGGTCTGCACTGCCGCGACGTACGCGCCGAAAGGCTTGGGTGCCTTCGGGAGTTGGATACCCAACTCCCGCAGGCTGACTTCCGCGCTTACCACCTTCCGGAATGCGCGCCGCCATCAACGTGCAGCGATTCCCCGGTAACATTCTGCGCTTCGGTCAGATAAACGATCGCATCGACGATATCCTTGACGCTGGAGACCGTGCCCAACGGGGCAAGAGTCTTCAGAAACTCGTGCGGGTCGTCCTTGTGCAGCGGCGTGTCCACCATGCCGGGCGCGACCGTGTTAAAGCGGATGCCCTGCTTCGCATATTCGACTGCCAGGTTGCGGGTCATGGCCTCCAAGCCGCCTTTGGTGATCATCGGCACCGAAACGGTTAGGCCTGCGATCGGGTTTTCGACCAGCGACGAGGTGACGCCAACGACGCTGCCGCCCGACTTCTGGGCCAGCATCTGCTTCACGGCATGCTGCGTGATGTAAAGATAGCCTTCCAGGTTGGTTGACGACAGCTTCTTCAGATCTTCACCCGTGTAATCGGTAAATGCCTTGGGAAAGAAGATGCCGGCATTGTTGACCAGCGCGTCGATCGAGCCGAACTTGCTGATTGCGGTCTGAGCAACCTTCGCGGCCACCGATGCATCACCGATATCGCCGTCAACCAGCGCGAGCTTGGCGGACGTCGGCAGTTCCTTTGACTTGCTCACGCTGCGAGATGTCGCGACGACGTTGTAGCCCTTGTCGAGGAAAGCCTTCACGACGCCGGCACCGATGCCCTGGGAAGCACCTGTTACGATAACTGTCTTACTCATGATATTCTCCGTTGGTTTGGGTTGATCGTCGGAAGGTCAGTCGCTTGAACCTTCCGCTCGAAACTTCACTGCGCCGCGACGATGTCCACGCGCACGTCGAGGCTGTTCCGCGTCGCATTCGAGTAGGGGCAGATCTGATGAGCCTTCTGCACCAGCGTCTCGGCATCAGCCTTTGCCAGCCCGGGCAGAAGAACCGCGAGGCCAACCTCAAGGCCGAAACCGCCCTCGGCGCGCGGACCAATTCCCACGGTTGCTTTGACGGTGGTATCGGCCGGCACCTTCGGGCCACCTTGTGTCGCGACGAACTGCATCGAGCTCAGAAAGCAGGCGGCATAACCCGCGGCAAACAACTGCTCCGGATTGGTGCCCGGGGCACCGTCGCCACCGAGCTCCTTGGGCCGGGTCAGGCTGACCTTCAGGTTTCCGTCGGGCGTCGCGGCATGACCGACACGGCCTCCCGTCGCTGTCGCATTGGTTCTGTATAGAACGTTGGTTGGCATGGCTTTCTCCTCTTCATGGGCTTGTTGTTCGCTGCTGGGAGGAGAATGGGCGGAGCCGGCCTGATTGATTAGGCGGAAATATCTGGAATTACATTTCCATTTATGGAAAAATCGCCGAAATGGCCGATTTGAATGACATTGCGGTATTCGTGAAGGTCGCGCAGCTCGGGAGCTTCAGCCGCGCTTCGCATGCTCTTGGCATGCCGGTTTCCACCGTGAGCCGGAAGGTATCTGCACTCGAATCGGAACTGGGTGTCACGCTGCTGCAAAGGACGACGCGAAAGCTCGCGCTTACGTCGCAAGGGCAGGATTATTTCCACCAATGTAGTGAGCCGCTGAACCTCTTATTCGACGCTGAGCGGGTTTTGACACAAACCCAGAGGAAGCCGGAGGGGGCACTCAAGATCTCCGTGCCCGTAGTCTTAGGGCAAGATCCATTTCTTGAGTTTATCTCCGATTTCCTGAAACTTTATCCGAGGATCAAGGTCGACCTTTTCATCACCAATCTGTTCCTGGATCTGATCGCGGAAAATGTCGATGTCGGCATTCGCTTTGGTGAACTGAAAGACTCGAGCTTGATTGCCAAGAAGCTTGGTAGCCAGGTTCGCTATGTCGTCGCCTCTCCTGAATATTTGAAGGATCGCAAGCCTCCAACCAAGCCCGCCGACCTCGGGCTACATCAGTGTGTCCTACTCAACGGCAAGAACAACGAAGCGGAGTGGGAATTGCTGAATGGACGCAAACGGGCGGAAATCCGGGTCGCGGGCCCTATTTCGAGTCGAGACTTCCAATCGGTCAGCACGTTTGTCTATCGAGGGCACGGCATCGGTCTTTTGCCCTCGACCTATTGCAACGACAAGATCGAAAAAGGCGAACTTGTGAGGTTGCTGCCCGACTGGGCCTCGAGGCAACTCGAAGTGCACGCCGTCTATCCCACAAGGAATTTCTTGCCTTCAAGGCTACACGTATTCCTTGAAGCGTTGAGGGCCTGGAAGAGCCCCTTGTGGACCTTACCTTAGACGAAACGAGCTACATACCGACGTTGCCGCGAGGGCAACCGAACTTTGCCGGTCTCCGGTAGCTCTAGCATCTGTCATGATGCAAAGGGTTCGGGCTCCATAGCAATCCAAACTCTCGATCTCCTGCATCGCTAGACCGGCGCCCTCCTGGAATAAGATCGCACCGACGTCTTCATGGCAACGACGTATCGTCCCGGCCTCGGTTGTGATTTCCTATCTTGATCTTAGACGGTATTTTTTACTCGCCAGGCCGAAATTCCTTTCGATAGGCGAATAGCGCCGGAATTCCGCCAGACATGATGAACAGCACATTTTGTCCAGGCGTGAGGGCTCCATTAGCAATGTCGTCCAGCAAGCCCGCGAAGGCCTTTCCCGAATAGACCGGGTCAAGGAGAAGGCCCTCCTGGCGAGCCATGAGCCGAACCGCCTTTTTCATGGCCTCTGTCGGAATGCCGTAACCCTCGCCAAGCTGTGCGCCGCTAATATTGACTTCGTCAGGGGAAACACCGGGAGATTCAAGCAGCGCCAACGTCGCGTTGATTTTTTCAAGTGTCCCGCGGCGAGCGTCCTCGACTCTTGCCAGCACCGCAAACGACTTGACTTTGGCTGCACCTGCGCCGAGGCCGGCGAAGCCCGCCGACAGGCCAGCATGCATCCCGCCACTGCCATTTGGTACGATTATGTGCTGAAAATGGATGTCCTGTGCAGCCGATTGTGCCGCAATTTCACTCGCGCATGCTGCGTAGCCAAGACACCCTACTGAGGACGACCCCCCAGTCGGAGCTACGTAGACCTTCCGGCCGCTCGCCCGGAGAACTTCTGCGCGCTCCTCGGCGACGGCCAGCGTGCTCACGTTACCGGCAACATCGTGAATTGTCGCGCCGAACAAATCATCGAGAATGATGTTACCATTCTCCGTATAGTCTTCGTCGTCACGCGCTACCACGCGCCCAAGAACCAATTCACAACGCAGTCCGTACCGAGCGGCAGCAGCAGCCGTCAGCCGCGCGTGGTTGGACTGTCGTCCGCCAACGGTGATGATGGTATCCGCGCCTTGTGCAATAGCATCGCCCAACAGGAATTCGAGCTTCCGCAACTTGTTGCCGCCTCCACCAAGGCCCATCACATCATCCCGCTTCACAAAGAGACCAATTCCGTTCAACTGCTCCCCTAGCGCAGCTTCAATTCGTCGAAGCCTCTGGATCGGAGTCGCAAGATCAAGTAGAGCGACGCGAGGCATACGCCGAAGATGCAAGTCGAGTGTCTCGGTCATGGAGGCGCCTACCTGGGGTAAAGTGATGGGAAAGGGAGAAACCGTTCAATATCGGCGTCTACTTCAACCCGAAGACCGCCACCTCCTGCTCAACGGCGAGGGAGCGGTTTAAGCAAGGACTTGGCCATCTCAGTGGCCTGATTGATGGCGTTTCGATCGCGGTAAACCCTCGAAACGACAAAGCCGCCCTGCACGACAGTTATGAGCATCAGCGCAAGCTCGTTGGCATCGAGGCGTTTCGCGATTTCTCCGTTGGCTTGAGCTTCACGAAGAGCTGCCGCAAGGAGCTGCTGCAGTTCGCGGAAATAACGTTCGACCGGTTTCCTCAACGAAGCCTCAGCGATGGACGACTCGCAAGCAAATCTACCCATCCTGCAACCCTTAAGCCCGTCGCGAGCAACGTCGAGAAAGCGGAAGACGCGATCCAACCCAGAACCATCCGTTCCGACGGTCTCGCGCGCGAACTCACACATTTCATCGGACACCTCACCCAGAGCCACCGACGCGAGGTCCAGCTTTCCCTTGAAGTGGTGATAGAGACTGCCTTGCCCTGCACCACTTTCCTCCAGCAAGTCGCGCGGACTTACGCCCTCGTAACCGCGCTCCCACATCAGTTTCTTGGCCGCCTTAACAAGCTCGCCCTTCGCCTTCATGACATCCTCATGATCGCGTCGAATCAACCGAACGTGATTGTATTCTGTAACTACTAGTATGTAAAGGCAACTGGCGATAATGGGGATCAGCCATGTTTTCTCAAGGCGCGCGGCCATGATGGTACTATTATGATGAAGCCCACGTCTCCCTTTCACGCCGGCGAGCAAACGATCCAAAGCCTTGCCGGCGTACGTGATCGCATGGAACTCAGAGGGCGCGCAGTCATCCGAGACTACATGCCGGAGCAGCATCGAGCGTTCTTCGCTGCGTTACCGTTTATGCTCGTGGGAATGGCGGACCAGAACGGACACCCCTGGGCGACCACTTTGTCTGGCGCTCCAGGGTTCATGAATTCTTCGGACGCGAACCTGCTTACCATCAAGTCATGGCCCGATCTGCGTGACCCCTTGCATTCGTGCATTCGAGATGGTGCTCCGGTCGGGGGCCTCGGAATCGAGCTTTCGACGCGTCGCCGAAACCGGGTCAACGGCCGCATCGAAAATTGCGTTATCGGCGAGTGTTTCTCGATCAGGGTTCAACAGAGCTTTGGAAATTGCCCGAAGTACATTCAGGCACGTAGCGAACGGTCGCAGATCTGCTCCAGGCTCGCGACCGAAACCCGAACAGCTTCCCATCTGGGCGATGACGAGGTCAGCTTCATTACCGAGGCCGATACTTTCTTTATTGCATCTCGGTCGCCGCAATTCGACCCGCAAGAATCCTCGCAAGGTCTCGACGTCTCCCACCGCGGCGGGCGTCCCGGCTTCGTGCGAGTGATATCGCCAAACGAACTTAGCTTCCCGGATTATAGCGGCAACCTGCTCTTCAATACGCTCGGCAATCTGGAAACGGACGCCCGCGCCGGGCTTCTGTTCATCGACTTCCAGAGCGGTCGGATGCTGCACGTCATCGGGAGAGCCAGGATCTGCTGGGACGTTTCGGAGACGATGCGGTCCGCTGGGATTGAGAGGCTCATCTTTCTCGACATCCAATGCGTCTTGAACCGCGAGCATGCATTTCCGCATTTGTTCGACTTTGTCAGCTACTCGCCGCATCTGGGGACGGAGGGTTAGGATACCAAAATTCCCCAATAAGAAGTTTGCGATCGCTTGACACGAGATGCCGGCTTCGGCCGGCGGACCGCGAATGGCCGTCTTCGCAGAAAACGTAAGGAGACAGCGATGCTAAATCTAACCCGCCGGAACGCTCTGTTGACGGCAGCAGTTGCAGGAGCAGCGTTCGGCCTGCCCAAACCAGTCTCGTTCATCGAGGCTGCGCTCGCCCAGAAGGGACCGGAAGCCGGCAAGGGGTTTCGCCCATTTAAGTTCGGTAAGGTCGAGGGGTTCATCTTAAACGATGGCGTTTGGGAGAAACCTCACGATCCCTCGTTTATCAAGGATGTGTCCGTTGACGAAACCAAAGCCGCGCTGGCGGCCGCTGGAATCGCGAATGAAGTCGTGCCTATTCCATTCAATGTCACCTTGGTCAAGCTCGGCAACGAAACGGTTCTGTTCGATGCCGGCACGGGCGGTCAGTTTCAACCCACAGCCGGAGCGATGATCGCCAATATGGCGGCAGCCGGTATCAAGCCGGAACAGATCACGAAGGTGATCGTTTCGCATTTCCATCCGGACCACGTTTTCGGGCTTATGAGCAAAGCTCCAGATAACACGCCGACTTTCCCGAACGCCGTGGTTTACGTGCCAAGCAACGAGTATAAGTTCTGGATGGATGAAAGCATCTTCACCAAGCTTCCTGAGAAGCAGCATGGCCTGCCCAAAAGACTTCAGGCGATGTTCCCACTCCTGAAGGACAAGTTGAAGCAATACGAGTGGGATACGGAGGTTATTCCGGGCATCCGCTCGATCGCGGCACCAGGCCACACGCCGGGCCACACCGCATTCCATGTCGCATCAGGTAGCGAGCAGCTCATGGTGCTGAGTGACACGACGAACATGCCCGCCCTGTTCGCGAAGCACCCGAACTGGCACGGCGCAATCGATGCTAACCCGGTGCTTGCGGAAGCGACGCGGCGCAAGCTGTTCGATCGTGTCGTAGCCGATAATGCGCTCGTTACCGGCTACCATTTCCCGTTCCCGGCCGTTGGTAAGATTGTGACGGACGGCGCGGGTTATACTTTCGTGCCCGTTGCATAACCAAGCACGACGTGGACGGAGGCGGCCATCGACTCTCAATCGGTGGCCGTTTCGGTACAGCATCTTTTGTATTCTCGAGGCGAGCTTGCTCGGACACCAGAAATCGTATGTCGCCCGTACTGCAGTTCCACGAAGGAGGAGCATATCGACTTTCGGAGCTTCTTGCCGCAAGAAGCGACATTCGCCGGCGTTGCTCCGCAGGCCACCTCAAACGGGGCAAACTAGCTGCTCGCGAGCGACCTATCAGTTCGGCAACCATGAGAGCACACATGCACGCCCTATGCGTGAGCCTCAAAGCCAGAGCTCTGAGAGCCCTGGATGGTCCACGGGACGCGGTCGTGAACGATCCCAATGGAATTTGCGCTCAGATTCTCTGATCGGGAGATCATTGATGCAAGCAAAGCGCTTTTCCATCAATCCATTGGCGGCGAACTCCCAGTTTTCATTCCCGTACGAACGAAACCAGTTTTCGCTATCGTCATGCCATTCGTAGGCAAACCGCACAGCGATCCGATTCTCCGTGAATGCCCAGAGTTCCTTAATCAGGTGGTAATCGAGCTCCTTCGTCCATTTGCGCCTAAGGAACGCGACTATCTCGGAGCGACCTCGGACAAACTCCGATCGGTTTCGCCAGTAACTGCCCGGAGTATAGGCGAGCGCGACCCGTTCAGGATCGCAGGAATTCCAACCGTCTTCGGCGCCTCGCACTTTTTGCGTGGCACTTTCACGAGTAAAAGGTGGAAATGGCGGGCGGGTCTCAGTCACGACGAATTCCTCGTTTTAGGGTTAGATTGAACAAAACGACGCAAGCTTGCTCGAGAAACTTGCGAAGGGCCCTACTCGCTGCGCGGCTATGATCGCCATGCCTGTTCGGCTTATTTCACCAATGGCTCGTGGACGGTTGGCACACCGTCTAGCCCCAAGATCGACGATAACGCCCCCGCGACGCGCACGAGGCTGGATCACCGTGTCGTGCTGGTTGCTTAACTAGCCGCAGCGACCGTGTCGCCGATGCGCAACACTCCTCCTTCGATCACGGTAAGATAAATACCGAGATGAATGTGACCGAAAAAACGCATTAGCTCGCGCGGGACATTGATGTCCCGGGTTGCGCTGTCGGGATTGACCTCAGTGGCTGGACAACGGCGGGTCAGCCGCATGCCCCGACACCGAACGGCACCCAGCATTAGCTCGTGGTTGAGCCACTCGTTCTCCACCCACGGATCGAGTCCCTCGACGAGAACATTCGCCCGGAACCTGCGCGGATCGAGCCGTTCGCCGATGCGCGCTTCGAGGTCCCTAACCGAAGCCAGGTTAAGCACCGATATAGCGTTCATGAGCTCGGACGAGTGCACCCCGACGTCGGTGAAGCAATGATTGGCCGCAGTGACGAGTCGCGGTTTCGATGATTTTTGATCTTCGGGAAGAAATCGTGCGAAGAACGCTGCGATCGCGGCGCGACCCTCGGCGCAGTGGACATTTGCCGACAATCTTTCCGTGCCGTCGATCACCGACAACAATCCGGTGCTGCCGTCGTAAGATGTGTTCAACCGCGCCAAAGCTTCCTGGCGTGCCAGCACCATGAACTCGAATTTGCTTAGCGGCTGAGGATTTCTTTCGTCAAACACGGTCGCGGGCAGCGCCAACGCAAACGCCCTGTCGCCTGACACACCTCGACCAGCTTGCAATGCCGCCGAGTTGAGGGGCTCATATGAGAGCCCCTTGATCGGGTATCTAGACAATCCTGAAACCTGAGCTGGCATGACGTCCACTTCGTCGCAGGGGGAGCTATGCAGTGACGTATCTTGCCAATTCGGTGAGCGTCGTCCCGATGGCATCAGGCCTCACACCCAACTCCTCAATGGGCGCGTTCACGTGATTGACCCAGAAGGTATTGAGGCCGAACGATTTGGCACCTGCTGCGTCCCACCCGCCGAACGCCGCAAACACGATATTTTCGCGCGACAAATTGAACACAACCTCGGCCATCTGATAGGCGCGCGGGTCCGGCTTGTAAGCCTTCACGCGATCAGTGCTCAAAATGTGCTCGAATAGATCGAGGATGCCGGCGCTCTGGCTCATTTCCGTTAGCATCTTGGGAGTCAGATTCGAGACGTAAGCCAGTCGGATCCCTGCTTGCCGCATCGATTTAAGCGCCTCGACCGCCTCTGGCCAAGGTTTCACGCGAAGGAAGGCATCCATGAATTTGTCGCGCGCGTCCGGCTTGAGCTCGATCTTCGCAGCCTTGAACGCGAACACCAACGCATCGTCCAGGATGTGCCAAAAATCCACATAAGTCTGGTTGAGTGTCCTGAGCCAGCAATACTCGAAGATTCGCGTGCGCCAAGCACTGGCCAACTGAGTACCTTTGCCGGGAAAGATTTCATCAATTACCGCGTCAACCGAGAGCGGATTGAATATCGTGAACGCATCGAATCCGATCGCCTTGGTTTTACCCACCGCCGTCTGCGCAAATGCGTCCGTGCCAAACACCTGCGCGGCTCCCCCTGCTGCAGCGGCCGCGCCGGTCATCCGCAACAAGTCACGGCGGGTCGTTGTTTTGGGCTGAATCTGACGGATCATCCGAGTTTCCATGGTTGCTCAGTCTTTGGTGGCCAGTGCGGGGCACGCCGAAAATAGGTCGGCGCGCCTGTCCGTTGTGCCTCGCTTGTCGTTCATGGTGTTGAACGCGAATACGCGCACAGTCAGCTCCAGATAAGGGATTGCTTGGGCATCTCCCAAGCTAGGTTAAATCGTACATACTAGTTGGTACAATGCAAGTAAGAACTTTGTGTGGCGCGCTCGACGGCGAGCACTATTTGGAAGCCATATCCGACAGCCGCTTTGTGAGTGGCGGAGGATCTTCCGCGGTCCGAAGCGGTCTCTCGCCCGCCGATCGGCATCAGCGGGCTCCCTAGGCCGATTAACCCCGCTCGGGGTGCTCCGGCGTTGACCAACGGACCGGCATTCAGCCGTGATACGCAAACAGCTCGATTGGATCACTGAAGCCGCGCACCGGATATTCGCCGACGCGTTCGAGGTCGAAATCGCTGTTGACGAAGTCCGCGAACGCGCGGGACAGCAGCACCGTTCGCCCCAGTTGTTTGGTGAGGGTTTCGAGACGCGAAGCCATGTTGACCGCCGGGCCGATCACCGTGAAGTCGAGCCGGGTCTGTGACCCGATATTGCCGTACATGACGTCGCCGACATGGATGCCGATGCCGTAATTGAGCGGCTCACGGCCGGTTTCGCCGTTCTTTTCGTTCAAGGCAATCATGGCCTGGCGGGCCTCAGCCACGGCATGCAGCAGATTTGCACAGGCCGACGGGTTGCTGAGCGGAAAGATGGCGAGCAAACCGTCTCCTATGAATTTCAGTATTTCCCCGCCATGTCGTGCAATCGGCTCCGACATCGCGTCAAAATAGCCGTTCAGAAGGTCAATCACCTCATCGCGCGGCCAGTTGTCGGAGATCCGGGTGAAATCACGAAGATCACAGATCATGATGGCGGCGCGTACCGTCGTTCCGCTTCCGCGCCTGGTGGCACCAGCCAGAACGAGTTCGCTGGCGTGCGACCCGACATAGGTTTCGAGCAGCGTTCGCGCCAGCCGGTTCTTCATACGGATTTCGCTGACCAACGCCAGAACAGGCAACAGCCTTAACAGGCCGGCGATATGCGCGTCGTCGAAACCTCCGGGCTGGTCGGTTGCAAAGGTCACAATATGCCGCTTGCCCAATGTATGGTACAGCGGCCACGCCACATAGTCAGTGAGGCCTTTCGCCCGCATCCTATCATAGAAGACGTGCTTGCGACTCAACGCGGGGGCGCGCTCCAGATCCTCGCGCACCTCGGCGGCCCCGTCATGGAGTTCGTTTGCGGGACTGTCGATGTAGTCGGAGCGCTCCCTGACATCGTAGTCGACTCTCCTAAGCTCGGCTTCGCGCATCCCGTCGGCCCACATGATCCGGGAGCCGAGCCACTGCGGATGGACAATCATGAGATGAAGCGTCGCCCGTTTGACCGGAACGCCCGCTCGCTGGAGCCGAAGGCACAGCTCAGCGAAAATATTGTCGAGGAAACGCTCGTCGCGCGTGTCGTTTGTCAGCCAGTGCAGAACATCGCCGTCAGCATGTGCGGTGACGTGATCGATGTTTGGCGGCGCATTCATATCTTGCTCCTGAGCGGTGACCTGGATCCGCCGCGACGGGCCAGAAGTCACGAAAAATCGCCCTGCTTGTGACGGGGCTGCGGCGCCGCTTGGACCCAACCGCGCGGCGCCGCACTACGTAACGCGAGCTAACTCACGAACGGCGCGGCAGGAAGTCGACGACAAGTTTTGTCGTCGCGGCCGGTTGTTCTTCCGTGATCCAGTGCCCGCAATCCGGGATCGTCACAACTTCGACATTATCGGCGACACCCCGGATCACCTCGCCGATCATAGGAGCGAATGTAGCTTCGCCACCCAGGGCCAGGACCGGCATCTGAAGCTTACCCTTCGCAAGGAACGCCTTGTTGTCGATCGCATCCTGGCTGAACGACAGGAACTGGGCAAAGCCCGCTCGCATTGCGCCGGGTTGCGCATAGAGCGCGGCGTAGTGCTGGCGCTTCGCTTCATCAAACCGCTCCGGGTGCCGGGAAAGTTCGTTCCAGAAGCGGTCGAGATAGATACGCTCGCGGCCGGCGACCAGGCGCTCCATGTCCTTACCACCGAAGCCAAAGTGCCACATGGCCGGCTCCTGGAGGATTTTCTCCCAGGGGCCGATGCCGGGCAGCGGCGCATCGATCGCCACCCATCGGGTCACGCGCTCGGGGTGCGTGGCGGCAATTGCGTAGCCGACCATAATGCCGATGTCGTGCGTCACCAATTCGAACGTACGCACACCCAGGACATCCAGGACGCCCACCACGTCCACCGCCAGATTCTTCTTCTCATAGCCGCCATCGGGCTTCGACGAGAGGCCAGACCCACGCAGGTCGGGCACGATAATCGTGCGGTCTTCGATCAGTGCGCTCGCCAGATGACCCCACATGTCGCCCGATGTGCCGAAGCCGTGCACCAGGACCACCGCCGGGCCTTGACCGCCGACCCGCACATGGATGGATGTACCGTTGGTTTCGATCGTCCGCGTCTGCATCGCAGCCGGAAAGGGATGAATCCCATCTACTTGGACATGCTCGCTCATCTGTTTGCTCCTGGTTTGGGCGCGTGCCGCGCCCGTTAGTGTGAACTCGGCCACCGCGCCCAGGCCGATAGCGGTCGTGCTCAGAAAGTCGCGGCGAGAGAGGTTCAGATGCTTGATCATGCGAATTCCTCCTGTGCGGATCGCGGTCGGCATGTACGGGCAAAGAGCCGAGCCGAAGCCGGGATCGAGTCTCGGACTATCGGTGGTTGAGGCCGGGCGCGGCATCGGCTCAATTCTTTTTATATCGATCGTCACAAAACGCGCAATAGATTTTTTGACGATCGTAACAAAACAGGGTTAAGTTATTCGCTCTTCTCATAAACCGACGGATCTACATGGCCAGGCCCAGGGAATTCGATGAAGACACGGTGCTCGAAGCCGCAACGCAGCGCTTCTGGACGAACGGCTATGAGGCGACATCGATGCGCGACCTCGCCGACCGCACCGGAATGACCACGCCGAGCCTCTACAATGCGTTCGGTGACAAGAGAGCTATCTACCGCCTCGTGCTCGATCGGTATGTACGTCGGGCGCTCGAATCCTGCTCTGCGATTTTCGGGGACGATGACCCGCCCTTACGCGCACTGGAGCGGTACTTCGACGCTCTCATAGAGGAGACGCGGGCCGACGCCCTGCAGAAGGGATGCTTCGTCGTCAACACCGCGCTTGAGGTCGCCCCGCATGACGCTGACTTCCGTGATCTGGTTACGAACGTCTTCGGCCGAATCGAGAAGTACATGCGCGATTGCATCGTCCGCGGCCAGTCAGACGGGACAATTCGAACCAAACTGCCGGCTGCTGACCTGGCCCGCCTCTTCCTCGGCGCAACGCTAGGCATCCGCGTGCTGGCGCGGACCAGCGCGGAACGCGAGCTCCTGACCGGTGTCGTCCGCCCACTGTTCGCGCTGCTAAGGACAAAGTGAAAGGTTGAACGACGAGCGCTGACCCGCGGTGGCAGACGATGCCGCCATGTCGTCGTCGCGCATGTCCGCGGTGAAGTCATGTCGGAGCTGATGCGGCACCGATCTCCGCCAGGAAAAACTCGACTCGAAACCACGCTGCATGAGCGACATTGCATTTCTTGCGCAACCGCGCGTTCGCGACGGCATTTCAATTGTCCCGCTATGGTCGGTCGATAGTGTCTGGGCGATCGGCAAGGATTGCCCGTTCAAGGGCTCGCTGGTGACGCCCGACGTGCTGGTCGATGTGCCCATCTACACGACGGCGCCGCCGTCCGGACTGTTCACGAACATGATGGCCTGGTTTGGTGCGCGCGCAGTCAAGCCCGGCAGAGTCGTCACATGCGACACGATCGCGATCATCGCGCGTCTTGCCAGCGCCCGCGGAGGAGCAGCTCTTGTGCCGCAGGCGATGGTCTCGGCCTTCGGCGACGAGCTCGGGCTGCGCATTCCGGACGCCGATCCGCCGCTGCCCCCGCTCAACATCTGCGCGATGTGGTGGGACGATGCTGGCGGCATCGAATGCGCCTACATGGCCAATCTGGCGCGGCAGCTCGGTGCAGCACTGTCCGGTGGCAGGCTTGGTGCGCCCATCGCAGCCGAGACGTGATGAGGGATCGACGATCAGGCGCAGGATCTCGTTCTCGCGGCTCATCTCGCCCGAGCTTTGCTTCAGCTCTCCCTCTTGTCCAAGAGGGCGCAGGGAAGGCCGGGTGCTGACCTCGCACCCGCGGTCTGCTGCGCGAAATGTGTAGCGCAAAAAGACCGCACAGCAGCATACAGGTGGTGCCAATCACTCGGCCTTCCCTGCGCAGGGGACAGTCACGGAGCAAAAAATCTAAATATATCAATGCGGTGATGCCGGCGTGTCTAAATTTGTGTCGCGAAACGACTGGCGCGCGAACAAGGCACTTCACATGAATTTCTGTGGAACCCGGTGGAGTTTTAGCGGGCCCGCTCTGCTAAGTTGCAAACGGCTGACAGACCCACAACAAGGGGTCGGCAGACAGGGGGGCAAATGAAGGCGCTTCGGATCGCCTAGGCCTTTCGTTACACAACCCAGCCCGGCCGCTTCAACGTTTTGGTGGGCGAGGTCGGCAGGACGCACTTGATGCGACCGACGTGGCTCGCAGCCGGGTCGAACTTCGGATGATATGGCGATGGCTTGTTGCGATCATATGGCGGCGGCGTGATGCCCATCGATACTGGCGGCGGCGCGATCGAGCGCAGACGGACAATCGCGCTGCCTGGTGCCATTCACCAGCTTCAGCGAGTTCAACAAGGCCGAAGGCGGCGACATCTGGTTCGCGCTCGACGAAACCCGCCCGCTCGCCTGCTTCGCCGGCATCTGGGCAAACTGGACCTCGGTGCGAAAGGTCAAGGAAGGCGAGACGACCAACGACCTCTATGGATTTCTAACCACCAAACCAAACGCTGAGGTAGACGCCATCCACCCGAAAGCCATGCCCGTTATCTTGACGACGCCGGATGAAGTTGAGACCTGGAGAACGCGCCTTGGGATGAAGCCAAACAACTTCAGCGTGCACTTGCAGACGGCGCATTGCGAATCGTGGCACGTGGCGTGAAAGAAGATCAGGAGCTACATGAAACACGCTGAAGCCCGCCCCTACGCTGAACCGGAAGCCGCCGCACGAAAGCTCGTCGAGCTTGCCGGAAGCGTCCAAGTGATCAACGACCGCATCCACATCGAGAAGATCAACGGCCCGTTCCTTTCCAAGATCGGCTGCAATGCGAGCGGGTCGGAGTTTGGTGCCGGCATCAGACATGCGATCGAGAAAGGATGGCTCGAGCTGCACGAAAGCGGCACCTATGTGCGGCTGCTGCCGTCAGGTGCCGACCTGTTTCCGCGTCATTAGCGTCAGCATTAACGCCACACTATTTTCATTTTTTGGCGGAAACAAATTGGTGTCGTCGCTTCATTTTGAGGACCGCATTCATGACAAAGGAAAATTGCTTAGTTGTTCACGCGGCTGGAAGACAATTGGATCTGCTGCGCGGAGAGGCTGCTCGCATTGCGAAGGGCAGCAAATTGGGGTGGTGGACTGATCGCGCAGACATCGGCACTCGCTTCTGCTTTGAGGATGCAAAGGCGAAGGAAGCCTTCGCGTTGACCTGCGACAACTTCGGCATTCGGCGCCGGGACGGCTAGAACGATGCCTGCCGGCTCTTACGTTAGCTTGATGGTGTCGACCCGTTGGCATGGCCGACACAAGTAAGCGTGTACCGCGGGCAGGCTAGCAATCTTCGGAAGTGTAGCGAGATATACCATCTGTCGCCTGCATTCTTGGCAGATGAGGACGGGTGGATTTTCCTTGTTGCGGCGGCTCGTCATTTCACGCTCACTCAGAGCGCGGCAACATAGTTTTTGGTGACGCCTAGCACACCCCCGTTGAAATACCGAGCCCTATCGAAATTCGGCAGCCTTAACGTGAGGCTCTTCGCGCAAGAGCCGCAACTCAGCCTTGGACGTGAGAGCCAGTTCACACGCGCCGCCGGGCGAAGGCCGTTAGGATACCGGCACCAACTTCGCCCGAGGGATCAACCGATGGATGCAGAGGCCAGGATAGCGTCGCGTGCAGTCCGCTCGACTGACGGCGCGGAGGAATTCAAGACCATCGCGATCTTTTGCGGCTTGGGACTGCTGCTCTCGCTTGTCGCGGCCATGCTCTACGGCCTAGATTTCACTGCCTTCTGATGCGCTTACCGCCTTCAGGATGCGGTCGATCGAGCCCGCTCACGTCCTTCGCGGCGGCGCTCGCGACGTTCCCGACGTCGCTTCGCCCGCTCCGCGAGCGGCGGCAGTGGCGGTACCGTCGTCGCATAGACTGTCTCGGCCGGAACCACCACGAGCGGTTGGTCGATCAAAGTGCGCGCCTCCATGAACTCAAGCACGGCCCGCCCCTTGTCGGTGATCTTCCACCCGCCGCTTTCGCGATCGACCAGACCTTGCGAAAAGATGTCGAGCTCAGGTACGCGCGCAGCCAGCCGCTTGGTCCGGTCGGACCAGTCCCGGCCGCTGGTCGCCAAGATCGCCATGTCGCGCTTGATGTCGTCCATCGGGGCGAAGCCACCGGGATAAGACACCAAGACCTTCAACACCGTGACTTGAAAGTTCACCGCCGCGCCTCGCTTTCGGCGCCACATGATCGGCGCTCCGGAAAGGGCTTCGCGACCGAAGGCCCCGGCGAGCCGGGGCCTTCGCGTAGACTGATGAGATCAGTATCTCGCCGCGATCGGGGCACCGAAGCCACCGAAGCGATAGTTCAATCGAACAGTGACCATGTCCACGTCCTGGCTAACCCTGTCGCCGAGGAGGGTAACGCCACCGGGTGTGAGCACACCTGCGCCTGCGAAGGTGCGGTTGTCATTCCCCATCCAAAGATGGTCGTATTCAACACCGACCGACCAGTTCGGCGTGAAGCCATACTCCCAGCCAACGCCTAAGGCACCGCCCCAGCGCGTGTGGCTTGCCGAGTCCAGACCGACCCCGGTCAGGTTGTTGAAGACATCAAGACGATTGTGGGTCACGGCCGCACCACCCTTCACGTAGAGCAGTGACGCGTTCCACGCCCAACCGAGTTGCGCCGTGAAGAGACCAATGCCGTCGGTTTTGCCTGTGGTCGAAAGCAGCGGATCAATCAGGCTGACGCGCGTGTTCTTGATGTCGGCCCAATCGCCCTGCGCTTCCAATCCGAGCACAAACTGATTTGTTTGCCAGCGATACCCGATCTGTCCACCGGCTAGACCTCCAGAACGAGAAGCGCAACCACCCGCGACTGTCCCTGCCGGCGTGACGAAATCCACACAACCGCGGCTCTGGCCCCATCCGCCGTTGGCGCCGATGTAGAAACCGGTCCAGTCATAGATCGGAGCGACAATTGGAGGCGGCGCCTTGGTGTATGGGCGCGCCGCCATATCAGCAGCCGACGCGGGAGCGGATAGACCCACGGCCATCATCCCGGTCGCGGCAATCAGAAGCTTTTTCATTACGAGAAATCTCCCAGAAAGAAGTTCAAAAAAGGCACGACGCCCACCTGCGTGGTCAACGCTATCCCGTTCGCCGGCAGGTTGATGTAGCCAAGCCGCAACACTCGAGTCAGATATTGAACGACAATTCTTCAAATATTTTAATGACTTACATGGAACTAAATACCCACCAACGTGCATATTGATGATTGGAAATTGCCAGTTTGCAGCGGACTGCAGCGACCAAAGGCGATCGATCAGGGCTTGCTGCGAACGCCCCTCCTCGACTGCAGCGAGCGATAGATAGAAAAATCTACTCAATCGCCACAAATGGTTCGCGCTCTCCCCGCAAAACCGAGCGGCGGTCGGGAGAAGGATTTTCTAAAAGCGATCATGGTGGAACGGCTGTACGGAACGATGCCTCTTGCTTCGCTCTTACAGGCATCGATTGCGGCATCCTCGCTCGGGGACCGGCGAGCCAATCCGTCCATGCCGGCCTTTAGGACAAGTCTCGCCATGACAAGTTGGTGCGAAATCATGACACCAGAAATCCGACGAGGGCGTACTGACGACGCCGAATTCATCGCGCGCACAATCCTGCTCGCGCAACGCGGGCCTCGGCCGCTTGGCTGGTTCGACTTTGCGCTCGACAGGACCGAGCCTGAGGTGCTCGCATTCCTGGAGCGGCTTGCGGTCGCCAAGCAAAGCTCCTGGTATCACGTCTCCCAATTTCTCGTGGCCGAGATCAACGGCGAGCGCGCCGCGGCACTCTGCGTCATGCCTTCACGGTTTGCGCGCGAGACAGTACGGCCTGCAATCGATGAGGCAGCACGCCGCGCTGGTATGAGTGAAGCCGATCTTGCAGCCATCTACACGCGCGGAGCGTATGCCCGGCCGTGTTGGGTTCAGGGCAATGACGAGGATTGGTTGATCGAGCATGTCGCATCAGCGCCCGCGTTTCGTGGCCGCGGGGCGATTCAGGCATTGCTCGTGGGTGGGATTGCAGCTGGTCGCGCTGCCGGTTTCGCGCATGCCTCGATTACGTTTGTGATCGGCAATGATAAGGCCGAGCGCTGCTACGCGAAAGCCGGCTTCTCATTTGCAGAGGAGAAGCGCGACGCTACCTTCGAAGCGCTCACTCACCGGCACGCCTGGCTTCCGGCGCTTCGCCCGAGCGATCTAGCTCAGAGCGAATGTCTCATATGGGTCAATCGCGTCGGTTAGTCCTCCCGCGATGACTTCCGGTCCGCGCCGGTAACCGGACATCTTCAGTGCCCGTCGCAAGGTCTCAAACGGGCCATAAGCAGGCTTAGCACTCAGACAACGCGCTAGGCATACGCCTCCGGCGGCGGCCGTCTTGCGAAGTGGCTTGTGGACTAAGAACCTATCTCTATGGACAGTGATAGGCGCAGCGCCCAAGTCGAGCAGCTTCAGGTGATGGACACAGGCAGGCGACGGCGCTGGTCTGAGCAGAAGCTCAAGATCGTTGTGGAGAGCTCTCGGGGTCCCCGCCAAGGTCGCGGCAACGGCACGGCGATACGGCCTTTCGCGGTCGCTGCTGCTGCGATGGCGCCGGTCTTGTCATCCCGAACCAAAGGATGCCACCACCGGCACACAAGAGCGCCAGGAATGCGCCTTCCGGAAGCGGCCTTAGTTCGACTCTGACGCGACCTTTCGTGTTAGATTAGCCGACGCTGATCCTGAAAAACATCGCTCATGGGTCTCAAAGTAACCAATTGTCACTCGAAGAATGTCAACAATGGCTCAAGTGCAAGATGGCTTCACGGGGAATGTTTACATCCTTGAGGTCAAAGACCTCGATTTGCCAGTTTGCAAAATCGGCATGACAAAAAAGGATCCGATGGTTCGCTGTGCGGAGATCAACAAGAGCTCGACCGGAGATTTTCTTTGGAGCGTTAGATACGTCTTGGCGGTCGACGATTGCATCCGGTTCGAATCGCTTATTCATCGAACCTTGGAGCGCTACCGGCAAAAGGGCCGTGAATTCTTTCAGCTGACCGCCGACGAGGCTTATGGACACGCCAAGACAATGTTGGCACAGCAAAGCGACATTAAAGAAATACCCGCTCCGTCAATTCCACCGGCGACGCTGGCGAAAAGAACAAAGGATAACATAAGAAGACCCATCGGGATGAAAGGCGACGAAGAATACGCTCCGATCCTCTATTCGTTTGTGTCGAGACTGGGCGTCAAAGGGAGGCCATTCGGGCAAGTCGGAAAGCCGCACTTCGGCCTCAGCGATGGATACAAGGGAGTCCAATGGAACATCGCGATAGACAGGGATCCGCGTGAGATTTATTTGGGCGTCAATCTCGAAGGTATGAAGTATTCCGGCTGGCCAATCGCGACTTTCATCCAGTTCGAGATGGCGCGACCGAACTTGGAGGAGATCAAGGCCGAGATCGGCAACCCGGATCGTATTCTCCTAATCCTCTCGCGCGACGCGTGGCAGGTGCATGCGCGACCGACCATCGTGGAACAACATATCGGCGGAAGGCGGCATAAGCTTTCCGAAATCGACCCGGCGCTTTGGCTCGAGTTGCTCTCTGAAGCGAGAGAATGTCTTGATGCAAGCAAGAATTTCCGTGGCAGAAGCAAGCAGCTCGTCACGGTGCGCACCGCGACCGACGAAACCCCGAGAATGATGGACGTGTCCCCACACCTGACCGTCCAAACGAAAATCGACGTCGATCCGAAGCGGGACTACGATCAAGCCACGTTGAATTCGGCGTTCGATGGGGCGTATGCGGAATTAAAGCCAATCCACGACTGGGTTTCACGGGTCGCTAAGAGCAATTCGAATTGAGCAGGAGCGTTTATGGGAGCTTCTGCGTTGTAGTCGCAATCATTAGGTAGCGCTTCCCGCCCTTCGCAACGGTCTGCTAAGCACCTATGAATGCCCGCTCCGGGCGGACTCCGGGTCTTTCCTTGGCCACCATTATAGGCCCGGTCTCCGCCCAGACCTGAAGTTCAAAGACCACTTCCTTGGCACTGCACAGCCAACCCGCTCCTTGCGTGATGTGATACGCATTGAAGCCGACAAACCGACGGGAGAGGCAACACGTCCGGTTCGGGTCAAAATGCGAAGAACTCAACCGGAGCAAATCTGGTCCGCCTTGCCGTACTGAGCGGACCTCAACGAAGCGCTCGGCGACTTCGCTGATGGGCCAACTCCGGACTTACGCGCCGGAGAAGAGTGCCGCTATTCTATCACCTCGTGAACATTGGAGATCTACTCGGGCAACCCAGCTTTCCGAAGGCCCTCAGTCATCAGCTTCGCGTTTGATTGTCCGCCCCGAGCGATCCACGAAGATATTGTAAATGCAGGATCGGTCTCAAGCAGACGCGCCGCCGCCTCACGGGCCTCAACGTCGCGTCCGAGATGGGCGAAGGCGGATGCGAGACAGCGGTAAGCTGGCGAATAGGAGGGGTTCTGACGTTGGGCTTTCTTCCCTGCGGCGATTGCCTCGTCAAAGCGACAAAGCTCGATAAAGGAGACGCCCATCCCAGAAAGCGCTCGGTGTAGGCGTGGGTCTACCGGGCTCACGCGAAGGGCGTGTTCAAAGCTCCGGATCGCTTCCTCCGGCAGCCCCGCAATTCTATAGACATTGCCTCTGCAGTTCCATGCCCAATATGAATTGGAGTTGAGCGCGACCGCCCGGTCAGCCATTTCGATCGCACTTTCACAGTCGTCGACGTGGTACGCCGAGATTAGGCAAGCCCATGCTAACGTTTCAGAATCGTTATCGTCGAGGCTCAATGCCAAGCGAAGAAGCCGAACTGCTTCGTTGCGGTCGCGTTGAGGATCGATGGCGTAGCCGAGAAGGACGTTGAGCCCGTGGCCGGCACCTTCCAGAGCCGCGACAAGGCCAAACTTAGGGTCCAACTCCAGGGCGCGACGAGCCAGCCTTATCGCCTCGGCCACCCCTTCGCGGGTCGGTAGGTAATACTGTTGCAGGGCTCGGAGAAAAAAATCATAGGCTGACAGGTTCTCTGATCGCCGCCGCGTCGCCATGGCAATTTCCGTTTGAAGCAACTTTGGCTGAATAGCTGAGACAACGGCGAGCGTGACATCGTCCTGTAACGCGAAAATGTCTGTCACGTCACGCTCGAACCTGTCCGCCCAAATGTGTGAGCCCGTAGCCGCTTCAATCAACTGGCAAGTGATGCGAACTTTCCCCGACGCCTTGCGCACCGCCCCCTCAAGGACGTAGCGCACGCCAAGCTTGCGCCCGACTTCCTTGATGTCGACCGCTTTGCCCTTGAAGGTGAAACTCGAATTTCGAGCGATCACGAAAAGCCATTTGAACCGCGAAAGCGCGGTCGTGATCTCCTCAACCATCCCGTCCGCGAAGTACTCCTGCTCGGAATCGCCAGACATGTTCGCGAACGGCAGAACGGCGATGGAGGGCTTGTCGGGAACTGCAGGAGCGCTTTCGGGCGCATCGCCCGGATTTGGGCTCGCAACATCTCGCGCCTCCCGCACCTGTCCGACGAAGCGGAAGCCCTTACGCGGTAACGTCCTGATCAATCGCTGTTCCTGCCCGGAATCCCCGATTGCGCTTCGGGCGACATTTAGCCGGGTCGTCAGTGCTGCATCCGAAACGCTGCGCCCATTCCAAACGGCATTGATGAGATCGTCTTTACTGACGACGCGCTCCCTGTTGCGGATCAGGTAATCAAGCAGATCGAACACCTGTGGTGCGATGGAGACGACGTCCGCGCCGCGATGCAGCTCGCGCCGGTCAGGGTCGAATGCGTAATCCTCGAAGAGATAGCGCAAAATGCGAATCCCCTTGGATGAGAGCCCCCGATAGCCGGGTAGCGATTTGGCGTGGCTGGACATCGCAAGAATAAGCTGCAGGTGAGGAAAATGTAAGATGCAGGTCAAGCATACAAGCCGCTCTCGCGGCACCCTCGTGCCGGCTGTGACGGCTCCTGACACCATGGTGGCAAGAGGGGAACGCCAAGGCCGTGGAAGAAACACCGTCCCAGGGGGACATCGCAATGAGCTCGACGCACGGCACAACGTGGCTGGAACGGACATCCGTATCGACCCGGCATGTCGCCAGCTTCATCTGGAAATATTGGGATGCCTTTCGGGAGCGCCGCGAATGCCAAAAATTGCGCGCCACCTTGTGCAAGTTAAGCGACACGGAGCTGATGGACATCGGCACCACGCGCGGAGAGATCGACTACGTCGCGTCGCACCGAGGTATTGACCCGCGAGGCATCCGATCCGGCGAATGGCTCCGATACCCGCCAACGGTAGACGGCCAGATTGGGCCCACCGACTTCCGATAAGGGTCAATCGCGTCGGTTTGACGCTCGGATACGAACTTCCGGTCTACCCCTGCGAACCGACATGTAGCTGCCCTGCGCCAACGGAAGCGATGGGCCAACAGGCGACATTGGCGCACTACTCTTTCAGAACGCCACACCTTGGGCCTAAACAACTCCTTTGGCATGGATGCGGCGATCATCCAGCCCTCCATTCCAGCGAGCCATGACTTTCTGGTTGAAGCGCTGCTCATCAAACCTGACCTGACCGTTGTCCTCGATCAGAAAGATATCATCTCGGTGCGCAACAGCTTCCATGAAGCGGCTCGATCGAATGCTGAGATTGACCTCACCGCGGTGTCCAAAATGGCTGCGCAGCATTTCGAACGAGAACATGGCAATGCAATAATTGTCGAAGGTCTCGAATTGCGAGAAGTCGGCAGCTGCACATTCTTCCAAGGTCAGTACTGGGTAGAAGTAAGGCCCGAACACGCGCGGCCTTGGTTGGAGCGCCTTTAGAATACCAATTTCCTGCAACGTACCGGCGGGCCACTCCCAGCAGCTCAAATGTCCATGGTCGAAGGCCTCGCGTAGCGAACCATCTTCATCAGGAAGTGATTGCATCCACCCTTCCGCTCGGTCGTGATCCATTTTCCGATAGACCTCGAACAGAAACTCGTACACGAGCGCAGCTACTGTCGCGTTATTCATTCCCGACCTCTATTGAACTCAGCCATCAGAATTATCCGGCAGTTACTAAAGAAGTGCGCTGCGCTTCGGCGTCAAAGGTCCGTTCTGGGTCAATCGCGCCGCCTCGGCCGGTTGCCCATCACTTCCGGTCCTCATCGCAAAACAGACACTCTCTGAACCGGTCGGCAAGGCTGCTACTCGTCGTCTTCAGGCGATGACCGCTTTGTTCTTTTCCCCCGCCTAACAAACGTCACCGCTCCCGCTGCACTCGCGATCTCCGAGCAATTACCCTTCACAAACATATACCTTGCAATGCATGGTACCTAGTAATATATACCCTCAGACCAAGCCCAACCGCGCGGCTGCCATGACCGAACAGAACCAAGTCCAGCTCAAGAAAGGCGCGCTCGAATTGTGCGTACTGGCGCTGCTGGCGCGCGGCGAAAGCTATGCCTACGAGATTGCCAGCGCGCTCGCGGCCGGTGTCGGCATGGGAGAGGGTACGATCTATCCCCTGATGCGGCGCATGCACGACGATGGGCTGGTCGAAACGCGCCTCGCCGAATCGAACAGCGGTCCGCCGCGCAAATACTATCGGCTCACCCCGGCCGGCCGCGCGGCCTTCGCAGCGCAGAAGGGCGAGTGGCGGACGTTCACCGATGCCGTCAACCAGTTGCTGGGAGAACGCTGAAATGAACCGCGTCGCCTTCTTGACCATCCTCAACGAGGGACTCGCCGGGCTCCCGGCGCGGGAGATCGACGATATTCTCGCCGACTACATGTCCTATTTTGATGAAGCCGAGGCCTCGGGGCGAAGTGAGGCCGAGGTGGCTGCGGCGCTCGGCGATCCGCGGCGACTGGCGCGAGAATTGCGCGCCGAAACCGGGCTTCGCCACTGGGAAAATCACCGTAGTCTGGGCAACTCCGCCGCTGCCCTGCTGGCGCTCGGCGGATTGGCCACAGTCGACATTCTGTTCCTGTTGCCGCTGCTGTTCACTGCGATGCTGATCATGCTGGTGATCGGCCTTGCCGTCTTCGTGCTCGGCATCGTCGGCATCGGACTGCTGCTGAGTCTCGTGAAGATCGGGCACTTCGCCTCGATCGCCGCGATGCTGCTGCGCGCGGTGGCCGGCATCGGGATGATCGCTGGCAGCGTCGGGGGCGGGGCGCTCCTGCTGCTGGCGCTCAACGGCGCGGTGAAGGTGCTCGGCAACTACGCCCGGCTGCACTACCGGCTGCTTAAGCCGGAAGAGGACCCGACTTAACCAGGATTAGAGAGGTGCACCATGAACAGACGTCTTGGAGGGATTGCGCTGGTGTCGCTGAGCATCGCGGCTGCCTGTGGCATATTCACGGTTCTGACTTCGGCAACGGACTGGATCAACGGCGACTATCGGTCCTGGGCCAGCCCGTTGCGGGCCTGCGCATCGGCGAAAAGGACCGGCGCGGGCGAGCGCCGCACCGTCGATCTCGAATGGGCCGGCAGCGATGTCGTCAAGATCAAGATTCCGGCGCAGGTGCATTATCAGCCTGGCCTCAAGCCACAGGCCAGCGTCAGCGGAGACGCCGACTTGGTCGACCACGTGCGGCTGCACGATGGCACGCTGGAATGGGACTCGGTGGAATGGGACAATCTGGTCGACTGCTTTCCGGCGGACAATCTCGTGGTCCAGCTCGCTGGCCCTGCCGTCGCCGCGTGGACGTTGAGCGGTTCGGGCGAGCTCGACCTCTCCGATATCAGACAGGATGTGCTGAGCGTCACCATGCACGGCAGCGGCATTGTGACGGCAAGCGGCGAAGCGAAGGAGGTATCGCTCGATGCCGCCGGCTCCGGCCGAGCCGAACTCCGCCGGCTGGTCGCGCAAAAGACCAGCGTGAAGATGTCGGGCAGCACGGATCTCAAGCTCGCTGATAGCAGGCAGGACGTGCTGCGCATCATTATGCACGGCAGCAGCGTCGTCACCGCCAGCGGAGCGGCCCGCGAGGTGTCGCTCGAGTCCGCCGGCTCCGGCCGCTCCGATCTCGGCGGTTTGATCGCCGAGCGAGTCAACGCGAAAATCCACGGGAGCGCCAACGTTGACCTCGCGCCGCGCCAGGATGCCGATATCACGGTCTCCGGCAGTGCCGTCGTGAAACTGCACGGCACTGTGGTGCGGATCAGTTCGCATGTGTCGGGTTCAGCTGAGATCAAGCAGGTACCGTAGGATCTTCTGCAGTGAAGCAGCCTTGCATAACAGGGAGGGGAATTCGATGCTCGCTTCGAACCACGTTTGCATGTTCTTTTCCGCGATCGGATTCTGCGTCACAGCAACGCTGGTGCAGGCTGCCGGCCTGCGATCGTTCGATATCCCTGCCGACGCCGATGGTCCGGCGATTCACGGCATGATCTGGTATCCTTGCGCCGAAACGCCGGGAGAGATTCATGCCGGCGTGTTCATCTTATCGGGGGTGAAGGATTGTCCCCTCGCAGGGAACCACCTGCCGCTGATCGCCGATTCCCATGGGCAAGGCGGCACGTTTCTCGTCAATCATGACACCGCCGAGACCCTCGCCGACAATGGCTTCATCGTCGCAGCCATCAATCACCCCGGCGATACCGCTCAGGATCTCAGCCGGTCTTCGGGCAATCTTTCGATCTTCGTCGAGCGGCCCGCCGACATCAAGCGCCTAATCGACTTCATGATCGGTGCGTCGCCGTTCGCCGCAAAAATCGATCAAGCCAGAATCGGCTTCTTTGGCTACTCGCGCGGTGGCTATACCGGGCTTGTGTTGCTCGGCGCCAATCCGGATTGGGCCGGAGCCGCTTCGAACTATTGTCAGCAAAGCCAGCTGCCGATCTGCAAACAGATACTCGACAGGAAATACCCATCGCAGCCGATCACGCACGATCCGCGGATCAAAGCCGCGGTGCTTGTCGATCCGCTGGTCATCTTTTTCTCCGCGGAGAGCCTGGCGCCTCTCAAAGCGCCTGTTCAGCTCTGGGCGTCGGAACGGGGCGGGTATGGCGTGCTCCTCCACGATGTCGCCGCTGTGGACGCAAACCTTCTGGTCGCACACGAATATCGAGTGGTTTCGAACGCCGGGCATATGGCCTTTTTTCTTTGTCCGCCGGCGCTGGTCCAGGCGCGGTCCCAACTCTGTGTGGATGAGCCGGGCTTCGACCGCGTCGCATTCCATGCAGAGTTCAACGCCGACGTGCTCGCATTCTTCCGGAAATGGTTGGTCCGACCAGCGGAGTAAGGCCACACATCAAGATCAGGGAGGTCGTTGAAATGCGCGACCTCTAGACGCAGTAGAGATGGGCTCCCTCCCAACGTTCGCGGTGTGGGGCCCACCTCGGATCAGCATCCGATCGCTCTCCGCACCAATCTCGACATTCTTGCCGTTGCCAGCCGCGTCCGACCTGAGCCATTTCCGGTCTGCCCAGAACTGCGGACATTAGGCGACTGCAGCAGCATGTCAGTTCGGGGCCACGAGCCGTAATACTTGCGGTGAGAAATCAAGTCGGCTCCGTCTCCAACAGGAGACCTCAGCGCGACCTCCTACACTTGTCGCGATGGGCCACAAGCCGACTCATGCACCGCAGCAAGGCCATGTGCGCGGTTGCACAGTTATTCGATCACCTCGTCGGCTCGGGCGAGCAGCGTCGGTGGCACAGTGAGGCCGAGCGCCTTCGCAGTCTTGAGGTTGATGACCATTTCAAATTTGGTGGCAAATTCGACCGGTAGATCAGCCGGTTTGGCGCCCTTGAGGATTTTGACAACATAGGCCGCCGCACGATGAAAATTGTCTGCCAGGCTGGCCCCGTAGCTAAGTAGGCCGCCCGCATCGACATGATCGCGAAAGCCGTAGATGGCCGGCAGTTTCGTGACCGCAGCAAGTGCGGCGACCCGATCCCGCTCGTTGAACAGCATACCATCGACAAGCACGATGACTGCCTGGACGCCGTTCTTTGCTAATCCCTGAAATGCCGTATCCAGATCATTGGGCGCCCGGACTTCGGCGAGAACCAACTTGATGCCCAATCTCTGACATGCACTCTCAGCTTCTTGACGATCGATAATCACGCCACTGGCGACGTTCACCAGCAACCCGATTGCGGTCATGGTGCGCTTGAACTCCTCAACGTAAAATTCGATGTCACTGTCCGTGAGCCACGTCGGCAATGATTGGGTTGTAGGCTTCCCATCAAGCCACCCCCCTCACTAGGAAGCATCGTGAGCGACGCAGGATCCTCAACCGGCGCATCGCCAGATAGGGCGAACAATGTCGTCTTGATTGCGTTGTGGACGTCTTTTTCGAGTTCTGCCTCGGCAACGCCCGGCGTCTGGAAATACAGTTGATAGAAGCGCTGCTTTTCGGCCCTCGGCATGACAGTGCTTGGTCGGTCGGGACCACGCACCGGAAACGGCACGCTCAAGCCAACGACAGCCCTAAATCGATCCGGTCTAAACAGAGCGCAGCGCCAAGCGACCGGCGCTCCCCAATAATGTCCGACAACGACTGCTCGATCCGTGCCGATCGCGTCGAGCAATCCGACCATGTCTCCGGTCAAATGCAATAGAGTGTATTGATCGATCGCATCCGGTTTGTCCGTCTGCCCGTAACCACGCATGTCGGGCGCGATGGCGCGATATCCGGCGGCAGCGAGCGCTTCCAATTGGTGCCGCCACGAATACCAGCACTCCGGAAAGCCATGGCAGAGAAGCACGGCGGGGCCGCTCCCTGCTTCGGCCAGGTGCATTCGAATGCCATTTGTCTCTATAAATCGAAGCGAGATCGTCATTGCCAACCTCCGCAAGATCATTGATCTGATAGCTAATCAGTCACATTGTGAGCTCCAGCCACAACCAGTTGTCCTTACCCAAAAGCGGCCAAGCCCTCAAACGCACCACGGGCCACGCCAGCGCGTTTGGAGGGCGTGACCACCGCCCTGCGCTGGCTTTTTCTTTCTCAAGAATCCTCCCCACAGCGTGACATCCGTGACAGGGTATAAACCCCTGTCACGTCACGTCACGCTAAGATGGGCCGTGACATCCGTGACATGTCACGCGTGACATGGAAAATGTCACGCTGTCACGGTAGCCAAACCCGATCGCCCATCGCTCCGACATGCCCTGCCTCTATCAGCTTGCCCGACGCCCGGTGGAAGTTAGTCTCCTTGGCTAGGACGTCTGCGTAGAACCGGTTTCGCCAAGCGTCCCGGGTGACCGTTGGTATGCCTTCCGAGAAGCCAGGGGTGCCGGTCGGAGCTGGTTCGCCTAGGTTGATCAGCACGCCGTCGATCGACCGTTGCTCCACCTGCGCCAATTCGTAAAAACTTCGAAACACTGACGCTGCTGGATGAAGCTCGCTGGTGGTCAGGTCGGCTCAATAGCTTTTCCCTTGGTTCAAAGAGAACAGGCTCCTCTTCTTAAGAAAACCTCAGCTTTCAGACGTCCGCAGCAACATGGCATGGGCATGCATGTCGCCGGCAAGGCCGAGCGCTACGACCCATGGCGTCTTCACCTTGTCCTGCATCAGGCTCAGGTTCACGGGTATGTTCGCGACCGTCATGTTGGCGAACTCGGCGAGAGTAAAGAATGTCGCGCCAGGCTTCAGCGTCTGCTGCCAGATATCCAGCAGCGTCTTCGAGGCCTGGTGGCCCGTGAGGGTAACATCGGCCGCCGCGATGCCCTGCCGCTGGAGCAGGCGGCTCACGGCGAGCGGCGCCGTCTGGCCACCGAAAGTGCCGAAGTGTTTCAGACCAGACGCGGTGACGTGGTAGTAGGGACCCGTCCAATCCTGGGCCTGCGGATCCGGGTCGGAGGCGGTACCGACACCGGGTTCGGCCGGCACCATCCGACGGTCGCCGATCAGAAACATGTCGCCGAAATTCTGCTCCTGGGCGATCACCTCGGTATCCACCAGGCGCCAGCGCGGTTGCCGACCGGTCGGTGCCACGCCCAACACAGCCGCTGCTGCGCCGTCGGCCGCGCTCACCGCCTGCGGCGTGTGGTAGTCCATCGCGCGCGTCCAGGCGCCACCGATCGCGACCAGAATGTTGCGCGCGCGGCCAGCGCGGATCATAGCATCGGCCAGCACCACCCCGACGTTGAAATTGTTGAAATCATTTGCCAGCGGAATCGTCAGCGTGGTTTCCGGCAGTTTCAGCTGTCGCGTGAGGGCGAATAGATCCGCCGGCACGAAGTAGGTATTCGGTGAGATGCAGCCGATGACGATATCGATCTGGCGGGCTTCGAGATCGGCATCGTCAATCGCCACGCGTGCCGCCGGCGTGAGGATGTCCAGCACGGTCTCGCCGTCGGCCAGCACGCGGCGCTTGTCGTAGCCGGTGAAAAGACCCTCCCCCTCCGGATGATGCTCGTGGATCCAGTCGAAGATCGGGTCGTCGTTGGCGCGGATGGTATCCGGCAGCCGTTTTGCCATGCCGATAATGCCGATGGAGCTTTCAGTCATGCGAGCCAATCCGCTTGGGGAAGTCCGAGACGACGAAGCACGATTTCAGCGGTCTCCAAGGCACCCTCCGCCCATGTCTGGTTGGTCGAATACGCCTCACCGCAAATGTAACACGGAAAACTCTCGTCAGGCTGGGTCATGACCGTGACCATGTCTCCGGAGTTGTAATTGACGTTCCACAGATGCACGCCGCCGCCATAGGGGTCGCGCGACCAGTCCATGTAGGCGGCATCGATCGGCTCCGGTGCGCTGTCAATGCCGTGCATCTGCAAAAGCTGGCGGTGAAGTTCTTCCACCATTGGTCTGGTGGCCCTGTGCGATTGCCAATTCGCGCGCAGGCGCGCCGAGAATGGGTCGCGCGGTGGCGGGGTTTCCGAAATTGCGGCACGGGCGAACATCGGCAGCGCGTGCGGTACATGCGCGCCCAGCGGCAGTCCGGCCTTGTGCACTTCAGCTCGAGTGTCGAGAGCAGCCCAAAAGTCCACATTCAGGAGGTCGTCATAAGCCATCACCAGGCCGGGCTCCGTGGGCTTTGGCACGCCATCACCCTTCGGCCCGATCGGCCAATAGTAGCACTGCCGCAACGGCATGTCGGTGAGCGATCGACCGCGACAGACGCCCGCCGCCTGCCACCAGCTTTCGGAATACAGGAGAAACAGCTTGAACAGCGGAATCCCGGAGACCGATGCCAGATCGTGCCGGAATTTGGTATTCTCCGGGCCAAGAATCTCGCCCTCCGGCCGCAGCAGTTCGATCGCGCGACGCGGCATGGCGAGCACGATGGCGCGTGCGGACAGCCTGCCGCCATCGCGGAAGTTCAGCTGCACGCCCTGTGATCCGTCATCGAGCTTGGTGCCGACGAAGCCGTCCAGCCAGCGTTCGACAGTGACTTCGCCGCCGGCCTCACGGAATTTCTGCTGCAGCTGCCAGGGCACGGTCTCATAGCCCTGATTCACCATCAAGTACTCGACATCCGGGGTGAAATCGAAAAACTCGGTGATGAGGTCGAGGGCGTTAGTGTTGCCGCCCAGGCAGTCGTAGCCGATGGTGGCGCGCGCGGCGTTGTAGCCATCCGGACTTATATGCCTGGCCAGCAGATTCCAGAATCCGTGCCGCCACAACGGCAGGCCATCGATCTCGACGGTCTCCAGATATGACCGGAGCTTGCCGCTCTTGAGCTTCTCGGGAATCTTCGGCATGAGCAGGATCAGCTCCCGCGCGATCAGCATCGCCGGGTTGGAATCCTTGCGGGCAGCGAGCCATGCGGCCTCGTCTAGATCGAACCAGTAGGGGAGCGCCGCCGGGTTGCCAAGCGCAGCGTTGCGCAGCAGGCGACCGCGTAGGAATGCAATATTGTCGGAGACGTCTACTGTCTGCCTGTGCGTCGGTAGCCGCAGCACGGTCTCGACCAGGCCTTTCACCCGCTTTTGCGCGGGGCTGACGTAACGCATGCCGCCAATCTCGGCGGTGGTGTCGGGCATGAGCGGAGAGCGGGCGGAGAGCAGCCGGCCGCCAATGCGATCACTGCCCTCGAACAGCGCCACCTTAAGGCTGCCACGCTCGTTGGCCCAGTCCGCTGCCAGGCCAGGTCCACGCGGGGACGTCATCAATCGCCAGCCGGCATAGATACCGCCGATTCCGCCGCCGACGATCGCAATATCGACATCCGGCAATTCATGCATTTCGTTCGCCTCCCGAAACCGTGAATTCAGTCGACAGCCTTCTGCCAGAACGGCGCGCTCCAATACGGCGGAGCCGGCTTTGGGTCCAATCTCACGACGATCACCTGGGGCCGCCATGCGGCGGCGCCTCGCAGCGCCGATTCCCAGGCTGGCGCAAAGTCGGCGACCTCCCGGACTTCATACGCGTCGGCACCGAGACCCTCCGCGACCTTGCACAGATCGGGCGCACCCAGTGGATAGGAAAATGGAGTGGGTTCGGGAAAGAACGTGTTCATGCCCTGGGTGACCATGTTCAGCTCGTTGTCGCTGAGAACGACCCAGATCGCGCCGATCTGGTTTGCTGCAGCTGTCGAGATCTCACCGAGCTGCATGAGCAGTGCGCCGTCGCCGACCAGCGCGACGCAGAGCCGATCAGATCTGCCGTAGCGCGCGCCGATGACCGCACAAACCGCGAAGCCCATCGGGCCCATGGCGAGCGCGCTATGCAATTCCTGCCCTTCACGAACGACCATGTAGTGCATCGACCAGCCGACGCAGTTACCGCTGTCGATGAACACCATTGCGCCGTCCGGGAGTTTCTCGTTCAGCAGCCGGCAGAGCGCTGCCGGGTGAAGCGGACCGGATGTCTGTGCGTAGTCCGAGGGCGAAACGATCGGCGGATGTTGCGCCTTGATGGCGGCGATCTCGGCACCGCGCGCCGCAACGGCGGCGGCGTCGCGCGGCCAGGCCGGCGCCTGATCCCACAGCGCGCGAATGAAGGCTCCTGCCTCCGCGACGATGCCATCGGTCACCGGAAAGCCCCGGCCGATTACCGACTGGTCGAGGTCGACCTGCAGGAACGGTCCCCTGGGCACCAGCATCGGATTCCATTTGTAGGTGGCGAGCTCGCCAAGGGAGGAGCCGATCACCAGCAAGGCGTCATGCGCCGCGCCCTTGGTTGTCGGGTCGATCATCCAGTACTGAGGCCAGAGGCAACCGGCGAAGCCGTAGGCGCGCAGCGACAGCGGATGCGTCTCGGGAAATACGCCCTTGCCGTCCGAGGTGGTGATGACCGGAATGTTCCACCATTCCACCAGGCAGCGCAGCGCACGCGCGGTGTCCCGGTCGCGCAGTGCCTCCCAGCAGCCGTTGCCAAGCAGAATGAGCGGGCGCTTCGCCGAGCTCAGTACCTCGAGCGCACGCTGGACGCCATGCTTCGGCGCGCCCTCAGGCAGGCAGCGGTAGGCTTTCGGGCTCATCGGCGGCCGCGCCGAGACGTAGAGGGCTGTCTGGGCTTCCGCGGCGGCGACGTTGTCGGCGATGCCGAGGTGCACGGCGCGACGGGGCATCGAAAGCATGGATCGCAGCGCCTGTTCGACCAGGATCGGCACGCTCGAGGCATCAACGATGTCGGCGCTGTAGCGCGTGGCGGCGGCATAGATGTCGCGTACGTTGAGCCCGCAATCAGTGCCTTCCTGCAGATAGCCGCGGCCGAGGAATTGCTCCGGCACTTCTCCGGTGAGCGTCAGCACGGCCGAACCGTCGAATTGCGCGTTCATGGTGCCGGTCAGCGCGTTGGTCGCTCCCGGGCCGCTGGTGACCAGAACCACGCCGGGTTTTCCGGTCGCTCGATAGTACCCGTCCGCCATGTAGGCGGCGCCGCTCTCGTGCCGAGTGATGATGTATTTGAACTCGTCGCGATCATGGATGCGCTGGAGCAGATGCATGATACCGGCACCGGGAACGCCGAACATTGTCGTGGCACCCTCAAGCACCAGGTAGTCTAGGATCTGATCCGCAACGGTAGGCTTCGTCGGCGCCGTCATCGTTGTCCCCCCGTCTCGCGGAGCAGATTTCTGCGGTTCAGCCACGGCCCCAGTCAACCAATGGATGTATCGACAGGCTAGGCTACGCTGAGTTTACTAGGCGAGTCCACATGGAAACCAGTCCCGTCCCTTCCGGCAAAACGAATAATTCTTGTCCAGACGATCAATGACACTCAGGTCGGATGCAAGGCATGGAGATCAATGCTACCTGGAGTCTAGTCAGGCGGCAGTTCAAATTCTTTTTCGAGAAGCCGGACCTTCGCATCGGCGCCCCAGCTGCGAAAGATTTCACGCGCCGCCAGGGCCGATGCAGTGGCACCGTCCCCGACCAGGCGCCGGCAGCGGGCGAGATACTCGCGCGCGAGACCGGCATCCTGAAGAAAGCCCCCGACAGCCGCCCCTTCGGCCGCACGGCCGAGCAGGCGCGCCGCATCAGCCTCCCGACCCGCCGCGGCCTGCAACAAGCCATCGAGCAGGTCGGCCTTGTGGCGAAACACGGTGGGATTGCGCGCCTCCCATCCGCGTAGCTCGTCGAGACAATCGCGTCCCACCTGGACAAGCGCCTGCCCGCCCTTCGCAGCGCCAAACGCGGCGGCAGCTACCGCGGCCAGGCCGCGATACTGCGAGAGTTCGAACTCGGCCGCCTGTCCGCCGAAATAGGGGAGCATCGGATGCGCGCGCGCCGCCCATTCCAGGGCACCCGACCAGTCGCAGGCATGCAAGTGCAGCTTCACCTTGGTGACGAAATAGTAGCCGATCTGGTTGCTGAGGTTGGTGTGGACGATAGAATCGATATCCCGGACTTCATCGTGCTCCGCGTCACCGAGCGCGAGCAGGCTCGACGTCGATCCGGCCAGCGCTTTCGCAAATTGCAGTTCCAACACCAGGTGATAGTACGCATTAAGGACACGGCGCCCGTTGCGCTCCATGTGAGATCGTGCCTGCTTCATGATCTCGGCGAGCGGTTGACCGGCGGCAGCTAGCAGCACGACAGACGCAGACAGATTGAAGCAGCCGTAGATCACCTCGTTGTCGCTGAGCCCTGCCTCAGCACCTGCGTTTGCCAATACGATGCCTTCACCGATCGGAGCGACCCAGTGATTGTGGAACCAGGCATGTATGAAGCTGCATCGGGCAAAACCGGCACCCCGCTCTCCTTTCAATAGGGCAAGGCCGAGACGGCTCCACACTGCGGCGGTGTCGCGGTCTCCTGTCAGCGCCCCGTAGACGACCGAGTACATGGAGTAGACGTCTGGAGCGAGCGGCCCATTGCCATATTCGAGGGTCAGGCGAAGACATCTGCACCCCATCAACGCAAACAGCTCGAGCTGCTCGCTTTGATGGGCGAAAGGAGCAAGAACGAGCAGGAGGTGGATGAGCTGGGCCGCCCGCTCATCGGTAAGCGGCGGCAGTCCCTCCAGTTGATCCGGCCGCCGATCGCCCAGCAATTTGCCGATCGCTTCCAGTTCCTGGCCAATTGCCGCGTGCAGTCCAGCGCTGTCGGTGGGCATGTCGCCGCCGAGCAAGCGCGCCCCTCGCAACCCTATCTCGATTGACTGGCGGACCAGACCAGCGCCGAACACGCGCTCCGCTTCGAGCCGGAGGTAGTCCGTGGCCCGTGCGGTCTCACCAGCCGCTTCCCAATGAAAGGCCAGGAGCGCGTAGACGCGGGACCTGTTGGAGGCAGAGGCAGCCTCGTTCCAAAGCGCGATCTCGCGATGCAATTGCCGACGCTGGGCATAGAGCATCGACTCATAGGCGACGTCGCGTATGATGCCATGACGAAAAGCGTAGCCCTCCCGCTCGTCAACTTGCTCGGGCAGCAGAAGACCAACGCGGTCGTGCAGCGCCAGATGGCGCGCTACCGTCATCTGCTCTCCGCGTGCTGTCGGATGGACATCGGAGACTAGCAAGGTCGGGAAGCGAAGACCTGCCGCGCTTGCTACCTTCAGCGTGACCTGGCTCTCGGGGTCGAGGCGATCGATGCGACGCATTACGGTACCTTGGACCGAATCCGGCAGAGGCAGGTCAGTGGTATTGCCGCGGGGCGCAATGTGGCAGGTGCCACCTATGACCTCGATCAGTCCATCGTCGCGCAGTGCCTGCGCCAATTCCAGGCAAAAGAACGGATGGCCGCGAGCACGGCCGCGCACCTGCGCAGAAAGCTCCTCGGTCAACCGCTCCGCGCCAAGGCGAGCCAGCACGAGGCGCTCCTGATCCTCGTCCGAAAGCTCGCCCAGCCGAAGTCGCCGCGCTCCCGCGGCCGCAAGCCGCTCCAACCGAGTATCGTCCTCGAGAGGCTGCATGGCCAGCACCAGGCAAAGGCCGCGTACGTCGCGTACCGCTGCCTCGACCAGCAGCCAGCTCTCGTCGTCTAGCCAGTGCGCGTCGTCGATCGAGACCAGTAGCGGCCGCGCGGCGGCAGCGCGACGCAGAAGATCGACCAGCAGGGCAAGACGCAACTGTGCACGCTGTAGAAGCGTAACCGCCTGCAGATCACTCGTCTCGGCAAAATCGAGCGAAAAAACGACGTTAAGGAGCGCGGCTTGCGCGGCAAATTCCGGCCCAAGAGCCGCCAGCACAGCTTCACGCTGCGCCGTATCGGCCGCGGCCAGATCGACGCCCAGAAGTCGCGCCAGAACATCCCGCCAACCACGATAGGGCACATTGCGTTCGATCCGATCAGCGTAGCCGTTGAGCACGACGACGCGCGAGGCAGGCGTACGCTGCTGGAATTCGGCGAGAAGACGGGATTTGCCCATGCCAGTTTCCGCTTCGACCAGCACAAGCCGCGTTGCGCCGTCAGCGGCGGCATCGATTGAAGCTACCAGTTCGGCCAGCTCCCGCTCTCTGCCTTGCATGGGGACAAGCGCCTCGGCGCGATCATAACGCTGCGGCGTCCAGACCGAAACGGTAGGCTTCAGACCGCGTAGACCGCGCAGACCGACAGGATCGAAGGCAATTGACTCGTGCGCGGCCCGATAGGTGGCCTGATCACACTGAATGCTATCTGGACTTTTTAGCTTCGCCGCGAGGTTGATCGCCTCGCCATAGGTGGTCCACGCGCGAAATATGTCGTTGCCGATCAGGCCGCAGAAAACACGCCCTGTAGCGACACCGAAACTGCAGCGATGACCCATCCCGCGCAGCGCATCCCGCAGGTCGATGGCGCACCGCACGGCTCGGACCGAGTCGTCGGGATGGGCGACGGGAGGGATGCCAAAGAGCACGAAAAGGGTCGCGCCGCTCTCATCGACTCGGAATTGATGCACGAAACCGTCGTGTCGGCGCACGACTGGGCCGACCGTCGCCGCGACTAACTCGAGCTGTTGCAGACTATCGGGGGAAGCCTGATCGAAGTTCGAAAGGGCGATGAACACGGCGGTGACACGGCGCAGCTCGGCCGCCCAATCGAGATACCGTCGCTCAAGCCGGCTGCGGATAGGTGGCGGGACAAGCGCCGCAAAGTGTTCGCGGGCGGAAGGCGAGAGCGGCGGTATGACCAGAGGCACCGGTGCCGGCACGATGTTCAGCGCGGAGAGGATTACGGTGCCCGACTCGTCTTCTACCGTTTCAGCCGCATCCCCCAGCGCCGCCCGCGCGGCAGGCGATAGCAACAAACGGCCGGCGGCACGCCTGACGCTCGTCGCCTGGAGATCGGCGAGCCCGCCACCCACCGTCACATGAAAGTGGTCTGTCGCGCGACCGACCTCGGCGGTGCGAGAAGGGCCGAGCGCAAGGATCGCATGTAACTGGAGCGTGTCGCCCGCGGGCAATGCGGCGCCGGGGGATGACAGGATAGCCTGGCCGCAGGCGGCAGCGCGCAACACCGCCTCACGTGGCGCATCGGCGCTGCATCGCCAGCCCGAGAGCAAACCGTCGCCTGCGAACATGAATGGCTCGCCGCCGTGCGCAACAATGTTGCCAATCAGGGTATCGAAATGCCGCTCCAGTACCACCGCCATCTGTTCGATGCCGGCGGGCCCGGATTCTACGAGATGGCCGGTGATACGTGTGAAACCGACGACGTCCAACCATAGCAGCGCCATATCGCCATCGGTGGACGTGGCGGCGCCAGACGCGGCGAGGCGCAGCGGCGGCGGCACAAAGCTCTCGACAAGCCGCGCCTCGTAGGCGACTTCCTCCGACATAGGTGCCTTCCCCTACTACGCCAGCGCCTAACCCTACCTCATCCCGTTGCTTAAGGGCTACTACCTTCGAACGAATTGGCAGGGTTTCGTTAGAAACCGCAATAGTTTAGATGGGATGACAAAGAGGCTATCAGAAATGGTCAGGAAACTCGCTTCTGCGCATACCGGTAAGCGGTGTTCAAACAGATCGTCGATTTCCAATTTGGCCATGGCCCCCCGCAAGATCATACGGCCGAATGCGACGCCGGCTTGCGGTCTCGACGGATGGCTATCGACCGCACCAGCTTCGCACCAGAAACGACCACGTCAGAACGCAACGAATGCGAGCGAGCTGAAACGAAAACGCAGCAAAATCAACGAAGCTGATCGATAACCTGCCGCTCATAACGGTCTGGTTGCAGGTTCGAGTCCTGCCGGGCCCACCAAGAATATCAGCATCTTGCTTGGTCTTCGTTGCCTGCAGCGCGGCCGCCGCACCAGAAACCGCACCAGATACGTCCACTTTTCGTTCGTACTCAGTTCGCGAGGGTGTCGGGCAAGCTCGCCAGCTGAGGAGTGGATGCGACAGCGCATCCACGATCCTCGCCTTTCCGTCCGACGGAGAGAGGCCGACGGAAGCGCTCTTTGCCTTTGGTGATAATGTCGGCCATCTCCGATAGGCGGAGGTCAGCCATAGCGGCAATCATGTCCGCTAAAGGCCGGCCAAAAGCCGGAGTCTGCTCTGCCTTACACAAGGAGTGCGAGCTTTTGCGGTTCGCGCTCACTCTCTTCTCCACGCGCTGGATACGGATGCCCTTACCGGCCCGCGCTGCTGGCCTATTCACCCCGACCTTACCACCGGCCGGATGGTGCTGATCTCCAAACGGGAGTGCAATGTGACGAGACGAACCGTTGCCGGAGGCGGCGCTCATCGCGCCTCCTCGTGCGCCCATGCCGCGCCGATCTTGGTCCGGAAGTCCGAGTCACCTTCACCTTCCACAACGTAGACAGTGTGGGTCGGACGGCTCTTCTTGGTGTTGGTTTGTGTATCTCCGGTTGGTCTTTCCGGCCACGCCAATCGCGACCGGTCGGGAGTCCAAAAAGACGGGGCAGATACGAGCGGGACTGCAAGGAGGCTCCGACCGAGGGCTCCCTCCGGGATACGGTTGGACGCCCTGCGGGCACGCGCAGCCCTTCTAACTTCCGACCTTCATCAGGCCGTGTTGGTGTCCTGACCGGGCAACGGGAGCGACCAGACCGCACGACGGCCGCCTCGACTGGCTCAGTTCACGTGGGGGTAGGATCTTTGGCTAGACTCAACTACGGTGGCGTATGGTCGCTTGATGACGCTCGCTGCTCGCTCAGTGGAGATGCTTTTTCATGCCGAAGAACATTGTCGTTTATTCTGACGGCACAGGCCAGGACGGGGGCGTTCGAGTTGAGCAACGCATCAGCAACGTTTACAAGATGTACAGATCATCCCGCGTACATCCGGACAACCCGATCGACCCCACCGAACAGGTTTGCTTTTATGATCCTGGTCTAGGAACAGACAGTGGTGCCAGCGGACTGACCGGCATCATACGCAAGATCGACAAGCTGCTGCAGTCTGTGACCGGTCGCGGCATCACCCGGAACATGGCCGACTGCTACGAGTTTATCATCAATCACTACAAGGAAGGCGATAGGATTTACCTGATCGGCTTCAGTCGTGGTGCATATACCGTCCGCTGCCTTGCCAACACGATCATGCTGTGTGGCATTCCAACAAAGGCGGAGAATGGCTCACTGCTGCGTTACCGAAAGCAGGTTCATGATATCGCCAGGGAAGCGGTTGAAACCGTCTATGAGCACGGTGCGGGACATGCACGCGGCGAATATGAGACCGAGCGTGACGAACAGGCCCGAAGGTTTCGCGCGAAGTATGGATCAAATTTTGTCGGTGAGGATGCCGACGAGGACAGGTCCAACGCGGCGGCCTACTTTATTGGTGTTTTTGATACAGTCGCGGCGCTCGGCGCGAGCGGCATGCGCAGGTTTTTGATTCAGGCAGGCCTGACGCTTCTCTTCACCGGAGTCGCCGGAGTCGCGTCCGCTGTCCTCGCAATCGTGCCGTCGATGATCGCAAAGTACTATTTTGACTTCGGCTTCTGGTGGTCGGAGCTTGCGATAAGTGTCGTCCTTGTGACGCTGTCGGTTGTTTGGTTTCTTTACAGGCAGCGCACGCAATACACCAAGACGATCTACGATTTCCCAAACAAGGGCGACAAACATTCCCATCAGGCCGAATGGAAGTCAGGGAACTTCGACCGTCTCTTATCGAAATATGTCGGCACAGCCCGTTCGGCCAACGCCATCGATGAACGGCGGAAGGACTTTGACCGCGTCACCTGGGGTCAGGCCGACAGCACGCAATTGTCGCAAGCCTGGTTTGCTGGCAACCACTCCGATATCGGTGGCAGCTATCCGGAGACGGAGTCACGACTTTCCGATATCTCGCTACACTGGATGCTGGAGGAGATCCTCACCCTGGACCATCCGATCAAGTTCGGACCGGTGACGGTCAACGGTAAAGCCATCGCAGATACGGGCACCACCGGCACACCGTTGCATCTCTATCCTGATGCGACGAGCATGCAGCACAGCGAAATTGCAGGTACACGAGATACAATTGATGCATTCAGGGAGCGGTTGCCCCGCCTGCTGCGAGGCCTTTTGGCTAACGCCAACTATGAGATCATCAAGCGATCTATTCCGCCGCAGGCAAAGGTTCATCCGACGGTGAAGGACCGGTTTGCGCTGGAAACGATTGTTGATTGCGCAGGCGACAAAGTCGGCAACTATCGGCCGGAAGCACTTCGTGAACATAATGACTTCAAGCAGTTCTATTCTGATCCGCCCCCTGCAGATGCGCCGCCGCCGGGCAGAAGCGAAGAGCCGGCGCTTGCAGCACAATTACCCCCGTAAATGGCCATTCGTTCTGCGCATTTCTTTGCGTTCGCGCGCCTGCTAACGCGGCCACCGCACTACAAGCTTGACAGAGGAACCGAACCGGCATGCCTGCAGTGAATAGCAAGTACGCTCCGCTGGGCGACTACCTGAAGGCGCAGAAAACCGAACGTTTTTGGCTTTCCCTGGAGCACATTTCAGAGATGGTTGGCGGCTTGCCGGCCGAAGCATCAAAGCCCCAGTTTTGGGCGAACACGGAGGATCATCATCGATCGCGCCGCGACCAGTGGCGACAAGCCGGCTTCAAAGCTTTCCTTAGGTCGAGCGATGGTAGGTTAGGAGTCACGTTTGAACGACTCAAAAGCGCTTCGCATGGACTGCCATGGTCAAGCGCCGAGTTAAAGGTGTGCGTCGTCGCCTATTGGAAGCTCATCACTGCCGAAGCGAGAGGGCAGAGGATCAGCAAAACCGACTTGAGGAATGAGGCCTTGGAGCAAGGGCTCGCATCGCGCTCTGAAAGTGCCTACGAGTTTAGAATGCAAAATATCTCAGCAGTGCTCGACGAATTAGGACTAAAGCGGGCCACGGGATATGCACCAATGAAGAATATCGGCGGTGTCAAAGCCTCCCTGATTGAATTAGTCAATGAGCAATGGGGACGGTCGAAAGAATTCGAAAGTCCTACGGCCGACGACGATGCGCTTGCCACTCGTGTCATCGCCGCGCGCCAGAAAATAGCGAACGCCATGTCCGAAGCCCCGCCGGGTTCGCGCAGCGTCAGGAAGTTACTTTCGGCAACCGAAAAGTTCGTGCGAGACCCTAATGTCATCGCATGGGTTCTAAAACGAGCTGCGGGCAAATGCGAAATGTGCGAAGCGCCCGCGCCGTTCGTGGCAACGGATGGTGAACCGTTCTTGGAAGTGCACCATGTTCGGCCGCTCAGCGAAGGAGGGCCGGATACGGCCGAAAATGCGTGCGGTTGTTGCCCAAACTGCCACCGGCAGCTCCACTTGGGAATGAATGCCAGTACCCTGAGGCGGCGCTTGTTGTCTCGCAACACTTGGCTAGTCGACTATCCAGCGACGAAGACGGGCGAGCAAGTCCCCAGCGGCCCGAGGACAACTCGTAGCAGGGTGAGATAGCAAAGCCCCACATCGTTTCCGATGTGGGGCAAGAGAGTCCGCAATCTTCCCGATCGCTGCGAGTCCCCGCCACCGATGAGATCGGCAACATCGCGTCTTGGCGCGCGTTCGCCCAGCACATGAGTCTCAATCTCGACAACCTCTCTCGAACGCTCTCTGCCATCCGGCTGTCGGCCTTCGGATTGAAGCGGAATGCGATTGGTCTCCGCCCACGAAACATACTCAAGCAATTGCTTGTCGCTGGGCGCGGGATCGCCGCGCTCGACGCTTAGCGCATTCAGATAGCGCCGCCGAACGGCGGGACGCGGGACCGAGTGCCCCTGGCGAGAAACACACTAAGACTTGCGTCAGGGATGGAAGCCCGTCAGGGCCGAAACCGCGTGCGGGTTCGGTTCACGACAGCCCAACCCAGAGGGGACGCCCAGGAGCTGCTTGCGAACCGGAAAACATGATTAGAAAATGGTTGTTCAACGAACTCGTATAGCGAAACGTGGTACGATCACATAAACCCCCAATAGCGAAGCGCGATGTCGATGAGCTCTACTGAAACGCCACAGGAGGAATGCGAGACTCCCGCCGTGACGGCCGCAATCTCCAAGTCGCTAGGACTCACCTCGACCGAGCAGTACCTGTCGCGACTCTGCGACCGCACGTTTCTGAAATTGTGGAGCTATCCAAATCCCTATCGCGAGAGCGGAAAGGAGCTGTGCGACCTGATCGCCGTGTTCGAGAATCACGTCTATTTGTTCTTCGACCGAGAGACCAAAGCCCTTATGGGGGATGTGGGCGACTTTAATCTCGCCTGGGAGCGATGGAAGAAGGAAGCAATTTCGAAGCAGATCAAGAGCGCGAAAAAAGCTCGAAATCATGTTCTGAAAAACAGAGACAAGATATATCTGGACGCAGCATGCACTGTGCCTCTTCCCGTAAAGCTTTCGCAAGGTGACATTTTCGTTCACACGATCATTGTCGCGCACGGCGCTAGCGAGGCCTGCAAATCATACTCGGCCGACAACGTGTCGGGCAGTCTCGGAATCATCTACAGCGATGATGGCTATGATACCCCGTCTCCGGTTCCGTTCGTGGTTCATCTCGAACGCGCGGAGCCGGTTCATCTATTCGACAGCCATACCGTCGATATCATGCTCGGTGAGCTGGATACCTTCTATGATTTTACGAGCTACATAGTTGCCAAGGAGGCCGCAATAGCGAAATACGACAGTATTTCCTATGCCGGCGAAGAAGACTTGTTGGCGCATTACTACGGCAATTTTGACGACGCCGCTGAATCGCACTTCATCGGTACAGAGGACGCGCGATATAACAGCGTCATAATTGCGGAAGGCGAGTGGGAGGGATTCAGATCTTCCGATGTTTACAAGCGGAAGAAGCTCGCAGATCAAGCCTCCTATCTCTGGGACGAACTGCTTCAATTAACGTCGCAAAATGCGCTTGACGGCACCCTGCTTGGCGATGCGAATTTTTGAATCGCAGAGCGCGATTTTTGAAATGCGAAGGAGCCGCGCTTTGCAAGGCGTGAATTTGCAAGAGCAATGCAAAGGGCCATCAACAATTTTCCGGACCTCGAAGGAACGGTTACACGCAACATATCGCTCATGCCGTCTTTCTACAAAACGACGGCATACGTGTTTTTGCAGATACGCAATAAGGGCACGGACGATTACGAAACACAGTATCGGCCGAAGCGCCGTGCAATCCTCGAAATCGCATGCGGCGTGGCACGCAATAAATTCTCGCAATATTCGAAGATCGTGGGTATCGGCATTGATGCGCCGAAATTCTCGACAAGGAACTCAGAAGATTTTGTCTTGCTAAATTGCAAGGAGTGGCCGGATAAACAACGCCGGTTCTACGAAGAACAGAACAAAGGTTTAAGATTCTTTGAGACGGCGGGGCTGAAGTCCGAGATAAAAACCATAAGCAATTTTCCCGCGCCGAGTAAGAGTAAAGCGAGACCAAAGAAGACCGGCCGCAACGAATTGTGTCCCTGCGGCTCGGGCAAGAAGTACAAGAAATGCCACGGCACTTATAGCTAGGGACGACACTCGCGAAAGCGGGTGGGTAGCGCCTGTTCCGGCAAAGCTGGACACGCCTATATCTGCATCGATTTGGCTTTATCTGCGCCGCGCCGTTGCGCTACCCTCATGCATCGCACCACTTGAATCGGACACGAGCAAAGCGATGATCACACTCGATCAATTCACACTCACGACCGTTCCGCTTGAGCAGTATTTCAATGACACCCGGCTTGGGCAGGGCACGGGATTCATGTGGAAGATTCAGGAAAAATACTACCTGGTGACCAACTGGCACGTGCTCTCCATGCGCGACTTCTTCACGGGAAAAAATCTGAGGCCCGACGCAGGCCGCCCAAACCTCCTCCGCACGCTCTTCAACATCCAGACCGGTTCGTTCGACAAGCAGCAATGGGACATCAAGATCAGAGACGACGATGACAAGCCGCTATGGTTGGTGCATCCAGGTAGGCGTGTCGATGTCGCCGTCCTGCCCATTCCTTTCAAACCGGAAGAACTGATTATCTCCCTCTACCCGCTCAACGTCCTGGCCAATGCGGCCCTTCGTATTGAGGTTGGGATGGAGGTGTTCATCCTCGGCTACCCGTTCGAGATCAAACCGCCCGCCTATCCCGTCTGGAAGCGGGGAAGCATCGCATCCGAACCGCAGCTCGCCCGGCAGACAACGGATTACATGCTGGTCGACACCGCTTCCCGGCCTGGCATGTCCGGCGCGCCGGTCATCCGCCGAAGCTGGACCAATCACATGGTCGAGCCCGGCATGGTCGCCCTAGTGGATACGCCGCTGAACAGGTTCATAGGCGTTTATTCCGGTCGAGTGCCGACCGACCACCCGCACGAGGCCCAGATTGGGCTCGTGTGGGGCGACTACCTGATCCACGAGATCATTGCGGGAAATATTAGAGACGAGTGACCAGCTCCATGTCTGAAAGCAAACTGCCTCCTTTACCCGGAACGGCTCCCGACGGATCTTGGCGAATCGCGAACATTGACCGCGATGAATTTGACGGCCGCCTGGCGATATGCGCCATTGTGGCGCGATCCTCAGCCGCGCCGTTGAGCTTGAGGGGAGCCGGAGACGGCACTCTGATAGGTACAGGGTTCTACCTGCTTCCGAACGGAGGATTTGCTACGGCGAAACACGTCGCATTGGAAGCGCTGGAAGCGATGTCCAGGTCGGAGAATTCCGTTGGCCTTGTCTACGCACTGACGAACGGGCTCTTGGTCTTTCGGCCCATTTGGAGTTTCGCTGTTCACCCGACTGCCGATTTGGCTTTTGGTGTGCCCCACGAAATATTCGACAACAAAACGGGGAATGTATTTCGCGCGAAAGTGCTTTCGCTGGAATGCGCCGCTCCGGCAATTGGATCTCCGATCAGTACCTGGGCGTATCCGCTTCACGCAAAGCGCCCTCAGCCGAATGGCACTGAACTTTTGCACATACAACCGGCGTTCTATGACGGGACGTTGCAGGAGATCTACAAGGACCGAGGTCCATCAAGCAGATTGACCCCGCCATACTATCTAACGAACATTCATCTTCACGGTGGCTCGAGCGGAGGCCCTGTTTTCAATGAAAGCGGCCATGTCTTTGGCGTTGCCTCGTGCAGTTACGACGGCGCAGAAGATGTCGCGTTCGTAACTCCGATTGATCCCATCTTTGATATAGAAGTTCAGAATGTCGATCTTGGCGATGGAATCGGCTTGCGCACCGTCACCGTCAGGGACATCGGCAATGGAGGCCGCATTGTCATTCAGTTCAGATAGAGGTCGACTGGCGGGGCCGAACGTGCGGACGACATGCCTTCGGGCTTTGGTCCAAATTAGATGCCCGACGACGCCGGATCAGCGAGGCGTCTCATGGGAAAGCCGGGCGTCGCGTAGTCGAAATATAGGTCGCTGGCGTTCGTGATCCGCAACAACATGCGATGAAAGACGACCTTCAGCAGCCTGTTATCCTGAATAAGGGACAGCTCTCCTCCGGCTTCCATCTCATTGCCGTGAGCTGCATCGTTCCGGCGCTTCCAGGCCAGCGCCTCCTCTGGTCCGAGAACGATGCCAATGTCTCGCAGAAGAGCGTCCATTTTGGCCTTCTGATGAACCTTGTTTAGGGAGCCGACATTTTGACGTAGCGCGGACTTACTCTCTTCCGGCAGTTTCGATTGAGCTATCACGCCGTCAATCTCATCGTTGAACTTGGTCCAGATAGCCCGATCGGCAATGATCTTCGTCTGAACTTTCGTAGGATTGGCCGTGATATACCGTCGCTGCAACGCTTCGATGGCCGCGCCGAAATGGACACCCGCAATGTGCGGTGTTGCGCATAGCGCATGCCAGTAGGCCCACGCTAGATTGCCAAAATCGAGTTCGTCATACTTCCCGATGATGGAATTCACGATGCGGTTGAGAAACAAACGATCGATGCCGTGCTGCCAGTTCATATGCAGTGGCGCAGGATGCAGGACCGGTAAATCGAAGACTCTCCTTCCGATGCTGTACGCGCTGTTCAATCGGAAGGACTGCACCTCCCACTCGTCTGTGTAAGCCACGCTGCCGAGGTCAACGAGAAATGCGCCGAGCGCGAATGAAAGGGCATTCCTTACGCGCTTGCGAAACTCATCGTCCGGCGATCCGAGATAGATGATGCATCCCGGCCTCAAACGGCCCGCGGCTTCTTCGCGGTCGAGCGCGCAAAGAAACGCATTCGTGCCCGCGACGGCTAGTTTCGCAGCGTGTCGACCGAAGCCTTCTCTGCCTTCAGAACTGGTCAGAGTTATGCCGTCATTATTTTCGGCGATACGCCGGGTCGTGATGGTTGATACGTCCGTCCGGATGGTGTCCGGCCAGTGAAAATGCGGAACGTTGTCCAGCCAATCAATGGTGTAGGCAGGCGTCTTGCCGCCATCGATAACGGCATCTATTCGATGCACGCGCGACTCTTCCGTCAAGACATGCTGGTTCTTCTCGTAGTGATGCGACTTATTGACGGAATATGGCTGAATACCGCTCAGCACCGCTCTGATGCCCGCAATATTCGTTAGCTCTACGGCATCGGTATTCAAGCGGACCGTGCCTGAAGGGATTTCCGGTGCCGATGATTGGGCGTCGGCCGGCGCGCGCGTCTCCAGAATGAGGTCGAGCTTTTCATTTCGACGAATGGAAAAGCTGTCGATTGGCGCGTGCAAAGGCCCAGGACTCGTAACCCGAAACAGACCTTCGTTAATCAGCTCGAAGGGTTCTCGCTCCCAACCGATCAAATCACAATTCTCCCTGCGCGTGGCACCGCCAGATGGTTCGAGCGCTGCTTAGGCTTTTCGCATTTGGATTGCCAGCGTAGCACACATCATCACCCCGTCCCACCACACCAACCCCGTCCTTCTTTTGGCCTTTTCGCACCGTTAGTCGGCTAACGGCTGCAAGCGCTAAAGCGCTCGTCCTCTTCGTTCCCGTCGCAAGCGATTCAGCCGCCCCCTTCGTCGCAACGGCCTCCGTCAGAAGGCCGCGATTAGCGCGGTCGAGAAACGACGGAGGATATGATGCAGACGCAGACAATCAACGAACTGATGCGCCTGACGCGGATCGAACTTTGCACTCTCGCGGCACGGATCACGAACGCCTTGGCGAATCTGCCGGAAGGCTCGCCCGAACGGGAAACCGCGCTGATCAACCTGCGCAATATTCGCGTCGTCCTGGCGCGGCGCGACTGGTCGCCATGATCAGCGCGCCGGTCGCACGAGCCGTGCGGGATGTTGTGTCGAAACATACCGCACGCTCAAGCCCGGCCCATGAGTTTGGGCGAAGGCGTTGGCGGCTTCCTGTGTCGGGAAAAGCTCGACGAGCGACTGCGAATTGTTGCAGACGCCCCAGCCGCATATCCACCCCGGATTCAGCGGGTCAATGCAGCCATAGATGTCTTGCTTGTAAGGCAAGGCTTCGAGCCACAAGGCATGTCCCCATCCGGCTGTTTCGCCAGCTACAGCGCCGCCACGGCTAACGATCCCGACCACGTCGCCGCTCTCGTTAAAGACCGGACCGCCGCTCATTCCCGGCTTCCAGTGCACATCGACCGTAAAAGTCGGCCAGACCTTGCGGGCTTGATCCCACGTACGATCGATCTTCGTAACCCGGCCAATCGATCCCCGCATCTCTTCTTCGAACGAGACAATTCGCGCGCCCGGACGCCGCCAGCTCTTTATTCCCGGATAGCCCAGGGCCATCACGCGATCACCTTCGGCGAGGCGGGCGCGACCGATCCGCATCGGAAGAAATGTCGTCCTCTTTTCGTTGAGGCCGGAGACGTTCCAGCTCGCAAGATCGAGCGAGGGCTCGACGTGATTGAGTTGCTCCGACGTAAACGTCACGGCCAACGGATGCTGGGACTGATCGAACGGGAACATGACGAAATCCGTCGCCAGCAACACGCTGCCCGCCAGTGTCGCGCCATAGACCAGGCCGGGATCTTGATAGATTCCGATCCATGTACGATCAGGCTGGACCAGCTTCTTATCAGGCCCTGGCCGGATCGGAACGCCCAGCCCATTCAGGAAGTCGGTGATGACATGCATCGCCGAAAGCTGATGGCCGAAGGGCGTGACGTAGAAGGATGTTCCAAGGCCGATCGACTGCCCATTGACTGGGTCGACGAGCATTCCATCGCGCAGGTCAAAGGCAAAGACCGGCGTCACGGCTCGTCGCAACCCAAATGGGTCCTGAATAAGAAAGTCGGTCTCTGACTGGTCAGAGCGAGGGTCTGGCCCGATCGGAAAAGCCATAGGTCTGACCGCATGTCCTTTGGATGAATCGATTCCATGAGAATAGCGCCAAAGGAGACGCTCGGCGAACTATCTGCCTGGACGCGAAAAGCCGCGCATGCCTCGGCATGCGCGGCTTCCCGTCTGATCCGCGTCAGAAGAGCGCGAGCTGCCCCGGAAGGTCGGTCGCCGATTTCCGTCCAGACCGGATGGCTGCCAGAGCGACCTCCCGCGCATAGTCCTTCGGACTTGCGCAGGCTTTCACATCGCTCATGGGCGCGAAGTGAGAGAAGTGACCGGTCTTGCTGACAGGTATCTGGAGCGCCAAGCCAGCATGCGGTGATTGAAAGATCTATAAATGTGACGCCGCGCGTGAGGCGAAGCTAATTTTGTCCAGGACGGAAGATTGATCTTACTTCTTCGCAAGGGAAAAGAGGCGCCGGATTATTCAGCATCACAAGATTGCCGGAGCGCCATCTTGCCCCCGAACCATCGGTCTGTGTTACTTGAGGTACGGTGAAGGCGACGGAATCGACATGCCGACGTGTCCCTCCTTTCAGGAGGGCATGCATTATCGCGTGCAGCCCGTTCGGCGTTTTCAGCATGGTTCGAAGGTCGGAGTTGTCGAGCTCATCGATTAAGTGCAGGGCAATTAAAGCGGGCCGCGTTCCACTGCACTGATCGGCGGCTTCTTTAGCCTGGCTGGAGATCGTATCGACCACCGAGTCCGCCTTCGCGCTTCGTATCATGACGGCCGCAACGGAAACGCCGTGTTTGCCTTGAAAAAGAAGATTGGCGTTACGAAAGCCGAAGCGCTGCTCAAAGAAAGGCAGAAAATCGGGATCGCCCGGCTCGGGCCACCGATCGATTCCATCGAACGAATAGTCCGCGCGGGCGAGTTCACTTGACGCCGAGCCCTTATCTTGCACGGCTGTGGCGACCACCGAAGCGATGGCCGATAGTTCCTGTATCGATTTGCCAAGCCGGTCGGGGACTGTGATCAGGATACGGTGGCAACCTGGCTCGGTCGCGACTTGCTGCGTAATTGGCAGCAGCAAGTCGGCCAAGCGGTTCACCTCCTGCCGGTGGATCTTTCGGCCGGTGTCGCCGGAGGTGGTCTTGCACTCGACCTCAATCTCGACAGCCTCCTGACGCGCCAGAAGGTCGAAGCGCGCAGCTCCCGAATAGTCGATGAATTCGACGTCCCATCCCTTTTGCATGAGATGGGTTGCGATGCTGATTTCATACGAAAATGGCCGCGCTCCATTGAGGCCGTTCACGGCTTCTCGCAGGCGCCCTTCGAACGGCCCCTTCACCTCCCGTGGAAGCGCGCTGTGAATTCGATGGGCCGGAATAAGAAAGCTGTAGAGTGCGTCATATTCAGCGTCGCGCGGGAGTCGCCCGGTGCTCTTGCGGTATCTCCTCGCCTTGGCAAGGGCAAATTCTAATGGGAAGTTATTACGAAAGTGGGACGCCAAAAGCGGATTAGTTCGTTCCTGCTGCTCGAAACCGGCCACGCGTTTATCGACGGCAGCGCCAATTAAGCCGCTGACCCAGTCGACTGCGGTTTCAATATCGTTTGGAAAAGCTTCCGTATTGATGAGCATGCTGGTGATTAAAGTCCTAGTTTGCCGTTGTAGCGTGCGGCACAGTCTGCGCAGCAGCAGGTGCGGCAACGCCACAGGGTAGGCGAGCCTGCTCCGCGGCTTGCCAACAGGTGCGTTGGAAGACGCAGGCTCGACAACACAGAAACTCCTCAAATGGCGCGATCTGGCATTGGCGCTCGCGTCGATCGTGCATACCAAGGTGTGCGCAATGGTGAAGCTCAAGCGTCGTAAAAAACGATGCCGGCTCAAAACTACGGCTTACCACCGGCGCGCTTAGTTTGTTCTCTCGAAGGGTAAGGCAGTCACTCCAATTGTGCCCGGCGCATGGATCGACGGTAGGACGCGGCAGACAATAGTGGGTATTGGTGCCCGTAACGAGCAAGAACTCGTCTGGCTTAGGCGATGCCTTCAAGAACGTCGCGGTCTGCGAGGCGACGGCCGGGACTCGACTGTTCGCCAATGTGGAAAATCCCGGAAAGGCAGAAAGGGATGAGGCCGAAAGCGCCGTGTTCAATTCGCCATTCACGGTTTGCAGGAGCGCAACCGAACTGGCCTCGACTTCCTGAAAATGTCGCGTCAGGTCGTTGTAGTCGTGAGGCACCGCGATGCGGGGGCGGCGGTTATCGATGATGGAGATCAGTTGGCCATCCCGGCGTTCGAGAACGACTGCCGGATAGAGGTTGATTTGTGGGAACGCATCAAAGTGCGCGCCGTCTCGTTTGCGCGCGATCCAAAGCGCATGAAAGAGCCGGGCGATATCCGCAGGAGAAGCGTAGGTCGACAGTTGGCTCGGCTGGATATAGTCTGGTGGATCGTTGATAAGGGCCTGACGCGCGAGATGATCGAAAATCTCGTCGGAGCGGGCGACGGCATCTCGTTCGTCGATGACGCGGATATTGGCCGGGGTGACGTTGCCTCGGGCAACGAAAGTTTCATAGGGGTCTGTAAAGATGACCCACCACCGGCCTGCCGTAATGGCGAGGCACTGCACAACGTGGCCGCTCTCCCTGTGGAGCGTCGTTACGTATTGGTGGAGTTTATGTAACCATTGCGCCCATTCGAGGATGACCGGTGATTGGTTGGGCTGGCCGCCGGCTTTGCAGTGCTCGATAGCCTTGGCGATCAAAGCCTCATGGCTTGAGGGGCTTGTGAGAACTTGTTGAGCGGCGCCGCCGAATGACGGCGACACCAGTGGTTTTGCCCACGCTTTGGCCTCCACAATGATCAAAGGAGCTCGTGTCGTGGGATTGACGCCCAGATAGTCAAGGAAGAGCGTGGTGTCGCCTTGAGCGCGGGCCTCTTCGACGATCTCTCGTGTCAACCGTCCGAGATCCCAGCCCAGCGCGGCCAGGATGTCGTCGATGACATATCGCCGGGTTGTATGCTCCAGCGGGTCGCGATAGGCCGCGCCGATAAAAGCAGGCGGCCCCGATCCGCCCGACCGCGACTTGAACGCCTCGAAGACGTCGTGGAGCGTGGTCTTGAAGCGTGCCTTGTCGCGGGGCCCGTTCACTAGAGCAATTCCGGCAGGCGATAGAGGAGACGCCGGGCGGAAGGCCATCCGGCGTCGACGAACGCTTCGAGGCAGGCAACCAGTTGATCCCGGCGCTCAAGATCGTCGAAGACTTCGCGGTGATCGGCAAGAAAGACACCTATCACTTGGACAAAGCGGTCGGCGCCAAGCGACTCGAACTGGAACCGTTGTTGGCGTCCGGCTGTGAGCAGCGCATGAGCGGCGAGGTCGAATACGCGCGGGGCATCGGCGGGGATCAAGTAGCCGAGCATCTCGATCAAATGAAAGATCGTGTGCGGCGTGCCAACATCACCGATCCGGTGGAAGGTCGCGTAATTGTCATTAAGGAACGTTGTTTTCGCCGCGTCGTCGGCGAGCGGCTCCTCCTCATTCGCGTTGTCACGGAATGCTCCGGACGCGAAGTAGAATTGATCGCACATGTTGTCCAGCAGCTTCGCGAACTTGGTTGCGGTTGCGTTCGCGGCCGGAGTTTGATCCTCGCGCGGGAGGTCGAAGTACCGTTGCAGACCGGTTGCGCACGCCCCAACAAGTTCGGCTGCGAATTGCTGGCACCGCGCCCGTATCGCGGCATCGTTCGCGTCGTTTGTACCGTAACCGACAACAAGACCACCACGGATCGAATGAATGGCGTGGCTGATTTCGGGCTCATGGGCTGGCAAATCCGACAGGCATAGATCGAGGCGCGCTCGTGCCGCGCTACGAGTATGCGTTACCCATAGAATGGCGGTAATGCTGCCGAGCGCTTCCATCACATCATTCTTGTCCTCGGCCTGGAATTGCTCGGCCTTCGGCAGGACGGTGAACACGAACTGCTCGACGCGCGCGGGATCGGCGTGAAGAACACGCGTCAAAAAATCTGCAAAGAAGCGCAGGACGCGCGGGTTGGTCTCATGCTCGGCAAAGATGTCGGCAAGTTCCCACATGAGGTCGCGGGCAGTATCCCAAAGCATGACAAGCCGCCATGCGACGGCGAACCGGACGGCTGGATGGGCATCGCGCACCAGACGGCGCAAGTCGTCGGGGAAACGTGCCGCTGTCTCGGCATCGACGCGGCAGAGATTCATGACGGATTCAGCGCCATCGACCCGGCCGCCTCGAACAGAGGCAAGCGCGGTTTCGTCCTTGGATTCGTCTTCTTCGGTGATATTTGGTGTCGTATCGGCGAGCAGCGTGTTGAGCAGATCGCAGAGCGCGGCGATCGCGTCGGGCCGCGCCCGCAGCGTATCGGTGTTTTCGGACAGCTTTGTGCAGCCGCGGCCGACGATATCCTTGGCGTAGGAAACGACCTTGGCTCCCTCTGCGCCGGTCGCTTCCTCGGCTGAGCGCCACAGGGCGCTCAACAGTGCTACACCCTCAAGCGGGTCGGCTGTAAGCGGGCCTTGCGGATCGAGGCCGAACTGGCTGTTGACGTCTTCGAGTTGAGCGAGGAGTTCGGCATTCGGCGAGGCGGTGACGTCAACGTTGTCTTCGCGCAGCCACCAATAACGGTCTCCGCCGTTGCCCGACCACGACGAGATCTCGAATGGACGGCGGTTCGGCTGGTCGGCATTTGCGGGGGCGTCCCGGACAATCTGCTGAGCTTCCGCGGTAACCAGATGATCGATGCCAATCGTCCTAAAAACCCGTTGCTGGAAATGCTGTCTGGCTCTTTCCGGGGCGCGCGAGAGCGGAAAATCGATGGCGAGCACGTCGCGTTCAAAACTTTCACGGACGCCGACCGTTTGCCTAGCGTAACCCGATGCGATTAGATCGATCGCGTCCTTCGTGGTGTCCTGCGACACAAGGAAAGGGCGCTGTGCAGCGAACGGCCAAAGCAGATTGGCGAGCAATCCGCCGCGCGTGGAGGCCGCCTGGAACAATCGCGACCAGAGGACCGCCAGCCGGTTGTGGGCGATCACTTCGCGGGCCAATTGGAGCGCTTCGTCTTCGGTTGCCTCTCTCAAGCGTGCTGAAAATGTCTGGACAAGACTAACGGCGTTATCGCTGTGCCTGTCGTTCGGGTTCCAGGCCCAGATGTGGCTGCGGTCGTCGATGAGCCTGCCGGTCGAAGCGCCCGCGCGAACGGCAATCTCTTCGGCGGACTCGTCCAGCGGATGTGTGTTTTCGACATATGCGTCGAGAGCGGCCACGAGAGCGTGGACGCCCTCGATGGCGTGCGCTTGAAGGAACCTCGGAAAGGCTTCCTTCAATGTCCATCGCGCCATCTCGTAGTCCTGCCGCCGGTTACTGCTCAGCGGCAGAATTTGGCTGTCCCCTATATAGGTCGTCTCGTCTTCCGTGACGGCGTGACTAAAAACACCCCGGTAGATATCGGGTACAAACGAAGGGTCTCCGTCCCCGATCTTGAGCACCTTCCGCGCCAGCCACGGCATTTCTTCATGGGCGTGCTCGCGGAGGCGGTCGGGCGCTAGGAGCTGTTCCAGACAGCGACGCGATGCGACGATGTCGCTTTCGAAGGTGTCTGCGACGAAACCGACGGCGGCCGACGCAATCTGGGACCATTGGCCGGTCTGGCGAATGGCGTAGTCGAGGAGCCGACGCGAGGCCAGTCCGAGCTCAGCCCGTTGCTGCGGCGTTAAGGTCCGCTCGGAGAGCAGAAAGAGCAACGTGCGCAACGGCCACGCGATATCGGCAATGTGGTTGCTGGCCGCAGATGCGAGAGAACACCAGGGACCAAGCTGGAGCGCTTGGCCATCTTCGATTCTCACGGAAAGAGCGCCGACAATATGGGAGAAAGCTTGAAACGCCAGGCGTTGTGTGGCCGAAGTTCCTGAAAGGAGCGCTGTGAAGCCGTGCATGTCGTCGGCGATAGCTGGCAGCTCACATGCCGCGCGTGCGGCGACGCTGCGCGCAACGGGATCGGAAGTATGGTCACCGGCAAAATGCGCGACGGCTTGCCAGAATTGCTGATGGCCGGTTGACACGGTAACCCACAAATCTTGCAGCGCATAGGAAAGCGCTGGCGCCAGCATTAGTCCGAGGCCGCGATCCCGGCGCAAGAGGTCGCCTGTGCCTTCGACATCCGCGGGATCGATGAAGACGCGGCTGGCGGCATAATCGAACAGGATGTGATGGCGAAACGCGACGTTGCGATTACCGGATACACCGATGAGCACGCTATTGCGCAAGAGATGATCGAACGCCGCTGTGTCGCTCTGCGCGACCGTCAAGCGGTTCGCTTGCAGACCGCGGTTGGTAATCATCTGCCCGACGGCAGTTCGCAGACACAAGTCGGCGCCGCTGCCGAGAGGGGTGATACGATGTTGCCAGTAGAGCGCAAGCAACTCGACCTGGAGGCTCACGCCGCCGAACACGTCCGGAGACACGCCATCGCCGATCAGATCGGCGAGCAAACGCGTATTGAAAGGCACGCGTGCCAGATCGCGGAGACGATCGCCAGCGCGATCGAGCGCAGCCGCGATCAAGGGGGCCCTTTGCCTGAGCTGGCCGAGCTCGTCATCGGACCAGCGCGGAATGTGGAGGTGGCGTACATTGCGAAACGCGGAATCGACGTATCGGTCTGATGGCGGCTCGCCTTCGAACAGGTTTTTGAATTGCTCGCCGAGTTTGAGATCGAAGGTCCGGATTGATGCGATGACGCGCCAGCGGTTGCCCGGCAGTTCGAGCACTTCCGAGATCAGCGAGCGGAACACGGCCTCGCTCTTGCCGCCTCGGGTGGCGTCAAGCGCATCAATGAATAGGAAGGCGGGCCCGGCGCCGGGCCAGTTTTCGAGAACCTGCCGGACGCCGTTATCCAGTTCAAGCGCGATCCGAAGTCCGTCGAGAGACTCGACAAGCAGGCGATCGACCGCCAGCTCTATGACTTCGTTGCCTGCCGCGCGGAGACGTTCGGCGGCTGCGCTGACGACGGCGCTTTTGCCTGCGCCGGGTTCGCCGACAAGAACCAGCGATCCGTCGCGGGCCGCTTCGACGGTCGCGGCTGTGCAGTCGCGCTCGATCTTGATCTCGACATCGCCAACTCTGGTCTCTTCATATTGGGTCAGGTGCGCCTGAACGCGCGCACTGTAGGTTCGCAGGCGTTCAACATCGAGCCGATAGGTAGGGGCAGCACGAAGCCGCACGCCACGGCCTACCAACGCTTGGCGAAGTTCGGCAGCGTCGGTGCCGCGTCTGGTCGCCATAAGGCGCTCGCATAGGCGTTCGACCGTCGAGAAGGCCGCCGATGCGTCGGCCGCGTTCTCCGTGACGTGCGCGAGGGTTTCGACCGCTGCGGTGCGGTCTGGTCCATCCAGATTGAAATCGATGATCGAAAGGAACCGCAGAATGGAATCAAGATCGTCGCTGCCGGGGGCTACGCCGTTGATCTGCTGCCACGCGCTGGCAAGCAGCGCGCGCATTTTGTCGAGTGCTTGCTGCTGAGCTTGAGGTAGAGGAGCGGTGGCGGGTGCCTGAGAGGAGGTCAGCGCAGCCGCCAAGTCACGCTTAATCGTGCCGGGGGCATCAGACCCAACGGCGATGAGCATTCGGTCCCGTTCGGGATCGAAGGGACGGTCCCAGCCACGCGCGCCGGTCCCGGAAGCGCTCGCTTGAAATTGCCGGACGATTTGTTCAGCCGTCTTTCCGAGTTCGCTGTCGAGTTTCGTGGAAAGCGAGAGGCTTGTCTTTGCTTGAATGAAGACCCAGCCTCCGGCGCTGGTCTCGACGAGAACGTCGTCCAGCGGAGCTTCGGTCTCGAAGCGAATTGAGCGCAGAGCAGCGTTGCCAAGCCGAAGCCTCTCATCGAGGTTGCGGTCCGCAAGAAGGCGGGACGCGAAGGCGGCACCGACCGCGGCCTGGAAGCTGACCCCGGCAGCCGTCGCGTTGCCACCACCTGTGGCGAGCAGTTCGTCTCCTGTAGGAGATTGCTGGTCAGATGACATAACAAAATTCAACTAATGGTGCGGCGGCGGGAAATGACCGGTACAACTCGTTCGAACTGAGAGATTTTTGGTTTGCCCCACACAACTTGAGATATTGAGACATCTTTTTGGTCTTTACAATAGGACGGGCGAAACGGCGACCTAGCCGAATCTCTCTGGGGATGTGACGCCCGATGTGCGACCGGTGCGCGTCCGCTTGCTCACCTTCCAAATCGCGCAGTATCCGTCTTTTTACGGCGCGCGTTCTGACTGTGACACCAGAGCGGTCGGGTCGCGGGATCCGACCGCTCTTTTCCTGTCTTTAGTACTCCTCGGCCAGCATGATCGTCAGCACGCGCGCGGTTTGTGCTGGATCGGACGGATCGTTCGAGCCGTACTGAAGCGAAAGGTCGTAGTAGTCGATTTTCCAGAAGAGATTGGTGCCATCGACGGAGACAGAGCCGAAGTCGTGCTCGCTGTAGGGATCGTGTTCGGTGCGCTCGAGATCAGTCACTACCGACCGAAAGAACGTCCGAATAGCGTTCGCATCGTCCATCCAAAGAATGGCGAGGAAGCCTGGTGGCCACTGTTCGATGAGACAGGCGAGACCTTATTCCCGGAGCTGATGGCTGAGCTCGACGAGATCAAGCAGACGACCGTGTCCGGCCTGGTCTTTCGACGCGACCATTCGCACCGGAGGTCATCTACCCTGCTGCCCTGGATCACAGCCAAGCAGGATCTTCGCTATCTACGCGGGGTCGTGAAGAAGATCGTCCGTGCAGCGGATCTTCGGGAAGAGCTGTCCTTTACATCATTCCGCCACGGCGGCTTTACCGAGGGAGCCGACAGCGATCTGACGGACGCCGAGCTCAGAGCCGCTGGCCGCCATCGCTCGTCGCGGCAGTTGCCGACCTATGCGAAGCGCACACGGAAACAGCTAATTTCCGGCACGAAGAAACGGCGAGAGGAAAGAACAAAGGCAGCCGGTTTGTCGGAATAGACACGACCCGTCTGTCGGAATGACGACCGTGACAAACACCTAAGCTATTGAAAAGCTTGGTGGGCGCACCAGGGCTCGAACCTGGGACCCGCTGATTAAGAGACACGCTACCGCCATTGATTTCTCAAGCGAATTTTTCCAACTGGGCCAATATCCGATCATTACGGATCAATGGCTTACAGCGAAAACCCCAACCGCGAATGCGCTTGGTGTGGCGCATCACCCCGCTATCGTTCGCGTCACTCCAGGGCGGGTTAACGATCGTCGCGACAGGCGAGAAGGAATATCCCGCCACGGCCGCCTATGCGAAATCGCCATAGTCGGCCTCGGCTTGATGGGAAGTTCGGCGTTCTACGCGCTTTCGCGCCGTGGGGCCGATGTAATCGGGTTCGACCCTCTAAGTGTGGGTGAGACTCGCGGATCCTCGCACGGCTCATGCCGCGTGTACCGACGGTTCAATTCGAGAGCAAGGCCTATATACCAACACGCTGTGGGCGGACTTGCGTCCGGACGACGGCAACGAATTTATCATCGCCCGACTTCCCGACGATCCACGCATCATCGTCGCGTCGCCTTGCTCCGGTCACGGGGCGAAGTTCGCCAGCGCGATCGGCGCCATGCTTGCGGACATGTCGCTGGATCCAAGGGCCAAAGCGCCCGAAGCATTTCGGCTCGATAGGTTCAGCGGCTTCGCGAATTAGTTGACAACGACAACCTCGGCGGGCACGATACAATTTGTTGTTTAGATGACGAGCAAGGCTCATATGCTCAGAATCATTTTCTCGCTCAATTTCTTGCTTTGGGTATTCTGTCCGACCGCCTCCTCCGCCTGGGGATTTCAGGGGCACCGCATCGTGGGATCCATTGCGGATCAATTGTTGAACCCACGCGCGAAGCTACAGGTCGCGACGATACTTGGCTTCGAACTCCGGATCGCCGGCCCATGGGCCGACTGCGTGAAGAGCGTCGTGCGAAACGACGACGGCACCTTCGAATACAAGGAAAACCCCAATCATCCGGAGTACGAAATCCCATGCACTTCGTTTCGGACCTCTGGCGAGCAGAAACGGATGGAGGATTATGTCGGGCGGAACTGGACTCAATGCGTTTATCCGCCGACGGGCCAGGAACGGGGGTGCCACAACACGTATCATTTCGACGACATCGCCATCGAGCGCGACCGGTTCGATCGAGGGTTTCTCGGCACCAGCGAGCACGACCTCGTTGCCGCAGTCTCTGCCGCCATATCGGTGTTGAAAGACCGGCCGGCGACGGCCCCTTTTTCGATAGCGGACAAGAAGGAGGCGCTTTTCATGCTCTCCCATTTTCTGGGAGATCTTCACCAGCCCTTGCATGTTGCCGCCGTGTACCTCGACACCCACGGACATTTGGTGGATCCCGACGCCGTCCATCGCATCGACCCATCGACCGACACCGTGGGTGGAAACAATATCCGCGACCAACACACCCCATTCCACACGGAATGGGACGCTATCCCCGATGACCTCGGGGAGGCCGCAACTCCCGCACTCCTTTCCGCTGCCAGATCGACCCCGCCAAGCGGAGGAGTTGTCGAGGATTGGCCGGCTCTATGGGCTTCGGACACCGTCGCCGTGGCTCACTACGCTTTCGAGGGTGCCAATTTCAAGTTCGTGTCGCCCCAACACTGGACCGTCGCGTTCGACGACCGAAACGCGTATCTGGCAGCCCAAGACTCTATCAAACGGCGACAACTGGCAAAGGCAGGTGCCAGGCTGGCTGAACTGCTCAACGCTATCTGGCCCTGATCTTCGAACCGCGCGTCACCTCGGAATTCAGGACGACAGGTGGTCGACTTAATTCATTGCGCTTCTTGGATTTCACGACAGGGAAAGGTCGACGATGCGGCTCAAGAGTGCGGAAGGGCTCTACACATCGGCACAGCTTCTCGAGGGCTTCAATCCATTCGATCGGCTCGGCTTTACATTGACCCGCGATTTCGCCGTGTTTCGCCAATTCTCAAAGGACGGCGGCCCGGTACCAGCATCGCTCGAGATACGCAAAGCGCAGGCGGATCATGATACTGACCTTGCAGACGCTCTGAAGCGGTTTCTTGGGGAGGTCAGGCGGCCGCTCTTGGGCATCATGGGAGGGCACGCTGCAAAAAGGGGCGGGCAAGCCTTTGCTGACATCGCGCACTTGGCGAGAACTCTTTCCGAGGAGGGCTATCTCATCGTGACGGGGGGAGGTCCCGGCATCATGGAAGCGGCTCACCTGGGTGTGGCTTTTTCAAAGAACGACGCTTCGGATCTCGAAAAGGCGCTCGCGAAACTCGGAAAATATCCCAGCTACGGAAATCTCGACGGTCTGTTCGATCACGACGGGACCGTGAAGAGGGAAAAGATCGCTGACGTCGAGAAGGCGAGGGACTGGCTGCAATCCGCGCTCGAGGTGCGCTCCTACGCGCCGCCGATCCTGCCGTTGAGCGTGGCGATCCCGACATGGCTTTACGGCGCGGAGCCAACAATGCCGTTTGCGAGCCACTACGCCAAATATTTCCAGAATAGCCTTCGGGAAGAGGCGCTGGTGAACAATTCGCGGGCAGGCATCGTCTATGGCCAGGGAGGCGGCGGAACGATGCGAGAGGTATTCCAGGATGTGGAGAGAAACTATTACGCGGGCTCGGCAAAGGAATTTACGCCGATGATTTTTTTTGACAAAAGCGGGTATTGGAAGACCGAGGCTGCGTACGAAGGCACGGCGCTGAAGACGCCGGGAATCAAACTGGACGTCCTCATTCCTTCAATCCTGAAATTCGGGATACGTCAGCGCCTGAACTTGGACGATGCCGGACTGAAGCAGTTCACGGACAAGGTCTTGTTCAGTGACGATGTGAATGAGATCAGGGCAGTGCTGGCCTTGAACGCCGATACCGCGAAGGAGAATATGGGCTTCGCGTTGCAAGCTCAGCCGAGCAAGGTCCCCAGTTTCCGGATGAACAGGGTATGACGGGCAGTGCGCCAATGCGGGAGGCCCTGCGTCGCCGCTTGCCTTTCATGGCCGACGTCCCGGGAGAGGAATTGCGATGAAGCGGACTTCAGTCCCCGATAGCGCGCAAATTTTGATCCTCGCGGCGCTCGCCTTCCTGCTCTTCACCTCACCGACGAATGCGCAGAACGCAATCAGCTACCGAGGAATCTGCGATGCGTCCGCGGCCGCGCCTCTGGATCAGGATCATTTCATCGTCGCGGACGACGAGCATAACACGCTGCAGATATATCGACGCGACCTGCCCGATCCGGTCTCGGCGGTCCCCGTGTGGCAGTTTCTCGGCACCGACGAAGACAAGGAGTCCGATCTGGAGGGATCAGCGGTCGTCGGATCGCGGATCTACTGGATTTCGTCGCACGGGACCAACAAGAACGGCAAGGTTCAGGAGCGCCGCCGACGGTTCTTCGCCACGGAAATCGTGGGCGGGCGGGTTCCGACGGTGACGCCGGTCGGAAAGCCCTACGGTCTGTTGGTCGACGATCTCGCGAAACTCCCCAGCCTTGCGAAATACAGGCTGGCGGACGCTGCGAAGCTTCCGCCGAAATCTCCGGGCGGACTGAGCATCGAAGGTCTAGCCTCGACAGCCGATGGGGGGCTTCTCATCGGATTCCGCAATCCAGTGCCGGGCGGAAAGGCGTTGATCGTACCGCTCCAAAATCCCGGGTCTGTGGTTCAGGGTTCGCGTGCATCTCTCGGCGCTCCCATCGAGATCGATCTCAAGGGTCAGGGAATAAGGAGTCTCGAAAGGGACGGCGACGGCTATCTGATCGTTGCAGGCCCGATCGACGGCAGTGGTGTTTCGAAACTCTATAGATGGTCAGGTCGAACGGCCGATGACCCGACCCCGGTCGCTGGAACCGACTTCTCCGGCTTCAACCCGGAAGCGCTGTTTCTCGTTCCGAACCGTTCGGAACTGCAGATATTGAGCGATGACGGAAAAACGGATGGCGAAAAATGCAGCGAGAAGAAATTCAGAAGCATGATCGTCGCAAAGTGATTTGGATCGCCCCCAAGCCCCTCGTTCCTGGCGCGCGGAAGTTCTGTCTTAGACGTTCGAGGATTGCGTTACATTTTGAAGGTAGGTCACGATGAAAGCCCCACCGAGAATAGCAGACGCTGCGAGGAAGCGGATCACCGACGCCATCGCACAGATACGCCATTCCGTGAGCGCAATCGAATCGGGAAGGCCTGGCGACGCAGAATACGAGAACTCACGAAAGGTGCAGGTGCTGCAGGCCCGAACTGGCGTATCCCTGGACGAGGCTGCCCGCGTCGTCGCGAGACCCGACGAGGGAGCCGAGCGCATCTGGGGAAAGACGGTCGATTTCGTCGACGTCGCCTTCTTTGAGCGCGGCCGCCGAGCGGCGCGGGCAGTCGCACGCATCGTCACGAAGGACGGTGCTCCGCTCGGAACAGGCTTTCTGATTTCGCCCCGCCTTATGATGACGAACAACCATGTCATCGGATCGGAAGCCGAGGCCGCAGCCCTAGTCGCAGAGTTCGAATACGAGCGCGATGTAGGCGGCAGAATGCTCGCCCCAACGACCTACGAGTTCGAACCGACCAGCTGCTTCGTCACCAACAGTCAAGACGATCTGGACTACACGGTGGTTGCGCTCGGCCGGCGAATTTCCGGAGCCACGGAGCTTGCGGCGCTGGGATATCTTCCCGTGAGCGCTGCCCGCAACAAGCATCAGCTCGGAGACTTCGTCAATATCATCCAACATCCCGACGGCCGACCCAAGGAAGCGGTCATTCGCGAGAACCAACTGGTGGCCAGGAGTGGTACGACGCTGGATTATATTGCTGACACCGAGCCCGGGTCCTCGGGGTCGCCTGTACTCAACGTTCAGTTCGCGCTCGTAGCCCTGCATCATTGGGGTACGCCACACCGCGAACTGACAGACGAGAACGGCAAGACGATTCCCAAGACGGTCAATGAAGGAATCCGAGCCAGTTCCATCTCCTCCGACCTTACCACTTTGCGGACTTCGCTTCAGTCGGGGCCAAGGTCGCTGATCGACGAGGCATTGCAACTCGGATTGTCCAGTGATGCGCCCGCCGCGAGCGCACAAACGGCTGGCGAGGCATCGGCGCGGGTGCAATCGACGCCGATGGTCGCCCATGTCCATGACGGTGTGGCGACCTGGAACATTCCACTGTCGGTCTCGATTAGGCTCGGCGATGCGCCATCAGCGCAAATGGTTTCAGCGGCGGCATCCGCGCCGGGGACCGGCGCGGCGGAGGCGCGCGTCGAACTCGATCCGGACTATTCCGACAGGGATGGTTACGATCCCGAATTCCTTCCTGGTGCCGAAGTTCCACTTCCCAAGCTATCGCGCGATCTCGCCAAGCTTGCCGCCAAAAACCTGAGGGTCGGCCGCAACGAGGATCCTTACGAACTGAAGTACCATCACTACAGCGTCATCATGAACGGAGCCCGAAAGCTTGCCTTCGTCTCGGCGGTCAACATCGATGGAGCGACATCGAAGGACTACGACCGCTCGACGGGCAAGATCACCGACCCAATGATGGGCATCGACGGAGACGACGCGTCCGAAGCATCCGAGCTATGGTTTCCCGAGCACCGCATCCGCGACGACGAGCAGACGCCGAGGGACTTCTACGAGGGGCAGACGACCTTCGATGCTCAGGGAAATCAGATACTCGACAAGCGAACGAGCGGGCATCGCAACCGGATGTTCCAGAAAGGCCATTTGACGCGTAGGCAGGATCCGTTGTGGGGTGACGACGAAAGTATCATCAAATTTGCCAACGCCGATACCTTCCATGTGACGAACTGCTCTCCGCAAGTAGGTTTCTTCAACATGGGAATATTCAAGCAGGGCACGAATGCGGAAATGCGAGCCGCCTCGGAGAAGCAAGCTGTCCATCCGGGTGGAAATCTCTATTGGCGAGCACTCGAAGAATTCGTGCTGACGAATGCCCGCGCCGAGCGCGAACGGGTCAGCGTCTTTACCGGGGCGGTGTTCGACGACGAGAACGACATCCCATGGGACCGCGGCCGGCAGGAGATGCGCGGCTTCAAGGCGCCTCGGCAATTCTGGAAACTGTTGCTGAGGGTCGAGAACAATGAACTTCAAGCCACCGCTTTGGTTGCGGACCAGTCACCCCTGATAGACTACGTTCCCGAGGCTCTGCTTCGTGGTGAGGCAGTTTCGAAGCCGTTGCCGTACGACAAGATCAAGAAATATCACTTCAGTGTTGCGGAACTCCAGAAAATCACCGGCCTTGCGTTCGGCGCCACCGTAATGAAGGCCGACACCTTTGGCGCCGGCGGCAGAAGCGCTTCCGGTCGCCGTGAGGTGCGCCGAATTGAGGACGTAGCGATCTTGCGGCCCCCACAGACCAAGAAGCGTCGAAAGTAGCCTGTCGAAAGTAGACTTAAGTTGGCCGCACGTTCACTTCAGCAAGCGGGTGATCTCGGCGAGTGAATCGCGATCGCCTAGAGTTTCGTAACGCTGCGAGGCCTCGTTGAGGAGTTTTCGCGCCTGCGCGTCATCAGTGCCAAGCAGGAGCCTCGCGAGCGTTTTGCGCGCGTATGCACCGTTTTCCAGATCGTCCGCTGAGACAATTGAGACCGCTCCTCTGAATGCCTCAATCGCGAGATCAGGCCTTTGAAGTCTGAGTTGAAGGTCGCCCAGGAATACGAGCCCTGCTACGTCGTTCGGAGTGCCGAGTGCGCTTATCGCCATCAAAAGGAGCCGCTGCGATGCATAGAGGTGACCCAAGGCAAATCGATGGGCCTGATCGGTCAACGGGATCTTCCCTATGCGCCTCTCGAAGTCGCCGACGGCCGTCCGACGGGTTGTTCCAAGCAGACGAAATCCGGACCCAGGCGCCCCCTCCTCCCTCGAACTGCGTCCGCCACCGCGGACCACGACTTGGTAGTCAGTTTCTGCTTTGAGGGTAGGTGCGGAAGTCGGATAAACATATTCAGTGCCGTTCAAAGCAGGCGAAGTCCATGTGAAGTTAGGACCCTCGATCGAGACTTGATAGGAACTGACACCTGCAGCAGCGGTCCACACCATCTTCGGCCGGCCGTCCATGAGGTCCGTGGCCCTAGGAGAGAGAAGTCTCGGAAAATCGGTTGAAGCCGCGCGGGCCGGGGCGACACGTGCGCCGTTCCAGCGCAGTTCGGGTTGGCCACCTGGGCGGCAGGGGACGCCCGCCGGCAAGTCACCCGTTGTGACGAGCGTCAGGTCGGCGCATAGGATTGATGCCTTACCACCGCCATCGGAGGCAAGGAAATCTCCGAGCCGAAGTACCATTCCCACTACCACCGGCGAGGTGCCCGTCCAGGCTTGTCGACGGACTACCACCTTGCCCTGCACCGCCACGACGAGGTTAGCCGCAAGTTCGTCTGCATGGCTGAGACCCGGTAGGTGGATAAGTAGCATGAGCGCCGCGAAGGCTTTGCGCATGATCATATTTGCCTGCAATTGGTTCCGAACGATCAAGGAAGGATTTCCGCGCCGGGATCTCCGTTAAGGACGAAGTTCGCCCAATCGTACGGAGACGGATGGTCGGCGCGGATGGCAGTTTGCGCGGCTTGCAATGCTTTCGCCTTCGACATTCCCGCGCGAAGATTTTCATAGAAACGCCTCATGAGGATTGCGCCCACCTCGTCATCGACGGTCCACAGCGAGGCCACGACCGTGCGGGCGCCCGCTGCCAGGAAAGCCCGGTTAATTCCAGCTACCTCGTCGCCCACGCTCCGACGTCCCAGTTGGGTGTCACATGCGCTGAGAGTGACAAGATCAACACCTATGATTGGAAGGCCCGGAATCTCATAGAGATTGACGATACCGTCCGATCGGTCGTCAGGTCCGAGTAGTAATCTCGAGAACGCAGGCTGAATTGGATTGAGCACACCGTGAGCCGCGATGTGCAATCGCGAGGCCGATGCCGCTGCGGCCCTGAAGGCCGTCGCGGTAGCCGCGGCACCAGTTAGGGCCGCGACACCGTAATCAGCAGCGATGTTCTCCGCCTCCGTCGCTGCGTACTCTAGGCGCGCTTGGCCCGCTCGACTGGATCGTGTCCCGTTGCGTGGTGTAGCTGGCGGTGGGTCACCGCGTTCACCGGCAAGAGCCGGGCAGGTCAGCTGGCGATCGCCGGAAGGCTGACGGTGGGATCATCGCTCAACGGCGCGATGGTTTCCAGCGTCATGTAGCGGGCGCGCTGGACGGCCCATTCATCGTTTTGCTCGAGCAGGATCGCGCCGATGAGGCGGACGATGGCGTCTTCATTGGGGAAGATGCCGACGACCTCGGTGCGGCGCTTGATCTCGCCGTTGAGGCGCTCGATCGGATTGGTCGAGTGCAGCTTGGTCCGGTGTTGCGGGGGGAACGTCATATAAGCACATCGGTCTCGGCCTCGTCGAGGAAGCCGGCAAGCTTGGGCAGCTTGGGGCGAAGCTGGTCGGCGACCTTGCGCCACTGCGCTGTTGCGGCCTCGGCATCGTCTTGGGCGAACGCGGTGGCGATGAAGGCAGAGACGACGCGCCGCCCGCTCTTGCCGGCATGGGCCAATGCATTGCGCATGAAGTGCACGCGGCAACGCTGCCAACTGGCGTTGAGCACCTTGGCGACGGTGGCCTTGATGCCCTCATGGGCGTCGGAGACGACCAACTTGACGCCACGCAAGCCCCGGCGGGCGAGCTTGCGCAGGAACGCCGTCCAGAACGTCTCGGCCTCGGAGGGACCAATGTCCATGCCGAGCACCTCGCGTCGGCCGTCGTTGTTGACGCCGACCGCGACAATCACCGCGACCGACACAATGCGCCCGTTCTGGCGCACCTTCACGTAGGTGGCGTCGATCCACAGATACGGCCAGTCGCCCTCGATCGGCCGGGCGAGGAACGCCTTCACCTTGTCGTCGATCTCCGCGCAGAGCCGGCTCACCTGGCTCTTGGAGATGCCGCTCATCCCCATCGCCTGGACGAGATCGTCGACCGAGCGGGTAGAGACGCCCTGCACATAGGCTTCCTGAACCACGGCGGTGAGTGCTTTCTCGGCCATCCGGCGCGGCTCCAGGAAACCCGGGAAGTAAGAGCCCTTGCGCAGCTTGGGAATGCGCAGTTCGACCGCGCCGGCGCGGGTCTCCCATATCCGGTCGCGGTAACCGTTGCGCTGGGCCAGACGCTCGGGGCTCTTCTCGCCGTAAGCCGCCCCGGTCTGGCTTTCGACCTCGAGCTCCATCAGCCTTTGGGCAGCAAAGCCGATCATCTCGCGCAACAGATCGGCATCAGGGGTCTTCTCCACGAGCGTGCGCAGGTTCATCATATCGTCGGTCATCGGTGGTTCCTCGGTTGCGTTGGCGTGTCGCAACCCGATCCTACCGGAGAACTGCCGGTGACCACCGCAAAGCCGCCCGCCCGCTACGGCGCTAGTTGAGGCGCGCGTCCGGGCGGCTTTGCTCTACCGAGCTACACCACCGCCGGGGACACGACCCTCGACTGTGGGCGAAAGCGGCAATCGGAACGATTCTCGGGCTACCCACAGAACCGGATAGCCCGAAAAGATCGGCGCTCGGCAAGTAGAATAGCGGTGTGCGCTCACCAAGGTATTTGGAACCGTCCGAGAGCGCGGCGAATGGCAAGTAGTGCAGAGGGCCGTGCGGGACGATGCCTATCTGGCTTGCTTCGCTCATGCCAAAGCGTTCGAGAGGACGCAAGAGCGTCTTGTAGAGGCTGAGCGACTCGGAAGAAGGAAATGAGGCGGTGTTGAAGTCTCTGAGGCGCGTCGTAGCCGCTTCAATTTCCTGTCGGCCGACATCAATGACGACGGCATTGAAGCGCTCAGACGTAAGCACGAACGCGACCGTCTTCTCCTTGGTGACAAAGAAGGAAAGGTGTCAATCGGCGTTGGACTGGGGCTCTGACTCATTTCTGA
>NZ_VSSS01000058.1 GCF_008123425.1 Bradyrhizobium rifense
CCATTGTCGTTGCGCCAGAGAATGTCGCTCTGGCCATTGCCGTCAAAGTCGCCGGTGCTGGCGAAATGCCAGCTATTGGGGACGACGCCCGCCCCGGCCACGATATGGGCCTTGCTTATGTCGCCGTTATCCCAGATCGATACTGCGCCATTGTCGTTGCGCCAAAGGATGTCGCTGTGGCCATTGCCGTCGAAGTCGCCTGTGCCGGCGATATGCCAGCTATTGGGGACGACGCCCGCCCCGGCCACGGTATGGGCCTTGCTGATGTCGCCGTTATCCCAGATTGATACTGCGCCATTGTCGTTGCGCCAAAGGATGTCGCTGTGGCCATTGCCGTCGAAGTCGCCGGTCTCGGCGAAATGCCAGCTATCGGGCCAGACGCCCGCTTGGGCAATGATATGAGCCTGGTTGATGTCGCCGTTGTCCCAGATCGACACTGCGCCATTGTCGTTTCGCCAGAGAATATCACTATGGCCACCGCCGCTGAAATCGAAATTGGCAGTCAGGTCGAGGGTGGTCACCGCAAGTGCGTTCGAGGCGTTGCTGGTGTTCCCCGCGGCGTCAGTTGCTTTTGCAATGATGCTATGGGCTCCCTCCGCCAACGTCGATGTCGCAATGCTGAACACGCCAGTCGTCAGGTCCGCAGTGCCTGTGCCGAGCACCGTCGTGCCGTTCGTGTCGTAAAGCGTCACCGTGCTACCAGCCTGAGCCGTTCCGTCGATCAACACATGGGTGAAGCTGGTGATACCGTCGCCTTTGATGCCGCTGTCCGTCGTCGCGTCGAGGGACAGGCCCGTCGGCGGGACCGGCGCCGTGGTGTCCTCGGTCACCGCAAGGACCGCGGACGCCGTGCCGGTATTCCCCGCCGCATCGGTCGCTTTCGCGGTGATATCGTGCGTCCCTTCAGCCAGCGCCGACGTCATGACACTGAACGCGCCAGTCGTCAGGTCCGCAGTGCCCGTGCCAAGCAGTGTGGTGCCGTTCGTATCATACAGCTTCACCGTGCTGCCGCGCTCGGCCGTGCCGTCGATCTTGACCTGCGCAAAGCTGGTGATGCGATCGCCGATCGCACCGCTGTCAGTCGTTGCGTCGAGCGACAGGCCCGTCGGCGGGACCGGCGCCGTGCTGTCCTCCGTCACGGCAAGGACGGCGGACGCAGTGCTCGTATTCCCCCACGCATCGGTCGCTTTCGCGGTGATATTGTGCGTCCCATCAGCCAGCGCCAATGTCGTGATACTGAACGCACCGGTCGTCAGGTCCGCGGTGCCCGTGCCAAGCACTGTGGTACCGTTGCTATCATACAGCGTCACCGCGCTGCCGCGCTCGGCCGTGCCGTCGATCTTGACATGCGCAAAGTTGGTAGTGCGATCGCCGATCGTACCGCTGTCCGTCGTCGCGTCGAGGGACAGGCCGGTCGGCGGGACCGGCGCCGTCGTATCCGGATGGACGCTGACCTGAGCTACTGCCGTTTGCCACCATCCGTTGGCGACATATTCTCCCGATATCCAGAACCCGTTCGGGTTGTTCGGATCGGCGATAGCGGTCGAATAGGTGCCCCAGCGCTGGTCGTTCAGAGCGCCTGAATCGAAAAACGTGGTGCTCGCCTGATAAAGCGTCGGCGCGGTGAAGTCGGAAGCGCCGGCGCCGAGCACCGTATAATAGTCGGAAGGGTACATGTTCGGCCCGGAGGCCGAAAAATTGATGAGCACGTCGCCGTTCTGGTCGACCGCAATCGAAGGGGTGAACACGGCCACACCCGTGCCGATGGAGGCGCCGGAAATGACGTTCCCGATGACATATTGCGGATTCGTGGGATCGGTGACATCGAGCTTGAACCATTCGATTTGTGCGAGCCCTCCCGCACTCGGCATGGCTTCGCTCACGCCATAGACGTAGTTGTGTCCCCCCGAGGAAGTGTAGGCAAGGCCTTGGATGCGCCCGTCGCCAATGCCGAGCGTCTTGGTCGTGCCCAACTGCGCGGCGGTGTTGTTGCTTCCGCCCACATCGGCGTCACCGAGGTAGAGCGTTTGGGTCCCGCTGAAACCGTGCGTCGAATCGTAAGTTTGATATGTGAGCGCGGTCTGCCTGGCGGTCGAATAGGCGCTCAAATAGTAGGTCACCCCGTTGTCGCCGGCGATATTGCGCATGATGCCGCCGGCCCCTGATACGCTAGTGCCGGCGTCAGGCGTGATCGCATGGTTTCCAGCGGCTATTACGCTGCTTTCGTTGACGACAAATTCGCCGTTGTTGTAGCCGCCTCCCGCGTCGATAAATTCGGGCGCGGAGATGTAGATCTTGCCGTTGCTGACCGACAGATAGGGCATGTCCGATTGGGTCGTGGCGCCGTTGGACGTGTCGATCGAAGCCAAATACCAGCCGTCGTTCGGATTGCTATCTATCGACACGGCGATATCGATATTGGTGGCGAAGTTCCCGGTTCCCGGTTGAAAATTATCCGCGATGACCACGTAGTGGCCGGTCGAACTGTCATAGGTGGCGCGCGCGTCGAGAAGGTTGTTGTCGAGCGTGGCGCCAAGCGGCGCGAACAAACTATACAATGATCCGTTGGCTACGATTGGATTGCCGCTAAGGTCGGTTATCTCGTAGTGAGTGGTCTCCGCCGTGAAAATATAACTCGGCCCTACCGCCAACGCATTCTGGGGCGGAGTGTTGGTCGGGTCGGACAATCCGGAAAATGACAGGGTGACCGAGGCGGACGACGTCGGTGGCGTCGCCGAATAGAAGTTGAGCGCCGGTACGCCGGCGCTGTTGCCGATCGCAGCAGCTCCGTAGAGGCTTTCGATCGTGGCAAGCAGGGAATAGGCGTCAGCCGGCGAGTCGTTGACGGCCCCGGCCGGGACACCTCCGCCGACGACGATCGCCGCAACGTGATTGGGGTAGGTCACCGCTGGATTGGTGTTGTTTTCGTCGAAGGTGACGATCAGCAGCGAATTGTTGGCCTGCGCCCAGGCAGCGTAGGCAGAGAGATTGGCCTGGACCCAGGCGTCGCCCGCCGGAATCCCGCCGCCGTTGTCGCTCGTCGGCGTCATGTTGTGGGCGTCGTCGGGCGAAACAAAAGAGACGGTCGGAAGGTTGGCAAAGCCGGCCGCGGTCTGAGGAAACGTGCTGAAATCGTGACCGTCGTTGGCCGAATTGGCAAAGTGGATCCAAGGTTGGCGCTCGGGGACCGCCGTGGTTTCGGCGTAACCGCCGAAGGTGTAACCGTGGGCGGCGAGCGTGCTCGCCAGCGTCGGTACGCTGGCCGGAAGCTGGGTAACGGCGCCGTTGGTGGTGACGCCCTGCGTCGAGCCGGAAAACAGCGCAATGTAATTGGGCTGACTCGGATGGGTCACACCGTAGATGTTGGTGAGCAGCATCCCCTGAGCGATCAGCGAGTTCAGGTAAGGCGCCTGGGCACTACCTACGATGTCGGAATAGTTCTCATTTTCCAGGGAAAGGACGACAATGTGGCTCGGAGTCGTGGTCATAATCGTCAACCCTCCGTTGCGGTTCGATGCGCGCAGCCTTTTTCACCAAGGTGCGCTGCTCTTTGCGTACGTCTCTGCGGCGACCCCAGAAGGCGGACGCGGCAGACGAAGCGTGGGAGATCGGGGTACCTGTTGGTCGAGACAGCAGGTTCCAAGACGATCACTGCTACAGTCTCGGAACGCGGGCTACTTGGCGTCCGCATGAATTCCCCCTCCGGAGTGCGGCAATAGAGATTTAGGCGCGCCGCTGCCGCGGTCCGCTCGGCCTCTCCAAAACAGCTGACAACAGAAAGCCCCGACTCGCTGAATCCGAGACGCGACGAACTGCGATTTGTCTCGATACTCGCTGAGTTCACCTATCGAGCCAATGGCTCGGAGGGGGTACCTCATTCAATCACATGAGGGCGCGACGTGTTGAGAACTCAATAACCATTTCGGTCATCAGCGCTCCCCCCAAAGGTCTGCTTGCGACCGACGACGAAGCGTGTAGCTGCAACAAAGAAAGCGATCCAACGCGTCATTCGTGCAGGAGCATTTCATGATCCTGCGCGCAATAAAACGCGGAGGCCCGAGGAAAGGACGGCGTAGGCGCCAAGCGTTGACGTCCACCCGATCGAGCGCCCCAGAAAGATGCCTAGCGAAAATACCAGCAGGCCACCGTCGCAATTATTTCGGGCACTGAGCTGCGGTTCAGCGAAAGTTCGCTTGCAAGATCGGGCTTGAGGGCATGATCTCAAAAGTCCGCGACAGCGTCTAGAACCAGGTGACCCCGCTGCTCGCTGGCTTCGTCATTGCTCAACCAAGTCGAGCGCTTCTTCGCGATCCTTGCCGATAAGAATATCAGATTCGGGTCTATCGCACCGCCGCTGCCCTCAGGGCCGACATCACATCGTTTATCGACCGACACAACGCTGATCCCAAACCGTTCCGATGGACCAAGTCCACCGACAGCGCTTCTGCCGATACAATGCCCCAGCAGAGCACGACGCGATGTTGTGAAACTTCCGGTTCGGGACCCTAGTGCGACATCATCACCCAGCACGGTGGCTGGCCGATCACGGTCTTGGTCACGCCACCCCAGACGATCTCGTTCAAACGCGAATGATGGTAGGCGCCCATGACGATGGCGTCGATGGCGTGGGACTGCGCCCAGCTCCCCAGCACCTTGCCGATCGAGCTGCCGCTGCCCTTCACGATCTCGAAGGATGCGTAGACCCCATGTTCCCTCAGATGATCGACAAGGCTCGTTCCGGACTGCATGACCTCGTCAGTCTTGTCGTCCGTGGCGGTCACCACGCGCACCGCGTTGGCGGCTTGAAGGATCGGCAGCGCGTCGCCGATCGCACGTGCCGCGCGGGCCGAGGGCGCCCAGGCGACCATGACGTTCTCGATTTCCGGCCGTAGCAGCTCCACATGCTGCTCCGGACAGAGCAGCAGCGGCCGGCCGGATTCGAACAGGAAGGTCTCAACGATATTCTCCGCGCGACTGTCGTGCGGCTTCACGGGGACCAGGGTGAGGTCGCTGAAGCGCGCATGCTCGGCCAGGGTCGATGCGATCCGATCCGCCGGCACCCTGCCCGATCGGCTTTGGGCGCGAACGCCGATACGGGAGGCCGCATTGGTGAATGCGTTCAGGAGCTGCTGCATCTCACCCACCTCGCGCACAGCGCTGAGTTCGGCCGACGCCGGATCATCAGGGAATACCACCTTCGGCCGGACGAAGGCGTCATCCTCGAGCGCAAGCCCGGTCACCCTGGCGCCGAGGCCGGCGGCAACGGCTACGCACTTCTCGATCGCGGCCAGCGTGGGGGCACGCGGCTCGCCAATGAGCGGCAGAAACACATCCTTGATCGACATCGGATTCTCCTTGCCGGCCAGAATAGGCCGCCTTTGGTCCGGGCGCTCGATCCCCCTCAAGCCGGGAAAACTCCGCATCGCCAACCGACGACAGGCCTTGACGGAAGTCAAGGACTGGTCGCGGTCTCGACTTAAGGGTTACCCTGGTTTGCGGCCGAACCGCTTGGCCCCTCAACAATACGCCGGCAGATGACAGACAATTCTGCGACCCAGGAGCGGATCTTCGCGGCACTGACCGCGCATGCCGGCGTGAAGCGGATCGACACGCACGCGGCTTCGGTCTTCCTCGAGGAGACGCGCGCGCTGAAGATCAAGCGGGCGGTCAAGTATCCCTTTCTCGATTATTCGACACTCGAGAAACGCAAGATAGCCTGCGAGGAGGAGGTCAGGATCAACCGGCCGCATGCGCCACAGATCTATCATCGCGTCGTGACCATTACAGAAGAGCCGGACGGATCGGTGAAGGTCGACGGCCGCGGCCGGCCGATCGAATATGCCGTCGAGATGTCGCGTTTTGACGAGAGCCGGACGCTGGATCATCTGGCGAAGGCCGGACAGTTCGATGCGGACATTGCGTCGGGTATCGCCGACGCGATCGCGGCTTCGCACGCGGCGGCGACGCCCGCCGACGGCAAGGCCTGGATTTCCTCCATCCCCGCCCTGATCGACGGCAACAGCAATGGTCTGCGGCTCGGCAATCATGTCCCGGCCGCGGAGATCGAGCAGCTTGCACAGGCCTCGCACGCGGCATTCCTGCACGCCTGTCCCTTACTTGAAGAACGCGGCCGCCGCGGTTTCGTCCGCCGTTGCCACGGCGATTTGCATCTTGCGAATATCGTGCTGATCGGGCAGCAATCCGTGCTGTTCGACGCCATCGAGTTCGACGCGCAGATGGCGACTGTCGACGTGCTTTACGACCTCGCATTCACCCTGATGGATCTGCTGCGCCACGATCAGCCGCTGGCAGCCAACACCGTCCTGAACCGGTACCTTGCCCCGCCGCTGGAAAACCTCGACGCGCTCGGCGCGCTGCCGCTGTTCATGTCGATTCGCGCAGCGATCCGCGCGCAGGTAGCGCTGGCACGGCTGAAGCCGCCACATTCCGGTGATGCCGGCATTCTCGACGAAGCGCGCCGCTATTTTGACCTTGCCCGGGCGCTGATCCAGCCTCCCGCTCCCCGCCTCATCGCAGTGGGCGGACTGTCGGGCACTGGCAAGTCGGTTTTGGCGCGCGCGCTCGCACCCATCGTCGCACCGCAACCGGGCGCCGTCGTGTTGCGCAGCGACGTCATTCGCAAGCAGATGTTCGGGGTCGCCGACATGGAGCGGCTGCCGCCATCCGCCTACACGCCCGAGCTCGCGGCCCGCGTTTACGAGGCATTGGCCGAGCGCGCCCGGCGCGTGCTGGCCCAAGGTCATTCGGCAATCGTCGACGGCGTGTTCGCCCGCGATTTCGAGCGGGACGCCACCGTCACACTGGCCCGGGAATGCAACGTGCCTCTCACCGGCCTCTTCCTGGTTGCGGATCTGGCGACCCGGCAGGCCCGAATCGGCGGTCGCAGCAGTGACGCATCCGATGCGACGCAAGAGGTTGCCGCGTTGCAAGAGCACTATAATATCGGCCATATCGGTTGGACGACCATCGATGCATCCGGGACACAAGCGCAGACGCTCCAGAGCTGCCAGGACGCGATCGCTGAGGGCAGGTAAGGCAATCTGATTGGCGCGGGCTAGGATGGCGCGACCCACCACGAGTTCGACGGCGACCGCCCGCGCCAGGCCGGCGGCGAGCCGTAATGCGCTGCCCGGGCGCCTCAGCCCCGGCATGGCCTGCGACACCGCCTTTCGGATCATCGCCCGCCGCCACCTCGCCGCCGTCCTCGCCCAGCATGACGGGACCTGTCGTGGCGATCCGGAGGCGCTGCATCAGATCCGAATCGCGCTGACCCATCTGCGGACCGCGATTCGCTTCTTTTCGCCCATGGTCGACGATGCGCTGCGCCCCAAAGTCTGGGCCGAGTTGAAATGGCTGAACAGCCAGCTCGGCATGGTGCGGGACCTCGACGTCGCCATCGAACGCGTCGTGGCCGAAGCCGGCGACGAGCTCGCGGTGATCGCCGAGCTCCAGCACTGGGACGAGAAGCGGGCCGAAAGCCATCGCCTGCTGGCCCGCGCGCTGCAATCGGCACGATATCGCCGCTTGGTCGAGCAGACCTCGAGCTGGATCGAGAGCGGACCTTGGTCGACCAGGCGCAGCAAGGAGGCCATCAGGCTGCGCCGCTGCCCGCTCGCCGACCACGCCACGGCGCAACTGACCGAATGGGAAAAGGCGCTGCTCAGGAAGGCCAAGAGGCTGCGCAAGCTCGACGTCGAGAAACGGCACAAGCTGCGGATCCTCAACAAGCGACTGACCTATTCGATCGAGTCGCTGGAAGACCTGTTCGGCGAGAAATCGCTGACTAAACAAAAGTCGATCCTCAAGCAATTGCGCAGGGCGCAAAAGTCGCTCGGACAGTTGAACGATGATGCGCGCGGTCAAACACTGGCCGCGTCGTTGAACGAGGCCGTTCCCAAGGCCGGCATTCGCTTTCTCGACCGCAAGCGGGAAAAGAAGCTGCTGCGAACGGCTTCGACGGCCTATCGCAAGTTGGACAAGGCCAAGCCGTTCCGGTCCTCCGACCTGACACCGGATTCGGAGCCGGAAGACTAGCTCTACGCCAGCGCTGCTTGACCTGAGTCAAAGCAGGCATCCGCCGCTGATCTAAGCTCCGCACATCGATATTTGTGTGAACTTGCGGAGCCCCCCATGCGCGCCCACCAGATCATGACCCGATCGGTTATCTCGGTCACGCCCGACACCAGCATCGTCGAGGCCGCGAACATCATGCTGAAGCGCCACGTCAGCGGCCTCACCGTCGTCGACGACAGCGGCAAGCTGATCGGCGTGGTTTCGGAAGGCGACTTCATCCGCCGCAGCGAGATCGGCACCGGGCGCAAGCGCGGCCGCTGGCTGCGGTTCATCCTCGGCCCCGGTACCACGGCTAGCGATTTCGTCCATGAGCACGGCCGCAAGGTGTCGGAGGTCATGACCGCCTCGCCTGTCACCATTACCGAAGATACCGCACTTGCGGAAATCGTCGATCTTATGGAACGGAACAACGTGAAGCGGCTGCCGGTGGTTCGTGGCGACAACGTCGTCGGCATCGTGTCACGTGCGAATCTGCTGCAGGCCGTGGCAGGCCTCGCGCGCGAAGTGCCGGACCCGACCGCCGACGATGATCACATCCGCTGCCGCATCATCGATGCCATGGAGAAGAACGACTGGTGCCCGTTCGGGCTGAACGTCATCGTCCGCGACGGCATCGTTCATCTCAACGGCGTCATCACCGAGGAGCGCGCGCGGCATGCCGCGGTCATTGCCGCGGAGAATGTCGAGGGCGTCAAGAAGGTGCACGACCATCTGTGCTGGGTCGACACCATGTCCGGCGTCTACCTGAACTCACCCGAGGACGATAATCTCGCCAAGGCAAGCTGAAACGGTGAGCTGAGTGTAGTTCAGCGAGGAATAACGGCGGTGGCCTCGATCTCGACGCGCGCCGCCTTCTCGACCAGGCGCACGACCTGGACCAGCGCCATCGCGGGATAGTGCGCACCGAAGATCGTGCGATAGATCTTGCCGAGCTCCCTCAGGTTCGTGAGGTACTCGTCCATGTCGACGACGTACCAGGTCAGGCGAACGAGGTGCTCGGGCTGCGCACCGGCTTCGGCAAGGATTTCGGCGATGTTGCTGAGGGTCTGGCGGACCTGTGCGACAAAGCCGTCCGCGAGACGCTCCTCGGCATCCCAGCCGATGACGCCGCCGGTCACCACGAAGCGCCCTTCGGCAGCCATGCCATTGGCATAGCCCTTCGGCATCGGCCAACCGGACGGTTGGAGCACCTGTGTCTTAGGGCTGGCGTCGTCCCCGGCTGCAGCTGGCAGCACTGCGAGCTGTGGGCCTTTCGGTGTCGTCACGGACAATTCCTGATCCTCATCTCATTCTACCGCGGCGCCCGAGGACGTCGCCGCCGCCTGCGCCAATTGCCGCAAAGCAAAGCGCTTCAATTTTCCGGTCTCGGTCTTCGGCAGTTGGGTCACAAACTCGATCGCGCGCGGATATTTGTACGGCGCGATCTCGCGTTTCACATGCTCCTGTAACTCGGCTGCGAGCTTTGCATCCGGCGTCACCCCGGGGGCGGCAATGACATAGGCCTTCACAATCATCCCGCGCGCCTCGTCCGGCGCGCCGACGACGCCACACTCAGCGACGGAAGGATGCGTCAGCAGCGCGACTTCGACATCCGTGCCCGCGATATTGTATCCAGATGACACGATCATGTCGTCGGAGCGCGACTGGTACCAGAAGTACCCGTCGCCATCCATCAGATAGGTGTCGCCGGTAATGTTCCAGCCGTTCTGGACATACTTCCGCTGCCGCTCGTCGGCGAGATAACGGCAACCGGTCGGCCCGCGCACCGCGAGCTTCCCCATCGTGCCCGGCGGCAGATCATTGCCGTCATCGTCGACAATCTTCGCCTCATAGCCAGGCACGGGCTTACCGGTTGCGCCAGGACGAATTTCGTCCTCGGTCGCGCTGATGAAGATGTGCAGCAGCTCAGTCGAGCCAATCCCATCCATCAGCTTGATGCCGGTGGCCTTCAGCCAGGCGTCGAATGTCGGCTTGGGTAGAGTCTCGCCGGCGGAGACGCATTTTCGCAGAGAGGAAATGTCACGGCCCGAAAGCTTGCCAATCATGGCGCGATACGCGGTCGGCGCCGTAAAGCAGACTGTGGTCTTGTACTGCTCGATCGCTGAGAGGATATCATCGGGCGTCGTCTTCTCCAGCACGACGAAGGAAGCGCCGATGTGCATCGGGAACAGCACGCCGCCGAAACCGAAGGTAAAGGCGAGCGGCGCGGAGCCGACGAAACGGTCTTTCTGCTCGGCCCGCAGGATGTTGCGCGCGTAGCCGTCGCACACCGCCAGCATGTCCCGGTGGAAATGCATGGTGCCCTTAGGATCGCCGGTCGTTCCCGACGTAAAGGCGATCAGGCAGATATCGTCAGAGGCGGTGTCGACCGCCCTAAATTCCGGACTCGCATCCGCGATCAGCGCTTCGAGCGAGTCTGGAGCACCGTTGCCCCAATAGACCACATGCTTGAGACCGGGTGCGGCCAGCTTCGCCTTCTCCATCTCATCGGAGAGTTTTCCGTCGCAGAGCGCGAGCGTGATTTCCGCCTTCTGGATCGGATAGGACAGCTCCTTGGCGCGCAGCAACGGCATCGTCGCCACGCAAATGCCGCCGGCTTTGATCACCGCGAGATAGGTCGCAACCATCATCGGGCTGTTGGCGGAGCGCAGCATCACGCGGCCGCCGGTGACGAGACCGAGCTTGCCGACCAGCACGTTGGCAATGCGGTTTACGAGCGCCTGCAGCTCGCGATAGGTGTGGCTGACGGAGGGGCTGATGACGCAAGGCGCATCACCGTGCCCCTGCTCGACCCAGCGGTCGAGGAAATAGCTGACGCAGTTCAAACGCGGCGGATAGTGAAGCTCCGGGCGCGTGAAAATGAACTCCGGCCACAGCTCAGGCGGCGGCAGATGTTGCCGTGCAAACGTATCGACATGGGCGGTCGCAGCGTTTGCGTCATGCGAGCCCGAGACTTGAACCTTGGCGGCGTTGGCCATCGCACGCTCCTTTGCGCATGGAAAGCACCCGGCAGCACTAACTCGGGAAACATTTTAGGCTTAAAACAATTTGGCGCAATAGGGGATTTTGGGCATCCCATGCATTTTCACGCGGCAGAGGGGGATGAGAAGGGCGCGTCGGCCCGCGCTCAGGGCCGGCGACGCGCGGCCGATTTCTGCGCCGACGCCTTGGTCTTGGCCAGCAACCGCATCAGCTCGCGCACGTCCTTCGGCGTCAAATCGGCAAAGAGATCGGCGATCCAGGTCTCGTGTTCCGAAGCCATCCTGCGAAACTCGGCGCGGCCTAGTTTCGTGAGACGGATCACCTGGACGCGACGGTCGGTCTCCGAGGTGCGGCGGTCTAGATGGCCGGATTCCACCAGGCGCTCGACGAGGCCGGTGACGTTGCCGTTGGACACCATCATCCGCTTGGAGACGTCCGACAGCGTCATGCCGTCAGGCGCCTTGTCGAGCTGCGCCATCAGATCGAAACGGGGCAGCGTGACGTCGAAACGCTGTCGCAGCCGGCCGCGGACTTCTCCCTCGATCAGGGTCGTGCAGGTGAGCAGGCGCAACCACAGCCGAAGCTCTTCGGCATGGTCCTCCGGCGTTTCGACGGCCTTGGTCTCGGAATCGAGCATCTCGATGCAGTCATTCACGGCCGGCATTGGCGCTGGCACGGATTCCCCAACGTTTTGAGCTTCAAATAAATCGACGCCCGCCGCAAGCCCAAAGCTGCAACAATCGACCGCACGTCAGTTTCTTTAGGCTTCAAATAATTGGCGCGCCGCTTGCATGCTCCGCTGCCCGCACGATGGTGGCGCTTTGAGCTAACTTGCCGCGGCGGCCATCATCAGCATAAGCTTGGATTAAGGTACGCGGCTTGCGACACAAGCCCGATGGTGATGGGGGACAGATCATGAAGACGCAAACGACTTTGGCCGCGGCCGCCTTGCTGCTCGGCACCGCAATGAGCCCTGCCCTTGCACAGGAGAAGATCAAGCTGGGTGTGATCGTGACGCTGTCGGGCCCCGGCGCCGCGCTCGGCCAGCAGGTTCGCGACGGCTTTGCGCTCGCGGTGAAGGATCTCGGCGGCAAGATGGGTGGCCGCGACGTCGAAGTCGTCGCGGTCGACGACGAGTTGAAGCCTGATGTGGCCGTGACCAAGGTCAAGGGCCTGCTCGAACGCGACAAGGTCGACTTCGTGGTCGGCCCGATCTTCTCCAACATCCTCCAGGCGATCCACCGGCCGGTCACGGAATCCAAGGTGTTCCTGATCAGCCCCAATGCCGGCCCGTCGACCTTTGCCGGCAAGGACTGCAACCCGTTCTTCTATGTGACGTCCTATCAGAACGACCAGGTTCACGAGATCCTCGGCAAGGTGGCGCAGGATCGCGGCTACAAGCGGATGTATCTGATGGTGCCGAACTATCAGGCCGGCAAGGACTCGGTCGCCGGCTTCAAGCTCGACTACAAGGGCGAGATCGTCGAAGAGTCCTACATGCCGCTCAACACGCTGGACTTCCAGCCGGAGCTTTCCAAGATTTCGTCGCAGAAGCCCGATGCTCTCTTCACGTTCATGCCGGGCGGCCTCGGCGTCAACCTCGTCAAGCAATACAAGCAGGCCGGTCTAACCGATAGCATTCCGGTGCTCTCAGCCTTCACGGTGGATGAATCGACCCTGCCGGCACAGCAGGACGCGGCCGTCGGCATGTTCGGCGGCGCGAACTGGGCGCCCAATCTCGACAATCCTCAGAACAAGAAGTTCGTTGCCGCCTATGAGGCCGCCTACAACGGCGTGCCCGGCACCTACGCCTTCCAGGCCTACGATGCTGCGATGCTGATCGACAGCGCGGTCAAGGGTGTGAAGGGCGACCTCACCAACAAGGACGCCGTCGCGGCAGCCCTTAAGAAGGCGGACTTCACGTCGCTGCGTGGTTCGTTCAAGTTCAACACCAACGGCTATCCGATCCAGGACTTTTACCTGACCAAGGTCGCCAAGCGTCCGGACGGAAAGTTCCAGACCGAAATCGTCCAGAAGGTTTTCGAGAACTACGGCGACCGCTATGCCAAGGACTGCAAGGCGGCGAACTAAGGCCGCGCGTCGCGTTAAGGGAGGACTGCAATGAAGAGCGAAATCACCGGCATCACGCGGGCCAATGAGGGGATCCAGGGCATCTCCTGGAACATCCTCGGCCAGACTTATGTGCCGAAGAGCAACACCGAGAACAGCTTCTCCTGGCACGCTACGCTGCCGCCGGGCACGTTCGTGCCGCCGCACATTCATCCCGACCAGGACGAATATCTCTACATGCTGGAGGGCAAGCTCGACTTCATGCTCGGCAACTCGGAGGCGCAGGCAGCGCCGGGCGATCTGATCCGGCTCGGCATGGGCGTGCCGCACGGCATCTTCAACAAATCGGACCAGACCGCAAAAGTGCTGTTCTGGGTCTCGCCGACCAAAAAACTGTTCGACCTGTTCTGGGGCCTTCACAACATGAAGGAACAGAAGCCGGAGGACGTGGTGGCGATGGCCGCCGAGTTCAACATCCACTTCCTGCCGCCGCCTCCCGGCGCCGGCTAACGGCGCCGGCTAGCCGCGCACCGCCGCAAGTCCTGGCACTGCGGCGAAGCCTGCCTTGGTGGCATAGCCGCGCACGATCGCCTCGCGCTGGGAATAGCTCAGCACGTTGTCGACATTGTCAAAGCCGTCGGGCGCAAGCTGCTCGACGGCGTCGATGACGCCCTCGGGGCCGCCGCGGCGGTTAGAGCGGACGATGTCCGCCGTCATCGGCAGACGCTTCTTCTCATATTCCATCAAAGCCTGACGCGGATGCTCGGCGCGCACAAGTGCGTCGGCAAGGCAGCGCGCGTCGAGGATCGCCTGCGAGGCGCCATTGGAGCCGACCGGATACATCGGATGCGCGGCATCACCGAGCAGGGTGACGCGCCCCGACGACCAATAGGGCAAGGGATCGCGGTCGCAGGTCGGATATTCATAGAACTCGGGCGTCGCCGAAATCAGGCTCTTCACGTCGATATAGGGCACCGAGAAGCGTGCGACATGCGGCATCAACTCCTCGCGCCGACCTGGCCGCGACCAGTCTTCCTTCCGCGGCGGCGGCGCATTGCCCTCGCCCACCTTCACCAGCACCGCCCAATTGGTCAGACGGCTCGCTGGGCTCGATCCCTCCGCGATCGGATAGATCACCACCTTGGCATTGAGACCACCGGCGACGATCATCGATTTGCCGGTCAGGAACATCGGCCAGTCGCGCGCGCCGCGCCACAGCATCAGGCCGTTCCAACACGGCGGCCCTTCGTTCGGAAACAGCGTGTCGCGCACGCGCGAATGGATGCCGTCGGCACCGATCAGGATATCGCCGCGCGCGGTGTGGATGTGCGCGCCAGCACGGTCGAAGAAATAGGCCGTGACGCCGCCCTCGTCCTGTGTGAAGGCGCCAAGCCGGCAGCCGGTATGGATGGCATCCGCCCCGAGCCGTTCCTCGACGGCGCGATGGATGACGCCCTGAAGGCGGCCGCGATGGATCGAGAATTGCGGCACGTCATGCCCGGCGTCCACGCCGCGGGCTTCGCGCCAGACCTCCTGGCCATGGCGATTGAGATAGTAGAGCTGGTCGGTGCGGATCGCGACGTCGTCGAGCTTTTGCAGCAGGCCAAGACTGGCAAGCTCACGCATGGCGTGCGGCAACGTGTTGATACCGACGCCCAGCTCGCGGATCGTGTCGGACTGCTCGAAAATCTCGCAGCCGATGCCGCGCGACCGCAACATCAAGGCCGTGGTGAGACCACCGATACCGCCGCCGACGATAATCGCCTTCATCGCCCTTAACTCCACTCAATACACAGGCAACGGGGTTAACGTCGCACGGGCGGTCACTCCGCCGCAAGCGGCTTTGTCGCCTCCGCCTTGAGCTCAGCCCGGGTCTTGGGCTTAGCCTTAATTCTCAGCTCCTCGAGATCCTGCCGATCGCGCACGCTATTGCGGAAAATCTGGTCTTTCCCGGGCAGATATTGCGGCGGACAGAACGCATCGTTTGCGCCGTACCAGGCCGCCGCCTTCATGGTGAAGAAGGGGTCGACCAGATGCGGCCGCCCGAGCGCGACGAGGTCTGCCCGGCCGGCCGCCAGAATGGTGTTGGCCTGGTCCGCGGTCGTGATGTTGCCGACGCACATGGTTGCCACCCGCGCCTCGTTGCGAACCTGGTCGGAGAATGGCGTCTGGAACATGCGGCCATAGATCGGCTGTGCATCGCGCACCGTCTGCCCTGTCGAGACGTCGACCAGATCGACACCGGCCTCGGTGAAGGCACGCGCGATCGCCACCGCATCGTCACCGGTGATGCCGCCGTCCGCCCAGTCAGTCGCAGAAATACGCACCGACATCGGCTTGTGCTTCGGCCACACAGCCCGCAGCGCCTCAAATATCTCGAGCGGAAAGCGCAGCCGGTTTTCGAGCGAACCGCCATATTCGTCAGTGCGGGTGTTCGTCAGCGGTGAAATGAAGCTCGCGAGCAGATAGCCGTGGGCGCAGTGCAGCTCGAGCATATCGAAGCCACAGCGCTTGCCACGCTCAGCCGCGGCAACAAAAGAATCCCTCACCGCGTTCATGCCGGCGCGGTCAAGCTCGCGCGGCACCTGGCTGTCGGGAAAGTACGGCAACGGCGACGCCGAGACGACGTCCCAGCCCCCTTCGTCCAGCGGGCGGTCGATGCCGTCCCACATCAACTTGGTCGCACCTTTGCGGCCGGCGTGCCCGAGCTGCAGGCAGAATTTGGCTGCCGAGTTGCCATGGACGAAATCAACGATGCGCCGCCAGGCCGTCTCCTGCTCGTCATTCCACAATCCGGCGCAGCCGGGCGTGATCCGAGCGTCGCGGCTGACGCAGGTCATCTCGGTGAAGATCAGGCCGGCGCCACCGATGGCGCGCGAGCCATAGTGCACGAGGTGAAAGTCGCCGGGAACGCCCTCCTTCGCCGAATACATGCACATCGGCGAAACCACCGCGCGGTTGGCAATCTCCATCTCACGCAGGCGGAATGGCTGGAACAGCGGCACCATCGGCTTGTCGGTGCTGACGTCGAAGCCGCTGCTGCGCACTTGCGTGGCAAATGACTTCTCGACCTCGGCGACGAAATCGGGGGCGCGGAGCTTCAGATTGTCATAGGTGATCGCCTTCGAGCGCGTCATCACGCCAAAGGCGAACTGCACCGGATCGAAATCCCAGAAGCGGTCGACATGCTCGAACCAGACCAGCGAAACGTCGGCCGCGTGCTGGGTCTTCTCGACCTCTTCGCGGCGGCCGTGCTCGTAAAAATCGAGCGCCGCCTTGATGCTGGGCGCCTTCGCCATCGCTTCGGCCAGCGCGATCGCATCTTCCATCGCGAGCTTGGTGCCGGAACCGATCGAGAAGTGCGCGCTTGCCTTGGCGTCGCCGAGCAGAACCATGTTGTCCTTAACCCAGCGCTTGCTGCGGATCATTGGGAAATTGCGCCACATCGAGCGGTTGGTGAGCAGCTTGTGCCCATCGAGGAACCAGCCAAAGATCTCGGCCATCCGCGCGGCAGATTGGCTCTCGTTCAGCCCAGTCAGCCCTGCCCGCTCGAACGTCTCCGGGTCGGTCTCGAAAATCCAGGTCGAGTGACCGGCTTCATATTGGTAGGCGTGGGCGATGAAAGGTCCCCACTCCGTCTCCTGGAAGATGAAGGTGAAGGCATCGAGAGGCCTGGTCGAGCCCATCCAGGCAAACTTGTTGGTGCGGAGGTCGACTTCGGGCTCGAAGTGATCGGCATGCTTCTCCCGGAATCGGCTATTGACGCCGTCGGCGAGCAAGACGAGATCAGCATCGGCAAAGCGCGACTCGTCGTCGACATCCACTTCGAAATGGAGGTTGACACCGAGCTCACGCGCTCGCTCCTGCAGGATCATCAACAGTTTTTGCCGAGAGCAGCCGCAAAAGCCGTTACCTCCGACCCGATGCACCGTGCCGCGAAAATGCACGGCGATATCGTCCCAATAGGCGAACTCCTGGGTGATGCGGCGGTAGCTCGGAAGATCGTGCTTTTCAAAATTGTCGAGCGTGGCGTCCGAGAATACCACGCCGAAGCCGAACGTGTCGTCGGCGCGGTTGCGCTCATAGACGGTGACATCGGCGCTTGGGCGCTGCTTCTTGAGTAGGATTGCAGCGTAGAGACCCGCAGGTCCGCCACCGATGATCGCGACTTTCATGGGAGCCTCGCCAATACACCCGGCCATGAAAACTATTTTAAGCCTAAAATAATTTCTGGCAAGTCCCCGTTCCAGGCCTTCCGCAGAAAAAGGCCACTCAGTCGCCCCTGAAGACCGGCTTGACCTTGTTGGCAAACGCCTCGAAGGCACGCTCGAAATCAGCCGTCGTCATGCACAGAGCCTGGGCAACGGCCTCCGCTTCGATCGCTTCCTCAACCGACATCGCCCATTCCATGGCCAGCATCCGCTTGGTCATGGTGTTGCCGAAGGTCGGCCCTTCCGCGACCTGCTTGGCCAGCAACTGCGCCTGGGGCAGCACCTGCTCCGGCGTGACGATGCGGCTGAAGAACCCCCAGCGCTCGCCCTCCTCCGCGGTCATGAACCGGCCGGTGTACAGAAGCTCGGAGGCGCGGGACTGACCGATGATCCGCGGCAGGATCGCGCAGGCGCCCATGTCACAGCCGCCAAGACCCACCTTGTTGAACAGGAACGCCACCTTGGTTCCGCTCGCGGCGAGCCGCATGTCGGATGCCATGGCGATGATCGCGCCGGCACCGGCGCAGATACCCTCGACCGCTGCCACGATCGGCTGCGGGCAGGCTCGCATCGCTTTGACCAGATCGCCTGTCATCCGCGTGAATGCCGTCAGCCCCTTGGTGTCCATCTTGACCAGCGGGCCAATGATCTCAAACACGTCGCCGCCGGACGAAAAATTGCCGCCGGCGCCGGTGACAACGATCGACTTGACCGCGTCGTCGAACGCGCAGGCACGGAAGAAATCCGTCAACTCGCGGTAGCTCTCGAACGTCAGCGGGTTCTTCCGCTCAGGACGATTGAGCGTCACGGTCGCAACGCCGTCGACCACGGCCAGCAGGAAGTGTTGCGGCGAATAGTCCGCGAGCGGCACGGTGACGGGATTGGCTGGTCTGCTCATGAGATTTCCTTCCTTGTTCCGCGCGGTTAGATCTCGCCACCGGCAACGGCAATCGCCTGCCCCGTGATCGCACTGGCGTTCTCGCTGCACAACCAAAGCACGGCATTCGCCACTTCCTGCGGCGTGATCAGGCGCCCCTGCGGATTGTGCTTTGCAAGCTCAGCGATCGCCTGCTCACGGGTTCGCCCGGTCTTCTTCATGATGTTGTCGATGCTGCCGGCAACGAGATCAGTGTCGGTGAAGCCCGGGCAGACCGCATTCACGGTTACGTTGCTGCAGGCCATTTCCAGCGCAAGCGAACGCACGAGACCGATCACAGCGTGTTTCGCCGCCGCATACGCGCTCACATAAGCATAACCCTTGAGCCCGGCCGTCGATGCAATCGCGATAACGCGGCCATAGGGGCGATCCTTCATCCCCGGCAACACTGCGCGGACGGCATGGACGACGCCCATGAAATTGACATCGATCATCCGCGCAAAAAGGGCGCTGTCCGATTTCGCGAATGGCGCGGACTCGGCGCTGCCGGCGTTTGCGATCAGGATATCGATCGGCTGTCGCGCATGCGCCTCAGTGATCGCTGCCTTCAGCGCGGTTTCGTCCGAGACGTCGGCGATGGCTGCAAAATGCGCGGCGCCCGCGTTGATCGCTTCTTCGAGAGTAGCCGCGTTCCGACCGAGCACCGTCACGGTGGCACCAGCGCCAACAAGGGACGCTGCGATTGCGCGGCCGATGCCGCGACCGCCACCGGTCACCAGCGCGTGCGGCGAATGCGGCAATGCGGACATGCGCGGGCTCCCTCAAAATCTGCTGATCGTTCCTCCGATATATTTTAACCTTCAAACTTTTGCAACGAAAGCGCGGATCGGCGCCGCAAAAGCCCGCGCGCGCGGAGCGGCCCGAAAATTGCTTTAAGTATAAAATTATCTCTTCCCATCCCCCACAGGCCTGTTAGCATCGTCGGGCCAAGCAAAAGGATGTCGCGTGTCGCAGCCTGCGCCAATGATAACAAGGGACGGGCGCTTCGCCTATGAAGCCGCGGGCGATCCGGGTGCGATACCCCTGATTTTCCTGCATGGCATTGGCGGCGCAGCGCGGGCCTGGCGGCAGCAGCTCGCCACATTCGGTAATCGTTTCCGCGCAATCGCGTGGGACATGCCGGGCTATGGCGGCTCGGCGCCACTCGCCAGCGTCAGCATCGCTGCCCTGGCCGATGCACTCCAGCAATTCATCGCGCAGATCGGGGCGACAAGCCCCATTCTGGTCGGCCATTCGATCGGCGGCATGATCGTGCAGAAATGGCTGGTGCAAGCGCCGAAACTTGCGCGCGCGGTCGTCCTCGCGCAGACCAGCCCGGCCTTCGGCAAGGCCGACGGCAACTGGCAGAAATCGTTCATCGCGGCACGCCTGGGTCCGCTCGATCGAGGCGAGACCATGAAGTCACTGGCCCCCTCCCTGGTGAAGGAGCTCGTCGGCGATGATCCCGATCCCAAGGGAATGGAGCTCGCGCGCGAGTGCATGGGAAGTGTGCCCGAAGCGAGCTATCGCGCCATGATGCTGGCACTGATCGGATTCGACCAGCGCAGCACGCTCAAGGACATTTCTGTGCCGACGCTGCTGCTGTCTGGTTCCAAAGACAACAACGCGCCTGCGCCAATGATGGCGAAAACCGCAACCTACATTCCCGCGGCCGAATATGTCGAACTTCCCGGCGTTGGCCATCTCGCCAACCTTGAGCGGCCTGATGCCTTCGACAAAGCTCTCGGCAGCTTCGTCGATTCCGTTGCCGCAAAACACGGGTGACTGCGCCATGACCGTGCAAGTCAGCAAGACCATTGGCGCGAGCGACAAGGTCGCGCTGGACGCGCCGATCTTCGATCCCGTGGCGTTCCGCTTGAACGACGAACAAGCCGGGATCATCGCGCGGGCGCGGGAGATCGGCCAAAGCGTGTTCGCAGGCCGTGCCGCGACCTACGATCGCGAGGCGGTCTTCCCGACCGAGAATTATCGCGATCTGCACCGCGTCGGCCTGCTCGGCATCGCCGTGCCGAAGAAGCACGGCGGGCTCGGAGCGAACTACCAGACCTATGCCCTGGCCGCGGCGGAGATCGGCCGCTATTGCGGCGCGACCGCGCTGACCTGGAACATGCACGTCTGTTCGACGCTGTGGTCGGGCCCATTGGCTGATGATCTCGACATGGATGCGGAGACCCGCGCGGAACACGAAAAGCGGCGGGCCGTCCACTACAAGCGCATCGTCGAGGACGGCGCGATCTATTCGCAACCCTTCTCCGAAGGTGGCGCGGCGGCCGCGGGCGGCGTTGCCTTCGGCACGGAAGCAAAGCCTGTCGAAGGCGGATGGATCGTCAACGGCAAGAAGATCTTTGCATCGCTCTCCGGCCACGCCGACTATTACGGCGTGCTCTGCACGGAAATCGCGGAAGGCGCGAAGGCCTCACGCCGCAATACGCTTTACCTCGCGATCCCTGCGAAGTCGCAAGGCGTTTCCGTCGTCGGCGACTGGGATCCCCTCGGTATGCGCGGCACAGTCTCGCGAACGCTGCTGTTCAAGGACGTCTTCGTTCCAGAAGATTCTGCGTTGATGCCGCGCGGCGTCTACTTTCAGGCGGCGATGCGCTGGCCGCATATGTTCCTGACGCTGTCGCCAACCTATATGGGCCTCGCGCAGGCCTCTTACGATTTCACGGTACGTTACCTGCGTGGCGAGGTGCCGGGCATGCCGCCGGTCAAGCGCCGGATGTACCCGACCAAGCAGATCGCGGTCGCGCAGATGCAAATCAAGCTGGAGCAGATCAAGGCGATCTGGTTCCAGGCGGTCACGGAGGCGCGCGCCAATCCGAGCAAGGAGCAGGTGCTGCGCGCCTATGCCGCGCAATATTCGGTGATGGAAGGCGCCAATGAGCTCGCCGCGCTTGCGATCCGCACCTGCGGGGGACAGGCGATGCTCCGCTCGCTGCCGCTGGAGCGCATCTATCGTGACAGCCGCTGCGGCTCGCTGATGCTGCCCTGGACGGCCGAGCTGTGCCTCGACCGGATCGGCCGCGAGGCGCTGTACGAGGCCGGCGAAACGGACGACTGACGGTGGATCTCTGCAGTTTGATCGATCGCAACGCGGCGTTTTCGCCAGACAAGACGGCCATCGCCTTCGAGGGCGAGCGGCTGAGCTACGCCGCGTTCGCCGATCGCATCGAACGAACCGCAACAGCTTTGAAGCAGGAATTCGGTGTCGGCCGAGGCGACCGCGTCGCGATCCTGAGCCTGAATCGGCCGGACTATCTGGTCCTGCTCTACGCATGCGCGCGGCTCGGCGCGATGTTGGTGCCGCTGAACTGGCGGCTGGCTGTCGCCGAGCAGCTCTTCATCCTCACCGATGCCGGCGCCAAGGTGCTGGTACTCGAACAGGCATTTGAGGGAGTCCTTGGCGAACTCGCGCCGGGGACCGCGGTCGTCGGCCTCAATTTTGCGCCACCGCACGGCATGACCTTCGAAAGCCTGCTGGCACGTAAGGGAAGCAGCGGACGCAATCCGCACATCGAGCTCTCTTGCCCGCTACTCATCGTCTACACGTCGGGAACGACTGGGCGGCCGAAGGGGGCTGTGCTACGCCAGGAGGCGCTGTTCTGGAACGGCGTCATGAGCCAGCACATGCACAACATGACGTCCGACGATCATGTGCTGACGGTGTTGCCGTTCTTCCACGTCGGCGGGCTCAACATCCAGACGACCGCGGCGCTCCAGCTTGGCGCGACCGTTTCAATCCACGCTCGCTTCACCCCGGATGCGGCGCTTGCGGCCATCGAACGGGACCGGCCGACCCTGACGGTGATGGTGCCGGCGATCATCCAGGCCGTCAGCGAGCACCCCGCCTGGACCACGACCGATCTCTCATCGCTGAAGGCCGTCGCCACCGGCTCGACCATCGTGCCGCCACACCTGATCGATCGCTTTGTCGCGCGCGGCGTGCCGGTGCTGCAAGTCTACGGTTCGACGGAAACCTGCCCCATCGCCATCTACACCCGCCTCGGCGGCGACCTGTCGCGCGCGGGATCGACCGGCCTTGCCGGCCTGTGCTGCGAGGCGAAGGTGATAGATCAGGCCGGCAACGAGGTGCCGGCGGGCGCGCCGGGCGAGATCGCGGTCCGCGGACCCAACGTCTTCTTCGAATATTGGGGCAATGCGGACGCCACACGCGATGCGCTGCATGACGGCTGGTATCGCACCGGCGATATTGGCCTGTGCGACCCGGACGGCTACTTCTGGGTCCGCGACCGCAAGAAGAACATGATCATTTCCGGCGGCGAGAATATCTATCCGGCCGAGGTCGAAAGGGTGCTGCTCGAACATCCTGACGTCAGCGAATGCGCCGTGATCGGCCGGCCAGACCCGCGCTGGGACGAGGTGCCCATCGCTTACGTCATCCCGCGATCCGGCTGCCGGCTCGAAGCAGACGAGTTGAGAGCGCACGTTCAGGCGCAGCTCGCCCGCTACAAGGTTCCACGCGACATTGTCTTCGTCGCCGACATGCCGCGCACGGCGCTGGGCAAGGTCCAGCATTTCCTGCTGAAGCAGCTTGATGCGCAGTCGCGCGAGCAAGGAGAAGCATCTTGAAGATTGCGGTTCTGGGTGGGGGAAACGGCTCTTTCGCGGCCGCAGGCGATTTTGCGCTATCGGGGCATGAGGTCCGGCTGTGGCGCCGCGATGCAGAGCAGGTCGAGGCACATCGTGCCGCTGGCTCCCGCATCCTCGTGAAGGACCACAATGGCCAGCACGACGTAAAGCTGGCACGGGTGACCACCGACATCGCCGAAGCCGTCAGCGATGCCGAGCTGATCCTGTGCCCTGCCCCCGCCTTCGCGCAGCCAGATATCGCCCGGCTCCTCGCCCCGCATCTGCAGGACGGGCAGGTCGTGTTTCTGCCGCCCGCAACATTCGGCTCGATGATCTTCGCCCAGGCCGCCCGAGACATCGGCAATCGCGCCAAGGCGAGCTTCTCTGAAACCGGCACGCTGCCATGGCTCACCCGCAAGCACGGGCCATTCGAGGTCGCAATCACCATTCGCGCCAAACGGCTGCCGGTCGGCGTGTTCCCGCTCGACCGGGCGCCACAAGCACTTGAAGTGATTGGACGCGCCTTCCCTGATGTGATCGAGCCCTGCGGTGACGCGCTATCCGGCGCGCTGATGAATGCAGGCTGCATCATCCACCCGCCGCTGATCGTGATGAATGCGGGTCCGATCGAGCATTTCGAGCGGTGGGACATCCACAAGGAGGGAACGCAAGCTGCGATCCGGCGAGTGACTGACGCACTCGACGCCGAGCGGATCGCCGTGCGCGAGGCGCTCGGATATGGCGCACCGCATTTTCCGCTCGTCCATCACTACGCAAAGAAGGGCGAGATCTGGATGTATGGCCGCGGCTCGCATGACCGTCTGACCGATTCCGGCGACTGGCGCGAGCAGATCGTGCTGACCGAGCATCGCTACATGCGCGAGGATTTGCGGTTTGGGTTGTCGCTGCTGGTGTCTGTCGCGGGGCTCGCAGGCGTCGCCACGCCGATCGCCAAGGCCTTCCTGGCCATCGGTGGCGCGATCTGCGGCGAGGATTTTGCGCAAGGCGGGCGGACTTTGGAGACACTGGGGCTTGGCAAGCTTCACAAGGCCGAATTGCAGACACTGCTTCGTGAAGGATTCTGACCGATGAGCAGACGCGTCAACATTGCCTGTCTCGGGGCCGGTCGCATGGGCCGTGGTATCGCCGTCGCGTTCGCCTATGCGGGGCACACGGTCACGATGATCGACATCAAGGCTCGTTCTGCGGAGGATTTCGCCAGGCTGGAGGCGGACGCGCTTGGCGAGGTCGGGAAGACTTTTGCCAGCCTGTCGAAGCTGGGGCTGCTGACCGAGACCGACGTTGATCCGCTGATCGCGCGGGTTTCGGTGGTGCCGGCCAGCCAAAGCGGCGCCACGTTGTCCGAAGCCGGAATGGTGTTCGAGGGCGTTCCTGAGGTCGTCGCGCTCAAGCGCGAGGTGCTGGGGGCGGCTTCAAAACAGGTCGGCCCCGACACGATCATCGCATCGACCACGTCGACCATCCTCGTCGACGATCTCTCGGGCGCGATCGTGAATCCCCGCCGCTTCCTCAACGTGCACTGGCTCAACCCGGCCTATCTGATTCCACTCGTCGAAGTTTCGCCCGGCAAAGCCACCGATCCTGCTATCATTGACGAGGTCAAGGCGCTGCTGGAAGGCATTGGCAAGAAGCCGGTCGTCTGCGCGGCGACGCCCGGCTTCATCGTTCCGCGCATCCAGGCGCTGGCGATGAATGAGGCCGCGCGAATGGTCGAGGAAGGTGTCGCCAGCGCGGAGGAGATCGACAACGCGATCCGCTACGGTTTCGGCTTCCGCTATGCCGTGCTCGGGTTGCTCGAATTCATCGACTGGGGTGGCGGTGACATTCTCTACTACGCCAGCAAGTATCTGGAGGGCGCACTGGGCAGCGACCGCTATCGCGCGCCGGACGTGATTTCTCGCAACATGCATGAAGGCCGGATCGGCCTCCGCACGGGCGCAGGCTTTCTCGATTATTCGGGCATGGACGTTGACGCCTATCGCGCAAAGCGCCTCCAGGCCATGGTCGACCTGCTCCGGCACTTCGACCTCGCTCGCCCGCCGGTGCTCGACCGCAGCTAGCCGAAGACGTCCTGAAGCACGCCATCCCGCACCACCGCGACGCCATCGAGCTCGATGGTCGTTCCCATCATCGGCAGATCGAAATGGCCGGCCGTATAGCGGCCGGCGAATTCATTGGCGCCGGTCGAGAACAGAAAATTCCCGGAGACGGCACGGATCTCCGTGCCGTTGGTGTCCCGCTGGTCGTACATTGACAGCGCCTCGTAACGCGCAGCCGGGTTCATGCCGAAACCGACATGCGACACGGCATAGGCCTCCCGATCGCCCCAGGCGGCGAGATAGGCGCGCATCATCGCTGCGTCCGTACCCTCGCCCTCCAGATCGACGACATAGTCGTCCTTCAACGTCATCTTCACCGGCGACGTCAAATAGCGTTTGAAGGTGAGATTGATGTCGCCCGGGGCCATGACCAGCGTGCCATTGATCGTCCCGCTCTTGGGAAAGCTGACAACAATGCCGCCCGGCCAATGCGCCAGCGTGCCGGGCTTGTCGGTCCAACCCCATACGCCGACCGTGGACGCACCGACCATATCGACATCAAGTGACGTGCCGGCCTTCGAGGTGACCCGCATCCGCTTGGTCCCGCGCAGCATCTTTGCCGCCGCGCGAACGCGCTTCTCCAGGGCCGGATCCGGCACCATCCGCTCCAGCGCCTCGGGATGCTCGTTGGAGATCACCAGAATACGCGCGCCGGCCTTCAATATCTCAGGCGTCTCCACGGCATGCATCAGACCTTCGATAGTGCAATCCACCACGAAGCCAGCTTGCTGAAGCGCAGTGATGACCGGCCCAAGCTTTTGGATTGCTTCGCTGGCGCCGGTTGAGCGGACCGGAACGATATTCCGATTGCGCGGCGTCGGCATGACGACATGAAAAGGCTTCGCCCCCATGCGCAACAGTGCAAGCTCTGCCAGATGCACATTCAATGCGCGCGACTGCGTCTCCGAGAGGATCGCCGCGGTATCGCCGGCCTTGACGGCGCAACGCTCAAATATCTCGCAAAACGCGTCGATCCATTTTGCCTCGATGCGATCAGCCAGCATGGTTACTCCCGGTCTTCTGGTTTCTTGTTCGTCAGCTCACGCTTCGGGGAAGCCCCGCAAGAGGTACGATCGCACGGCGCCCAACAGGCCGTTGAGAATCAACCCTAGCAGCGAGATCGTGATCAGCGGCACGAACATGTCGACGGCCTGAAAGGTCCGGGCCGCGGTTACAAGCACGTGCCCCAATCCGTCCGTCGACGTGATCATCTCGGCCAGAAACACCACGATGCACGAAATGACAAGGCCAATCCGGCACCCCGTCAGGATCGACGGCATCGCCGCCGGCAAGACGACCTTGAACAGGATTTCGTAGCGCGGCGTTCCCGCCGCCATCGCCGACCAGATCAACTTCTGCTCGACGGTAGAAGCCCCATAGTAGGTGGACAGCAGAATGGGAAAGAGCGCGTCCGCCGCCACCAGCGTGATCTTCGATCCGTGACCGAAGCCGAGCAACAGCAACAGCGCCGGATAGAGCGCGACCTTCGGCAACGGCGCCAGCACCCGTACGATCGGCCGAACTATGGCATTGATCGCCGGACTGGCAGCCGCCGCGATGCCAATGCTCACGCCGAAGACGACCGCAATCGCAAAGCCGGCAAACAGCCGGATCAGAGTCGCCGCGATTTCCTGCTGAAACGTCCATGTCACGAGCTGCTGGAGCAGCCGGCTGAAGACGACGCCAGGCGGCGGCAACAAAACCGCAGGCGCGAACCCGAATGACACCAGGCCTTGCCACAGCGCGATCACCAGTACGATTGGCGCGAGCCCAAGCATGACGTTTGCTGAGAGAGAACGTGACATCAGGAGAAGCTCAACGGCATGTCAAACTGAGGCTCGGACCAGCGCACCAGTCTTGCGCGGACGCGTTCGAAGATCGCATCGAGACAGATGCCCATCGCGCCGACGATGATGATCATCGCGTAGACTGTGTCGTATTGGCCCATATCGAGCGCGTTGAACAGGATGTTCCCTGCTCCCGATTGGCGCGCGATCATCTCGCTGGTGATCATCGTGATCAGCGCCAGCACCAGGCCGGTGCGGCACCCGGTCAGGATCTCCGGGAGCGCGGCCGGCAACACGATCCGGATCAGGCGCTGCAACAGCGAGAGTCCCATGGCCGCGCCCGACCACAGCATCTTCTCTTCGACGGCCTTGGCGCCTTCAAAACTGTGATAGATCACCGGCAGGCTGACGCCGAGAAAGATCACCAGCGTCTTGGTGATGTCACCAACGCCGAGCCACAGCATGATGATCGGCATCAGCGCCGCCTTCGGCACCGGATAGATCACCATCAGCAGCGGATTGAAGAAGGCGGCGACGGCCCGGCTACGGCCCATCAACAGGCCCAGCGGAATCGAAACCAGCACCGCTATGCCGAACCCGATCGCCATGCGGCGAAGCGAGGCCAGGATATTGATCAGAGATTCCTTGTCGCCGAGGATATCCGGGATCGCACGGATCGCTTCGATAGCCGTTGGAAAGCTGTCGTTCTTCAGCGCAAGCGACGCGATCTGCCATACCGCAAGCAACCCGATGCAAGCGAACATAGGGGCAGCACGTCTGGCCAACGCCAACGGCGAGATCATGACACTGATCCCGTCTCGTCGACCTCGTCAAACATACGCTCGATGTCAACGACGTATTTCTGGTAGCGCGGATCGAGCAACAGCTCGTTGCGGCGCCGCGGCCGCGGCAGATCGATATCGATGACCTCCCGGATACGCCCGGGAGACTTTGACATCATCACGACCTTGTCCGAGAGGAAGACGGCTTCGTCGACCGAGTGGGTGACGAACAGCACCGTCTTGCGGTCACGCTCCCAGATGTTCAGGAGATCGTTCTGGAGACGTGTCCGGGTGTGAGCATCGAGCGCACCGAACGGCTCGTCCATCAACAGGACCTCTGGATGGTAGGCCAGCGTCCGGGCCAGCGCGACGCGCTGCTTCATGCCACCCGACAGCTCCTTCGGATAGAAGTTTTCGTAGCCCTTGAGCCCGACCATCTCGATCAGAGCGCGGCTCTGTGCTTCTGCCTCTGCGGCTCGCACGCCCTGCTGGCGCGGGCCATACATCACATTGCCCAGCACGGTCTTCCACGGAAACAGCGCGAACTCCTGGAATACCGGCCCGCGATCCGGCCCCGGCCCCGTGATCGCCTGTCCCTTCATCTTGGCCGCGCCGCTGGTCGGACTAACGAAGCCACCGACAATGTAAAGCAGCGTGGACTTGCCGCAGCCGGACGGCCCGAGGATGGAGACGAACGCCCCTTCCTCGATCGTCAAGGAGATGTCCGACAGCGCCAAATGATCCTTGCGCGCCGAGGTCTGGAAGACCTGCGAGACGCCGTCGATCTCGATGATCGCAGAAGCCGGCTTTTTTGGCGTCACCGGTCTCACCCATTCGCTCGATCTCGAAGGCACTACCTTCATCCCGTCTCTCGCTTCACTCACGCGCGCGAACGTCACGCAACCGATCTTGCTGAATGTCCTCCATCAGCGGCACGAGCTTAGCAAGAAACTTGCCAGACAGGTCGCCATTTCTCACGCGCGCGACTTCTCAGTCGAACCACGGCCACTCCGCCGGTCCCTCATGCGTGACAGCTCCACCTGGTGCCTGGCCGACCAAACGCGCATATTTTGCCAGCGCACCGGCGCGATGACGCGGCGGGCGTTGCTTCCAATCGCGTCGGCGTGCAGCAAGTTCCTGCTCGTCGACCAGCAAGTCCATGCGGCGGCCAGCGGCATCAATCCGGATCTTGTCGCCATCGCGGACAAGCGCCAGCGGACCGCCGACGAATGCCTCCGGAGATACATAGCCGATACACATGCCGCGCGTGGCGCCGGAGAATCGCCCATCCGTGATCAGGGCCACCTTCTCGCCCATGCCCTGGCCGTAGATCAGCGCGGTGACGCCGAGCATCTCGCGCATGCCGGGACCGCCCACCGGCCCTTCATTGCGGATCACCAAAACCTCGCCAGCCTTGTAGCTGCGGTCACGAACAGCTGCGACGCAAGCCTCTTCATCCTCGAAGACGCGCGCCACGCCCTCGAAGAACTGGCTCTTCAAGCCCGCGACTTTGATGACGGCGCCATCGGGACAAAGATTGCCCTTCAGCACCGCCACACCGCCGTCAGGCATGATCGGCGCGCGGGCCGCATAAACCACCTCGCCATCGGGCGCGTTGGCCGCACCATACTCTTCCGCGAGCGTACGGCCGGTGATGGTGAGGCAACTACCATCGATATGCCCGCTCTGGATCAGCTCGCGGATCACAACGGCCGCGCCACCGATGTCGTAGACGTCCTTCGCCGTGTACTTGCCCCCTGGGCGCAGGTTTCCGATCAGCGGCGTTTTGGCAAAGACCTCGCCGACGTCATCGATCGTGAACGTAATGCCGGCTTCGTTCGCGATCGCCGGCAGATGCAGCGCGGCATTGGTCGATCCGCCCGTGGCGGCAACGATCGCGGCGCCATTTTCCAGAGATTTCCGCGTCACGATGTCACGCGGCAGCGGCCCGCCGCGTTCGAGCATCTCCATGATCAGCCGCCCGGCCCGGCGGGAAATCTGCGCGCGCTCGACATAGACACCGGGCACCATCGACACATTGGGGATGGTCAGGCCCATCGCCTCCGACACCATTCCCATGGTGTTCGCGGTGAACTGACCGGCGCAGGCGCCAATGGTCGGCAGGCACGCGCGCTCGATCCGCTCAAGCGTCGCAGCGTCGATCTCTCCGGTCATGAAGCTGCCGACGGCCTCGTAGGAGTCGAGGACGGTCAGCGTGCGTCCATCAACGCGGCCCGGCAGCGAGCTGCCGCCATAGATGAAGATGGAGGGCACGTTGCAACGAACCATGCCCATCATCACGCCCGGGAGCGTCTTATCGCATCCGCCATATCCGATCAGCGCGTCATAGGCGAGGCCGTGGACCACAGCCTCGATGGAGTCGGCGATCAGCTCACGCGAGAACAGAGAGAACTTCATTCCCTCGTGATTCATGCTGATGCCGTCGGACACCGAGACGGTCGAGAATTCACGCGGCGTGCCGCCGGCCTCCTCGACCCCGGTCTTGGCTGCAGCCACCTGGAAATCGTGTGTCATGTTGCAGGGCGTCTGCTCGCCCTTCATGCTGACGATGCCGACCATCGGCTTGGCAATGGCCGCGTCGTCCAGCCCCATGGCGCGCATGAAGGCACGGTGCGGAGCCCGGTCGAGGCCGTTGGTTGTTATCCGTGATCGCAACTTCTTCATGCCTGCATCATCTTCATGCAATGTCCCGCACGCGGCGGGACATTGCGACCTCATTGGTCCAGAGAACAGCCCGATCGCCTATTGCAGCGGCGCGACGATCGTCGGGTGCTTGAACTGCGCAACATCCAGTTTCGGCAGCATTCCCGTTTCCGCATAGATGTCGAGCATCTTCTGGATCGCCGGGAAATTCGGCGCCGCACCGGGATCGCGACCGAAATCATTGTCCTTGAGCAGATAGGTCTCGAGCACCGGGATGGGTGCTTTCAAGACTTCATTGACCACCTTCAACGTCTCTTCGCGGTTCGCGAGTGCCTTTTTCATGCCCGACGTGATGTCACGGACATAGGCCTTGACCAATTCCGGGTTCTTGTCGACGAAATCGGCACGACAGGCTTCCAGGATGTGTACGATGTTCGGCATAGCCTGCGATAGCGAGAACAGCTTTCTTGTGCCGCCCTTGGCCTCAGCTCGCGCAGCAAATGGCTGGTTCATGTTGACCGCATCGACCCGGCCCTGACGCAGCGCATCCTCGGAGACGGCAAAGCCGACTTCGACCAGCTTGATGTCCTTTGCCGGATCGACGCCGTTCTGCTTCAGCAGCAGATTGAACGGGCCCTGCGTGCCGCCGCCGATCACGGAAATGCCGACGGTCTTGCCCTTGAGATCAGCAATCGTCTTGATCGGCGAGTCATCCATGACCGCCCAGTAGACCGAGAAGCCACCGGCCTTCTCGAAGACGTGCTGCGCCACGATGTAGGCCTTGAGATTGCCGCCGACCACGCCGTTGGCAAGTGAGAGCGGCGCCTGCGTCGCGCAATCCAGTGCGCCCGCCGCCAAGGCCTGCGTCATCGGCGCAGTGCCCTGAAACTGGGTCCACTCGATGTTGTAGGTCTTGCCGATATCGGGAAATTCGGCCGGCCTGCGCATCATCCAGTATTTGGATTCCTCGGCCGGGATGGTCCAGCCCACGCGGATCGTCTGCTGCGCCCATGACGGGCTCGCGCCCGCGTTCATGGCCGCCACGGCTCCTATTGCCAGCATCCACGTCGAAACTGCCCGCATCGTGCCCACTCCGTTGCTCCGGCGCCGACCGACGCCACCCACCCCGACCGGCTCAAATGTTTCATGGTTCAAACAATCAAGCAAGCCATGCAAGCCGGCCTGGTTTCGCTGCGTGATGCGTTATGTATGGTGCGCAGCGGTCGCGCGGCGTTGCGCCGCGACACAAGGAGGCAACCTATGGCTGATGCGAGCAAGGCAAACCCGCAAGGCGTCGAGAGGCTCGGCTATCTCGGCCTGGGATTGATGGGGACGCCGATGACCCGGCGCCTGCTCAAGGCCGGGTATCCCATTAGCGTCTGGAACCGTTCGGGAGGCACGGTCGCTCCGCTCGTCGAGGCCGGCGCTAAGCGCGCGGACACGCCACGTGACCTCCTAGCGAACTGCGACATCGTCTTCATGTGCGTGACGGATGCCGCAGCCGTCGAAGACGTGATCTTCGGGCCAGAAGGCCTTGCGGCCGCTCCCGGCGCAGGCAAGCTCGTGGTCGATTTTTCATCCATCCACCCAGACGCCGCGCGCAAGCTTGCAGCGCGATTGAAAGCGGCAAACGGCGCAAGCTGGATCGATGCACCGGTGTCCGGCGGCACCAAGGGCGCCGAAGAAGGCACGCTTGCCATCATGGCTGGTGGAGAAGCCGCCAACATCGAGCGCGCACGGCCCTATGTGCTGGCCATGGCGCGCAGGTTCACTCACATGGGTCCGACGGGCGCTGGCCAGACCACAAAGCTTTGCAACCAGGTGATCGTCGGATGCGCAATGGCCGTGCTCGCGGAAGCGACGCGCCTAGCCTCGAATGCCGGAATTGATGCAAGCCGGCTGCCCGAGGCGCTCGCCGGCGGCTTTGCGGATTCGATCCCGCTTCAGCTCTTCGTGCCGCGCATGGTCCAGGGCATTCATTCGCCGCCACTCGGCCACATCGCGACGATGCTGAAGGATCTGGACACGGTTGCGGATGTCGCCCAAGCAACGTCAACACCGGTGCCAATGGCAACGCTCGCGGGACAGATCTTCAGGCTGGCCAAGGCTGCGCGCGGCGCAGACGCGGACGCTCTGGAAATCTACAAGCTCTCGGCCACAGACCGTTGAACCGACGAGCGTCCCTGGATCGCCCTACGGCGACTTCTTGCGCTCGTCGTCAGACAGAAACCGGCCATACGTCCCCCGCGCAAACAGCAGCGGCTCTTTTACGTTATAGGCATAAGCCTCGACCGCGCCGAGAAAGATGACGTGATCGCCGCCATAATAGCGATTGACGGAACGGCACTGAAAATTGGCCACGCTCTCGGCAAGCACCGGCGCGTTGCCCAGGCCCGGCGTCCAGTCCACGCCGGCGAACTTGTTCTCGGACGATTTTGCGAATTTGTTTGCAAGCGCCTGCTGCGAGGTGCCCAGCACGTGGACGGTGAAATGGCTGGCGTTCTGAAACACGGTCAGACTCGATGAATAGACCCCGAGGCTCCAGAGAACCAGGGGAGGATTCAAGGAGACCGACGCAAACGAGTTGCAGGTGATGCCATACGGCTTTCCATCAGAGGCCATGGCTGTGATGATCGTTACGCCTGTTCCGAAAGTGCCGAGCGCACTGCGAAAATCACGCGGATCAATCTGAGAGCTGTCGCTCGCGAGTTCGTTGGCTGGATCAGGCGCTGTCGGCTGCTTTGGCAAATCATTCATCCGCCGGCCTCACAAGGTGAGATTCTCGGACGGCAGACCGAGCGCCACGCGTCCATAATTGGTTCCGGCCGCATCGAAATTGAATGCGAGGTGCGAATTGATGGCGTGCGCATCGCGGAACTGCCGCTGCAACACGCCCGTCGTGAACAGGCCGCGCGCGCCGCTCGCCGCGAACAGCATCGAGACGGCATCGGTGCATAGATTGACCGAGAACGCCCCGTCGCGCCGATACCTGGTCTTGATCGCCATGTCAGGCGTGTGCTTGCTTCGCGCATGCTCCATCGCTTCGACGCAGCCCGAGCGCATGATGAGGCGCGCAGCATCGATCTTGGCGGAAGCCTCCGCGATCTTGATTTGCGTGCTTTGGAAGTCGCTCAGCTTGGCGCGGTTGTACGTCGATATGCGGTGACGCGCGACCTCCGTGTAGTCGTCCAGGCAGGCCTGCGCATTCCCGAGCGCAACGCCGGAGAGAACATAAGGAAATAGCGAAAACACCGGCAGCGCGTACAGCGGGTTGGCGTTCACGTTCCTTCCTGGCGCTACGCCTCCGGCGAGATCGCCCACGGCGACCGTCATATGCTGGGGCACAAAGGCGTCCTTGACTTCGACATCCGACGACCCGGTGCCGCGCAGTCCGGTGACGTTCCAGGTGTCGAGAATCCTGTAGTCGGCCTTGGGCAACAGGAAGATGCGGTATCCGATGCCGTCGGCCTCGTCATCGGACGAAACGACGCTCGCGAGCATGTTCCACGCGCAGGAGCCGACACCCGACGAGAACGGCCAGCTTCCGTGCAGCCGGTATCCGCCCTCGACCTTGCTGGCACGGCCGGCGGGAAAGATGAACGATGATGCGATCAGCACGTCCGGGTCGTCGCCCCAAACCAGATCCTGCGCGCGCTGCTCGAACATGCCGAGCATCCAATGGTGGCTCGCCAGATTGGCCAGATTCCAGGCTACCGACGCGTCAGCGCGACCGAGCAGCTCGGCGCAATCAATCAGAGCGACATAGTCGAGCTCGGCGCCGCCGATGCGCTTCGGCTGAAGCATCCGGAACAGGCCGGCATCGTGCAGGTCCTGCTCGGTTTCCGGTGGCAGATGCCGCAGCTCCTCGGTGCGAGCCGCGCGTTCCCGCAATTGCGGCAGGAGCGACCGGGCCTTGGCAATCATCGTCGCATAGGCTCGTTCGCCGGAGTCTGTCGCTACCGACTGACCCACACTCGGCTCTTGACCTGGCGCCATTCGTGTCCCTCGCTCTTATGTATTTATGCGGCGGGAACCTTGCCAAATCAAGCTGGCGCAACGGTCAGTCGGACGTCGTGGCCTTGCGCAACCCGAATGCCCCTTTTTCGGCCAAAGCCGCAATCCGGCCCGCGTCGTAACCGAGCGTCTCGCGCATGACGCCCTCGGTATGCTGGCCCAGCAGCGGCGCCGCTACCGGATCTATCGCCGCTGTCAGGCTCATATTGATCGGCGGCTCGATATTAGGCACCCACTCTGCTGTACGATGCGGGATCCGGCTTAAGCGCGCGCGCTCGCGCGCCTCTGGCGCATTGAAGCCCTCCTCGACGGTCCGGAGATAGCCGACCGGGATATTGGCTAGCTTCATCTTTGCCATCCAGTTCTCGAGCGTGTCGCTCGCGAACACCTCTGCGATAGCTGCGCGCAGTAGCTCCTTGTTCTCGGACCGTGCCTTTCGCGTAGCAAACTGCGGCTGATTGATGAGATCGGGACGATTCAGCACCTCGACCACCAGTCGCCGATACAACCGATCATTGGCGCAAGCCATGTAGAGCGGACCATCGGATGCCTCGTAGACGCCGACGGTGGGAGACCCACTCGGCGAATTTCCGAACCGTCCGGGGTTCTCGCCGTTGATCAGATAGGCCATGCCATAGAAACCGGTCATTCCCATGGCGACGTCGAACAGCGCGACCTCGACATGCTGTCCGCGGCCGAGCCGATCCCGCGCCAACAGCGCCAGCAGGATGGCATTGCAGGCCGACATCCCTGTCGCCATGTCGACAATCGGCGGGCCGGTCCGAACCGCCGGGCCATCGGCAAATCCGTTGAGCGACATGAAGCCGCTCTCGGCTTGCGTGATGGGATCGAAGCCGGGACGCGAGGCGAACGGTCCGGTGCGCCCGTAAGCGGAGATCGAACAATAGACGAGCCGAGGGTTGAGCGGTGCAACAGCCTCGTAATCGAGGCCGAACTTCCTCATGACCCCGCTGGAAAAATTCTCGACGACGACGTCCGCCCTGCGGATCAGATCCAGTGCGATCTCGCGCGCTTCCGGCACCGCGAGGTCGAGCGCAATGCCGCTCTTGTTGCGGTTCAGGCTGAGATAGGCCGCGCTTTCCCCGCCGATGTCGGCATGCTCATAAGCGCGCGTATCGTCGCCACCATCGGGGTTCTCGATCTTGATGACGCGCGCGCCGAAATCGGCGAGCGTCTGCGTGCAGGCGGGACCCGCGACCACGCGCGTGAAATCGACGACCAGAAGACCATCAAGTGCGGTTGGTCCTCCTGCCGCCCGCGACGGACGTTCCGGCAATTGAGGCTTGGTGGACATCCCAGGGGCTCCCTTACATCGGCTTGTGCTCGCCGAATTTCCTGCAAGCGAACTTAAAGCCCGGCGGGGCCGACTTCGCAAGTGCCTCAGCAGCAACGCGTCAATACGCAAAAAGGACCCGGCCGCGGTCAAGCTGCCGGGTCCTCACGCATTCCGGGTGAACAAGGCCGCGCCTGCATCAACGCGCGCCATTTGACGTTGCGAAAAGCACCTTCCGCATCACGGGAAGCTCCACTCAGCGAAGCGACCGTCGCCAATAGAGCGTATGCGACCAAGCCCAGGGCACCTCAGGTTCGTAGAGCCGGTACCCGGCCCGGATGAAATTATTCGCGGAGAAACTGTTATCTGTCGTATCCGAAATGATGCTGTCCCATCCAATGCGCCGCCCGTGCGCTTCGATCGCTCGCATCAACCTGAGCTGAAGTCCCCTGCCCCAGTGCCGCTGCATGACCCCTACTACTCGGGAGAAGTAACCGCTATTGCGCGCATAGGTCGACGGCACGACGCCCGCAAAAGCGACCGCATCATCGCCGTGATAAGCGAGCCACTAGGCTCCAAGATCGAACTGCGGCATCGCCGCGGCATCGAAGAACGTCAGCCGATGCAGATCAGCCAAGGTGTCGGCAACTTCGTCATCAGACGCATCGACCATACGAATCTTGTACATGGCACGCCCCATCGGAACAGACCTTGATCGGCCTCGCGGCGGTGTGATCGCCACGAGGAGCTCACTTGCTCAGCACGACCTTCACGCGAGCCAGACGGCCCCCATCAGGCCGGTCGCAATCACCGTAATCACAGCCTTGAAGGTGTAGCTCTGCGCCTGCTCCACGCTCTTTCGCCACCGCCGCAGGTGCTGGAAATCCGCCCTCACCTCTGGACAGATTAATTCCGCTGGCGATGAAATACTTAGGAATGCCGCAACCGCGATAAATGGTTCACGCTGGGAGGCTCCAGATGCGAATCTCGACGAAGACATTGCGAGGATGAATCGAATCATTTTTCTTTTCGACAAAATGCAGCTCGCCTTCTATGGGAACTTAGTCGGCCATGAGCGCGACTTTCGAATCGAAATGAACGCTATCCTGTTTCCGCGGGAGCAATTTCTAGAGTTCAAGAACGGCGCTGAGCAGTTCCGCGATGGATTATCCATATGGAAGCAGCTCCGCAACACCGACTCAAAAGACGGCGTTTTAAGACCTGTGCACGGTTCACGTATAACTTTCGCGACGGCGCGGCAGAATTTCGTAAATTGGCTTTCTGGACGCCAAGAACTCGTAGACCTAACGCGAACGGCGCTGAAGCAATGACATCAAGGGCAAGCAGGGAGTCGGCTAACACTCGCAGGCTAGCGTTTTTCCCGACGCGCCGAATGCCACGTCGCATGCCATGCGACGCGCTCGACATCACGCCTCGTTCAATCCAGCACCGCGATCCACCACGGCCGCTTCTCCCTTTGAGGTAAGCTCGAAGGTGTCACCATCCTTCTGTACGTAGCCATCCGCGATGAGGCGGAACAGCTCCGCCCGCTTATCATCGCTGAAGGCGATGGACTGGCCGATGTCGCAGAGCACGGCGATCTGGGCGTCTGTCAGCATGGAATCCTCCTGACGGTACAAGAGCCAGGGCCGTCGACTCGTTCCTCCGGGACGCCAGGCCGGAACCGCGGACTCAAAAAGCCCGCGGCGGATTGCTCCGCGCGGGCTGAACCAGACTTGTCGATGATGTGATCCTGCGTGTGTTTTGCCCGACGTCTCAAAGCCTATATTGAAACGAACCCGCAAATCCTCGGAGTACCATCATGCGCGCGCTTCCCATTCTCTTCCTGGTCGGAATCACAATGACTGTGGCTGCTCCGGCCTCAGCGCAACGGTTCGCCGGCAATGCTCCGGTGTGCATGCAGAAGTGGGAGTGGGGCGGCAGCAGCTATATTTCGTGCGATTATCGTTCGTGGGACGAATGTCGCGCGTCCGCTGCGGGCCTTCCCGCCATGTGCATGCAGAACCCTTATGTGCAGCAGCCGTCTTATCCAGAGCGCAGTCCGCGTTCCCGATAAAGGCGGTTGCGGCAGCAGTTGCTGCCCTGCTGCGGTGAACGTTTCGGTTGCTCATGCAAAAGCCCGCGGCGGATGTCTCCGCCGCGGGCTGAACCAGATTTTCCGATGATGTCATTCTGCCAGTGTTTTGCCCGACGTGTCAAACGAACGAAGCAGCACAGCGACGGCGGCACAATCGACATGCCAACGAAGCCCGGCGATCTCTCGCGGGACGATTAGCGTTTCGCGTCTGTCCGCGCGCGTGCGCGGAGACGGGTTGGCCAACCGACACGGACCAGCGTCTCATCCGGATCGGAGAGCGCGAATTCGTACATCCCCCACGGCTTGTCTTCGGGCGATTGCTGAAATTCGCGCGCCGCAGCATCGACATCCTCGAGGTAGAGATAGAGCCCGAACGGGTTTCTGCCCGGCGTCAGCCATCCCTCGACCGCGTCTGTCAGATGGAGATATCCGCCCTTCGCATTCGACAGTATGCGATAGGTGTCGGGCTCTCCCGGAGCAGGCCTTTCGCTGTCCGGTCGCGCAAAGCCCAGCCGATTGTAGAACCGCTCCGACGCATCAAGGTCATTGCACGGCAGGATCGCGATCAAGGCTCCGGAAGGGCTCATTCTGCACTCCGAATGGAACCGGCAAAACAACCGGCAATTTCAAGAGCTGACTTATAATCAAGCTATTGATTTCCATGTACTATAACCGGCAAACAAACCGGCAAAAATGGCCTCTCGTTTTGCGTCTGTCGGCACAAGAAAGCCCGCGGCGGATGTCTCCGCACGGGCTGAACTCTTTTCGATGATGCCATTGTGCCGGTGTTTTGCCCGACGTGTCAACGCGAGAGGACGGCCCCGGCGCGGGACGGGGGGCTTGGGCGCCGGAGCCGCATTTCAGGCCGGTCAATCGGCGGCGAACCGGCCAATTGATAAATTCGGATGCAGAGCCGAAAGTTCCTGGCGGAGCTGCCGTGGCTTGAACGACGCCCGGTCGCTCACGCGGCGTGCGACAACTCCGCCGCGCGCTCTTCGCGTCCCTGCAGCATGGCGATCGAGGCGCGCAGGTTGTCCCTGCGCGACCGCAAGGCCAGGGCCAGCATCGAATAGGTGGGGCTGCCGGGGTCGGCATTGCCGGCATTGCGCTCCTCTTCGGCAATGTCGCTGTCGAGCATCTGGATCCGCCAGCGCAGGTCGGAGATCAGAGCGTGGAGCGCGTTCGCTTCGAAACGGGACGTTGTCTGCATGTGATCGCCTCAATCTGAAACGGACCGATGGGCCGGGCCGTGATTACGACGTCATGCAGCAAGAGCGATGCCAGCTGCCTTGCGGGAACCGGAGCAAGGAGCGCCTCACTCCTCCGCCAGCTTCCGCTCGATGTAGGCATCTACCGTCTCGGCAAACGAGCGCTGCACGCCGACCGACGTGACATGCAGCTCGATCGCATCCTGCCGGAGCACGCGCAGGCCACGGCTGCGTGCGCTGACCGGCGCCATCGCGACATAATCGTCGATGGCGCTCATCGCCAGCGGGATGCCTTTCGGGTCTCCTCGCGCAATCAGCAAACGCAGAAAGCTCAGGCAATCGGCCAAGCCCGGCATGGGTTCGCGATCTCAGTTTTGCTGCGGCTTTTGCTTGGGCTTACTGACGGGCTGGGTATGGGTGCCGAACAGCGCCAGCAGCAACGCGACTTCTTCCTTCGAACCGACCTGGATCATGGTGATCTCCTTTGCGCTCCGTTGGTCGGGCCGAATTGCGAAGGCGTTCAGGACGATCTGGTTTCAGGACTGTTTCAAACCTGTTTCGTGGGGCCGAGCATGCCCGACGGAGCGTCGGCCGGAACGCCCCGGACGCGGTCGCCGGCCATGTCGACGTTTCAAAACCAACAAATGTGAATCGGCGGCGAAGGACATGACCGACAGGCGATCGGTCGACGAGATTCTCGCGGGCGCTCCGAACGAACAATGCGGTCGCCCCCGCGTTGTCCGCGATGAACGAATTCGAACACCTCACCGATCAAAACGTGCTGCGTCTCTACGATGCCATTCGGCATCAGGTCGATGCCGACAAGGCACTCGGTAACAGATACCGTCTCATTGGCCAGGCGGCAATGGACCGCGCCGAACGCCTCAAGGACGAGATCGTCAGCCGGGGACTGAAATTCTCGCCGATCGTGTGGACGTGAGCAGGCTGGCTGGCTCCAGGCCATGCGGATGCTCAGACGTTCGGCTGCCACCCGATGATCGCGCCGACGAGGCAGAGCAGCGCGCCGAAGGCCGTGCCGACCATCTGCATCCAGTAGCGGATCGGCATGGTGTCGCGGTCAAATTCCTGCCGCGACCAGCGCGACCAGTCCAGCCAGTCGTCGCTCACGAACAGGATCTTTCGCTCGACATAGCCGTACCAGGCCTTGCGGGCGCAATAGATGCTGATCCCGATCGCAGCCAGGCGATAGAGGAGATCGAGCGCGGGATTCATGCAAACATCCGTTGGTCAGGCCGGGCTGCGATGACCGGGCGGTATTACCGATCCCTCGGCAAGGCCCCGGCAGCTAGGGCAATAGCTCTGCCTGTCTTAGTGTTCTCGGTGAGGATGCAGGTTCAATCGCGGCCGCGATCGGCTCAGGCGTTTTACCCAACGGGTCAAACTTTAATCGAATGCAACCAGGCGAATTCGGCGGAATGAAATCTCTCCGCGCCATGCTGGCACACGCGCGCCCCGAGGAGAGATGTGCGATGTATTACGTCGCCGCCGCATTGCTGGGACTGTCAGGACTGTTCTATTCCGCGAGCCATCACGAGCTCGGCCAGTTCGGCTCGAACGTGTGCAGCTATGGCGGCGCCTTCTGCGATAATCCGGTGGTCGTCTTCACCGGTGCTGCGCTCGCCGCCGCCTGGGGCATGTTCGTCAGCATCAAGTAGCACGAAAGCCCGGCGTCCATGGGAGGCGGGGCTTGATGATCGCATGTGCGTCGCTTGACGGGCGGCCCGGCTCAGGTCGCCAGCTCCTTGCGGACGGCGGCGGCCGAATTGCCGACCTTGTCGACAGCCTGTTGCAACTTCTCTTTGGAAACGCCGAGCGCGTGGGTCCAGTATTTGACCTCGTAAGCCTCGTGCATGTTGATCTTGCTGCGGTCGGGCTGCTCGCGCTTCGTCAGATTGTCCATTGGCCGTTCCTCGTTTTGCTGAAACGGGAAACGTCGTCCGTCGGCAGCCGTTCCTAAATCCTGGGCTTGGCCGAACGTGGCCGTCGCAGAAGAGCTGGCCGGCTTGCCGACTTATGCCATTGCCTTGGCCGGCATGGATACCGCCGCTTCCTTGACCGCTTGCATGGCAGCCTGCTTGGCAGCTTCGTTGGCAGCTTCCTTGGCGATCGCCGAGATCGAGTTGCCGGACTTGCGAACGACCTCGGCAAATTGACCGTTCGACAGGTTGAGACGCTTGCGCAGGATCTTGACCTGCACCTTGTCCCTGAGATCGAGCGAATTGCGGAAGTAGGTCGGCCGGGGCCTGTTCATGAGTTTGCTTTCGGATGAGGAGAAGGATCGGACCGCGACAAGGCGGGCATGACGCCGCCTCTGTCGCGATGGTGACTGTCCCGCTCCTCGCGAAGATTCCGTCTCCGCAGACTCAACATGCATTGGGGACGGGTGTTCCGTCGCGCGCGCAAATATACGAACGAAGCTGCTCAGATGAACGTTCGGCAACGTCGCCTAGGGCACGAACACCTCGGACGTGTCCATGCGCACGTTGCGCAGCGCGCGGCAGGACTCCTGTGCCTCGCGCATGCGCTCCGGCATGAAGCTCAGCAGCAATGAACGCCGCCGCGCGCCCGTGCGATTAAGGGTCGCGCCGTGCGGCAGGTCGGCGTCGAACACCAGGATGTCTCCCGCCTCGCCCGCAAGGATCAGTGACGAGGCTTCGTCCGGCTCGGCGGGATCGACAAGGCCTTGGTCGAGATGGCGCGGCACGACGCGCGTGGCGCCGTTATCCGGCCCGTAAGCGTCGAGGAAGACCAGGGCGGCGACGGCGTTGGTGCCCACGCCATCGCGGTGCAGGGGCTGATGGCCGCCGTCCCTGAGCGGCTCGCGCCCCTCGACCTGGGCGAGAAAGAAGGGGCCGGCCAGAATGCCGGCCGCCGCCGCCAGCAGCGGCGGCAGCCGGCAGGTCCGCTGCACCGTCGGATCCAGATCGACCAATGCATGGCGCCAGCCGGTGCCGCGGGGCACCGCCCATTGATCGCCGGTCCCCACCCCCGCATCGAAGGCGGCCCGCAATGCCTCGCGCCAGTCTTCGGGCACGGCGCCGCGGAGCAGCAGATAGCCGTCGCGCATCAGCATGGCGGCTTGATCCGCTGCAAGCGGGGCGACCCTGGTCGGTGTCAGGCAATGGCTCATGACGCTCCCTACAATCCTGGCGTGTTTTCCGCAAGGGCATCGCCCGCCGCCGCAAGCGGGGTCACGGCCTTGTCTTGAAGCGAAGCTAGACCGCGGTGAACGAAAAACCGCGAAGCGTGACGGCGCTGGATGCCGCGCATGTTTGCGATGGTACCACGCTACAACTCCGCGCATCGCGCCTGCTGGCCGGCCGAGGAACTTTACGGCTATGATCGCGCTTAGGCTTTGACTTCGCAATTTCCGGAAAGAAAACCCTGTCCAACCGATCGCAACATCGCCCCAAGCACGACCGCGCCGACGCGCCGACCAAGTCCGCTCCGATGCTGCTGCAGCGTCTCGGTCCCGGCCTGATCACCGGCGCGGCCGACGACGATCCGTCGGGCATCGCCACCTATTCCCAGGCCGGCGCGCAATTCGGCTACGGGCTGTTGTGGACGGTCTTCCTGACCACGCCGTTCATGATCGCCATTCAGCTCGTGAGCGCGCAGATCGGCCGCGTTACCGGCAAGGGGTTGGCTGCCAACGTGATGGAGCTTGCACCGCGCTGGCTGGTGCTGGGACTCGTGGCGTTGCTCGTTGCCGCCAACACCTTCAACATTGCCGCCGACATCGCCGCGATGGCGGAGGCGCTCTCGCTGGTCATCGGCGGGCTCAACCACGAGCACGCGCTGATCTTCGCGGCCGGCTCGACCATCCTCCAGGTCTTCCTGCCCTATCGTCGCTATGCGCCGGTGCTGAAGTTCTTGACGCTGACGCTGTTCGCCTATGTCGCGACCGCATTCACCGTCAAGATTCCGTGGAGCACGGCGCTGCTCGCCACGGTGTGGCCGAAGGCGACCGTCAACGCCGATTATCTGATGATGGTGGTCGCCGTCCTCGGCACCACCATCAGCCCCTATCTGTTCTTCTGGCAGGCCTCGCAAGAGGTCGAGGAGATGAACCAGGGCAAGCGGGACAAGCCGCTACGCGAGGAGACGCAGCGCGGCGGCGATCCCGAGATCGCGCGCATCAAGGCCGACACCACGCTCGGCATGCTGCTGTCGAACGGCATCGCCTTTTTCATCATCCTGACCACGGCCGCGGTGTTGAACGCCAACGGCGTCACCAACATCAATTCGGCGACGGAGGCGGCCGAGGCGCTGCGGCCGCTCGCCGGCGACTTCACCTTCGCGCTGTTCGCGCTCGGCATCATCGGCACCGGCCTGTTGGCGATCCCGGTGCTGGCGGGCTCGGCGGCTTACGGCGTCGCGGAAGTTTTCGGCTGGCCCGCCACGCTGGAGGCAAGGCCGGAGAATGCGGTTGGCTTCTACACCATCATCGCCGCCGCGACCGTGATCGGCTTCGGCCTCGGCTTCACCGGCATCAGCGCGATCCACATGCTGGTGTGGAGCGCCGTGCTCAACGGCATCGTCGCCGTCCCGATCATGGCAATGATGATGTTGATCGTCTCGAACGGAGCCATCATGGGGCGCTTCAAGGCCCGGTCGTGGCTCGTCACGCTGGGCTGGCTCGGCACCGCGCTGATGGCGCTTGCCGTCCTCGCTCTGCTCGGCTCGTTCGTGATCGGCTAGAGCGGCGACAGCGCCGCCGAAATCTGCGAGGCGATGACGAAAGCCGCGAACACCGCCGGCACACTGATAAAGCGCAAGAACTGGTCGATCGAAAGCATTGTTGTCTCCCCAAAGACAAAGCGCCCTCGCCCGTGCGCGCTATTCCACCCCTTGCGCGACGTGCTGATCGGCTGTCAGAAACCGATCGGAAACGGCGGCCCCGCTGATCGTGAGGAGCGCCAGAACCGAAATCATGGCCAAAAACTGCATGTCTCCTTGATCGGTTCCGATTGTGGCCAAAAGAGTCTGGGCGTGGCGCAATTTCGGGACGATCCCAAGAAACATAATGCCCCCGGATTCTACGGGTTTTTCGCTGCATGGCCGAAAATCGACGCCCGGCCAAACGCTTGCAGGCTTCACGGCCGTCGGTCGTTAGCCTAACAATTGTGGCTGGGCTCGGGCTTGCGACCGGACCACAAAACCAACAACGCCCGGCCGGGCGACAGGGAGCGACATGACAAGATCATCAAAAGCAACAAGTCTCGAAATCCTCGCCTGCGACGCCGGCTGGAGAAACTACCACTTCGTCAAGGTGACGACGGAAGACGGCATCGTCGGCTGGAGCGAATTCGATGAGGGCTTTGGCTCGCCCGGCGTGGGCGCCGCGATCCAGCGCCTCTCGGCCCGCGTCATCGGGCAGAACGTCTTCCAGCATGAGCGCATCCATGCCGAACTGTTCGCTGCCACTCGTCCCGCCGCCGGCGGCGTGGTGGCGCAAGCGCTCGGCGCGATCGAGAATGCGCTGCTCGATGCCAAAGCGAAATGCCTCGGCGTGCCGTGCTACGAGCTTCTCGGCGGCAAGATCCGCGACCGTGTCCGGGTGTACTGGTCGCATTGCGCGACGTGGCGGATCAATCATCCGTCCTGGTACAAGCCGCCGATCGAAAACCTCGACGGCGTCAAGGCGATGGGGCGCGAGGTGCGCGAGAAGAAGTTCACCGCGCTCAAGACCAACATCTTCTCCTATGACGACGGCAAACCGACCGGCTGGCGGCCCGGCTTCGGCTCGCCCTTTGCGCCCGAGATCAATGTTGACCGCAAGACCCTGCGCGACCTGCGCATGCATTTGGAAGCGATCCGCGACGGCGCGGGTCCCGACGTCGACATCCTGCTCGACTGCAACTTCAACGCCAAGACCGAAGGCTATTTGAAGATCCTGCGCACGATCGCCGACCTCGACATGTTCTGGATCGAGATCGACAGCTTCAACCCGCAAGCCCTCGGCTATATCCGCAGGCAGAGTCCGCATCCGATCTCGTCCTGCGAGACGCTATTGGGCCTGCGCGAATTCCTGCCCTATTTCCACGAGCAGGCAATGGACGTGGCGATCATCGACACACCCTGGAACGGCGTGTGGCAATCGATGAAAATCGCCTCGGCCGCGGAAGCCTTTGAGGTCAACGTCGCGCCACATAATTTCTACGGCCATCTCTGCTCGATGATGAACGCGCATTTTTGTGCCGCGGTGCCGAACCTGCGCATCATGGAGATCGACATCGACCGTCTGGCGTGGGACCGCGAGCTGTTCACGCATGAGCCGGAGATCCAGAACGGCCATCTCGTCATTCCGGATCGCCCCGGCTGGGGCACTGAGCCAAACGAGGAGGCCCTTCGCGCGCATCCACCGAAGACGACCGGCGGTCTCCTCAACTACGGCCGCAAGGGCTGAAATTACGGCGTCACGGGATTGACGGTCGGGGACGTCTTGGGCCCCGGCCGCTCCGGCTCAACTGCCGACCTTGGTTCGGTGGGAAGCACCTTGGCGCCCGCTGCGTTGGCGGCTTCGCCCGTGGTCGCGTACATCGCGACATGAGCTGGCTGGGTCTTGGCACGATTCCAGGGGCCGTGATCAACGATCAACATCGCAGCAATGGTCACGCCGGCCACGATCAGAGCGATCACGCCGGGATGGCGAAGCGCGGAGGACATGGAGTTTGCGAAGCGGTCAGTTGTCATCGAAAGACCCATCATTTTTCCTCTCGCAGGTTAATTCAAATGCGGCCCACGAGTTCCGCGCCAGACTTAAGCAAGTTCCGAGCCAATGCCCGGAACTCGACCATGTCGCTTCGTTCACTTTACGTCGGGGCGCGCGTCACCGACGAACTTGTCGCGGTTCGGCATTTTGATCGCCGCGAGCGATTTGGCATCGAGCGTCGCATCCGCTCCCACCAGCCCATTCAGACTCAAGACATAAGCGGACAGCGCGTAGACATCTTCATCGCTCAGCGACTGAGGCGCGTTCTGCGGCATCGCGCGGCGAATGTAGTCGAACAACGTTGGCGCATAAGGCCAGAAGCTTCCGACAGTGCGGATCGGTTTGGCGGTCCCGATCGTGCCTTGCCCGCCGACGAGGCGATCGCCTAATCCGCCCTCGCCGTTGTCGCCGTGACATGACGCACATTGCTGAGCGAAAACCTCGCGTCCGTGACTGACCGAACCGCTTCCCTTCGGCAGATTGCTGCCATCGCGCCCGACATCGATATTCCAGCCCGCGATCTCGGCCGCCGTCGCCGGCCGCCCGATGCCATAAGGACTTTGTGCCCGCGCGGTGCTCGCTGGAGCGCAGAGCAAGATTGCGAAGGCGACGCCGCAGATTTCACGCCAGCGCATTGGTCACCTCTCCGTCGGCCGCGATGCGCCAGGGCCAGATCGCATTGTTATGGTAGAAATAATTCTCGCCGCGTACCGCGAGCAGCTCGGCGAGCGTCGGCTGCACGTAGCCTGTTTCGTCGATTGCGCGGCTCTGGATCACTGCGGGCTTGCCGTCCCACTGCCAGGGCAGGCGGAAGCGCGTGAGGGCACGGGTCAGCACCGGCTCCTGCAATTGCGCATCCTGCCAGCTCTTACCATCATCGACGGACACCTCGACCCGTTTGATCTTGCCATGTCCACTCCAGGCGATGCCGGTGATTTCGTGGAAGCCGGGTGCGCTGAGACGCTGGGTGCCCGATGGACGCGTGATGATCGACTTCGCTTCCATGTAGAAGGAAAACTCGCGTGCGGTACCGTCGGGAAGCAGGTCGGTGTATTTCGAGGTCTCCTCGCGCGAATAAGCGGGCTCTGCCGTCACATGCAGGCGCCGCAGCCACTTCACATTCATATTGCCTTCGAACCCCGGCAGGAGCAGCCGCAGCGGATAGCCCTGCTGCGGTCGCAACCGCTCGCCGTTCTGGCTGTAGACGAGCATGGCATCCTCGAGGCATTTCTCGATGGGGATGCTTCGGGTCAGCGCGGCAGCGTCGGCGCCTTCGGCGATCACCCATTTGGCTTCCGGCTTCAGCCCAGCCTCCTGAAGCACCAGCTTCAGGCTGACGCCGGTCCATTCGGCGCAGCTCAGCAGGCCGACGAGGTCTGACGCAGTCTTGCCATAGGGCTTGGTGTAACCGGGATTGCCGGAGCATTCGAGAAAGTGGATGCGCGATTCCGACGGGAAGCGCCGTAGATCATCTACAGTGAAGATCAGGGGACGCTCGACGAGGCCGTGCAGCATCAACCGGTGCTGTGCCGGGTCGATGGTGGGAACACCGCCGTGATGACGCTCGTAGAATAGCCCGTTCGGCGTGATGATGCCGTCGAGCTCCTGCAACGGCGTCCGGCCGGACGCGGAGATGTACTGTTTGAGGTTCTTCGAGATGTTTTTGACGACGCCCTTCTCGAACGGCGACGGCGCTCCGTAGGGCTGGCTCCCCATCGGATCGCCCGGCGCCTTCATCCAATCGGGGACGTTAGGCGGAAGGTTTTCGGTCTCCGCGGCGGCTGATGCACCGGCTCCCAGGACAACGCCGCCTGCCACGGCGCCGCTCCCTTTCAGGAAGCCGCGACGTGTTGTCGTTGCGGATTTGTCGCTTGTGTCGATCGTGCTGCTCATAGCGGACCCTCGGATGAAGCTCGGCCCGCATGAAACCTTCCGCGAGGCACATTTGCAATTCGCGTGCATTTCAAAAGCAGGCGATTTCGATCAGGACTGACCTAAATCCGGCGGTAGCCGCAGCAGTTCCATTCTTTGCGATGCACAAACGGCTCGCGTGTCACTCACCCGGCGCGATCGCATTGCTGGGTGTCGGCCGATCTGCGATCTGCTGGCCGAACAGGCTGCCGATCAGTTCGACCGCGGTACGTGCCGTGCGGCCGCGCTCGTCCAGGAACGGATTCAGCTCAACAATGTCGACCGATCCCACCACGCCGGAATCGTGCAGCAACTCCATGATCAGATGCGCCTCGCGATAGGTCGCCCCTCCCGGCACCGTGGTACCGACGCCCGGCGCGACGCTAGGGTCGAGAAAATCGACATCGAAGCTGACATGCAGCACGCCGTTGCTCACCTTGACGCGTTCGATGACACGCCGGATCAGCACCGCGACGCCGAACTCGTCGATCTGGCGCATGTCGACAACCCTGATCCGGCGTGTGCGCATCAGCTCCTTTTCGAGCTTGTCGATTGAACGCGCCCCGAACAGGTCGAGCCTGTCCGGATCAATCGAGGTGCGCGGATCATCGCCCAGGAGGCCATCGAGGCCGGCCTCGCCGCACAGGAACGCCGCCGACATGCCATGCATATTGGCTGTGATCGTCGTCTCCGGCGTATTGTAGTCGGCATGGGCGTCGAGCCAGAGCACGAACAGCTCGCGTCCACGCTCCTGCCAATGTCGCGCCATCGCAGTGACCGAACCCATTGACAGCGTGTGATCGCCCCCGAGGAAGATCGGCAGGGCACCGGTTTGCGCGATCTCATAGCCGCGACGACTGAGCGTGCGCGTCCAGCGCTGGATTTCGCGGTAATGATTGGCTTTCTCCGGCGGCCTGTCGGCGAGATCGCTGACCTCGGCCACGGAGAGATCGCCGTAGTCGACGACTTCGAAATCCAGGCTTTCGAGCAATGTGGCAAGGCCGGCGGTACGCAGCGCGGCCGGTCCCATCAGGGTACCACGCTGTGAGGCCCCCATGTCGATGGGCGCGCCGAGCAATGCTATACGCCGGGCTCGATCCGCAATGGTTCGATCGGTCACGGCAATCTCCTGAGATCAGCAAGGCTGCGCCAGCCTAACAGAGATTCGCACCCGTCGTTTCACGGGGATGGTCGGAACAAATTCCAGAACGCCGAATTGTTTATCCAAGGCCGGCACCCGCCGTTTCAACACGGCGCCCGTCGCGGATAGCCAAAGGTCTCCGGACCCGCTGTTCAACACTAGCGCTCGCGCGGATAGCCAAAGGTGCCGGCCTCATTCACCTCCTCTGAGCGGAGTTCACGAACTTGAGCACGGAAATTCCGCAGTCCCCCACGCAACCCGACATGGCCGAGCGCGCCATTGACGCCGCAACCGACGTCTCCCAGACAATCGGCGAAGTCGTCGGCGGTCTGCGCGCCGGTGTCGATCGGCTGACCTCTGTCATCGACGAAGCCCGAAAGCCGGGTAAACCGCTCTCGACAGTCGCCGCGATAACACGTGAAGCGCCCTTGGCCAGCCTGTTCGTCGCCTTCCTGTTTGGCGTAGCGGTTGCGCGCCGGCGCTAGAATCAAACCAAATCCGCTAGGCAGCGCTGACAGTTTCCAGCTCGGCCACCAAAAATTTCTTTTCGAACGCGTCGGCGGGCATCGGACGGCCGAAGAAGTAGCCTTGCCCTTCCTCGCAGCCCATGCTGACCAGGAAATCCGCCGTAGCGCGATTCTCGATACCTTCGGCAACGACCGTAAGACCGAGCTGCTTGCTGAGGCCGATGGTCGAGCCGACGATCGCCGCATCGTCGGAATCCGCGAGCAGATCGAGCACGAAGGAGCGGTCGATCTTGAGCCCGTCGAGCGGAAACTTCTTCAGGTAGCTCAGGCTCGCATAGCCCGTGCCGAAATCGTCGAAGAGGATGCGGACGCCGAGCTGCTGGATCCGCTTGAACATGTCGAGCACCCGGCCCTCGTCGTGCAGCAGGATGTCCTCGGTGACTTCGATCTCGAGCAGCGAGGGGGTTAGCCCCGTCGCTCTCAGCAGCTCTGCAACCGAATGCGCGAGATCGCCGGAGTCGAGTTGCGACGGCGAGAGGTTGATTGCGACGCGGACAGCGTTGCCCGACAGCTCCCACGCACGCGCCTGCCGGCCGGCGGTGTCCATCACCCAGTTCGCGATCCGCTCGGACAGCGCCGAGGTGTTGACCACCGGCATGAACTCCCCGGGCGAGACATAGCCGCGCACCGGGTGCCGCCAGCGGATCAGCGCTTCGGCACCAATCAGGCCGCCGTCGATCAGGCGAACCTGGGGTTGGTAGAACAGCTCGAACTCGCCGCGGTCGGCGGCAAGCGCCAGTTCGCTCTCCAGCGTCAGCCGGTTCTCCAGCTCCTGCCTGATCGCGCTCTCGAAGATCACATAGCTGCCGCGCCGGGTCGCCTTGGCGCGGCTCAGCGCCAGATGGCCGTTGCTCAGGAGATCATCCGCGCTCTGTCCACCTTCCGGATAGACGGCGACGCCGATGCTGATCCTGACGCGGTGCTGGCGCGCGCCCGTCACAAGCGGCGCCTCGAATGCGCGCGCAATGCGCTCAGCGAACGCGGCAATCGGCTCGTCGCTATCAGCGCAATCCAGCACAATCGCAAACTCGTCGCCGCTGAGCCGGGCGACCACCGCCCTGCCATCGACCTCGGTCCGCAGGCGTTCGGCAACCGCCCGCAGCACGAGATCGCCGATCGAGTGTCCAAGCATGTCGTTGATTTGCTGAAAGCCGTCGAGCCCCAGTACGAGCAGCGCGACCTCGGAGGACCGCCGCTGCGCCACGGCGAGCAGGCCGGCAAGCCTCGCATGGAGCGTATTGCGGTTGGCAAGACCTGTCAGCGCATCATACTCGGCGAGATATCTGACGCGTTCCGCCTCGCGCTTGCGTACGGAGATGTCGCGGAGAATCGCGCCGTACTGGAAGCCCTCCGTCCCCTGCCAGCCCGAGAAACTCGCCTCGACCGGGAAGGTTTCGCCATTCTTGCGCCGGCCCTCGAACTCGACGACCACGGCTCCACCGGGAACCAGCAGCGCCTGGCGCGCAGCGTCGCGCATGGCGAAGGTTTTCGTGCCCCCTTCTGTCGGTGTCGCGCAAAGCGTTTCGAACGGGCGACCGATCATCTCGGTCGGCATGTAGCCAAAGATCGCGCTCGCACCGGGATTCCAGACCGTGATCCGGTGATCCTCGTCGGTGCAGACCAGACCATCGCCGAGCGACATCGCGATGCGGTGAAAGCGACTTTCGGCGATGCGCCCCAGCAGACTGCGGAAATCGATCTCATCCAGCGCGATCGCCGTCAGATAGGCAACGATGGCGATGTGGAGCAACGACGTGTCGATGACGAGCGGCCACCTTCCCTGTACAAGGACCGCGGTCAGCTCGATGCCGGCTCCGGCTGCGACCAGGATCGCGACGCGGACACCCGGTCCGAAACGGCGCCATGAATACATCATCAGCAGGCAGATCACGCCGAGGCCAGCAATCATGCCGACATTAGACGTCCAGCGCAGCATGCGGTTCTGCAGGACCGATTCTGTCGCCAACGCCTGGAGGACGGGACCCGCAACGATACGGCCATTTGGAACGCTGAACCGGTCGCCCAGTTCGAGTGCCGTGGCACCGACGATGACCTTCTTGTCCCTCAGCCTGTCGAGGGTCGCGGCATCGCCTCGCAGCACATCGACATAGGAGACACTCGGGATAGACATCGCACGAATGCTGAAGTCGATCAGGAACGGCGGCCGCCGATTGGCGTCCTGCCCGGCCAGTACGACGGCCATCGACGGCATCTGCGCATCGCCGAGCTTCTCCGCAACCGGATAGCGGCGAACGAGCCCGTCGGATTCGACCGCGACATTGACCACGGCCGGCCACGACTGGTTGCTGAACGGCTTCAGGGGGCGATTGATATAAGCCGCACCACCATTTGGTGTCGGCTGCTTGAAGGACGGCAAAATCGTCGAGCCGCCGACTTCTCGAAGCGCGGTGACGAAGGCTTCGTCGGAGGCCTGATCGGATGGCGTGCTGAAATCGACGTCGAAGGCCACCTCCTGCGCACCTGCAGCCTCGAGCCTGTGCAGCAGCTCCGCATGCAGCCTGCGCGGCCAGGGCCACACTCCGATCTGGTCGATCGAGGGCGCGTCGATGGCGACCACGACCACGTTACCGCTGGCAGCCCGCGACTCCCATGCGAAGCGCAGGTCGGTGAGCGCGTTGCGAAGCGAGCCGTGCCATCCCGTGGACAGCACGACTGCCAGCGCGATCACGACAAGAATATGCGGCCGATAACGTTTCACCCGATCCTCCCGCGCACCCGCTGCTTCGGAGGGTGCGCCCCTCATCCCCTAGGAAATCGCCTTAGTGTCGGTGGCCATTTCCATTCCCGTTGCTGCCGTTACCGCCGCCATTTCCGTTGCCGTTACCGTTGTTACCTTTGCCGTTACCGGTGGCGCCGCTGTTACCGTTCCCGTTATTGCCGTTGTTACCCTTGTCCTTCCCGTTATTTCCTTTTCCGTTGCCGTTATTTGCGTTGTCGTTGGTCCCGTTACCCCCGCCGGAATTATCGCCGGTCGCCCCAGCGGTGGCCGCAACGGTCGTCGTCACACTCGATGAGGTCGATGAGGCGCTGGAAGCAGGTGCGCTGCTGCTCACGGTGACCGCCGTGACGGTGGAGCTATTGGCGCCAGCTGTGGTCGTCGTGCTCGACTTGCTATCGCTCCACACCGTGTCGGTGCTGGCATTCGCATTACGCACCCGCCCCGGCGCGACTGCACCGTGGGCAAGACCGTTCGTGACCTTATGGAAGTTCAGCTTGACCTCGCCGAGCGAGCTCGAGATGCGCACCACGCCAGATCTTGGCGCGTGAGTCTCGCTTGCCTGGCGCGATTGCGCCGGCGCGCCGGCCGTCCTGGTGCCCTTGTCGATCGCACCAAGCGCATGGATCGCATGGCCGTTCGCCGCATTGCGCGGCATCGACAGGCCCGACTTCGGCACAGGAACGCGCTCGATCGTCGAAGCGCGCGGCTTGCCTTGCTCGATCGGATTGAGCGTACCGGCACCGCTCAGGCTGAGACCGGGCTTGCCGTGCTCGAAGGCGGTAGCCACTTGCCCCGGCATGACTTGCGCGATCTGGCCGGTCTTGAAATCGGAGACTTCAACCTGGCCGCGGAGCACGCCAACCTTGGTGCTGCCCGCGCCCACGGTGACGCTGAAATGCGTGCCCTTGACCACGGCGGCGAGATACGGCGTCTCGACCTCGAAATGCTTGACGTTGCGCTTCTCGACCTCGAGCAGGATCGAACCCGCCTGCTGGATGATGGTGGTCGAAAGTCCCTCCTTCTTCTCGGTCGGCACGCTGACCACCGAGTTGGGAGAGATCAAAATCGTCTCTTCGCCGCGAACGAGCAGCACGCGTCCGTTGCGCCCGGTGCGAATGGTATCGCCCGGCTTCAGAATCTCCTGCTGATTCAACGACACCTGCTGGGCGCCGTTGGTTGCAAGCCAGACCTCGCCCGACGACTTGCTGACTGACCAGACGCCGTCATCCGCTGCGGATGCACCGAACGCCGTTCCCAGGATCAGCGCTGCCATCAAGGTGCACCGTATTCCAATTCGAACGAGCATGATGACCCTCAGCCTGAGTTACTGCGAGCCTGATGCGTATCCGAGATCACTCAAGATTGGCTTAGCGGGAACCCGGGAGTCCGGCGGACGCATTAACCAATCGTTGACCATAAAAAACTATGAAAAATCATGTGGCTACTGAATCCTTACCGGCGCCTGGAGACCTCTCCGTCAAACTACGGAGAACGGTCCGCACTTGGCGCGGTTGGACGGTATCTTGCTGCCGCGCTGGTGCTACTCGGACCGACGCTTGCGGGAAATCCGCAGGCGTACGCGCAGCAGGCGAACCAGCCGGGGTTCGACCCGCGCCAGCCGGAGAAGTACTTTGAAAACCAAACCGAGCAGGAATCTCTGAGCCGACCTCCGGTGAAGCTGCCCTCGGTCGGCCAGTCCAATACCGACGGGGATACCAGGCCACAGTTCGTGCTGCGCGGCATCAAAGTCAGCGGCGCCCACGTCATCCCTCACGAGCGCATCGCCACCCTGTATCAGCCCTATCTCGGCAAGAAGGTCTCGCAAGCCGACCTCGCTGCGATCGCCGGCGCAATCAGTAATCTCTACCGTGCCGACGGTTTCCATCTCAGCCGGGCGATCGTGCCACCGCAGGACATCGCCGATGGCCGCGTCCGGATCCAGGTGATCGAAGGCGCCATCGTGCAGGCCGATCTGAAGGGTGACGGCGCCGAGCAGTTCGGTGTAAGGCCGATGCTCGGGCCGGTCCTGGCCGAGCAGCCGTCGCGGCTGGCAACGCTCGAACGCCAGCTCTTCCTCATCAACGGCAGGCCGGGCGTTCGGATCACCGATACCGCGCTGGAGGAGATCGGCGGTGCAACCGGTCGCTTCCGCCTCACCGTCTATCTGAAGACCTGGCATGTCTTCACGTCGTTCGGCCTGGACAATCTCGGCTCGTCATCGGTCGGGCCATGGCAGACCTACGCGACGGGCGCGTTCAACTCCTACCTCACGCCCGGCGACACGCTCGCCGTCAACCTGTCGACCGTCGCCAACGATCCGCGCGAGCTCGGCTTCGCGCGGCTGTCCTATGACGCACCGGTCGGCGTCGACGGCGTACGCCTCGGCGCCTCCGTCCTCTACAGCGAAGTCCGGCCGGGCGATGCGCGGCGCCTCGACAGCGACATCACCACAACGGAGGCTTTTGAGGTGCGGGCAAGCACCGTGCCCTTCATGTCGCAATCGTCCGGACTGACGCTCACCATGGCCGGGACTTTCAGCAACGTATCGGAGCACGATCTCTACGGCCCCTGGTACAACGACCACATCAGGACCGCGAGCCTCACCGCCGACTACCGCCTCCAGGATCGCTTTGGCGGCACCAACTACGCGACGATGACCTTCCGCCAGGGCCTCGACGTCTTCGGCGCCTCGCATTTCGACGACGATCTGTTGTCGCGCGATGGCGCGTCCTCGAATTTCTCGGTGCTGAACCTCTGGTTCACGCGCTACCAGACGCTCAATGACGCCTGGTCGCTCAAGCTGTCTGCGGCGAGCCAGACCGCGTCGCGGCCGCTGTTCACCTCGCAGCAATTCTATCTCGGCGGCGCAGCCTTCGGCCGCGGCTATGGCGCGGCCGAGATCAGCGGCGACAACGGTCTTGCCGGCTCGCTCGAAGTTCGCTTCGACCAGAAGCTCAACTTCCGCTACTGGAGCGGCTACCAGCTCTACGCTTTCGGCGACGCCGGCGCAGTCTGGAACGACGGCTACCGGCTAAGCGACGGTCTGGCGCTGACGTCCGCCGGTGTCGGCGTGCGGTTCTTCCTGCCGGAGGATATTCAGGCGGATTTCGGCGTGGCCGTGCCGTTGAGCTACCGGGCGCCGGACAATGAGCGCCGCAGCCCGCGCTTCCTGTTCACACTTTCAAGCGCCTTCCGGCTCTGCCCGCAACGCGGCAAGGCGAGCTGCCTCTAGCCTCGCCCGGCTCGATGGGCTTTTGGGGGCCCTTTTTGAGACCCTTCTCACAGACTTGCCTAAATTTAATCCCGTAACGTACTCACGATCTCTCGATCCGTGAGTTTTCAATAGCCATGTTCAGTCAAAAGTGATTGAGACGGAACCATGAAGAGGGTGTTTGCAATCCTGGCTTTTCTCTGCGTCCTCGCGGCGGGCCAGTATGTCGTCGTCAGCAAGTTCGCGATCCGTCACGAGATGCTGTCCTTGTTCGACGCCGCGCGACAGCGGCCGATCTCGGTCGAGATTGCGGTGCGGCGCGACTACGAGACCAAGGCCAATCTCGGCCTCTGGAAGCTTCCGGTCGCCATCATCAGCAATGGCAACACGGTCAAGGCCACCGAGTATTCCTTCCTCGCCAACGTGCTTGCGGCGCGCGGCTATCTCGTCGCCAGCATTCAGCAGGATCTGCCGAGCGATCCGCCCCTGATGACCCATGTCGGCCAGAAATATGTCGGCCGCCGCGAGGTCTATATGCGTTGCGAAGCCAACATCCTCTACGTGCTGAACACGTTGAAGGGGCGGCAGGAGAACGCCGACTACGACCACATCACGCTGGTCGGTCATTCCAATGGCGGCGACGTCTCGATGTATGTCGCCCAGCAGCATCCCGAGCTCGTGTCGAAGGTGATCACACTCGACAATCTCCGGGTGCCCTTCGTGCTCAACGACCGCATGAAGATCCTGTCGTTCCGCTCCAAGGATCCGCATTTCCAAACCGACCCCGGCGTGCTGCCGACGCCCGAAGAGGCGAAGGCGCGCGGCATCGACATCATCCCGACCGGTGCGCAGCATACCGAGATGAGCGATCGCGGGCCCGACTCGGTCAAGGAGAAGATCCAGGCGACACTTGACCGCTTCCTGCGCGACAGCGCGAGCAGCGCGCTCGCGCCGGCCGATACGACCTCCCCGATGATCATGAATCCCGGCGACTACTAACCGGGATCCTTGCGGCAGATCAACGCAGCTCCGTGCCGGCCACGATAGAACGGCGGTACAGCATGGGAGAGGCACGTGTCGCACCATATCGAAAGGCTCGATACGGCGAGCCTTGATACGACGAGACTTGATACGACGAGACTTGATACGACGAGACTTGGCCTGCCCCCGGCACGGGTGCTCGGGCGCGTACGCCATTTCTATCGTTCGGCCCGCAGGCTGGTGCGGTCGATCATCGCCCGCATCGACCTCTCGCAATTTCCGGGATCGTGCTGCGGCTGAGCTTTGCGCCGAGCGCGCAAACGCGCTCTCGAAATGCAAATCCCTGCCGGGTGAACCGACAGGGATCAGCAGAAAGGATGACGGACGGCGAATGAGGTTCATCCGGTGGCCCATCATGGACCTGCACTGGAATTGAAATGCGTAGCGCGTCACTGCGCAAGATCAATTTGTAAGCACACGGCCGTGGCGCGGGAAATCAGAACGTTCCCTTGTCAGGATTTGCCCTTGCCCGGCTGCATGAAGTTGCCGGTCATTTGTCGCATGTGATCGCCGGCATTGGTGAACTGGCTGCGCAGGAACTCGGACTGGATTCGCATCGCTTCCTGAAGGTCGGTTGCGTGAACCAGCTTGCGAGCGTGTTCGAACGCCGCCTTCATGTTCTGCTCGGTGAAGGCGAGCGCCTGCTTGGACACGTCCGCGCCAGCCCCCGGGACCGACGTCATCGACTTGGTGGCGGCATCAAAAAACATGCCGAATGCCTTCTCAGCCTGGTCGATGGTTTTCTCAGCCAGGTCGCGCAGTTCGGCCGGAACTTCGAGCTTCGGTTCGATCATGGTCGCACTCCTCCCTCTTTTTCCCAACTCATTACCACATTTGTCGCATTGCCTTCCAGCGGCCAAACGCCGGCGACGAACGCCACCTGGCGGTCCGCTTTCCGGTCTGAAAGGTGGACAAAGCGTAATGTCGGCCCGTGGCCGGGCTCAAGACAGCGGGTGTTCGGGGATGGTCTCGTCAGTGACGAGGTCTTCGACGAGCTTGATGACCTCAAAGCGCTGCCGGGGAGCGAGCTTGAGGAAGGCGCGCAGCAGGCGGAGACTTTCGACGGTCCCGTTCGCGGGTGCGCCGAGCTTAAGATGCAGTTCAGCCGCGAAATTGAGGTTCTTCATCTCGCACCTATCACAGGACTCAGCCCCTCGATGTTGGGCGTCGGGAGCCCGGTCGAGAACCGTACGCCTTCACCGAACGCCATGGCGACGACAAACTCTAGGTCGGGGCACCTCAGCAGGTTGGCATGCCGAGCTGCAAATCTGGAGAGACTCGGCCCGACCCGAGAAGTTGCAACTATGGCAAGGAACAACCCGTCGAGCAAGCCAAACCGTAAGACTAGCGATGCTTCGTCGGCATCGTGCCACGGCAATTCCGGATATCAGGAATACGCGCCGCCGTCACCCACCTGCGTCAAGAAGCAGCAACCAGTCACCACACGGCCCCGATCGCTGTCAATTAGACCTGCGTTTCACCGTGTTTCCCGTGTGAACGGAGATTGGCAGCCGCGAATTAACGCTCTTCAGCGCATACACGTAATCGTTGAGTCCGATTTCGGCGGTTGCATCGTCCACGAAATGAACGTCGATCTCGCAGCCGGTCTCCAACGTCCCGATACGGGCCCCATCCGGCGAGTCCCCTTTGATCTCCTGGCTTGGACTCGCCGCCCCACGTCAGGGTTCATTGCTCCCGATATTCCTCGCTCCGTGAACCGTTGTTCAAGATCGTACGACCAAGCGGTTGCGAAACGGCCACGCAGATCACGGGCGCCATGGCTGACGGACTGTTTGATTCGGGCGCGCATCAGCACCAAAGGACGACGGCATGCTTTCTTGCTGCGATCTCATCAAGGGCGCCGCGGTTGCGCTTCTTGCACTCTCGGCACATGGCGCATGGGCGCAGGAGACCAAAATGAACCTCTTCAAGATCGTTACCATCAAGGACGAGATCGTCATCGGGCTATCGCCCGAGGAGCTGCAGGCGCTCGGCGGCAAGGACGCGAGCGCGGTCGCGCACGCACTGGCGCAGAAGGGCGACCTCACCGTCTGGCAGTACAACGTGCATCGCGGACAGAACGGTGAGATGCAGCAGGCGCCAACTGCCAAGATCGGGCTGCTGGCCAACGCCTCGCTCCGCGTCGAGCCCTACACCACGCCCTACCAGATCATGCCGCATCCGTGAGGAGCGACGGAAGAATGCCGGCGGCGGAAAGCCGCCGGCAGCCACATTCAGCGGCGCCGTGCCGACGCGTCGGTGGCAAAGCCGTAGACCAGCGCCAGCCGGTCGAGGCATTCGCGACAACGCCGCGCAAAATAGTCATTCCATCGCTGGGTGCGGACGGCACGTCGCTGCCCGATCTGGTCCATCGTCAAACCAAGCACCAGCACGTCATGCACCAGCGCGGCGCCGTCGGTGCCGAGCTCGCGCTCGACCCGGTTCAGCCGTAATACGGCCTGACGCTGGCTCTCGGTGACAGGCTCGCGGGAGCGCGCGCCGTCGACATATTCGCGGGTCGGATCCATGGCCTGAGGGCCCCGCTCCGCCCGCTCCCAGTCGCTCTGGTAGGCGCGGCCACCCCGATATTGCGCCTCGTCGATCTGGTGGTGCGCGTGCAGCCGGCCGAGCGGATCGTTGCGGATCGACCGCATCGCTACGATCTTCTCGTCCAGATCGAGCGCCAGGGGATTGTCGACCTCGACCTCCGCCAATTCTGCATTCAACGGTAGGTCGCGCGATCGGCGGTCATGAAGTCCGGTCAATTTGTAGGACATGTTGCGTCTGGCACGTGCCACTCGGAAACTCCTTGCAAACTGAATTGAGAAGACACTGGTCAGGCGATGGAGACCAGCCTCAGCATGACGGCACCGGCGGTGCGGCCGGACACTGCCCCGGGACCGCGGGTCAGATGCGCATGCGGCGCGCAATAGCTCGAGCCGGGCTGACGCGGGTGACCGCAGAAGCTGATCTCCTCCCCCTCCCTGTCACCGCCATAGGGATAGCGGCAATCGCCGCGATCGAGCTCACGCAGCGTGATCAGTCGCGGCCGGACACCGATGCAGCGCAATTTGACCGGATTGGCCGGCCTTAATGCCGATGGCGGCGGCAGGTTCAGGCCGGGTATTGCAACACGCCGCGGCGCGAGCGAACCGGGATCGCCCGGCAAGGACGGCACGATCGATGGACTCGTCATCCGGTCGGGCGCGGCAAGCCCGAGCCGCTTGGCGCGACCGACCACCGCATTGCGCGTGTAAGCCGTTCCAAACCTTGCGTTAATCTCCCGTCCGATCTCCGCATATGACAGTCCCTTGAAAAAATAGTCGCGAAGCGCGTCGGAATGCTCCGACGACCAATGGCCCGGTTCCATGCTGCTGTCCTGTGATGCGCCCCGATCGCACGATCCGGAGGCGGAACACACATTCCGTTATTCCGAATACGAAGTCAAGCAATAATTCTGATATTCATAATTGCATCAATTCCGAATTTCGGATTACAAGAGGCAGAGCCTATGGGCAATCGAGGGAATCACCATGTTGGACGCTGCGATGATCGAACGGGGCCTGGAGAAGACGGGCAAGAGCAAGGGCGGGCTGGCCGCGGCGATGGGCGTGCGCCCGGGCGCGGTGTCGGAAATCCTCGGCGGCGAACGCCTTGTGAAGGCCTCCGAAATTATTCCGATCATGCAATATCTCGAGCTGAACCTCGCGCCGATCATGGGCCGGGTCGGCGCTGGCGCCGTGATCGAGCCGGATTTCGAGCAGGTCCCTCCAGAGGGGCTCGGCGATATCGCGCTGCCCTTCCCGATCATGGAAGAGACCGTCGCCTTTGAGATCCTGGGCGATTCGATGCTGCCCAAATACGAAAGCGGCGACGTGATCGTGGTCTACAAGGACCAGCGCCACCCGCTGTCGAGCTTCTACGGCGAAGAAGCCGTGGTCCGGCTCAAGACCGGCGAGCGCTATTTGAAAACCATCGAGCGGGGCAAATCCCCCTCCGTCGTCAATCTCAACAGCTTCAACGCCAAGCCGATCGTCGGCGTCAAGCTCGACTGGGTCGGAGAGATCTGCCTCTCCATGCCCAAGGGCCAACTGGAACGATTGCGCGCCAAATCGGCCCGTCCTCGCAAGAAGGGACGATAAAGTCGCGATTTCCGATTTTTGGAAATCAAACTTGACTTAATTCCGTTTTTCGGAAATACTATGCCGCGCACCCAGCCCTGGGTGCGCGGCAGGATCGTTTCATGCAGTATTTCGTCGTGATGATCGATTACGGGCGGCGCGGCCGCGAGGCGATCGTTGACCCCGAGATCACAAGGCGCGAGGTAATTTCCCGCGTCACCTCCGGCGAATACCAGAACATCTCGTTCATCCACGAAATCGCAGAGAATTCGGTCGAGGACGTGACTGAGGCCATCCTGGCCGAGGCCGCCCTTCCCCAGATCCCGCCCGAAGATGTCGACCTCCAGGCGATCCGCCACGATCACGCCCGCGACCTGCGCAAGCACGAGAAAGCGTGACGCGGGCCTAAGCCGCCTGCACCACGGTCGAGTTGCAGATCACACCGTCAGAACGGTCGATCCTGTGGTCTTGCGCGCGGCGAGGTCGGCATGGGCCTTGGCAGCGTCCTTCAGCGCATAGGTCTGGTGCACTTCGATCTTGACCGCACCGGACTTGACGACGTCGAACAACTCGTTCGCCATCGCGACCAGGCTCTCGCGCTTGGCGGCGTAGGTGAACAGCGTCGGCCGGGTGACGTAGAGCGAACCCTTCTGGGCGAGCAGGCCGAGATTGAGCGGCTCGACCGCACCGGAGGACGCACCGAACAGCGCGGCAACGCCGAGCGGCGCGAGGCAGTCCAGCGACTTCAGGAACGTGTCCTTGCCGACGGAATCATAGACCACCGGCACCTTCTTGCCGCCGGTGATCTCGTCGACGCGCTTCACGAAATCCTCGCGCGTGTAGATGATGACGTGGTCGCAGCCATGCGCCTTGGCGAGTTTTGCCTTCTCGTCGCTGCTGACCGTGCCGATCACGGTCGCGCCGAGATGTTTTGCCCACTGGCTCAGGATCAGGCCGACGCCGCCGGCCGCTGCATGCAGCAGAATGGTGTCGCCGGCCTTCACGCGATAGGTCTGCCGGATCAGGTACTGCGTGGTCAGCCCCTTCAGCATCATTGCAGCCGCGGTCTTGTCGTCGACGCCGTCGGGCAGCTTCAACAGCCGGTCGGCGGGGATCAGCCGCGCCTCGGAATAGGCGCCGAGCGGCGATGCGCCATAGGCGACGCGATCGCCCGGCTTCAGATCGGTGACGCCTGGCCCGACCTCTTCGACAACGCCCGCGGCCTCGCTACCGAGCCCGCTCGGCAATGGCGCGGGATACACGCCGGAGCGATTGTAGATGTCGACGAAGTTGAGACCGACGGCAGTATGTCGGATGCGCGCCTCACCCTGCCCTGGCTTGCCGACATTGACCTCCTCCCAGACCAGGACTTCCGGACCGCCGGTCTTGTGAAAACGAATGGCATGGGTCATGGGCGTTGCTCCCTTATCGTTGCGTTGATGGTCCGAGAAAAAGCGGATCGGCCGGAGAAATAGGCATTTGGTCCGCCCGTTACAGTACAGAGACGTAACAAGAATGTCACAGCGAACGACAAACGCTCGCCGTTCCGTCTCTGTTCGGAAGAGTTGATGATGGCATCGACGCAACCGGCAGTAGCCTTTGCGCGGGGTTTGGTGGTCGCCTGCGAAGGAGAGCCGAGATGCCAGCTTATGTACAGCATCATCAGGATATCGAAATCGCGCCTGTGATTTGCCCGACATGCATGGGGTTCCTGCCGATGTATGTGCGCGAGGTCGAGCCGCACTGGAGCCTTGCCAAGATCGACTTCGTCTACGAATGCGCCGATTGCGGCGCCGAGGTCAGGCAGACCATCCGCAAGCCCGAGCTGCTTCGGCACTGACCGCACGATAAGACGCCCCGTAAGTATTTGCGCTGAACGGAAAAAGCGGCCGTCAGCGCGGATCAGGCCCGTCCCAAACGAGGCTTGTTCTTTGCCGGGAACGCAGGCAGAACAAGCCTCAAGCAAGACCTTTGGGAGCGCCCCTTCGTGGCTGAACAGAAGGCCTCGACCTCGATCGAGGCAGTGGAGAGCGGCCTCGCCGCGCAGGGCTATATCGCGAGCCGGCAGATCGCGACCGCAGTCTATTTGTCGCAACAGATCGAGAAGCCGATCCTGGTCGAGGGCCCCGCAGGCGTCGGCAAGACCGAGCTTGCCAAGGCGATTGCCGCCTGGCGCGGCCTGAAGATGATCCGACTGCAGTGCTACGAAGGCCTCGACGAGGCCAAGGCGCTCTATGAGTGGAAATACGCCAAGCAGCTACTCTACACGCAAATCCTCAAGGATAAGCTCGGCGAAGTCCTGGGCGGCGCGCAGACGCTGCACGCTGCGCTCGAACAGCTTCATGATTTCGGCGACGTGTTCTTCTCCAAGGAATTCGTCGAGCCGCGTCCCCTTCTCCAGGCCCTGGAGCAGCCGGGCGGCTGCGTGCTCCTGATCGACGAGATCGACAAGTCGGATGCCGAATTCGAATCGCTGCTGCTGGAAATCCTCTCGGACTTCCAAGTCACGATCCCCGAGCTCGGCACGGTCTCGGCGATCACGCCACCGACCGTGATCCTCACCTCCAACAGCGAACGCGATCTCGGTGACGCCCTGAAGCGGCGCTGCCTGCATCTGCATATCGGCTTCCCCGAGCAGCGGCTGGAGGAGCGCATCGTCGAGAGCCGTGTCCCCAGCATCTCGCAGACCCTGCGCCGGCAGATGGTTGGCTTCATCCACGAGATCCGCTCGCTGGATTTGAAGAAGCTGCCCTCGGTCAGCGAGACGATCGACTGGGCGCGCGTGCTCGTGCTACTGCAAGCCACGGAGCTCGACACCGAGATCGTCAAGGATACGCTCAACGTGCTCCTGAAATACGAGGCCGACATCGAGGCGGCTCACCCCCAGATCACGACTTTCATTGCCAAGGCAGCACGATCCAACGTCTTCGGTTGACGCCCGATGCGCGAGAACCTCCATCGTTTCTTTCGGGCGGCGCGCGGCGCCGGCGTCCATGTCTCGCCCGCCGAAAGCATCGATGCGATGCGCGCGGTCGCGCAGGTCGGTCTCACCGACCGCGCCATCCTGCGCGACGCGCTGCTTCTGACGCTCGCCAAGTCGCAGGACGAGAAGCTCGCGCTCGGCGACTGCTTTGATCTGTTCTTCAGCCAGCCCGAGCCGCGCCAAGACCAGCCTGGGGCCGAGAACGATGACGGCGCCTCAGACAACTCTGATCAGTCGTCCTCCTCAAGCCCGGCCGGCGAAGCAGGCGAAGGTCAGCCCCCCGAAGGATTGGGCCCGCTTGCGCAGATGCTGCTGTCGCAGGATCGCAATGCAATCTCAGCTGCGATTGCCAGCGCCTCCGGCGCGGCCTCCTTGTCCGACATCCGCTACTCCACCCAGCGCGGCATCGTCTCCAGCCGCATCCTCGACGCCATGGGCCTTCAACGCCTGCGCGACGATCTCGACGAACTCACCACGACCAATCCGTCGCTGGCTGAGCGTCTCCGCGGCGCGCTAGACGCTTTGCGCGAAGCAGTCCGCGACACCGTCTCGCAAGGCCTTGCGCTCTATGCCCGCGAGGAAGCCGAAAACCTCCGCAACGAAATCCTGCGCAATGCGCCGCTGGCCCGCATCGAGCGGCGCCAGGTCGCGGAGATGCGCGCTCTCATCCGCCAGATCGCGCGCCGCCTGCGCGAGCGCTATTCGAAGCCGCGCAAGCGCCAGCGCCGCGGTCATCTCGATGTGCGCCGCACGCTGCGCCGCAACGCTGCCTGGGGCGGCATCCCCTTTCTCACCGCATGGAAGCGCAAGCATCGCGACCGGCCAAGGATCGTGGCGATCTGCGACGTCTCAGGCTCAGTGGCGCAGGTCTCTGACTTCTTCCTGCTCCTGATCCACTCCCTGCATGAGGTCGTGGACGACGTCCACTCCTTCGCATTCTCGTCACATCTGATCGAGGTCAGCGAGATTCTGGAAAAGAAGTCGCCTGAAGAGGCAATGGCCGAGATCATGTCCAAGGTCGGCTTCGGCTCGTCCGACTACGGCTCTTCGCTGGTCGATTTCGAAAAAGACTTCATGAGCACGTTGACGCCGCAGACCACGGTGATCGTGCTCGGCGATGCCCGCAGCAACAATCTCGACCCACGTGCGGACATTCTGCGCCGAATCTCCGAGCGCTCGAAGCGACTGGTCTGGCTCAACCCCGAAGGACGGCTCGCCTGGGGCTTTGGCGATTCCGAGATGCCGCGCTATGCGACCTTTTGCAGCGTCGTGCGACAATGCGCCACTGCGCAGCAGCTCGAGCGCGCGGTCTCCGATATCGTTGCGACTTACCAGTAAGTCCTCAGCTCACGGCCAACGTCAGCTTCGCGCAAGCTCCATGTAAGCGACATTGCACTCACGAAAGTGATAGGCAATTTCGTCGAGCGCGCGCTGTTCCCATTCCTGGGCTTGCGTAAGCCAGAAAACCCGACGCTCAAAATCGAGCGCGGCACGCTCACGGCACAGGGATTCCTGACTGCGAATTTCCACCAGCCTGTTCATGCACTCACACTCCTTGTCGTGTGAAGCCATTTCCCGCGAATCAGCGTAGCAGAATCACGAACCCAGCGTCTCACCATTTCTGTGCATATCGCGACGCAGAATGAGACAGCAACGCTTCCCGTGCACTGCAGCCGTCGCAGCGCAACATCAAGTGAAGATCATCAATTAGTGATCAAATGATCGGGACGATAATCGTGTCCGAACGATCTTAACTATTGTGGCGCAACAGACTGCGGCAATTCGTGAAGAGAAGTTCTAAACATCTTACCGAATTCCCGACTCATTGTCGTCGCATGGTCTTCATGCAGCGCCGCTAACAGGGGCGCGCGAACGTGACTATCGCTTGAGGCAATATGAACGACGATTTCGACTTCGAACTTTCTCCGGATCAATGGGCAGCCCTGCGCACGCTTCGTAACCCCGTGGTGAACAATCGCCTCTCGAAGGCCTATCTCGTCGACAGCCTCGTTAAGCTTGGTCTCGTTGTCATTGATGATGGCGTGCCCGCAATGACTCCCATGGGACGCAAGGTGCTGGTGCGCGGATCGTGCCGATTGCTGGACCTCGCAGCTTAACGTACGCGTCAAAAGATCTGTGCGGTCACGATCGCGTATGCGACGAATACGACCCCAAGTCCCCACACCATCGCCGGAATCTGTGACCGCCGGCCGACTGCCACTTCGAGAGCGATGTAGCTCAGCGTCCCCAGCGCCATTCCGTTGATGAGGTTGTTGGTCAGCACGGTGACCAGCAGCGTCAGCACGATCGGAACCGCGTTGGCGAGATCGGTCATGTCGATGCGGGCCAGTCCTTGCATCATGAGCACGCCGACGAGCACCAGTGCAGGCGCGGTCGCTTGCGCTGGGATGATGACGAAGATCGGCCAGAAGAACAGCGCAAGGAAGAAGAGTCCTGCGACGGTCAACGAGGTCAGGCCAGTGCGACCGCCGGCCTGCACGCCGGTGATGGATTCGATATAGGCCGTCACGACGGAGGTTCCGAGCAGCGGCCCGATGATGGAAGCCGTCGCATCGGTCGCAAATGCGGCAGTGGCATTCGGGATTGAGCCGTCTGGCTTGCGCAAATTGGCGGCCCCCGTCACGCCGATCAGCGTGCCCAGCGTCGAGAAGAATTCGGCGCACAGGAAATAGAACAGCAGCGGCAGCGCGACGACGAAATGGCTGAAGAGATAGCCGATGTCGAGCGCCATGAAGGTGCTGGTCGGCCAGCGCGGCCACGCCATGATGGCTGATGGCACTGATGTTACCATCTTGCCGTTGGCGCCTGGGACGAAGAATCCGATCAGCGTGAGCACCGCGATCGACAGGATCAGCGCCGCCGGCACCCGGCGCACCACCAGCACCGGCGTGAGCAGGAGACCGAACAGCGTCAGCAGCACCGGCGGGCTGCGCAAGGAGCCCATGGCGATATAGGTTGACGGATTCTGGACCACGAATCCGGCGCCCCGTAGCGCAATGAAGACGATGAGGGTACCGACCGCCGCCTGGATGCCGATCTTCAGCGCTTCCGGCACGTCCTTCGCGACTTTCTCGCGCAGCTTCGACAGGCTGAGGATCAGGAACAGCACGCCGGTGAAGGCGACCATGGCGAGTGCGCCCTGCCAGGGCATCCCCATCTGCTTGACGATGACATAGGTGAAGATGACGTTCGAGCCCATCGCTGGCGCCACCGCCAGCGGCAGATTGGCCCACAGCCCCATCATCACCGAGCCGACGATCGCGGCGAGCGCCGTAGCGCTGACGAGATCGGCACGGTCCATCCCGGCGTTGGACATGATCGCAGGGTTGACGGCGATGATATAGGCCATCGCCGCGAACGTCGTCGCGCCAGCCATCACCTCGCGGCCGACGCTCGTGCCACGCTCGGTGAGGCCAAAAGTACGATCAAGCAGCCCCGAGGCTGTGGGTGGTGCCGGCTCGGCGGGCGCGGCTTGCGGCTTCGTCATCTCGTTCATTCCAGTCCTCCCCTTACCAGACCACCGGGTGCGCTTCGCCGGTCTGCACATTGATGAAGCCGAGCGGCGCCTGCTCGCACGGCGCCACCAGCACCCAGCTCCAGGGCGCACAGGTCAGCGTCGCAAACATGAGCCTCTCCGGGAATCCCGGATACCAGCGCGGCCGGAACGTCGGCTCGTACATCCAGTCGACCTTGCGACCTTCCGCATAAAGCGCCTGCATCTCGGCATCGAGCGCCTGCGCCGAACGACAGCTCATCAGCCCGCCGACCTCGAAACGCACGGTGGCAACGAGCTCGCCCTCGCGCACCAGCGCCCAGCCGCCCTGAAGCTCGATCAGCGCGTTGACCGCCTTTGCCATCGCCGCGTCGGAGGAGCCGACCACCCAGATGTTGTGCTTGTCGTGCGCCACCGAGCAGGCAACAGCCGTCTCCGGCGTGCGCGGACCACAGCCGCGCCAAAACATCTTTGCGACGCGGCCATCGCCGGAAAAGCGATCGACGATGGCGAATTTGGTGATGGCCTCGCTCTCGTCGCGCTGCACGGCACCGTCACGCACCGGCAGCTCGAGAGTGTAGAATTCGGGATGCCAATGGAAGGGACGGATCACCGCCGCCTTCATCGTGGTACGGCCAAGCTCGGCCGGCAGTTCGAAATCCTGAGGCGTGATCGAGCGCTTGATGTTGACCGTCTTGGTTGCCCAATCCGGCCACTGGATTTCAGGCACCTGACCAAGATAGCGCTTGCCCTCGGAGACCTGCGCGCCATCGGCCCACACTTCGGCGATCGTGAGCTTGGTGACATCCGAGAGCAGCACGACATCGCCGAAACGCCCTGGAGCCAGACTCCCGACGAACGGCGTGATGCGCATATGCCGCGCCGGGTTGATGGTGAGGCACTGGATTGCGATTTCAGGCGCAAGACCGGCCTCGATCGCGACCCGCGCATTGTGATCACTGGCGCCGAGCTCGAGCGTGTGGCTGGCACTGCGGTCATCCGTCGTGAACGCGATCTGCGACCAGTCCTGTAGCCCCTTCGCGATCAGCCATTTCACGATCTCATCCATCGCGTAGACACGTAGCTCGACGAACAGGCCGCGGGTGAGCTTGTCCCAGGTCTCCTCCGGCGTCTGCACTTCGTGGTCGGAGGCGAGCCCCGCCGCGGCAAAGGCGTTGATGGAGGGCAGATCCCGCAGGCCGGAGGCATGGCCTTCAACGACACCGCGCGCTGCGAACGTCGCCTCGATCATGCCCCAGAGCCGCTTGTAGGAGGGATTGTCGGGATTCCACACCGCCGGCCAATCCATGACCTCGTCGAGCCCGGTGACCATCAGGCTCTCGGCCATGAAACCCGCCTGCTCGTCGTGGCCATACCAGCCGCCACCCCATTCATAGGCCGTCGGCGGCACCGCCGATCCCGGCTGCGGAAAGATCTTGAGCGGCGAGCCGCGGCGGCGCGCCTCGAACCAGAACTCGAGATTGCGGGCTCCGTTGACGTTGGAGAACTCGTGGCTCGCCTCGCAGGTCCAGGTATTGCCATGCGGCAGCACCAGCGCCGCCTCCCATTCCGGCGTCAGATGCGAGCTTTCGATGTGCTTGTGCACCTCGCCGAAGCCGGGGACCGCCGCAAGATCCGGCCGGTGCACCCGCTCGCGGACCTCGCCGGGATAGCTACCGGCCGGCCCGACCCAGGCGATGCGCCGTCCCTTGAAGACGATTTCCTGATCCTCGCTCCAGGTGCGACTGTGCACGTCGAGCAACCTGCCGACCCGCAAGGAGCGATCGGCCGGACGCCGGCCGAGCGCCGTCAGCACCAGGTCCTGGCGGGTGCGGACTTCGTCGGGCGCGTTGATCAGAAGGTCGTCGGGGATCGCATTCATGGCCTGCCTCACTCTACGCCGGTGCTTTCGCGCGCCGTGGTTCGCTTGCGCGGCGATTTGCCAGCCTTGCCGTTGCGCGCCGCAGCGGCATCGCGCTGACGGACATCATTCAAAAGGGTCGTGAGCGCCCACTCGACCGTGTCGGCGATCTCGGCACTGGACATGCCAAAGTCCTCGCGCATCGCGTTCCAGGCCAGCACGTTGTTGAGATAGGACGCAAGCGCTTCGGCCTGGCGGACCTCCTTCGCGGGGAGATGCCGCGCCAACGGCGCCATCGCCTTGCGATGCTGGTCGATCAGGTGGCGCCGGAAGCCGGCGCGCACCCGGCGGCCCGCCCGCGTCATCGCAATGGCACGCGCCAGATGCGGATGACGGTCGAACCGCTTGCACAGCTTGCGGAAAATATCCGGCAGTTCGTCGGGCGAAGTGAAGGGAATGTAGCTGAAGACGTTGTCCTCGATCCACTCGCCGGCCGCCGCAAACAGCTCAGCGCGGGTCTTGAAGTGCCGATAGATGGTTCGCTCGGCCACCTTTGCGCGCTTGGCGACCGCGGCCATGGAAATGTCGTCGGCCGCCTCGTCCTCCAGCGTCTCGACAAAAGCCGTAACGATGCGCTGCCGCGTCATCTCGGCATATTCGTCGCGAAGGTTGGCGATATGTCGCTTTGCTGTACTCATGTCATAAGTCTGACATCAGACAAATTGGAGGGTCAAGCCGAGAGTTGAGGCAGGCCGCGCCGCAACAATGGGCGTCGGCATGATCTAGGGGCCGGCGGCCCATGCGAGCGCGACTATTGCCTGCCGCCTGAAAAATGGACTTTTGTGCGCCGCCAAAATCGGATTTGCTCTGCCGAGAACTGCGCGCAACGGCGTCGCGCGGACGGCAAGGGAGCCGACGGAGGGAGCAGATCATGAACGGGCTTGGCGGGCTGAACAAATCGCCTGAGGGCGTAGTCATCGGACTGGTTCAATTGCAGTTGCCGACCGTCGTGACCAAAGCCGATCTCGCCAGGCAGACCGAACGTATCGTCTGGATGGTCGGCAAGGCGCGCCGCAATCTCTCCACCATGGATCTGGTGGTGTTCCCCGAATACTCGCTGCACGGCCTCTCGATGGACACCAATCCCGAGATCATGTGCCGGCTCGACGGGCCCGAGGTCGCGGCATTCAAGAAGGCCTGCATCGACAACAGTATCTGGGGCTGCTTCTCCATCATGGAGTTCAACCCGCATGGTAACCCCTACAATTCCGGCCTGATCATCGACGACCACGGCGAGATCAAGCTCTATTACCGCAAGCTTCATCCCTGGATTCCGGTCGAGCCGTGGGAGCCGGGCGATATCGGCATTCCCGTGATCGAAGGCCCGAACGGCGCCAAGATTGCGCTGATCATCTGCCATGACGGCATGTTCCCGGAGATGGCGCGCGAATGCGCCTACAAGGGCGCGGAAATCATGATCCGCACCGCCGGCTACACTGCGCCGATCCGCGATTCCTGGCGCTTCACCAACCAGGCCAATTCGTTCCAGAACCTGATGGTCACCGCGAATGTCTGCATGTGCGGCTCGGATGGCTCGTTCGATTCGATGGGCGAAGGCATGATCGTCAATTTCGACGGCACCGTGCTGGCGCACGGCACTACCGGTCGCGCCGATGAGATCATCACCGCCGAGGTTCGGCCCGACCTCGTGCGCGAAGCCCGCATCAACTGGGGCGTCGAGAACAACATCTACCAGCTCTGGCACCGCGGCTATGTCGCGGTGAAGGGCGGTGCGATGGACTGCCCCTACACCTTCATGCAGGACATGGTTGCGGGCACCTACCGGCTGCCATGGGAAGACCAGGTCAAAATCACCGACGGCACCTCCTGCGGTTTCCCAGCACCGAGCCGCATGTTCGGCAGGACCGCGAAGGCGGCGGAGTGAAAGCCTCAGACCCCGGACACGGCGCAATAATCGGCGCCGTATCGGGAATACCAGGCCGGAAGACCAGACGTTTTCCTGGATAATCCGCGACAATCTGGCACGTTAGTTGCTCCTTCTTGGGGCCAAACGTCGTCAGAATCGGGGGATTTGTCATGTCGACCATTGCCGCGGCCCCGGCCGCAGAGCCCAAACCGCTTTACGCCTCGCTGTTCGTCCAGGTCCTGGCGGCGCTGATCCTGGGCATCATCCTCGGCGTAGCCACGCCGGACTTCGCCATCAGCCTCAAGATCCTCAGCGACGCCTTCCTGAAGCTGATCTCGATGATCGTGGCGCCCATCGTGTTCTGCGTCGTCGTGCACGGCATTGCCGGCGCCGGTGACCTCAAGAAGGTCGGTCGGGTCGGCGTCAAGGCGCTGCTCTATTTCGAGGTGATGACCACCGTGGCGCTCGTGGTCGGGCTCATCCTGGCCTACATCTTCGGCCCCGGCCATGGCATGAACATCGATCCCTCCACGCTCGATGCCAAGGCACTCAACACCTACGCCGACAACGCCCACAAGCTGCAAGGCGGCGGCATCGGCTCCTTCCTGCTTAACGTGATTCCCAGCACCTCGTTCGACGCATTGTCGCGCAACGACGTGCTCCAGGTGCTGTTCTTCGCGGTCCTGTTCGGCGTCGGCCTCGCACTGGTCGGCGGCGAGAAGGGCAAGCTCGTCACCTCGATCATCGACGCGGCCTCCACCGTGCTGTTCCGCGTCATGGGACTTATTGTTCGGGTTGCTCCACTTGGCGTGCTCGGCGCGGTCGCCTACACCGTCGGAAAATACGGCGTCGGCTCGCTGAAGCAGCTCGTTTCGCTGGTCATGCTGTTCTACGTCTCGGTCGGCATCTTCGTCCTCGGCGTGCTCGGCAGCGTGATGGCGCTCGCTGGAATCAACATCCTCAAGTTCCTCTCCTACCTGCGCGAAGAGCTGACCATCGTGCTCGCGACCGCGTCCTCCGATGCGGTGCTGCCCCAGATCATGAAGAAGCTGGAGCGAATGGGTGTGAAGGATTCCGTGGTCGGACTTGTCATCCCGACCGGCTATTCCTTCAACCTCGACGCCTTCTCGATCTATCTGACGCTCGCCGTCGTCTTCATCGCGCAGGCCACCAACACGCCGCTGTCCTTCGGCGATCTTCTGCTGGTGCTGGGTGTCTCCCTGATCACGTCAAAGGGCGCGCACGGCGTACCGGGCTCGGCGATCGTGATCCTCGCCGCGACGCTGAACGCGGTGCCGAGCATTCCGGCGATCGGCCTCGTGCTGGTGTTGTCGGTCGACTGGTTCATCGGCATGGCTCGCGCAGTCGGCAACCTCATCGGCAACTGCGTGGCGACAGTCGTCGTGGCCGCCTGGGAAGGCGACCTCGACCGCGCCAAGGCAACCAAGGTGCTCGGCGGCGGCGAGCTGGTGGACGTGACCGAGGGCTAGGCCACCGCGCTCTAGCGCAGGTGCCCACGCTCAAAATGCCTGCGCTCCGCGGCCGTTAGCGGAGGCCTGGCCGCACTTGCCGGCGTCACCGCAGCAACCACGGCGACGCTGGGTTGCTGCGACACTAGCACCAGTACGTCGACGCCGTCGGCTGTGACCTGCATCGCGTAATCATGGCCGCTGAGGAGGCGAGCCACCACGCGCCGCAGTGGTCCATCAAAGACACCCGTCGTCTGCGCGTCGAGCGCATCGATGGTGCGATAACGCAGATTGAAGTGCTCCTGCAGCGCCGCCAGCACGTCATGGAGCGAAGCGTCGTGGACTTCGAGATGCACGGCCTCCGGCCGACCTCCGACCTTCACTTCGGCCGACGCAGCTTGACCGAAGGCCAGGAGAACGGCAGACGCGGTCACGAGAAGCAGCGATGGTCGCAGCATAATCATGCCAGCTCCGCCTCCGGAATCTCGTGCGCCAGGCGTTCGCGCAGCGGTCTCAGCCGATCGGCATGGTGACGCCATTTGCCGACCGAGGACGCGTAGATCGGGCGGCGGACCTGAACGGCGCTGGCGGTTGCCGATGGCACCGGGCTGTCGTGAAAGCGCATCACCCCATCTTCCCAGGGCAGCCCGAGAAAGCGGATGATGTCCCGGCTTGCCGCAGCCTGATCCCGCACGATGTCCTCGTAGTTGATTTCCATGAGCACGTCCGGCGGCAATACCGCGCGCCAGTGCTGTGACAGACGGCGGTACGCCAGATAATAATCCGCAAGCTCGGTCTGGTGATATGAGAACGAGAACTTACCGCGGAAGTGCGCCTTGTAGATCGCCCAGCACGAATCGATCGGATGGCGCTGCACGAGGATGATCTTCGCCGACGGCAGCGCCGCGTGAATGAGGCCGCAATAGAGGTAGTTTTCGAGCGTCTTGTCGATGAACCGAACATTGTCCGGCACGCGAAGCGCTGCCGCCGAATCCAGATAGCGCTTGCCGATGCCTTCGAGGTCGCGGCCGCCCGGACGTTCTGCCATGGCGTGGCGCAACTCGGTTGCGAACGCGCCGGTCTCGCCGACCGAATGCATAGCCGAGTGGCTCGCAATGATTCGCTCCACCAGCGTCGTCCCGGTGCGCGGCAGGCCGGTGACGAAGACAGGCGCGGCGTCGGCGTAGCCGCTCGGCGCAGCTTCGATCCAGCGTCGCGTGTGCGCCTGGATGATGGCATCGATCTCGCCAATTTCGGTGGCCGGGTCGCGAGCAAGCGATCGGCGCTGCAAGTTGCAGCCAGCCTCGACATGGTCGAAGGCCCGCCCCCAGAACTCGACGTCCTCGTATTCCTTGCCGAGCGCAAAACGGAGCATGATTTCGCTCGAGGCGGACAAGCCTCCCTCACCGATCAGCGCTTCCATCTCGTCGATATGGTTGCAATCGGGGCTCTGGATACGCAGGTCCGACCGCAAATAGTGCGCAAGACCGTAATGGCGGTCGCAGGCAATGGCCGCATCACAATGCGCTTCGGCATCGCCGAGTGCGCCGATCATCCGCTCGGCAGCAGCCAGGTTGAAAAGATATTGCGGCACGTCCGGCCGCCCGAGGACTGCGCGACGAAAGAGCTCTCGCGCCCGCTGCTGTAGCCCGAGCAGACCGAACATCGCCCCGACCGCATCGAGCGCATCCGGCGCATCGTCGAGATACTGTGCCGCGACGTCCGTCGCCGCACAGGCCTGACGTGTCTCACCGGTCATGAACAGGCATTTCGCCCGCAACACCAGCGCAATCGGGTTTGTCGGCGCGAGCGCGACGGAGCGATCGGCGCTGACGGCCGCTGCATCCTGCCGGCCTCGCAGCAGCGCGGTTTCTGTCAGCAACGCCCAGGCACGCCACTCGGACGGATCCTGTCCGAGAATGCCAGCGCAGATCTGCTCGGCGGTACCCAGGTCGCCTCCGGCAAACGCTTCACGCGCCGCGTCGATCGAAGCGGCGCTCCCCGGGAGCGTAACATTCACGCGGATTGCTCCAACGCTACGGCGATTGATATGGGAATTGGCCCGACGGCTGGTGAGAGCCGCCGGGTCATGCGAGTGAGGACGATCCGTTTCCGATCAGTCTTCGTCGTGATCGTCGTCGTGACGGTCGGCGAAGTTGAAATTGCCGAAGAGATCGCCGATCGCCGGCCGATTGACGGGAACGTAGGGGTTCTCGTCGGAGGCCACCGGATTGGGCAGCGTGTCGCGTGTCTTGGGCCCAAGCGGCTTGAGATGCCAATTGCGCTCGATGAACTTGGTGATCGAGACGTGATCGCCGTATTCATGCGACATGTGTCCGCCGCGCGAATATTTCGACACGACCAGCAACGGAATCCGCGTGCCGTCGCCGAAGAAGTCGACCGGCTGGATATAGCCGGAATCGTAGTAGCCGCCGCCCTCGTCCATGGTGATGACAATGGCGGTCGACTTCCACAGCTCCTTGTTGGACTTCACCTTGTCGACGATGTTCTTGGTGAAGGCCTCGAAAATATCCACACGGGACGACGACGGATGGCCGTCGTTGAAAGTGCTCGGCTTGACGAAGGACACGGCCGGAAGATTGCCGTCGACGATGGCGTCGTAGAGATCGAGCGTATCCTTCATGTGCGCATTGCGCTGCGCCGCATGGGTCATGACCGAGGAAGAGAACAGGAACGGATTACAGATGTTGCAATAGAGATAGGCGACCGGGTCCAGCGCGCCGAAATTGGTGCCTTCTCCGGGCGCGGTCTTGAAGTCATTCCAGCGTTCGCCGAAATACGCCCAGGAAACATCGGCCTGGGTCAGCGCGTCGCCGATATGCCGTTGCTTGATGACAGGCGGCAAGGTGAACGGACCGTTGTTGATCGGATCGGTGGCGCCGCTGCCGATATAGGCCGGAACGTAGTTGTTCAGGAGATAATAGGCGTTCGGCGCACAACGCGGCGACACATGGATGGCGTTGAGGTAGGTGACGACCGGGCCGACGCCCGGCTGGCTCGGATCGGAGCAGTTCGAATAGCTGCCACCGCCGTAGCCGTCATTGAGATACCAGTTGTTCGTGCCAGGCGCCGGATTCGGGTTCTCGACCTCGTTGACATATTGCGGCGGATTGGAACCGGGGACCAGCACGTGGTCGGGCTTCGCGGGATCGCCCTTGTCGTCGGCATAATAGAGTGCATCGGCGTAGCCGATCATCATGTGATTGGCGAAAGTGCCGCCCATCACGCTCTGATGGAAATTGTCGTTCAGCGTGTACTTGCGCGCAAGCTCGGTCAGATAAGGGGCGTCGCCCTTGGCGACGTTGTAGAAGCCGAGCGCGATAGCACCTTCCTTGAGTGCGTGCGGGGTCGGATTGCCGTTGCTCCCAGAGGAGACGCTCGATTCGACAAAGGTGAAGAGATCGGCCTGGCAGCCGCTCGGATTGTGGTGTGTGGCCTTGGCGACGTCGCAGTCAAGCTCCTGCCACATCTGGTAGAATCGGTGCACCGGGCTGCCGCCATAGGTCTTGTAGAGGCTGGTCGGGGTTTCGCCGGCCTGCGCCAGGGTCACCAGCGGATAGGGACCGTTCGGCAGACTGTCGAAATCAAGGATGCGCGCGTCCGGCGAATTGCCGGGCAGTCCCGTGGCGCCCGTCGTCAGCAGCGGCAGATCCTGCTGGCGGAGGCCGTAATCCCCCTGCGCCGCGAGTTGCAGCGTGGCGAGACACCCGGGCCCATTGAGAGCGGCTTGATCAACGGAGGTGTAGCAGGATTGCGGCGCATAGGAGGTTCCCGGCGCCTGCACCTTGTTGGTCGTGTTGTTGTAGGGGGCCTTCTGGCCCGGGCTGATGGAGTAGGTGTTGTTGACCACGGCGGAGGACTGCGCCGACCTGGCGTAGTTCGGGCCGGGCAAGCCGTCCTTGGTGATGATGCCCTTGGAGAGGAGATTGTCGACGCGTTCGTCCGGGCGGCGCGGTTCATAGGTCGCGAAGACGTGGTCGAAGGTCCGGTTCTCTCCGAGGATGACGATCACATGTTTGATCGGCGATTCGGTTCGATCGCCGTTTCTGTTGCTGCCGCCGAGAGCGTTGGCGTCCATCGCGTGGACGTCATATCCCATCAGCGCCAGAATCGCAGCAGTGACCACGGTGCGATCGCGTAGACGTCTTGTCGTTTTCGAAAGCATTGCGCGCCCCTCCTTATCGTCGCTTGAATGCAGCGAATTGTTTCAGTGCGTGTCAGGCTAAGGGGCGCACTTGTCAGACGTGCTGCGCAGGCGTGTCAGTTCTGTTACGCAATTGTGACGGCGTGCAGAGACCGATTGTCGCAACCTGCGCCGAGCGACGGCGGCACTTGTGAGTTGCGGATCAATGGCTTGAGGGTTCGTCGCCGCCAGATTCAGGCACCTTCGTACGGCTTGGCGTCCAAGCATCGCCCGAAGACGGATCTGTGGGTTAGTCAGTCCAGCGGAGGAGTGGCGTACCGAACGCTCTTCTCCAGACAGACAGAAAGCGAGGAAACCAGGAATGAGCCACTGCGCCCTTGTAGGCCCAGGTGCGATATTTCAGGCCTGATTCCGAGATCAGCTCCTGATATCCGCCATGGACCTCGGTCGCAGTGCGAATGTCCTTCAATATGCCCTGCGCATAGGCGCGATAGGTCTCACTCCCCGCGAATTCATCGTAGTCCAGCATGCGGTCCGCGAACTCGACATTGAACGTCGGCCAGGAGGAACGTCCCTGATAGGCCGGCGCCGCGATCTTGTGGATCATCTTGTTCCGCGGATTATCAGCGGACACCAGGAAGTGGAATGTGCTGGGGATGCGGAAGCGCGGCTCGGCAATGATCAGATCCGTCGTGGCCGCAAACAACGCGCGCTCGCTGGCATCGCTCATATCCCAGAAGCCGCGATGCACGCTGACGAAATCCAGCGCGACCAGGGACGCCGGCGTGCCGGCCGGTCCATCCAGCGAATGCCTGATATAGCCGTCCTTGCCGAACAGACAAAGCAGGTCCTGCTTGTACTGCCCCAGGTCGCGCCCGAGCCGCCGCTTCAGCTCGTTCTCGTCGACCACACCGAGCTGCACGCCCCACACGAAGGTCGTGTAGACGCAGGCATTGGTGACAAAACGCCGGCGCTCGGCGCGGGTATCCGTTGCCGCAGAGCGCGGCCCGCTGGCATCGCACAGCAAATATCTGGCGCCGTCAGCCTCGAACGGCTCGAGCTCGCTTGCGAGCTTCAGGATCGCGCGCTTCAGATCGCCGCCGTATTCGGCCAGCAACAGACGACCGGCATGCGCGCATTGCGACATCGCCAGATAGGACGACGCCCGCTCCTCGGCGGAGAGCATCTGCTGGAGGCCGGCGAGAATGCCGAGCAGCGTATCCGAAGGACGCGAGAAATAGTTCACGCCGAGATACCGGCCGCGTCCTGCGGGAACGATGGTCGTCGTGACGACGTCGGCGCGAACCGCCTCAAGCAACAGGCGTACGCTCTTTTCGAGCAGGCGCGCCCGGCGCACCGCGTCCTGCGCATCCATGATAGTCTCGGGGTCGAGAACGTCGGGATAGAACCAGGCGAAGTCACGCGGGTAATAGGCGGAGGCGTGCGGCGCGCCCGTGACGAGGAACGCCTCGGTCACCGAAAAGGCGCTGTCCATCGAGTGGCGGTAAAGGTCCTCGATAGCCGACAAGGAATGATGCGACTGTCTCAGGAAACGGTCACCGAGGAAATTGACCGCCTGAAGCGCATTCGCGACAAAGGTCGCGGCCCTGCCCTGGTAAAACCGGTTCTCTCGATGGGATGGAAAGGAAATGTCGCTGTTCATCTGTGTCGGTCGGCTGATGTCTGGTGATCCCGGTGCCGGGCCGGCGTTATTTTAGCCCTGCCTGATTCGTATCTCTACCCGGTGACTTGCGGGGCTTAGCCCTCCCGCGGCCTGAAGTTCTCGATGACCCGCAGCAACACCCGCGCGCCGGCGTCGGCGTCCGCCAGCTCGACATGCTCGTCCGGATGATGGCTGATGCCGCCGCGGCAGCGGACGAAGATCATGCCGACGTCGGCAATGTCGATGATCGCCATGCCGTCGTGCCCAGCTCCGCTCGGCAGCTCGAAGACGGAAAAGCCTTCCGCGGCGATTGCGTGCGCGATCTGGTCCTTCAGCCAGGGCGCGCAAGGCGCGGTGCGGTTCTCATGGGTGACGTCGAGCTGAAGCGCCAGTTGCCGTCGCTTTGCGATCGCCTCGATCTGCCTGACGACGTCGGCGACCGCGCGCTTGCGATGCATATCGGTCGGCGCGCGCATGTCGATGGTGAAGGATACTTCGCCCGGAATGACATTGGTCGCGCCGGGCCTCGCCTGGATATAGCCGACGGTGCCAACCAGGCCGCCCTCGTCGGTCCGGCAAAACTGCTCGATCGCGCCAATGCATTCGGCAGCACCACTGAGCGCGTCACGGCGCAGCGCCATCGGCACGGTGCCGGCGTGACCAGCCATGCCGGTGAGCCGCGCCGCCAGCCGCGTCGCGCCCGCAATCGCGGTGACGACGCCGACGGGGAGACCCTGCGCTTCCAGCACCGGTCCCTGCTCGATGTGCAATTCAAGATAGGCCAGCAGCTCGCGCCGCGCGCGCGCCGCCGCGCCGATGTGGTCGGGATCGAGGCCAAATTTGACGAGCGCATCGCGCATCGACACGCCGTCGCGGTCGCGTGTGTTCAAGACGCTCTCGTCGAAAGTGCCGGCGAGGGCGCGGCTGCCAAGCAGGGTCGAGGCGAAGCGCACGCCCTCCTCGTCGGCAAAGCCGACCACCTCGATCGCAAACGGCAGGCGCTTGCCGCGGCGGTTGAGCTCGGCGACGCAGGCGATCGCCGTGATCACGCCGAGTGGTCCGTCCCATTTGCCGGCGTCACGCACCGTGTCGTAATGCGAGCCGAGCATCAGGCAGGGGGCCCCCGGCCGCTCGCCTTCGTAGCGGCCGCAGACATTGCCGATCGCATCGAGATGCGCGCTCATGCCGGCCTCGCGCAGCCAGCCAAGGATGAGGTCCGAGGCGGTGCGCAGTTCCTTGGTGAGATAAATACGGGTGAGCTTGCCGTCTTCTTCCGAGATCGCCGCGAGCTCGTTGATCCGACGCACGATCTCCTCGCCGAGCGATGCATGTTGAGCGGCAGTCACGGCAACCATCTCGGTCAAGCTTTCCATCCTGGAGACCGCGCGGGCGGTCGCAATCCCAATCGATACAAGTTCGGTGCCAGCGAATTCAGGCGGCCGGCGCCGCTCCAAATCAGCGCGTGGTTAGCATGAATGCGGGTGGTCGGCCGACCACCGCAGTCCCATTATGCACACGTGAAAGCGGGTTAAGACTGCTTAACTACCTTGCATACAATCGGACAATACTGCTCATAATTTAATCTGCCGATTTCCTAATCAAGATTCCAACGGTAGATATATTTTATATTTTTCAATAGCTTATTACGAAATGCCCGTTCTACAGCCTCTGGCACGAAGCTTGCGACATCCTATCCCGGCTCCGCCAGACCGGCGCAGCCGCGAGATTAGGGCGGTCCAGCCGCCAAGGGGAGCAAGCAATGGATTTTGGCAGGATTTCACGACGTCATTTGTTGCAGGGCGGTGCCGCCCTCACCCTCGGCGCGGCGGCCGGCGCCCGCCCGGCCTTCGCGGCCGACACGACCATCGGCTTCATCTATGTCGGCTCGCGCGATGACTACGGCTACAACCAGGCACACGCGCAGGGCGCGGCGGCGCTGAAGAAGATTCCCGGACTGAAGGTCGTCGAGGAAGAGAAGGTGCCGGAGACCGACGCGGTCGAGAAGACGATCGAGTCCATGATCAATCTCGACGGTGCCACCCTGCTCTTCCCGACCTCGTTCGGTTACTACAATCCGCACATGATCAAGATGGCCACCAAGTACCCGAAGCTGCGCTTCGAGCACTGCGGCGGCCTCTGGAGCGACAAGGATCCGAAGAATGCCGGCAGCTATTTCGGCTATATCGACGAGGCCCAGTACATCTCGGGCATCGTCGCCGGCCTGACCTCGAAGAGCGGCAAGCTCGGCTTCGTCGCAGCCAAGCCGATCCCTCAAGTGCTGCGCAACATCAACGCCTTCGCGCTTGGCGCCAGGTCCGTCAATCCGAAGGCCACCACGCAGGTGATCTTCACCGGAGACTGGTCGATGCCGGTCAAGGAGGCCGAAGCCACCAACAGCCTGATCGACCAGGGCGTGGACGTGCTCACCTGTCACGTCGATGGCCCCAAGACCATGGTCGAGAACGCCGCGCGGCGCGGGGCCTTCGTCTGCGGTTATCACACCAACCAGTCCGCACTGGCGCCCAAGGCGTACCTCACCGGCGCCGAGTGGAACTGGGAAGCGCTCTATCCGAAGTTCGTCAAGATGATCGCCGCCGGCGAAGGCATCCCGAATTTCTACCGCGGCGGCCTGAAGGAAGAGATCGTCAAGGTCTCGGCCTATGGCGAATCCGTCTCGGCCGAAGCGCGCAAGGCGGCAGACGAGGCCAAGGCCAAATTCCTGTCCTCGGACGGATTTGCCATCTTCAAGGGCGGCCTGGTCGACAACAAGGGCAAGACCGTCATCGCGGCCGGCACTGACCGCGGCCAGAAGGATCCCGAACTCGAGAAGATGGACTATCTCGTGGAGGGCGTGATCGGAGCGACTTCGTGACATCGGAAGCAGCGGATTCTGCCGAGGCGGTCGGGACAGTTGCCCCGGCCGCCGACCCCGGCTTTCTCCAACGCCACGGCGGCACGATCGAATATGTCCTGATCCCGGGCGCGGCGCTCGCCGGCGCGCTCGTGGTGTTCGGCATCTTCGTCATGCTGTTCGGCAAGAACCCGCTCGACCTCTATTTCTACATGTACTACGGCGCCTTCGGCACCTGGTTCTCCTGGCAGAATACGCTGACGCGTGCTGCGCCCCTCATCCTCACTGCGCTCTGTACGGCGCTGCCGGCGCAACTCGGCATGGTCATCATCGGCGGCGAAGGCGCATTGCTGATCGGCGCGCTGTCGGCGACGAGCGCCGCGCTGTTGCTTCAGGGCATGCCGCCGCTCGTCGTACAGATCGCCATGGTCGTCGCCGGCGTCATCGGCGGAGGCTTGTGGATCATGCTGGCAGGCGCATTGCGGCAGTATCGCGGCGTCAACGAGACGATATCGAGCCTGCTGCTCGTCTACATCGCGCTCGCGATCCTCAATCACCTCGTTGAAGGCATGATGCGGGATCCCGCGAGCCTCAACAAGCCGTCGACCCGCGAGATCGGCGCCGCCAACATGATCGGCTCCATCCCCGGCACCGACGTGCATTGGGGCCTCGTCTTCGGCCTGATCGCCGCGATCGCCGCCTACATCCTGATCTATCACACCGTGTTCGGCTTCGCCGCGCGCGTAGCCGGCGGCAACATCCGCGCCGCCAAGATCGTCGGCCTCGGCGTCAGCAAGCTGATCCTGTCCATCTGCTTCCTCGCCGGCGGCGCCGCGGGTCTTGCCGGCATGGTCGAGGTTGCCGCAGTGCAAGGCCGCACCAATGCCAATCTCGCTGCGGGCTATGGCTTCACCGGCATTCTGGTCGCCTTCCTGGCGCGGCAAAATCCGCTTGCGATCATTCCTGTCGCGATCCTGCTCGGCGGCATCAGCGCCAGCGGCGGCCTGCTACAGCGCCGCCTCGGCCTGCCTGACGCATCAGTGCTGGTGCTGCAGGGCATCATCTTCGTCTTCGTGCTCGCCAGCGATGCGCTCTACGGCCGCATCGGCTTCCTGAAAGGCAAGTCCTGATGGCAGACGGATCGATCGGACTCTGGACCGTCCCGCTCGCCGTGCTCGGCGGCGCCATTCGCGTCTCCACGCCCTTCCTGTTCGTGAGCCTGGGCGAATGCATCACCGAGCGGTCCGGCCGCATCAATCTCGGCCTCGAAGGCACGCTGGTGATGGGCGCGATGAGCGCCTACGGCATCTCCTATCTCTCGGGATCGCCGTGGCTGGGCGTGCTCGCCGCCGGCATCACCGGCGCGCTTCTCGGCGCGCTGCACGCCGGTATCTGCTCACTCCCGCGCGTCAATGACGTCGCGGTCGGCATCGCCCTGATGCTGTTCGGCACCGGCCTCGCTTTCTATCTCGGCAAGCCGCTGATCGAGCCCACCGCACCGCGTTTGCCCGCGATCGATTTCGGCTGGTGGAGCGACATCCCGCAGCTCCGCGCGGCGCTGCGCGTCAACGTGTTGTTCCTGATCGGCGTCGCGCTGGCGCCGATCCTTTACTGGGCCTTCCGCACCACGCGCTGGGGCTTGCTCATCCGCACCGCCGGCGAGAGCTCAGACGCTGCGCGCGCGATGGGCCACTCCGTGCTTCTGATCCGCCTGCGTGCGACCATGGTTGGCGGCTTCCTCGCCGGCATCGGCGGCTCGTTCCTGTCGCTGTTCTATCCCGGCAGCTGGAACGAGGGCCTCTCCTCCGGCCAGGGCATCACGGCGGTGGCGCTCGTGATCTTTGCGCGCTGGGATCCTCTGCTCTGCCTGTGGGCCTCGCTCGCCTTCGGCGGCGCGGCGGCGCTCGGACCGGCGCTGCAATCGGTCGGCGTCACCTCCGGCTATCACCTCTTCAACGCCGCGCCCTACATCCTGACGCTGGCGATCATGATTATCACCTGCTCGCCGAAACGCACGCTGACCGGAGCCCCGGCCGAATTGTCGATCACCCGTTAGAGAGCGAAATCATGCCCGAGCGCACTATCAAGTCCGAGCCCTACGCCTGGCCCTACAATGGCGATCTCCGCCCGCAAAACACCGCGCTCATCATCATCGACATGCAGACCGATTTCTGCGGCATCGGCGGCTATGTCGACAAGATGGGCTATGATCTGTCGCTGACACGGGCGCCGATCGAGCCAATCAAGAGACTGCTCGCAGCGATGCGGAGCCAAGGCTTTCACATCATCCACACCCGCGAAGGCCACCGCCCCGATCTTTCCGATCTTCCGGCAAACAAGCGCTGGCGCTCGCGCCAGATTGGCGCCGGCATCGGCGATCCCGGCCCGTGCGGCCGCATCCTGGTGCGCGGTGAGCCCGGTTGGGACATCATCGAGGAGCTTAGCCCCCTGCCGGGCGAGCCGATCATCGACAAGCCCGGCAAGGGCTCGTTCTGCGCCACCGATCTCGAATTGATCCTGCGCGTGCGCGGCATCGAGAACATCGTGCTGACCGGCATCACCACTGATGTCTGCGTCCACACGACCATGCGCGAGGCCAACGACCGCGGCTTCGAATGCGTGCTGCTGCACGATTGCTGTGGCGCGACCGACAAGAGCAACCACGACCATGCGCTGAAGATGATCAAGATGCAGGGCGGGGTGTTCGGCGCCGTCTCGACCTCGGATGCCTTCATCGGAGCGATTTCGTGATCATCGGCGAACCACCTCCGCCCTCCGGCGCCTTCGGCGTCGATGCCATCGCCATGACCATGCGCTTCGGCGATTTCCTGGCGCTGGACAATGTCGAGCTGAAGGTGCGGCCCGGCTCGTTCCATGCGTTGCTCGGCGAGAACGGCGCCGGCAAGTCGACCCTCGTCAAATGCATCATGGGCTATTACCACGCGACCGAAGGCGACATCCTCGTCGGCGGCCGCGAGCAGGCGATCGCCAATCCGAAGGACGCGCATGCGCTCGGTCTCGGCATGGTCTACCAGCATTTTACGCTGGTGCCGGCCATGACAGTTGCCGAAAACCTCGTGCTGGCACGCGATGACGTGCCGGCCGTGGTGAACTGGCCGAAGGAGATGAAGGAGCTCGAAACGTTCCTCGCTCGCATGCCCTTCAAGGTGCCGCTCGGTGCAAAGGTCTCCGACATCTCGGCCGGCGAACGGCAGAAATGCGAGATCCTGAAGCAGCTCTATCTCAAGCGCCACTTCCTGATCCTGGATGAGCCGACCTCGGTGCTGACGCCGGCCGAAGCCGACGAGGTGCTCGGCATGCTCCGCGACATGGTCGTCAAGGGCGAGCTGACGATCCTGATGATCACGCACAAGTTCCGCGAGGTCATGGCCTTCGCCGACGAGGTTACGATCCTGCGCCGCGGCAAGCTCGCCGGTGCCGGCAAGGTCGCCGAGCTGACGCCGGACGCGATGGCACGCACCATGATCGGCGCCGAGGAGTTGACCGTGCAGCCGCCGCGCACCGGCGAAGCCGGACAGGCGCGGTTGGAGCTGGAAAAGATCCGTGCGCTCGACGATGCCGGCGCCATCGCCGTGCATGACGTCTCTCTCACCGTGCGTGCCGGCGAGATCGTCGGCATCGCAGGCGTCTCCGGCAACGGCCAGCGCCAGCTAGTCGAAGTCCTGGCCGGCCAGCGCGAAGCGGAGGATGGCGAAATCCGCGTCGCCGGCGATCCCTATCACGCCAGCCGCGAAGAGATGCGGCGCCACAAAATGTCGCTCCTGCCCGAGGAGCCGCTGAAGAACGCCTGCGTCGGCGGCATGAGCGTCGCCGACAACATCGCTTTCCGCGAGTTCGACCGCGCCCCCTTCGCCAGCGGTGGCTGGTGGCTCAACCGCGGCGCCTTCCGCGACGACGCGAAGAAGAAGATTGGGCAGTACAAGATCAAGACCCGCACCCCGGATACGCCGATCTCGGCGCTCTCGGGCGGTAACGTCCAACGCGCCGTGCTCGCCCGCGAGCTCGGCAGCGAGGTCGAGGTGCTGATCGCGGCCAACCCCTGCTTCGGCCTCGACTTCGCGGCCGTGGCGCAGATCCACGCCGAGATCATGGCCGCGCGCAATCGCGGCGCCGCGGTGCTGCTGGTCAGCGAGGATCTCGACGAATTGCTCGAACTATCCGACCGGCTGGTGGTGATGTTCCACGGCGAATTCGTGTATGAAGCACGGACCAGCGAAGCCGATCTCACCGAGGTCGGCCGGCATATGGCGGGGCACTAAGCGCGGAGGTGCGATGGACGGCGTATCCGAACGCGACAAACACTTTTTGCGCCTGTCCTTCGCGGTCGCCCGCCGCTCCCTCACGCACGGCAACCACCCCTTCGGCTGCATCGTCGTCGATGCCGACGGCAAGGTGCTGATCGAGACCGAGAACGGCTACATGCCGGACCACGACGGCACCGCGCATGCCGAGCGCCTCGCCGCGACGGAAGCGTGCCGCACGCTCAGCCGCGAGGTGCTGGCGACCGCGACACTCTATTCCTCCGCCGAACCCTGCGCGATGTGCGCCGGTGCGATTTACTGGGCCGGCATCGGCCGCGTGGTTTATGGCCTCAGCGAGCACCGCCTGCGCGGCGTCACCGGCAATCATCCGGAGAACCCGACGCTCGACCTGCCCTGCCGCGAGGTGTTTGCGAGCGGCCTACGGCCGACGGAGGTGGTGGGGCCATTGCTCGAAGATGAAGCCGCAGCGCTGCACGACGGCGTGTGGACGAAGTAGGCGCCGCCACAAACTCGGAATCGGTGGGCAAAGGCGCGTCGGCGCCGTGCCCACCATTGCCGGTGTCGTGCACGATGGAATGGTGGGCACGCTCCGCTTTGCCCACCCTAAGGCACCTACGCTTCCGATTCACAAACGCCGATGGCGCCGCGCGGGACATGCGCGGCGCCATCGTTATAGCTTGGAGACCTCAGTCGATCAGAACTTCACGGTGATGCCAGAGTAAAGCGAGGACTCCGTGCAGGCTCCGCTCGGCCGGGTCACACCGCCTACAGTGGCGGAACACGCGATCGACGGGGCGTTGTGATCGAGACCGAACTTGTTCTGCCAGTAACGGTAAGCCACCCACACGTCGACGAAGTGAGAATACTTCGGACCCCAGATCGCCTTGGAAGCATCCATGGTCAAACGGATCGGCTCGGAGTTGAATTCCACCTTGGTGTTGTAAACGTTGTTAGCCGGATTGTACGGCAATCCCTCGGTGTCCGTCCCCTTGCGGCCATACCATGCCATGCGACCGCTGATCGAGAAATATTGCATGTTCTCTGGCAGGAAGCCCAAGTCCATGTAGTAGTTGGTTTCGATTGCCCACGTCGGCTTGTAGCTCGTGTTTCCGTTCGCGAGACAGGTCACGCCTGGATTGTTCGGATCCCATCCGGCGCCGCACTGGCTGAAGGAATTGTGGTTGTAGAACTCCCAGTAGACCAGCGGCGAGACGTTGAAATATCCCTTGTAGGGCAGGTCGAAGGCAAATTCCAAACCGGCGACCACATCGCGCTTAGCCGCACCGAAATATCGGTTCTCGGTATTGGCATCCATACCCGCTTCGAAAGAGATGTTGTGCAGCGGGCCCACACTAAAGGCCTTGGTGTCAAAGAGCTGATTCCAGCCAAGGGTCGACCGGAACAGTCCATAGATTTCGCTCGCGCCCGCGCACTTTGCCGATACCGTAGCAAAGCCATTCAAGGGGTCTTGGATCACTCCCGTTGATGTACACGGCCCCGCCGGATCGTTCTGGTCGGATTTGAACAGCGAAATAGTGAAGAAGTTTGTACCGTAGGCCCACGCATCGAAGTGGGTGAACGAGTAGACCTGCTTTGCAGTCTTGGCGTTCACCGTGCCGTCCGGCTTGAGCGACCACGCTCCAGGCTGGGCCGCCGTGAAGATGTAGGAGAACGACACGCGGTCGTCGATCACCAGGAAGAACGGAAGGTCAGGTGCCTTCTTGGCGGCCTTGACCGGCAGATCCGCAGCCTGAGCCGAGCCACCGGTGGCGAGCGAAGCAAGTGACAGCGCCGCGGCTGCAACTGCTTTGAAACGAAACGACATCCTGAATACCCCCAAGCTTGGACACGTAAAAATGAACGTCCCTTGGTGCGACACTTGCGCCGAAGTCCCGGGGTGAGAAGCCTCAACTTTTTTCAAGGCATGCCGCATGTTTCGGCAGCGCGATGCGCTTTGCTGCGGAATTTTGAGGGCTTTGGTGCCGCACCATCAGCGGCCATCGACAACGCCTTGCCGAACATTCCCGCTTGATTCTGTTTGGCTTTTGCGTCGACGGGACAACCCAAACGCGACCGTCGAAGACGGCCATCGTGGTCGCGGCGAATTGCATACGAGCGATGGCGCGACTTTGCTCAACTTCACGTCAAGCCTGCATAGCGAGTTCCGATTTGGCTTGAACCGTCACAAATTTGCAACAGCGGTCGCGTGCAACGCGCGACCGCAAGAGCCGTGCAAGGGGCCATTGGGGATACCTTGCGTCCGGAAACGGCCGCGACTCGCGCGACCGGCCTCCTGCCGCAGCGTTGAGCAAGGGATGACGCATTTTCAAACCTTACGCGGCGGTTCAAACTAGCTCACTATTGAGGCACTTCATCCCATGCAAGCGTACCAGTGAATGTTAGATCCGACGCCTAACGGCCTGCATTCCGGCGAGTCCCCGTTGCTTCAAACGGTGGGGCTCACCAAACGCTATGGGGATTTCCTCGCCAACGATTCCATCGACATCGACATCTGGCCGAAGGAAATCCACGCCTTGCTCGGCGAGAACGGCGCCGGCAAGTCGACATTGGTGAAGGCGATCTATGGGCTGATCCAGCCCTCTGCCGGCGAGATCCGCTGGCAGGGCGATCGAATCGTACTGTCCGGCCCGTCGGAAGCGCGCAGCCGCGGCATCGGCATGGTGTTCCAGCACTTCTCGCTGTTCGACAATCTCACCGTCGCCGAGAACGTCGCGCTCGGCCTCGACGGCAAGGAATCCTTCAAGGACATGTCGGCGCGGCTAGAGCAGGTGTCGAAGACCTATGGCCTGCCGCTCGATCCCAGGCGCGAGGTCTGGCAGCTGTCCGTCGGCGAACGCCAGCGCATCGAGATCGTCCGCGCGCTGATGCAGGACCCGAAATTCCTGATCCTGGACGAGCCGACCGCGGTGCTGACCCCGCAGGAGGCCGACCAGCTGTTCATTGTGCTGGAGCGGCTCAAGGCCGAAGGCCGTGCCATCCTCTACATCAGCCACAAGCTCGAAGAGGTGAAGCGGCTCTGTGACACTGCCACGATCCTGCGCGGCGGCAAGAAGATCCAGACCTGCAATCCCGGGCTCGAGACCGCCGCCTCGCTCGCACGCATGATGGTTGGCGGCGAGATCAAGGAAGTGAAGGCGGCCGCAGGCCGGCAGACCACGATCCCGCGGCTGGTCGTCAACGATCTCTCGCTCGCGCCTGACGAGGCGCACGGCGTGCGGCTCGAGCACATCTCCTTCGAACTGAAGGGCGGCGAAATCCTCGGCATTGCCGGCGTGGCCGGCAACGGCCAGGACGAGTTGTTCGCAGCACTGTCCGGCGAGCGGCTGTCGAAGGATCCCGGCACGGTGGTGATCGAAGGGATCGCCGCCGGCCACCTCTCGATCACCAAGCGGCGCAAGCTCGGCGCCGCCTTCGTGCCTGAGGAGCGGCTCGGCCACGGCACCGCACCGCGCATGAAGCTGTCGGAGAATGCGCTGCTCACCGGACACGCCGCCAGCGGCATGGTCAATCACGGCTTCATCGACACCGCCGCCACGCTGAAGACCGTGGACAAGGCGACCGAAACTTTCGACGTGCGCAAGGCCAAGCGCGATCCGGAAGCAGCATCCCTCTCCGGCGGCAACCTGCAAAAATTCATCGTCGGCCGCGAGATCCTGCGCAACCCGGCGGTGTTGGTGGTGAGCCAGCCGACCTGGGGCGTCGATGCCGGTGCTGCCGCCGTCATCCGCCAGGCGCTGCTTGATCTGGCCACCGCAGGCGCCGCGGTGCTCGTGACCAGCCAGGATCTCGACGAGCTCGCTGAAATCGCCGACCGTATCGCCGTGATGTTCCACGGCCGCCTGTCGGAGCCGCTCGCCACACGCGACGCAACACGCGAAAAGCTCGGCCTGTTGATGGGCGGCAGCAGCCTGGAGCCGAAGGAGGCCGCGCATGCAGTTGGTGCTTGAGAAGCGCGCCGAGCGCTCCAACACGATCGCGCTGGTCTCGCCGCTGATCGCTATCGGCTTGACGATCGTGACCATGACCATCCTGTTCGCGATCCTCGGCAAGAATCCGCTGCTCGCCCTGCAGGCCTACTTCATCGCGCCCCTGACCGACGGCTATTCGCTCCAGGAGATCGCGGTGAAGGCGACACCGCTGGTGATGATCGCGATCGGGCTGTCGCTCTGCTATCTCGCCAACGCCTGGAACATCGGCGCAGAAGGGCAATTCCTGATCGGCGCTGTCGCCGGAAGCTGGATCGCGGTGAAGACGCAAGGCACCGACGCCGGCGCCTGGGTGCTGCCGGCGATGCTCGTGCTCGCGGCAGCGGCAGGCGCGCTCTATGCGCTGATCCCGGCAATCTGCAAGGTGAAGTTCGGCGCCAGCGAAATCCTCACCAGCCTGATGCTGGTCTATGTCGCCGACCTCCTGCTGGATTATCTCGTCCGCGGTCCCTGGCGCGACCCGAACGGCTTCAACTTCCCGACCACGGCCGAGTTCGATCCCGTGGCAACCGTGCCGCTGCTGATCGAAGGCGGCCGGCTCCATCTCGGCTCGATCATCGCATTGCTCGTCGTTGCGGCAGCTGCGATCCTGCTGGGGCGCACCATCAAGGGCTTCGAGATCCGCGTCGTCGGTGCTGCGCCACGCGCGGCGCGTTTCGGCGGCTTCAACGCCAATCAGCTGATCATCCTGACCTTCGCGGTCTCCGGCGCGCTGGCGGGCCTCGCCGGCATCATCGAGGTCGCCGGTCCCGTCGGACATCTCCAGCCAGGCATTTCGCCCGGCTACGGTTTCACCGCGATCATCGTCGCGTTCCTCGGCCGTTTGAACCAGATTGGAATATTAATTGCAGGCCTTTTTCTCGCACTGACCTTTATCGGCGGCGAGCAGGCGCAGATCGCAATGAAGATCCCGTTGGACGTCACCAAGGTCTTTCAGGGCATCCTGCTGTTCTACGTGCTCGCCTGCGATTCCCTTATTCTTTACCGCTTCAAGCTGGTCTTCCCGAACCGTCAGGTGGCCCGTGGAGCTGGTTGAAGCCATCATCCTGTCGGTGCTCGCCGCCTCGACGCCGCTCCTGATCGCGGCAACCGGCGAGCTCGTCACCGAGCGCGCCGGCGTGCTCAACCTCGGCGTCGAGGGCATGATGATCGTCGGCGCGGCCTGCGGCTTTGGCGGCGCCTGGCTGACGGGTTCGATCTTCATCGGCGCGCTATTCGGCATCGTCGCGGGAACACTGATGTCGCTGATCTTCGCATTGATGGCGCTCGGACTCGCCGTCAATCAGGTTGCGACCGGCCTCGCGCTGACCATTCTCGGCGTCGGCCTGTCCGGCCTGATCGGGGCCGGCTTCGTCGGCGAACGCATCACGCCGGCGACACATCTCCACATTCCCGGCCTCACCGACATCCCGCTGGTTGGCCGCGTGCTGTTCGGCGAAGACGCCTTCGTCTATTTTTCCATCGCACTCATCATCGGCGTCTGGTGGTTCCTGTACCGCACGCGCGCGGGATTGATCCTGCGTGCCTGCGGCGACAACCATGTCTCCGCGCATGCGCTCGGCTATCCCGTGCTGCGCATTCGCACCCTCGCCGTGATGTTCGGGGGCGCCTGCGCCGGACTTGCCGGCGCTTATCTGCCGCTCGCCTACACGCCGTTCTTCATTCCCGGCATGACCGCGGGCCGCGGCTGGATCGCGCTGGCGCTGGTCGTGTTCGCATCCTGGCGTCCGGGCCGGCTGGTGATCGGCGCCTATCTGTTCGGCGCGGTGACGATCCTGCAATTGCACGCGCAAGGCTGGGGCGTCGGCATTCCCTCGCAATTCATGTCGGCACTGCCGTACCTCGCGACCGTCATCGTACTGGTTCTGCTCTCCCGCGCGCGCACCGGCGGCTCGACCGCGCCGGCCACGCTCGGCACCGTGTTCGTGCCTGACCGCTAGTGTTTTCATTTTCGCGGCGTGCGCGATGGGGCGCACACGTCGCGGATCGTAGCTTTCCCCTGATGTTTGGAGATTGATGATGAGGAAATCACTTCTTGCGCTGGCTGCCGGCCTTCTGCTTGCCGGGAGCGTCAGTGCAGCCTCCGCCGCCGACAAGCTGAAAGTCGGCTTCATTTACCTCGGCCCGATCGGCGATCTCGGTTGGACCTATCAGCATGAGCTTGCCCGCCAGGCGCTGGTGAAGGAACTCGGCGACAAGATCGAGACCACCTATCTCGAAAACGTGCCCGAGGGTCCTGACGCCGAGCGCGCCATCGAGCAGCTCGTCCGCGCCGGCAACAAGCTGATCTTCACCACGTCGTTCGGCTACATGGACCCGACGCTGAAGGTCGCCAAGAAATATCCGAACGTGCATTTCGAGCACGCCACCGGCTACAAGCGCGACAAGAACATGTCGACCTATTCGGCCAAATGGTATCAGGGCCGCTACATCCAGGGCCTGATCGCGGCCAAGATGTCGAAGTCCGGCGTGCTCGGCTATATCGGCTCGTTCCCGATTCCCGAGGTCGTCTCCGGTATCAACGCGACGATCCTCGCGGCGCAGACCATCAACCCGAACATCAAGGTCAAGATCATCTGGGCCAACACCTGGTTCGATCCGGGCAAGGAGGCCGACGCCGCCAAGGCGCTGATCGACCAAGGCGCCGACGTCATCATGCAGCACACGGATTCGCCGGCCGCGATGCAGATCGCCAGCGAACGCGGCAAGCTCGCTTTCGGCCAGGACTCCGAGATGATCAAGTTCGGCCCCAAGACCCAGCTGACCTCGATCCTCGACACCTGGGGCTCCTACTACATCGAACGCGTCAAGGCCGAGCTCGACGGCACCTGGAAGTCCGAGGACAGCTGGGGCGGTCTCGACAGCCACATGTTCGCGATGGCGCCGTATACCAATATGCCTGACGACGTGAAGAAGATCGCCGAGGATGCCCAGGCCGCGATCACCGCCGGCAAGCTGCACCCGTTCAAATGCCCGGTGATTGGGCAGGACGGCAAGGAGATCGAGTGCAAGGGCGGCGCCAATCTCGCCGACGGCCAGATCCTCGGCATGAATTTCTACGTCAAGGGCATCGACGACAAGCTGCCCGGCAAGTAGCACGCTTCTTGCATTGACTAGATCACCTGCTCCTCCCGGAGGAGGTTCGGAGGGGGTGGCCAGAAGCACCCGGCACTTGTGGTCGCCCCCTCCTTCTATTCTATCCAGCGTGCATCGCCCGCGCCGCGGAACTGTGGCGTCGGATAAGGTTCGGGACGTCCAGTCCCGGGATCGCGCCGTCAACCACGGCCCAATTTCCCGCCACCATCACCCGATCGGCCCGATGCGCCCCGCACAGCACCAGCGCGGCCAGCGGATCGCCATGGCCGGAAAAGCGCAGCTCGTCCAGCCTGAACAGCGCGAGGTCGGCGGCCTTGCCGACCGCGATCTCGCCGAGCTCCGGACGACCGACACACGCGGCCGAGCCCTTGGTCGCCCAGCGCAGCGCATCCTTGTGGCTGACCTTGGTCACGCCGTAGCGCGCCCGCTGCAGCAGGAAGGCGGCACGCACCTCCTGCATCAGGTTCGATCCGTCGTTGGAGGCCGAGCCGTCCACGCCGAGCCCGATGCCGACACCGGCCTCTTCCATCTCGCACACCGGGCAGCAGCCGGACGCCAGAATCTGGTTGCTGCAGGCGCAGTGACTGATGGTGGTCTTTGCCTTGCCGAGGCGCTTCATCTCGTCGGCATTGAAGAAGATGCCGTGGGCGAGCCAGGTCCGCGCATTGAGCCAGCCGCATTGATCGAGATAGTCGAGCGGACGGCAGCCATACATCTGCTGGCAGAATTTATTCTCATCCTCGGTCTCGGCGAGATGGGTGTGCAGGCGCACGTCGAGCTTGTCGGCAAGATCGGCGGTGGCGCGCATCAGCGAGGTCGTTACCGAGAAGGGCGAGCAGGGCGCCAGCGCAATCTGCACCATCGCATCCGCACCGCGCTGGTGATGCTTCGCCACGACGCGCGCACTGTCGGCGAGGATCGTGTCCTCGTCCTGCACGACGCTATCCGGCGGCAGGCCGCCATCGCGCTGCGACAGGTTCATCGAGCCGCGCGTCAGCAACACGCGCACGCCAAGCCGTTTTGCGACGCCGACCTCGATGTCGACGGACTCTTCGAGTCCCGCCGGAAATACATAGTGATGATCGGTCGTGGTGGTGCAGCCCGAGAGCAGCAGTTCGGACATCGCAACGGTGACGCCGAGCTCGAGCCGCTCTGGCGTCAGCTTCGCCCACACCGGATAGAGCGCCTGCAGCCAGGGAAACAGCTCACGGTCCATCGCCGCTGGCAGCGCCCGCGTCAACGTCTGATAAAAATGATGATGGGTGTTGATGAGGCCCGGCAGCACGACATGCTCGCTCGCATCGAACACCGTAACGTCTGCGGTCGCCGGTGTTCCGCCGGCCGGCACGAGCTCAATGATACGGCCATCCTTAACGACGATGCCGCGCCCGGCGCCGTCGGCGAGGATGGCCAGGGGATCCCTGATCCAGATCGGCTTTGCGTCGCTCATATCCTGTTTCTCCCCGCCTTCGTTAACGAATGGCCTGCAAGGCAGAGGCCATCCCGAAGACGTTATTGCTGCGACTTGTTGTTGCCACTTGGCGCTGGTCTTGCAAGACTTTCCCTTAGGCTAATTCAGCCGGCGCAGGCGTTGTCGCAGCCATGGACTTGAATACCATCACAGTCGTCAGCCATCCGCAAACACGCGCGCAATTGCCCGCTTGGACGCCAGGTGATGCTTGGCTCGCGGGCGGCACGTGGCTGTTCTCGGAGCCGCAAGTCCACCTCACGCGACTTGTCGATCTCACCGATCTGAAATGGCCGGCGCTGACGATCACCGAGAGCCACCTTAGCATCGCTGCCACCTGCACGATCTCGCAACTCGATGCGCTCACCTGCCCCACCGACTGGCTCGCAGCACCACTGATCAGCCAATGCTGCCGCGCTTTTCTCGCCTCCTTCAAGATCTGGAAGACGGCGACGGTGGGCGGCAATCTCTGCATGTCGTTGCCGGCAGGGCCGATGATCTCGCTTACCGCCGCGCTCGACGGCGTCTGTACGATCTGGAAGGTCGGGGGTGGCGAGCAGAGGATTCCCGTCGCCGAATTCGTCACCGGCAACCAGCGCAACCGACTGTCGCCGGGCGACCTGCTGCGGCAGATCGACATTCCACTTGCCGCACTGAAGCGTCGCTCCGCGTTTCGACAGATCTCGCTCGCGCCGGTCGGCCGCTCCGCGGCCCTCCTGATCGGAAGCCTCGATAGCGCCGGTGCGCTGAAGCTGACCGTGACCGCATCGACCGTGCGCCCGATGCTGCTGTCGTTTCCAAAGCCGCCCGATGCGGGCGCGCTTCGCACGGCGATCTCCGAGGAGATCACCGACGATCTCTATCACACCGACATTCATGGCAAGCCGCTCTGGCGCAAGCACATGACGCTGCGGCTCGCCGAGGAGATCCGCGCCGAGCTCCTGGGTGCAACGCCGCCATGAGCTTCGAAGTCAATGGCGCAAATTTTCCGCAAACGCCACGCGCCGGCCAGTGCCTGCGCACGTTTTTGCGGGAGCTCGGCCATTTCGGGGTGAAGAAGGGCTGCGACGCCGGCGACTGCGGCGCCTGCACCGTGCTGCTCGACGGCGAGCCCGTGCATAGCTGCCTCATCCCCGCGTTTCGCGCGGAGGGGCGCGCCATCACCACGATCGAAGGGCTCGGCGACGAACATGGCGCGCACCCGATGCAGCAGGCCTTCCTCGACGCGCAGGGATTCCAGTGCGGCTTCTGCACCGCCGGCATGATCCTCACCTGCGCCTCGCTGAACCAGGCGCAGCGGACCGACCTCGGCGCCGCGCTGAAGGGCAACATCTGCCGCTGCACCGGCTATCGTTCGATCGAGGACGCGATCCAGGGCAAGACCAATGTCGAGGAGCGCGTCGAGGCCGGTGGCGCATTCGGCCGCAGCCTGCCGGCGCCCGCGGGCCCGGACGTCGTTCGCGGTATGGCACGCTACACGTTCGACACCGAAATCGACAATCTGCTGCACATCAAGCTGCTGCGCTCGCCGCATGCGCACGCACGAATCGTCGCGATCGACAGATCGGCAGCGATGGCGGTCCCGGGCGTGCATGCAATCCTGACGCATGAGGATGCGCCCTCGGTGCTGTTCTCGACCGCGCGGCACGAGAAGGACTGGATGGATCCCGAGGACACCCGCATCCTGGACGACGTCGTCCGCTTCATCGGCCAGAAGGTCGCGGCCGTCGTCGCGGAGAGTGAAGGCGCCGCCGAAGAGGCCTGCCGCCGGCTGAAGGTCGACTACGAGATCTTGCCCGCGCTGATCGATCCCGAGCAGGCGATGGCGCCGGGCGCACCGCTCGTTCATCCTGATCGGACCAGCGCGAACCGTGTTGCCGACGCGCAGCGCAATCTCGTCGCCGAAACGCATGGTGAGTTCGGCGATGTCGCCTCCGCACTCGCCGCATCTGCCGTCACTTACGAGGCCACCTTCCACAGTCATCGCGTGCAGCATGCCGCACTGGAGACCCATGGCGGCCTCGCCTGGCTCGATGAGGCAGGCGTGCTCAATGTCCGCACCTCGACACAGGTGCCGTTCCTGACCCGCCGAGCACTCTCGGACATCTTCCAGCTTCCCATGGACAAGGTCCGCGTGTTCTGCGAGCGCGTCGGCGGCGGTTTTGGCGGCAAGCAGGAGATGTTCGTCGAGGATATTTTGGCGCTCGCCGCCTTGAGGACCGGTCGGCCGGTCAAGCTCGAGCTCACGCGCGAGGAACAGTTCATCGCGACCTCGACGCGGCACCCGATGCGGGTCCACATCAAGGCCGGCGCCGATGCCGACGGCAAGCTCACCGCGCTGCAACTCGACGTGCTCTCCAATACGGGTGCTTACGGCAATCACGGCGGCTCCGTGATGTTCCACGCAGTGTCGGAGTCCATCGCCGTCTACAATTGCCCGAACAAGCGGGTCGACGGCTTCGTCGTCTACACCAACACCGTGCCGGCCGGCGCGTTTCGTGGTTATGGCTTGCCGCAGACATTGATCGCGGTGGAGGCTGCCATCGACGAGCTCGCCAGGCAGCTCGGCATCAGCCCTTACGACATGCGCCGACGCAATATCGTCAAGCCCGGCGATCCCATGCTGTCGCCGCCCGAGTCCGACTATCACGACGTGCTCTATGGCTCCTACGGTCTCGACCAATGCATCGACCTCGTCGAGCGCGCGATGCAGGTCGATCAGCCGCAGCCCGAACTGTCGCCGGAATGGCTGACTGGCGACGGCATCGCTCTGACCATGATCGACACCGTGCCGCCCGCCGGCCACATCGCCGACGCGATGATCGCGCTCAACGACGATGGCGGCTTCGATCTCACCGTCGGCACCGCCGAGTTCGGCAATGGCACCAGCACCGTGCACCGACAGATCGCTGCAACGGTACTCGCGACCACCGTCGACAGGATCCGCCTGCGCCAATCTGACACTGCCCATGGCGGCCACGACACTGGCGCCTATGGCAGCACGGGCACGTTCGTTGCCGGCAAGGCGACGCAGGCAGCCGCCATGCAGCTTGCGGCCGAATTGAAGGTAGCTGCCGCCAACGCATGGCTTTGCGATGCCGGGACTTGCACGCTCGAGGGCGAGTTCGTCGTCAGCGGCGTGCGGCGAATTTCCTTTACTGAGCTCGCGAAGCTCGCGCGCGAGTCGGGGCGTCCGCTCGTGGCACACGGCAATTCCGAGGGAACGCCGAGATCCGTCGGCTTCAACGTGCAAGGCTTTCGCATCGCCGTGAACAAGGGCACAGGTGAGATCAGGATTCTCAGGAGCGTGCAGGCGGCGGACGCGGGCGTCGTCGCCAATCCCATGCAGTGCCGCGGCCAGGTCGAGGGCGGCGTGGCGCAGGCCCTCGGTGCGGCGCTCTACGAGGAAATGGTGATTGATGCGAATGGCCGCGTCACCAATCCCAAATTCCGCGATTACCATCTGCCGTCCTTCGCGGACGTGCCGCGCACGGACGTGTTGTTCGCCGAGACGTCCGACACGATCGGGCCCTTAGGGGCGAAGTCGATGAGCGAGAGCCCGTACAACCCGGTCGCCGCCGCGCTCGGCAACGCGATTGCCGACGCCACCGGCATCCGCTTCACCGCACCGCCTTTCAAGCCGGACCGGCTGTTTCCGGCGCTGCACGAGAAGTTCGGCGATTAACTGCCGCGGTACGTCGAATAGCTCCAGGGCGTCACCAGCAGCGGCACATGATAGTGGCTCTCCGGCTCGCTGATCGCGAAGCGCAGCGGGATCTCGTCGAGGAACGGCGGATCTGACAGCGGCACATTGCGCTCGGCGTAATATTTGGCGACGCTGAAGCGAAGCTCGTAACGGCCGATCGGCAGCGGGCGACCGCTGATCAGCGGCTGGTCGGTGCGCCCATCCGCATTGGTGACGGTGCGCGCGATGACGCGGCTCTCGCCGAGCGCGGCGAGCTCGACAAGCGCGACCGGAATGCCGGGCGCGGGCTTGCCGGCGTGATTGTCCAATACATGGGTCGAGAGCCGGCCGTGCACTTTCAGCTTGTCGTCGGCGATGACGAGTTGATCAAGCCGCAGTGCCGAGATGCGACCGATCTCTTCGATCGCGCGGCGCGTCTCGGTCTTGGCGATGTTGCGCAGACGCGTCTCGAAGTCGCGCAGCACGGAATCCTTGGTATGACGCCGCACGCAGACGATATAGGGGATGCCGAATTTTTCGCGATAGGCGTTGTTGGCGCGCTCGAACGCCGAATATTCGGCGCCCGACAGCCGGTCGAGGCCGGCGCTGTTCTGCTCGTCGGTTGATTCCGCCGTCAGGCCCGCTGCGCGCTGCGTCTTGTTGGCGAGATCGGGATGCGCCCGGATCAGTGCCAGCTGCACATCGGGTTCGGCGGCTTGTATCGCCGCCATGAGCGCCGTGTGCAGCTGGTTGATGCCGGCAAACGGCCGCTGCGCCGCGAGCTGCTCGGCGATCCAGGGCGAATATTCCACGACATTGGCAAGCGCCGCGACGAAATCGGCCTGGCTTGCGGCATTGAGATTGGCCAGCGAGATTTGCGTCATCGTGACTTCACCCGATCTCGAAGGCATCGAGATGCGCCTGCTTGTCGTGCCAATGCTGCGCGATCTGCAGCCGCGTCGGCACCCAAACGCGCTCGTGCTTGCCGATATAGTCGAGGAAGCGGATCAGGCCAGCGGCGCGGCCCGGCCGGCCGGCGAGCCGGCAGTGCAGCCCCACCGACATCATCTTCGGGGCGGTCTCGCCTTCGGCATAGAGCACGTCGAACGCATCTTTCAGATAGGTGTAGAACTGCTCACCCTCGGCAAAGCCCTGCGGATTGATGAAGCGCATGTCGTTGGCATCGAGCGTATAGGGAATGATGAGCTGCTTGCCGTTGGGACCCTTGACCCAATAGGGCAGATCGTCGGCATAGGAATCGCAGAGATAGAGGAAGCCGCCCTCCTCCATCAGCAGACGGTTGGTGTTGATCGAGGAGCGACCGGTGTACCAGCCGAGCGGCCGTGAGCCGGTCGCCTCGGTATGGACGCGGATCGACTCGGCGATCTCGGCGCGCTCCTGCGCCTCTGTCATGTCCTTGTGCTCGATCCATTTAAGGCTGTGGCTCGCGATGTCCCAGCCGGACTCCTTCATCGCAGCGACGATTTCCGGATTGCGCTTCAGCGCGGTGGCGACACCGAACACGGTGGTCGGCCACTTCCGCTCGCTGAACATCCGCCACAGCCGCCAGAAGCCGGCGCGCGAACCGTATTCGAACATGGATTCGATATTGGCGTGACGCTGGCCCGGCCAGGGCTGCGCGCCGAGCACGTCGGACAGGAACGCTTCCGAGGCGCGGTCACCGTGCAGAATGTTGTTCTCGCCGCCTTCCTCGAAATTGACGACGAACTGCACCGCGACCCGCGCGTTGCCGGGCCATTGCGGATGCGGCGGATTGCGGCCGTAACCGCGGAGATCGCGCGGGTAGCGGGCGTCAGTCACTCAGACTTCCTCGAAGCGGATCGGCAGCGCGCCCTTCCACAGCACGCTCTTGCCCAGCGTCGCGAGATTCTCCAGGCCCGAGGTCACCGTAATGAAGTGATTGCCGGCGAGCTGGCCCATCTTGCTGGCGAAATGCACGCCGCCATAGGCCATCAGGATCTCGGTCTCGCTGATGCCACCGGGATAGAGGATGATCTGGCCGGGCGCGGGATAGCTGGTGTGGTTCTCATAGCCGACGCCGAAGTCGAGATCGCCGAGCGGCATCCATACGCCTTCGCCGCTCCAGCGCACATGGATGATGTGGCTCTCGAACGGCAACGCCTTGCGGAACGCCGCGACGGTCTTGGGCGCCGCCTGCTCCTCGAAGCGGGCATCGAAGGTGAAATCGCCGGCGCGGATAACGAGTTTGCTCATCTCATCTCTCTGGATCGGGGGCGGTGGCCCCACGGGGAACTTGCAAGCAAAGAGCATTCCAGCGGGCTTCGCGCAAGTGGCGCCGGACCCTCACCTGCGGTCGTAAGACCAGCCGAACAGGCCGCTCCGCCGCACCTCGGGCTCGGGCTCCGCAGCGGCAGCCGGCGGCGATGCCTCCTTCAGTTCCGCCTGCGGCGGGGGCGGCGGAGGCGCCGGCAGGTTCTCGCATTTCATGGAATAGACCAGCTTACCGTCCGCGGTGCGTCCGATCGGCGCGCAGGGGTCAGAGTGCGCCGCCGAGGTTTTCGGTGTCAATTTGACCTGCGCCGCAGCAGGCGAGGCGATCAAGAGCAGAACCAGCAGATATTTCGACATCGTTGTCGGGCCTTAAACCTCGATTAGCCCCATTCAACCGGATTGCGCCGGTCAAGTCCATCGGGCCCGGCTGGGCGATTGCCGAATATTTAGCCGGGACCAAAAAATTTGCTCGCCCCATCGTGAAAGTGGCGCGACCGATCGTGAAGCCGGCGCTGCTGATATTGGGCAAGCCGCATCGCCATGTCAGACGCGACGACGATGATAAGTCTGACAACCGGGACGTCGTCACGGGAGAAACACCAATGCAAAAGACTCTTGCCATTCTCGGCGCCACGCTGGTCACCGCCATCACCATCCAGACCGCAGCAGCGAGCAACCGTCACCATATGCGCAAGGCGCCGCCTGCCCCCATCGCCCAGTCGGTGCGCGACTCCAACGCGGCCATGTGGCCATCGCAGCCGACCGAACCGGACTGGTCACGCTACGCCAACGGCGCGATGTCGGCACCCGCGGGACGGTGAAGTTAGAAGCATAGAGCGCGATTGCTTCAACAGCGTCCTTGCGGGCACAGCGAAGCAATCCAGAATCCCTCCGCGGAAACACTCTGGATTGCTTCGCTGCGCTCGCAATGACGGAGTATGGGGCGGCCCGCACCATCTCGTACCGACGCTGCCGCGTCCCGGCTCTCGATCAGTGACGACGTACGGTCGTCCCTCCAGGTCGAGCCGGGATGGGCGATACATACGCTATTCCGAATTCCGGTAAAGCGGAATGTCTTGAAGGGGGATTGACAGCCCGCCCAACTGTTTCGCCCGTCGAGGCTGGGCAAGT
>NZ_VSSS01000006.1 GCF_008123425.1 Bradyrhizobium rifense
CACATTCTGCCAAAGTAGTGTGATAGAAGAAGACCCATTAAAAACAGTTGTACTACGATGCATTTGCACGGATCTGTGACATTGCGCCGAATCCTGTTTTTTCTCGCTGTGCTGCTCGTCAGTCAGCCGGCCTGGGCGGCGAACCGTGTTGCGCTCATTATCGGTAACTCCGCCTACAAAAACGCCGCACCGCTTGCCAATCCTGCCAATGACGCTGCGATCGTCGAGGAGACGCTGAAAAAAGCGGGCTTCGACGTCGTGCAGATCCGCACGGATCTCCAGGCGACCGAAATGCGGCGGGCCCTGCGCGATTTTGCCGACGTCGCGCGCGACTCGGATGTTGCCCTTGTCTACTACGCCGGTCACGGCATTGAACTCGAGGGTACGAACTACCTGATCCCGACGGATGCGACGCTCGAGCGCGATACGGATGTGTACGACGAAGCCTTTTCGCTCGAGCGGGTGCTGCTGGCAATCGAGCCTGCACGGCAGCTGCGGCTCGTGATCCTCGACGCTTGCCGCAACAATCCTTTCGCCGACAAGATGAAGCGGACGGTCGGCTCGCGGGCTGTGAGCCGGGGCCTGGCCAGAATCGAGCCGCCGACATCGAATACACTCGTTGCCTTCGCCGCCAAGGCGGGTTCGACGGCGTCGGACGGCGGCAGCAAGAACAGTCCCTATGCCTCCGCGCTGGTGAAATATATCGGCAGTCCGGGCATGGATCTGCGCAGGGTATTCGGCTTTGTCCGCGACGACGTGATGAAAGCCACCGGCAACAAGCAGGAGCCGTATGTGTACGGTACGCTTGGCGGTGACGATGTGCCGCTCGTACCAGGACCGGCCAAGGAAGCGGTCGCCGCAGCGCCTCAACCGGCCCCGCCGCCGCTGCCCGCAACGTCAGTGCTCTCGGCACGTGCCGAAATTCGGCACGACTATGAACTTGCACTGCAGATCGGCAATAAGGATGCGTTGAACTACTTCCTCGCCCAGTATCCGGACGGCTATTACGCAAATCTGGCCAAGCTGCAGCTCGCCAAGATCGATGCGGAAGACAAGCGCGTCGCCGCTGCCGAAAAGGCGCGCCAGGCCGAGCAGGAACAGGCGCGGCTTGTTAGTCAGGGTGCCCAACAGACACAACTGGCCAAAGCGGCCTCTGACCTGAAGGCGGCGCAGGACGCCCGTATCGAGGCGGAGAAGGCCAAAGAGACCGCTCAACAATTGGCAGCGCAAGCCGAGCAGCGGCGTCAGGCTGCTGAAATTGCCGTCGCCGCGAGAATTGGTGCGCCGGCTGCGTCCGACTCGTCGCAAGAGGCCAAGCCGAATCCGGATGCAAAAGTGGCCGCGCTGCCGGCTCCACAGCCGTCCGCGCCGACACCGCCGCCCACTCCACCGTCGAAGGCCGAGCTTGCAAAATCGGTGCAGGCCGAGTTGCGCCGGGTTGGCTGCTTCAGCGGACCGGCCGATGGCGACTGGGATCCCGCCTCACGGCGTTCGCTTGAATTGTTCAACAAGAACGCCGGCACCACGCTCGACGCCAAGGCCGCCAGCACTGAGGCGCTCGACGCAATCAAGCTTAAATCGGCGCGGGTTTGCCCGTTGGTTTGCGGATCCGGCCAGAAGCGCGACGGAGACCAATGCGTCAGGATCACCTGCGCTGCGGGTTACTTCCTGAACAACGACGATGAGTGCGAGAAGCAGAAGGCCCGTCAGGCGCCATCCGCAAGGGTCGAGCGCAGGAGCAGAGAACGTGAAGAGGCTCCGGCAAGGCCCTCGCGGCCGCCGAAGGCGGAGGCCAACTCGGGTGGTAGCGGCGGAGGTGGCGGCCCCGGCTTTATGCCGTTCTTCCTGCCCTGAAATATTTGGCAGCCTCGCATGTCCGTTCCGCTGAGACTTTATATCACGCCGTTCGCCGATAGAGGCGTTCTCGAGCCTGCGCAATGGGATTGCGACACGGCCAAGAAGGCGCTTGATGTCGTCAATACGATCTGGTCGAAGGCCAAGATCGCATTTGTGATCAGTGATTGCGTGATGGAAAGGCCGCTCGACATGGCAAAGAGCCGGCGCAGCAGTGACGAGGTCCTGCTGGGTGTTCTGGCGTCCCGGCATGACCCCGACAATGCGGTCCACATCTACCTCGTCAATTCTATTCCAAATCTGAACGCCGGCGGGGGCTCGTTTCCGAACGGCGTTCCCGAGCCGACGAGCTTCGTCCAGTGGTATGGCAATGACCACGCCAGTGGACGCGCCTGGGCACACGAGATTGGGCATCTGATGGAGCTCGATCATGTCGAGATCGACTATTCCAACGAGAAGCAGGCGGCGCAGCGCGTCAAGAACCTCATGGTGCCTGGATTGAGTGCGGGCAGCGATTTGACCAGCCAGCAGATCGGCACGGCCAAGGGGTCAAAGCTGGTCAAGAGATTTGGCGGTTAAGCCGCGTCCGAAGCTCCACGATGCAATTGATCCTCGCAGCGTCGTGGCTGTCTAAATCGGATAAGCGGGCAGCCGCATTCGACGGGAAACGGGCTGGGGGCAATCGCGCTTTTAGGGAGGCATGTACTGACTGATGTGGCCATGCGACGAATCCCCATTTTCAGCCGGTTAAGCGCAGTCGTGGGACCGGCAAGTCATTGATTTTAATCGATCCGCGGCTGACTCTCAATCAGCGGCTTTGTCGGACCATCTCTGACCGATGAGTAGGCGACGATTACATTCACCATCATCATCGTCCGATGGCGACATAAAAATTAGCAAAGTCAGTTTTGGTTTCAAGTGGGGGTGAAGATTTTTTAGAAGGCCAAGTCCGACCGCTCCGTTGGGCTTCGGCCTAATTGCGGTGTCTCGGCATCAAGCGTTCGCCGGAGGCACGCGGTCGATCGATGATGCCAGGGCAGCCTCGATGAATCCGGGGAGGGGTGCCTTGACGCCGATGACATTACGCCTTGATCGCTTGCCGCTAGAGCAAGCGCAGGCTGTACTTCAGCAAACCCCGCGCGGCGTAGCGGTCGACGAGCTCCTGCAAATGCGAGGGGACATCGGTGAGTTGCAGATTGCAGCGGTGCTGGATCTCGCTGGCGATATGCGCAGACATTTACGGCCAATGCTCTGCGGTGTTGGAAGCGATGACCCGGATCGGACGGCGATACTCTCCAGCCCTTCAGGTCCTGGATGACCGTCTCAAGGTCCGCAATCTCCATGTCGGCTTCGCGCCAAGCGCGTCCAGCACCCCCAAATCATCTGTCACCAGGTAGAGCAGGCGGCTCAATGGCAGTCGACAAGCCGACCGGTGACAATGCTCGCAAGGGTGTGGTGAAGAAGCGCTCTCAATCTAAAACGACGATCGGCGGGCCATCGGGCTGGACAAAGCGCGACAGAGAAAAACCCCGGCCGGGGGCGCGGGGTTCTTCAAAGCCAACATCACCGGGGGAAGCGATGTCGGCACCACTGATGGCACTAATCTTTCAGGCGCTCGAGTGTTCCCGGAAATTATGCCGCGGTCGAAGCCTTTTTGTTAACGCCCTTGCGCAGCGCAATCGTGTTTAGCTTGGTGTTTGCCGCCTTCTCCTCGCTCAGATTCGTCGTGAGAAAGCGCACTATATCCTCGTGACCAAGCTCTTCGGCCCAGGCGATCAATGTGCCGTAGCGACACATCTCATAATGCTCGACTGCTTGGGAATTCGCCACGATGGCGGCATCGAGCACAGCCTTATCTTCAATTTCACCGGCCGTTTCGTTCGCCTCTTTGATGATACCGTCAATCGCCGGAGCGGCGCTCCGGCATGGCGCGGTGGAAACAGCTTACGCTTCACTCTCTGGACAAAGGTCACCGCTCGTCACGGGCACGCGGACGGCGCGGAGCGCGGCACCCAACAGTTCAGATTTGCGCGCGTCTAGGTCGCGATATTGTGGACGTGGCGTGACGGTTAGGCCCAGAATGGAAATGTCGATATTCCGAATTTGACTTGCTCCGTCGGGCAAAACAGTGGTTCATAAGGTGCTGGCTCTAACCGTGTTGAGAGGAACCAGCACATGGCGGATGAAGCCCAAGCGTCTTCCGAGCTGTCCAAAATTGCGAAGCTCAATGGGGAGTTCCGGAGAAATTATGGGACGCTGCTTGGCGCGTTCCTCTACCTGCGTTCGATTAGTGCCGCGCGTGGCCGCTCTTGGTTCTGGGCGGGCTTACTTTCGGTCGCTTGCTCAACCGCGCTGGCATGGGTTGGGAAGCACGGCTTGTCCTGGTTAGTCTCCGGGTGATCGCACGAACGAGAGCATCAGCCGTTTTGAAGCAAGTGATTGCACGGCGCTCGCGCGCTGCCTCCGAGAACCGAATGGTTCGCTTTACCTTGCCATCGGTCGGCAACAACACGTAGTCCAGCACGGCCCTATTGCTCGCCGTCTTTCCTTCGTCATCAGCATTGAGATCACTCCCGCCAGGACGAATCCTTCCGTCCACCTGTTCGTTCCAAGCGGTTAGCACGGGGCAAGGATTCGCGATCGGCATGGCGAAGAGATTGTCCACCTGTTCCAACCGCCCGTGCACAAGCACCTGCAAATCAGCTCTTCATCGGCGGTTAGCCTCGTCAAGCCAATGTTCTTTGCGGATTCGGAGTATCGGGAAAGCACTTCCGAGAGGCTGCTACGGCAGACCCCGTTGAAAGGTATCAAGCGGAAGGAGGTTTGTCGGCCTCCCATGCCGAAACCAGGGCAACCCGCCAAGGCCGGACGCATTTACCCTCCTTTCTGCTCGACCGTCTCGATCGTCGTCGAGAAGGTCTTCGCCGAAGCGGACAAGACGGGCACTTTCTCCAAGAGTTCCATCACGCGCCCCTCTTGCAAAGAGCGAGATGCCATCCATATACCATCCAATTAGATGGTGAAGGGATGGCGAGAAGAATGCCCTCGAATGTTCAAGAGCTGAGGCCGAAGCCTCCGGAAACCGAAAAGATCACTATCAATCTCGGCTTCGTCGACTTGGGCCATGTCGATCTGATGGTGAAGGACGGGTTCTATTCGAACCGCACGGATTTCATCCGGACGGCGATCCGTAATCAGCTCGAGCGTCACGCCGACGTCGTCAAGCAATCTACCGCCCGTAAAGGCCTGGATCTCGGTCTCCGGAATTACACGCGCGCGGATCTCGAGGCGGCGCGGCAAGCCGGCGAGATGCTGCACATCAATGTGCTTGGCCTTTGCAACATCGCGCCGGATGTCACGGCCGATCTCGCCCGCGCGACCATCGGCTCGGTTTCCGTACTCGGAGCCCTCCATGCAACCCCCGCGGTCAAGGCCGCTCTCGCCGACAGAACAAGGTGAACACGGTGTTGAATCAGGACACGCTGCGCGAAGCAACGCGCTTGACCCGAGCGGGGCAACTGGTCGAAGCCACGGCGCTTCTGCAGCGCATGTTCAAAGGCGAGTATGCGCCCTCTGCTGCATCGCACGTCCCGCAGCTCATCGATCTTCCGGGCGGCGTTCCGCCCAACATCGACCTCAAATCTAACCGCGTCGGCAGGGCAGATCTCAAAGCTCCGGGTACCACTGCACGTCAGCACCGGCTGCTGTTCGATCGTGCCAAGGATGGCACCTGGCTGGGCCTGCGGGGCGTCAAGCACGGGCCTGCTTCGATCGCCGACATCGTGCCGGAAGGAACGAAGTTCATCGACGGCACCTACATCAATGAGGCCGGAAGCCGGACCTACAAGCTGTTCATCCCGAGCGGCTACCAACGAGGTCAGTCGCACCCGCTGGTCGTCATGCTGCATGGCTGCACGCAGTCGCCGGACGATTTTGCGGCCGGCACCAGAATGAACTTCATCGCGGAAGAACAGAACTGCCTGGTGGTCTATCCGGCACAGCCCGGCGGCGCTAATCCGTCAAAGTGCTGGAACTGGTTTCGCGCAGCCGACCAGCGTCGCGACGAAGGCGAGCCCTCGCTGATCGCGGGGATCACTCGCCAAGTCATGTGTGACTACTCGATCGATCCAAGGCGCGTCTTCGTCGCCGGCCTCTCTGCCGGGGGCGCCGCTGCAGCAATCATGGGAGCCACCTATAGCGATCTATACGCTGCGGTCGGGATCCATTCCGGGCTTCCTTACGGAGCCGCCACCGATATGCCCTCGGCGTTCACCGCCATGCGGCAAGGAGGCAAAGGCGCTTGTCCTGCGGCGACCGGTCCGATGATGCCGACCATCGTTTTTCACGGCGATCGCGACACCACCGTGCATCCCGACAATGCCGCCCAGGTCGTCGAACAGGCGATCGGAGCGACCAAGACGCAGAAGAAAGTGCATCGCGGGCAAATTCCGGGAGGGCATGGATATACCCGAACGACCCACGTCGACGGCCAGCGCGAGATTCTGGAGCACTGGAACATCCACGGCGCCAGCCATGCATGGTCTGGAGGGAGCCCCGCCGGATCCTATACGGACGGAGACGGGCCGGATGCCACGAAGGAAATGCTGCGATTCTTTCTGGAGCATCCGCACGCGGGATGAATCCCGAAGCGAGGCCGGAAGATCCCCTCGCGAGATAGCCTCGTCAGATCGTAGACCCGGGAGCGTCTTCCTTCACTCCACGGGCGACGATTCGGAGCGCGCCGTCGGGCAGAGGCCGCTGCAGTATGAGGGTTTCGTCTGACGGTGCGGTCATCCAGGTCTCGACCTCCTCGGGCGTCGTCAAGATCTTGTGCGAGGCCAGGAACGAATACCGGAGGCGGCGAAAAGCCGATGATCGGCTGATTGGGATCGAAATTGGAGAAAGCCTGCGTCGGAGAGGCATTCGAAGAAATCAGATTCAGCTCGTGCTGCACATTGCCGAGGCCGAGATCGGGCCAGGAAAATTGCAAATCGGAAAATGAAAAATCCAGATCGGAAAACGGGAAGCGCGCCGAACCTTTGTAAGGAGTCCTGATAGGAAATTGTACGGAGCGGAGTCAGATCTTAAACTGATAAGGTTTCGAGCAAAAGCTTATCAGTCGGGGTCCGGGTAGCTCGCGACTGGGTCATTTCTCAAACTCAGAAATCGCTGTGCGGCACGCTCTCGTCGTCATGCCGCGCAGTTGCACCATCAGTTATCGGCGGTGGCCCAGCCCTATCCCAACGTGCAACGCTTTCTGGCGAAGGGCCCCAACCGAGCGCCTCGTAAGCTTTGCTATTTTGACTACTGGCGTTCTTGCCTTTGAATGAGCCTTCAGCTCTTTAAGATCGGCTTTCGTCCATTCGCGGCGCTTACCCGTCCGTTTGGCCACCTTAGCTTTCTTCAAGTTAGTTGCTCCTATTGATGATGAGGGTCGGTTGCTTATCACGGAAGATCGGGCCGCGTGCTGTCGCGGGACACGCCGCTTGTTTTCACATACGGAAGCGCGGCCCTTTCGAACAAGACATCTATCCACTCCTCCTTACCGTTGGCCGCAAGATCCTGTGAAGGCACCACTTCTTGAGGGATCAATGCAACGGCGCGAAAATAGCTACGGTCGTTAGCTACGAAGCTGGAGCTCTGACGTTTTGCGATTACGAACTTTTGGGCCTGACTTCCAATAACTCCGATTATCGAAAGTCAGTCCAGCGGGCAGCTTTTCCACCCAGCGGCCGACTCTCACGGCACGGGCGCCAAATCCCGTGCGGCGACGTATCGGAGCGGCTTGCCCTCGCTGGCAATCAGCGACCAGCTGTTCTTGCTCTCAAGCACCGTGACGCCGGTCCTGGCCGACAAGCGTGGGATCAGCATGAGCAACGTGATCGAGCTGGTGCCCGACCGCTCCGAGGTCAACATCGACGAGCGTCACGCGCAGACCTTCCGAGATCTGGAAACCAACCTTCGGGATTGCGTGAGGAGGACCGGCATAGCCGCCGAGTTGATGTTGAACGCGAGCATCGAAAACGACCATTTACGGTTCGCCGTGTTTCATTCGGCCGAGATGCTGGTAGCGCTAGAAAAGGAGTACGACGCGCGCGGGAATAGCGAGCTGCGGGGCCCGGCATGAAGCGCCGGCGCAGACAGCACCGGAAGCGAGACCGCCAGCGGCTGATGACGCACCGCCGGCGGCTGAGGCGGTGACAGCAAAAGGCCCGCCGGTCACTTGGCGGGCCTAGCACTCCCAGCGCTCTGATCCGCAATTGGACCGGCAGCCGGGAGCTTTGGGGGCTGGAAGAGCGAGCCGTGCCATGCTGGCTATTTGGCCACAATACGTAGGAAAACGGATTCCGGTAGTTATACCGACTCCATTTTCGGAAAGGGGTGTTCTACTGTGAGAACACCGGCGAGATTTAAGTACTCATCAATTTTCAGTTGTCCGGGATGGCCGCAGTGGGGGCTGGAACCACCCTGCGGCCTTTCCCTTCAGGAACAAACTTCTGCGAGCGTCGACGCTTTTCGTCTGACAACATTTTTGCGCAGCGGTCTGGATCCCGAATTCATTTTTGGAGCGGCGATGTCTCATCTCGTGGCATGCGTATTTTGTGCCCCCCGTTGCGACTGCGATGATCTGGGCAGGAATTGTCCTCTACCTAAACATGGTTCTTCCCGAGGAACAGGACTAAGTCGCGAGGCGCGTAATGGGCAAGATCGGATTTGCTATCATCCTTGCTGCCGTTGCGGCTGACCTGCTCCCCTGAAATGCCCCCGGTTTTGAGTTAGGGTTCTGTTCTCCACCGAGGAGAGGGAGGGACTCCTCTCCACGATTTCGAACTCCGATCTAGGATTAACAGTCCGCGCATCAGCGCGTCAGCTGTTCACGATGTGAAGCTCGACCCGCCGGTTCTTGGCTCGGCCCGGCTCATCCGTGTTCGGCGAAAGGGGCTGGGTCTTGCCGAAACCCTGCGTCCGGATCTTGGCGCGCTCGAGATATTTGCGCGTGACGAACCAATCGGCGGCCGCCTTGGCGCGCGCTTCCGACAGGCGCTGGTTGTAGTCTGCCGAGCCTGTCGCGTCGGTGTGCCCGTTGATGAGGACATATCTCAAGCGCGGGCCGATTCTCGCCTTGATGTCCGCTGCGGCCTTCTCAAGCGCCGCGTTGGCCTCCGGCTTGATGTTCGATTTGTCGGTATCGAACAAGACGTCGCCGCTGATCCTGATCAGCGAGTCATCATTGGCGGTGACTCGCACGGGGCCGGGATCCGACGTGATGATGTCCAAGCCGTTATCGATCCAGCGGCCGGGCCCTGGATCTGTCATGACCACCCGCCACTTGGCCTTTTCTGTGATCGGCTCGGGCTTGTCGAGCAGCTTGTCCAGCAGCGTGTACAGGGCCCACAGCCAGGGCCTCGCGTTCTCGCTCGAGAATGCCTGGCCGGCGCCCATGATGTTGCCCGCGAGTGCCGCGTTCGTTGAGCCATAGCAGACCAGCGCGTTCGTGCCGCCCGCGAGCGGGCTTCCCGCGGGCAGATAGCGGTCGACATTTGCCGTGTTGAGATTCGCCGCGAGCTGGCAGATCGGCGCCTTCGTCAGCACACCGATGTGGTCGAGCCCGATGGCATGGCCGATCTCGTGAGCAATCACGGGGTGGCTTGCCGGCATGCCGGGGGCGTGGCCGAGAGGGAACGCCCATGGGGTCGCGTCGAACGAGTCGTAAAGAAACGCGTGGGAGCGAAATACCCCGGGATCGGGCACCCTGCCGGTTGCGGTGATAAAGGCGGCGTTGAGGTTGGTGACCTCGATGGTCCTGTGGGCACCGCTTGCGGGCGAGAAGTCGACCTCTAGTGCACACAGCAGGTTCGGCCGAAAGATCTTGTTCGGAAACTTGTTGAAGAACGGATCCTTTTGGTAGACCTCGTCGAGCCCCGAAAAGGCGGGCGGCGGAACGAGCCAGAACCTGTTATTCCATAGGTTGGCCTGCGCCGACGCGCTGTTGACGAACGCAGACCACTGGGCGTCGGTCCACGGCGTCGTGAGGAACGGCTTGTTGTCGGCGTCCAGCCGGACCGGCAGAAATCCCCTCGCCTGTTTGAGGCTGATCTTGAGCTTGATCGTGAGCTTGACGTGTTTGAAGCCGCCAGTCGGCTGGTAGAGGAAGGTGTCGAACGCGGCCGGAACGCTGCCGCCGGTCCTGGAATTTGAGCTGAATGCCGCGCCGACGAGCGGGACAGGTTTGTAGGACGGTGCCATGGGCTCCTCCAACAGAGGTTTCGACCGCAGGATGCGCCTCTTGGTCGCGGCGAAGCGCGGCGGCGTTCAATGGACCCGGCGCGGATCTGCAGGCTTCGCGGCTGCGGTCGCGATGCGATTCGGCGCTCCGGCGAATGCGCAATCCGCGGCCGAACGACAAAAGTCGAAAACAACCCCATGCACAGTAGACGGCGGCTGCGGGTGCGAGGTGCGCTGCAGCCGGAGAACTATCTGAAGCGACGGGTGAAATTTCGAGAGCGGGTTACGCTGGGTGGGGGTGGCTCAGACTCGACACCGGAGCGCGTTGCGCGGCGACACCGCCGCCCGGTTCCGGTCACACTTTCGGAGGTCGGCAGAGATAGGTGGTCACCGCAGCGTCGGATAACCGCCGAATCGTGCCGGAGGCTGACCACCGATTGGCCACCGAAACGCCGTGAACAGACGGCGATAAAGGTGGTCAATCATGAACGAACTTGATTGTTTTTGCTGGATTTTTCGATTGCTACTTACGTTCGGGACGCAGGGGGCGCGGGTGTTGAAGGCGCGGCCGAGCAATTTACATTTCGTCTGTAACCTATTGATTTCGATAGCGCTATTGCAGCGGTTTTTTACATCTAAGTATCTGTAATTGCTTCTGAAAGATGAGACTCTTAATCAGCGGGTCCCAGGTTCGAGCCCTGGTGCGCCCACCATCATTAAGAGATTGGCCCGCAAGGGCTTTTTTCATTCCTTCGAAAGAACAAACCGAGTGTCGTGCGACGCTTTTGGGGTCGGACGTCGCACACCGTGCGACGTCTCGGATGTTTGGGGAATTATTCATCGCACCGAGCTCAGACGGTCCTTGTTTGCGGATGGCGGCGAGAGATGGAGCGTACGCCCCGCCTTAGGAAGGCGCAAATCGTTGGGGGGTGATTGCGCGCTACACCGCCTCCACCGGATTAACGAAACTCTGCCGCTGTCCGTTCAGCCCTTCATCCCTTCCTTTCGAACCTGCAATTCAAGCCTGTCGATGCCGGAATCGGCACGAGCCGCATTGCGGGCGCGGTAGTGCTTCACGATGGTCTGTGCGCTTCGGTATGAATGTCCAGTGATGTCGCAGATCGTCAGCAAGTCGCAGCCAGCTCGATCGAGCAGCATGACGCAAGTATCACGCAGGTCCTGGTGCGTGCTTTCTCGATCGCCGGGAGGTGGGCCGAAGCCCATTCCCCCAGCGCCTGCATCCTTGGGCGGTCTCGGTCGATGCCGGCGTCCGAGTATCGGCCGCGGTGCTCCTTAAGGATCCCACGCTGGGGCCAGTCCCGGCGGGCTGACAATGCGGCCGTTCGGCTCTGCGAGCGTCTGAATGGCGGCCATTTCATCATCGCCCAGTTCGAAGTCGAAAACGGTCAGGTTCTCGGCTAGGCGATTGGGGTTGGTGGTCCGCGACAAGGCGACGACGCCGTCTTGCTGTATCAACCATCGAAGCACTACCTGCGGAATGCTCCGTCCGTGGGTTGCCGCGATTTCCGCAAGTGTCGGATCGCCTAGCACCCGGCCGACGGCCATCGCGCAGTAGGCGGTCACCGCAAGCCCTGCGTGGCGCGTCGCACCTGCAATCAGCGACTGGTTGAGGTACGGATGATATTCGAATTGATTGGTGACCAGCGGAGCCGCGGAAAGGCCGATCGCCTGATCGAGCAACCGCCGATTAAAGTTGCTGACCCCGATGTGACGGACCTTGCCCGATTTCACGGTCTCGTTGAGCAGTCCGATCTGATCCGCAAGGGGCACCCCTTCGTGAGGCCAATGCAGCAGGAGCAGATCGATGTAGTCGGTTCGCAGATTCCGGAGGCTTTGATCGACGGACGAAGCGAAGCGACCTTCCGGATAGTTGGCGACCCAAACCTTGGTGGTGAGGAAGATCTCGGAGCGCGGAACGCCCGAAGATGCGACGCATTCGCCGACATCTATCTCGTTGTGATAGATCTGCGCCGTATCGATATGGCGGAAGCCGGCCTTCAACGCTGCCGGAAGCGTCCGCAGCATTTCCTCGCGCGCGGTCCCGTAGGTGCCAAATCCGATTGCGGGAATCTTGGCGCCGTTGGCGACGACATTGTGCATCAGCGTTCTCCGTAGGACGGTTTGGAATCCGCGGGCTCGCCGAAGTCGAGATCCGGTCCCACCGGGACGATGCCGGACGGATTGATCCATCGATGGCTTCCGTAATAGTGCGCCTTGATGTGCTGGAAATTCACCGTCGGCCGGATGTCGGGATACCGGTAGAGCTCCCTGGTGTACCGCCACAGGGATGGATAACCGACGATCTGCCGGCGATTGCATTTGAAGTGCCCGAAGTAGACCGAGTCGAAGCGGATGAGGGTGGTGAAGAGACGGATGTCCGCTTCCGTCAAATTGTCGCCCAGCAGAAAGCGCCGATTCAAGAGGCGTTTCTCCAGCCATTCGAGCATATCGAAGACCCTATCGACCGCCGCTTCGTAGGCCGCCTGCGAGCCGGCAAACCCCGCTGCGTACACTCCGTTGTTGAAATCGGCATAGACGCGCGAATTGATCTCGTCGATCTCAGCACGCTGTCGTTCAGGATAGTAATCGCCTGCCTTGGCGCCAATTCCATCGAACGCCGAATTGAACATCCGAATGATGTCCGCGGACTCGTTGGAGACGATGGTGCGCTTCTTCTTGTCCCACAGCACCGGCACCGTGACGCGCGACGTGCACTGTGGATCGGCCAACTGATAGATCTGATAGAGCCTGGTTGCGCCGTTGACGGTGTCCGGGATCACGTTCGGGCCGGGCTCGAATGTCCAGCCTTCGTCGCCCATGTGCCAGTGCACCACCGACATGCCGACGAGGCCCGCCAGGCCTTTCAGGTTCCGCATGATGATCGTGCGATGGGCCCAGGGACATGCGAGCGAGACGTACAGATGGTAGCGGTCGGCCTCCGCGCCGAACGCGCGCGCTCCATGGTCGCCGCGGTCATCCGGACCTATCCAGTTGCGGAATATCGACGGAGGCCGCTTGAGGACGCCATCCGACAGGACCGCGCCTACTCCGCTGCGTTGCCAAACTCCACCTATGAGCTCACCCATGGGAACGGGCCTTCCTTTTCGCAGGCGGCTTTGCCTTCTGCCGGACGCGCGCCGGCAGCCTTCCCGCCGTCACGGGAATTTGCTTGAGGCGATCGACGAACCATCGGCCGGCGGGGCCGGGCGGAGATTTGGTCTGCCAGACCGCCGACATCGACAGCATTAGGCCTTCCGGAGGGACATCCTCGATCGGCAGCACCGAGAGGCGGCCCTCTTCGATGTCCTTGCGCACCACATGCAAGGGCATCCCGCCCCAGCCGAGACCCTTGAGCAGGAAGTGATGCTTGGCGAAGAGATCGGCCAGCCGCCACGTCGCCGACGACATGACGCCGAACTCGCGTCCGGAAGACAGTTCCGATCGGTCGGTGAGGACGATCTGCGTGTGCTTTCCGAGGATGTCCTTGGGAATCTTGCCCCGGTATGACGTCAGGGCATGATCCCGCGCGGCGACCATGAGAAACGTGATGCTCGGCAGTCTTTCGAACGTCAGCGTATCCGGAATGACGGGGAGCGACCCCACCACGCCGATGCTGCACTGTCCCTCGAGCACGGGTTTGATGGCACCTCCGAGTGCTTCGACATAGATCCGAAGCGCAACGCCCGGATATTTCTGGCGGAACTCGGTGGCGACCTGCGTGACCGCATCGATCGGATAGAACACGTCGATCACGACCGACAGCTCCGGCTCCAGGCCGGCCGACATGCCCTTGGCGCGGGCTTTCAGCAAGTCGACGTTCGTGATGATGTTGCGAGCATCGCCCAGCAGCGCCGATCCCTCCGGCGTGAGCTTGGGATAGCGACCGGACCGGTCGAACAACTGTACGCCGATCTGATCCTCGAGATTGCCGATCGTATCGCTCACCACGGACTGGGCCCGCAGCAGCTTGCGGGAGGCGGCCGAAAAACTTCCTTCGTCTACCGCGGCGATGAACGTGCGCAGTTGATCGAGCGAGACGGCGTCAAGCATTGGATCTACCTTTCGAAAGCGATCAGAGCGCCCACTGGTCTTCCTGGTCGTTCCAGTCGGTTCTGTTCAGGCGTCGCACGATCTCCTCGCTCATCGCGGCGTCGCCGGCAACCGCGATGATGGCGCCGTCCTGTGCGACGATTTCGCGGCCATTTGCATGGACCGGGAAGTGCTCCCCTCGCAGCGGCGAGCGTCGATCAGAACGGTCCCGGCGTTCCGGGGTAACTCCCGCCACACGTCGTAGAAGCTGAGATGAATCTGTTCCGAACATCGGTCCTCTCCTTCGTCCTGATTGAGCAGCCGCTTCAGCGTCCCACCCGTCCCAGGACACCCTGGTTGTGGAGGCGGCGGCCGAGATCGGCGATGTTCTTCTCACCGATCCGCAAGGAATCCACGTTGGTGTGCACCGAGTAGTGCCCGGTCACCAGATCGTAGGGATGCTTGACTGCAGAGCCCAGCACGAAGCCGGCGTCCGTGAGCGCCTCGAACTCGATCGGCCGGTCGCTCTCCTCGAACACGGCGAGTTCGCCCGTCGATATCCGTTCCGGTGTAGCCAGGGTCCCTTTGTGCGATGCGAGCCAAGTGACGTCGTGGCCCTTGGCCGGGCGAAAGGTCCAGCGCTCGCCGGCCCTCAGATGCACGTCGAGATAGGTCACGCCGCGGGGCGATCCGACGATGCTCCTTACGCCATCGTGTTCGCCCACGATGACCCGCGCGGGTCCGGCAGAATGAAAATCGGAGGCGCTGAGATACTGGCTTTCGGGTTCGGCAAGCTCCAGTTCGGGCGGCATGGCGACCCAAAGCTGAAAGCCCTTGATCCGCTCGCTGCCGAACATTCCGCCGGTGTGCCAGACGCCGCTGCTGGCGCGCATCCACTCGACGCCGCCGGTGTCGATGACGCCTCCGCGCCCGGTGGTCTCCTTGTAGGAAGCCTGGCCCGACAGGATAAGGGTCAGGGTCGCAATTCCCGAATGGGGGTGAAAGCCGAATTTCGGAGCCGACGCCGGATCGGCGTCGAAGTAGTCAAGAAACACGAACGGTTTGATCCGCTCGCCGATGTCGCCCGGACTTACCAGCCGGGTGACGCGGTCGTGCGAGTGTCCACGCGTACGAAGGGCAATCCGTCGTGAGATCGGTTCTGAGTGCGTCGGGCGCGTGAACACTGCATCGGTCGTCATCTTCGTTCTCCTGGATCTTGTGTCGCGGGACGGGGTCAGCCCTTCACGCGCTCAATCAGGTCGGTCAGTTCATCCCGCCGCAGATAGACGACGGCCGCATTGAGTAGGCCCAGGACGATCGCCGGGACAGGGCTGGTGTGCAGCACGAACAGATGGGCCGTCGTTGCGCCGATCATGGTGGTGCCGAGCAACAGGCCGGCGACCGAAGCCAGGCCGGGAACGAGCAGGGCCACGGCGCCCGCCACTTCCACGGCGCCGGTCACGAAGCGGAACCATTGTCCGACTCCGATCTGCGCGAACAGGTCGACCATGAAAGGCACGCCGGTCAGCTTGGCTACGCCTGCGGCGAGGAATGCCGCAGCCAGCACGCCTTGCAGCGACCATGCGCCGATGCGGCGGGAGGGACGGGCGGTCTGGATGGATGTAACACTCATGTTGGCTCCTTGGGTTGTGGTTGAAAGCAACACGAACCTAGAAGCCGGACGTCCTTTGCAAAACCCGATTTATTTCGATGATATCTATCGGCTGTTCCGATGGATAAAAATTACGTCTGTGAAACCGAAAGCGCAATTGGTTATTGTATCGCACTTGCACACGGACGCTGGCCGTGCGCGGTGGTCCCGACGCTCCCCGACCTTGACCGTCCTAATAGGACAGTCGATCTGTCGAATTAGGACACCCAACGGAGTGCTCCTTTTGCGCAGTCACCTTTTCACTTTGACGGAGAATAAACTGAGCTGGCCGACTGGACTGATCCAGCCCAAGTCCGGACGGCAGGCGGCCCTACCACGCGACTTCGCGAGGCGGGGTCGCTGCGTGTAGGGCGCGCGGGTCTATGAAGCAAAAACGCCGCCCGCTCAAATGAGCGCGGGCGGCGGCTTACCAGCCCCGGGAGGGAAACTGTAAAATCCCGATACTCCGTATGTCTGCATGCGTCGTGTCAAGGTTCATCATCGCGGGACAGGAAAAGAACATCATGACTGACGATCAGGTCAATCTCCTGGTTCAGCACCTTTGCGAGCAATTGCACTTGGCGCTCCGATTGAAGGGCAGCGAGGCACATCCACCAAACGCCAAGGATATTGGCTTCGATCCTGCCTCTGTAAGAACTGTGTTGCTGACCGGCTTGCGTTCGGCGGGCTTCACGATCCACCATGAGGCAGCCGGGGCGAGCGAAGAGCCGCCGTGGTCCTAACGACAATGCAGGACAGAAGTCCCGTGCCAATGTCTCGGTTGGGTCAAAAGCGTCGGATGGCGCAGCGGCAAACTTCCGCTCCTCCCTCATCTACTGACAACCGTCCTTGTTAGCGGTCGACAATGTGAACTGTATGACTGCATTCGTCTTTGAACTCATCTTTTGGATGTTGCTCGATCTCATCGGATGCGGCGTCGCGCACGTTGTTCTCCAACTCATTACCGGTGACAAGGTTGTTGTTCAGCCCTTGACGGCTAATCCGCTGCGGACCTCTCAGCAAGAGTTTCTGAGTTACTACCGGATTAGAAACGGCCGCATCGAATTGGACCGGAGCCTTGCCGGACTTTTTGGCCTGATCTTTTGTCTTCTGGTGGCGGCCGCGAGCTTTCTGGCGACATTCGCTGTCGCGTCTCTAATCTAGTTGTGCTTTGAGCGACGCCGGCATCTGGGCAGAGATCCATTCGCAGCGACTTCCTTGATTCCGACCGCCGAGACGAATGCTATGAGGTTAGAAGCAGGAGGGTCTCGCGTGGCCGACCGGGTCGCCCCAACCCAGGGCCGTGCGAAGAATGCTTGAATGAACGTGCCGATCGCGAGCGATACAAGGATGTCGCCACATGGTCGGCGCCCCGGCGACGTTGCCAACCTGCTGGGCTGAAGGCCAGCCTGCCGTTTCGGCCTTGCCGCCTCTCTGCTCGCACGTTGCTCGGCGCGCGCCCGCAACTGGGGTGTGCGCATACTGTTCATGAACTGCTTGGTTGAGAATGCCGCCATGATGCATTTGGCGCGGAAGCAGGGTCTGAAGATCGCTGTGTCCGGCGGCGATGCCGAAGCGTTCGTGCGCTTGCCGCGAGCCGACCTGACCAGTCTGGCAGCCGAGGCGGTCGCCGAGCACCTCGGCCTGTTCGATCACGCCCAGAAATCCTATTGGGCGGCGCTGCTGGCCCAGCTTCTCCAATAAGGGTTTTCGCAGACGAGCTTCACAACGGAAGCAAAGCTGTTGTTGGCGAATACAACATACCCCACGCATCTACTGGGGGCATGTCACGAGTTAAGACGCTGGGAAATAGTCGTGGCGCGAGGGCGTCAGCGTACAGCTAGGAGCGCATCATTATTCCCCGTTCTTCGGCCTTAAACCGAGTCTATAGCCGAGCGCGTCAGCCCATTTCTCCAGCGTGGCCAGCACGGGCGGCTGTACGCCGGTCTCAAGGCGGGCGAAGTGATCGCGCCGAATGCCCATGCGGCTGGACACATCGTTCTGCGTCAGCTTCCAGGCTATCCGGACCTCAACCAGGGCCTTCACAATCCGATGGATTTCAGAGACTTCTGCCACACGGCGGCGATAGAGTGGCGCGTCAAGCGGATTCGGACGGTGGAGGAGCATGGCTCAAAACTCCGAACAATCTATTATTGGTTGGGCCCGATGGGTCGCGACTCCCGCATCCCAATCGGCGCTCGAGCTTCGCCTAGCGTGGTACGGTTTCCACGCACGTGCCGTCTCGTCATACAGCCTCCCGTTCACCCGGCACGCCGCGTAGAGCTTTGCGCATCCGTCGCTCCTGCAAGCGCCGCATCTGCTTGTTGTGCATCCATCTCGGCTGATCGCCGAAATATCGGACCCTCTTGTCTCGAAAGATTCATCCGCGAATCTTTTTATTCCTGCAAAGAGTCGTTGATCAGATCGCGCATCACCGTTCCAGTTCTACGTCCTCATCCTGCTATCGCCGACAAGCCTGTCCCGTTGCGACGGATTTCGGCATCTTGGGCGGAATAAAGGACGTCCTCGCCAAGTCACTTCGTTGAAGCCGGGAAAAGGCCCCGCGGCCAGGTGTGGGCTGCTTCAGGAGGAGACGTGCAAAGGAGATTACCATGGTTATCTCGAACACAATGCGCAGCGCACTCGTCGCGGCTGCGCTCGGTGCGGTGACAGCCGTCATGCCTGCCGTGGTCGTGCTGCCTGGCTGGACGCAAGATGCGGCGGCGAGCGCCGTATCGATCGACAATTTCACCTTCACGCCGCAAACGTTGACTGTGAAGGTCGGCACTACCGTGACTTGGACCAACAAGGACGATATCCCGCACGGCATTGCCTCGGACAATAATGCCTTTCGAAGGTCGAAGGCCTTGGACACCGGCGACAAATTCGCGTTCACGTTCACCACGCCCGGCACCTACAAATACTTCTGCTACGTTCATCCGCATATGACGGCACGATCTTGGTGCAGCCAACTAGCGGCTAGCGCCATGGCGTAGCGATGGGCGATCGGTGCGGGGCTAGGAAGACTGTCATGAACTGCACCAAATGCGAAGTCCTAGTTCACGCGCTCATCGACGGTGAGCTCGATGCTGGGCATACCAGCGACGCCGAAACGCACGTCGCGACTTGCTTCGGCTGTACGGAAAACCTCAAGACGCTCGGCGCTATGCGTGAGGCGATGGCGGGTGCCGACCTTAAATGGACGGCGCCGGCGCATCTGCGCCGTCACATCGAGGCGGCACTGCTGTTGCCCGTGGCGTCAGCTTCCGCGCAAATCGTCGCCCCACACAAATTCCTGCAACCGTCCCGGCGCACTTTCTTCGGCGGCTTCGCCGACCCTTGCCGTTTTCGAGTTTTGCATCTGAAGAGCAAATTGGTAGGCGGGCGCGCTGCCCGGCCGGCATCGGGAGGGCATGACCGCGTTGCAGCAGAATTGGGTTTGCGCCGCCGCAATCGCGACGATCGATCGATACGACCCGGTCCGCCAGGCCGCATGGGACGCTTCAGCTGCGGGTCTAGATTGAGAGGGGATTGCGAACCGTAAAACGATTTGGCAGACCTTTGTGGTCCACCGATGGGATGCACGTCCATGTCGAAACCGAACGGGGACGATCGACACAGACACGATCTGCTGCAGACCATTTTGAAGGGCCACTTCGCCTCGGACGACGTCGAGCTGATCGCAAGCATCAAGGCCGCAGCCGAATTCATCGACCTCCCGTCGGGCGGCGTCCTGTTCCGCCAGGGCGAGCACAGTGACGACGTCTATTTCGTGCTGTCGGGCCGATTGCTGGCGCTGGCGGAAGCCAACGGCGAAAGCAAAAGACTCGGCGAAATCGGCCGCGGCGAAACCGTTGGTGAGCTTGCCCTGTTCACCGGCGAACCACGCTCGGCTTCCATCGTCGCCTTGCGCGATTCATCGGTCGTCAAAGTGACGCGGCAGATCGTCGAACGGGCGCTCGCCAAATCCCCGCAGGTAGCGCTGCAGATGACGAGAATAGTCATCGATCGGTTTCGACGGTCGGAACGAGAGCGTCAGGCCCCGACCGTTCCTGTCAATATCTCCATTCTTGCCGTCTCGCCTGGCGTCGACGCCGCGGCTTTCGCGGAGCGCTTACGAGACGCGGGGCGGGACAGCGCAGCCACGAGGATCGTGGGTAGCGATGACATCCGCCGGCAGTTCGGCGTAGATGCCGCACACGCAGTCCGCCAAAATCATGACGCGATCGCTCAACACATCGACGAGATCGAGGCAGCGAGCAAGGCGGTTTATCTCGTCGCCGACCCATGCGAGTCCGCCTGGACGCAGTTCTGTCTGCTGAACTGCGACGAAATCTTGCTGGTCGGGGATGGCCGCCAGGACCCGGGCCCTTCAAGCGTGGAGAGCCGCTGTCTCGCGGGCGAGACGCCGGTCTCGCTCGCGCGGCGGACACTCGTCCTTCTGCATGGCCTCGAGACCAAAAGCCCGACGGGCACCGCGCTATGGCTGAAAGACAGACGCATCTCGAGGCACTTCCACATCAGGCCGGAACTCGCGCGCGACATGCGCCGGTTGGCGCGGATTGTATCGGGCAACGGCGTCGGCCTTGTACTAGCGGGAGGTGGAGCGCGCGGATTCGCCCATGTCGGCGTCATGAAGGCATTGGAGGAGGCGGGCATCGAAGCCGATTTTGTCGGGGGCACATCGATCGGCGCCATCATGGGGACCTGCCTCGCGCTCGATCTGCCGGCGGAGCGGATCTCTACCGCCGTCCACAAGGCTTTTCTGCTTCATCCAAAAGGCAACATCACCGGCGACTATAATTTCATTCCACTGGTATCGCTGATCAAGGGCAAGCGCACCCACGAGGCGATGGCCCAGGCCATCGAGAACGCAACTGGTGCCAGTATCGACGCGGAGGACACCTGGAAGACGTTCTTCGTCATTGCCTCCGATTTTTCCACCAACAGTGAGGTCGTTCTCGACAAAGGAAATCTCGCGCGAAATGTGATCGCGAGCTATGCCGTTCCCGGTGCGCTGCCGCCAGTGTTTATCGGCGGACACCTGATGTTCGACGGTGGCATGTTCAATAATTTCCCCGTCGACGTGATGGCGCGGCTCGGCGCCCGGCAGATCATCGGTGTCGACCTCTTGATCGAGGATGGCCGGGTGTTCGATATCGATCAGATACCGGGCACCATCGCGCATCTTCGTGACAAGCTCCGGTCGTGGAACATGCGGCGCTACCGCTTGCCGACGGTGCCTGAAACAATGCTGAACTCGTCCTTCATCAGTTCGGTCTCGAAGCAGAAGGCGATGCGAAAATTCGTCGATCTTTTGTTTCAGCCGCGCATCGAACAGGTCGGACTGCTGCAATGGAAGCGATATGACGAGGTTGTCGCGGCGGGATACAATCACGCCAAACAAGTACTCGCGGCGGAATCCGAAGACAAGCTGAGAGCGTTCCGGTAGTAGCCTGCCGTGAATCCATCAGCAAAGTCGTTTGACCTAGGGCGGACTCCAGCAGTAACGCTGCTCCAGTAACGAAAGAAAGTCTCTTTGTCGGAATAGGAAAGATGATCGTGACGATTCCGATGAAGCATTTTCGGGAAGGACGGTCGGTTTTAGGGTGTCTCCCTGTTCTAGTTTTGCTGAGCGGTTGTGGCGGGGCGACGCCCGAGTGTGCTTCTTTGGATGCGCGCGGTACGGTGGTTAAGATCGTTTCGGAAGACAGCAACAACGCGCTTGTCAACTACGCTGTCAAGAATTCGAGCACGGTTGCGGCGATGGTAAGTAATACCAACACAGAGGCTGAAAAATCAGCCATTTGGGAAAAGGCGAGACAAGGTGCGACATATAGGTTGGATGATACAATACGCACAAATTCAAGAAGTACAGCCAAGCGAGCAGTTACTTGTACTGGCCTGTTGTATGCGACCGTTGAGGATGTGACAGCGCAAAAAGAGGTAGGCTTTAAGGTAGAACAAACTGCGGACGGCAAGGTGTCCATTTCGGTCAGCCCGTTTCAATTTTGACCGATGCCACTTCTCGCATTCGTCGGAAATCGCGACGAGGCGTTGGTCTATGCACGGCGTGCCTTGGCTCTCAATCAGGGAAGGCTGGTGATCCGAAGTCGGAGTTCAGTAGCGCTTGACGCCAGCGGTGTGATTCCCGCGATGCGGCCTTACCGACATATGCATTCCCGACGCGTCGCCGAGCGGTATCTGCGAGGCCGTCGTGCGCGAACATCCGCGGCCATTGTTCAAATAGATGGAGAAGGTCGGGTCCGCGGCTACGGCCGCGGCGGGCCCCGAGATCGCCTCCCATGCCGAGGCCGGCGTAGCAAGGAACGCGGAAAGAATGAGCGTCGCGCCTAAGAATTTGAAGCTCGACCGGTCACTTCCGGTCTACCCCGATAACCGGACGTCTTCGGTGTCGGTCACCACTTCGCAGAAAGGGGGCAAAGGCGGACATGCCGACGGCGCTACCGGCAGTGCCCTAGGCGACAATGCGGACCATCGCATTGCAACAAGATTGGCTGATTTCCAGACGGCAATTTCATGCGACCAGTTCATTCATGGCGCCGACGATTCGAACGGCCAGCGGTTCCGCGCGGCCGCGCACGTTTACCTCGCGCACAGGAAACCTGCTCATTTCGACGCCGGCAGTGGCGGCGACGATGTCGGACACAACGAGTTGACAGTCATAGTCTTTGGTCAGCTCCTGCAGGCGCGCCGCGACATGTACCGGATCGCCGATTGCTGTCAGGAGGAAGCGATCCCGGTAGCCAAGCTCGCCCAGGATCACGTTGCCGGCGTGGAGCCCGACGCCGATTGCAATTGGCTCCGGCAACTCGTCAGCCAATGTTCGATTCATGTCGGCGAGACGGCTATGAATAAGTTGCGCCGCAACTAACGCTTGGGAGCAAGCCTCGCGTGGCCCGGCGTGTATGCCGAAGATCGCCATCATGCCGTCGCCGACGAATTGGTTGGGCATGCCGCCGGTATCGACGACCGCGCCTGCCACGGCATCGAAGAAATTGTTCAGCAGGAACACCACGTCGTAAGGGAGCCGCTTCTCGACCAAGGCCGTTGACCTGCGGATGTCAACAAACATGATCGCGACGAAACGTTCAATGTCCGAAGCCTTGAAATAGTCACGTCGACGCGTCTCGCTCGCGCCAATGTCTGGCGGCAGCAGCGGAAGCACCGCGGTATCACTGCGGGGACGCAGTTGACATGCCAGACGTACACTCGGACCAGCGTGTAAGCGATCCAACAACGCCTGCTCGGAAGCGCTAGGCGGCGGCAACGTATCGACCCCACGCAGCACGCGGATGCGGCACGTCGTGCAGCGACCTCGTCCGCCGCAAATTGCGGCGTGCGGAATGCTGGCACGGCGGCTGGCTTCGAGCACGGTATAGCCCACTGGCACGCGAGCGACACGGCCGCCGGGATACGCGATGTTAATCAGGCCACGGCGGCGTTCAACCAGCCAGCGCACCGCCCGCGCGACGAAGACGAGCGCCAGGAGCACAACATAAGTCGAGTAAAGCTGGACCTCGAGAGTCCAACTCGGCCCGACCACGCTTGGATCGTGCACATGACCGTCGCGCACGGCCATCTGAAGCCATTCGGGGTGCAGTTGCCACTGTGCGAGTACTTGGCGCGTGCCCTGCCAAATCCCGAGCAAAGCGAGCACTGGCAGGAGCGTGGCGGATGCAAGCAATATCGGAGCAAACTTGTGATAGTTGGATCGCGCACGCAGCCAGTAATGCACGCCGAGGCAACCATGCGTCCAAGTGACCAGGAGCACGGTGACTTGCCGCCAACCCCAGAACGGAACAAAGGAAAAATAGACGGTGAGCACTACGTCGTAGCGGCGCGTCACATCGAACGCTGAATATACGTACCGCCCGGCCGCAAAATGGTGCAACAAGAGGGGTAGAATGGAGAAGCCCAGAACAAGCCGTACCACTTCGCCGGCACTTATGCGGAAGCTCCGGCGCGCATAAAGGGCATAGAGCGCGAGAGAAAAATGGATTGCGAACGCGCCGTAGAGAACGATGGTTCCCGGCACACTGTGCCAGACGAAATCATGAATTCGCGTACTCCATTCCATTGCCTCGAACGAGACATTGCCGAGCGCGTGCATGCCAAGGTGCAGCGTGAGATAGGAGAGCATGACGAGACCTGCTGCGAGGCGGAGCCGTCGGATCGTCATCTGGTCGCGGAAAATACTGGAATCTATCATCTAACGCCGTCCCCCGGTTGGGACGCAGCACCGTACCACGTTCTGGAAGGGCGCGAACGTAAACCCGTACGTGTCCGCTTGGGGGCCAGAGTCGGACATCAATTGTCGCTGTATCGCCTTTCGCGGTTTGCTCCGGAAAAAGGGATTGGATCAGCCTTTGCTGTCCGCGCCAGCAGATTGCTCTGCACTCGCAGGTCTCGTCCCCAAGCTTTCGCGGCCGCTCAGCGCATCGACCAGCGGAATTCACCCCAGTTGCGCCAATGGGTCGGCTGGATATCGACGTGCCTGTTACCCCGAGCGTCGACCCAATTGGGTCCGTCCTTGTGACACGCAAGTGGGAACGTATGGACGATACCATCATAGTCCAACACGCAGATTTCGAGATCTCGGTCAGATGGCGCTATCGAAGTGGGCTCCCATTCGGTGAAGAAAGAATGCATGATGTACCTCCATAATGAACGGAATCACGCTTCTCTTTTGGCGCTAGGTCGTGAGCGCCACGCGCAGTTAGCTCACCCGGTCGGCCATTGCCTGCGTACAGCGTGATCGTGTTAGCCCAGGATCATATTGGCCGGCCAATCATCGTGCCTTTTATTTGCGCCGTTCTGATGCGGCGCATCGATCTCAGGCGACAACGCATTCTTCCTGTGGCCGCCAGCGGTGCTGTAGACCCATGCGGGTTCGCCGCACAGGCTCGGGCCGTGGTCGGCCATGCGTACGCCGCTCCAAGGCGGGGCTGCTACCTCACGGCTCTCGATGCCATTCGCCCGCGCCTGATTCGTGATCATCATCGACAGGATTGCGACTGCGTGATGAAACTTGAATCTAGACATGCTTCCTCTACCTCTGTGGCCGACCATACGCGCGCTATCCAATAGCCAGACTTGCGTTCGATGCCCAATATTCCGGAGCGCATCAGTATAAGTCCGAATCGAGATCACGGTTGCGCGATCGGCAATACGGGGTCCGGGTTTCGTTCGCATAGTAGGCGGCGATTTTGAGCTTCCGCGCCGCTGACCTTGCCATTTGAAGCGGTCTTTCGCGAAGAACCGCAACCGTGCGTCAAAAGGCAGGACTTCCGACATGGGTCTCAAAGGCGGTTCGCCTCGATGTCGCCGCTAACCATATTACGACAGGTGTTGCCTCAAAGCTGTCGCGCGATCAGTCTTAGCTCCAGCCGCGAGCCATTCTGATCGATCTCCCTGACAAAGGAGCCTGATCATGAATGAGAGTGGAGCAATCCCATTATGCATTCCGCCGCGTCGTCAGCCATGGAACAAAGGCAAGCTGATCCGTGCGAAGCCGCCACCGCGAGCAAGCCACGTCTGGTCGGTCCGCACAAAGCTGCAGCTCGAAGGGCACCCGCGATCTCGCGCTGTTCAATCTCGCCATCGACAGCAAATTGCGCGGTTGTGATGTCGTCGCGGTGCGCATTGATGTGCTCGGGTGCGCGAAGGCACATGAGCAAGCTCGTGGTTGACGATTGGGGCCAGTGCAAGTCCGGAAAGTTTGGAAGCCTTCGGGCGCATGTTGAGGCCGGAAAGCTGTCCGAAGAATCACTCTACGCCGAACTCGGCCAGATTGTCGCCGGGCTGAAGCCTGGTCGGGAAAGCGAAAACGAGACCATCTTGCTTTGGCACCGCGGCCTCTCTCTGAGCGATATCGCGCTCGGGCATGCGATGCTGAAGAAGGGAGAGCTTCTTGGTATCGGGCAACGCCTGAGGTACGCTTAGCCGGGGAAAGCGAGGGAAAATTCTCAGATCCGGACCGTGGCTGGCGATGTCCAGGTGATGAGCGCCGGTATCGGGATCAGTCATTCCGAACAAAAACGCGACAGCGATCTTTTGAAGATTTTCCGGATCTGGCTGCTGCCACGTCGAAAGGGCGGAGCGCCGCGGTGCGAAAGCCGTAAATTTCCCAAAGCAGACCGCGCTGGCCGCTTGATTACAGAGGTAACGAGAGAGCCCAACTGAATTGCTTGAGCAACCACCGATCGAGTCAATCGTGGCTGCAATGTGTCGTCACCAATCGGCGGATCGACTTGAGCCACAAAGGCATCGATGCGGCGATCCGCGTCGGGTAGTAGCACCGCCTTGTAGCTGAATGGATCGGCGTCAGCCAGTGCATCCCGTTCGTCGGTCTGAAGCTGCCGCGGAAAAGGGGCCGCTGATGCCGCCGGCGGAGTTGATCGCAATCCTCATCCTCCATCAGGAGCAACAGAGTGGCAGCAGCTGGCTCCTAACGGTAGAGCGCAGAGACACCAGCTCAGTTGCGATCGAGGTCGAGCTTTGCCTTGCGACTGACAGCTTCGACTTCCTGATCGCGGCGGCATGATGATCACCGCTGCCGCTCGCGATCATAATGGCGGTCATCCTGGAATTCGGCGGTGGCCCGCTGCTGATCGCTGGCTACCGGGCCGGCTGGTCTCGCTTGCGCTGGCCGTGTTCTGTGTGGCCGCCAGATGCGGCTGTTGAAAACACGGCAGCGGCCCGCCGAGTGGCTTCACCGTATCGCCGGCCGGGCGTCGAACACATGCCCTACCAGTGCGGCACTCTTCACTGACGCGCCCATTGTCCTGCCAGAGGAACGCACCGTTGCAAGAACAGACGCGATGGTTCGAATTATTATACTTTACGATCGTAAAGGTAAATGGCATGCTCCGTTCGGTCGGAGGCAGTGCCGTATTCGCCCGTCTCCGACGATTGCTGAACGTTGGCCACAAGCGTCACGAAAGCGGGAGCTGAAGCGATGATCGAGGAACGGGACATCAGCGTTGCCATGCGGGACGGCACGCGCCTGGCTGTGGACGTTTACCGTCCGGATGCGGCAGGCGCCTACCCGGTGCTGTATGCGTCAGCGCTGCACAACAAGGACATCCAGGGCCCCGACATTGCCGACATCCTGCCGCGGCAGCCGGCGCACGCGCCGTTGTGGTTCGGACCGATCGAGGCGGGCGACACACGGCGTTTCATCGCCAACGGCTATGTTCACGTCATCGCTCAGCCGAGAGGATCGGCCAAATCCGAAGGCCATTACGGCCACGAGGATACCGACCATTACGACCTGATCGAATGGATCACGCAGCAACCATGGTCGAACGGCAAGGTTGGAATGGTCGGCATCTCCGGCTTTGCCGGCGAGCAATGGCGCGCGGCCGCGCAAGGACATCCGGCGCTGAAGGCGATCTTCCCTTACGATGCGTGCAGCGCCTATGGCGGCATGTTCGGCTTCCGCGACTTCAATCCTGGGGGCGTGCTGCACAGCTTTCCGTATCTGCTCGACGTTTTCAGCACGGTTCACGAGCAGCGTGATCGGCCCACCGAGCTGCCCGCCGCAGAGGAAGAGCTCTGGCGCCAGGCGATGCGGAATCCGGACTTCAAGCAGTACATCAATCTCTTCAACATCCTCACCCAGAAGGGGCAGCGCACCTTCATCATGTATCTCATGATGACGCATCCCTGGGAGCCCGACGGCACCGTCGAGCGCGCGGAACAGATCTTCAGGAAAATCAAGATCCCGTTTTATACGGGATCAGGAGCTTATGCCTACACCTACAAGCTCCATTGGCTGGGCGCACAGCATTACTTCCAGAACGTCGATTCGCCGAAGAAGCTGCTCTTCACTGGTCCTGCGCATCTGGAGCGGCCGTTCCATCAATATCACGACGAGATCATCCGCTGGTACGACCATTGGCTGAAGGGCCATGACACCGGCATCATGAACGAACCGCCGGTGCGGTATTGGCTGATGGGCGCCAACGAATGGCGCACCGGGACGGAATGGCCGTTGCCGGAAACGCAGTGGACGAAGTTCTATCTCTCGCATTGGGAGGGATTGACGACGGAGCCGCCGCGGCCGGCGGCGGAGGTTGGCGCAGCCGCGCGCGAGCCGGATGTCTTCACCCAGATGCCGTTGACGCGGACAACGAAGGTCGAGCGGCTGCGCTACATGACCGAGCCGTTGCCGCATGATGTCACGGTCGCAGGGCCGATTACGCTCACCCTCCATGCCGCGATCGATCAGGACGACACCAACTGGATCGTCGCGCTCAAGGACGTCGGGCCCGACGTCTCGGTTCGTACGGCGCGCGAGGGTGAACGCGATGTCCCCGCCACCTTGCCGGAGCGGGAGCTGACGCGAGGTTGGCTGAAGGCCTCCTACCGGGCGCTCGACCAGAAGCGCTCAAAACCCTGGGAGCCGTTCCACAAGCTCACCCGGGACTCGGTCTCAGCCGTGCAACCCGGCGAAGTCATCGAGTACCAGATCCAGATCCTGGCGACCGCGAACCAGTTCAAGGCCGGACACCGGATCTGTCTCGACATCACGTCCATGGACGTTCCGACCGGGACCGGCGCTATGACCAATGTCGAATACATCCCCTACCACGTCTGTAGCAGCAGGACCGTGACCCACCGGGTCTACCGCGACGCCGAGCGGCCATCGCACCTGCTGCTGCCGATCATTCCCGAAGCCGGCAATCACCGCCCGACCTGACCGTCGGCACAGAGGAGGAAGCCTGACCATGACGATCCGATTTGAACAGGATGGCGCCGTCGGCAGCATCGTGCTGGCCAATCCGCCATTCAACCGCCTCGACCTGCGCTTCACGGAGGCCTTGCGGGTTGCGGTGCACCAGGCCAGCACCAGCGACATCCGCGTGCTTGTGGTTCGTGCGGAGGGGCCGCATTTCAGCTTCGGCGGCGAGGTCCGCGAGTGGCCGGGCAAGGACGTCAACTGGTTCAGGACGTTCGTGGCCGAGGTCAACGCGTCTTATCGCGCCATTGAAATGCTGAAGATACCGACGATCGCAGTGGTGCAGGGCATTGCGTTCGGCGGCGGCTTCGAGCTGGCGCTGGCTTGCGATTTTCTCGTTGCGGCGGAGAATGCCACATTGCGCTGTGTCGAGGTCACCACGGCTATGCTGCCGATCGCGGGCGCGCTCCAGCGGATCGCAGAGCGCGCCGGCCGGGCGCGCGCTTCGCGGCTTGCCATGCTCGGCGAGCCGATGTCTGGACGAGACGCAGGCCAGCTCGGCATCGCGACCCATGTGGTGCCCGAGGGCGAGCTCTCGGCCACAGTTGCCGCACTGACAACGCAGCTCGCGACGGGACCGACCCGATCGTATGCCGCAACCCGCACGCTGCTCAAGGCGTGGTCGAGCGGCGGCGTCGCTGCCGCGGACCTCGTGATGCTCGATGTTGCGATGGAGCTCTACGCCGGCGCCGATGCGCAGCGCGGGTTTGCCAATACGGCAGCGGCCTTCGACAAGGACATCGAGCCGCCGACGCTCGTCTTCGAAGGAAAATGAGGGGCCCGCGGCGGTTGTCGTCGCGCGCGGGCAATCATCAAACAGCTTGCATGACCGGGAGGAATTCGTGCCACATGGAAGCTACGTCCACGGGAATAGCGGCCAGCCCCTGATTGGGAAGACCATCGGTGCGCTTCTGGATGAGGTGAGCGCGACTGATGGCTCGCGCGAAGCGCTGGTTGTCGCCCACCAGAAGATTCGCTGGACCTATGCGGAGCTCAAGTCGCGATCCGATGCGTTTGCATCGGGCCTGCTCGCCCTCGGCCTGGAGCCGGGAGACCGGATCGGCATCTGGGCGCCGAACTGCGCGGAGTGGACGATCGCACAGTTTGCGACCGCAAAAGCCGGCTTGATTCTCGTCAACATCAATCCCGCCTATCGTCTGAGCGAGTTGGAGCACGTCCTGCGGGCCGTGGGATGTTGCGCGTTGATTACGGCTGCGCGCTTCAAGACGAGCGACTACATCGCCATGATTCGCGAGCTTGTCCCCGAGCTGGGACATGGCGGTGGTGAGCTGAAGAGCGCGCGTCTGCCGGATCTGCGATACGTCATCTCGATCGCAGGCAAGCATGACGGCTGCCTCACGTTCGACTGGGTATCGGATCGTGGCAAGCAGGTTGGCAACAGCCGGCTCGATTCCGTTGCGGCCACGGTTCAGATGGACGACGCGGTGAACATCCAGTTTACCAGCGGCACCACCGGCTTGCCGAAGGGAGCAACGCTCTCGCATCACAATCTGATCAACAATGGCTTCTTTGTTGGCGAGGCGACCGGGATCGAGCCTGGTTCGCGTGTGTGCATCCCGGTCCCGCTCTATCATTGTTTCGGAATGGTGATGGGTAACCTCGGCTGCGTCACCCACGCGGCGACGATGGTCTACCCATCGGAGACTTTCGATCCGCTAAGGACCCTTGAGACCGTTGAGGCGGAGCGCTGCGACGTGCTCTACGGCGTGCCCACGATGTTCATCGCCCAGTTGAATCATCCCGAGTTCGCCCGGTTTGACCTGAGCTCGCTTCGGCGCGGCATCATGGCTGGGGCTCCGTGTCCCATCGAGGTCATGAAGGAAGTCGCCTCGACCATGCATATGAGCGAAATCACCATCGCCTATGGCATGACCGAAACCAGTCCCGTGAGCTTCCAGAGCGGCCGCGACGACCCCCTTGAACTCCGCGTCTCGACGGTCGGCCGGATCCAGCCGCACCTCGAAGTGAAGATCGTCGACCGCCAGGGCCGGGTGGTGCCACGCGGCGAAGCCGGCGAGCTCTGCACCAGGGGATATTCGGTGATGCTCGGCTATTGGAACGACGAAGCCCGAACCAGGGAGGCGATCGATGCCGCCGGCTGGATGCACACCGGCGACCTCGCGATCATCGATGACGACGGCTATTGCCGCATCGTCGGACGGATCAAGGACATGGTCATCCGCGGCGGCGAGAACATCTATCCCCGGGAAGTCGAGGAGCATCTGTATCAGCACCCTGATATCAGGGACGTTCAGGTGTTCGGCGTGCCTGATACGAAATACGGCGAAGAGCTCTGCGCCTGGATCGTTGCAAAGGCCGGCGCCAGGGTTGATGAGGAGGCGGTGCGCAGGTTCTGTCAGGACCGGATCTCGCACTTCAAGATTCCCCGCTACATCCGCTTTGTCGAGAGCTTCCCCTCGACCGTAACCGGCAAGGTCCAGAAGTTCGCGATGCGGGAGGCCATGATCGAGGAGTTTGCCCGCGGCAAGGCGAGCACCGGCTGAGAATACGCAAGTGCATCGCCGCCGCTTGGCGGCTCTGGTCCAATCGTGTTAGCCAACGAACATGGGCAAGAGCGCGAAACGGGTAAGAGAACCGGCAAGAAAATTGGCAAGCGACACGCAGGCGAGGCGTCCGCGCAAACGGGCCGAACAGCAACGCGCGCTCGAGACGCGGGCGCTGATTCTGGACGCGGCCATCGCGGAGTTTGCCGCGCGGGGATTCGAGGGCGCAAGCATTCGTGCGATTGCCGACCGGCTCGGCCTGCAACATCCGCTCATCACCTACCATTATCGCAGCAAGGACATTCTCTGGCGCGCAGCGGCCGAGCATGCGTTCGCGCAGATCAGGGGAGGGTGGGATGTTTCGGCGCCGGAGACAGCCGACCTGCCGCCGCTCGCCCGATTGCGCGAGGAGTACGCCATTCTCTACCGCTACACGGTAGCTTTTCCCGAGTTTCACCGTTTCATGCGGCAAGAATCGTTTACCGACAATCCGCGCCTGAAATGGGTTGCCGATACCGTTCTGACGCCGCTGCTGGCGAGACTGATCCCCCAGATCGTCGCGGCTCAAGAACAAGGGCTGCTGCCCCTAGTCGATCCCATCCTTTTCCACTACATGATGGTCAGTCTTACTGCCACGCTGTCAGGCTTCGGCCCTGAGATGCATGTGACGAGCGGGCGACGCGCGCAAGACAGGGACACCATCGACGCCTATTGGCGCCTAGTGGACGAGACCGTATTCGCGCGTGCGGTGCGAAACCCGCTGTAAGAGATATCCTAGCTCGCTGAACAAAACGCTGTCTTCCGCCTGCGTTGCCGCCGTCGGCACGCCCCCTGGGCAGGGGTGAGACCGGCCGCGCAAGAGCCCAGCACGTCCGCTTTCTTTGTTTTCCCAAATGCTAGTAAGAGAAGCTGATTGGAGACTGACGACCCGCGCGGTGGAGTGTCGCAGGACGTAGATGACATGGCGGATCGGCTTTGGCTCTTGGCCGGCCGGAGCCGCGGTATGGGGAGTTGAGCATGGCGGATAGCACGCAACCATATGCGGACAGGCGCAATCGATTCTTTGGAAACCGCCACGCAGGAAATGATCGAGTTCGAACGCAAGGAAGGCGAGCTCCGGAAGAAGGACCACGACCAGCGCGCGGCAGAGCTTCGGCCTCCTCTGGATAACGTCAACCTGCACTGAGTGCCAGTCATAAGGCCTTCACGGCACGTTCCTAGCTTCGTCACGCGACGGGGCCCGGCGCACAACTCTCCGTCCGACTTCGGTCCACACCACCAGACCGGGCGGAGAGCTAGTCCCCGACAGAATCATCCGGGCGCGTGCGGTTTATTCCTGCATGAACCGCACCTGGTATTCGGCCGCCCTTATCGTCGTTACCGTATTCGTCTTTGGTGTTTGGCTTTGACAGGCTCATAGGCTGAGCCGGGTAACTTTAAGGGCGTGTCAGTTGGCCCGCATCTGAAACTCGGGCAAACGCCGACTTCCGTTTCTCGCCCCATAGCTGAACTCAGCGAGGGCGCTCCTAACTCCGGTATCCGAGGAATACGCACGGTGCTGGTCGTTAGTTACAGTTGTCGGAGCCCCTCCTTCTCGTTGGCAACGTCATTCTCTGGACCCTAGATCCAGTGTTCCTGTGCATCCGGGACTTGTGCGAAAACATAATATTTTCAATGTCTCGATGACATTTCGAGAAGAGCTGGTGCTGCCAGACAGAATTGAACTGTCGACCCTCCATTACCAATGGAGTGCTTTACCGCGGACTTCACCGCGCCTTTAAGATGTTGAAATACAGTTCATTTTTTCGCTAACCAAGTCGTATTCAACGGCTGCCTATTGACGCCGATTTCGGCAGCCACGACTTTTTTACGATTACCCCTGGTCTCCACGCAAACCGTAGCTTCACAACGTGGGGTCGGGGGCGGATTTTCGATGAAGAACCTGGCGCGCAAGCCCAAGTCGCTATTTGTCGGACGCGAAAAGAGACGAAAAACCTCGGTTAGACCGCCACCTGAACTGAATGTCGGTATCGGCCCCCGATTTGAACATACCGTTCGACAAGCTTTTGAATTTGGGCGGACGATCGGAGGGAATATCGCAGATTTGCGTCGTGTGGGGAAAGGCGGTAGCGGTCTCCCGCTACCAAACTTCTACGATTTTGGTCGTCTTCCTTCAATCGTCTGCGATCCGTTTCGCTCAATGGTAGCGCTTCGTCAGCGGGCAAGGATTCGCCCTTAAGCTCAGGCGAAAGTTTGGGGGAAAGCGCGACTTGTGCGCGATCAATGTCGATGGTTGCGCCTCCGGGATTCGAACCTGTCGGGGACGCAGGCAGGCTTTCCGCTTCTCGGGACCCCACCAACGCACGTACGACGCCAGCCACAAGGGCCCTCTGAGGTCATTGACGCCGTTGATAAAGAACGACAGCAGGATGCTCATAGCTAACGCCTGCTGATCGGTCTGGACTGTGGCCATCCGCGCCAGAGGAGCGCATCTGCTCTTTCTGCCGCCCTACAGTCCCGACCTCAACCCGATCGAACAGGTCTTCGCCAAGGTCAAACACCTGATGCGAGCCACGCAGACATGCGATGTCGAGGCAACCTGGCGTAAGGTCGGCTAACTCCTCGACTTCTTCTCCAAGCACGAGTGCGCCAACTATCTAAAAAACTCAGGGTATGTTGCCGCATAAAAACATCACGCTCTAACGGAAAATAGTGGCACTGCCCCGCTCATGCTGAAGAGCAGCCGCTACATCGAAATCTATCACGCCGCTGATGCATGGTTCGGTCGGCTATCGTTTCGCCTCGTTCTCGACGGCCTTCGCACGCGCAGGTGAGGATTTTCGCGCGCCGGGGCCCGGATGAACATGGACCTCCTTCGCGGTCAGAGGCTCACCGCATTCGGAGCAGACCATGACGGGGTCGAACATCTTGTGGCAGTTCTTGTGTTCGTGCAGCAACGGCCGTCCGCGCGAATCGACCATGTGGATATTGCCCCAGTGCACGATCGACATGATGATCGGATAGAGGTCGAGACCCTTCTGCGTCAGGATATACTCGTAGCGCTTGGGCGCGTCCTGATAGGGAATTTTGCGAAGGACGCCAAAGCGGACGAGCTTCTTCAGCCGGTCGGCCAAGAGGTGCCGGGTCACGCCAAGCGACGACTGGAACTCGTCGAATCTGCGGATCCGAAGAAAACATTCACGCAGGATGAGCAGGCTCCAGCGGTCGCCGATGACCGCCACGGTGCGGGCGAGCGAGCACGGCTCCTCCTCGAGAGCATCCCATTTCATCAACGTCTCCAGTCGATCTGCGGCATCTAAGAAAATAAATTCTAAATCAGAACTCACTACATTTCAATAGGATGCCTCATTTTGCGCAAAAACAGCAGCATTGAATGACGATGATCATATTGACAGTTCTAAAATAGAACTTTAGGACTCGCGCCACGATCAATCAGGTGGCGAACGATTGCCGCCATCGAAGGGAAGGGCGTTCCATGGCAGCTCCGCTCAAGGTCGAATTTCACTTCGATTTCGGCAGTCCCAACGCCTACCTCGCCGAGCTTGCGCTGCCCGCCATCGAGCAGCGAATGGGGGTCAAGTTCGACTACGTGCCGGTGCTGCTCGGCGGCGTCTACAAGGCGACCGGCAACATGTCGCCCGCGGAGTCGCTGCGCGGCATCAAGAACAAGCCGGAATACAATGCGCTCGAGACCGAGCGTTTCCTGCGCCGTCACAGCATCACGAAGTTCAGGATGAACCAGTTCTTCCCGGTCAACACGCTTGCGCTGATGCGCGGTGTTGTTGCGGCGGAGTTCGAGGGAGTGTTCGAGCCTTACTTCCGCGCTGCGTATCACCACATGTGGGTCGAGCCAAAGAAGATGGACGATCCGCGGGTCTACCGCGAAGCGTTCCTGTCATCCGGGTTGGACATCGACCGCATCACCGCCCGCGCCCAGCAGGACGACGTCAAGAAGAAGCTGATCGAGAATACAAGCACTGCCGTGGCGCGCGGTACGTTCGGCTCTCCGACGTTCTTCGTCGGCAGCGAGATCTACTTCGGCAAGGACAGTCTGCGCGATGTCGAGGACGAAATCCTCGCGCAATCGACCGCGCAGCAGCGTAAGAGCGCCTGACCGCGCGGGAGGCATCCAGAACGAACCGAGCCCGCAAAGGGGCCTTTCAACGGGAGGTGTCATTGTCGAACTGGCAGCAGGCTGCGGCCGAAATCACGAACGCATTGCCGCATCGCCTCCATGAGGTGGTCGACCACTATGTTGACGCCACACCTGACCGAACGGCTCTGATCGAAGACAATGCCAGCCTGACCTATCGCGAACTCGACCGGGCGGTTGGTGCCACGGCGGACGCGCTCCGCGCGCTCGGTATCCGCGCTGGCGATCGCATGATGATCGTCAGCGAGAACTCGATCGCGCTCGCCTGCCTCCTGTTCGCTGCAAGCCGCCTCGATGCCTGGGCGATTGTCGCCAACCCGCGGCTGTCGCCGCGTGAGCTCGATCAGATCAGGGATCATAGTGGCGCCCGGCGCATGTTCTTCACGGCAGAGGTCTCCGAAGAGGCGGCCGCGCACGCGACGCGTTACGACGCTGCGGTGCAGGATGTCGGACCGCTACGCGGCATCGGCGTGTCTGCCCTGAACCGGGAGACGCAGGCCGAGCCGGTCGAGGCCGACGGCGCGCGGCAAGTGGCGGTCCTCATCTACACGTCCGGTACGACCGGAACGCCGAAGGGTGTCATGCTCACGCATCGGAACCTGCTGTTCTCGGCAAGGACCACAGCGAACTTGCGCAGCATGACGGCCGACGACGTGCAGTATTGCGTGCTCCCGATCTCGCACATTGTTGGCATATCGCTGTTGACGATGACGCTGATGGTTGGAGGCGTGACCCGGCTGGTCACGAAATACAATCCCGCTACACTGGCCAAGGCGCTGGCCGAGGAAGGCATCACGCTTCTGAACGGCGTGCCCGCCACCTACCAGCGGCTGCTGGAATACAAGCAGATGGCGGGCTTACAGAGGCTGGAGCGCGGGGCGCTGCGTCTGATGAGCGTCGCTGGTGCACCGCTGGACCTCGAACTCAAGGCGAGGGTCGAGAAGGAGCTCGGTCTTCCGCTCGGCAACGCCTTTGGCATCACCGAATGCTCGCCCGGCATTTCCGGTGTGCGGCCCGAGGCGCCGCGTAGCGACAATTCGGTTGGCGTCCTCGTGCCGGGTATCGAAGCCAGGATCGTGGCGCGGGACGGCGCTATCGTGACGAACGGCGAGATCGGCGAGCTGCATGTCCGCGGACCGAACGTGATGCGCGGCTATTACCGCGCGCCCGACCTCACGGCGAAAGCGATCGACCCGGACGGGTGGTTCAACACGGGCGACCTCGCGCGCTTCGAGGGCGATGCGATGTTCATCGTCGGCCGCACCAAGGAGATGATCATCCGTTCTGGCTTCAACGTCTATCCGGCCGAGATCGAGGCGGTGCTCAGCACCCATCCCGACGTGGTGCAATGCGCCGTGGTCGGGCGGCCGGTCGTGGGCAACGAAGAGATCGTGGCCTTCGTCCAGCTTCTCAAAGGCTCCTCGGCCACCGCGCAGGACGTGATGGCGCATGTCGCGCCGGAGCTCACCTCCTACAAGCGGCCGTCAGAGATCATCCTCATGGAAGCGCTGCCGGCCACTTCGACTGGCAAGCTCCTGAAGCACAAGCTGGTGGAATCGCTGCGCAACTGAAGCAGGCGAGATCGCCTCAATAACTCACAAGGCTGGAGAAGTCCCTTGCAGAAGAGAAACAGGACGGTTGCGGTGATCGGCGCCGGCGACTTCATCGGCGGCGAGATTGCCAAGAAGTTCGCCTCGGAAGGCTTCACGGTCTTCGCTGGTCGGCGCAACGGCGACAAGCTGGCGCCCCTGGTTGCGGACATCGAGGCCGCCGGCGGCGAGATCCACGCGCGCTCGCTCGATGCGCGCAAGGAGGAGGAGATCATCTCCTTCCTCAATGACGCCGACAAGCACGCGCCGCTCGAGGTCTGCATCTTCAACATCGGAGCCAACGTCAACTTCCCGATCCTGGAAACCACCGAGCGCGTGTTCCGCAAGGTCTGGGAGATGGCCTGCTACTCCGGATTCCTCGCCGGGCGCGAGGCGGCGCGGCTGATGCTGCCGCGCGGAGGCGGCAACATCTTTTTCACCGGCGCGACCGCGTCCTTGCGCGGCGGTTCCGGCTATGCCGCCTTCGCCAGCGCCAAGTTCGGCCTGCGGGCCGTCGCGCAGGCGATGGCGCGCGAACTCGGACCGAAGAACATCCATGTCGCGCACCTCATCATCGACTCCGGCGTCGATACCGAATGGGTGCGGCAGCGCCGGCTCGAAGCGCTCGGCCCCGATGCGCTCGACAATCCGGACCTGTTGATGCCGCCCGCGTCGGTGGCCGCGTCCTATTGGCAGCTCTACCAGCAGCCCAAGAGCGCCTGGACGTTCGAGCTCGAGATCCGTCCCTTCGGCGAGAAGTGGTAGGGAGCGCATCCCATGGAGCTCGCGCTATCCCCTGAAGACGCGGCGTTTCGCGACGAAGTCCGGGCCTTCATCGCCGACAACTATCCGGCCGAGATGCGCGTTCCCAATCCGGAGACCGACCTCTCCAAGGAGCAGATGCTGCTGTGGCATCGCATCCTGCACAAGAAGGGCTGGATCGCGCCGCTCTGGCCCAAGGAACATGGCGGGCCCGGCTGGTCGATCACCCGCCGTTTCCTGTTCGAGCAGGAGACCAGCCGTGCCGGCACGCTGCCGCCTCTGGCGTTCAGCGTCACCATGGTCGGCCCGGTGATCTACACATTCGGCAATGAGGGGCAGAAAAAGAAGTTCCTGCCGCGCATCTTGTCGGGCGAGGACTGGTGGTGCCAGGGCTATTCCGAGCCGGGCTCGGGCTCGGATCTCGCCACCGTTCGCACCAAGGCGGTGCGCGACGGCGACCACTACATCGTGAACGGCCACAAGACCTGGACCACGCTGGCCCAGCACGCCGACTGGATCTTCTGCCTGGTGCGGACCGATCCGACGGCCAAGCCGCAATCCGGCATCTCGTTCCTGCTGATCGACATGAAGTCGCCGGGCGTCACCGTGCGTCCGATCATCACCATCGACGGCTCGCACGAGGTCAACGACGTCTTCCTGGAGAACGTCCGCGTCCCCGTCGAGAACCTGATCGGCGAGGAGAACAAGGGCTGGACCTACGCAAAATTCCTGCTCGGCAATGAGCGCACCAGCATGGCCGGGATCGGCCGCTCGACGCGCTACATCGAGCGGTTGAAGACAATCGTGAAGGCCGAGATTCCGGAGGACGATCCGGCACATCTGGAATTCATCAGGGACATCGCCCGCGTCGAGCTCGACGTGTTGGCGCTGGAAGCGACCGAGCTTCGCGTCGTGGCGCAGATGGCGCGCGGCATCGATCCGGGGCCGGCGGCTTCGCTGTTCAAGATCCGCGGCACCGAGATATTCCAGAACATCACCGAATTGACGCATCGCGCGATCGGCAATTACGGCCTGGCGATCCGCGAGCATCCGGTCAGCGCCAACCATTTCATGCCGGGTCCGGACTACGGCCACACCGCGGCGGAGAAATATCTCAACGCGCGCAAGCTCTCCATCTACGGCGGATCGAACGAGATCCAGCGCAACATCATCGCCAAAGCAGTGCTCGGTCTCTAGCAATAGCGCCACAAGAGGATCGGATGGATATCCAGTTCACGGAAGAGCAGGAATTGTTGCGGTCCAGCGTCCAGCGCCTGTTGCGCGACAAGTATGATTTCGATGCGCGCCGCAAGATCGTCGCGAGCGAGGAAGGGTTCAGCCGAAAGCAATGGGCCGAATTCGCCGAACTCGGCCTGCTCGCTGCGCCGTTCTCGGAAGATGTCGGCGGGCTCGGGGGCGGGCGGTTGTCGACCATGATCATCATGCAGGAGTTCGGCCGCCATCTCGTCGTCGAGCCCTTTGTCGAGACGGTCGTGGTGGCCGGCGGCTTGATCGAGCAGGCGGGTTCCGACACGCAGAAGCAGGCCTACATCGCCGACATTATTGCGGGAGCGAAGCTCTGGGCACTGGCCTGGACCGAGAAGGGCTCGCGCTTCGATCTCGCCACCGTGACCACGACGGCGCGCCGGGACGGCAACGACTATGTTCTCACCGGCGAGAAGACCGCGGTGCTGGCCGCACCCTGGGCGGATTATCTCATCGTCTCCGCCCGCACCTCGGGCCATCGTCATGATCGCGTGGGCGTCAGCCTGTTCGTGGTCGATCGCCGCGCCGCCAACCTCGATCTGCAGAGTTTCAGGACCATCGATGGCCGCAAGGCAGCCGAGGTTAGCCTTCGGGGCGTGCGTGGGGAGTTGCTGGGCAAGGAGGGCGAGGGTGTCGCCGCGCTGGAGGCCTGCCGCGACCGCGCGATCGGCGCGCTCTGTGCCGAGGCGGTCGGTGCGATCGGTGAGCTGAACGCGGCGACGCTGGAGTATTCCAAGACGCGAAAGCAGTTCGGTGTCACGATCGGCAGCTTCCAGGTCCTGCAACACCGGATGGTCGACATGTTCATCGCGCATCAGGAGGCGCTGTCCCTGATGCAGCATTTCAGCCTCAGCCTTGGCAGGGATGAGGCCGGCGTCTCGCGGCTCGCCTCGGGCGCCAAGTCCAAGATCGGCTATGCCGCAAAATTCGTGGCCGATCAGGCCGTGCAGTTGCACGGCGGCATGGGCATGACCGACGAGCTCAATGTCGGTCATTACTTCAAGCGGATCTCTTCCATCAACATCCAGTTCGGCGATCCCGCCTACCACGTGTTGCGTTACGCGCAGCTCGACGCGGCCGCCTGAGACAGAGAGGCAAGCATGTCGTCACCCGAAGCAGTCATCGTCTCCACCGCGCGCACCGGCGTCGGCAAGGCCTATCGCGGCGCGCTCAACAACACCGACGGACCGACGCTCGCCGGCCATGTCATGGCCGAGGCGGTAAAGCGCGCCGGCATCGCGCCCGGCGAGGTCGAAGATGTGGTCATGGGCTGCGCGATGCAGCAGGGCACCATGGTGATGAACGTTGCGCGCAAAGGCGCGATCCGCGCCTGGCTTCCGGTGACCGTTGCCGGCACGACGATCGACCGCCAATGTGCCTCCGGCCTGCAGGCGATCGCGGTGGCCGCGCGCTCGGTGATGCTGGACGGCGTCGAGATCGCGATCGGTGGCGGCATCGAGTCGATCAGCCTGGTGCAGAACGATCACATGAACAAGTTCCACGCGGTCGACCAGGATCTCATTGCGATGAAGCCTGAGATGTACATGTCGATGCTCGAGACGGCCGAGGTCGTTGCCGAGCGCTACAAGATCGGCCGCGACAGGCAGGACGAATACAGCCTCGAATGCCAGCGCCGGGTCGGCGCCGCGTTGCAGGGCGGCCGCTTCAGCGACGAGATCGTGCCGATCACGACGAAGATGGCGGTGGTCGACAAGGACACCAAGGAGGTCAGCTATCAGCAGGTGACGCTGGCCAGGGACGAGGGTCCGCGGCCGGATACCACGGCGGAAGGCCTCGCCAAGATCAAGCCGGTGTTCGAGGGCAAGACCATCAGCGCCGGCAATGCCAGCCAGCTCTCGGATGGCGCCTCGGCCTGCGTGGTCATGAGCGACAGGATCGCCGCGCAAAAGGGACTGAAGCCGCTCGGCATCTTCCGCGGCTTCGTCGCCGCCGGCGTCGAGCCCGACGAGATGGGCGTCGGCCCGGTCGCCGCGATTCCGCGGCTGCTCAAGCGTCACAATCTGAAGGTCGACGACATCGATCTCTGGGAGCTCAACGAAGCCTATGCGGTGCAGGTGATCTATTGCCGCGACAAGCTCGGCATCGATCCCGACAAGCTGAACGTCAACGGCGGCTCGATCGCGATCGGCCATCCCTACGGCATGACCGGGTCGCGGCTGACGGGCCACCTCCTGATCGAGGGTCGGCGGCGCAAGGCGAAGTACGGCGTCGTGACCATGTGTATCGGCGGCGGCATGGGCGCAGCCGGCCTGTTTGAAATCATCCATTGATCGGGAAAGCGGGAGATCATCGTGAAGACAGCGATCACTGAACTGTTCGGCATCCGGCATCCGATCATCCAGGGCGGCATGCACTATGTCGGCTTTGCCGAGATGGCAGCCGCGGTGTCCAACGCCGGAGGCCTCGGCATCATCACCGGCCTGACGCAGCGGACGCCTGAGCTATTGGCAAAGGAAATCGCGCGCTGCCGCGACATGACCGACAAGCCGATCGGCGTCAATCTCACCTTCCTGCCGAGCTTCACCGCGCCGCCTTATCCGGAATATATCGCGGCGATCCGGGAAGGTGGCGTCAAGGCGGTGGAGACCGCCGGCCGCAGCCCGGAGCAGTACATGCCGGCGCTGAAGGCCGCCGGCATCAAGGTGATCCACAAATGCACCTCGGTGCGGCATTCGCTAAAGGCCGAGAAGATCGGCTGCGACGCGGTCAGCGTCGACGGTTTTGAGTGCGGCGGCCATCCCGGCGAGGACGACATCCCTAACATGATCCTGCTGCCGCGCGCGGCCGACGAGCTCAAGATTCCGTTCGTGGCCTCCGGCGGCATGGCCGATGCGCGCAGCCTGGTCGCGGCGCTGTCGATGGGCGCCGCCGGCATGAACATGGGTACGCGCTTCATCGCCACCAAAGAGGCGCCGGTCCATCCCAATGTGAAGCAGGCGCTGCTTGACGCCACCGAGCTCGATACGCGCCTCGTGATGCGCGGGTTGCGCAACACCGAGCGGGTGCTGAAGAACAAGGGCGTCGACGAACTGCTCGAGATCGAGCGCGAGAAGGGCGCCACGTTGAAGATCGACGACATCCACGAGCAGGTCGCGGGCGTCTATCCGAAGGTGATGATCGACGGCGAGATGGATGCCGGAGCCTGGAGCTGCGGCATGGTGGTCGGGCTGATCCACGATATCCCGACGGTGAAGGAGCTAATCGACCGCATCATGGCCGAGGCCGAGGCGATCATCCGCCAGCGGCTGACTGGATTCCTTGACGGGACGATCGAGCCTGCACGGACCCGCGCGGTCGCCTGACGCGGCGCGACATGCGAGCACGTCAAGACCGGGATAGCTGACGGCGCCACGAGGCTGACGCCGCAGCACCCGGAGAAAAAACAACGCCAGGGAGGAAGAGCATGCCAGTCGCCGGTAGCCATCAATACCCCACCATGGAATCCGTGATTTACGGCAAGCCGGCGGCGGAGGCGCTGCGGGAGGAGGCCGAACGGCTGGGCGTCAAGCGCGTCTATTTGATCGCAAGCCGCACGCTCAACACCACCACCGACGAGATCGAGAAGATCCGGGCGGCGCTCGGTGCGCGCCATGCCGCGACCTTCGATGGCGTGCCGCAGCACACCACCCGGGACGTGGTGACGCAGATTGCGCGGCAGGCCAAGGATGCTCAAGCCGATCTGGTCGTCGCGATCGGCGGCGGTTCGGTGGTCGATGCGGCCAAGATCGTGCTGATGTGCATGGAGCACGAGATCTTCGAACCGATGGGGCTCGACGGATTCGAGACCACACCGGACCGCCGCTTCGGGGCATTTCGCGCGCCGAAGGTGCGGATGATCGCGATCCCCAGCACGCTCTCGGGCGGCGAATACAATTCCGGCGCGCTGGTCACCGATACCAGCCGCAAGCTGAAGCAGATCTTCAACCATCCGATGATGATGCCGCGCAGCATCATTCTCGACCCTGCGATCACGAAATACACGCCCGAGAAGCTCTGGCTGGGGTCAGGCACGCGGGCGATGGATCACGGCATCGAGGCGATCTGCTCGAGCCGTCCTAATGTGCTCGTCGATGCCGTGTGCCAGCAGGGGCTGCGTTATCTGCACGATGGGCTCCTGCGCACCAAGGACAACCCGAACGACGAAGCAGCACGGCTGAGCTGCCAATTGGGCTCCTGGATGTCGGCCTTCGGGTTGCAGGCGCGCGTGCCGATGGGCGCGAGCCATGCCATCGGCCATGTCCTCGGCGGGACCTGTGACGTACCGCATTATTTCTGCACGGCGGTGATGATGCCGAGCGTGCTGCGATTTAATCTACCGGCCACGCAGATCGCTCAAGGATCGGTCGCGACCGCACTCGGTGCTCCGGGGCGCGATGCCGGCGAGGCTTTTGCAGCTTTCATCGCGGAGCTCGGCCTGCCGCGACGGCTTGCCGACGTCGGTGTGGCCGAGGACCGTTTTGAGCTGATCGGCAAGAACGCCATGCTGTCGATCTTCACGCGGGCGAATCCCCAGCCGATCCGGGAACCCGGCGACATCGTCAAGATACTCAAGCTGGCCGCCTGAAGCGGCCACTCAATCTCCGTCGCGCCTGCTGCATGCAGGGCGCGCGCGAAACAACAATGGAGGAACACGCGATGTCCTGGAGCAGACGATTGGCCTGCGCACTCGTGATTGCGATGTCCACGCCCTGCTGGGCGGCTGACGCGCCGGGTGTCACAGCGACAAAGATCAAGATCGGTGGCATTTTCCCGCTGAGCGGACCAGCTTCTTCGATCGGCCAGGTCGGGCAGGGCGTGCAGGCCTATGTGCAATCGATCAACGACCGCGGCGGTATCCACGGGCGCAAGATCGATTATGTCATGATGGACGATGTGTACAGCCCGCCCAAGGCGTTCGAGCATGTGCGAAAGCTGGTGGAGAGCGACGAGGTCGCCTTCATGTTCAGCCAGCTCGGCACGGCGGGTAATTCCGCCGTGGCAAAATATCTTGCCGCAAAACGTGTGCCGACGATCGCGATCGTCACGGGAGCGAGCAAGTTCACCAGCGTCAAGGACTATCCGCTGACGACCACCGGCCTCGTCAGCTATGACACCGAAGGCAAGATCTACGCAAAATATCTGATGCGTGCGCTGCCCGCGGCGAAATACGCAATCCTCTACCAAAATGATGATCTCGGCCGCGACTACGTCAACGCTTTCAAGGCGGTCCTGGGCGCCGATTTCGACAAGCGCGTGGTCACCGCCAGTTACGAGGTGACGGAACCGACCGTAGACTCGCAAGTGGTCTCGCTGAAGAGCTCGGGCGCGCAAGCGCTGTTTGTTGCGGGCACGCCGAAGTTTGCAGCTCAGGCGATCCGTCGCGCAGCCGAGACTGGATGGAAGGCGACGATCCTGATCAACTTCCCTTCGTCCTCGGTGGCTGGCACGTTGAGACCGGCGGGTCTGGAAAACTCCATCGGTGTCATCGTCGGAACCCCAAACAAGGATCCGAATGACCAGAAATGGACCGACGACGAGGCGATCAAAGGTTATCGCGCCTTCTTCGATCGATACCTGGCCGGCTCCGATATCACCAACACCAGCTATCTGACGGGGTACCAGCAGGGCTTGGTACTGGAGCAGATTCTCAAGCAATGCGGCGACGATCTTTCGCGCGACAACGTCATCAAGCAGGCGAAATCGCTGAAGGACATTGCGCTGCCGACCGCGCTGCCCGGCATCCGGATCAACACCAGCGAAAGCAATAACATGATATGGACGCAGTTGCAGCTCCAACGATGGACCGGCACACGCTGGGAACAGTTCGGTGAAATTCTCGACGCAAGCTCGGAGTAGGGCATCCGGCTCTGATGCTCGCAGTCTCAGCGTTGTCCTGTGGGTACAAAGATTCACCGGGAGCAAACCATGATGGCTGACTTGCGCATATTCTCGTACCTGCCCAACCCGCGCGTCTGGAAGGCGACCATCGCCGCCCGGTTCTGCGGCGTGGACGTCGAGGTCAGGGGCGCGTCCGGCAAGGAGTTGCGGGAGTGGCTGTGGGACTATGACGCGCGTCCCCTCGAGCAGGGCGAACGGGTATCCCTTTCGTCCTTTGCACGAACTGGGCGGGTCGGGTTGATCGGCGCGCAACTCTTCAAGACTGACGCTTTCCTGGAAGCACAGCCGTTCGGCAACGTGCCCGCCGCGTTCGGGCCTGACGGGAGGACCGGAATATTCGAGTCGAACAGCATCATGCGCGCGGTAGCGCGGCTGGGCGAGACGAGGTTTCCGCTTTACGGGCGTGATGCCTATGAAGCATCCAGGATCGACAGCTTTCTGGATGTCAGCCTGGTCTTCGCGCGGGATTCGCAGATCTATCTCCTTGCGCTGTCGGCTGGCACCATCGATGCGACCATTCACGCGCGCGCGAAGGAGGCATTCGCGATCTATGCTTCGGGGCTCGAGCAGGCGCTGTCGCCACGGCGCGATACGCTGGTGGGAGACTGCATCACGCTGGCCGACATCTGCTTTGCAGCCGAGCTTGCGCTGTTCATGAACGAGCACGCACGGGCCGAGCAGTTGAGCGCGCGCGGGCTGGACAGGATTCTGCACGCCGGAATCCGGGGCGAGTACTCGCGCGTGTTCGCCCACTTTGATCGGCTGGTCGACCACACGAATTTCAGGTCGGACCTCAAGCCGTATGTTGAAAAGCTGTTGTCAAAAGCGGCCGACTGAGGCCGCCAGCTCGAGCGGGGAGGATTGATCGCATGACCGCGCCTGTCTGCCTTATTTCCGGCGTCGGACCCGGCACGGGTTCGGCTCTCGCCAGGAGATTTACCGAGGGCGGCTATCGCGTCGCCCTGCTCGCCAGGAGCGAGGCGCGTCTTGCTGCGCTTGAGAAGGAACTGCCAAACGCCAAGGGATATCGATGTGACGTGTCAGACCCTACGCAAGTTGAAACTGTGGCGTCTGCCGTAGAGAGTAACCTCGGCAATCCCGACGTCATCATCCATAACGCGGTCGGCGGAGCGTTCGGCACGTTCCTCGAGATTGATCCGCAAATTCTCAGTCGCAATTTTCAGGTCAACACGATGGGGTTGTTGTATCTCGCGAGGCGGTTTGCTCCGGCGATGGTCGACTCCGGCAAGGGCGCGATCGTTGCCACCGGCAATACCTCGGCATTGCGGGGCAAGCCAGGTTTCGCCGGTTTCGCGCCGACCAAGGCAGCACAGCGGATTCTCGCCGAGGCGATCGCGCGCGATCTGGGCCCGAAAGGCGTCCACGTCGCCTACGTCGTCGTCGACGCCGTGATCGACCTGGAATGGACGAGGAAGCGCTGGCCCGACCGGCCGGACGACTTCTTCATCAAGCCCGCGGCGATCGCCGACGAGATCTGGCATGTCGCACACCAGCATCGCAACGCGTGGTCGTTCAATGTCGAACTGCGGCCTTTTGGCGAGAGCTGGTAACCGGCAAAGACAACGCCGAACAACACCCCTGGCAATAATAGCCAGCATCGAGTGTTGGGCGCTTCTGTAGAGATTCGCCGAATGAGCGGTTATGGAACGACCGCTCTTGCGGCTAAGCGCTTGTTGCAATCTCACTGGTCGTCGGGATGGGTACAATTGGCTCTGGCATGTTGCGGGAAATCCAGCAGAGCTTTCAAAGGCAGAGCGTGCTTCACGATCGGAGATTTCAGCACGATATAACTGAAATACTTTTCGATCCCGATGTTGCGTTCGAGCAGGTTTTCCATTCGCTCCTGGTAGTGGCTGATGTTGCGGCACACGAAACGCAGCAAATAGTCATAGCCGCCGCTGACAAGGTGACATTCCATCAGCTCATCTACCTTGCGCATGCTGGCCTCGAACTTCACGAAGTCCTCCTTGCGGTGGTCGACCAACGTGATTTCGGTGAAGACGCTTATGCTCTCGGTTAGCTTCGCAAGGTTAATTTGCGAGCCGTAGCCAGTGATGTACCCGGCCGATTCGAGCCGCTTGACGCGCTGCAGACATGGGCTCGCCGAAAGGCCAACTGCCTCAGCCAGATTGGCGTTGGTCATCCTCCCGTCCTTCTGCAACTGGACGAGGATGTTCAAGTCAATCCGATCGAGCTTCGGGACGCCGTTCAAAGCATCGTCTCCATGCTGCCGGTGGGATTTTCTCCGCTGCTACGGTTCGCCAGCATTAGACAGGTGGCGTGACAAGCCCGTAGAGCAGGCGGGCAGGTCCGTGTCGCGCCGCGACGTTTTGCTCGACTGGCTGGCGGTCCGGGCCGCACCGGATGGCGGCGCTCGAACGGCGACATTATAAGCGCTACAGCGTCCGTTGCGAGATGGCCGGACACTTAAGTGTCCGGCCTAGCGCCCCTATGGGCACGGCCTAGGCGACCGCGTTCACGCTCTCGGCCGACAGCGCCGCGTCGATGATAACAAGAGCCTTGTCCAGGTTCTCGTCCGAGACAACCAGGGGCGCCAGAAAGCGGATGACGTTGCGGTGGACACCACACTTGATCAGAAGAAGTCCGCGCTGACGGGCCTGGTCAATGATGCGCTGCGCGCGATCCGGATCCGGCCTCTTGGTCTTGCGGTCCGTGACCAGTTCGATGGCCTGCATGAAGCCCAGCCCTCGCACGTCGCCGATGATTGAGTGCTTCCGAGCGAGCTCTCGAAGGCCTGCTTCCAGTCTCTGGCCGAGACGTTCCGCACGATCGAGCAGCTTTTCATGTTCGAAGGCCTCCAAGACCGCCAACGCCGCCGCGCATCCGATGGCGTTGCCGCCGTAGGTGCCGCCGAGGCCGCCGGGGAGGGGAGCGTCCATGATCTCGGCCCGCCCGACTACGCCCGACAAGGGAAATCCACCGGCGAGGCTTTTGGCGACGGTCACCAGATCGGGTTGGATCCCGGAGTGCTCGAAGCCGAAAAGTTTTCCGGTCCGTCCGAAGCCGGTCTGGATCTCGTCAGCGATGAGCACGATGCCGTGGCGCTTGGTGATCTCGCGCAGCGCATTGAGGAATGGAGCCGGGGCGGGCAGGAAGCCTCCATCTCCCTGCACGGGCTCAATAATGATCGCGGCGACACGATCCGGAGCGATCTCGGTTGCGAACACCTCGTCGAGCGCTTCGAGCGCGCGCTCGGTCGTCATGTCGCGATAGGAGTCCGGGAAGGCTGTGTGGAAGATCTCGGAAGCGAACGGTCCGAAGTTCTGCTTATAGGGCTGGCTCATGCCGGTGAGGCTCACGCCGAGCATCGTCCGGCCATGAAAGCCGCCCCTGAACGCGATCACGGCGGAGCGGTTGGTGTAGGCGCGGGCGATCTTGACGGCGTTCTCGACCGCTTCGGCGCCCGAAGTCAGGAAGATGCTCTTATAGGCCTCAGCCTTACCGACCAGGCGGTTCAGCTTCTCGGCGAGTTCCAGATACGGCCGGTAGGCAGCGACCTGGAAGGCCATATGGGTAACGTTCTTGAGCTGCTTCTCAACCGCCGCCACGACTCGCGGATGGTTGTGTCCGACGTTGAGCACGCCGATGCCTGCGACGAAGTCGAGATACTCCTTGCCTTCCACGTCCCAAACCAGCGCGCCTTCCGCGCGGGCGATGGTAATCGGATGGGCGGTGAGGACGCCGCGCGCGACATTGGCGTTGCGCTGTGCGGCAAGCTCCGCGGCGGTTTCAGCGGCTGACATGGCTGGATCCCTTGCTGGTGTATTGGCCTCGCCACGGGCGCTGGCCTTGCGGAAATCCTACTAGCGCCGCCCGGATCAAACTGCCGAAGACGAGCAGCAGACCGCAAGCTCTATCGTCGTCGAAGCTCCAAACCGCAGGGCTTGCTGCCGTGCTGCGCCAAGAGTGAAGGGCAGTGCCGTCAGCTAGAAGATCGGCTCTCCGACCGCGACCTCGCTGCGGGGACCAAGCACGATCACCTTCCCGTCGGCATTCTTGGCGCCCAGAATGAGCAATTCGGAAGTGAAGCCCGCGATGTTCTTCGGGCCGAGATTGCAGACGCAGACGACGAGCGAGCCAACCAGCGCCTCCGGTTCGTAGTTGGTGATCTGAGCGCTCGACCACATGGTTCGATCGGCTCCGACGTCGACGCCTACCTTGTAGGAAGGGTTGCGCGTCCGGGGAAAGGGTTGAACCTCGACGACCTTGCCGATCCGGATATCGAGACGAGCGAAGTCGTCGTAGGTAGCTTGGGCCTTCAGTTGCGTCATGTCGCGGACCTCGGTCGGGATGGGCGTGCAATTAGAACATCTGGCAGCAGCAGGACATTCCGTAAGAACGGGCGGGACGGCAATTTTTGCGCCTTCGGCGGCCTTCATCGGCAGAGCCTGCCGAACAAGGATGCGATGCTGTGGGCCTTACCTTCGGAGGCCTCCATGTCGCTAAGCGAACGTTTGAAAGATCCTCTTCTGTTTCGCCAGCAGGCCTTTGTCGCCGGCGCATGGGTCAATGCCGACGGGGGCGCCACGATCCCCGTCACCGACCCCGCGACCGGTGCCGAGATCGGCGCCGTGCCGGCCCTTGGCGCCGAAGAAACCAGACGCGCCATCAAGGCGGCCGAGCAAGCCTGGCCCGCCTGGCGCGCCCTTCCCAGCAGCGAGCGGGGGCACTTGCTCGAGGGGTGGTGTCGGTTGATGCTCGAAAACATCGACGACCTCGCGCTGATCATGACGATAGAGCAGGGCAAACCGCTGGCTGAGGCCGCCGGCGAGATCCGGTATGGGGCTGGTTTCATCAAATGGTTCTCGGAGGAGGCGCGCCGCCTTTACGGCGATACTATCCCGGCACCCACCGCAGATCGCCGCATCCTGGTTCTAAGGGAGCCGGTCGGAGTTTCCGCCGCGATAACGCCGTGGAATTTCCCGAACGCCATGATTACCCGCAAGGCGGGCCCGGCGTTGGCGGCCGGTTGCCCGATCATTGCGAAACCGTCGGAATTGACGCCATTTTCAGCCCTGGCGTTGGCCGTCCTCGCCGAACGAGCCGGCATTCCGAAGGGGGTCTTCTCGGTGGTGACGGGCCTGCCCCAGGCGATCGGCGCCGAGCTCACTTCGAGCCCCTCCGTCCGCAAGCTCTCGTTCACGGGATCCACCCGCGTCGGACAGCTCCTGATGCAGCAGTCGGCGAGCACGATCAAGCGCGTCAGCTTCGAGCTGGGAGGGAACGCCCCTTTCATCGTGTTCGATGATGCAGATGTCGATCTCGCCGTGTCGGGATTGATGGCGAGCAAATTCCGCAACGGCGGCCAGACCTGCGTCTGCGCGAACCGGGTGCTGGTGCAGGACGGAATCTATGAAAGGTTCGCTGACCGCCTTCTGGCGGAGACCTTGAAGCTCGTCGTCGGCAGCGGATTGCGCGAGGGTGTCACGGTCGGTCCGCTGATCAACCGTGCCGCCGTCGATAAGGTCCGTCGTCACATCGACGACGCGCTTTCGAACGGCGCTGCGCTCATGCTCGGCGGCAAGAACGGTTCGAAGGATCTGTTCGTGGAGCCGACTGTCCTTGCAAACGCGTCCGTGAACATGCAACTGGCGAACGAAGAAACCTTTGGGCCTGTCGCTCCTCTGTTTCGGTTCAAGCACGAAGACGAGGCGATCCAGATCGCGAACGCCACCCCCTACGGACTGGCGTCATATTTCTATACGTCCGACCTCAACCGTTCCTGGCGGGTGGCGGAGAGGTTGGAGTTCGGGATGGTCGGCCTGAATACTGGCTCGGTCTCGCTAGAGGTCGCGCCCTTCGGCGGCATCAAACAGTCGGGCATCGGTCGAGAGGGCTCCAAATTCGGGATTGAGGAATACTTGGAGATCAAGGCCTTTCACATCGGTGGCCTAACCGCTCCATAATTTGGGCAAGGCGACGATGGGCAGCAACTCGCGGACGATCGGGAAGGCGAAAGCTGCTTGGGTCGATCCAGGCCTTGCGCTGCTTTGTTTAGGAGACTTGATGCCTAGACGAACACTCGAGCTTCTTTCGGACATTGCCGATTACATGAGGTCCGATTGCGAAGTTAGAAAGCTGTACGCTCTCGTCGAGTCCGCACTCAGCGAACTCGTCGGCTTCCGGCTATTGACGATTTTGCGGATGGAGCATGCGCACGTTCGCCGGCTGCATTCCAGCGATCCGGAGACTTATCCTGCCGGAGGCGTCAAGGACATCTCGGGTGATACTTGTTTGAGAGCTCGAGGGCGGCAAGCCTGTGGTGTCCAACACTCCGGAACTCGTCCAGCAACGCTTTCCCGATCATCAGGCAATCTTTGCGCTCGGCTGCGGAGCTGTGCTGAACGTTCCGGTCACGGATGCCCGGCAAACGCTGGGCAGCATCAACCTCCTTCACGAAGCCGGCTGGTTCGATCGGCAGCACGCGCCGATTGTCCGGCCCTTTGCGGCGCTGTTGGCGCTTGCCTGGTCTGCCGAGATTCCGGAAGCGATAGCAGGCGGTGCCGGATCGACTTCGGGCGGATTGCCTACGGATGCCTAGCCAGTCAGCAGCCTTTGAACCAGGTCGGGCGTGTTCGTCACGCTGTATTTGCGCAGCAGGCGTGTCTTGTAGATGTCGACCGTTCTCGGACTGATGCCGAGTGAAAGCGCCGCTTCCTTTCCAGTCTTTCCCTCGATCAGCAAGGCTGCAATGTCTCGCTCCCTTGGCGTCAGTGATCCGCGGATCGTGTCACTCTTCGCCTGTCGGCTGGATAGTTCGGTGAACACCCACAACGTGTTTCGATGCGGGTCTTTGGGCGTGTAGGTGAATCCGCGGACGTGAACCCAGAACAGTTCGCCGTCGAGACGGCGCATGACGCGGTCGTCGGAGAACGCGCGATCCTGCGTGAGCATCGCACCGACCCGCAGACCGGCGCTTTCAAAATGGGTATGTGTCGGGTAAAGCCGCTCGAATGTTGTTCCGGTGAATTCGCCGGGTTTGCCGCGGAAGATATCGGCAAACGCCTTGTTGCAGGCTCTTATCATCCGGTTATTCGCGATGGCTTGTCCCACCGGCGCGTCCTGGAAGGCGCGACGGTAGTCGATCTCTGCAGCAATTGCGTTTCTCATGATCTCTCCCCGACCGCGGCGGCTCGGACACTTAAGTGTTCAACACCTATAGCATTAAGTGTCTAGGTGTTATTAACCTATGCCAATAGGTGACGGTGGAAACAGTTAAATAGAAATGCCGGGAAAGTCCGGCGGGTACGGCGCAAAGGCGGGCCGAACCCTTCATCCGTCCGATGGAACGTCACGAGGTGTCCCGATGACGACGACAGGGTCGTTGCTTGAGGTGAACGATATCAGGGCGAGTTTCGGCGGTGTCCGCGCTCTCGATGGAGCGTCCTTCTCCGTCGAAGCGGGCACCATCACCGGTCTGATCGGCCCCAACGGAGCCGGCAAGACGACCATCTTCAATTGCATCTCCGGTCTCGTCGACGGCTTCTCGGGCGCCGTGCGCTTCGATGGCGCCGATATCGCCCGTGCGCGTCCCGAAGTCGTTTCCCGATCCGGTCTGGTGCGCTCGTTTCAACTCGCGCGCGGGTGCCCGCTCATGACGGTGTTCGAGCATCTCATGCTGTACGGGCCGCGGCAGGTGGGCGAGGGAGTGTTCCGAGCTCTGGCGAGCCCCGGTGCGGTCCGCCGGCAGGAAGAAGAGTTGCGCGAGCGCTCTTATGTGGTCGCCAAGCGTCTCCGGCTAGACCATGTGCTCGACAACCTCGTCACCGCCTTGTCCGGAGGCCAGAAGAAGCTGCTGGAAATCGGGCGGGTACTGCTCGCGGAGCCCAAGATGGTCCTGCTCGACGAGCCGATGGCCGGAGTTAATCCAACTCTCGTCGGCGAGATCGCCGAGCAGCTTGCCTCAATCGGCGAGTCGGGCGTCACCATTCTGCTGATTGAGCATGAGATGGAGCTCATCGAGCGGCTCTGCGACGACGTCATCGTCATGGCTGAAGGAAAGTTCTTGACGAGGGGCGCCTTCGACGAAGTGACGGCCGATCGTCGCGTGCAGGAATGCTATCTCGGAGTGCAGCTGCAATGACGACGCTGAGCGCAAGCGCTATTTGCGGCGGCTACGCTACCGCCGATTTCATCGTGAAGGGCGTGGATATCACGGTGGCGCCCAAGGATCTTGCCGTCATCATCGGCCCCAACGGCGCCGGAAAGTCGACGTTCCTGAAGCTGCTCGCCGGCCTTCTGCCGAAGCGGACCGGCGACGTCTCGATCGACGGGATCGCTCTTCCCGCCGGCGACGCGCATGCCGCCTGCGAGCGCGGCATCAGCTTCGTGCCGCAGGAGCGGAACGTGTTCGGAAGCCTTTCGGTCCAGGAAAACCTCGAGATGGGCGGCTACCTGCTGCGCTCAGGATTGAAGAGCCGAATCGAGGAGCAACTGAACCGTTTTCCCATGCTGCGCGGACGGCTTCGCGACAAGGCGGGCAATCTTTCGGGCGGTCAACGCCAGGTGCTGGCGGTGGCCGTCGCCCTGATGACCAACCCGAGCGTCCTGCTGCTGGACGAGCCCACGGCGGGCCTCTCGCCCGCGGCGGCGAAGGAGATCTTCGTGCTCATCCGCGATCTCGCGGCGAGCGGTCTAGCGATCCTCATGGTCGAGCAGAACGCGCTTCTGGCGCTGGCGTACGGCACGCGCGGCGTCGTTCTCGTCGCCGGCAAGAAAGTCCGCGACGACGCGGCAGCCTCCGTGATCGAGGACGACGAGATCAGGCATCTGTTCCTCGGGCGGGCCGCTCCTGCGGGCGCACCGACATTGAAGCACGACCACTGACGAAGGGTGAGGAGTTGAACATGTCGAATTTGGACCGACGTACTTTCCTGCAGGCCGGCCTTGGAGTTGGCGGGCTCATGCTATCGTCGAGCCTTTCACGCTCCTGGGCGCAGCAGGGTGATCCGATCAAGATCGGCCTGATCATTCCGCTCACGGGAGCGACGAGCCAGTTCGGCGCCACGATGGCCCAGGCGGCAAAGATCGCCGAGACCGAGATCAACGCCGTTGGTGGTGTTCGCGGACGTCCGATCCAGATCGTCGTTGAGGATGATCAGAGCAATCCGGAGGCGGCCGTCCGTGCTGCGCACAAGCTGATCGACGTGGACAAGGTTGTAGCAATCGGAGGTTCTTACGCGTCGGCGGTCACCTCGGCTATCGCGCCGCTGTGCTGGGACGGGAAGACCGTGCTGCTCACCTCGTCGGGAGCGGACAGCATCACCAAGCTGCCGCACGACGGGTACATCTTCAGGACTTCGCCCACCGTCACGCTCCAGGGCACCAGCGTCGGAAAATATGCGGTCGAGCTCGGCGCCAAGAAGATGTTTTTTCTCGGTCCGCAAACCCCCTTTGCGCAGTCGTACATCGACATCATCTCGGGGATCTTCAAAGCAACGGGCGGTACCGGCAACGGGCTTGTCTACGAAGACAAGAAGTCGAGCTACAGATCGGAAGTAGACCAGGCTCTGAAAGAGTCGCCGGATGTCATCGTACTCGGCGGCTACGTCCCCGACACCTCGGTCGTGCTGAAGGACCTGTACCGTGCAGGCTATTCGGGCAAGAAGATCGGCTTCTCCTTCGGCATCAACGACGCCCTAACGAAAGCCGTTCCCGCCGAGGTTTCCGAAGGCGCCTATTCGCTCGTTCCGTCGGCCGCGGAAAACTCGGAAGCCTACAAGCGGCTCATCAGCAAGATGAAGCGGCCTTCGCTCGATAGCTACTCCTGCCAGGTCTACGATCACGTCGTGCTGACGTCGCTGGCGCTTGCTCGTGCGACGTCCGGGCAGGCGAACGGAACGGCGGTCCGCGACAATCTTCGCGCGATCTCCGAGGGGGAGGGCAAGCGACTCGACGACGCGGCCGAGGCCCTGAAGGCGGTCGTCGTTGGCGGACAGGTGAATTACGACGGACCGAGCGGCCCGCTCGAATTCGCCGACAACGGCGACGTGAAGGGGGTGTTCTTCCGTTATGAGCAGGTCGAGGGCGGCAAGCTCGTGGTCCGCAAGGTCGGCTGAAGCAGAGAACGAAAGCGGACGCCATGTTGACCGACCTGCTGCAGTATTTGGTGAACGGACTGATCGTCGGCGCGCTCATAGCGTTGCCGGCGCTCGGTCTGACGTTGATCTTCAGCGTGCTGGGTTTCGTCAATTTCAGCGTAGCTGCGCAACTGACGGCCGGCGGCTACGCCGGCTGGCTGGCGAATACGACCCTTAAACTATCGCTGGTGCCGGTCCTGATCATCGCATTCCTCGTCGCAGGGGCTCTGGGCGTCGTGACGGACCGCATTGCGCTCGCTCCGATACGACGCAAACCCAGCGCGCGGACGCCGTTGATGGTGGCGGTCGTCTCGATCGCCCTGAACATGGCGCTCGAGAACGCCTATCGCTTCTCCTTCGGTAGCGGCCTGAACAGCTTCGACATGCCGATCGCCCGCGACATGAAAGTCGGCGGCATCCGCATCGGGCTTCAGCAGTTGCACAACCTCGAGATCGCGATCGGGCTTGCCGTTCTTCTCGCGTTGTTCTTCTCGCTCACCAAACTGGGCAAGGCCATGCGCGCCGTCGCCGACAACGTCGATCTCGCGCGGCTCAAGGGTATCGAACCGGTCCGTCTCGCCAATCTCGCCACGTTCATCGGCATGGGACTGGCGGGCGTCGGTGGCGCTCTCCTGGCGATCGACACCAGCGTGGATCCATCGACGGGATCCAGGCTGATCCTTTTGATCTTCGCCGGCAGCGTCGTCGGAGGCTTGACGAGCCTGCCGGGAGCGGTCGCCGGTGCCCTTCTGATGGGGGTCATCGGCGAGTTGGGCCTTCTGGTCCTTCCGCCGGTCTACCAGTCCCTGACCGCCTTTGTCGCGATTCTGATCACCTTGCTCGCGAGACCGAGCGGCATCTTCTCCGGCGCCTCGGGGGTAAGAAAATGATTTCCTATCTTGTGTTCGCCGGCACGATCGCCGGGTTCTACGCTCTGCTATCCCTCGGCCTGGTCACGGCATGGGGGCAGGGTGGTCTGGTGAATCTCGGCCTCGTAGGGTTCGTAGGCCTCGGCGCCTATACCTCCGCACTGCTGTCAGGAGCGGCATTTCCTATCTGGATCGACTGGATCGCAGCCGCTGTGGTTTCGGCCGCGGTAGGCCTGGCTCTGTGTTTCGTCGTCCGCAACCTACGCGGCGACTACCTTGCGATCGTGACCCTTGGGTTCGCAGAGATCCTGCGGCTGGCGGAAACCAACGAGAAGTGGTTGACGAAGGGAAGCGACGGGATATCGGGGATCGTGGCGCCGCTCAAGAGCGATCTCGGAGAATCCTTTCCCTTCTTCTATCTCATTATGACCTGGACGCTCGTCGGTATCGTCGCTTTCCTGCTCGGTTGCCTTCTTCGGAGCCCCTTTGGACGAGCGCTGCGCGCAGTACGTGACGACGAGCAGATCGCGGCTGTTGCCGGAAAATCCGTGCTCCGGCTGAAGCTGCAGGCGTTCGGAATCGGTGCGGCACTCTCCGGGCTCGCTGGCGCGCTCTATGCACACTTCACCAGCTACATCGCACCCGACGTCTTCGTCGTCCAACTGACGATCTACATCTTTTTGACGGTCACCGTCGGTGGTCAGACGCGCCTTGCCGGCGCGGTGGTCGGCTCGATAGCTCTGGTTGCGCTGCTGGAGGCGTCACGCTTCATCGCCGCAGCGATCCCGGGGCTCGATGCGGTGCAGATCGCATCGCTCCGCGAGTTCGCGATCGCCGTCACTTTGATCCTCGTCATGCAATTGCGGCCCGAGGGCGCGTTCCGGATGACCAACGAACGTTCCGGTCTGAGCGCCTCGCGCGCCGCTTCGGAATCTTGCTACGGAAAGCGAGCGATAGTTGATGACGCAACCTGACTTGGAGAGCATCGGGGAGGAGTTCGCCAGGATGTTCGCCGCTGCTGGCCTTCCCCGGGTCGAGGCGGCGACGGCGCGGACTCGCGGGCGCGGGCCGTTCAAGCGACTAGTGCTGCGCGGGGCTTCGATCGTCGACGGTACCGGTGCCCCGCCATGGGGCCCCGCCGATCTGGTAGTCGAGGGCGGCCGGATAACGGTGTTGAAGAAGGTCGGCACGCCAAAGCTGCCGATCAACCCAGACCGCCGTCCGCCTGCTGGCGATTTCGAGATCGATTGCAGCGGAAAGTTTCTGACGCCCGGACTGGTGGACTGTCATGCCCACATCGGCGCGCCGTTCCACGCTGAGAACGGGCCCATGCCGAATGCCGACTACGTCTACAAGCTGTGGCTGGCACACGGCGTTACGACCGTGCGAGAGACGGGCTGCTTCAACGGATTGCAGTGGACGTTGCAGCAGAAGAAAGCGGCTGCGGATCACCGCATCGATGCACCCCGCATTCTGGCCTACGCACCGTTCCCTGGCACGAACGACTATGTGAAGACGATCCATACCCCGGGAGATGCCCGCGGATGGCTTCAGGCGGTCAAGGAGCGCGGCGCCGACGGGATCAAGTTCTTTGGGGCTCCGCCCGCCATGATGAAAGCCGCCCTGGAGCAGTGTCGAAGCCTTGGACTGCGTACATGCTGCCATCACGCGCAGCTGGCGGTCGGCCGGATGAACTCGCTGCGGACCGCCCAATGGGGCCTGACGAGTACCGAACATTCCTACGGGATTCCGGAAGCGCTGCTGGAGGGGCAGACACTTCAGGCGTTTCCGCCTGAGTACGACTACAACGACGAATATCTGCGGTTCTCGACGGCGGGCCAGACATTTCTCCAGGCGGCCAAGCCGGGGTCGCAGAAGTGGAACGAGGTGCTACACGCGTTCCTCGCGGCCGGACACACCTTCGTACCCACCTTCAACGTCTACGACGGCAACCGCGATCTGATGCGCACCCGCCGCGCGGACTGGCACGATCGCTTCACCGACCCGACTCTCTGGGCCTACTTTCAGCCGCAGCGAGGAGGGCACGGTGCGTATTGGTACCGCTGGTCCACGACGAACGAGGTCGAGTGGCGTGAAACGTTCCGGCTCTGGATGAGGTTTGTCAACGACTACAAGAATCTCGGCGGACGCGTGTGCGTCGGTTCCGATTCCGGCTTCATGTTCCAGACCTACGGGTTCGGCCTCATCCGCGAACTTGAGCTCCTGCAGGAGGCGGGCTTTACGCCTCTGGAAGTGCTGCGGGCCGCCACAACGTGGGGGGCGGAGCTTCTCGGCATCGAAGAAGACGTCGGAACGTTGGAGGTCGGAAAGCTGGCCGACATCCTTGTCCACGACGAAAATCCGCTCAACGACTTCAAGCTTCTCTACGGTACCGGCGCGATGCGCCTCGACGATCCGACCGCTTCGGTGATTTGGGCCCGCAGCATCTCGACCGTCATCAAGGAAGGCTCCGTGTTCGATCCGGCCGAATTGCTCGGCGATGTCGAGGAAATGGTGTCGGCACGACGGAGGGCGGCTTGACGGGGATCGTCGGAGCTCGGGAAGCAGTCCCGGAATTCGTCCTGCTGACCGGCAGCCTCGGTAGCGGCAAGACGACGTTACTGTGCGACTATCTTTCGCTGCCGGAGTCGGCCGATACAGGCGTGATCGTGAACGAGGCCGGCGAAATCAATGTCGACGGCGCCATCGTGTCGTCCGGACGACGCGATCTGCCGATGACGCTGCTGGGCAACGGTTGCGTCTGCTGCTCGCTCGGCGATGACCTGCATTCCGCGATCGACGAACTGCTGGTCGTGCGCCGCCAGTCCGGCGCTGGCGGCTTCCACAGGATCGTCCTGGAGACGAGCGGGCTCGCAATGCCGGGCCCCATCCTACGTTCGCTGATGCGCTACGACTGGGCCGAATACCGGCTTCGCATCGTCTCCACATTGGACGCCTTGGCTCCGATGGCTGAGGAGGTGACGTTTTCGATCAGATCCGCGCAATTGACGGCCGCCAGATCCATCGTCTTCACGAAACTGGATCGGGCGGGGACCGACCAAGTCACGGCTGCCGGATGTGTCGCGAAGCAGTTCAATCCGGCCGCCAGCCGGATCGTCGAGGTGGACAGAACGGCCCGCGCGCGCGCCGTCTTCGATCCGAAGTATATCGAAACCGCGATGCCATTAAGTCAATTCGAGGCGATCGCGGCCACCGATCATTCGCGGCTAGGAGTCTTCTTTGCCGAGTGGCCAACCGCCGTTGCGTGGAGCGATCTGACGGATTGGCTCGAGGACCTCGCGGGTCTCTGCGGCGATCGATTGCTCCGAACGAAAGGTCTCGTCGCTGTCGCCGGCGCGTCTAGATGCCTCTTGATCGACGGCGTAGGCGCCACCTTCGCTGAACCTCGCTGGATGGAGCTGGATCACTCCACCAAGCGAGGCATCGTGATCATCGCGCGTGACGTCGATTTGCCCGAGTTGACCGCTCTTTCGGCCGACTATCCGGAAGACGCCAGACCCATCGTAAAGAGTTCGAAGAGCCGCGCCGCCTGAACGAGACGCAGCGAAACAGGATGACCGAAGGTGTCGCTCGAAGCCGCAGTGAGATCAATAGACCGGCTCCGGATCGAGCGGACGAACGACGGCCCCAGCGTTCATGATGCCTGCCGGATCAAAAGCGGTCTTGACGCGCCGCATTGCCGCGACGCGGCCGGGGTCTCCGTACTTTTCCAGAAGATGCCGCTTGAAGCGACCGACGCCATGCTCCGCGCTGAACGTGCCCCCGAGAGCCGCCGCCGCGTCGTACAGACGGAGAGACAGGCTCGCTTCGACGAGCCGCGTGAACGCTATCCGATTGGTCCCCTGCGGAACGAGGATATTGTAGTGCAAATTGCCGTCGCCCACATGACCGTAGACGGACAGCTCGAGATCGGCGTGGAACTTTCGAACCTCCACGCCGGCAACGTCGAGGAAGCGCTGGATGCAGGACAAAGGCGCGGATATGTCGTGCTTGACCGAACCACCCCACCGCTTTTCGCCTTCCGGGATCGTCTCGCGCAGCTCCCACATGGACGCACGTTGAGCCCCGCTCTGGGCAAGGAAGGCGTCCTCGACCCATTCGTACTCTACGGTTTCCGCAAGGATGGTTTCCATGAGGCTATCGAGGTCGAGATGCCGGGAGGAGGAGGCGAATTCGAGGAGGATCGCGCCGCCGGAGCCGGGGCCGACGGAAGGCGGGCTGGCCATCGCGGCGGTCGCGAGCGCAATCGATCGCGCAGTCATGAATTCGAACGTGGTCAGCAACTCGCCGGATTCGCGACGCACCAGCGCGAGCAGTTCGGCGAGCGGCGCGACCTTCGCGAGTTTCAGCCAGGCTGTCGCACGCCGCACTGGCAAAGGAGCAAGGCGCAGCACGGCACCGGTGACGATGCCGAGCGTTCCCTCGCTTCCCACGAAGCATTGTTTGACGTCATAGCCGGTGTTGTTCTTCCGAAGCTTGCGCATGTCGGAGACGATGGTCCCGTCCGGCAGAACGGCCTCGATGCCGAGCAGCAGGTCGCGTGTCATGCCATACCGGACGACGGACAACCCGCCCGCGTTGGTGCCGATGTTGCCGCCGATCCGGCAACTCCCCTCGGCGCCGAGGCTAAGCGGCAGCAGCAGAGCGGCACTCGCGGCGGCTTCCTGTACCTTCTTCAGGATGGCACCTGCGTCGACGGAGATACTCATGGACAGCGGATCGACCTCTCGGATCGCGTCCATGCGTTCCAGACTTACGACAACCTGGCGTCCCGAAGCATCCGGCGTCGCGCCGCCGCAATAGCTCGTGTTGCCTCCTTGGGGGACGAGCCCGATTCCGAGCCGTGCCGCCAGTGTCACGACGTCGGAGACCTGCTTCGTCGTTACCGGCTTCAGGACGGCGAGCGTCGATCCGGTGAAGAGCTGGCGCTGATCCGTGGTGTACGTCGCAAGCCGCTGTGGGTCGTCGACGACGCCGACGGCGCCCAAGAGATCGCGAAAGGCCTGAACGTGGTCCGACGGCGACATGATCCTGCTCCGGGCTGTTGGGGGACCATTGTCGCGCATCGACACGGCATTGCTTGCCGTTCGACCCGGGCTTCGAAAAAGCCAATGCCGAAATATCGGCACGTTCGGCAGTTTGCACCGTCGTTGCCTTGTATTCATCGTCTCCAACGCGGAGCTGCTGCTGCTCTCGAGGAGATCATTGATGATCCATCAAGCGATCTATCGCGGGCCGGTAACCTCTGCAGCAGATTGTGCCGATAGAAGGTGCAAAAGCGATCGTCTCTGCGGAAAGGACAGCGGAATCGCCGGCGACCTTGCCATTCAACGTCCATAGGCTGATCCAGCAAACGAGGAGAAATCGCTATGTTGCTCACGGATTTCGATGCTCTCACATTCGACTGCTACGGCACCCTTATCGATTGGGAAACCGGAATGGTCGAGGGCCTGAAAAGCCTCTCCGATCGGGCCAAACGGCCGCTCACCCGCGACCAGATTCTTGAGGCGCATGCGCGTCACGAATCCAGCCAACAACGCTACACGCCGGCGAAGCGATATCGGGATCTGCTTCCGATCGTCTACAAGCGTCTGGCCGAAGAGTGGGGTGTCCACGTCACTCACGAAGACTGTGTCGAGTACGGTCGTTCCGTCGGAAACTGGCCCGCGTTCGAGGACTCTCCGGGCGCACTCCAGTATCTCAAGAAGTATTTCAAGCTCGTGATCCTTTCCAACGTCGACAACGAGAGCTTCCAGGCGAGCAATCGACGATTGCAGGTGGAGTTCGACGCGATCTACACCGCGGAAGACATCGGGTCGTACAAGCCTTCAGCTCGCAATTTCGACTACATGATCGAGAAGATGGAAGAGATTGGGATCGGCAAGGAGAAGATCCTGCACACCGCTGAAAGCATGTTCCACGACCACAAGCCCGCAAACGGTCACGGGTTAAAGTCGTGCTGGATCTACCGGCGACACGAGCAACAGGGTTTTGGGGCCACCATGAATCCGGGCCAGATGCCAAACGTCGATTTCAAATTCGACAGTATGCTGGACCTCGTAAAGGCACATCAGGAGCAACTGCGGGTTAAATGATCCGCCGCTTTGTGTTCCGTCGGCACCTCGCAGCGGGTCCAACTCGGACCCGCTGACCCTGTGATGCAGATCACCCGAGCCTAAAATTCCACAGCACAGCGGCCTTTGAGTGGCACTACGAAGCGAGTTGAACGGCGAAGGAGTTCAATAATACGTCCAACAAAACGTCCAATAAGAAGATTAGTAGATACGACTAAGTGGTCGATATTGTTTTCAAAAACAGAACGAGAAATTTCGGTCGGAGCGCTTCACCCGCTCCATCGAGCAACTTACCCGTTCTACTGACTAGCTAAGGTGCCCCAATCGAGCGGTGTCTGCTTGGGGCGTACGCGCTTGGGAGCGCTATCGCGCAGCCTCATCACTCACGGGGGTTTACCCGCAACGGAGCCAGTTCGCGAACTGATAAGCTTTGGCCGCAAAGCTTATCAGTCACCAAATTCCATAACGTCTCATATCCGAATGATGTCCGGCGCAACTTCGGGTTCAGGACTCGGAAGAGACGGCTCTGACCGTCGAGTTAATGAACGATGCCACGGCAGGCCCACGCGACGTTTGCAAAGGACCTCGGGCCATCGGGCCGGCCAGCCTCGTAGGCATCGCGGACGGCGGCGTCGGTGCGTGCTCGCTCCGCAGCGTCGAGCGCTGCCACATACTTGCCGAGCGGCCCTTCGCCAGCGGCAATCGGCGCCCAATAGTCCGCAAAGCTTTGGTAGTCCATGCGGATCATCAGTTCCATTTCCGCAATGTCCGCGAGACCCTGTTCGGCAAAAGTCCGTCTCAGTTCACCCGCTGCATCATCGGTTGAAAGCAATAGCGACTGCGCAGCTGGCGCCCGCTTTCACCAAGTGCCGCCACCGTGTCGACCATCATGCGCATGCCGGGCATGCCGCCGAGATGATCCCACACCGCTGCCGCGACCACACCGCCCGACCGAACGACGCGGCACATCTCGGCTACTGCCTTGCCGGCTTCGGGAACGAAGTGGAGCACGAGAAGCGCCAAAGCGCGGTCGAACGTGCCGCCCTCGAAGGGCAGCGCGCAGGCATCCGCCTGTCGGACTTTTATTCGCCGGTTTGTGTTGCGCCGGATCACTTCCTCGACAAAGACTGGTAATAGTCGACCGCGGCAATCTCGGCGAGGTCGGCGGCTTCAGCGAGCGCGAAGGTCAAGCTCCCGGTACCGCAGCCGACGTCGAGAATCCTTTCGCCGTCGGAAACCTCTGTGAAGTCGATGAATTGCCGCGCGAGTCTTCGGCTCCAGCGGCCCATGAGCTGCTCATAGCCCGCGGCGTTGTGGACGTTGAATTCCGAGGCCATTGAAGTCTCCGTGCGCTCCCCAAATAGGTGGCTACCAAGCAGCTAAAGCAATCGCATTGCGATCGCGGCGAGCACGCCGTGCGGCAGCTCTATGATGCGTATATGAAGATCCGTCACGGCGAGCTCCTTTTGACGGCTACCATGCCTCATCGAGGCCGAGATGTGCGAACACCTCGCGACGAAGCTCAACGAAATGCGGATCGCCCCGGTGGCGAGGATAGGGCTGGCTGTTGAGGACTTCGGCCTTGATCCGTGCAGGTCGGTCGCTCAGCACGATGACGCGGCCGGCGAGCAAGAGCGCCTCCTCGACATCGTGCGTGACGAGCAGCGCCGTAAAGTTCGAGCGCTGCCAAAGTGATACAAGTTCAGCCTGCATCGCGATGCGAGTCAGCGAGTCGAGCTGGCCCAAAGGTTCGTCGAGAATGAGCAGCTTCGGGTCGTTGACAAGCGCACGCGCCAGAGCCGCCCGTTGCGCCATGCCGCCGGAAAGCTGGTGCGGGTAGGCATTGGCGAAGCCCGTGAGCCCTACCAGGCGCAACGCGTCTTCGACGCGTCCGCGATGGGTGGGCAGCAACCCGCGAGCTTCCAGACCGAGCGCAACGTTGCTCCATACCGTCCGCCATGGATAAAGCGTGGGATCTTGAAAAACGACGACGCGCGACGGATCGGGTGCTTCGATCTCCCTTCCCTCCGTTAGTAGGGCGCCGGCTGTTGGAGTGTCGAGCCCCGCGACCAGCCGCAGTAAGGTCGATTTTCCGCACCCACTCGGTCCCAGGAGAGCAACAAATTCGCCGCGGCCGACCTGCAAGCTGATGCGGTCCAATACCGGCAGGGGCTGCCCTTCGAGATCGAAGCGATGGCTCACTTCGCGGAGCGTTAGCGTAGATCCACGGACCGCGTGATCGCTTGCGATCGGCGCTACCATCGCACCAGACCTTTCTGCCAGGATAGCAGGCGGTCCCGCAAGCGGAAGAGCAGCGTGATCAGACCGGAGCACAAGAACGCCATGAGCAGCAGCGCGGCGTACATATTGGCATAGGCCGCCCAACCCTGCGCCCATTGCAGATACCAGCCGAGCCCCGCCTTCACACCCAGCATTTCGGCTACGACAAGAACCGCAAACGAGTTGCCGAGACCCATGAACAGGCCAACAAAGACATGTGGCATTGCCGCCGGAATGGCAACCTTGAGCACGAGGAAGCGCTGGGTTGCTCCCAATGTCCGCGCAATATCGTAATAGGCGCTCTTCACGCTGGCCACGCCCGACCAGGTGAGCACGGTGACCGGAAACCCGGTTGCGAGCGCAATCAGGAAAATGCTGGCGCTGAAACTCGACGGGAAAATGAAAAATGCGAGCGGCAGCCAAGCTGTTGCGGGCAACGGCCCGATGAACCGCAAAACTGGGTGGATCCAATAACCGGCGCGCCGCGACCAGCCGATCGCCACGCCGGTTACGAACCCCGCCGCCGCGCCGAGAAAATAGCCGGTCGCGAGCAGACGGGCTGAGGCGAAAATGCCTTCAGCCAGCCGTCTCCAATCGTCGATTGCAACTTCGACAATGGCCTGCGGCGGCGGGAAAAACGGCAACGGAAGCAATCCAAGCTTTGCTGTGACAGCCTCCCAAGAAGCCAGAAACAGCGCGAGCGCGAACAGCCACGGAGAAAGCCGGTGGAGTCGCTGAAAAGCAACAAAACGAACGCCGGCAAAGGCAGCCAAGGCAAGGGCAAGGGCCAATGCGCCGCAGGCAATGGCGAAGCCGCCCGTGTAAGCCCAATCGGTCTCGGGCCTGTCCGGCCAGAACGCAGCGAGCGCGGCAACCATCGACCATGCCGCGGCAACAGACAGTCCGCGGATCAACGACCGAGTGGTCGAACTTTCAAAAAAGCCGAAACCCGATTTCTCTGATGGCCTCGGCACTTCATCGATGACCGAGCTCACTGCGGATATTCCCAATCGGCTCAGCTTAGAACGTCAAGATAAATCCGGTCGGCGAACTTGGCCGGGTCGGTGCTTCGCTTGATGACGTTCACTGCCCTGAGTTCATCGGTGTAGAGTAGAAGTTGCTTCTTGAGCTCCGCCCCGACGGGATGTCTGTGATGAGTATGGCTGCGATACATAGTGGCGAGATCCTCTAGGGACCCTCTCCCGCCGTAGCCCGAATAGATTGCTGCGGCATCGGCGGGATCGCTGGCAACTCGATCTGCCGCTTCCAGTATCGATCGCGTCAGAGCGGCTGCCACCGGCATTTCGCTTCGGGTGAGGCTGCCACGTATTGCGAGAACGCAGCAGGTTCGATCGGCGAATTCACCCGTTAAGTTCGTCGCGATCTCGTTAAGTTTGCCTTCCTTAAGCCAGAGATAGGGCAGTGGATCTATCTCGGCTAGCGCCTGCACTTCGCCCTTATCGACGGCAAGCGCGAGCAGATTGGCCGGGTACTGGCGCCACTCTACCTCTTGGGCCGGATCGATGCCCTTTTTGGCGAGGTAGATCGAAAAGAAGTTCTTCGCTGGGCTCGCTTGATCGCTAATCGCGATAGCCTTGCCGCGCAGGGACTCCAGGCTGTCGATATTCGCAGCCTTGGAGCCGAGGAGCCGGATGCACCCGCCATGCACACCGGCGGTGATCCGCACGTCGAAACCTTGCTCCAGCGGTTTGAGCCAGCGCAGGGCTAATCCCAAACCAGCATCCGCTTTGCCCGTCGCAATTGCCTCCAACAACTGGTCGGTCGTACCGCCGAAATTGACGAAATCGACATCGAGGTTGTGCTTGGCGAAGATACCCCGTTCCTTTGCGACTGCCGCAGCGACCGTGCACGCTGCGTTCGCGTTCCAGGCGATCTTTAGTTGGCGGGGTGGGCCCTGCAGCTCTTCACTGTTCGCTGCCGTGCGGCAAATAAAAGGCTCGCCAGGAATATAAGACAGCGATCCAGTCCCGGATGCCGTCAGCGCGCGAGCCGCTCCGAATCCAAATGGCGCGGCGGCGCCGAGGGTACAAACCAATGTCAGCACCGAGCGGCGCGAGAAGTTGCCCCGCTTCGCTTCGGACGGACCTTTCGTTAAGCTGTTGCCAATTTCGCGCGTTTCCATGTGTCGCTCCCAAACTCGCGTGTGAGTGGAATAGAACCGGGTGGCGCTTTGCGGGCCCTTAGCTTGCCTCTCTTCGGGCATCATCCGAGCCCGTCTGCTACACAGGTGTGAAGAGGTTTACATTAGCGCAAAAAATTGGAGGGAGATAGCCGCGGCAATTGAGGCTCTTGTCAATCGTATTGACCTACTCACGGCACCGTCTGTCGCATGCCGATCGCGATCGGCGCGAGTGGATGATCGATATTTCGGTCGTGCACACGCACCAGCACGGAGCCTACGTTGCGCGAATTGAGCGAGGCCTATCCAAAGACCATGCAGGATAAGGCTGACTTCTAACGCTGAGTCCAGCATGCTCTGGAATAGTCGACTTGTCGCAGCAGAACAGAAGCTACTGGTTAGTTTTGCGCCTTTGACCAGGTCGCTTCCCGCTTCGTTTGCTTGATCGCGGGATTGCCATCAATGTTGTGCCGGGCATCCTTACAAGGAGGTCACATGATTATCGCCGTTGTACGATACAAACTGCCGCCGCAGATCGACTACGCCGCGTGTCGCGAGCACTTTCACAAGATCGCACCCAACTTCCGCGAGGTGAAGGGGCTGATCAGCAAGCACTTCGTCTGGTCCGAAAGCGGCTGGGCAGGCGGCGTGTATCAGTGGGAGCGCGTCGATGACGCCAAGGCGTTCTACACCGGACCATGGCTCGAGGGCATCATTCGGCGCTACGGCATGAAGCCGCAGATCGATTTGTACGAGGTGTTTGCGGTGACAGACAACACGTGCGGCAAGGTTGAGCTATTCAAGGAGACCGTTGCCTCCAAATGACCCGGAGCAGATCTCGCTCATCTGCTGCGCTAGCGCGTAGAGGTGGCGTGCGTTAGAGGATGGCACGCAGAGCCCTCGCGTCGTCGTCGGTAGCAAGTCTACACTTCGATCTTGGACCTTCTCGGACTTGCGGAGAGAGGGTCCCATGTCTGATTCTGAGGTTAGTGCGGACCTCGCAGTGCTTGCGTGCGCGTAGCGGACGTTTCGCATGCGCCAAAATCGTCCAACGGCCCACTTCTTCCATAACATTTGATTTGCGAATCTCCGTTCTTGGTTCTTGCTCGCGCAGCAGCTCGGATGTTCTTCAAACGAAGCTGAATGCTTGCTAGGGAGACGCCAAATGCGTCAGCGACCGAGCCCGTCAAGGCTCTGGACCCGCTTGCGCCGCAGGCGGCTTTCCGCGCGGCAAGGAAGGCCGCCCGTGTGCGCGCAAGGGCGAACACCTTCCGGGTCGCAATGACTTTGTTCTGTCAGGCGGCTTTCAGCCCTGACCCGGGCCACGTCCCAGGCGGCGCGGCAGAATGTACTCGACGTCAATGCTAATGCCGTCCCCGCTCAGGGGGGTCGCTGTGTAGACCGCAGAGACGGCTAATTCGAAGAAGCTCCCGATCGTGAGATAGCCGATCGTAAGCGCCGACTCTCCGCTTGGGGGGCCGCCGAGCAGCAACTCCGCGATGTGGCAGCAATCGTCCATCGTCGCCGCCAGCGGTGGAAGCGTGATGAGCTCGCCAGTGCGCTGAGAGATTTTGGCTGGATCGGCGAATTTGGGCTCGCGCCCAATAACGGCGCCCGCGTTGATCAAAGGTACGAAGAATTTCGCGACCTGCGCCGGTTGACCGGTGATATTTTGAATGTTGACCTCGGTCGCGTACACGCCCGGCCGGGCGCCTGCGGTACAGCAGCAGTTCGTCTGGGTCTGCCTGCCGCACACGACCTTCACACTGTGCACGAGGAACTCGGCTTGCGGTGGTACGGCAGCGGCGGCGAGCAAGTCGCTGAACGGATGCGGGAGCCGGTCATTACCTGAGCCCGTTGGATTCTTGGCCATTTCGATCTCCACGGTGGTTTGCGGAAGACGACCTCCACGCCCATCTTACGCCAGACTCGACGCAATCTTGTGAGAGATGCCTCACACACACTTGGAAGAAGCCGCGACAGGCTTCGTGGGGGTGCGAGATCGAGGTGCTCTGATGGATTTGCTGGCGCATCGGCGCAAGGTGCTCTCTGAGCTGCAAGCCGTATCAGGCATCAACCCCGAAAACGCTGTAAGAGCGATCCAAGATGAACTGGAGGTGATCGAAGCCGGCCTCGAAGAACTTAAACCTCTGCCCGGTTCGCTGCTGAGAACGAGTGGAGCTAGCGATGCGCGTTAACAAGATCAACTGGGACAAGTCGGCCGGGCAACGGGGCCAGGTCGATATAAGTGCTATTTCGGATATCTCAACGTCACTCCAGAAGACATTGAGGTTTGGACGCGCTACCCCGACGCGACGTTCACCTTGATCGCGCGGCCGACGACTGAGCAATCGGTGGGAGAAGATTACCGCCTGGGCGCGTTCGACATCGGCGATCGTCAACAGTAAGCGCGCTCCGCGACGCGGCCTAAGGACTGAGGCATTGCAGCCCCCATAGGAACTTAGCCACGCAGGTTCGGTTGGCTAGGGTGTGCCGTTCGGCGGCCCTTTGCCAACTCAGGAGATGAAGGTGGCAAAAGCTTTAATTTCGAAGGCAGACCTCGAACGCATTGCGCTTCAGGACATTCGTAGTTTCCCTGGCTCCGAACATGTCATCTCAGTAGAAGTCGAGTACGAGGCCCATCAACCACAGGGCATGAACTGGAAATTGTGTGTCATAGCGAACGACGGAGGCGATCTCGACCGCATTCAATATGCCGCCAAGGTCACAAGCGATCGGTTGAAGCGCCGATACGATCTTCGGCAGGCTTCCTAGGCAGCACGATCAGCCGTGGGGTCCAGTTAGAAATGCGCTAGCATGCTGCCGCGCGACAACAGCCCTTGTTCCAGATTTAACTTTCCGCGGCGACATCAAGCTTAACCCGCGTCTTCGGTTGCACCGGAGCTACAGAGCGTTAGCCTCTCTTGCACCGGACATTGCCCCCGTTCGGGTTCACCATGGCGCAGCCGTCGCGCCAAGATATTCGGCGCGGCGGCTTCGTTTATCCAACACAAGCTTCATTTGGCGAATATGCCCGACGATGACCGGCTCGACCTCGTTGAGATGCGACGACAGATCACGAACTTGCGCTCGCAGCACTCGGACAATCTTCTCGTCACATCGCGATTGAACCGCTTCCTCGTGAAGATTGCTTTTCTCTCAGAGCCAAAAGATGCGGCGCACGTTCGACATATTCGGTCCGAATTCGCTCGGACGCTGCGAGGTGTCGAGGAAATGGTCTCACGAAGCCGATCCACGAAGCGGCCCGGCATCGTTAAGCGACCCAAGTAATACTAACGCAAGAAGGTCCTTGCACCCGCCGGCCCGGTGCCGATGCTGGATGCAGTCGCGAAGTCGTCCTCGTTTCGCCTATCGACGCCTTCGCGGCGGGGGGGGGCGCCGCCCCCTTGGTCGGTGACCCTCGCCATGTGATGCTGCTGACATCCGGAGGCAAATTGTCTGTTGAATGGAGGGGTGTTGAACGGCGACGCGTCGCACGAAGGTGTTCGAGTTGGGACCTGGCCACGGGCTATAGTCGCCGTATGCACGAAATTGGTAGTTCTCGATGACCTTGCGGATCCTTGGAATGAGTACCCCGGCCCGTTCGCCGTCTACTGCGACGATTGCCTCGGGCGGGGCGCCAAACCAGCGGCCGTCCGGAGCGAAGCCGTTGCTTCGGATGGGATCACCCCACGCTGTGCAGTCGTAGCGAGTGTAGGTCGGCGCATCCTTCTCTTTCACAACGATCCATGTGTGGACGGCGAAAATGCTGCGCCATCGCACCGTTCGCGCAGCAAAGACCCGGATCATTGCTTCTGGATGAGTGCTTGCCGGCGGCAAAAGGCCTGCGCTGGACCGGTCCGCGGTCTGCCAGTTCCCTCGGCCGTCGCCCAGCCAAAGATAACGCGCCGCCGATGCTACGATAGGCGCTAAGAGCAGGAATAGAAGGATGAGCAAGGGCTTCTTCACTGGCGCGCGCGATGGGACGATACTCCGTCATATAGTTCGCGACGGTGGAGACGCCAGAACCGAAAGAGGGAGGGCAAAAAGTGCAAGCAATTGGACGCCGCCTGCTATGGCATGGAATGCTTCTGTTTCTGCTGGGATTGCTCACCGGTCTTGCCGAACAACATTTCTCGAACATTAGGATGGGACTTGCGGCTCACCTCGAGGGCCTCATGAACGGCATCTTCCTTTTGGCGCTCGGAGGTTGTTGGGAGCACGTTCGGCTATCGACCGGGCTGGAACGTGCGGCGTTCATAAGCCTGCTGGCAGGAACCTACGGCAATTGGGCAACGACGACGCTTGCTGCCGTCCTGGGCACAGCTGCAATGTCGCCCATCACAGCCGCGAACCACGCCGCGCCGGCATGGCAAGAACTGCTCGTGACATCTGGCTTCGTATCAGTTGGCGTGCTGATGCTCGCGAGCACCGGCCTTGTGCTCTGGGGGCTTCGTCGCTGAAGTGCGCAGTGAGCGTGGGGAGGGGATCGGACTGTCAGCGAGCCTTGTCGGCATCTCGAAAAGGAACTTGCCCGAACATAGCGCGGTTGAAGTCATGTAAGCAGGAGGCACACTCATGATCCGCAAACTTGCATCCGGCGAGTACCGGCTCTACTCGCGCAAAGTGAATCCTAAGACCGGCAAGCGGCGCAACCTCGGCACGTTCAAAAGTCGCGCGGCAGCTCATTGCGACGAACCATAAATGTCGACGTTCATTGTGCGCGGGCCTGTCGGTCCGGAGCTGAGATACCGCCATGGCCGCGCGACGCACTGTTTGGGAATCGCGAATACTGGCCCCGGCATCGCGCCGCACGACATGGACCGGATATTCGAATCCTTCGATCGCGGACGCCGCACGGTAATGCCTTCTTCGCGCCGCCGTTTATTCAGATAAATTTCACGAGAGGCTAACTCGATCCTAAGCCAACTATACGAAGCTGTCCGAACTGGGCGAGGGCCGGCGATCATACGAAGCGCCTTAACCTATCGGAAGTGGAGACAGTCATGAACAATTCCATCCAATCATCCAGCTCTTCGTCTGTTCAGTTAGAAGGGACCGCTGTCGTAGGCCCGGACGGCGATCAGATCGGATCGATCCAGAGCGCCGCCGTCGATCAGATGAGTGGTGCGCTCTCCCATGTGGTCATGAGCGTCGCGAAGTTCAGATTTGTTATAGGCCGTTTTCTGCTTCCTTGGAATCGCCTCGACTACGACCATCAACTCGCGGCTTACCGGGTGAACCTCACTCGGAAGCAGGCTTCCTCACGTCCCGAAGATCCTTTCGGTATGGGACTTTGACGAATAGTTGGAATGCAATGTCGCCTCGAGGCCCCTGCGTCGCGCAAAAATAATCCTCATTATGGGTCGAGCAAGGTCAGGATCTGCCTGGAGTGCCGCTGCGTGGAGGAAAGGGGCTCTCTTGGGGCGATGGCGATCTTCGTGAGGCTGAGGCCGCTTCTTTCGGGCGTGAGGATGCCGACCTAGCTGATGCGCTCCTCGGTCGTGGCGGTTTACGATAAGGAAATCGTGCAGGGGGCTCATGGTCGCCCGCTGCTGCCCGCGTCCACCTGTGCGATCCTGTGGTTGATCTGTGCCGGAACTGACCCGGCAACGCATGACCTTGATGCTTCGTTGCATGCGCTCGCCACGCCCAGCGCGGGCGCCAGCTCAGACGTCGCGAATGCAATGTTGAGCGGAACTCGTGGCACCTCTCGTCGCTCGGGCTGGTCGGGTACTTCTTGCCGGCCTGCAGATCGGCCCTGCTCATGAAGCGATGCTGAGGCACGAACGACTTATCGGGAGCGACGTTCTTGCTGCCGGTGCCGGACATGCCGATCACGCGCCAGCTTTGGTGGTCGATTGCGACCTCCGACTGGCGAACGTCGCTAGGCCTTCATCGAGTCCATCACGGAAAGTAGGCCGGCGAATGCTTTCAGAATCGGTCTCACGTTCGCTTTGCGAATGACGGTTCCGTTGTGCTCAAGATCTTCAAGCTATGAACCAACGGCAAATCGGCTTGGGGTCCAGATGCCTATCGGCGCCGCAACCTCCTGCTCCATTTCGGTCAAAGTTCGGCGCCGATTCACAATTGATCTGTACAGGACCGCGGGCTTCAGCGTGAGAGCGCTGAAGCCCGCAGACGATCGCACTGTCATCAATACCGAGTTTCTTAGTCGACAGAGTTAGACGCAACCAACATTGAGGTGCGACACGTCAACCGCACACCTGGACGGGGCGCAGGCGCCAACCGTGTGAGGTGTGGAGGCGTCGCTGAACCACATAGCAACTGCCGTTGTCGTAGTACCCATCGTTGTAGGCATACGGATAAGAGCCATACGGGTCATCGTAAGCGTAGTCGTCATAGTAACCGTAAGGGAAGAAGCCGAATCGAGAGCGGTGGCCGAAGTCGCGATCGCGGAAACCACGACCATCACGGTCATGGAATCCGCCGCCACGGAAACCATTACCGCGGAAGGCGCCGGCAAAGCCACCACCGTGGAAACCGCCACCGCCAAAGCCACCGTGGCCACCGCCCATGCCGCCACCTCCGTGGCCGCCACCACCGCCGCCGCCACCACCGCCACGCGCCAACGCCATGGTCGGCATAGCCAGGCCAACGGACGCGACCGCCAATAGCGCTATCACCTTACTGCGTATCATCATCATTCTCCGTCAGAGATATCGCTCCCAACCACGACACACCTTGCAGGTGACACTCGTTTTGCAAGATCGCCACTGACCTAAGCGAGTCCCGTCGCTCAACTCTGCGCGACCCACGCGTTGTTAAACTTAAAGTCAGGAAGGAGTTGTGCGCGGTCACGCGCAGCGCTTACAAGCAAGTTCATCGTTACGGATGCAACTTGATTAGGAGTCGCCCAGCAGAAGCGGCGATTATAACAATTTCGAACCCGAGAAGCGGTGATGCGGCTAAGCGGTTCTGGTCTTCTCCACTGCGAAAGGGCAATACTCGCTAACTCGCTCATCGCGAATGCGCATCACGCTCCACTGATAGTGAAATCTCTGTCACGCACGACTGACTCGTGAAGCACTTGTTTCTCGGACCACAAAAAAGGAAATAGGGCGTCTAAGCCGGGCTCACCCCTCAACCGAGAGCCTAGGTCAAACATGCCAAAAGAGGTCAAGCATGTCGAAACAGGTTCGTGACCACCTAGCCACCCTTCGCGCAGGGTTGCTGGACCACCCCATCTACGCGGAGGTCGCTTCCATCGAGGATCTGAGGCGATTCATGGAAGATCATGTTTTCGCCGTCTGGGATTTCATGTCGCTGCTGAAACGGCTGCAGCAAGACCTGACTTGCACGAGAGTGCCGTGGTTCCCTGCGGACAATGCACGGGCTGCGCGCTTGATCAATGACATCGTGATTGGCGAGGAGACAGATGTCGATCCGGACGGATCCTATGTCAGTCACCTCGATCTCTATCTCCGCGCAATGGCGGACGTCGGTGCCAGCACCCGCCAATTCGAAGCATTCCGCTCACTAGTGCGAGTCGGTACGTCGGTCGAAGGCGGGTTGGTGCGGACTGGCGTGCCACCTCATGTCCGATCCTTTGTCGCGCATACGATGACACTGGCCCAGTCGGGGTCAACGGAAGAGGTCGTCGCGGCATTTTTCTATGGCCGCGAGGACATCATCCCCGAGATGTTCGGCAGGTTGCAGAAAACGCTCCCGGGCATGAAGCACGACAAGGCTCGCTTGCGTCATTTCATCTACTACATCGAGCGGCATATCGAGCTCGATGGCGACAGTCATGGCCCAATGGGGAGGGAACTGCTTGACAAGCTGGTCGCGGACTCTCCGCAAAAGAACGAACGCGCTCTACGCGCTGCCTGCAACAGCATCCAGGCCCGGATCGAGCTTTGGAACGGCACATTAGGTACTCTCCGCGCAGCGCGCGCCGCGTAAAGGCTTCGTCCAAATGTAAGCCGACGAACGGAGTCCGAGGGCAGGAAGGCGCAAGCTAGGCACGCAAGAAGCAGACCCGCCGCTCCCCTGGGCGGCGGGTTCTTTCCTGCGGATCACAGCCGCGATAGAACAAGTTAAAGCTCAATCGTCGGCGTTGTCTGCCACTGACATCGCGTATTCTCCTTCAATTGTGTCGGCGATCGGCAAAGGCCGGTCTGCCGTCGTGAGCGCCGGAGTGTCTCGCGCTCCAGCGCGAAATCGGTGAGAGATGGCTGGCGTCGACGGCGAGATCGAACTCCACTTCCGACGGCGTATATCCCCCATGACGTTTGACGAACGTCTGGCGGAGAGCGTGGGTCATTTCACGGTTCGGTGCGGTGGGACAATAAAGCAAGGAATAGTCGAGATGGATGACATTCGAGTCGTGCTCGTACGTCGCGAAGTAGTGGCCGGCCTCCGCATCTCTTCCACACCTGGCGACAACAACTCTGCGAACCTCGAGGGGGAGACGATCTATCCGCTCGGCGCTCCAGGGAGGATCACGAGGAGCGACTGGTGCGGCAGTTGCTCCGAACGACCATCCCAACGCGACGGCGGCAGCAAGCAAGGACGTCGCCGTTCCGAGTCTTGATGCAACTGGGAGCCATTGCCGCGGCTGACAACGTGGATGATTTGCCGAGTAGTGGGATGGCGTCCAGGAGGTAGCCTTCGATGCCGTGAAGCGGCATTGTCTTGCGCGTGTAGGCATAGGGTTCTTCTTACGACACGTTTGGATGCCGCAGAAATGGCAGGAATACCTGACGTTCAGCTGAACGGATCGTGTGCGCCCAGTCTTCGGGGGGCAGCCAGCGTCACGGTTACGTTATTCGGCTGGATGCAAAACCATCGAACGGCGCCAGTGTGGCCTACCCAACGGCGGCGGGCTCTTTGCCATTCTTTCAGAGACATTGCTCCGAACCACGAAGTCCCTTGCAGGTGACACTCGTCTTGCAAAATCGCCCCTGACCTTAGCGAGTCTCGTCGTCAACTCTGCGCGCGACCCGCGCCACATTAGGTTTTCCGAAAGTGCGATAGACCGCCGTGCTACGCTATCAAATCTGAAGCAACAGATGCGCTCTGGCGAGCGCACTGTGACGTGATCGACTGGGATTCACCCTTTCGGCTTTGATGCCCCCTCCGGCTTCCGAAGATTGGCGCAAGACCGCTACAGTTACAGCAATAGACCCTAAGTCGTTGCCAAGCGGACCCATACATTTCCATCACACCCGGCTTCTCGCAAACGCAACTCCGTTAGCAACCGGCGTTGCGAATGCAGAAGTAGTTGCCGCAAACAGCGGCGCTGCAGGGAATATCAATGTCTCGCGATACAGGAGCAATCCGTGGCCAAACGCCCTACACTCACCACCGACAGCGGCATGCCAGTTTCCGACAATCAGAATAGCATAACGGCGGGGCCACGCGGCCCGTTGCTGATGCAGGACTTCGTCCTGTTCGAGAAGCTTGCCCACCAAAACCGCGAGCGTATTCCCGAACGCGGCCAGCACGCCAAGGGCTCGGCTGCCTATGGCGCGCTGACCATCACTCACGACATCTCGAGATACACCAAGGCCAAGGTGTTGCAGAAGGGCGCGAGAACCGAAGCCTTCCTGCGCTTCTCGACGGTGGCGGGCGAGCGCGGTGCCGCGGACGCAGAGCGTGACGTGCGCGGCTTCGCGCTGCGCTTCTATACCGAGGAAGGCAATTGGGACATGGTCGGCAACAATACGCCGATATTCTTCGTGCGCGACGCGCTGAAGTTCCCGGACTTCATCCACACGCAGAAGCGGCACCCGAGGACCAACATGCGCTCGCCCACCGCGATGTGGGATTTCTGGTCCCTATCGCCGGAGAGCCTGCACCAAGTGACCATCCTCATGTCGGATCGCGGCTTGCCGCAGAGTTATCGCAATATCGACGGCTTCGGCTCGCATACCTACTCGTTCATAAATGCCAAGAACGAACGCCACTGGGTCAAGTTCCACTTCAAGACCATGCAGGGCATCAAGAACTGGACGAACGCCGAAGCTGCCGAGAAGGTCGCCTACGATCGGGAGACCCATCAGCGCGACCTGTTCGAATCGATCGAAATGGGCGATTTCCCGAAGTGGAGATTCTCCATCCAGATCATGCCGGAGAACGATGTCGACAAGCACTGGTACAACCCGTTCGACCTTACCAAAGTCTGGCCGCACAAGGATTACCCGCTGATCGAAGTCGGCATCCTCGAGCTCAACCGCAACCCGCAGAATTATTTCGCCGAGGTCGAGCAGGCCGCGCTTTCGCCCGCCAATATCGTGCCCGGCATCGGCCACTCGCCAGACAAGATGCTGCAGGCGCGCATTTTCTCTTATGCCGACGCACACCGCTATCGCGTCGGCGTCAATGCGGATCAGCTTCCCGTCAACAGGCCACGCTGTCCCGTCCACACCTACAATGTCGACGGCACCATGCGGCTCGCAGGCAATCCGAATCCCGATGCCTATTACGAGCCAAATTCGTTCAACGGCCCGGTGCAGGACGAGCGTTTCCGCGAGCCGCCGCTGAAAATTTTCGGCGATGCCGACCGCTATAATCACCGCGACGGCAACGACGACTATCGTCAGCCCGGCGACCTGTTCCGGCTCATGACGACCGCCCAGAAGGAGCAACTCTTTCAAAATTACAAGGCGGCGATGCAAGGCGTTCCGGTCGAGATCGTCAAGCGGCAGATCGCTCACTGCTACAGGGCCGATCCCCAATACGGCGCCGGCGTCGCGAAGGCGATGGGCATCGATTTCAAGCCGCAGACCATCGCAGCGGAGTAGGGTCGCTCGCTTCGCCTACCGGCGGCGCTCACGGTGCCGTCGGCCATCCCCAAAGCAACGGATCGTTCCCGCGCAAACCTGATCTCGCCGGGCGGTCAACCTCACTCTGGAGTCAACAATGTCCAACCGGATTGCACCAAAACTTCTGGCGGAGTTCATCGGCACCTTCGCGTTAGTATTCATCGGCGCCGGCGCCGGGGCCGTGGTCGGCGATGGTGTGGGCCTGCCTGGTCTCGCCGCGATTGCCTTTGCTCATGGATTGACTGTCATGGCCTTCGCCTTTGCCTACGGCTCCGTGTCGGGCGGCCATTTCAACCCCTCCGTGACTGTGGGTGTGCTTGCCGCCGGCGCCATGCGTGTCGGCGAGGCGGCTGGTTATATCGTCAGTCAGCTCATTGGCGGTATCATCGGCGCGCTCTTGTTGCGGGCCGTATTAGGCGGCGCGGAGACCGGCCTCGGCACGCCCGCGCTCGCGCACAATGTCGCTTTGGGTGCCACGACCCTCACGATCACGGCTTGGGCCGGCTTCATGATCGAAGCTATCCTCGCCTTTTTCCTGGTCACTGTCGTGCTCAGCACCGCGGTGGCGGGCCGCGCCGGCATCCTCGCGCCGTTGGCGATCGGGATGACCCTGACCCTCAACATCATCATGGGTGGTGCGCTCACGGGCGCCGCCTTCAACCCGGCGCGGGCGCTTGGCCCGATGGTCGCGACCGGCAATTTCAACGACGCCTGGCTGTACCTGACGGCCCCGATCGTCGGCGCCATCGTCGCTGCAATTCTACACACGGGTCTCGCCCGGCTCGTCCACGAACGGATGCCGTCGGCCAGCGCCGCCCGGACGCCAGCCGAATGAGACTCGTTTCGAGACGCGTGTTTCGAAGATCAGAGGAAATCGCGCCTGCTGCCGATCGGCAGCAGGCAGAGCGTTACGTCCTTCGACGATGTCGCTCGCGAGCCGCGTCGCGCGCCACAAAGGGCGGCCTAGTCGGTGTGCGCTATCGCGCGGCGTCCGCAACCCCGACCGCTTTAATCGAGACGGCGACGGTAATAGCTCGGAGTTTCGCCGGTCAACCTGTGAAACGCGCTGGTGAATGTGCTGGTATCGCTGAAGCCGACCTCAAGCGCAATCGCCGTGACCGACCGTTCGCGAATCGCCAATAGCTGCTTGGCCCGTTCGATTCGCCGGGTCGCGTGATATCGGTGTGGCGGCAGGCCGAAAGACCGTTTGAACGAGCGGGAGAAATGATATGGACTGAGCTGCGCGAGCTCGGCCAGCGTCGCGAGCGGAATATCGTCGGCGACATGCTCCTCGACATAGGCGGCCACCCGCTTCTGTTGCCAGGCAGCAAGGCCGCCACGACTGGCCGGCTCGTGAAGTCCCGTGTCACCGTTGATGCGAACGAGCTCATGCGTCAGCACGATGCCGAGCGCTTCGGCATATTGCCGATGCACCGTGTCCGCGTTCTCGATCACCGACTTGAGCTTGAGAGCGGTTTGCCAGAGATCCCGATCGTAAAAGAACAGGCGCGGCTTGAATTCGATCTCCTCAAACCGCAGCGCGGAATCGGCGAGAGGTCCGTGCGGATCAATGTAGAAGTAGGTTGTGTGCGTCAATGCACGCGGTCTCTGCCATCCGCGGAAGTCGTGCCCGGCGGGAACGAAAGTCAGCTTGTGCGTGAAATCGCGCAAGGTCGACCGCGGCAGGCCTTCAACAAAGGACTCCCCGTCGTAACGCTCGGCGACTTCTGCCGCAATGAGCAGGTGCCAAGGAGCCCGGAATCCATATTCAAACGGCGTGTGCTGCATGATCTGGACCGTCTCCCCGCGAAAGCCCGACCAGGCCGCGGAACGGCGCTTGGCGATCTCAGGCGGGGAAATATTGACGAGCAGACGTGGGAGGGTTGGAAAGGTCGATTCGGCGGAACTGGCCATTGTTCGATCTCCACTCGCTTGATACCCGTTTGGCTCCAGACGTTGTCGGTAGGTCGGGCGCGCCTCGATCGGCAATCCCGCCTTGTATATGACCGGCGATCCGGGGCGGAGGAATGGGTTGCCAAACACGGCAACCTCGCCTTGGCCTCGGTCTCAACTGGGCAAAATCGCACGCGCTCCATACCGGCCAGACGCGGATGCTCAAATCCAATCGGCAGCTCATGCTGGCTACCTTGGGACAGCCCGACCATCGGAGAGACTTCACGTTGGGTCAGGGAAAATGAGGCGAGCTTCGAAGCCACCGACGCGCCCCATGACGGGGGAAAAAAGCGTTAGGCTGCCGCCGATCTGCTTCATGACGCTGTCGACAATAGCGAGCCCAAGACCGCCTCCGGCGCCGACCGAGCATCCACGAACGAAGGGCTTCTTCAGAGTATCGAGGATCTCCGATGGAATCATGGCACCGCCATTCAGCAGGCGTATCTGCCGGTCGCGGCCAACGATGAGCTCGATCGGCTCATCGGGGGCACCGTAGCGCACCGCATTCTCGATGAGATTGCGAAGCGTGATGCCGATGATGTCCAATTCACCCTGTATGATGAACTCGTCCGGACCTTCCGCGATGACCACCAGCCTGTCTCCGACGTCTTCGTGCCGGCGAAACTCGTCGACCAGGATCTGCACGACCGTCATGACGTCGACGCGCTCCCGCTGCATCCCAACGCCCGCGCCGCTGCGCGACAGTTGCAGCAACTTCTCGGCAAGGCTGCTGAGCCCTTTGATCTGGACGACGATGCGGGCCGAGCGTTCGGCGTGCGGCGTTCCGGCGAGTTGGGCCGACAGCAACTGCATCTGCGCCAGCACGGCGGCAATCGGCGTCCGCAACTCGTGGGCGCTGTTCGCCGCGAACTGGCGTTCAGCCGCCAAGGCGCGCTCTAGCCGTTCAAGGAGCCGGTTGACCGCAGCTTGAATCGGCGCGAGCTCTGTCGGTAGCCCCATGTCGGAGATTTGCGACAGATTTGAGCCGTCGCGCCGGCTGATCTCACCCCGCAGCTGATCCAACGATCGCATACTCCGAAAGACCGCCCAGCGGATCAGGAACCACAACAACGGCAGGAACAGCAGTAGTGGCCCGACGGTCAACGCAGTTGCCCGCCACAGCGACTCGGCACGGTGTGCCCTGGGTTCTGCAACCTCGATGAAGTAGCCATTGGCGGCGGCGGGCTGCGCATAGACGCGATACTGTGGCGTGTCGTGGAAGCCGGCCTGACGCGGCACCGGAAACGGTATCTCAGGCGCATTCTCCGAGCGCATCGCGATTTCGCCGGTCGGTCCGACGATCTGATAGGCCAAGGCCCGTGGATCCATCGTGGCAACCAATTGCTTCGCCATTCGCTGCATGGCCTCTGGCTGCCGCACGGCCTCGTAGGTGGCCGGCAAGAGCCGCTGCGCGACCTCCTCGATCGCATCGTCAAGTCTTTCGTTGATCTCGAACACCGTGAGCGTGCCTGCGGCAATGCTGCCGAGGACCCACAGGGCTGCCATCGAGGACGCCAACAGCCAGATCAGGCGCGAAACAAGGCTTCCTTGCGCCATATTTCACTCTCCCAGGCGGTAGCCGAGACCGCGTACGGTTCGGATGAAATCTCGCCCGAGCTTGCGGCGGACGCGGCTGACATAGACCTCGATGGTGTTGCTCTCGATCTCCTCGCCAAAGGCATAGAGCGCATCCTCGATCTGCTCTTTCGATACGATTGACCGTCGCCGTCGTCCCAACACCTCGACCACGGCCCATTCCCGCGCGCTGAGTTCGACGGACCGCCCATCCAGTCGCGCGACTTTGGGTTCCCACTCCAATTCAACCGGGCCGATCTGAAGGATCGGCACCGCCTTTCCGAAATATCGGCGGCTGACGGCCTCCAGGCGTGCATTCACTTCGTCGAGGTCGAAAGGCTTGACGATGTAATCGTCAGCGCCCGCTTTCAACCCTTCGATCCGGTCACTGACAAGGTCGCGCGCGGTAAGGATCACGACTGGCAGCGCGTCGCCACGGCGGCGAAGTTTGCGCAAGAAATCCAGGCCGCGCCCATCGGGCAGGTGCAGATCAAGCAGCAGCGCGTCATAGGAGACCGTGCGTACCGCGTGCTCCGCCGGCTCCAGCCGTTCGAACCAGTCGACGGCATGTCCCGATGCCCGAATATGCTCCTGCACGGCCGATCCGAGATGCGGCTCGTCCTCAATCAGCAAGACTCGCATGGGTCCACTCACAATCCTCACGAAAGGTGTTGAAGGAGAAAGCTGAAGCCAACCTGAACGTCACGGAGATAGTCTTCAGGCCCGCGTCAGAAAAGCCCGCTAACGGTGCCGACCAACGGTTTTCGTCGGAGCGGGAAAATGATTCATACAAGCCCATCAAGTACAGCTCACGCTTTCGCGATCAATGGGTCGGAGGCCGGTCATGGCCCGTTGCCTCTTCGTCGGACATTGGCGGTGACGAAGCATCGACTGCTCCTCAGCGCCGCGATGGTCGCTATCGCCTTGGCCGCGGGATTTGCGGCGGGCCGCTCGTTGCCGTCCGCCTCGATCGCGGCGCCCGTGAGCGTCCCGGCGGCAGCTGCCGCTGATCCGGGGCTGCCAGCCACAATTACTCTCTCCGAGCCGAAGCTTGCGAACCTGCAATTGCAGATCGAGGAGGCGAAGTCCGGTCCGCTGGTTCAGGCCTTGTCGGCGACGGGTAGCGTCGGCTACGATCAGCTCCATGTTGCCCGCATCAGGCCCGTGGCGCGCGGCCGGATCGAAGCGCTCGATGTAACCGCCGGCGATCGGGTCGTAGCAGGTCAGCGGTTGGCGGTCCTCGACAATTTCGACCTCAGTGCCGCCCATAGCAGGGTTCTGAGCGCCGAGGCGGCGCTCAGTCAGGCACAAGCGCAACTCAGAGCAGCAAGTGCTGCTTACGACCGCGCGGCAAGTCTTATTCGCAACGACCTCGTGACGCAGGCCGAGGTCGAGGCTCGGCGCGCCACCGTCGCCACCATGGAAGCCGATCTCCGCACCAAGCAAGCCGAGTTGCAGCGGTACCGGGAGGAAGAGGCACGGCTGCTACCGATGCGGCCCGCCGCCACAGGCGCAAGCCCCTCCAGCGATCAGCCGACGCTCGGCTCGCGGGGCGCCATCGTCGCGCCATTCGCCGGCGTGGTTGATTCGGTCTCTGTGGCGAAAGGAGAGATCGTCGATCCGGCGGCGTCGATATTGACCGTGTCGGATCTCTCGACCGTCTGGGTCCAGGCCGACGTAGCAGAGAGGGATCTCGGCGCAGTCAAGGTGGGCGATGCGGTCGAGGTGAGAGTGCGTGCCTTTCCAGGTCGCGTTTTTACCGGCCGTGTCACCTACATCCCCGACCAGATCGAGACGACGACGGGGATGGCCAAGGTGCGCTGCGAGATCCCCAACCCGGACGGCGCGATGCGCGTCAATATGTTCGCCTCCGTCACCATCCTCTCACCACAGGGCGGCAACGCTGTCTTGGTGCCGAGCGAAAGCCTGCAGGAAGTCAACGGGCAGAGCGTCGTGTTCATTCCGACAGGTGATCGCCAGTTCGCCTGGCGTGCGGTTCGCACCGGCCCGGTCGCAAACGGAAAGACCCAGATCACGAGCGGGCTTGCGGCTGGCACCGCAGTCGTCGGCGAGGGCAGCTATTGGCTCAAGGCGGCTCTGATGCAGTCCACCATTCCGGACCAGGGCTAGGGAGACATCACCGTGATCAACAGGATCGTCGATGCCGCCCTCGGCAACCGTATGCTCGTCCTCATCCTCATCGCCGGGCTTGTCGCTGCTGGCCTCTTGAGCATGCAACGCCTGCCGTTTGATGCCGACCCGGACATCTCACCGCTGCAGGTGCTGGTGACGACCCAGGCACCGGGTTTGGCCCCGCCTGACGTGGAGCGTTCGATCACCTTGCCAATCGAGTTGGCCTTGCAGGGCCTCCCGGGCATGACGAGCTACCGGTCGATCTCGCGCTATGGGCTGTCCGTCATCTATGTGAAATTCGCCGACGGCGGCGACATCCTGACCGACCGCACGCTGGTTGCGCAGCGGCTGAGCCAGACTGCGCTGCCGCCAGAAGCCGGGACACCGCGGCTCGGGCCACTCTCCGACGGGCTCTCCGAGATCTACCAGTTCAAGGTCGTGGGCAAGAACCACTCGCTCATGCAGTTGCGCTCGATCCTGGATTGGCAGGTCTCACCACAGCTCAAGCTGGTCCCGGGCATCACCGAGGTCAACGTCAACGGCGGCGAGCTCAGGACCTACGAGGTCCGAGTCTCGCAGAGCGCGTTGACGCGCTTTGGGATGTCCGTCGAGGAGGTCTACAACGCGGTGGCGCAGAACAACCGCGCTACCGGCGGTGCGACAATCGCGCACAACGGCGAGCAGGCGGTCATCCGCGGCGAAGGACTGCTGGAATCCATCGGCGACATCGGCAATATCGTCCTGCGTACCGCGGCCGGCGGTTCGCCGCTGTACGTCAAGAACGTCGCCGAGGTGGTAGAGGCGCCGATGCCGAGGCTCGGTGCGGTGACGAGCCAAGGCGACGGCCAGGCCGTGGTGGGCGTCGCTCTGATGACGCTGGGCGAGAACACGCGCGTGGTCGCGCAGCGGCTAGGCGCCGCCGTTGAACAGATCAACAAGACTTTGCCGCCTGGTGTCAGCATCGTGCCCTACTACAATCGCGCCGATCTGATCGACCGCGTCCTGCAGACGGTGGCCCACAACCTGGCCGAAGGCGCTCTCCTGGTCATCACGGTCCTGTTGTTGTTGCTGGGCAATTTTCGCGCCGCCCTCATTGTGGCACTGGCCATCCCGCTCTCGATGCTGGCCGCCGTCACTGCGATGTACTTCACTGGGCTGTCGGGCAACCTGATGAGCCTTGGCGCCATCGATTTCGGCCTCCTGGTCGACGGCGCGGTGGTGATGATCGAAAACATCGTGCGCCGTCGTGCGGAGGCGCCATCTCTCCCGGCCGAGCAGGTGGTGCGCGAGGCCGCGCACGACGTGGCGCGCCCGGTCGCCTTTGCGGTCGCGATCATCACTCTGATCTATTTGCCGATCCTCAGCCTGCAGGATGTCGAGGGCAAGATGTTTCGCCCGATGGCGCTCACCGTGATGTTCGCGCTGGCCGCGTCGCTGGCGCTGACGCTCACGCTGATGCCGGTGCTCGCTTCCTTCTTCTTGCGCAGGCCGGTCGCCGAGCGGGACAGCCGCATCATTGGCGTGGCTCGGAGCAGTTACGCGCCAGTGCTGGCGAAAACGATGCGCCATCCCGGAATCACCATTCTGGTGGCGACCGTGATGCTGGGCGGTGCGCTCTTGACCGGCTCCCGTCTCGGCGCAGAGTTCCTGCCGCGTTTGGAGGAGGGCGCTCTCACCGTCACGACCACCAAGCTGCCCGGCATCTCGCTCGAATCCGCGGTCGCCACTCAGACCATGGTGGAGAAGACGCTGAAGATATTCCCCGAGGTGCAGAGCGTGACCACGCTCGGCGGCAGTTCGGAGATCCCGACAGACCCGATGGGGGTCGAGCAAAGCGACACCTTCATCATTCTCAGGCCAAAATCGGAATGGCGCACCGCGCAGACCGAGGCCGGGCTGATCGAAGCGTACAAGGAGGCACTGGATCAGAGTGTGCCCGGCATTACGCAAAGCTGGGCGCAACCGATCGAGATGCGCATGGACGATCTCTTGCAGGGTGTGATGGCCGACCTCGCCATCGTCATCCACGGGACCGACACGGCAACACTCCGCGACCTCGCCGACCAGGTGGCGCGTGTGGTCTCGGCCGTTCCCGGCGCGGCCGACGTGCAGGCAAAACAGACGGTTGGTCAGCCGTATCTCCGCGTCATCGTGGATCGCGGCGAGATCGCGCGACGCGGGTTCAATGCGACCCAGGTGCTCGACCTCGTCGAAGCGCTGGGCGGACGCACCGTCGGCACCATGAAGGACGGCGACGAGCGGTACAATATCCGCGTCCGGCTCGCTCCGCAGGACCGCGACAGCATCGACCATATCCGGGCGCTGCGCGTGAACAACGGCGCCGGGGTCTCTGCTGCCCTCGGCGATCTGGCCGATATCCGCTGGGAGCCCGGCCCCGCGCAGATCGAGCGCGAGGAAGGCAGGCGCATCATCAAGGTGCAGGCCAATGTACGCGCGCGACCGCTCGCCAGCTTCGTGACCGACGCGCAACAGGCGGTCGCGGCCCAAGTCCGCCTGCCGCCGGGCTATACGATCTCGTGGGGTGGCAGTTTCCAAGATCTGCAGCAGGGCATGGCGCGGTTGTCGACCGTCGTGCCCGTGGCGCTCGCCGTCATCTTCCTACTGCTCTATCTGATGTTCGGCAGCGCGCGGCTCGCGACGCTGATTTTCTTCAACGTGCCGTTTGCGGCCGTGGGCGGAATCTTCGCGCTCGCGCTGCGCGGCATGCCGTTCAGCATCTCGGCCGCGATCGGCTTCATCGCCTTGTTCGGAATCGCGATTTTAAACGGCGTCGTGATGGTCAGTTACATGGAGGAGCGGCGCAAGGAGGGACTCGCCGCCGCTGCGGCGGCCTGGCAGGCGGCCATGACGCGGCTGCGCCCGGTGCTGATGACGGCGACCGTGGCCAGCCTCGGCTTCCTACCAATGGCACTTTCGACCAACTCCGGCGCCGAAGTGCAGCGCCCGCTCGCCACCGTCGTCATTGGCGGTCTGATCAGCGCGACCTTGCTCACGTTGCTGGTGCTCCCCGCCCTCTATTCCTGGTTTTGTCCCGCGCGCTCTTCCGTTCACGGGACCGCACGTCGACGCCTTTTCGTACCGCCGTTTCTTCGGCAAAGCTTCACGAAAGGCTAACTCGGTCCTAAGGCAATTGTGCGAAGCTGTGTGAGCTGGGCGAGGGGCCGGCGAAACACGAAGCGCCTCAAATGACCGGAAGTGGACTCGATCATGAACAATTCCATCGAAGCATCCGAGTTTTCGTCCGTTCAACTGGAGGGCACCGCTGTGGTGGGCCCGGATGGCGATCGAATCGGATCGATCGAAAGTGCCGCCATCGACCGGACGAGTGGCTCCCTCTCGCACGTGGTGATGACACGATTCGGATTCGTTACGGCACGGTATATGCTTCGTTGGCATCATCTCGACTATGACCGCCAACTCGCCGCCTATCAGGTGGATCTCACGCATAGGCAGTTGCAGGCTGCTTCACTTCCACAGCAGCCCTTCGGTTACGGGCTTTGACCGACGTCGACGGCCGGCGTGGGGGCCCAATTCGGCTAGCGCGCCTGTTGGCGGCGCATAGCAGCCAGATAAGGTTCCGGTCCCCAAGCTAAGTCAGCCCTAAGTCTGATCACCCAGGATTTGACGACTGCGCACTTTCGAGCACGATGAATGCAGCCTTTACCTGATACGGAAGGACCCACACGGAGGCGTGCTAGACAATCGCAACGCGCTGTTCCATCTCGTTGAAGACACATTACCTTCCCCGAAACGGTCGGTCTCGTGAGGACTGACGCCTTCGGCCATTGGAAAACCCGTCGCGATCGGTAGTCGAGAGCAGAAGTGCGCCGTTTAATCCTAATCATAGCCCTGCTCGCCGCCGGAGTCGCCACCGTTTCGATCGACACCCGCTGGTCGGGTCCGTCAATCTCGCAATCGGTCGCGCAGGGTAACACGCAGGCGATTCCTGTCGTGACTGACAAGGCGAGGCGCGCGGATGTTCCGATTTACCTCAGCGGTCTGGGGACGGTTCAGGCGTTCAACAGCGTCCTTGTGACATCGAGGGTCGACGGCCAGATTGTCAAAGTCAGATTCGAAGAGGGAGGGGATGTCCGCGCCGGGGATGTATTGGTCGAGATTGACCGTGCTCCTTTCGAAGCGACGCTGGGACAGGCCGAAGCCAATAAGCTCAAAGACCAAGCGCAGCTCGACAACGCCCGACTCGATTTGGCCAGGTACACCAATCTCGCGAAAACCGGCGCAGCCAGCACACAGCAGCTCGACACGACCCGAGCCTTGGTTGCGCAGATCGAAGCAAGCACTAAGGTCGACCAGGCGCTGATTGACACTGCACGGGTGCAGTTGAATTACACAAGCATCCGTTCGCCGATAGAAGGCCGCGTCGGACGGCGCCTGCTCGATGCAGGCAACATCGTGCGGGCAACCGATACGACGGGCATCGTCACCGTCAACCAAATCCACCCCATCTTCGTGAGCTTCGCGCTGCCCGCCGACACGCTGCCGCAACTCCGCGCGGGGTTGAAGGATGGTAATGTCATCGTAACAGCGCTCGATCGCGACGGACGGGCTCTTGCTACCGGCGCGCTCGCCGTCATTGACAATCAGATCAATCCGGCCACGGGCACGATCAATTATAAGGCGAAATTCGACAACGCCGATGATCCTCTATGGCCTGGACAGTTCGTCAACCTTCGCATCCAGCTTGCGATCCGCCGCAATGTGATCGCGGTACCGGTGACCGCGGTACAGCAGGGTCCCGATGGACCTTACGCTTTCGTCGTCGGCGACGACCGCACCGTGCGGAAGCGGCCGCTTAAGGTCGGCGCACTCAACAGGACCATCGCCATCATTGACGATGGGTTGCAAGCAGGCGAGCACATCGTGACCGACGGTCAATATCGAATTCAGGCCGGAAGCAAAGTCGAAGTCACCGCACAAGCGGCATCCTCCGCCGGGACTGGTCCTGCAAATTCGCCATGAACGTTTCAGCCCCTTTTATCGTTCGGCCGACTGCGACGACGCTGCTGGTCATCGGCCTGACCATGCTTGGATTGGTTGCCTACTTCCTGCTGCCAATCGCGGGCGTGCCGCAAGTCGATATCCCGACCGTCCAGATATCGGCAAGGCTGCCCGGGGCGAACGCGGAGACCATGGCCACATCGGTGGCAGCGCCGCTGGAGCGGCAATTGTCGCTGATTTCGGGGGTAACCTCGATGAGCTCCGCGAGCTCGCTCGGTCAGACGTCGATCCAGGTGGAATTCGACCTCGGCCGCAGCCTCGATGGCGCTACGCAGGATGTGCAGTCGGCGATCAACGCTGCCGGCGGACAATTGCCGAAGAATCTGCCCAATCCGCCGACCTATGAAAAAGTAAACCCAGCCGACGCGCTGCTGATGTCGATTGCAATCATGTCGCCCGACCTGCCGATCGCAAAGGTCGACGACTATGTCGAAAACTACCTCGCTCCCCGGATTTCGCGCATCACCGGCGTCGGGCTGGTCGATTTTCACGGTGAACAAAAGCCCGCTGTGCGCGTGCAGATCGACACGAGCGTAGCCGCGGCCATGGGTTTGAGCCTGGAAGACGTCCGTGCGGCCATCGGCACCGCAACCGTCAATGCTCCGAAGGGCACGTTGGACGGCCAAAGGCAGTCGTTGACGCTGGATACGACCGACCAGATTTTCGACGCCTCGGCTTTCAGTTCGGTGATCGTCGCCTATCGCAACGGAGCGCCGGTCCGGATCAGCGACCTCGGCAGGGCCGTTAACGGCGTCGAAGACGTTCGTCAGGCCGCATGGCTGAATGGCAAGCGGGCCATCGTCATCGATGTGCACAAGCAGCCCGGCTACAACGTCAACCAAACCGTCCAATTGGTAAAAGATGCGCTGCCGGTCCTGCAGCGCACCCTGCCGCCTTCGATCGTGGTGCAAATTCTGGGTGACCGCACCCAGACGATCCGAGCTTCGGTCAACGACGTGCAATTTACCATGGCCATCAGCATCGGCCTGGTGGTGCTGGTGATGTTTGTGTTCTTGCGCAACGCGCGCGCGACCCTGATTCCGAGCGTTACCATCCCGGTCTCCCTGCTGGCGACCTGCGCAGTGATGTACCTGCTCGGCTATACCATCGACAACGTATCGCTGATGGCGCTCACCATCGCGGTCGGCTTCATCATCGACGACGCCGTAGTGATGGTGGAGAACATCATTCGACATATCGAAGCCGGTAAGAGCCCGTTGCAGGCCGCGCTGATCGGAGCACAGGAGATCGGCTTTACCATCCTGTCCATGACTTTTTCGTTGATCGCGGTTTTTCTGCCGTTGCTGTTGATGGGCGGGCTGATCGGGCGATTGTTCCGCGAATTCGCCGTCACCGTCAGCGTCGCCATCTTCATCTCCGGAATTGTGGCCCTGACGCTGACGCCGATGATGTGCGGCTGGCTACTGCGGCCGGACGACAATTACGGTTACCCGAAGGCTGCCGGAAGGATCGAGACCTGGCTCAATACTGCTTTCACCAGATCGCTGGACGCCTATGCGGCCAGCCTGAGCTGGACGCTGCGGCACCGGCTGACCACAATGGCCGTGATGGCGGCTACGCTTGCCGCCACTGCATTACTCTACATCGCCATTCCAAAAGGCTTCTTTCCGCAGCAGGATAACGGCACCATCCAGGGAACCGCCGAAGCCGCCCAGGACATTTCCTACGTCGCCATGGTGAAACGCGTGCATGAGCTGGCCAAGGTGGTGATGGCCGATCCGGACGTGCAGACGGTCTACTACTGGGTCGGCGCCAATCCAACCGTGAATAGCGCCCGCCTGATGATCGATCTCAAGCCGCTCAGCCAGCGCAAGGCGAGCGCCACCGACGTCGTCAACCGGCTGCGCAAAACCACCGCCAAGGTACCGGCGATCGCGTTCTTCGCCCAAGCTCGCCAGGACGTGCAGATCGGCGCGCGCGTCAGCAAGACCCAATATCAATACACGCTGCAGGATCCCGATGTCGCCGAGCTGTTCAAATGGGCCCCGATCATGCTGGCGAAACTCTCCTCGCTGCCAGAGCTGCAGGACGTGACCGGCGACCTGCAGGCGACCGCGCCGCGCATGATGCTGAAGATCGATCGGAACGCCATCGGCCGGTTGGGAATTTCACCGCAGGCGATCGACGATACGCTTTACGACGCCTTCGGACAGCGGCAGGTGGCGACCATTTTCGGTCAGCTCGACCAGCACCGCGTGATCCTCGAAGCTACGCCCAGCGCCCAGGAGGACGCATCCTCCCTGGAGAAACTTTACGTGCCGTCGGCGACGGCGCAGATGGTGCCGTTATCGGTGCTGACGAAATCCGACATTTCGGTCTCTCCGCTTACGATCAACCATCAGGATATGTTTCCTTCGGTGACGTTGTCGTTCAACCTCGCACCGGGACACTCGCTGGGCGAGGCCATCACCGCGATCCTGAACGCGGAACAGACCATCGCGAAGCCTGCCGCCCTTACGGCGCTCTACCAGGGATCGGCCAAGGTTTTCGAGACCTCGCTGGCCACCCAACCCTACCTGATCGCAGCGGCGATCGTCGCGGTCTACATCGTGCTCGGGGTGCTCTACGAAAGTTTCATCCATCCGATCACGATCCTTTCGACGTTGCCCTCGGCAGGGGTCGGAGCTTTTCTGGCGTTGATCGCTCTCGGCTATGATTTCTCCTTGATTGCGCTGATCGGCGTTATTCTCCTGGTCGGGATCGTGAAAAAGAACGCAATCATGATGATCGACTTTGCCCTGGTCGGGGAGCGGCAGCGGCACCTGACGGCGGAGCAATCCATTTACGACGCGTGCCTGATGCGGTTTCGTCCCATCATGATGACGACGATGGCGGCCTTGCTCGGCAGTTTGCCGTTGGCACTTGGATCGGGCGCGGGCTCGGAATTGCGCCGCCCGCTCGGCATCGCCATCGTCGGCGGCCTGCTCCTGTCGCAGTTCCTGACGCTATACACGACCCCGGTCATCTACATTTATTTGAGCAAGCCCACGCGTCGGGCGCATGGTGATCGGCTACCCCAGGTTCATTCAAAGGCCGAGGAACAGGGTGACATCGCTGCGAGCCGCGCGGCAGAATAAGAACCCGTCGACTGTGGAGGGTGCTGCAGGACTCAAAATGCAACCCGATCTTTATGAGCGGGCATACAGGCTAGGTCCGTGCGCGCCTTCATTCCAACCGTGCAGGACACTGCTCTAGAATCCGATAGACGGTATTTCGTGAGATGCCGAGGCGTCGTGCGGTTTCACTGATGTTGCCGGCGGTCTCGGAGTGGACGGCGAGGACGCGGGCGCGCTGGATGTCCTGCAGTGAACCGGAGGCCTTGTGCGGGGGCGGGCCAATCATGGCGCCGACCGCAGCCTCGTCGATGAAGCCATCGGTGGCGGCAAGGGTGAAGCGCGCCAGCATGTTGCGCAGTTCGCGGATGTTGCCGGGCCAGGGGCGCGTGGCGAGGCTGGCGATGGTTGCCGAGGTGATTTCGCAGTCCGGATCGATGGCGCCGAGCAAATGGTGGACGATGGCGTCGAAGTCGGTGCGATCCTGCAGCCGTGGCAGCGTGACCTCGAGGGTGTTGAGGCGGTAGAGCAGGTCAGAGCGGAAGCGGCCCTCGAGGATGGCCTTGTCGAGGGTGGCGTTGGTGGCGGAGACGAGAAAGACGTCGACCTTGGCGCGGGCGCCGCCGATCGGACGCACGGTCCAGTCGTCGAGCAGGCGGAGCAGCACCGCCTGCAGGGTGACGGGCATATCGCCGATTTCGTCGAGGAACAGGGTTCCGCCGTCGGCCTCCTTGACGAGGCCAACGGCGCCGCCGCGCCGTGCGCCGGTAAAGGAGCCCTCGGCATAGCCGAACAGTTCGGCCTCGACGAGGCTTTCGGGCAGGGCGGCGCAGTTGACGGGAACGAAGGCGCCGCTGCGTCCGCTGGCGGCGTGGGC
>NZ_VSSS01000059.1 GCF_008123425.1 Bradyrhizobium rifense
TCGACCGCTCGCAATTCGACCTGATCGCGCACAGGCTCGCGCAGCCGGGGGGCGCCTCGCGGCACTGCTTCGGTCTGTGGCGCCGGCTGTTCCGGCAATTCGCCAAAAAGTCCGTCGTCAGACATCATTCTCTCCAGCAAATCAATCTGCTTAGAGAATCATATCCGCCTGACGCTCGATACGAAAAAGAGTCACAGTCTCGTAGGGTGGGCAAAGCGAAAGCGTGCCCACCACTTTTTTCGATCGGAGAAAGATGGTGGGCACGGCGCTGACGCGCCTTTGCCCACCCTACTGCATCGCCGCCGTTACTCCGCGGTCCAGCCGCCGTCGATCGACAGGTTCGTACCCGTGATCTGCGCGGCATCGTCACCGCACAGGAACAGCGCCAGTGCTGCGACCTGCTCGGAGGTCACGAACTCCTTGGTCGGCTGGGCGTCGAGCAACACGTCGTTGATGACCTGCTCGCGGGTGAGGTTGCGGGCCTTCATCGTATCCGGGATCTGCTTCTCGACCAGTGGCGTCCAGACATAGCCAGGGCTGATGCAGTTGCAGGTGATCTTGTTGGTCGCGACTTCCAGCGCCACGGTCTTGGTCAGGCCGGCGATGCCGTGCTTGGCCGAAACGTAAGCCGACTTGAAGGGCGAAGCGACCAGCGAGTGCGCCGACGCGGTGTTGATGATGCGGCCCCAGCCCTTCTTCTTCATGCCGGGGACGGCGGCGCGAATGGCATGGAAGGCCGAGGACAGGTTGATCGCGATGATCTGGTCCCACTTCTCGATCGGGAATTCCTCGATCGGCGAGACGAACTGGATGCCGGCATTGTTGACGAGGATGTCGACCGAGCCGAACGACTTCTCGCCGAGCGCAATCATCCCGGCGATCTCGGCCGGCTTGGTCATGTCGGCCGGCGAATAGACCGCCTTCACGCCGAAATCGGACTCGATCTTGGCGCGCTCCTTCTCGATGTCCTCCGGCGAGCCGAATCCGTTGATGACGACATTGGCGCCGGCAGCCGCAAAGGCGCGCGCATAGGCGAGCCCGATGCCGCTGGTCGAACCGGTCACGACGGCGTTCTTGCCTGACAGAGTACCCATATTATTCGCTCCTTTTTGGCGGGGGCGCGGTGAAGTCCCCCGTGAGATCGTAGGTCACCATGGTCTCGCCGGACTGCGGCTTCTCGAGCCAGTCCTTGTGGCGCATCGACAGATGCACGTCGCGCACGCCGCTTTCCCAATGCTCGACCATCGCGACATGCGAGAAGTCATAGTCCTTGGACGAGGATTCGTAGTTCTTGCTGCGATAGATCAGGTGCACCACGGTGACCGTGCTTTCGCGCGAGACTTTTGCGAGGAATTCGACGGACGGGTCGTTCTTCAGATAGTCCGGCAATTTGCCGATGAGGTCGCGCACCGCCCTGCGGGCGTTGTGGATCTGCTTGTTCTTGTCGGTGTTCATCCGCGTGCGGCTGGAGAAGCGGATGTCCTTTTCGCGCTCTGTCGCCTCGAGCAGCGAATTCGGCAAGTCACCGCGGGCGCTGAACAGGTCGACCTGGAAGATCAGCATGTCGCGATCGACCTCGGCATCGAGCACGAAGTCGAGCGGCGTGTTGGAGGCGATGCCGCCGTCCCAATAATGCTCGCCCTCGATCACGACCGAGGGAAAGCCCGGCGGCAGCGCGCCGGAGGCCATGACGTGCTCGGGGCCGATTTTCTTGCCGAGCTTCTTGAACTCGTAATTGTCGAAATATTTGAAGTTGCCGGAGGTGACGCCGACGGCGCCGACCGACAGGCGGGTCTTGAGGTCATTGATGCGGTCGAAATCGACCAGACGCTCCAGCGTCTTCTTCAGCGGCGCGGTGTCGTAATAGCTTTCGGCCTGCGGGCTGCCCGGCGGCCACAGCGGCGCGGGCGGGATGCGCGGTGTGAAGAAGCCGGGCACGCCGAACGTCGCGATCAACGCGGCGCTGGTGGAATTGAACAGCTCGCGGCTGTGGTCGCTCTTGCCGATCGGCTTCCACGGCACCGGCGCGGAAACCATCTCCCAGAATTCCTTGAGCCGCTTGACGCGCGTGTGGCCCTCATTGCCGGCGATGATGGCGGCATTGACCGCGCCGATCGAGATGCCGGCAACCCATTCCGGTTCGAAGTCGAAATGGCATAGCGCCTGATAGGCGCCGGCTTGATAGGAGCCAAGTGCACCGCCGCCCTGGAGAACCAGGACACGCTGCGCCTTCGCGGGGACTGTTGCGACTTCCGGGCTATGATCTGTCATTCAGGAACATTAGCAGAAGGCGAGCCACCGTGGCGACAGTCTGCCGCGGCGTCAATGCATCCCGGGATCAAGTCTGGCTTATCGGGGATCGGTCGACGCCAGGATCATGGTCCAGAACACCTTGTATTTGGTGCCTGGAGCATAGCTCGCCGCTATGCCCAATTTTGTGACACCGCCCTTGAGCATGTTGGCGCGGTGCGGAGGAGAGTCGCGCCAGCCGGAAAACGCTTCCGCCAGCGTATGATAGCCGGCCGAGATGTTCTCGACCGCCACGGTCGCGGGATAGCCGCCGGCGGCAAGACGCTTGGCGAGCGGCGCGCGGACATCATGGTCCATCTTGTTGGCGGTAGCCATGGCATTGGACTGGGATTCGGCGAGCCGCATCAGATCGGGGTCGACGATGACGGTGCCGAGGCCGTTGTTCTGGCGGTACTGCGAGATCATGATCGCGGCCGCCGGCGCATCGAGCTTGGCGCCCGGGACCGACATGTCGGCATACATCGTCGGCTGCTGGACCGGCGCTTCGTTGCCTGCACAGCCGGCGAGCAGCAAAAGAAAGAGAATTGCGGCCGCGGCGCGCATGAATCAGGCCCCCAATGAGGGGCCGTTGTTGCATACCAACCGTGGCTGAAAGGTGAATTTTGAGGAAAATTCGACCCGACGGGGCGGCTCAGGCGCCCGCAAATATGCGGTAGCGGCGGGGCTCGAGGCCGATCGTGTCGCCGGCGCGCAGTTCCCGGTCGCGCGGGGCGTCGATCTCGATGGTCTCGCCGCCGGACAATGCGACCTCGGCCCGCTGCACGGGACCGAAATTCCGGACGTGCTGCACGGCGCCCTCGAAGGCGCCCGAGCCGGGCGGGCCGACCAGCATGTCGTGTCGCCGTACAAACAGTTTTGACGCGCCAGGCGCAAGCCCGTCTGCCGCAAGCCGCAGCGGGCGATCGCCGAGCCTGATGACGCCGCCCTCGACCTGGACCGGCAGCTCGATGGATTCGCCGATGAAGCCGTGGACGAACGCGGTCGCGGGCGTCTCATAGACGTCGTCGGGCGAACCGATCTGCTCGATCCTGCCCTTGTCCATCACGACGACACGGTTGGCGACTTCCAGCGCCTCTTCCTGATCGTGGGTGACGAAGATCGAGGTGACGTTGATCTCGTGATGCAGCGAGCGCAGCCATTTGCGCAGCTCTTTGCGCACCTTCGCATCGAGCGCGCCGAAGGGCTCGTCGAGCAGCAGGATGCGCGGCTCGATCGCGAGCGCGCGGGCCAGCGCGATGCGCTGGCGCTGGCCGCCGGAGAGCTGGCTTGGATAGCGGTCGGCGAGCCAGTCGAGTTGCACGAGATCCAGCAGCTCCTTGACCCGGGCGCGGATCGTCGCCTCGTCTTTCCGGACCGCGCGCGGCTGCACGCGCAGGCCGAAGGCGACGTTCTCGAACACGCTCATGTGGCGGAACAGCGCGTAGTGCTGGAACACGAAGCCGACATGGCGTTCGCGCGCGCCCTGCGCCAGCGCGTCCTCGCCGTTGAAGGCGACCTCGCCGGAATCAGGCCAGTCCAGGCCGGCGATGATCCGCAGCAGCGTGGTCTTGCCGGAGCCGGAGGGGCCTAGCAGCGCGAGCAGCTCGCCGTCATTGACCTTGAGGTCGACGCCGTCGAGCGCTGCAAAGCTGCCGAACCTCTTGACGAGATTTTTGACTTCAATGGTCATTGACGTCGTGTCCTTCGTCGAGATGACGTTCGAGAATGGTCTTGGCGATCAGCGTGATCAGCGCCAGCATTGCGAGCAGCGAGGCGATCGCGAACGCGGCGACGAACTGGTACTCGTTGTAGAGAATCTCGACCAGCAGCGGCATCGTGTTGGTCTCACCGCGGATGTGGCCGGAGACGACGGAGACCGCACCGAACTCGCCCATCGCGCGCGCGTTACACAGCAGAACGCCATAGAGCACGCCCCATTTGATGTTGGGCAGCGTGACGCGGAAGAAGGTTTGCAGGCCGGAGGCGCCGAGTGAGATCGCGGCCTCCTCCTCCTGCGTGCCCTGCTCCTGCATCAAGGGGATCAGCGCCCGCGCCACGAAGGGGAAGGTCACGAAGGTGGTGGCGAGCGCGATGCCGGGCACCGCGAACAGGATCTGGATGTCGTGATCCCTGAGCCAGCCGCCGAAATAGCCTTGCGCGCCGAACAACAGCACGAAGACGAGGCCCGAGATCACCGGGCTGACCGAGAACGGCAGGTCGATCAGCGTGATCAGGAAAGTCTTGCCTGTGAATTCGAATTTGGCGATGGCCCAGGACGCGACCAGGCCGAACACGAGATTGAGGCTGACCGAAATCGCCGCGACCACAAGCGTCAGCTTGATTGCGGACAGTGCCTCCGGGTCAGTGAGCGCGGTGAGATAGGCCAAGATGCCTTTCGAGAAGGCCTGCGCGAACACCACCACCAGCGGCAGCACGACGAAGACGGACAGAAACAATATCGCGAGAGTGATGATGGCGATCCGTACCGCCCGCGGCTCGGTGCGAAGGGTATCCCGCGCGGCGGCCGCATGCACGCGCGACTTTGCGTCGGACGCCGGGAACTGGACGGAATCTGCGATCTGCATCGTCATCGTCGCAACCTCACCGCGCCGGAATCCGGCTCTGCGCCCAGCGCTGGAGCCGGTTGACAGCAAAGATGATGACGAACGACACGACGAGCATGACAACCGCGATCGCCGTCGCATCGGCGTAACGGTATTCTGACAGCCGGATCACGATCAGCAGCGGCGCGATCTCGGAGACGTTGGGCAGATTGCCGGCGATGAAGATCACCGAGCCGTATTCGCCGACCGCGCGCGCAAAGGCGAGCGCGAGACCGGTGAGCAGCGCCGGCGCAAGCGAGGGCAGGATCACGCGGATGATGGTCTGCCAGCGGCTGGCGCCGAGGCTGCCGGCGGCCTCCTCGATCTCGACATCGAGATCCTGCAGCACCGGCTGCACGGTGCGGACCACAAAGGGGATGCCGATGAAGATCATGGCGACGAAGATGCCGAGCGGCGTGAACGCGACCTTGATGCCGAGCGCGGCAAGCGGCGCCCCCAGCCAGCCCTTCTCGGCAAACAACGAGGTCAGCGCGACGCCGGCAACGGCCGTCGGCAATGCGAAGGGAATATCAACGATGGCGTCGAACAGCCGCCGGCCCGGGAAACGGTAGCGCACCAGCGCCCAGACGATGACGCTGCCCATCACCAGGTTGACGCAGGCCGCCGCGAAGGCAAGTCCGAAGGAAACACGGAGCGCGTTCAGGGTACGGCGGCTGGAGAGGATGTTCCAGAATTGCTCGGGGCTTAGCTCGAGCGACTTCAGGAACAGCCCGGCGAGCGGAATCAGGATGATGACGGACAGCCAGGTCAGCGTCAGTCCCATCGTGAGACCGAAGCCCGGCAACGTCCGGCGTCGTGCTGCGATTACGCTCACCAGGCCCCCTGTTAAAACCCCTCCGACAGCGCCCGATCAGTTCTTGTAGATCTGATCGAAGACGCCGCCGTCGGCAAAATGTTCCTTCTGCGCCTTGGTCCAGCCGCCGAACAGTTCGTCGATCGTGAACAGCTCGACCTTCGCGAAGGAGTTTTCATACTTTTTTGCGATCTCGGCATCGCGTGGACGGTAGAAATTGCGCGCAGCGATCTCCTGCCCTTCCTTGGTGTACCAGTACTGGAGATAAGCATCCGCGACATTGCGCGTGCCTTTTTTATCGGCAACCTTGTCGACGATCGCGACTGGCGGCTCGGCGAGGATCGACAGCGGCGGCGCCACGATCTCGAATTTCTCCGGACCGAATTCCTTCAGCGCAAGGTAGGCCTCGTTCTCCCAGGCAAGCAGCACGTCGCCGACGCCGCGCTCGACGAAAGTCACGGTCGCACCGCGCGCGCCGGTGTCGAGCACCGGAACCTGCTGATAGAGCTTGCCGACGAACTCCTTGGCCTTGTCAGCCGAGCCGTACTTCTTCTGCGCAAAGCCCCAGGCCGCCAGGTAATTCCAGCGCGCACCGCCCGAGGTCTTCGGGTTCGGCGTGATCACGGCGACGCCCGGCTTGAGCAGATCGTCCCAGTCCTTGATGCCCTTCGGATTGCCCTTGCGCACCAGGAACACGATGGTCGACGTGTAGGGTGATGAATTCTGCGGCAGGCGCTTCTGCCAATCGGCTGCCGTGAGGCCCTTGCCGGCGATGGCGTCGATGTCGTAGGCGAGCGCGAGCGTCACCACGTCGGCCTGTAATCCGTCGATCACGCTGCGCGCCTGCGAGCCGCTGCCGCCATGCGACTGCTTGATCTCGACGCTCTTGCCGGTTTCCTTCTGATAGGCGTTCGCGAACGCCTTGTTGAAATCGACATAGAGCTCGCGCGTCGGATCGTACGACACGTTCAGCAGATTGATATCAGCGGCGAGAGCCGAGCTAGCCCAGAGGAGGCCTGCCGCGAGCGGAACGATACGGCGGATCATGTCCATCTCCATTTACCTCGACGACTTCAGCGTCATCGATGGCATGCGGGCATAACTCAGGGCGAAACGGGCTTAAGTCAACGGAACCGGATTTTCTTGTTCGCAGCCGGGCAGCTTGCCTGTGCTACGAAATCTTCATCGTGTGGATGCCGCATTCTGTCTTGGCGCGGCCGCGCCAACGACCCGCGCGCTCGTCCTCGCCCTCGGTCGTTCTGCTCGTGCAAGGCATACACCCAACCGACATGAAACCCGACGCTTGAAGCGGATGCTGCGGCAATTTGGCACGCGCGTAGATGTCCTTGATCTCCTCGCGCGAGACATTGGCGAAAGGATTGAACTTCAGCCGCGCGCCATCCACCTCGACGACCGGAATGTCGGCGCGCACGCCGCCCTGAAAGCGTTTGCGGCCATTGACCCACGCCGAAAACGGCCTCAGCGCCCGCGCCAGCGGCTCGACCTTGCGGATGCGGCAACAGGCATCGGGATTGGAGAACCAGAGCTCCTGATCGGGATCGTCCCGCTTCAGATCCTCCTCCAGCGGCTTGATCGAACGAACATCTCTCAAGCCAAGCTTGGCGATCAGCGTGTCGCGATAGGCTAGTGTCTCTTCGAACAGCCAGCCGGTATCGAGGAAGATCACCGGAATCGCCGGATCGACATCTGCCATCACCTTCAACAGCGCGGCCGACTCCGTCCCGAACGATGACACCACGGCAAGGTGATCGCGGCCGACGGTCTTCAGCGCCGCGGCAATGATTTCGGCCGGAGTGGCGTCGCGCAAAGCACGGTCGAGCTCGTCCGCGATCGGCAACACCGACGTGGATTGGGATGCAAATTGAGTAGCCATCGCGTTCACGTGCCGACACCCTCGGAGTGACGTAGCTGCATGCGCCGATGCAGCGCCGTGATCCGGCCGTCGCCGGTCGGCTGGTAGAACACCGAATAGCGCTTCGCGGTCTGCATGAAGGCTTCCGCATCAGCCTGCTTCTTGACCTCGAAGGAATCGAAGCCGGCGCGCAGCATGAACACGAATTGATCACGCAGCACCTGGCCGGTGGCGCGCAGATCGCCGCGATAGCCGTAGCGCTCGCGCAGCAGTCGCGCCTGACTATAGGCGCGTCCGTCACGGAAGCTCGGGAACACCAGCGCAACGGTGGCGAGCTTGCCGAGATACGGCACGAGGTCGGCAATGTCGCGGTTGTTCGGCCAGATCACGCCGATCTTGCCCGCACGCTTGAGCAGCGCGTCGGCTTCGCCCAGGAAGCGCTCGGCCGGCACCAGGATGTCGCCGCTCTCGGGCAGCGGCGTGTCGACGGCCAGCTTGACAAAACTGTCGTCGGCGATTTTTCCGCCGTTAACGAGTGGCATAGACGCGCTCCTTGAAGGGTTCGACGCCGAGGCGCTTCACCGTGTCGACGAACAGCTCCTCCGGCCGCTCGCGCAGCGCCAGATAGGCCTCCACGATGTCTTCGACGACGTCAGCGACCTCGTCGAACTTGACGCCGGGGCCGATCAGATTGCCGAGCGCGGCGCTCTCGTCGGCGCGGCCGCCGATGGTGATCTGGTAGACCTCCTCGCCGTTCTTCTCGACGCCGAGAATGCCGATATGGCCGACATGGTGATGACCGCAGGCATTGATGCAGCCGGAGATGTTGATGTGCAGCCGCCCGATCAGATTGGCGAGCTCGTGGTTGGCGAAGCGCCGCGTCAGCTCCTGCGCGATCGGGATCGAGCGCGCATTCGCCAGCGAGCAATAGTCGAGGCCCGGACAGGCGATGATGTCGGTGATCAGATTGACGTTCGGCGTGGCAAGGCCAAGCTTGTCGAGCGCCTTCCACAACGCCGGCAGGTCGCGTTTGGCGACGTGCGGCAGCGCCAGGTTCTGCTCGTGACCGACGCGGATCTCGCCGAACGAATATTTATCGGCGAGATCGGCCAGCGCATCCATCTGCTCGGCCGTGGCATCGCCCGGAGGCGCGCCGATCGGCTTCAGCGAGATCGTGACGATGGAATAGCCCGGGTTCTTGTGCGCGGCGACCGAGTTCTTGCGCCACGCCTCGAAATCGGGGTCGGCCGCGGCCTGGCGCAGCTCGTCCGGCATGTGCGGCAGCTTCTCATAAGCCGGATAGATGAAGCGCGAGCGGATATCCTCGATCACCTCGTTGTCGATCTGGAGCGAGGAATAGCGGATGTGCTGCCATTCCTCCTCGACCTCGCGGGAGAATTTCTCGATGCCGAGCTCGTGCACCAGGATCTTGATGCGCGCCTTGTAGATGTTGTCGCGGCGGCCGTACTGGTTGTAGACGCGCAGGATCGCCTCGATGTAGCTCAGGAGATCGCGGCCATGGACGAAGTGCTTGATGGTCTTGCCGATGAACGGCGTGCGGCCGAGACCGCCGCCGACCAGCACCTCGAAGCCGGTCTCGCCCTTCTCGTTCTTGATCAGGCGCAGGCCGATGTCGTGCACCTTGATCGCAGCGCGGTCGTGGTCCGACGCGGTGATCGCGATCTTGAACTTGCGCGGCAGGAACGAGAATTCCGGATGCAGCGTGGTGTGCTGGCGGATCAGCTCCGACCAGATGCGGGGATCCTCGATCTCGCCGGGCGCGACGCCGGCCCACTGGTCCGAGGTGACGTTGCGCATGTTGTTGCCGGAGGTCTGCATCGCATGGATGCCGACCTCGGCGAGATCGGCGAGCGCATCCGGCAGGTCCGACAGCTTGATCCAGTTGAACTGGATGTTCTGGCGCGTGGTGAAATGACCGTAGCCGCGGTCGTATTTGCGCGCGACATGGGCCAGCTGCCGCAGCTGGTTCGACGCCAGCGTTCCGTAGGGAATCGCGACGCGGAACATGTAGGCGTGCAGTTGCAGATAGACGCCGTTCTGCAAGCGCAGCATCTTGAATTCGTCTTCGGTGAGCTCGCCCGAGAGACGGCGCTGCACCTGGTCGCGGAATTCCGAGACGCGCTCGTTGACCAGCGTGCGATCGATTTCGTCGTAAGCATACATGATTGAAGTGCCTTACAGCTCGACCCGCGGTTAAACCGGCAAGTCGATCGTCACGCCATCGCGGCGGATCTGCTCGCGCAGATTGCCCGGCAGGATTTTGCCGGCTTCGTCGACTTGCACCGGCGCGATATAGGGGCCGATCGCGCCGACGTCATCGGCCACGGCCTCGGCGAGCAACGCTTTCGCCTCATCCGAGTTTCGCACGATCGCGGCATCGGTCAGTTCCACCGACCACCCCTTGGCGGCGGTGCGATAGACGACGACGCCGTCCCAGGTGCGGTTGGCGGTCACGACGGAAGAACCGTTGATTTTGAGTTTCTGTTGGAGAGGAGAGGTCATTCGGCAGCATCCAGGAGGTCAGAGATGATTTGTTTGGGTGTTTGGCGGCGAAGCGAGCCGGCATGCCGGACCACGTCGCCGATGATGAGGATGGCGGGACCGCCATTGGTCCGCCGCACCAGCTCGGGCAGGTCGCGCAGCGTGCCGATCGCGCCCTGCGCATCAGGCCGCGTGACGCGGGCAAATACGCCGACCGGCGTCTCCGGCGAGCGGCCGGCGGCAAACAGGCCGGCGCGAATGGCGGGCGCAGCGGTCATGCCCATGTAGACCACGACGGTCATTTTGGTATCGGTCAGCGTCGACCAATCCACCGTCTCCGCGTCGCGCGCCTTGTGCGCGGTGAGGAAGGTGATGCGGGTCGCTTCGTGACGGTAGGTGAGCGGCACCTCGAAATCGGCGGCGCCGCCGAGACCCGCCGTGATGCCGGGAATGATGGAATAGGCGACACCCGCCGCGCGCAACGCTTCGACTTCTTCGCCGCCGCGGCCGAACACGAAGGGATCGCCGCCCTTCAGCCGCACGACACGCTGGCCGGATTGAGCAGCCTCGATCATGCGCTTGTTGATGGCATCCTGGCCGATGCCGGGCTTGCCGACCCGACGGCCAACACCAACGCGCGTGGTGTCGCGGCGGATACGATCGAGAATTTCCGGCGAGACCAGCTCGTCATGAAAGACGATGTCGGCATCCTGCAACGCGCGCAGCGCCTTGATGGTGAGGAGATCGGGATCGCCGGGGCCGGCGCCGACCAGCGCGACCGAGCCTTCCGGCTTGTCGGCGCGCGCGAACGCGGACGGATCGGAAATCTGCTTGAGCGCTGTGTCAGCCTCGCCCTTGCGGCCGGCCAAGACGGCGGCGCCGATCGGGCCGTCGATGACGCGCTCCCAGAAGCGGCGGCGCAGCGGGAACTCGGCAATGCGCTCGTTGATGGACTTGCGAAAGCCGCCGATGAACTCGGCGAGCTCGCCGATACGCGCGGGCAGCAGCGCCTCGATCTTCTCGCGCACGCGCCGCGCCACCACCGGCGAGGTCCCGCCGGTACCGACTGCGACCACGACATCGCCGCGATCGACGATGGCCGGGAAGATGAAGCTGGAATGTTCGAGGTCGTCCATGACGTTGACCGGCAGACCAAGCGACTTCGCCCGCGCCGACATCGCCACGCCGACATCGCCGGCACCTGCGCAGACGATGGCGATTGCACCTGCAAGATCGGCCGTGAGCGGATCGCTCGTCACGATCTCGATACGCGCCGCGTCATCGGAGCTCGGACCCAGATCCTGATTGCCGTCGATCGCATGCACGCGGATGCGCGCACGGGCAGCAGTGAGCACGCGCAGTTTTGCGCGCAAAAGCTCACCCGCGCCGATGAGGACCACCGGACCGGCCTTGAGATCGAGGAACACCGGCAAGAACCGCATGCGATACTCGCTTCCCCCACATCTGGGGTTGACTGGAATTATTTTCTATATATGTGTCGTTTCTGACGCGCAAAGAGAAAATTTTTTCTTCTCTTCTGCAGCGCAACTATAGAATTTTCGCCTCCAAACGCAAAGTGGCAGAGATGCATCTTCTCAAGGACAATTCCGGTGCAGATGGACGGGACTCCCAGGCTCCCGTTTCCCAGCAAATTCCGGTCGAGCTGACCGCCCCCAGCATGGACCATCTCGACCAGCTGGAAGCGCAGAGCATCTACATCTTCCGCGAGGCCTTTGCCCGTTTGAAGAAGATCGCCCTGCTGTGGTCGCTCGGCAAGGACTCCAACGTCATGATCTGGCTGGCGCGCAAGGCGTTCTTCGGCCGCCTGCCGTTCCCGGCCCTCCATGTCGACACCGGCAAGAAGTTTCCGGAGATGTATCGCTTCCGCGATCATTACGGCAAGGAGTGGGAGCTCGATTTGCGCGTCGAGCCGTGCCCGCCCATCGATGCCGTCGACCCAACGTTGCCGCCGGCCGCCCGTTCCGCCGCGCGCAAGACCGAAGGCCTGAAGATGGCACTCGGCAAATACGGCTTTGACGGCCTGATCGCCGGCATTCGCCGCGACGAGGAAGCCACCCGCGCCAAGGAGCGCGTGTTCTCGCCGCGCGGCCTCGAAGGCAATTGGGACGTGCGCGACCAGCCGCCGGAGTTCTGGGATCATTTCAACGCGTCGCCGCCGCAAGGCGCGCATTTGCGCATCCACCCGATCCTGCATTGGACCGAAGCCGACATCTGGGCCTACACCAAGCGCGAGAACATCCCGATCATCCCGCTGTATCTCGCCAAGGACGGCAAGCGCTATCGCTCGCTGGGCGATCAGGACATCACCAATCCGGTCGCATCGACCGCGAAGAACATCGACGAGATCCTGGCCGAGCTCGAGCAGACCAAGGTGCCGGAACGCGCCGGCCGCGCGCTCGACCACGAGACCGAGGACGCTTTCGAGCGCCTGCGCGTCGCCGGCTATCTCTGATCAAGGACGCGAGCGTCGTATGAACATGATCGTCACCCCCGCTTCGCCTGCGACCCCGAATGGCACCACGCGTCCGCAAGTGCGCATCGTCATCGTCGGCCATGTCGACCACGGCAAGTCGACGCTGGTTGGCCGCCTGCTGCACGAGACCGGCAGCCTGCCCGACGGCAAGCTCGAGATGCTCAAGGCCGTCAGCGCGCGGCGCGGCATGCCGTTCGAATGGTCGTTCCTGCTCGATGCGCTGCAGACCGAGCGCGACCAGGGCATCACCATCGACACCACCCAGATCCGCTTCCGCACCAATTCGCGCGATATCGTGCTGATCGACGCGCCCGGCCATGCCGAATTCCTGCGCAACATGATCACCGGCGCCTCGCAGGCCGACGGCGCGGTGCTGATCATCGACGCGCTCGAAGGCGTGCGCGACCAGACCCGCCGTCACGGCTATCTGCTGCATCTGCTCGGCGTGAAGCAGGTCGCGGTCGTCGTCAACAAGATGGACCGCGTCGATTTCTCGGACCTGCGCTTCAAGGAAATCAGCGACGAAATCTCCGCGCATCTGCAAGGCCTCGGCGTGACGCCCACGGCGGTGATCCCGATCTCCGCCCGCGATGGCGACGGCGTCGCCGAGCGCACCGACCGGATCGGCTGGTACAAGGGTCCGACCGTGGTCGAGGCGCTTGATCGGCTCGAGCCGGCGCGGCCGCTGGAAGCGCTGGCGCTGCGCCTGCCGGTGCAGGCGATCTACAAGTTCGACGATCGCCGCATCGTCGCCGGCCGCATCGAATCCGGCAGCCTGATTGCCGGCGACGAGATCGTCGTCATGCCGGCCGGCAAGATCGCCAAGATCAAGACGGTCGAGAGCTGGCCGGTGACGCCGGTCGCGGGACGTCAGGGCGCCGGCCGCTCGGTCGGCATCACGCTCGACCGCGAATTGTTCATCGAGCGCGGCGACATCATCGCCCATGCCGACGCCGCCCCGCGCGAGACGCGTCGGCTGCGCGCGCGCATTTTCTGGCTGCACGACAAGCCGCTCGCCAAGGGCGACCAGCTGCTGGTCCGCTGCGGGCCGAAAGAGAGCCGCGCCACCGTCGTCGCCATCGAGAAGGCGGTCGATCCGGGCGAGCTCGAGAGCCGCGAGAACAAGGCGATCGGCCGCAACCATGTCGGCGAGATCGACATCTCTCTGTCCAACCCGATTGCTGCCGATCCCTACACCGAGAATCCGCGCACCGGCCGCCTCGTGATCGAGGTCTCCGGCCGCATCGCCGGCGGCGGCCTGGTGCTGTCGGTCGATGCCGGCCAGCGCGCCGTGCCGGTCGATATCGTGCCGGTGGAATCGGCGCTGCGGCCCGACGAGCGCTCCGCGCGCTATCAGCACAATGGCGCGGTGGTCTGGCTTACCGGCCTGCCGGCTTCCGGCAAGTCGACGCTGGCAAAGGCGCTGGAGCGGCGTCTCTTCACCAATGGCGGCTCGCCGATTCTGCTCGACGGCGACACGGTGCGCGCGGGCCTGAACAGCGATCTCGGCTTCTCCGCCGCCGATCGCAGCGAGAACATCCGCAGGCTTGCCGAAGTCGCAACCCATCTCGCCCGCAATGGTCACATCGCCATCGTCGCGGCTGTCTCACCGGCCCGCGAGGACCGCGCCACCGCACGTCGCATCGCGGATACCGCGTTCCGCGAGATCCATGTCGCAACGCCTGCGGACATCTGCGAGGAGCGCGATCCGAAGGGCCATTACAAGAAGGCCCGCGCCGGCGCCCTTGCCTCCTTTACAGGCATCGGCAACGACTACGAGCGGCCCGAGGCCGCCGAGCTCGTGATCGACACCTCGACGCGGACGGTTGCCGAGGCCGCGGATGAGATCGAGCAGATGCTGAAGACGACCGGCGTGCTGTTCGACGAGGTCGTGGATCTCGCGGCGAATATTTGAGGCCGTCCTATTCCCAGCTGTCGTCGCCCGGCGTGACCGGGCGACCCACTATTCCAGAGACAGCGTTGGGATGCGGAGAAGCCGCAGCGTACTGGATTCCCCGCTTTCGCGGGGAATGACAGCGGAGCGCTGGGCCGCCCCCTCTCCTTGACATTTTGACAGGCGCCGGGGGTCTTCTCACCGCCCCGATTTTGGGGCTAATAAGTCCCGAAAGCCGCCCCGCGTGGGCGCATTTTGCTGCTGTCGGGTCAAAAGCAGCCAAAAACAGCCATTTCCAACAAGAAAGACCATCATGAAACGCGTCGACGCCCACGGATTGAAGATCGCCCCCGTCCTTTTCGATTTCATCGCCAAGGAAGCCGCCCCGAAAACCGGGATCGCGCCGGATGCGTTCTGGGCGGGCGTAGCCGCCATCATCAAGGAGCTGGGGCCGAAAAACCGGTCGCTGCTCGCCTTCCGTGACTCGCTGCAGGCCAAGATCGACGACTGGCACCGCGCGGGCAAGGGCAAGGCGTTCGACCTCGACGCCTACACCGCCTTCCTGAAGGAGATCGGCTATCTCGTCGCCGAGCCCGCGACGCAGAAGGTCGAGACTGCCAATGTGGACGAAGAGATCGGCAAGATCTGCGGCCCCCAGCTGGTCGTGCCCCTCACCAACGCGCGCTACGCGTTGAACGCAGCGAATGCGCGCTGGGGCTCGCTCTACGACGCCTTCTACGGCACCGACGCGATCCCTCATGACCCTTCAGAGAGCGGCAAGGGTTACAACAAGGCGCGCGGCGACAAGGTGATCGCCAAGGCCAAGGCGTTCCTCGATGCCGCCGTGCCGCTCGCGACCGGCAGCCACACCGACGTCACCGCCTACAGCGTCGTCGCGGGCCAGCTCGCGGTGAAGCTGAAGAGCGGCAACGCCACTGCGCTGAAGAACGCCGCGCAGTTCGCGGGCTTCCAGGGCGATGCGGCCGCACCGTCCGCTGTGCTGCTCGCCAATAACGGCCTGCATATCGAGGTCAAGATCGACCGCAGCAGCGTGATCGGCAAGGACGATCCGGCCGGCGTTGCCGACATGGTGATGGAGTCCGCGGTATCGACCATCCTCGACATGGAAGACTCGGTCGCCGCCGTCGACGCCGAGGACAAGGTGCTGGTCTATCGCAACACGCTCGGCCTGATGAACGGCACGCTGTCGGCGGACTTCGAAAAAGGCGGCAAGACGTTGACGCGTTCGCTCAACGCCGACCGCAGCTACAAGACGCCGGACGGAAAGGGCGAAGTGAAGCTGCATGGCCGCAGCCTGCTCTTGATGCGCAATTGCGGTCACCACATGTTCACCGACGCGGTGCTGGACGAGGCCGGCGAGGAAGTGCCCGAAGGCCTGCTCGATGCCGTGGTCTCGGGGCTGCTCGCCATTCACGACCTCAAGGGCAACTCGAAGGTCAAGAACAGCCGCACCGGATCGGCCTATATCGTCAAGCCGAAGATGCACGGCCCGGACGAGGTCTCGTTCACCTGCGAGATCTTCGACCGCGTCGAGAAGATGCTGGGCCTGCCTGAGAACACGCTCAAGGTCGGCATCATGGACGAGGAGCGGCGCACGACCGTCAACCTCAAGGCCTGCATCCAGCGCGCTTCCAAGCGCATCATGTTCATCAACACCGGCTTCCTCGACCGCACCGGCGACGAGATCCACACCTCGATGGAAGCGGGTCCGATGATCCGCAAGAACGAGATGAAGGCGCAGGCCTGGATCAAGGCCTATGAAGACTGGAACGTCGACATGGGCCTGATCGACGGCCTGCCCGGCCATGCCCAGATCGGCAAGGGCATGTGGGCTGCGCCGGACAAGATGGCGGACATGCTGCAGCAGAAGCTCGCGCATCCGCAGGCCGGCGCTACCACGGCGTGGGTGCCCTCGCCGACCGCCGCGACCCTGCACGCGCTGCACTATCACCAGGTCAACGTGACCGCGCGCCAGCAGGAGCTGACCAAGGGCGGGCCGCGCGCAAAGCTCTCCGACATCCTCACCATTCCGGTGTCGAAGTCGAACTGGGCGCCCGATGACGTCAAGCAGGAGATCGACAACAACTGCCAGGGCATTCTGGGCTACGTCGTGCGCTGGATCGACCAGGGCGTCGGCTGCTCCAAGGTGCCCGACATCCACGATGTCGGCCTGATGGAAGACCGCGCCACCTTGCGCATCTCCAGCCAGCATCTCGCCAACTGGCTGCACCAGGGCGTCATCACCGAGGCACAGGTGATGGAGTCGCTCAAGCGCATGGCTGTGGTCGTGGACAAGCAGAACGCCGGCGATGCGATCTACAAGCCGATGGCGCCCGCCTTCGACGGCGTCGCCTTCAAGGCCGCCAGCGACCTGATTTTCAAGGGCCGCGAGCAGCCGAACGGCTACACCGAATACATCCTCATCGCGCGCCGCCGCGAGGCGAAGGCACTCGGCTAAAAAGGCGGCGGACTGATAAGGCCGCTTGCTCGAACATCAAAAGCCCCGGCGCAAGCCGGGGCTTTTTTGTTGCGGCGATCACACCCGCTAAAACACCGCGAGATATTTCAGCAGCGACACGATGCCGATGATGATGACCACGACGCGCGCGATCTGCTTGGCGCGGCCGTCCATCGGCAGCATGTTGATGAGATAAAGCACAAGAATGATGACGAGAAAGGTGACGAGTACGCCGACCAACATCGCAAGGCCCCCTTCAGGCAAATTGCTAACGAGATCCTAACGCCTGCCTCTCGCGCCGGTTCCATCCGCGCAACCCATTACAACTTCTAGTAAATGCGTAATTCTACCGGCAGGCTGCCTGCCTAAAACTTTACCCTTTTCGTTTCAGATGCGGAAACCGTACGGCCTGCGTGCCGCGAACGGTATGCGATTGCCGATGCGACCGCCCCCCGTTTCTCGATTTTGCCGGGGCGCCCTTGCCGAACTTTAAAATGGGAATTTGGGGGGACTTCGATGCTCAATCGCCTGACCGTATCCGCACTGTTGAAGGCAGTGATCGCGATCACGTCGATCTGCGTGGTGATCGCGCTCTCGCTCACAGCCTACGAGTCCTGGGATCGCCTCAAGACCGCCAACCGCATCTCAGCGATCGCCGACGCCTCCGCCGATCTGTTCAAGGCGATGCACAATCTGCGCACCGATCGCTCCACCACCTCGCGGCTGCTGGCCGCGACCGATCCGATGGATTCCGAGATCGACAAATATCTTCGCGCCCTGCGCGACGCCCAGATGCCGGCGATGGCACGCGCGCTCGAGCTGTTGCCGAGCATGGACTTCCCGCGATCCGGCACGCTGGTCCCGGAGCTCGCACGCCTCAACAAACTGCTGATCGAGGAGCAGAAGGAGTTCTGGGAGAACGTCGTCAAGCCGAAGGACCAGCGCCGCGCGGGCCTGACCAAGGAATACATGGAGACGACGCAGGGCCTGCTCGACGTTCTCGATAATCTCGGGAACACGCTGGCCGCCACCGTCAACCATCAGGACGCCGAGATCGACCAGCTGCTGTCGATCAAGCAGAACGCCTGGCTGCTGCGCAACACCGCAGGCGAAGGTTCGCTGATCGTCTCGATGGGGCTTGCCGCCGGCAAGATCACGCCGGAAGCCCGCTACAACTATACGCAATATGTCGGCGGCACGAGCGCGATGTGGAAGGCGCTGGAATTGTCGACCTCGGGCATGCAGCTGCCGCCGGCGCTCGCCTCCGCCATGGCCGGAGCCAAGACCGCCTATTTCGATCCGCAATATCTGGCCTTGCGTGACCGCCTCGCGGACACGCTGGTCAAGGGCGAGAAGGCCGAGATGACGGCCAACCAGTGGAGCCCGATCACGGTCGGCCGTATGGCGAGCGCGGTTGCGGTCGCCGAAGCCGCCCTCGACGCCGCCAGGGCGCACACCCTCGATCAACGCGGTGCTGCGCAGCGCGCGCTGATCGTGCAGCTCGTGCTGCTGGCGCTTGCGATCGGCCTTGCCGTCGGCGCGATCATGCTGGTCAGCCGCCGCGTCATCAACCCGCTCAACACCATCCGCGATGCCATGCTCAAGGTCGCCGGCGGTGATCTCGCCGTCGACAGCGGCTATCTCGATCGCCAGGACGAGATCGGCGCCCTTGCCGGCGCGCTGGAGACCTTCAAGCAGCAGGCCACCGAAAAGCTCAAGATCGAGGAGCACGAGCGCGAACGCAACGTTGGAGCTGCCGCGCGCCAGCGCGCAGTGGAAGCCTATGTCGGTGAGTTCGAGGGCGCGGTGCGCAAGACACTCGGCGAGCTGAACGATGCGTCGGGCCAGATGCGCAAGACCTCAGGCGATCTCTCCGCCGTCTCGCGCCAGACCAACGACCGCGTCCAGGTCGCCGGCAAGGCCTCGAATGACGCCTCCATGAGCGTCGACAGCGTCGCCGCCGCCGCCGAAGAGCTCTCAGCCTCGATCAACGACATCAGCCAGCAGGCCGCGCATGCCGCGGGGATCGCCGGTCGCGCCGTCACCCAGGCGCGCGAGACCGACGGCACCGTGCAGGGCCTGCAGAAGTCCGCAGGCCGCATCGGCGAGGTCGTCGGCCTCATCAACACCATCGCGCAGCAGACCAATCTGCTCGCCCTCAACGCCACCATCGAGGCCGCGCGCGCGGGTGAGGCCGGCCGCGGCTTTGCCGTCGTCGCCTCCGAGGTGAAGTCGCTGGCGAGCCAGACGGCGAAGGCGACGGAGGAGATCTCCGAGCAGATCGCCGACATCCAGAAGGTCGCGGGCGATGCGATCAACGCGATCCAGACCATTGGCGGCATCATCGGCGAGGTCAACGAGGTCGCAACTGCGATTGCGGCTGCTGTGCAGGAGCAGGGCGCGGCGACGCAGGAGATCACCCGCAGCACCCAATATGCGGCGCAGGGCACCAAGAACGTCTCGGACAACATCACCGGCGTGAAAGCCGACGCGGATGCAGCAGCCGCGGCCGCAGACAATGTGAAGAGCGCCTCCGAGATGCTGGAGACCCAGAGCAACCAGCTCGGCCACGAGGTCAGCGACTTCCTCGGCAAGATCCGCGCGGCGTAATACGTAATTTTACGGCAGGCACACTGTCTAAGTCTTTACCCTTTTCAGGCCAAATGCGCCGGAGCGCCTGCTGTATGCAGGCGCGTTGATTGCGCGCATCCCTTGGTTTCGAAGTTCGTGGGGCTGCCGTTCCGGGGCACGAACTTCGAAACGCGTACCGGGGTGTCCGATGCTCAACCGCTTGACCGTATCCACGCTGCTGAAAGCGGTGATTCTTTCCACCGCGCTCGTCGTCGTCATCGGCTTCTCGATCAGCGCATGGAGCTCATGGGGCCAGCTGCAGCAGGCCAACCGAATCGTCGGGGTTTCGGCGGCGTCGGCCGAAGTGTTCAAGGCGATGGCCAACATCCGGGCCGACCGCTCGACCAGCAACCGCCAGCTCACCTCCGACGTCCCGATGGACAAGGACATCGAAAAATACATCCGCGATATCCGCGAAGCGCTGATGCCCGCGCTGGCCCGCACGCTCGAGATCCTGCCTTCGATCGAGATGCCCCAGCGCGAGGCGATGGCGACCGACCTCGACCGCTTCAACAAGGCGCTGCTCGCGGCGCAGACCGAATTCTGGACCGAAGCCGCCAAGCCGAAAGCGTCGCGCCGCGCGGCGCTGGCAAAGGAATACACCGACAGCGAGGACGGATTGATGTCGGTGCTCGAGAAGCTGTCGCCGCTTCTTGCCGCGAGCGTCAACCACCAGGACGCCACGATCGACCAGTTGCTGATGATCAAGCAGATGGCCTGGCTGCTGCGCCTGAACGCCGGCGAATCCTCGCTGATCGTCGGCAATGCGCTCGGCAGCGGCAAGATCGCGCCGGAAGTCCAGCTCGCCTACACGAAATGGGTCGGCGGCACCGAGACCGCCTGGAACGCGATCGAGCTCGCCGCGACCGGCATGCAATTGCCGCCAGCGTTGAGCTCGGCGATGTCCGAAGCCAAGTCGACTTATTTCGATCCGCAATATGCCACCACGCGTGACGGAATTATCGCAGCCATCGCCAAGGGCGAGAAAGCGTCGATGACCGCCAACCAGTGGAGCCCCTATTCGGTGCCCCGCATGATGACCGCGGTGAAGCTTGCCGATGCGGCGCTGCAGGCCGCCAAGGATCATTCCGCGACAGAGCGCTCAACCGCCGTCCAGTGGTTGATCGTCAATACCGCCCTGCTCATCGCCGCCATCGTTCTGACCGGGGCCGCAATGCTGGCCGTCAGCCGCCGCGTGATCACGCCGCTGCATCGAATCCGCGATGCCATGCTCAAGGTCGCCGGCGGCGATCTCGGCGTCGACAGCGGCTATCTCGACCGTCACGACGAGATCGGCTCGCTCGCCGGTGCGCTCGAGACCTTCAAGCAGCAGGCGATCGACAAGCTCAAGATCGAGGAGCAGGAGCGCGAGCGCAACGCCGGCGCCGCCGCGCGCCAGCGCGCAGTGGAAGCCTATGTCGGCGAGTTCGAAGGCGTGGTACGCAAGTCGCTCGGCGAATTGAGCGATGCCTCGGCCGAGATGCGCAAGACCTCGGGCGATCTCTCCGCCGTGTCGCGCCAGACCAACGAGCGCGTCGAGGTCGCCGGCAAGGCCTCCAACGACGCCTCCACCAGCGTCGAGAGCGTTGCGGCCGCCGCCGAGGAACTGAGCGCCTCGATCAACGACATCAGCCAGCAGGCCGCCCATGCCGCCGGCATCGCCAGCCGCGCCGTCAACCAGGCGCGCGAGACTGACGGCACCGTGCAGGGGCTGGCGCAATCGGCCGGCCGCATCGGCGAGGTCGTCGGGCTGATCAACACCATCGCGGCGCAGACCAACCTGCTCGCGCTCAACGCCACGATCGAGGCCGCCCGTGCCGGCGAAGCCGGCCGCGGTTTTGCGGTTGTCGCCTCGGAGGTGAAATCGCTGGCGAGCCAGACCGCGAAGGCGACCGAGGAGATTTCGGAGCAGATCTCCGACATCCAGAGGGTCGCGGGCGATGCCATCAACGCGATCCAGGCGATCGGCGGCATCATCGGCGAGGTCAACGAGGTCGCCACCGCAATTGCCGCCGCCGTGCAGGAGCAGGGCGCAGCGACGCAGGAGATCACGCGCAGCACGCAATATGCCGCGCAGGGCACCAAGAATGTCTCCGACAACATCACCGGCGTGAAGGCGGATGCCGACACCGCAGCCGGCGCCGCCGACAACGTCAAGCAGGCCTCGCAGATGCTGGAGACCCAGAGCCGCCAGCTCGGCAATCAGGTCAGCGATTTCCTGGGCAAGATCCGCGCGGCGTAAGGGATTCCGGCCCCTACTCCTTCGCCACCACCGGCACCTGGCGGAATCTGGCCCGCACCGACTCCGGCAATGGGGAGAAGTTCATCGCGATACCGCGGCGATCGTTGGCGTTGCGGTTGGCGACGACAAGGCCGTCGCTACCTGCCACGATATCGCCTTTGCGCAAGGTCGGATCGTCCTCGGCCTTGAGCGAAGCGAGGCCGGCCGGATCCTTGCCGTTGCAGGTACACCCGGACACGATCTCGTTGCGATAGCGGAAGGCGTTCGGCAGGTCGGAATAGGATTTGCCGCTGTCGGTCGTGGCCTCGTCGATGTTGCTGCCATAGACCAGCGAGGTCTCCGACGCCGGGCAGAAGCTCTTGCAGGATTGCGCCTTGCTCTCGGCGTCGTTGCCTTGCGCCGGGAAATAACGCCCGTCACAGCCGCGCACGCAATAGGCCGTGCCGCCACCATAGGACGCGCGCTGGCGTGGCGCGTCGTAGCGCGGCATGTCGTCGCTCGGGAACGGCATCCGGATCTCAGGCGCCAGCCGGGCGCGGAAGCCGCCGAACAGCGCCGAGAAGAAGTCCTCCGCATGCGCCGAAGGCGCCAGCGCAAGGCCGAGGGAAGCGATCGTGACGAACGCGGCCGTTCCGCCAGCGAGCCTGCTGATCGAACGTCTCATCATGTGACCTCACTTAAACTCTTAATCCACCGACGACGCTGAGATGTTCAGCGCCTGGCGCCCCGAGGGCAGCGTCGTCACCGCCGGCCGCTTGCGGAGGGGATCGCCGCCGCGCGCCATCAGCGGCGCATTCTTCGGCAGGACCACGACCTTGGCACCGACATTGACGCGGCTGAAGAGGTCGCTGACGTCCTCATTGGTGAGGCGGATGCAGCCGGACGAGACGAACTTGCCGATCGTGGTCGGATCGTTGGTGCCATGGATGCGGTATTGGCTGGAGCCGAGATACATCGCGCGCGCCCCCAGCGGATTGCCGGGGCCGCCGGCGACGAAGCGCGGCAGATAAGGCTGACGCGCGATCATCTCTGCCGGCGGATGCCAATCCGGCCATTCCGCCTTGCGGGTGATGCTCTGGACGCCCGACCAGGTGAAGCCTTCGCGACCGACGCCGACGCCGTAGCGCATGGCGCGGCCGTTGCCGAGCACATAATAGAGATAGGTGTTGGCGGTATCGATGACGATGGTGCCGGCCGGTTCGTTGCGGTCGAAGCTCACGATCTGCCGGCGCAGCCGATCCGGCAGCGCCGCATCCTCATCCGCGGCCTGCGGCGCCTCGCTCGTGTAGCCCTGCGAATAAGTCTGGTCCTTCGGATAGGCCTGCGGCTGTATCGGCGCGAAACCGAGCGTTTGGGCCTGTGCTGCGAAGGGTACCGTCAGCAACGCTGTCGCAAAGGCAAAAGCGGTGACGACGCGCGGCGAGAAGCTGCGACCGACGACTGAGAATTTTGTCATGTGCTGCCCCGTGTGATGTCTGCATCTTGAGTGATGCGGCTTCACAACAAACGCAGCAGAACCGGTTCAAGTTCCGCCGGCGTCTGCAGCAACAACGTCACAGTCAAGCGAGCGTAACTTCACGAAGCCGCGATGGAACCGTGGCGGCCGTCGGGCGTTTCCCCGATGACCTATGGGCGCCCGGACCCCTCCGTGCGGGGAGAGAAATTGTGCGCGTCCTTCCCGGTGAACGTCTGATTTCCAGCAACGACGAAGGTACCCCGCTTCCCGACAGCCATGCCGAGTTGCCGCCGGTGATCCGGCGTACCGAGTTCGTCGCCTATGCACTCGCGGGCCTGCTCCTGATCGCCATTATCGCGGTGCTCTATTTTGCCAAGGCTTTCTTCCTCCCGGTCGTAATGGCCGTCGTCGCCGGCACTATGTTGTCGCCCGCTGCAAGCTTTCTCGAGCGGCGGCACGTTCCGCGCGCCCTCGGCGCCGTGCTGATCGTAATCGCAGTGACGACGGTGGTCGCCTTCGTTGTTGCACTGATCGCCGTGCCCGCCATGGAGTGGAGCTCACGCCTCCCGGAACTGGGGGCGCAGCTGAAAGAGAAGGCGCACGTGTTCGACCGGCCACTCGCGCTGTGGAAGGAACTGCAAACGATGGTCGGCGGCTCCGATGGCCTGCCGAGTGTCCCCCTGCCGAAAATGGAATGGGTGCAGCCGACGCTGGAATTCGTGTCACCGACCTTCGCTGAATTCCTGCTGTTTTTCGCTACCCTGATCCTGTTCATCGCGAGCTGGCGCGATCTGCGGCGCGCCATGATCATGAATTTCACCGACCGCGACGCGCGGCTGCGCACGCTCCGAATCCTTAACGAGATCGAGGTTCATCTCGGCAATTATCTGCTGACGGTCACGGTCATCAATCTCGGCGTCGGCATCGCCACCGGCATCGTCTGCGCGGCCACCGGCATGCCCAATCCGGCCGGGCTCGGCGCGCTTGCGGCTGCGCTTAACTTCATTCCGATCATCGGACCGGTCGCGATGTTCGTCGTGCTGGCCGTGGTCGGGCTGGTCGCATTCCCGACCATCGGCGGCGGCCTGATGGCGGCCCTCGCCTTCGGCGGTGTCACCTTCCTGGAGGGGCACTTCGTCACGCCGACCATCATCGGCCGCAGGCTGTCGTTGAACGCGCTCGCCGTCTTTATCGCGCTGGCGTTCTGGACCTGGCTATGGGGGCCGATGGGCGCCTTCCTGTCGTCTCCGCTCCTCATCGTGGGGCTGATTCTGAAGGAGCATCTGCTGCCGGAGAAATCGCCGCAATTGCCGCAGGGATGACAGGCTCCGCAAACGGAACTTCCACCACAACCAAACGTTTTCCGCCCATCTCACCGCCAACAGTTCGGAGCTTGTGATGTCAATAACCGATGGCGAAGCCAGGATGAGAGACTGGACCGACAAAGCCACCGCAGAACGCCTCGAGAAGGATGTAGCAGCCGTGAAAAACGATATCGCCGCCCTCACCGACCAGATCACCGACGCGCTCAACACTTTTGCCAACGCCACCGGCAAGCAGGCCCGGCGTGGCTACAAGCAGGCGCGCGACAACGTGGATTCGACGCTCGACGACTTCTCGGAACGCGGCAGCGCGATGATGGGCGCGGCGCAGGACGCCTATGGCTCGATCGAGGAGACACTGGAAGACGCGATCACGCAGCGGCCGCTCGCGACCGTCGGTGTCGCGCTCGGCATCGGCTTCCTGATCGGCTTCGCCTGGCGCCGCTAGGGCGCGCGATGACTTTTGAGGTCACGACGGCCTCCGCCGCCGTGAACGGCACGTGACGAATTGGCTTGTGGGGACCTGAGGAGCAAGACCGTGTTTCAGCGCATCATCGACGGCATCAGCGCATCGACGGGCACGACCATGCGACTGACCTCGCTGGCGGCGGGTGCGGCGTTCGCACTGTTCATCACCACATGCTTCCTCTGCGCGGCGGCCTTCATCTCGGTGCTGGAGAAATACGGTCCCGTGCCGGCCTGCCTTGCGGGCGCCGGCATCTTCTTCCTGCTGACGCTTGCCGCCGCTGGAAGCTATTGGGGCTACAAGCGGGAGATGCGGACGCGTGCCCGCATCGCCGCTGAGCGCGCCGCCAAGGCGGCCCCGAGCATGCTCGCCGATCCCATGCTGATCGCAACGGGCTTGCAGATCGTCCGCGCCATCGGCGTCAAGCGGCTTCTGCCGATCCTGGCCATCGGCGGCGTCGCGCTCGGAATCATGGCAAGCCGCGCCGGCGCTGCCGAAGAGGCATCAGCCGAGCTGGCGGAGTGACGACGGGACCGCGTTAAGAAAGTTGCGCTGCCAACCGGACGAACAAGCCGGAAGGAATTCCACAGCCCATCTCTGCGCAATTTTTCATCAGGCGCGGTAAATCCCCCCTCCTTCACGTAAACGCTACTCGGATAGGCAGGCGGTTGCCGCTAAAAGCATCGCCCGTGATTCCAAAAGTCATTTTCCGCAATGAAGCCGTCCGTCAAGGCTAACCTCGCCGCATTCGACCACGACGCAAGGCTGTATCTGACGCTCGGCGTTGCGACCTGGTCGGTCTTCGTCGATCACATCCCGAACAATGTCGTCAACCTGCTGACGCTGCGCAACTTCGGCTTCAGCGGCGCTGCCGACCTGTTCGTGTTCGTGGTGGGTTATGGCGTCGCCATCATCTACGGCAGGATGGCGCTGGAGCGCGGCTATGTCGTCGCCGCGACGCGCATCTTCGGCCGCGTCTGGCGGCTCTATGCCGCCTATGTCGTGCTGTTCGTGATTTACATCGACACCATCGCCTATGTCGCCTCGCAATCGATGGCGCCGGAGATCATCAGCGACTACAACATCTCAGGCATTCTCGAGCATCCGCTGCGCATCCTGGTCCGCGGTCTCGTGCTTCAGGAAGAGCCGCTCAACCTCGACCTGCTGCAATTGATGATCCCGCTGATGGCCTTCTTTCCGTTTGCCTTGTGGGGGCTGTTGCGGCGGCCGAACGTGACGCTGGCGCTCTCTGTCGCGTTCTATTTCGCGGCGCGCTGGTTCGAGTGGGGTTTCCGGACCTATCCGGACCAGGAATGGACGTTCAATCCGTTCTGCTGGCAGATGCTGATGGTGCTGGGCGGCTGGTTCGCCGTCACCGGCGCGTCAGGCCGCACCTTCCGCAACCTGCCCTGGCTTCGCGTGCTAGCGGGCGCCTATCTCGTGTCGGCGATGGCCATCACCCTGATGCGCCATTCGCCGGCGCTGTCCGTCTACCTACCGGATGTCGTGCTCAACGGCATCTCGCCGGCGGACAAGGAAAACCTCGCGCCTTATCGCGTGCTCCATTTCCTCGCGCTCGCTTTCATCGCGACTCACCTCATCCCGGCCGACCATCCGGGGCTGCAATGGAAACCGCTCCAGATGGTGATCAAATGCGGCGAGGAATGGCTCGCCGTGTTCTGCGTCGGCGTATTCCTATCCTTCGCCGGCCATCTCATCCTGATCACCGGCGCCAATCTGGTCGTGATGCAGATCGGGGTGAGCCTTGCCGGTTTCGCAGCGATGACGGCGGTGGCCTATTATATCTCCTGGTCGAAGCGTCAGGACGGGCCTGCGGCTGTACGGCAGCGGGCCTAGGCCCAAGGCTCTCCCAAGGCTCTCCCAAGGCTCTCGCGCGATTTCGCTAGGCCGGAGACTTCGGCTACGCTATGCGGACGAGGTGGCAGCCTGAAGGAATGGCGGCCTCTGCGCGAGGAGAGTCCAGCTTGGTCATGGCGAAAGGCACGAGCGATACGGCCGAGGGCGCGCCCCGACGCGGCCGGCCGCGCTCGATCGAGACCACCAACGCCATCCTCGAAAGCGCCTATACGCTGATGGCGACCACCGGCCTCGCCGCGACCACGATCGATGCCGTCGCGCGCCATTCCAACGTCTCCAAGATGACGATCTACAAATGGTGGCCGTCGCGGGAAGCGCTGCTGATCGACGCCTTTCTCCATCACGCCGCGCAAATGCTGCCGCTGCCCCCGGTGAGTGCGGGTACGCCCGCGGCGCGCGCGCGCCGCCATGCTGTCGCCTATGCCGAGGCCTTGCAGGGCGAGTTCGGCAAGGTGCAGCTTGCGGTCATCTCCGAATGCATCTCCAAGACCGGCTCGGCGGAGCTGTTCTATGCCCGCTACCTCCAGTTCCGCCGCGACGCACTGGTGGAGATGATCGCGACCGGCCAGCGTGACGGCAGCATTTTGGCCGAGGCTCCGGCGGAGGATCTCTACGACGCCATCTATGGCAGCCTGTTCTATCGTTACGTCTTCGGCATCGCGCCGATCACGTCCGCCTATGCACGCAACCTGGTCGATCTGGTGCTGCGCCCGAAGGGCTAGCGTACCGGCTTCACCGGTTGCGATAGTTTTTCCGTGCGGTCGCGCTCGGTCATATCCACGACCGTCTCCATCGGCGCGGTCAATTCATAGACATAGGAGACATCCGTGAAGTAGCGCTTGGCGGTGCCGCCGAGCGCTTCGGGCGCAACGCGATCGAGCAGGATCAGACCGAAATCCGAATCCGGCCGGCGCGTCGCCTCGCTGGTGTTGAACTCCTCCCAGCGGAAATGAAACACCGTCTCGGGCTCCTCGCCCGTCACCGTCCAGTTTGCGGTGATGTGCGGATGCTTGCCGACCAGCGACAGGCCTTCGTCCGAGTGCGAGGCAAGCTCGAAGAACAGCAGCGACAGGCTCTGGGCGGCGCGCGCGCTGACGGCGATATCCGGGCCACTGACGGCGATGCGATCGGCATGCGGAATGGCGCGCGCTTCGAACAGGCCCTTCAGCTTGACGCCCTGCCACTGGCTCTCGCTGAGCAGCGAGACCACGTTCGACATGGCGTGGATGCGGCCGATCAAGAGCTCGCGCGCGACATCGATGTCCGAGCCGTGGCGCAGCGTGCGCGTCACGATCGACTGGATCACCGCGAGGATGTTCTTGACCCGGTGGTTGAGCTCGTCGATGACCGCCGTCAGCCGCCGCTCGAAGCCGATCCGTACCTGGATCTCGCGGCTGAGCCTTAAGTTATTGTAGGCGACGTAACCGAACAGGCCGCAGACCATCGCGGTGATGGCGAAGCCGATCGCCGCGACGATGATGGCGGTCTGCTCGGCGCGCCGAGCCGAGTTGGTCTTGGCGTAATAGCCGAGCTGCCAGTCGCGGCCGCCGAAGCTGATGGTGCGCGTCGCCGACGGGGCCGGCCCATCCGGCGTCGTCATGCGGGTGGAGACGACGCCCTGGTCGTTGGCAACGAGCTCGCTGCCTTCCTTGCGCGGGTCCTTCAGCGCCACCGAGAACAACGACAGATCGTCATTGGTCAGCATCAGCGAAGCCAGCTCGTAGGAAAAGGTGACGAAGCCGGCCGGCTCGGTGGCGCCCTCGGGTATGACGGGGGCGGCCACGATGACGCCGATCGGCCCGTTGTCGCGCAAGAGCGGTATGGGGTCGGAGGCAACCGACCGCTTCTCGACCCTGGCACGCGTCAGCATGGCGTTGCGAACCGGCTCGTCATCGTAGCTGCGGCCCGGCAGCGCCTTGGTCTCGTCGCTGCGCGGCTCGAGGTCCATCAGCACGTCGATCGGCTGGGTCAGCCTTGCCGGGTTGATCGGCTTGTCGCTGTAGTCACGAATCTGCGGTTTCGGGAAGCCGGCGGCAGCAATCGCGGTCTGCGCCGCAGCGAGCTCGCTCGGCTGCAGTCGGGCGACCCAGCCAGCCACCACGAAATCGGTCTTGAAGGCGTAGATCGCCGAGCGCAGCGGCTCCAGCATGTTGGGCTTCAGCACCGACGGCGCGCGGAACAGGCCTGAGGCGACGCGCGCCAGCAGCTCGCGCTCGGTCGACCTGTCCTGGACGAGGCTCGCATGAACGTCGATCGCGCGGGCCAGCGCAATCCGGTCCAGCGCCAGCTCCTGGTCGTGGACGCGATAGGCCGCAAGCCCGGAGAGCAAGGCCCCGAGCAGAGCGATGAAGCCGATGATGAAACCCAGCCGGACCACGCGACTACTCAGGCGAAGGCAGGAGGTCGGCAATAAACACGGAGCATATCAACGCCGCTCGAACGGCCATGTGCCGAAACAGGGTGGACCCCAGTGGCAGAGATAATGACGGAGGAGGCATCTGTACGCAACTTCGGTCGCCGAAAAAGCTTAATCCGCCCGGCCGATCGTCTGGCCAACAGCGGCTCTGCTCCGGGCACCGGAGGTAGATAATCGCCGTGTCCGAAATTTGTTCCGCTGATGCGGCTTTGCCTCAGACGTTAACGGCGGGAAATGCCTGCGCCATGTCGCCGCGGCCCGTCAGCCCGCCCGCTTCAATCCACCCTTGGTCTCGATGAAGCCGACGATGCGGTCGAGGCCCTCGCTCTTCTTCAGATTGGTCATGACGAAGGGGCGCTCGCCGCGCATGCGCCTGGCATCCGTGTCCATCTTCTCAAGGGAAGCACCGACATGGGGCGCGAGGTCGATCTTGTTGATGACGAGAAGGTCGGAACGGGTGATGCCGGGGCCGCCCTTGGACGGGATCTTGTCGCCGGCGGCAACGTCGATGACGTAGATGGTGAGGTCGGCGAGCTCCGGGGAAAAAGTGGCAGCGAGATTGTCACCGCCGGATTCGATCAGCACGAGATCGAGCCCGGGGAATTTCGCGCGCATGTCGGCGACCGCAGCGAGATTCATCGAGGCGTCCTCGCGGATCGCGGTGTGCGGGCAGCCGCCGGTCTCGACGCCCGCAATGCGGTCCGGCGTCAGCGAGCCCGACCGCACCAGGAATTCCGCATCCCATTTGGTGTAGATGTCGTTGGTGATCGCGGCGATGTCGTAGCGCTCGCGCATGGTCTTGCAGAGCAGATCCATCAGCGCGGTCTTGCCCGATCCAACGGGGCCGCCGACGCCGACACGCAGGGGGCCGTGAGAAGTTGCCATGTAGTTGCTCTCTCTTGATCAGTTGAAGGCCGTATCGCTCACGAGCGAAACAACCGCGTATATTGTGTCTCGTGCCGCAGGCTGGCGAGATCGGCGCGGAAGGTTGCGCTGCCGAGGTCGTCCAATGTCGCGTTCAGTGCCCGATTGGCGGTTGCGGCGACAGCCGCTTCCAATTTCACCAGCACGCGCTGGCTGTCGGTCTGGCCGAGCGGAATGAGCCGGCTGGCTGCCGAGATCCAGTTCGAGACCAGCGCATGCAGGAAGGCGTGCAGCGTCGGCGCCAGCGGCACGCCGTGCAGCGCCGCGACGACGCCGACGGCCACGGGATAGACCAGCGGTGTGCGGCAGGCCGCGACCATGGCATCCAGGCCCTCGGCATCCCACGCCGCGCGGGAGATGTCGATGAACGCTCGCCCCTGCGAGGTCGTCTCGAGCTGCCGTTCGCGCGACGGCACGAAGGCAGCAGCAAGCTCGGCGACATCATTCAAGGCGGCGTCTTCACCGGCCTCGGCGGCGCGATAGGCGTGGACCAGAAACGTCGCATCGCAAACGCCGGAGCCGTCGCCGAGCATGGCATCCAGCCAATCGGCCAGCGTCGCGACGTCGGTGACGTCCCCCGCTTCGACCGCCCACTCGATGCCGCTGGAATAGGAGAACCCGCCGACGGGAAACGCCGGCGACAGCCACGTCATCAGCCGGTACAGCGCCGCCGCCTCGCGCTCGGCGAGGTCGCCGTTACTGACCGGCTCATTTGTGGTCATGAGCATGCTTGTGGCCGTGGCGATGGTCGGGATGATCGCAATGCTCGTCGTGGTGATGGTGATCGTGCCCATGGTCATGTGCGGCATGATCATGGGCATGGTGGTCGTGACCGTGATGATCATGATCGTGGTGACCATGGCCATGATCGTGGTGTCCGTGGTCGTCATGCCCGTGCGCATGGGCGGCCTCGGCATAGGCCCCGCCTTCGGGATCGAACGGCGCCTCGATCTCGACCACCCGCGCGCCAAGCCCCTTCACCATGGCTTCGATGACGTGGTCGCGGCGAATGCGCAAGGCCTTGGCCATGAGCTGCGTCGGCAGATGGCGATTGCCGAGGTGCCAGGCGACACGGATGAGATGGTGCGGATCGTGGCCGCGGATCTCGAGCAGCGGCTCGGGTGCCGCGACCACTTCGACCAGTCTTCCGTCTTCCAGCACCAGCGCATCGCCGCCGCGCAGTGCAACGGCATTCTCCAGGTCGAGCAGGAATTCGAGGCCCCGCGTTCCCGTCATCGCCATGCGGCGGCGGTGCCGATCGTCGAAATCGAGCACGACCGTATCCGCCGGCGTTTCCGTGAAGCGGTGCTGTCCCTGAACCTGCGTTGCCCGGATCATGCGCTATTACCTCGTCTCGACCTTCTCGGGCGTGATGACTTCGATCTTCGGCGGCGCCGCGAAGCATTTCACCGCAACACGGCCGAACGTCTTCATGTGCTCCTGGCCACGATGCGGCACCAGCGCCTCGGCGTTCTCCCACTGCTCGACGAACACCATCTTGGAGGGATCGGTGACGCTCTCGTGCAGATCGTAGGCGATATTGCCGGGTTCCTTCCGCGTCTCCTTGATGCAGGCGGTGGCGGCCGCAATGAATTCGGCGCGCGTTTCGGGCTTGATGGTCAGGGTGGCAACGACGTAGATCACGAGAAATCCTCCCGGCTTTTCTTCTAAGGGTTAGATACCGGGCGGGACATTAGACCAGCCGGGATCGAACGCAAAACCGGAAAAGCCGCCCCCGGACATGCAGTGATGCGTCCGGGACATGCGTTGAGGCGCTATTTCAGTACATGAAATATCGCTGCGCCATTGGCAGCACCTCGGCGGGCGGACAGGTCAGAAGCTCGCCGTCGGCACGCACCTCATAGGTCTCCGGATCGACCTCGATATTGGGCGTGGCGTCGTTATGGATCATGCTCTTCTTCGAGATCTTGCTGCGGGTGTTCTGGACCGCATAGAGCTTCTTTTCGATACCGAGTTTTCGCGCCAGCCCACCGGTAATGGCTGCCTTTGAAGTAAACACCACCGAGGACGCCGTGCGCGCCTTGCCGAAGGCGCCGAACATCGGCTGATAATGCACCGGCTGCGGCGTCGGAATCGAGGCGTTCGGGTCGCCCATGGGAGCTGCGACGATCATGCCGCCCTTGACGATGCAATCCGGCTTGACACCGAAGAAAGCCGGCGACCACAGCACGAGATCGGCAAGCTTGCCCTTCTCTACCGAACCGATCAGCTTCGACACGCCATGCGCGATCGCCGGATTGATCGTGTACTTGGCGATGTAGCGCTTGACGCGAAAATTGTCGTTGTCCTTGCCTTTGTCCTGCGGCAGTGACCCGCGCTGCTTCTTCATCTTGTCGGCGGTCTGCCAGGTCCGGATGATGACCTCGCCGAGGCGGCCCATGGCCTGCGAGTCCGAGGACATCATCGAGAGCGCGCCGAGATCGTGCAGGATGTCCTCGGCGGCGATGGTTTCCTTGCGGATGCGGCTTTCCGCGAAGGCCAGATCTTCCGCAATCGAGGGATCGAGGTGGTGGCACACCATCAGCATGTCCAGATGCTCGTCGATGGTGTTGCGCGTGAACGGCCGCGTCGGATTGGTCGAGGACGGCAGCACGTTCTTCAAGCCGGCGACCTTGATGATGTCAGGGGCGTGACCACCGCCGGCACCTTCGGTGTGGAAGGCGTGGATGGTGCGGCCCTTGAACGCCTTGATGGTGTCCTCGACAAAGCCGGATTCGTTCAGCGTATCGGAATGCAGCATGACCTGAATGTCGTAATCGTCGGCCACCGACAGGCAATTATCGATTGCGGCCGGCGTGGTGCCCCAATCCTCGTGCAGCTTCAGCGCGCAGGCGCCGCCCTTGATCATCTCGACCAACGCGGCTGGACGCGACGCATTGCCCTTGCCAGAGATGCCGAGATTAACCGGGAAGGCATCGAACGACTGGATCATCCGCCCCATGTGCCAGGGGCCGGGCGTGCAGGTCGTGGCGAAGGTGCCGTGCGAGGGACCAGTGCCGCCGCCGAGCATCGAGGTGACGCCGCTCATCAGCGCGTGCTCGATCTGCTGCGGGCAGATGAAATGGATGTGGCTGTCGAAGCCGCCGGCCGTGAGGATTTTTCCCTCGCCCGCGATCACGTCGGTGCCGGGGCCGATGATGATGGTGACGCCCGGCTGGATATCGGGATTGCCGGCCTTGCCGATCGCCGAAATCATGCCCTCCTTGATGGCGACGTCGGCCTTGACGATACCCCAATGGTCGACGATCAGCGCATTGGTGATGACGGTGTCGGCCGCGCCCTGCTTGTTGGTGACCTGCGACTGGCCCATGCCGTCACGAATCACCTTGCCGCCGCCGAACTTCACCTCCTCGCCATAGATGGTGAAGTCCTTCTCGACCTCGATGATGAGATCGGTGTCGGCCAGCCGCACCTTGTCGCCGGTGGTCGGACCGAACATGTCGGCATAGACGGAACGCTTCATCTTGACGGACATCACAAGCCCCGTTTGCGTTTGAATTCCAATTCAGTGCTCACAGCGAGGCCCTCGCTGTTCGCACCATGTTGTCGAATGTCGTGTCGAGCCAGGCATTGCCGCCGCGGCAGCCGGCGACGACCTGCTCGGCCCAGCCGGTGTAGTCGGCGAGGTCGTCGCGCTCTTCCGCGGTCGGATCGGAGTGAATGCGCGCGCCAATATTGCTGACCTTGTCGGCGATCTTGATCAGTTTTGCGCTTGCCGATTTCTTCGGCGCATCGACGACCTGCAGACGTCGCCGCTCGGCCTTCGGCAAGCTCATATTGTCGGTGCATTCGACGACGAGAGAGGCGACACGGTCGGAGAATCTCTGCGCGAGCTCCTCGCGTGCGGTCTCGGTGTCCTCGATCACATCGTGCAGCCAGCCGGCCGCGACGAGCTCGGCATCAGCGCCATCGGTCGCGGCCGCCAGCAGGTTCGCGACCTCCGCGAGATGGTTGATATAAGGCTCATCTCCCCGCCCCTTGCGCGCCATGCCATTGTGCCGGCGCGCGGCCAGCTCAGCAGCTTCCGAGATGAGGCGCACGGCGGAGAGCATGAATCACAGCTTCCCCATCACGTCGCCACGAAAGCCGTAGATCGTCCTCTTGCCGGCAAGTGCGACCAGCTGGATGTCGCGGGTCTGGCCGGGTTCGAAGCGGACGGCGGTGCCGGCGGCGATGTCGAGGCGCATGCCGCGGGACTTCCTGCGGTCGAACTTCAGCGCCGGGTTGGTCTCGAAGAAATGGTAGTGCGAGCCGACCTGGATCGGGCGGTCGCCGGTGTTGGCGACCGTCAGCGTCACGGTCTTGCGGCCGGCATTGAGCTCGATCTCGCCGTCCTGGATGAAGAGTTCGCCGGGGATCATGATCTCGCTCCTATCGGATCGGTTCGTGCACGGTGACGAGCTTGGTGCCGTCAGGGAACGTCGCCTCGACCTGGATGTCGTGGATCATCTCGGGGATGCCTGGCATCACCTGGTCGCGGGTCAGCACCTGCGCGCCGGATTGCATCAGCTCGGCGACCGTGCGGCCGTCGCGCGCGCCCTCGAGGATGAAATCGGAGATGATCGCGATTGCCTCGGGATGATTGAGCTTGACGCCACGGTCGAGCCTGCGGCGGGCCACGATCGCCGCCATCGAGATCAGAAGCTTGTCCTTTTCGCGGGGAGACAGGTTCATGCGAAATCTCTTCCGTTCAACACTTCAATTCAGCCAGCCATCAATTCAGCCAGAGTCGCGGCAGCGCCGCACCGGTGCGCGCCAGCACGGCCATCATGTCGGCGCGCAAACGCGCCGCATCTTGGGCACAGAACCGCGCCATTGCAAAGCCATTCCAGGCCGAGATTCCGACCTCGCCGGCGAAACTATCCGATGCCTCACGAATGCGCTCGACCAGTGCCTCGTCGCCGGGCACGATCAGGGCCGTGCCGATCGCAGCACCCGCCTTGGCAACCGCCGATCGCGCGAGCTTTGCGCCGATATTGCCGTCGAGCCGGATGGTCTCGGCAAAGACCAGCCTGCCGCCACGGCGCAACCGCCAGCGGTCGACGAATTCGCCCTGCTCCATACGCTCGCCCATCGCGGTGCGGCCGAATACGACAATTTCACAAAGCAGGAGCGAGGCAGCATCATCGAGTTCGATGTCGAAGCGGCGATGAACCCGGGCGCGATCGAACAGGATCGTCTCCTGGGGCAACCAGCCGAGATGCGCGCCGGCCGCAACCTTCAAGGAAATATTGAGCTGCGCTGCCGCGCCCGGCGCGCGATAGACCTTTTCCGCGGCCGCCGTGGTCAGCGTCAAACGCGCAGCGTCGGCGGCCGAGATCTCGATGTCGAAGCGATCGCCGCCGGCGACGCCGCCGGCCGTGTTGACGAACACACCGGACAGGCCGTCATCCTCCGGCGAGGGGAAGCGCACGCGGAGCGAGCCGGATTCATGCAAGACGCCGCGCCGCGTCACGCCGTCGCGCGCGTGCACGTCGAAGCGCACCGCACCGCGGGCACGGTTGGCTTCGAACACCGAAGATGTCGCCAAAGATGTGACCAAGGCGTCGCTGCGCATCCGTCTCCCCCAGCCGGCCGCGGCAGGATCTTTAGCCTACGATTACCCGGCTTACAGCGCCATCTGGCGGCTGATCTCGCTGGCGTCGAGATTGGAGCGGTCGCAGGTGAACTTCACCGCGCCGCGATCCATCACCGCGAAACTGTCGCCGAGCTCGCAGGCAAAGTCGAGATATTGTTCGACCAGCACGATGGCGATGTTGCCGAGGTTGCGCAAGTAAGAGATGGCCCGGCCGATGTCCTTGATGATCGAGGGCTGGATGCCCTCGGTCGGCTCGTCGAGCAATAGCAGCTTTGGCCGCATCACCAGCGCACGCCCGATCGCCAGCTGTTGCTGCTGGCCGCCGGAGAGATCGCCACCGCGCCGACCGAGCATGGACTCCAGCACCGGAAACAACGAGAACACGTCGTCCGGGATGTGCTTGTCCTCGCGCTTGAGCGGGCCGAAGCCGGTTTTGAGGTTCTCCTCGACCGTCAGAAGCGGAAAGATCTCGCGGCCCTGCGGCACGAAGCCGATGCCCTTGCGCGCCCGCTCATAGGGCTTGAGGCCCGTGATGTCGCTGCCGTCGAACACGATCGCGCCCGAGGAGATCGGATATTGCCCGACCATGGCGCGCAGCAGCGAGGTCTTGCCGACGCCGTTACGCCCGAGCACGCACGTCACCTTGCCCGGCTCGGCCGCGATCGAGACACCGCGCAGCGCCTGAGCCGCACCGTAGAACAGGTTGATGTCCTTGACCTCAAGCATTGCTCAGCGCCCCAGATACACTTCGATGACCCGCTCGTTGGACGAGACCTGGTCGATGGTTCCTTCGGCGAGCACCGTGCCTTCATGCAGGCAGGTCACCTTGACCCCGAGCTCGCGCACGAACGTCATGTCGTGCTCGACCACCATGACCGTATGGGTCTTGTTGATCTCCTTGAGCAGCTCGGCAGTGAGATGCGTCTCGACGTCGGTCATCCCTGCGACGGGCTCGTCGACGAGGAGCAGTTTTGGGTCCTGCGCCAGCAGCATGCCGATCTCGAGCCATTGCTTCTGGCCGTGGCTGAGGCTGCCGGCGAGGCGGTTGCGGGCGTCGGTGAGGCGGATCGTCTCCAGCACCTTGTCGATACGCTCCGACTCCGCCCTGCTGCCGCGCCAGAACAGCGTGCCCTTGACGCTGTGATCGACATTGAGCGCGAGCAGGAGGTTGTCGTGCACGGTCTGGCTTTCGAACACCGTCGGCTTCTGGAATTTGCGGCCGATGCCGAGCTCGGCGATGCGGGTCTCGTCCAGCCGCGTCAGGTCGGTGACGCCGTCGAACAGCACCGTACCCTCGTCCGGCTTGGTCTTGCCCGTGATGATGTCCATCATGGTGGTCTTGCCGGCGCCGTTCGGGCCGATGATGGCGCGCATCTCGCCCGGCGCGAGCGTCAGCGACAGATTGTTGATGGCGTGGAAGCCGTCGAACGAGACGTGCACGCCGTCGAGATAGAGCATCGCGGAGGTCGCGCGGGTATCCATGACGTTCATGACCGCTACTCCGCCATCTTGGGTTCGGTGACGCCGTCTTCGGCCGCCGCGCTCGCCGCTACTGGGCGTTTCTCTCTCGACGCTTCCCGCCATGCATTGAAGGTGCCGACGATGCCCTTGGGCAGCAGCAGCGTCACCAGGATGAACAGCGCACCCAGCATGAACAGCCAGTACGGCGCCAGCACGCCGGAGGTGAAGAAGGTCTTGGCATAGTTGACGACGATGGCGCCGAGCGCCGCGCCGACCAGCGTGCCGCGGCCGCCGACCGCGACCCAGATCACCGCCTCGATCGAATTGCCAGGTGCGAATTCGCTCGGATTGATGATGCCGACCTGCGGCACATAGAGCGCACCGGCGACGCCGGCCATGCAGGCCGACAGCGTGAATACGAACAGCTTGTAGGATTCGACGCGGTAGCCGAGGAAGCGGCTGCGCGATTCCGCATCCCGGATCGCGATCAGCACCTTGCCAAGCTTGGAGGACACGACCGCGCGGCAGATCAGGAAGCTGACGATCAGGCCGAGGCAGCTCAGCATGAACAGGGCGCCGCGGGTACCTTCGGCCTGCACGTTGAAGCCGAGGATATCCTTGAAGTCAGTCATGCCGTTGTTGCCGCCGAAGCCGAAATCGTTGCGGAAGAAGGCGAGCAGCAGCGCATAGGTCATCGCCTGCGTGATGATCGACAGATACACGCCGGTGACGCGGGAGCGAAAGGCGAGCCAGCCGAAGCAGAAGGCGAGCAGGCCGGGCGCGAACAGCACCATCAACGCGGCGAACCAGAACATGTCGAAGCCGTGCCAGTACCACGGCAATTTCGAGTAGTTCAGGAACACCATGAAGTCGGGCAAAATTGGATTGCCGTAGACGCCGCGGGTGCCGATCTGCCGCATCAGGTACATGCCCATGGCGTAGCCGCCGAGCGCGAAGAAAGCACCGTGGCCAAGCGAGAGGATGCCGCAATAGCCCCAGATCAGGTCGATCGACAGCGCGAGGATGGCGTAGCAGACATACTTGCCCCAGAGCGCGACGAGGTAGGTCGGCACCTGGAAGAAAGAGCCGGCGGGCAGCAACAGATTGGACAGCGGGATCAGCACGCCCAGCGCGGCAACAGCCAACAGGAATATCGTTGCGCCGCGGTCCAGCGATCGCGTCAGCATGTGAGGGGTCATGCTTCCACCGCACGGCCCTTGAGCGCGAACAGGCCGCGCGGCCGCTTTTGAATGAACAGGATGATCAGAACCAGGATCGCGATCTTGCCGAGCACGGCGCCGGCGACCGGTTCCAGGAATTTGTTGGCGATACCGAGCGTGAAGGCGCCGACCAGGGTGCCCCAGAGATTGCCGACCCCGCCGAACACCACGACCATGAAACTGTCGATGATGTAGCTCTGGCCGAGATTGGGGCTGACATTGTCGATCTGCGACAGCGCCACGCCGGCGATGCCGGCGATGCCCGAGCCGAGCCCGAAGGTCAGCGCGTCGACACGCGAGGTGGCGATGCCCATCGAGGCCGCCATGCGACGGTTCTGCGTCACCGCGCGCATCTCGAGCCCAAGCGCAGTGTAGCGCAGCATCGCGAGCAGGATCATGAACACCGCGAGTGTGAAAACGAGGATCCAGAGCCGGTTATAGGTGATGGTGATCTGGCCGAGATCGAACGCGCCGCTCATCCAGGAGGGGTTACCGACCTCGCGGTTGGTCGGGCCGAACATGGTGCGCACCGCCTGCTGCAGAACCAGCGACAGGCCCCAGGTCGCAAGCAGCGTCTCCAGCGGCCGGCCATAGAGGAAGCGGATGATGCTGCGCTCGATCAGCACGCCGATGGCGCCGGCGACGAGGAAGGCGAGCGGCACGGCGATCAGCAGCGAATAGTCGAACAGAGCGGGATAGCGGGTGCGGATCACCTCCTGCACCACGAAGGTGGTGTAGGCTCCGATCATCACCATCTCGCCATGGGCCATGTTGATGACGCCCATCACGCCGAAGGTGATAGCGAGCCCAATCGCGGCGAGCAGCAGCACCGAACCGAGCGACAGCCCGTACCAGGCATTCTGCACCGAGGACCAGACCGCCAGCGAGCTCTGAATCGAGCTGATGGCGCTCGCGGCAGCCTTTGCGACAGAGGGCGGTTGGTCGGTGCCGATGTCGGACAGCAACGCCAGCGCTTCCTGATCGCCGCGCGCCTTGATGGTGGCAACGGCCTCGAGCTTCTGCACTTCGGTGGCGTCGGACTTGAACAGCAGGATGGCGGCGCGCGCGTCACCGAGCGCGGTCTTGACCGATTTGTTGGTTTCCTTGGCGAGCGCACCTTCAACCGGCTCGAGCGCGGTCTCCTCATGCGACTTGAAGACGGACTGCGCGGCCTGGAGCCGCGCGCCGAGATCGGGCGACTGCAGCGTCAGGCTGCCGAGCGCAGCATCGACGCTGCGGCGCAGGCGGTTGTTGAGGCGGACGGCGCTGGCGCTATCGGGCACGCTGGCCACGGGCTCGCCGGTCGCGGCGTCAATTGACTTGCCGTCGGTGCCGGTGACGTAAACCTTCTTGCTGTCCGGATCGGCCATCAGGCGGCCGTCCTGGAGCGCGCTGATGATGGGGAAAGCCAGCTTGTTGCCGCTGCTGGCGACCACGCCGATCGCTTCGTCCGTATCGGAGTAATCGTCGTTGGCAAATTTGGCGACCGCATCCTCGAACGGACCGGCAAAGGCCGGCAGTGCGAACGCGATCAGGAATAGCGAGAGGACAAAGGTGCAGAGACGAGCGGACAAATTGGTTGGCACTGTGGATCACCCCGGCAGAAGTGGGGAGAAGACGGCGGAATAGCCGTCTTCTCCCATTGTGCAGTCGAAAGTCAGATCCGGATCAGGAGCCGGAGCCGAGGCACTTGTTGGTCTTGGTGTTGAAGTTGCCGCACTTCTTGCCGACCCAATCGCCGATCAGGTCCTTGGAGCCGTCGAGCTCCTTCGACCAGGCGTCGCCCGCGACGAGACCCGGGGTCTTCCAGACCACGTCGAACTGGCCGTTGCCCTTGATCTCGCCGATGAACACCGGCTTGGTGATGTGGTGGTTCGGCAGCATCTTCGAGGTGCCACCGGTCAGGTTCGCAGCCTCGATGCCGGGAAGCGCGTCGATCACCTTGTCCGGATCGGTCGACTTCACCTTCTCGACGGCCTTGATCCACATGTTGAAGCCGATCACGTGAGCTTCCATCGGATCGTTGGTCGTGCGCCTCGGGTTCTTGGTGTAGGCCTGCCAGTCCTTGATGAACTTCTCGTTCGCGGGGGTCTTGATCGACTCGAAGTAGTTCCAGGCGGCGAGATGGCCGACCAGCGGCTTGGTGTCGATGCCGGCGAGTTCTTCCTCACCCACCGAGAACGCGACCACCGGGATGTCCTTCGCCTTGATGCCCTGGTTGCCGAGCTCCTTGTAGAAGGGGACGTTGGCGTCGCCGTTGATGGTCGAGACCACCGCCGTCTTCTTGCCGGCCGAGCCGAACTTCTTGATGTCGGCCACGATCGTCTGCCAGTCGGAGTGACCGAACGGCGTGTAGTTGATCATGATGTCTTCCTGGGCGACACCCTTGGACTTCAGGTAGGCTTCCAGGATCTTGTTGGTGGTGCGCGGATAGACGTAGTCGGTGCCCGCGAGCACCCAGCGCTTCACCTTCTCGTCCTTCATCAGATAGTCGACGGCCGGGATCGCTTGCTGGTTCGGCGCCGCACCGGTGTAGAACACGTTACGCTCGGACTCTTCGCCCTCGTACTGCACGGGGTAGAACAGGATGTTGTTGAGCTCCTTGAACACCGGCAGCACCGACTTGCGCGACACCGAGGTCCAGCAGCCGAACACGACCGAGACCTTGTCCTTGGTGATCAGTTCGCGCGCCTTCTCGGCGAACAGCGGCCAGTTCGAGGCGGGGTCGACGACGACGGCCTCGAGCTTCTTGCCGAGTACGCCGCCCTTCTTGTTCTGCTCGTCGATCAGGAAAAGGATGGTGTCCTTCAGCGTGGTTTCGCTGATGGCCATGGTGCCGGAGAGGGAGTGCAGGACGCCGACCTTGATGGTGTCGTCCGCGGCTTTGGCACCGGAAATGGACGCCAGACCGAGCATCAGTCCGGTGGTCGCGGCGAGAACGCCGCGGCGGCTAAATGACGCCGCTATATCGTGAATGGATTTGGTAGGCATGGATGTATCATCTCCCTGACGCAGACGTGAAAAACGCTGCGAAACGGCCCCACGGCCGCCTGCGATTAACGGAATCGCAAGAACCATGCCATGGGCTGGGCACCTGCCAAGTGATTGGTCAGTCTAGACAATTTCGCCGCAATCAAACTTTAGCCGCAGTCTGATTGCTCAAAACTTGGGCGAAGAAAATGTATGCTTCTGCGGCATCCAGTTTATTTTTTGAGCAAAACGCCGCTACTGGCTAAAATTCCGGCATAACTATTTTTGCACTGCAATCGACGCCAGGTGAACGCCTGCCTTGAAACCGCCGCGTCAATGTTCCATATGATGCAGGAGATCGCTTGCGAATCGAGCGGTCGTTGCGAGCCGCGTGTTCTTAAGCCCTCTACGGGCGTCTGGCTTGCCCCATATCTCCCAAGCCATCCGACACCCCAAACACGCAGGTGTCTTCTCGACACCCCTTTGCGCGTGCCCCGCTGATTGCGCCGGGCGCCCGCTTTTGACATGAAAAGAGCCCCTCTTTTGACTTCCTTTCAGGACTTCGGCCTCGCTGAACCCATCGCACGTGCGCTCGCCGAAGAGAATTACGTCACCCCCACCCCCATCCAGGCCCAGACGATTCCCACGGCGCTGACCGGCCGCGACGTCGTCGGCATCGCCCAGACCGGCACCGGCAAGACCGCGTCCTTTGCGCTGCCGATCCTGCATCGCCTGCTGGAGAACCGCATCAAGCTGCAGCCCAAGACCTGTCGTGTGCTGGTGCTGTCACCCACTCGCGAGCTTTCGGGGCAGATCCTCGACAGCTTCAACGCCTATGGCCGCCACATCCGCCTGTCCTCGACGCTCGCCATCGGCGGCGTGCCGATGGGCCGTCAGGTCCGCTCATTGATGCAGGGCGTCGAGGTGCTGGTCGCCACCCCCGGTCGCCTGCTCGACCTCGTGCAGAGCAACGGGCTGAAGCTTGGCAGCGTCGAATTCCTCGTGCTCGACGAAGCCGACCGCATGCTCGACATGGGCTTTATCAACGACATCCGCAAAATCGTCGCCAAGTTGCCGATCAAGCGGCAGACGCTGTTCTTCTCGGCCACCATGCCGAAGGACATCGCAGAGCTCGCCGACTCCATGCTGCGTGATCCCGCCCGCGTCGCGGTGACCCCGGTCTCTTCGACCGTGGAGCGCATCCAGCAGCGCATCATCCAAGTCGACTTCTCGGCCAAGCCGGCGTTTCTCGCCAAGCTACTGAAGCAGGAGCAGGTCAACCGCGCGTTGGTCTTTACCCGCACCAAGCACGGCGCCGACAAGGTCGTAAAGACGCTTGAGAAGGCCGGTATCGCCGCCAGCGCCATCCATGGCAACAAGTCGCAGAACCATCGCGAACGGACGTTAGCCCAGTTCCGCACAGGCGAGATCCGCACGCTGGTCGCCACCGACATCGCCGCCCGCGGTATCGATGTCGACGGTATCACCCACGTCATCAATTTCGACCTGCCGAACGTGCCCGAGACCTATGTGCACCGCATCGGCCGCACCGCGCGGGCCGGCGCCGAAGGCACCGCGATTTCGCTGGTCGCCGGCGGCGAGGAGCTCAGCTATCTCCGCGACATCGAGCGGCTGATCAAGGTGGCACTGCCGCGCGAGGATCTGCGCACTGATGCCGGCCGCCGCGATGCGGGCGCTCCCCCGCAGCAGCAGCAACGGCAGGGTCGCCCCGGCCGCCCAGGCCAGCGCCCGCAAGGCGCAAGGCATGGTGAGGGACGCCACGGCGACGGCCGACGTGGTGACGAAAGGCGCAGCGACGGACGGCATAGCGCCGGCAAGCAGGGCGACGGAAGGCCCGGCGAAGGTCGGCATGTTGACGGACGGCCTGGCAATAGCCAGAAGGTCTCCAAGGGATCTCGCCCCCAAAGGTCTGGTGGCAAGTCGCACTCTTCGTCAAACGACCGACCGGAGCAGCGTTCCGCGCATAGCGCGGGCAAGCCTGATGGGATACAAGGCGTTGCCTTTTTGCGCCGCGAGAGTCGGCCGATGGGCCAACCGACCCGCAAACCCTATTCGCACTAGCCGTCCACGACCTGGAGAAATTCATGGCTAAGGAAGAGCTGATCCAGTTCGAAGGACTGGTCACCGAAATCCTCCCCGACGCGCGCTACCGCGTGCAGCTCGACGCCGGGCACGAGATCGTCGCCTACACCGCCGGCAAGATGAAGAAGAACCGCATCAAGACGCTGGCGGGAGACCGTGTGACGGTGGAGATGTCGCCCTACGACCTCGAAAAGGGCCGGCTGATTTTCCGCCACAAGGACGAACGCCCCAGTGGCGTGGGTGGACCTCCCCGTCCCGGACAGCGCGGCGGTCAGTTCCGTCGCCGCTAATCAGTTTCGCGCAAGCGCGGAACTAAAATGCTGGCCTGTATGCTGATCCGCCGCGCAAATCGCGGCGGATCAAAAAATCGTGCGCGTCAGGATTGTTTTGGTGCCTTATTTCCAATAAAATCCGCTAATCGATTTTCGGCCGGACGACATTAGCATCCACCGGTACAGCCGGTTCAGACACGCTGACGACCCTTCCAGAAATTCGATCTAACCTGCCTGCGCAAGCGGGCTCTTACATTGTGTATCTGAGAAGGAACTACCCCCGTGAGCATGGGAACCGTGAAGTGGTTTAACGCAACCAAGGGCTTTGGCTTCATCCAGCCCGACGATGGCGGCAAGGACGTGTTCGTTCACATCAGCGCCGTCGAGCGCGCCGGCCTCGGCTCGCTGCGCGAAGGCCAGAAGATCTCCTACGAGATCGTCGCCGATCGCCGGTCCGGCAAGTCGGCTGCCGACAACCTCCGCGACGCAGGCTGATCTCCAGCGCGCGCGCTGTCGGGCCCCGCCCGGATCAGCGCGAGCGCACCGAACAACGAAAAGGCCGTGCGGGATGCACGGCCTTTTCTATGCGGTATCGACGAGCTCGCCCGGCATCCAGCTCAGCAGGACGCCGGAACGCCGCCATAGACAACGCAAGTGACTTGTCGCGGCCGCGTATAAGAGACATCGCTCAGCGTGACGCCCGTCTTCAGGACGTATTTGACGGGAGCTGTGTAAATGTAGCTCACCTGGCTGAAGATGAGATAGGTCGACGGAATCAGGAGCGTCGACGGAATCATCGACGTGACCGTGGTGTTGGCCGTCAGTGTCGGCGGCGGAGCCGTCAGACTGGCCTGCGTCGCTCCGCTCGCAATGACAGCGGACTTGCTCCATTGAATCTTGGCGATGCTGTTTGCATCGATATAGATCTGGGCGATCGTGCCGTTCACGAGCGTATTGTCGTACGGCGTGATGATCGACATGCTCGCCGTGAACGTGTTCTGGAGGTTGGTGTTGGTCAATGTCCCCGAGGACTGCGACGTCAAATCGGACAGAGTTCGCGCAATCAACGTCACCTTGCGGTCGACCGCCACCGCGGATGAGAGCTCGACGGTGCCGAAGAACATCACGAGCATCACCGGCACGATCACCGCGAACTCGGTCGCCGCGAGGGCCTCGTTGTCTGCGCGGAATTTGCCTGCAGAGATTCGGCCAGCTTGCAAGATTTTCACGATCGCCTGCATGGTTCTGCTCAAATCCGATGGTCCTAGTAGGGCTCGTTCTGGAATGCGGCCGTCGCAACGAGAAGCCGTGTATTGTTGGTGGTGCTACAGGCCAAATTGAAGCCAAGCCCGGTCACGAACAGCGGCCACTTGTAATAGAGCCGCACCACGACGACTTGCCCGGAGCTGCCGGGATTGTACCCCGTCGTGGTGGGATCGAAGTTGCAGGCGGTGTAGTTGCCGAGCGTGACCGACGAGAAGTCCGAATAGCTCTGGACGTCGACGCTGAGACTGTTGCAGTCGAACAGCGCCGGAATCTGCGCACAGACGTAGGTCTTGAACGTCGCCTGGGTGCACGGCGTGGCCACGGAGTTCACCGCACAGCTCGTCACTGAACCGGACTGCGCCTGCCCGGTCAGGACGACGCGGGCGGAGCTCTGCGTGATGGACTCGAGCACCTGGCTCGCGAAGAACATCAGCGCGACCTCGATGATCGCGAACAACAGCCCGAAGAAGATCGGCGCAACCAGCGCGAACTCGACCGCTGCGGATCCGCGGCGATTGCCGCGAAACCGGCGCAGCGCTGTCCGGAGCGTGAACCTCGAAGGTGCGGGCGATGGCATCGCGTGAAATTCCCCAGCGGCAGCGATCTCTGCCCCGATCAGTACCGGAAACTGATTGTTTAAGTGTTTCAGACAATCCGCACCGGCCGGACCGAGTCGTTAAGATCGGGTTAACCACGCCGGCCCGCGGACGCGCGGAGAACAGAAAAACCCGGCGACACGACAGCGTCGCGCGGGACCGGATGGTCCCGCCCGTCGACCTCTCGGCTGATCTCGCTAGTTCGTCTTGGCAGCCGCAGCACCGCTGCCGCTGGCGTTGCCGCTCAGCGTCCCGGCCTGACTCATCGTGGCGCTGAAGTAACCGTCGCTGTCGCCGAGCGTGACGCGGCGCTGGCAGATCGGCAGGCAGCTATAGGACTCCCGCTCGACCCCGCGATAGACGGTGACGAGACGGTCGCTCGGGCCTTCGACCTGGATCTGCCGATCGACCAGGATCTCGCCGCCGCGGTCGAGCGCGATGAAGTTGGTGGCGCCGTAACCCTTGCCGGTCACGACGATCATTCCGCCGGGCTGCAGCGTCACGTCGGCGATCAGGGGATTCCCGACCACGATCGTTGCCACCTTGCCGGGCAGCCGCACGAGCTTGGCCTGGTCGACATTGACCGCGATGGTATCGGCGGTTGGCTCGGCAAGGCCTATGGCCGGCGAAGCCAGCACGGCAGCCGCAGCCAGAAGACAGATGCGCGCATGACGGCGCAGGAACTCTTTACGCATACTCTTACCCCGGGACGTCACAAACCGGCAGAATTGATCAGGAAGCGGAGCCGGCGCCCGACCCGGTTAACCTGCCTGTAATTCGTGAACGTTCCGCAAACTCGGCAAGTATTGTTTGAACGGACTGGCGTTTTGTCGCCCCGGCGCCGGACGCAGTCCTATTGGCGGAACGGATAAGCAAGCTGGCCGCCGATCTCCTTCGGCATCGTCGCTTCATCCTTGCCGTAGTCCTGCGGCAGCTCGCCCTTCGGCATGCGGAAGGTCCCGAACAGCACGTCCCAGATCGGGAAGGTGCCGGCAAAATTGGTGTCGCCGCCCTCCTCGAGCGAGGTGTGGTGCCAGCGGTGGAACACCGGCGTCGCCAGCACATATCTGAATGGCCCGAAGGTCCAGTTCAAATTGGCGTGCACGAAAGCCGAATGGAAGGTCGTGAACGGGCCGACCCAGATCATCACGTTCGGCGAAATGCCGGCCATCAGCAGCACGACGTCGACGCCGATGGTGCCGAGCATCAGATTGACCGGATGGAAGCGGGCCGCCGAGATCCAGCTGATCTCCTCCGAGGAGTGATGGATCGCATGATATTTCCAGAACCCGCCGCCGTGAAACAGCCGGTGCAGCCAGTACAGCATGAAGTCGGCCAGGACCAGGAACAGCACGCCCTGCACCCAGAGCGGCAACTGCGACAGCGGGCCGTGGCCATTGTCGTAGAAGGCGATCAGCTCGTCGGCGTCGTGGATGTTGAAGACGACGCCAGCGGTGACGATCAGGAGTCCGATCCGCATGGTGCGGGCGAACACCGGAACGAAGAACCAGTAGCAGATGTCGGTCGCGATCTCGCGCTTGCGCCACCACGCCAGACCGGCATTGCAGGCCCAGAAGTGTTCGAGCACGGTGAAAACCACCGCGAGCATGAGAGTGACGGGGATCACCTTCTCGATGGTCTCGCCGAGCATCAGGGCGACTTGCATGGGTAGGCTCGACATCATCGCTTCTGTTCCAGTCTGCTGATCTCTCTTACGCCTACTCCGCGAAATTTAAGGGACGATGAAGTTGACGGCGCGTTCGGAACTGAAACGAATCGAGACGACCGCCTTAAGGCGAAATTCACTCTGGCCAAAAGCATCGCGCGAGGCGCGGGTTTGACCGATCGAATTAACTCTACCGAAAGAGCTCGGATCACATGGTCGTCGTGTCAAGACAGCGCCGATCGAGGCGACCTCACCCAGATGGAGTTTAGTTCATGATGAACCTGATTGCGCGTTTCGCGAAGGATGAATCCGGCGCCACCGCCATCGAATACGGTCTGATCGCCGCCGGCATCGCGCTGGCCATCATCACCGTCGTCAACAGCCTCGGCACCACGCTGAACGCCAAGTTCGGCTCGATCAGCTCCTCGCTGAAGTAAGCCGACCGGCAGACGATGGCAAAAGCCCCGGACCTCCGGGGCCTTTGTTTTTTTGGACAGTGCGAGTTCCAGTGGCGTTGCGTAAGCACAGAACCGATGCCGCGGTTGCGGCGAACGAGGCGGACACGGCGCGCAGCGAGGCGTCGGCCTATTGGGTCTGCCTTGCTCTGCTGCTCGCCGTGGTCACGCTCGCGATGCGCATCGCCAGCATGTGGTGAGCCTTCTGGCGCCGGATGGCCGACTCCGAGACTGCTGCTGTTGTCGGTTTGTTTAGCACTGCCCCCTAGCATGCGCCGACGCCCCGACCCGGGCGACAGACCCAGGCCTCAAGACGCAGCCCATGATCCTCGACCTCGCGCGCCTTCTGCTCTTCCCGGCCTTGATGGCGTTCGCAGCCGCCAGCGATCTATTCACCATGACGATCTCGAACCGCGTCTCGCTGGCGCTGGTGGCAGGTTTCTTCGTGCTCGCCTTTGCCGGTGGCATGGCACCTTACGAGATGCTGAGCCATGTCGGCGCCGGCGCGCTGCTCCTCGTCGTGGCTTTCACGTGCTTTGCGATGGGCTGGATGGGCGGCGGCGACGCCAAGGTCGCAGCTTCCGTGGCGCTCTGGTTCGGCTTCGGTCCATTGATGGACTTCCTGCTCTACGCTTCGCTGTTCGGCGGCGCGCTGACGCTGCTCCTGCTCCAGTTCCGGCAATGGCCGTTGCCTTACGGGCTTGCCGGCCAGGCCTGGCTCGCGCGGCTCCACGACAAGCAGACCGGTATTCCCTACGGCATCGCGCTCGCCCTTGGCGCGTTGATGGTCTACCCCGAGACCGAATGGGTGAAAGCGATCGACCTCGCGCACCTCGCACTGCGCTGAACGCTCCGGATAAACCCGGCGTTAAGCCGATTTAGATACGCCTCATTAACCATGCTTTGACGAATAGCTGGTCAACTGCCGATTACGGCGGCGGAAGCGTCGCGGCGTTCTGTGGAAAGTGAAGCGTATGAATAGGGCACGCATAGTCGTCCTGACGGTCGCCATCTGCGCCGGCGGCATCGCCGCGTATCTGGCGAGCGGCTCGGACTCTGCGCCGCCTCCAGCGGCTCCGGTCGCGCAGCTTCCCACCACCGACGTGCTGGTCGCCAAGAACGACATCGGCCTCGGGCAGACCGTAAAGCCGGAAGACGTGCAGTGGCAGACCTGGCCGACCGCGACCGCCAGCGCCGCCTTCATCCGCCGCAGCGAGCGCCCCGACGGCGCGACCCAGGTCACCGGCTCGATTGCGCGCGCCCCCTTCATTCAGGGTGAGCCGATCCGCGACCAGAAGCTGGTCAAAGCTGACGGGTCCGGCTTCATGGCTGCGATCCTGCCGAGCGGCATGCGCGCCATCTCCACCGAAATCTCGCCGGAGACCGGCGCGGGCGGCTTCATCCTGCCGAACGATCGCGTCGATGTGCTGCTGACGCGCCGCCTCAAGAACCCGGACCAGACCGCCGGCGCCCAGGATATCGTCACGTCCGAGGTCATTCTGGTCAATGTCCGCGTGCTCGCCATCGACCAGGCGCCGAAGGAGAAGGACGGCCAGAACGCGGTGGTCGGCAAGACCGTGACGCTGGAACTCAATTCCGCACAAACCCAGCTGCTTTCCTCGTCCCGCCAGGCTGGAACGCTGTCGCTCGCGCTGCGCAGCATTGCCGACGTCAAGATGAGCGAGATCACGCTCGATGAATCCGCGCAGAAGCGCGATGGCGTTTCGATCATCCGCTACGGCATTCCGACCCAGGCGGCGAAGGCACGATGAGGACAGTCGATATGAAATGCAGGGCAGATCTGGCGACGATGCGGACCTCGATGGTTCGCGCCCTGTCGTTCTCGGCCGCTCTCGCGCTGACGCTCAATCCCACGCTGACGCCGGTGATCGCAGCAGATTACCGTCCTGCGGCGACGGTTGCAGCCGACGGCCAGATGAATGCGCGCTTCCTCTCGCTAGGCGTCGGCAAGTCGATCGTGATCGACCTGCCGCGCGACATCAAGGATGTGTTGGTTGCCGACCCCAAGATCGCCAACGCGGTGGTCCGCTCGTCGCAGCGCGCCTACATCATCGGCGCCACGGTCGGCCAGACCAACATCGTGTTCTTCGATTCCGCCGGCCAGCAGATCGCCGCCTATGACATCGCGGTCAAGCGCGACCTCAACGGCGCGCGTGCGGCGCTGAAGCAGATCCTGCCCAATGCCGACATCCAGATCGACGGTCTCGGCGACGGCGTCGTCCTGACCGGGACTGCGGCCAACCCGCTCGAAGCGCAGCAGGCCAACGACCTCGCCGCACGCCTCGCCGGCGGCCCCGAAAAGGTGGTGAACTCGATCGTGGTTCGCGGCCGCGACCAGGTGATGCTGAAGGTAACGGTCGCCGAAGTCGCGCGCACCGTCATCAAGCAGCTCGGCATCGACCTCACCGCGAACCTGAACTACGGCACCTCGGTGGTGAGCTTTTCCAACTCCAACCCGTTCACGGCGCTTGGTAAAAATCTCGTAGACAACAACGCTCTGACCACCAAGTTCGGCGCAACGCCGTCGGTACAGGCCACCCTGCGCGCGATGGAAACCGCAGGTGTGATCCGGACGCTGGCCGAACCGAACCTGACCGCGATCTCCGGCGAGTCCGCGACCTTCATCGCCGGCGGCGAATTCCCGGTGCCGGCAGGCTATGCCTGCGATCCCACCACGCATGTCTGTACCACCCAGATCAGCTTCAAGAAGTTCGGCATCTCGCTCAACTTCACCCCCGTGGTGCTGACCGAGGGCAAGATCAGCCTGCATGTGATGACCGAGGTCTCGGAACTGTCGAACGAAAATGCGATCACGCTGTCGCAGGCCGTGACCTCGACCTCGGTCAACTCGCTGACGGTGCCGTCGATCAAGACCCGCCGCGCCGAGACCTCGCTGGAAATTCCCTCCGGCGGCGCGATGGCGATGGCCGGCCTGATCCAGCAGCAGACCAAGCAGGCGATCAGCGGAATGCCGGGGCTCATGCAGCTCCCGATCCTCGGCACGCTGTTCCGCAGCCGCGACTTCGTCAACAACACGACCGAGCTGGTCGTGATCGTGACGCCCTATGTCGTTCGCGCAGCGGCACCCAAGGACCTGTCGCGGCCGGATGACGGCTTCGCGGCGCCAGCGGATCCGCAGGCCGAACTGATCGGCAACATCAATCGCATCTATGGCGTGCCGGGCCGGACCGAGCCGGCAAAGAACTACCGCGGCACCTACGGCTTCATCACGGACTGATGGCGGAACGGGGACATAGTATGATCACAGCACGACCCCAGACCCGCTACCGCGCCGCCGGCCTCGGTGGTGCGCTCGTCGGTATCGCGCTCGCGCTCGGCGGCTGCCAGCACGACGAGGTGGCCATCGCTTCCATTCCCGACGATTACAAGCAGCGGCATCCGATCGCGATCGAGGAACAGAACCGTTCGATCGTCGTGTTCGTCGGTCACGCCCGCGGCGGCCTGACCGCAGCCCAGCGCGCCGACGTGATGGGCGTGGCCTCGGCCTGGATGCACGAGGGCACCGGCGCCATCCACATCGACGTGCCGTCAGGAACGCCGAATGCGCGTCCGGTGGCGGAATCGATGCACGAGATTCAGGCTATGCTGGCGGCGGCGGGCGTTCCCCCGCGCGGCATCATCTCCCGTCCCTACCAGCCGGAAGACAAACGCTTCCTGCCGCCGATCCGGCTGACCTATTCCAAGATCGCCGCGGTCGCGGGCCCCTGCGGCCTGTGGCCGGAGGATCTCGGCCCCTCGATGAAGAACAAGAGCTGGTTCGAGAACAAGGACTACTACAATTTCGGCTGCGCCTATCAGCGCAATATGGCGGCCATGGTCGACAATCCGTCGGACCTCGAGCAGCCGCGGTCTGAAACTCCGGCCTACACGGCGCGCCGCACGGCCGCCTTCGAGAAGTATCGCAAGGGAACTCCGACGGCAGTTGCCTATCCCGAGGCCGACAAGGCCAAACTCAGCGACACCGGCAAATGATCAACTACGCGCGCCAGACTCAAGACGAGCAGCCGGAAGCCCCTGCGCCGGTCGACGAGCATATTGCGCCCGCGCCGCGCGTCTCGGTTCAGGCCTTCTGCGAGACCGTGGAGACTGCGGCCGCCGTGCAATCGGCCGGCGAGGATCGCCGTCTCGGCAAGGCCCATCTGAAGATCCAGATGGGCGGCATGGCGGCTGCGATCGAAGCTTATCGGTCTGCTCCCACTCCCAATGTGATCGTGCTCGAGAGCGACGCCCGCAACGATTTGCTGGCCGGGCTCGACCAGCTTGCCACGGTCTGCGACGCCGGCACCCGGGTGGTCGTAATCGGCCGCATCAACGACGTCATGCTCTATCGCGAGCTGGTGCGCCGCGGCGTCAGCGACTACGTGCTCGCGCCGGTTGGTGCGATCGACGTCGTGCGCTCGATCTGCAACCTGTTCTCGGCACCGGAAGCCAAGGCGGTCGGCCGCATCATTGCCGTGGTCGGCGCCAAAGGCGGCGTCGGCGCCTCTACCATCTCCCACAACGTCGCCTGGGCGATCGCGCGGGACCTCGCGATGGACGCCGTGGTCGCCGATCTCGACCTCGCCTTCGGTACCGCGGGGCTCGACTACAACCAGGACCCGCCACAGGGCATCGCGGATGCCGTGTTCTCGCCCGATCGCGTCGATACCGCCTTCATCGACCGCCTGCTGTCGAAATGCACCGACCACCTCAGCCTGCTGGCGGCGCCGGCCACGCTCGACCGGGTCTATGATTTCGGCATCGACGCCTTCGACTCGGTGTTCGACACGCTGCGCGCGACCATGCCCTGCATCGTGCTCGACATCCCGCATCAATGGTCGGGCTGGACCAAGCGCGCCTTGATCGGCGCCGACGACATCCTGATCGTGGCGGCGCCGGACCTGGCCAACCTGCGCAACACCAAGAACCTGTTCGATCTCCTGAAGGCAGCGCGTCCCAACGACCGCCCGCCGCTGTACTGCCTGAACCAGGTCGGCGTTCCCAAGCGGCCGGAGATCGCGGCGGCCGAATTCGCCAAGGCGATCGAGAGCCAGCCGGTCGTCGCGATCCCGTTCGAGCCTCAGATCTTCGGGGCGGCCGCCAACAACGGCCAGATGATCGCGGAGATCTCCGCCAACCACAAGTCGATCGAGATGTTCCTCCAGATCGCCCAGCGCCTGACCGGCCGCAGCGAGACGAAGAAACAAAAGTCGTCCTTGCTTTCACCGCTGATTGATAAGTTGCGGGGAAAATAGGCCGCCCCATGGAGTTGTTAAGTGTTCGGTAAGCGTAGCGGAACAGACACCGACCTTCGGGCTCCCAAGCCCGGCGCCGTGTCGCCAGAGCCCGCCCAGGCTCCGGCGCCGACGGTGTCGCGCGCGCCGCCCCCGCCGGCCGTCGCCTCGCCGCCGCTCGCCCCTGCCCGGCCCGCGCCGGCCATGGAAAGCCGCCGCTCGGACAATTATTACGAGGTCAAGGCGACCATCTTCGGCGCGCTGATCGAGGCCATCGACCTCGCCCAGCTCGCCAAGCTCGATTCCGAGTCCGCGCGCGAGGAAATCCGCGACATCGTCAACGAGATCATCGCGATCAAGAACATCGTGATGTCGATCGCCGAGCAGGAAGAGCTGCTCGACGACATCTGTAACGACGTGCTCGGCTATGGTCCGCTCGAGCCGCTGCTGGCTCGCGACGATATCGCCGACATCATGGTGAACGGCGCCGGCACCGTCTTCATCGAAGTCAGCGGCAAGATCCAGAAAACCGGCATCCGCTTTCGCGACAACCAGCAGCTCCTCAATATCTGCCAACGCATCGTCAGCCAGGTCGGCCGGCGCGTCGACGAATCCTCGCCGATCTGCGACGCGCGCCTTGCCGACGGCTCCCGCGTCAACGCCATCGTGCCGCCGCTGGCGATCGACGGCCCCGCGCTCACCATTCGTAAGTTCAAAAAGGACAAGCTGACGCTGGATCAGCTGGTCAAGTTCGGCGCGATCTCGCCGGAAGGCGCGGAAATCCTCCAGATCATCGGACGTGTCCGCTGCAACGTGCTGATCTCCGGCGGTACCGGCTCGGGCAAGACCACGCTGCTCAACTGTCTGACCAACTACATCGAGCACGACGAGCGCGTCATCACCTGCGAAGACGCCGCCGAACTCCAGCTCCAGCAGCCCCACGTGGTGCGGCTCGAAACCCGGCCGCCCAACATCGAGGGCGAAGGCCAGGTCACCATGCGCGAGCTGGTGCGCAACTGTCTGCGTATGCGTCCTGAACGAATCATCGTCGGCGAAGTCCGCGGTCCGGAGGCCTTCGACCTCCTCCAGGCCATGAACACCGGCCATGACGGCTCGATGGGAACGCTGCACGCCAACAATCCGCGCGAAGCGCTGTCACGCTGCGAATCCATGATCACGATGGGCGGCTTTTCCCTTCCTTCGCGAACAATTCGCGAAATGATCTGCGCTTCGATCGACGTCATCGTCCAGGCCGCGCGCCTGCGCGACGGTTCGCGCCGCATCACCCACATCACCGAGGTGATGGGCATGGAAGGCGATACCATCATCACTCAGGACATCTTCCTCTACGACCTGGTCGGCGAGGACGCCAACGGCAAGATCATCGGCAAGCACCGCTCGACCGGTATCGGCCGCCCGAAATTCTGGGAGCGCGCCCGCTACTACGGCGAAGAGAAACGCCTTGGCGCCGCGCTCGACGCCGCGGAAGTGGCACCGAACACGTGAGCAGGTCGGTACAGCCATGAACATGCAGGTCCTCGCCCTCGCCTTCCTCGCCACCGCCGCCGTCGGCGGCATCGCCTGGGTCTTCCTCTATCCGCTGCTGTCAGGCGAACGGAAGGCCGAGAGCCGCCGGGCTTCGATCGGGCGCTCCGATGCGCCCGCGGCCAAGCAGGCTGAAAAGAGCCAGCGCTCGCGCCGCGAGCAGGTCGAGACCTCGCTCAAAGATCTTGAGGCGAGGCGGGCGCGGGAAAAGAGCGTTCCGCTCCATGTCCGCATTTCACAAGCGGGGCTCGACTGGACGCCGCAGAAATTCTGGATCGCATCCGCCGTCGTGGCAGGCGTATTTTTCTTCGGCGCGCTGTTCGGTGGCGGCGGCCTGATCGGCGCGGTCGGTCTTGCCTTTGCCGGCGGCTTCGGCCTGCCGCGCTGGACACTGGGCTTCCTGAAGAAGCGCCGCGAAAATAAGTTCCTGGCGGCGCTGCCCGACGCCGTCGACGTCATCGTCCGCGGCATCAAGGCCGGCCTGCCGCTGTTCGAATCCATCAAGGTCGTCGCGGCCGACGCGCCGGAGCCGCTGCGCAGCGAGTTCCTTGCGATCATCGAGACGCAGGCGATCGGCATGCCGCTCGGCGAGGCCTGTACCCGTCTCTACGATCGTATGCCGCTGCCGGAGGCCAATTTCTTCGGCATCGTGGTGTCGATCCAGCAGAAGTCGGGCGGTAACCTCTCCGAAGCGCTGGGCAACCTCTCCAAGGTGCTGCGCGACCGCAAGAAGATGAAGGAAAAGATCCAGGCGATGTCGATGGAGGCCAAGGCCTCGGCCGGCATCATCGGCTCGCTACCGCCGATCGTGATGTTCCTCGTCTATCTCACGACGCCCGGCTACATCTCGCTGCTGTGGACCCATCCCACCGGCCAGCTCATGCTGGTCGGCTGCCTCGTCTGGATGTCGGTCGGCATCATGGTGATGAAGAAGATGATCAACTTCGATTTCTGATGGTGCCGTATGGTCGACTTCCTCGTTACGAAACTGCATGATCCGCACTTCATGACCATGCTGCTGGCGGCCATCGCCGCCAGCGCCACGGTCTATACGCTGGTGATGCCGCTGTTTGCCGGCGAAGGCCTCTCCAAGCGCATGAAGGCGGTGGCGAGCGAACGCGAACGGATCCGGCAGCGCGAGCGCGAACGCCTCAACAAGAGCGAGAAGGTCTCGCTGCGCCAGACGCCGAAGCAGCTCGTCTCCAGGGTCGTCGAGGACTTCAACCTCACCAAATGGCTGGCGCAGGAAGCAGCGCGCGACAAGCTGATCATGGCGGGCTATCGCGGCCAGGCGCCTTACGTGACATTCCTGTTCGCCCGCATGGTGGCGCCGCTCGTGCTGTTCGTCGGCTCGGTCATCTACGTGTTCCTGATCGCCCATATGGAGAAGTCGATGCCGATCAAGATCGGCATGTGCGTCGGCGCCGCCTATGGCGGTCTCCAGGCCCCGATGCTGTTCCTGAAGAACGCGATCTCCAAGCGCCAGCTCTCGATCAAGCGCGCCTTTCCCGATGCGCTCGACCTGCTGCTGATCTGTATCGAATCCGGCATGTCGGTGGAAATGGCGTTCCGGAAAGTGGCGACCGAAATCGTTGGACAGTCGATCGCGCTGTCGGAGGAGTTCACCCTGACCACCGCCGAGCTGTCCTATTTGCAGGACCGCAAGGTCGCGTACGAAAACCTGGCAAGGCGCACCGGGCTCGAAGGCGTCAAGTCGGTGTGTCTTGCGCTTCAGCAGGCGGAACGCTACGGCACCCCGCTCGGCCAATCCCTGCGCGTCATGGCGCAGGAAAACCGCGACATGCGCATGAACGAAGCCGAGAAGAAGGCCGCCGCACTGCCGCCGAAGCTGACGGTGCCGATGATCGTGTTCTTCCTGCCCGTGCTGTTCGTCGTCATTCTCGGACCGACCGGCATCAAGATCTCCGAGCTGCACTGACGCCGGAGATTGCGGACCGCATGCGGTCCGCAGCCAATTCCAGGATCGGAAGATCGGGCCTGATCAGTCGGGCTGGCTGAGCGAAGCAACCGGCGTCCGCTTCGGCGCACCGCGCGGGCCATCGTTGCGGTTCAACATTTCCTTGAGATACGCGACGTTGGCCGCGGCCTGGTCCGGCGGCAGGTCCGCCTTCACGATGGTCTCGGCTTCAGTGAAGCGGCCCTGGAGGCCGACCACCAGACCGAGATTCTGCCGTACCCGGGAGTTCGCACGCGGTGAAGCATAGGCCTCCCGCAGCGCCTCTTCCGCCTTGGGCAGGTCCCGCGACAGCATGTAGGACAGGCCGAGATTGGAGAGCACGCCAGGATCGCCCGGCACAATCTTCAGCGCGCTCGCATAATAACTGCGCGCCTCTTCGTGACGGCCCATCTGGTCGAGTGCCGTGCCCTGCACCGAGAGCAGACGCCAGTCCGGATTGTCAGGGGAATGCGCCTTCGACAGCACGTCGAAGGCCTGCTGGAAATTGCCGTTGTCGGCGAGCGCGCGGCCGTATTGGGCAAGCAGCTGCTTGTTGCCGGGATTGGCGATGGTCGCCTGTTCGAGCACGGCGGCGGCCTGGGCGCGCTGGCCGTTGGCACGCAGGGCCTGGCCATAGGCCAGCGCCACGTCGGGATCCTTGGGGTTGGCGCGGTAGCGCTCGCTATAGGTCTCGATGGTGCGCGCAGGATCGGCCGGGGCGGCTTCCGCCTTCGGACCGATCGAGCCGGTAACATCGGAGAGTTTTGACATTGCCGTGCAGCCGCCGAGGCTCGCGGCCGCCAGCGCGATCAGCGAGGCAGAGGCAAGAAGCCGTGCAGGACGGAACCATTGACGCATGACGCTTTGACTCTCGAGCCGATTGATCGAGCCGAACGCACCAGCAATAGACTGTTAACCCTAATGGCCGGTTAACGCGGCGGACCGCCGCCCAGGCCCAGATCCAGGCCGAGCAGCTTCATCTGGTCGTTCAGGTCCCGCAGCAATTGCAGCCGCTGCTGCGTCCTCCCCTCGGTGTCGGCAGCCTGGCGCGGCAGCGTCGGCCACCGGCGCGAAAAGCCGTCACGATTGACCAGGCGGTCGGCGCGGAGCTCGTCGAGCGCGGCGCGATCGATGCCGAGCGTGTCGGCAGATTGTCCGATCAACTGACGGAGCAGCCTCTTCACGTCTGCCAGCGCCGCGAGGTCGGGCGCCTGTGCCGACTTCGCGAACCTGCCGGAGAGATCCGCCCAGGCATGAGAAGTGACGAGGTAGGTGTAGAGAATGTCCGCCCAGTCCTGCCCGCCGTCATCGTAGAAGGCGCGGCGTGACAATAGCCGACGCGCCAGTGCCAGGACCTGATCCCGCTTCAACGATGCGCATGAGGCGATCTCGATCACGGACTGGACAGCGGGATCGCGGGACAGATCTCGCCCCACAGGAAGCCTGACGACGCCATCCGGCAGATTCGAATCGAGCGGCCTGAAGGCGCCATCGTTGCGCGGCCGCGAATAGCGCGCGATCGCGAAGCGGTACTCGGGCCGCTCGGCGTCGGACGCCGCACCGAAATGGATGATGTTGAAGCCGGCGTCGTCGCCGCCCTGCCCGGTGGAGGACGGACAGGAGAGCACATAGATCGTGCGCCAGAAATCCTCTCCGCCGCTCCGGGGTGCACGCGGGTCGGGGATCGAATAGCGCGTGAGCCCCTCGACATGCCGGTGCCCGTGCAGGATCAGACTGACGTTCAGCGAGGTGGCGGCTTCGAGAAAGGTCGCGGGCGCGGCGAGATACATCAGCGGCTCGTCCGGAACCCCGAGAAACCGCTTGCCCTCGCCGGTCGCCTGCGGCAGCGGATGATGATGCAACGCCAGCACGCGCACCAGATTTTCCGCAGGCTCGGAATAATCGGCGCGTCCCGACGAGCCCATGCTGCCCGCGAGCTCGACGCTCAGCCGGGCCGATTGCGCGACCATTGCATTGTAGGCCTGCTCATCGATGTTGCCGCTGGTGAGTATCGTCAGGCTCGCCCTGTTGGAGTCGAGCAGCACCAGATCGAGACCGCCCTGGCGATAATAGACGCTCTTCGAGGTGCGTGGCAGGTGCAGATAGTCGTAGGCGTCGTGCCGGCCGCCGCGCTGACTGGGACGCTTGACGTCGTGATTGCCGGCAACCGCCTGGATGTCGGTGAACAGGCCGGTCTGCCGGAGGGACGCGATGACCGCGAGCGCTTCGTCGAGCGCACGCGGTGTCGGGTCGTTCACGAGATCGCCTGTGATTAGCAGGATGCGGTCGGTCACATCCGAAAAGTCCGCCATCCGCTCGCGCAGCGCCTCGGCAAGGGCCTCGATCGTCGCAAGCAGCCGGCCTGACCCGTCCAGATGAAGGTCGGATATCTGCGCAATGACAAACGATCTATCCATGTTGCGCCGCTCATTGCGAATGCTGCGTCGCCCAAACGATTGAGGGAAATGCCTTCGACGAAGAGTGCAGTCAGATATCAACCCGGATCGGCATCAACCGAGATTCAAGCGGCGCTCCTGCGCTCGATACGTGCAGTCGCGCGTGACACAACCTAAAAATATTCATCAATAATGCCACAACCGCAGCGCTAGTAAAGCCCTGCGGCAACCCGCTCGTGAACGGCAGTTCTCAAACCACATACGCGCGCAATCGGCAGATGGTTTCGCTGGCCCGATCAATATTCGATGGCGAGACGCTTGCGGATCTCGTCAATGCGTTTGTCGAGCGCATCGAACCGCGCATGGATCGATCGGTCATGGAGATAGAAGACGTAGCCGCCAGCGAGGAACGCGAAGACCCAGTGGTGATGCTCGACATAGCCAAAGACGGCCTCGATGGCCTGGCCGATGAATGTGATCACGCCCCACACAACTTCCATTGCAATTCCTCCCGGCACGCTTCGTCTTCGGTCACCGGCGTTCTCTGCGCAATCTGGCAACCGCTGCCGGAACCTAGCATGGCTGCTTCTCTGCGAGTAGCGGCTCACTGGGCGGTGACCGCAATGCCGATTGCAGCCACCGCAAAACTCTGCGAAGTCTCCTCCAACCGAATGACCTTGCGGACCCGCCAATGCCTTCCGTCTTCGAGACGTCCACGACTGCCACCCCGATCACCTTCGTTACCAAATCGAGCTGGGATGCCGTGCGCGAGACGCTGCCGCCGGCGCAACGCCAGTTCGCCACCGCGAGCGCCTTTGCCGCCAAGCCGGGCGGCTATCTCGCACTGCCCGCGCCCGACGGAACAATCGCGCAAGTGCTGTTTGGCCTCGAGGACGACGGCGCCAGATCGCGCGATCCGTTCCGGCCGGGCGCATTGCCGGGCCTGCTGCCGCCGGGCACCTATCGATTTGCCAATGCACCGCACGATGCACGACTGGCGGCGCTCGCCTTCGCGCTCGGCAGCTACCGCTTCGCCCGTTACCGCAAGGCTGATAGCCCCGACGTCCGGCTGGTACCGCCTGACGGCGTCGCCCCCGCCGAGATCGATCGCATGGCGGATGCCGCGATGCTGGCACGCGACCTCATCAACACGCCGTCCAACGACATGGGGCCGGAGGAGCTGGCCGCGGCCGCGCAAGAGCTCGCCGCCGAGTTCGGCGCAAACTACGCCTGCACCATCGGCGAGGATCTCAAAACGAACTTTCCACTGATCCACGCAGTCGGCATGGCCTCGGACCGTGCGCCGCGGCTGATCGACATCACCTGGGGCGATTCCAGCCATCCCAAGGTGACGCTGGTCGGCAAGGGCGTCTGCTTCGACACCGGCGGGCTCGATCTGAAGCCGTCGAGCGGCATGCTGATCATGAAGAAAGATATGGGCGGCGCCGCCAACGTGCTGGCGCTTGCGCGCATGGTGATGGATGCGAAGCTGAAGGTGCGCCTGCGCGTGCTGATTCCGGCCGTCGAGAACGCCGTCTCCGGCAATGCCTTCCGCCCGCTCGACATCTTCACCTCCCGCAAGGGCATCACCGTCGAGATCGGCAATACCGACGCGGAAGGCCGGCTGGTGCTCGCCGACGCGCTGGCGCTGGCCGACGAGGAGAAACCCGAGCTGCTGATCGATCTGGGCACGCTGACCGGCGCCGCGCGCGTCGCGCTGGGGCCGGATTTACCGCCCTTTTACACCAATGATGAGACGCTGGCCGCCGACGTCGCGCGCTGCGCGGTGAAGGAGAACGATCCCTTGTGGCGCATGCCGCTGTGGCCACCCTACGATGCCTGGCTGGACTCCAAGACCGCCACCATCACCAACGCGCCGTCCGGCGGCTTTGCCGGCTCGATCACCTGCGCGCTGTTCCTGCAGCGCTTTGTCGAGCACGCCACGAGCTGGCTTCACGTGGATATTTATGGCTGGACGCCGTCGGCCAAGCCGGCGCGTCCCGAGGGCGGCGAATGCCAGGCCGCCCGTGCCATCTACAAGGTGCTGAGCGAGCGCTATGCATGATCCGCGGCTGACACCGGCACGCGGCGACGTCGCCGCGGCATATCTCGAAGGCAAGGTGCAAGCCGATCGCTTCGTCACGGGCGAGGAATTCGAGGTGGTCGCGCCGATCGCGCCGATGCGCGAACAGCCATCGTCGAACGCGATGCTGATGACGGAAGCGCTGCGCGGCGAGCGGATCACGGTCTACGACCGCAACGACGAGGGCTGGGCCTGGGGCCAGCTCGGCGGCGATGGCTATGTCGGCTGGCTGCCTGACGCGACGCTGATGAAGCCGGCGGCCGCGCCGACGCACAAGGTCGGCGCGCTGCGGACACTTGCCTTCCCCGGCCCCTCGATCAAGCTGCCACCGGTCGACTTGCTGGTGCTGGGATCGAAGCTCGCGATCGCGCGCGAGGACGGCAGTTTTGCCGTAACGCGCGAAGGTGCTTTCGTGCCGAAGACCCATCTCGCGCCGCTCGACCATCGCGAGCCGGACTTTGTTGCGGTCGCCGAGCGCTTCGTCGGCACGCCCTATCTCTGGGGCGGCAAGAGCAGTTTGGGCATCGACTGCTCCGGCCTGGTCCAGGTCTCGTTGACATCAGCCGGCACCGGCTGCCCGCGCGACAGCGACATGCAGCAGACTGGACTCGGCCGCGCGCTGGAGCCGCATGAACGAGGCAGCTTGCTGCGCGGCGATCTGATCTTCTGGAAGGGCCATGTCGCCATCGTCCGCGATAGCAGCACGATGGTTCACGCCAACGCACATCACATGGCAACGGTGATCGAGCCGATCGAGCCGGCCATTGCGCGGATCAAGGCTGCCGGAAGCGAAGTCGTCGCAATCAAGCGACTCTAGCGTAGGATGGGTAGGGCGCGGCGAAGACTATCGCCCGCTCCACCCATCTCACCGTCCGTTCCTCAGAATAGGCGCAAGTGCGGATTTTTCAGCAGACCGCCGCCGCCCAGTTCGGGGCCATTCTCGACCCGCACCGGCAGGCGCGGTTCGGGGATCCAGCCGGGAGGGCCCAACTTCCACACGCCGCCGCCGGCGACCTGCTCGGGTTCGCCCGTGGATAGCTCACGCATCGCCTGCGCGTCGACTCCAGTCAATGTCATCTCTGTGCTCCTGTCGCGGTCGCGAGACTGCCCCGCGACTACTCGCACAGGATGCCGCAGCGATTGCGCTGCCGCCGTGATCGCGATCACGCTGGGGTCAGGTCGCGACCGAGCCGTTGCCCGCCGTCTCCAACCGGAACGCCGCCGCGAACAGCGCGCGGGTGTAATCCGTCTTCGGATTCTTGAACAGCTCGACCGCCTGACCTTCCTCGACCACCTTGCCGCCGCGCATCACGATGAGATGGCTTGCGAGCGAGGCGACGACGCGCAGATCGTGCGAGATGAACATGTAGGTGAGATCGCGCCGGCGCTGCAATTCACGTAGCAAATCGACCATCTGCGCCTGAATGAGCATGTCGAGCGCACTGGTCGGCTCGTCCAGCACGACGAAATCCGGCTCCAGCACCACCGCGCGCGCAATGCTGATGCGCTGGCGCTGGCCACCGGAGAATTCGTGCGGGTAGCGGTAACGGGTGTCCGGCTTCAGCCCGACGTCCTCGAGTGCCTTGACGACGCGCGCCTCCCGCTCCTCGCGCGACAGCTTTGGCTGATGCACGGAAAGGCCTTCGGCGATGATGTCGGCGACCGACATGCGCGGGCTGAGCGAGCCGAACGGATCCTGGAACACGATCTGCATGTCGCGCCGGAAGGGCCGCATCTCCTTGAAGCGCAGGCCCTGGATATCCTTTCCAAGGAACACGATCCGCCCGTTCGACGAGATCAGCCGCATCAGCGCCAGTCCGAGCGTGGTCTTGCCCGAACCGGATTCACCGACGACTCCGAGCGTCTCGCCTTTGCGCACGGCAACGCTGACGCCATCGACCGCCTTGATGTGGCCCACCGTCTTGCGCATCAGGCCGCGCTTGATCGGAAACCACACCTTGAGATGATCGGCCGACATCACCACAGGCGCATCCGGCTGCGGTGGCGCCGGATCCGGCTTCGGCTCGGCCGCGAGCAGATCGCGCGTATAGGGATGTTTTGGGGTCTTGAAGACCTGCTCGACCGGCCCCTGCTCGACGATCACGCCCCCTTTCATGACACAGACGGTGTCGGCGATGCGGCGCACGATGCCGAGATCGTGGGTGATGAAAAGCAGGCTCATGCCGAGCCGCGAACGGATTTCGGCGAGCAGTGTCAGGATCTGCGCCTGCACCGTGACGTCGAGCGCCGTGGTCGGCTCGTCCGCAATCAGCAAATCCGGCTCGTTGGCGAGCGCCATCGCGATCATCACGCGCTGGCGCTGGCCGCCGGAGAGCTGGTGCGGATAGCTGTTCAGTCGCGTCTCCGGCTCGGGAATGCCGACCTGCGTCAGCAGCTCGAGCGTCCGTTTGCGCGCCTGCGCGTTGCTGGTCGGATTGTGCAGCTGGATGATCTCGCCGATTTGCGCCTCGATCGTGTGCAGCGGATTGAGCGACGTCATCGGCTCCTGGAAGATGATGGAGATGTCGCTGCCGCGGATCTCCCGCATCTGCTGCTCGGACTGGTCGATCAGCTCCTGGCCCTTGAAGCGGATACTGCCCGAGGGGTGCGAAGCGCTGGGATAGGGCAGCAGTTTCAGGATCGAGAGCGCGCTGACCGATTTGCCCGAGCCGGACTCGCCGACCAGTGCGACGCATTCGCCGCGCTTGATCTGGAACGAGACCTTGTCGACCGCAAGCGTCGTGTTGCCGCCCTGGTGGAAGGCCACCGAGAGGTCGCGCACCACAAGCAAAGGCTGGTTAATCGCGTCCATCACGCCCTCACTTGAACGTCTTGCGCGGATCGAAAGCGTCGCGCACGGCTTCGCCGATGAAGATCAAGAGCGACAGCATGATCGCGACCGAGAAGAAGCCGGAAAAACCGAGCCAAGGCGCCTGCACGTTCGACTTGCCCTGCGACAGCAGCTCGCCGAGCGACGGCGAGCCGGGCGGCAGGCCGAAGCCGAGGAAGTCCAGGGCCGTGAGCGTCATCACCGAACTCGACACGATGAACGGCAGGAACGTCATGGTCGCGACCATCGCGTTCGGCAGCAAATGCTTGAACATGATCACGGCGTTAGACACGCCAAGCGCCCGCGCGGCCTGGATGTACTCGAAATTACGCCCGCGCAAAAACTCCGCGCGCACCAGTCCAACCAGCGACACCCAGGAAAACAAGAGCAGGATGCCAAGAAGCACGAAGAAGCCAGGCACCAGTACCGACGACAGGATCAGCAGCAGATAGAGCGACGGGATCGCAGTCCATATTTCAATGAAACGCTGGAACAACAGGTCGATCCAGCCGCCGAAATAGCCCTGCACCGCGCCCGCCGCGATGCCGATGACGGAGGAGACAATGGTCAGGCAGAGGCCGAACAGCACCGAGATGCGGAAGCCGTAGATCAGCCGCGCCACCACGTCGCGGCCCTGATCGTCGGTGCCTAGCCAGTTGTATTCGAGGTCACGGCAGCTTTTGAGGCCCTTCTTCTCGACGACGGGTTTGCATTGCGCCTCCGTCAACATCCAGGTTGGCGGCGACGGCGCCGGAGTCGGCAGGTCGAGATTATGGGTGTCGTAGGAGTATCGAATGAGCGGCCAGACGATGCTGCCGCTCTTGTCCTTGATCAGCTTCTGCAGATAGGGATCGCGGTAGTCGGCCGCCGTTTCGAAGTCGCCGCCGAAGGTCGTCTCCGAATAGGTGACGAAGGCCGGCCAATAGAGATGGCCGTCATATTTGACCAGGAACGGCCGGTCATTGGCGATCAGCTCGGCGAACAGAGACACCACAAACAGGATCATGAAGATCCAGAACGACCAGTAACCGCGCCGGTTCGCCTTGAAATTCTGCCAGCGCCGCCTGTTGAGCGGCGACGGCACGAACGGCTTGCGGGTGATCGGCACGACGTCCCCAAGCGGCGACTTTGCAGTGGTCTCGATCGGGGTGGGAGCGGCCAGCGTCATCAGACCTCCCGCGCCTCGAAATCGATCCGCGGATCGATCCACATATAGGCCAGGTCAGAGATGAGGTTGACCACGAGGCCGACGAGCGAAAAGATGAAGAGTGTGCCGAACACCACGGGGTAGTCGCGGTTGAGAACGCTCTCGAAACTGAGCAGCCCCAACCCGTCCAGTGAGAAGATGGTCTCGATCAGAAGCGAGCCCGAAAAGAAGGCGTGAATAAAGGTACTGGGAAAGCCTGCGATGACAATGAGCATCGCGTTGCGGAAGACGTGACCATAGAGCACCCGGTTCTCGCTGCAGCCCTTCGCGCGCGCGGTCATCACGTATTGCTTGCGAATCTCGTCGAGAAACGAGTTCTTGGTCAGGAACGTCATGGTGGTGAACGCGCCGAGCCCCATCGCGATCAGCGGCAGCGTCAAATGCCAGAAGTAATCGATGACCTTCCAGTACCAGGGAAATTGCGACCAGCCGTCCGACGTCAACCCGCGCAGCGGGAACCAGTTGAAGAACGAGCCGCCGGCGAACAGGATGATCAGGAGGATCGCGAACAGGAAGCCGGGGATCGCATAGCCGAGCACGAGCACGCTGGACGTCCAGGTGTCGAAGCGCGTTCCGTCCTTGACCGCCTTGCGGATGCCGAGCGGTATCGAGATCAGGTAGGTCAGGAGCGTCAGCCAGATGCCGAGCGAGATCGAGACCGGCAGCTTTTCCTTGACCAGCTGGAGCACGCTGACATCGCGGAAATAGCTGTTGCCGAAATCGAAGCGGGCGAAATTCCACACCATCAATGCGAAGCGCTCCGGTGCCGGCTTGTCAAAGCCAAACTGCTTCTCCAGCTTCTTGATGAAGTCAGGGTCGAGGCCTTGCGCGCCGCGGTACTTGGAATTGATGGCATCGCCACCAGCGCCCAGCTGCCCCGGCGCGCGCTGCGCAAAGTCACCGCCGCCCGAAATGCGCGAGGTCCCGCCGGTGTCGGCGCCAGAAAGCTGCGCGATGACGCGCTCGACCGGACCGCCCGGCGCGAACTGCACGACGACGAAGGAGACGAAGAGGATTCCGAGCAGGGTCGGGATCATCAGGAGGATACGGCGGGCGATATAGGCGCTCATGATTATTTCGCCTGCTCGAGCCTGGCGGCCTTTGCCGCGTCAAACCACCAGTTCTCAGGCGCACCGACGCCTTGCGCATATTTCGGCGGCTTGTCGGGATGGCTGAACTGGTCCCAATAGGCGACGCGATGGAAGTTCGCATACCATTGCGGCACCCAATAGCGCCCGGCGCGGAAGACGCGGTCGAACGCCCGGCAGGCCGTGGTCAACTCCGCCCTGGTCTGCGCGGCAATGATCTTGTCGATCAGCGCGTCGATGATCGGATCGGAGATGCCGGCGAGATTGTACGAGCCTTTGGTCTTGGCCGCCTGTGAAGAGAAGAACGCCCGCATCGCATCGCCGGGCGTCGCCGACATCGAGAAGCGTTCGATCGTCATATCGAAATCGAAATCCTCAAGTCGCGCGCGGTACTGCACGGCATCGACCAGGCGGAATGTGGCGTCGATGCCGAGCGTCGCGAGGTTCTTCAAATAAGGCCCGTGATGCGGCTGGATCGACTGCTCGTCGTTCAGGAATTCGATCGTGAACGGCTCGCCATTGGGCAGCACCCGCTTGCGGTCCTTGATGAGGTAGCCGGCTTCGTTGAGCAGCTCGCTCGCCTTGCGAAGCAGACCGCGATCCTGTCCAGAGCCGTCCGACACCGGCGGCACGAAAGGCTGGCCGAACACTTCGTCGGGCACCTTGCCGCGGAAGGGCTCCAGCAGTGTAAGCTCTTCGGGCGAAGGCGGGCCGGACACCATCATGTCGGAGTTCTGAAACGGCGAGTGCGTGCGCGCGTAGGCGCCATACATGATCGACTTGTTGGTCCACTCGAAATCGAAGGCATAGATCAGCGCTTCGCGCACGCGCGGATCCCTGAACTTGTCGCGGCGGAGATTGATGAACCAGCCCTGTGCGCCCGACGGGGTCTCGTCCGGCAGCTGCTCGCGCTTGACGCGACCGTCCTTGATTGCCGGGAAATCGTAACGCGTCGCCCAGATGCGCGACGTGAGCTCCTCGCGGAACAGATAGTTCTTGCCGGTAAAGCCTTCGAACGCGACATCACGATCGCGGTAGAATTCGTAGCGCACCGTATCGAAATTATAACTGCCGCGGCAGACTGGCAGGTCGGCGCCCCACCAGTCCTTGACACGCTCGTATTCGATGTAGCGGTTGACCTCGAACTTGCCGACCTTGTAGGGGCCGGAGCCCAGCGGCGTATCGAGCGTCGATTCATCGAACGCGCGCGCGGCGTAATACGCCTTCGAGAAGATCGGCAGGCTCGCAACATAGAGCGGCACGTCGCGTGCACGGTTCGGCGCGAAGGTGACGACCACGGTGGCGTCGTCGAGCGCCTCGGCCTTCACGAAATCGCGGAGCTGCACGACGATCAGCGGATGGCCCTTCTCCTTCAGCGCGGTGAGCGAGAAGGCGACGTCGTGCGCGGTGAGCTTCGAGCCGTCGTGGAAACGGGCCTCGGGACGCATCGTGAAGGTGTAGGTCAGCTTGTCCGGCGAGATCCGCACCGATTTCGCCGCGAGCCCGTACATCGCGTCGGGCTCGTCATTGGCGCGCGCCATCAACGGCGCGAAGGTCATGTCCATGCCCTGCGCGCCCTCGCCCTTCAGAATATAGGCGTTGAGCGAAGAGAAGGTGAAATAGGACTGGTTGTAGGCCCGCACCGAGGGGATGAGCGAGAACGCGCCGCCCTTCGGCGCGTCGACATTGACGTAGCCGAAATGGTGGAAGTCGACCGGATATTTGAGATCGCCGAAGGCCGAGATGCCGTGAGCCTCGGCAGCCACCTCCGACGCCCGCGCACCGCGCACCAGCGGCGCGCTCAAGGCGCCGGCACCCAGGGCCAGCACATGCCGGCGTGAAAGCTGCGCCATGCGGGAAATGTCCTTCACGACTTCTTTGCGATCCGTGCCGCCTTGTCTGCGTCGTACCACCAGACGAATGGGAAGCCGGACTGGCCGTATTTGGGCAATTCCGCCGGCCGACCAAAGCGATCCCAGCGCGCAGTGCGCACCTTCGTATAGGTCCACTGCGGCACGACGTAGTGATTCCACAGCAGCACGCGGTCCAGTGCTTTGGTTGCGGCGACGAGATCATCGCGATCCCTGGAGTAGATCAGCCGCTCGATCAGCTTGTCGATCGCCGGATTCTTGATGCCGGCAATATTGCGCGAGCCGGCTATGTCGGCCGTCTTCGACGACCAGAACTCACGCTGCTCGTTGCCCGGCGACTGCGACTCGCCCCAGGAGTTGGTGACGACGTCGAAATCCCACTCGCGCGTCCTGTTCTCGTATTGGGTCGGGTCAACCGTCCGCACGCTGACGGCAATGCCGAGCCGTTCCAACGACGGCTTGTAGAACAGCGTGACCCGTTCGAAGCTCGGATCCTGGTTCAGCAATTCAAGAGAGAACTGGGTGCCGCTCTTGACGTCGATCAGCTTGCGGTCGCGCACCTCGTAGCCGGCCTCCTTGAACAGGCGCAGCGCCTCGCGGAGATTGTCGCGCACGGCTTCCGGAGTGCCGCCGACCGGATTTGCGTAGGGCGTCGTGAAGACTTCGGGCGGGACTTGGGAGCGAACCGTCTCGAGGATTTCGAGCTCTTTTCCTTGCGGCAATCCCGTCGCCATAAGCTCGTCGAGGCCGTCAAAATAGCTGCTGACGCGCTTGTACTGACCATAGAAGAGCTGCTTGTTCATCTCTTCGTAGTCGAACGCGTAGTTGAGCGCACGGCGAACGCGGGGGTCGCTGAACTTGGCGCGGCGCAGGTTCGGCACGAAGGCTTGCATCACGCCGGAGCTGCGATTGGCGAATTCCTCGAGGATCACGCGCTTTTCGGTCACAGCCGGGAAATCGTAGGCGGTCGCCCAGTTCTTGGCGCTGTTCTCGGTGCGCCAATCGACCTGATCGGCCTTGAAAGCCTCGATCGCGACAGTGGCATCGCGGAAATACTCGTAGCGCAGCTCGTCGAAATTGTTACGGCCCACATTGGCGGCGAGGTCGCGCCCCCAATAATCCTTGACGCGCTCCAACGCAATCGAGCGTCCGGCAACGAATTCCTTGACCTTGTAGGGGCCGGAGCCAAGCGGTACTTCGAGCGTGGTCGCTGAGACATCGCGCTTGCGGCCCTGCGCGTCCGTTCCTTCCCACCAATGCTTGGGCAGGACCGTGAGCTGCCCGACTATCTGCGGCAGTTCGCGGTTCCCCGGCGCGTCGAATACGAATTTCACGTCGCGCTCACCGACCTTCTCCGCCTTCACCACATGGCTGTAATAGGCCGAGTACATCGGGTGGTGCTTCTTGAAGGAATCAAGCGAGAAGATCACGTCCTCGACGGTGACCGGCTTACCATCATGCCATTTGGCCTGAGGCCGCAAACGATAGATGACGAAGGAGAAATCGTCCGGATGGCTCACGGCTTCGGCGAGCGCGCCGTATTCGGTCGAGACTTCGTCGAGCGAAGGCGTCGTGAGGGATTCGTAGATGAATGCGACGGCACCGGAGACCTGCCCCTTCACGCCTGCTACGACGATATTGAAATTGTCGAACGTACCGACGGCGATCTGGCGCGCGACGCCCGCTTTGGGGGCATCCGGATTGACGTAGTCGAAGCGCTTGAAGTCGGCCGGATATTTGACGTTGCCGAACAGTGACAGCGCGTGGCGCCAAGGCAGCTCGCCCGCCGATTGCGCCTCTGCCGTGCCGACGACGGGAACACCCGCCACGGAGCCGAAGGCGGGAAGCGCAGCAACGGCCGCGCCGGTGAGCAGAAGATCGCGTCGGGTAATGGCCAAATCAACATCCCAGTCTTGAAGGAGGTTACCCCTTTAAGTGCCCAATATAGGCGAGGTTTCGACGGAATATGTTGCTTTTTCCTCATCTTGGAAGGCCGGGCGGCCTGTCAGATGCGGCCAAACGCCCCGATAACAACGCCGCGAGGCCCGAATACAGAAACGGCCAGGCTTTGAGGCCTGGCCGCACATCTGAGATCGAGACCCAAGAGCCTTATTTCGAGAGCCTTATTTCGCCGCGGTCGGGAGCGGCTTCGGGCTGTCGGAGAGGCTGTTCAGATAGGCGATGACATCGGCGCGCTCGCTGTCCTTCGGGATGCCGGCAAAGCCCATTGCGGTGCCGGGGATGTCGCCCTTCGGGTTGGCGATAAACTTGTTCAGCTCGTCAATGGTCCAGGTGCCGCCTTTGGCCTTCATCGCGGCCGAGAAGTTGAAGCCGTTGCGGCCTTCGCCGCGATGGTCGTCAACGATGCCAAAGAGGTTCGGGCCGACCCGATTCGGGCCGCCCTTCTCGAAGGTGTGACAGGCGCCGCACTTCTTGGCGGCAGAAGCGCCCTTCTCGACGGAGGCGGTCTGAAGCAGCTTTTCGATCGGCTCGGAAGGCGCGGCAGCGGCAGCACCGCCCTCCTTGTCGCCGGCCACTTCCTTAACGGCGATCTCGAAGCCGGGCTTTTCCGGAAATTTCGGCGAGAACAGCGCCTGGGCGGTGAAGCTCGTCACCAGCAGAATAAGACAGGTGCCAAGCACGGCACCGATGATCTTGTTGAGTTCGAAAGAGTCCATTTCCGGCCAGGCCCCACACCGCAAGAAGGAATAAGCGGCCGTGCGACCGCCAGGACGAGCCTCGGGAGAATCAAAAACGTTCCTTATTGTTTCCCCGAGTTTTGCCATTGAGATATCGGTTTGCCCGAGGTCTGGCAACCCGTATAAGCGACCCGGCTTTCAGCCCATCCCCACCCGATTTCTCGGTGCGGAAAACGCCCCGTTTCCAGACCGTTGAACCCAGTCGCTTGAACCAATGACCGATCCCCGCATCCTGGTGCTGATCCCGGCCCGCATGGCCGCCACCCGCCTGCCCGGCAAGCCGCTTGCCGATATCGCAGGCCTGCCGATGATCGTGCACGTGATGCGGCGCGCCGAGGCCGCCGGCATCGGCCGGGTTGCGGTGGCAACTGATACCGCAGAGATCGCCGCGGTCGTGACCGCCCATGGCGGCGAGGCGGTGATGACCCGCGCGGAGCACCCCTCAGGCTCCGACCGCATCCACGAGGCCATGCAGAAACTTGATCCGGACGGCAAGGCCGAGATCGTGGTCAATCTCCAGGGCGATTTCCCGACGATCACGATCGACAATATCCGCGAGGTGCTGCCGCCGCTGGAAGACCCCGCCGTGGACATCGCCACGCTGGCTTCGCAGATCCACACCGAGGAGGAGGACCTCGCCCCGAGCGTCGTGAAGGCGATCGGAACCTCGCTCGGGGGTAAGCGCATGCGCGCACTTTATTTCACCCGCGCGACCGCGCCGACCGGCGACGGACCGCGCTACCACCATATCGGCCTCTATGCCTATCGCCGCGCCGCGCTGGAGCGCTACGTTTCGCTGCCGCCCTCGCCGCTGGAGCTGCAGGAGAAACTTGAGCAGCTCCGGGCCCTGGAGGCCGGAATGCGCATCGACTTCACCATCGTCGATACCGTGCCCCGCGGGGTCGACACGCCGGCGGACCTCGAGACCGCCCGCGGCATCCTTTCCAAATCCTGAGCCGCTGCTACAAGGCCCGTCATGAGCAAGCTGAAAATCGCATTCCAGGGCGAACCTGGCGCCAATTCCCATATCGCCATTGTCGAGGCCTATCCCGACGCCGAGCCGATGCCCTGCGCCACCTTCGAGGACGCGCTGTCGGCGATCTCGTCGGGCGAAGCCGATCTCGGCATGATCCCGATCGAGAATTCGGTCGCCGGCCGCGTCGCCGACATCCATCATTTGCTGCCAGCCTCCGGCCTCTTCATCGTCGGCGAATGGTTTCTGCCGGTCCGGCATCAATTGATGGCGGTGAAAGGCACGAAGCTGTCCGAGATCAAGTCCGTCGAGAGCCATGTTCATGCGCTTGGCCAGTGCCGGCGCATCATCCGCAAGCTCGGCATCAAGGGCATCGTGCACGCCGACACCGCCGGCAGCGCCCGCGACATTTCCGAGCGCAAGGACAAGACCGTCGCCGCGATCGCCTCGCGCCTGGCCGCGCAGATCTACGGCCTCGACATTCTTGCCGAGGACATCGAGGACGAGGCCCACAACACCACGCGCTTCGTGGTGCTGGCGCGCGAACCGAAATGGGCGGCGCAAGGTTCGGGCCCGCTGGTCACCACTTTTGTTTTTCGGGTGCGCAACCTTCCCGCGGCGCTCTACAAGGCCCTCGGCGGCTTTGCCACCAACGGCGTCAACATGACCAAGCTCGAAAGCTACATGGTCGACGGCAATTTCTTCGCCACGCAGTTTTATGCTGACGTCGACGGTCACCCTGAAGACAAGGGCCTCGCGTTTGCGATCGAGGAGCTGAAATTCTTCTCGCGCGAGTTCCGTATCGTCGGCGTGTATCCGGGTCACCCGTTCCGCGCGACGATGGAATAGTCTCGTGTCCCGGACGCGCGAAGCGCGAGCCGGGACTTAGGCTGCCTGCTTCGCCAGCCCGAACGCCTCGGCCAGCAGCGAATACGACCTCTTGCGCGCCTCATGGTCGTACACGGCCGTGATGACCATCAACTCGTCCGGCTTGCTCGCATCCATCAGCGGCTGAAGCTTCTTCTGCACCGTCTCCGGATTGCCGACGAACAAGCGCGAGCGGTTGCGCGCAATCGAGACGCGCTCGGAATCCGTATAGGGATAGGCCAGCGCCTCCTCGACGCTCGGCAGCGGCAGATATTGACCGCGGTCGCGGCGCAGGCGGTTGAGATCGAAAGAACTCGCGAGCCTTTCGGCCTCCTCATCAGTGTCGGCAGCGATCGCGGCGACCGCAAGGATCGCGTGCGGGCTCGCGTTCCAGGCTGAGGGCTGGAAGCGATTGCGGTAATGCACCATCGCATCGATCGCATCGTGGGACGCGAAATGATGCGCGAAGGCGAAGCCCATGCCGACCTGCGCAGCAAGCTCCGAGGAATAATCGCTGGAGCCGAGCAGCCAGATCGGTGGCAGCTTGGTGTCGTCGGGCATCGCGACGACGTTGTGGTAGGGGTGCCCTGCGGGGAATTCGCGGGTCTCCCACAAAATCAGTTCGTGCAGCCGCTCCAGAAAATCGTCGCCCTCGCGGCGGTCGAGCCGGCTGCGGAGTGCATAGGCCGTGGCGCCGTCAGTGCCGGGGGCACGGCCGAGGCCGAGATCGATGCGGCCGGGAAACAATGCCTCCAGCATCTTGAAGCGCTCGGCCACCACCAGCGGCGCGTGGTTGGGCAGCATCACGCCGCCGGAGCCGACGCGGATGTGCTTCGTCACCGCCGCGATCTGCCCGATCATCACGTCGGGCGCCGGGCTCGCGACCGAGGCGAGGTTATGGTGCTCGGCGAGCCAGTAGCGGACATAGCCGAGCCGATCGACATGGCGCGCCAGATCGATGCTGTTGCGCAGCGCCGCGGCGGGTTTTGTGCCTGACGTGACGACGGAGAGGTCGAGGACTGAAAGCGGGATCATGGCGCGTTAACGTAGTGGAGGGCCACGCGGCGGCAATGGGCCAACAGCGCAGATCTGGCGTGTGCGGGCGCAGAGGTCGCGGGGGCGGCAAGAGCGGAGCGTTGGGACGGGTATAGATCGCGTAACGCACAACTCATTCTGCCCACCGAACGCAGGCCGACTTTTTCGACCGCTTTAATAGATCTAAACAGTTGATATCATTTTATCATTTATCCATTTAGATGACTTCCCACCTTCATCCTTAGCATCACAATATTCGACACCGTTCCACCAAAAGTGGGCGATTTCCCATCCCCGATGGGCTGTCGAGATACCTGCCTTTGCCTTATCTTAGCCTCTCCCAAGCTAGACCCCGACCGCCGCCGCCCGACTGCTGGCGAGGGCCCCTGGAGTGACTGGTGCCATGACCGATTTGAAGACGCCTGCCCACACTGACGGGCAAGACGGGCATCTCGCCACAAAGCGCCCTGCGATCTCCTTCGAGTTCTTTCCGCCCAAGACCGAAGATATGGAGCGGAATCTCTGGGAGACCATCAACCGGCTGGCCCCGCTCGACCCGAAATTCGTCTCGGTGACCTATGGCGCCGGCGGCTCGACCCGTGAGCGCACCCACTCGACCATCTCCCGCATCCTGAAGGAGACTGCGCTGCTGCCGGCCGCGCATCTGACCTGCGTCGGCGCCTCGCGCGGCGAGATCGACGAGATCGTCGACCGCTACCACGAGGTCGGCGTCCGCCACATCGTCGGCCTGCGCGGCGATCCCGCCGGTGGGATCGGCACGCCCTACGCTGCCCACCCCGACGGCTATCAGAGTTCGGACGCGCTCGTTGCCGGGATCAAGAAGCGGCACGCCGACATCGAAGTGTCGGTCTCGGCCTACCCTGAGAAGCATCCCGAAGCGCGCGACTTCGACGCCGATATCGATACGCTGAAGGCCAAGGTCGACGCCGGCGCGACGCGCGCGATCACCCAGGTCTTCTTCGATAACGACCTCTACTTCCGTTATCTCGACCGCGTCCGCGCCCGTGGCATCAACATCCCGATCGTGCCGGGCATCATGCCCATGCACAATTTCAAGCAGGCGAGAGCCTTCGTCACCCGCGCCGGCACCACCGTGCCGGACTGGTTCGCCGCGAAATTCGAGGGCCTCGACGACGATGCCGAGACCCGCAAGCTGGTGGCCGCGACCGTTGCGGCCGGCCAGGTGCAGAAGCTCGCCAAGAACGGCGTCGACACCTTCCATTTCTACACCATGAACCGCGCCGATCTCGTGTTCGCGATCAGCCATTTGCTCGGCATTCGCGCCAAGAGCGCGCAGAAGGCGGCGTAAAGCACATGACCGTATCCACCTCGCCCAAGCGAACCGCCCTCATCAACGCCGCGCGCGAGCGCATCCTCGTGCTCGACGGCGCCATGGGCACGATGATCCAGAACCTCCAGTTCGACGAGGCCGCCTTCCGCGGCGAGCGCTTCAAGAATTTCCATCGCGACCTGCGCGGCAACAACGATCTGTTGATCCTGACCCAGCCGCAGGCGATCGAGGACATTCACGCCGCCTATTTGCGCGCCGGCGCCGACATCGTCGCGACCAACACCTTCTCGACGACCTCGATAGCGCAGGCCGATTACGACCTCACCGATATCGTCTACGAGATGGCGCGCGAAGGTGCCCGCCTCGCCGGCAACGCCGCAAAGCGTGTCACGGCCGAGGACGGCAAGCCGCGCTTCGTCGCGGGCGCCATTGGACCGACCAACCGCACCGCCTCGATCTCGCCTGATGTCGCCAATCCCGGCTACCGCGCCGTCACCTTCGATGATCTGCGCAAATCCTATGGCGAGCAGATCCGCGGCCTGATCGACGGCGGCGTCGATCTGCTGCTAGTCGAGACCATCTTCGATACGCTGAACGCCAAGGCAGCGCTTTATGCGATCGCGGAAATCACCGAAGCGCGCGGCATCGACATGCCCGTGATGGTGTCGGGCACCATCACCGACAAATCCGGCCGCCTGCTGTCCGGCCAATTGCCGGAAGCATTCTGGCATTCGGTGCAGCACGCAAAGCCCGTCACCATCGGCTTCAACTGCGCGCTCGGCGCGGAAGATCTGCGCGCGCACATTGCCGATATCGGCCGCGTCGCCGACACGCTGGTCTGCGCCTATCCGAATGCCGGCCTGCCCAACGAATTCGGCCAGTACGACGAGACGCCGGAATACATGGCCCGCCTGGTCGGCGAGTTCGCCGCGTCCGGCCTCGTCAACATCGTCGGCGGCTGCTGCGGCACCACGCCGGACCACATCGCGGCGATCGCCGCCGCCGTCGCGCCGCACAAGCCGCGCATCGTGCCGGAGATCGAACCGCGCCTGCGGCTCTCCGGCCTCGAGCCCTTCATTCTGACCGACGCGATCCCGTTCGTGAACGTTGGCGAGCGCACCAACGTCACGGGCTCGGCCCGCTTCCGCAAGCTGGTCACCAATGGCGACTACACCGCCGCGCTGCAGGTCGCGCGCGACCAGGTCGAGAACGGCGCGCAGATCATCGACGTCAACATGGACGAAGGGCTTCTGGATTCGGAAGCCGCGATGGTGACCTTCCTCAACCTCGTCGCCGCCGAGCCCGACATCGCCCGCGTGCCCGTGATGGTCGACAGCTCGAAATTCTCGGTGATCGAGGCCGGCCTGAAATGCGTGCAGGGCAAACCGGTCGTCAACTCGATCTCGATGAAGGAAGGCGAGGACAAGTTCATCCACGAAGCCAAGATCGCGCGCCGCCACGGCGCGGCCGTCGTGGTGATGGCGTTCGACGAGGTCGGCCAGGCCGACACCTTCAAGCGCAAGACCGAGATCTGCAAGCGCGCCTACGACATCCTGGTGAACCGCGTCGGCTTCCCGCCGGAAGACATCATCTTCGATCCGAATATCTTTGCGATCGCGACCGGCATCGAGGAGCACAACAATTATGGCGTCGACTTCATCGAGGCGACGCGCTGGATCCGCAAGAACCTGCCCGGCGCGCACATCTCCGGCGGCGTGTCGAATCTGTCGTTCTCGTTCCGCGGCAACGAGCCGGTGCGCGAGGCCATGCACTCGGTGTTCCTGTATCACGCCATCAAGGCCGGCATGGACATGGGCATCGTCAATGCCGGGCAGATGATCGTCTATGACGACATCGATCCCGAATTGCGCCAAACTTGCGAGGACGTCGTCCTCAACCGCGATCCCGGTGCGTCCGAACGCCTGCTGGCGCTCGCGGAGAAATTCCGCGGCAACAAGACCCAGACCAAGGAAGCCGATCTCGCCTGGCGCGAATGGCCGGTGGCGAAGCGGCTGTCGCATTCGCTGGTGCACGGCATCACCGAGTTCATCGAGCAGGACACCGAAGAGGCCCGCAAGAATTCCTCGCGTCCGCTCGACGTGATCGAGGGGCCGCTGATGGCCGGCATGGACGTGGTCGGCGACCTCTTCGGCGACGGCAAGATGTTCCTGCCGCAGGTCGTGAAGTCCGCGCGCGTCATGAAGCAGGCGGTCGCCTGGCTGATGCCGTTCATGGAAGAGGAAAAGGCGCGCAACCTCGCCAATGGCATCGGCACTGAGGGCTCCTCGTCCGCCGGCAAGATCGTGCTGGCGACCGTCAAGGGTGACGTCCACGACATCGGCAAGAACATCGTCGGCATCGTGCTCCAGTGCAACAATTACGAGGTGATCGACCTCGGCGTGATGGTGCCGGCCGCCAAGATCGTCGAGACCGTGAAGGCAGAGAAAGCCGACATCGTCGGCCTGTCCGGCCTGATCACGCCCTCGCTCGACGAGATGGCGTTCTTCGCCGGCGAATTGCAGCGCGAAGGGTTGAAGCTGCCGCTGCTGATCGGCGGCGCCACCACGAGCCGCGTGCATACGGCGGTGAAGATCGACCCGAGCTATCGCGCCGGTCCCGTCGTGCATGTCAACGACGCCAGCCGCGCGGTCGGCGTTGCGTCATCGCTGCTGAGCCCTGAGAAGCGCGAGGCCTATGCGGCCGACGTTCGCGCCGAATATGCAAAGATCTCCGATGCGCATTTCCGCGCGCAGGCCGACAAGAAGCGGCTGAAGCTGGAGACCGCGCGCGCCAACCGCGTGCCGGTCGACTTCGTCGCCAACAAGCCGGTGAAGCCGACCTTCCTCGGCACCAAAAGCTTTGACGAATACGATCTCGCCGAGCTCGTGCCCTATATCGACTGGACGCCGTTCTTCCAGACCTGGGAGCTTGCCGGCCGCTTCCCCGCAATTCTCAACGACGCCAAGGTCGGCGAAGTCGCGCGCTCGCTCTATGACGACGCGCGGAAAATGCTCGACCTGATCGTCAAGGAAAAATGGTTCCGGGCGCGCGCGACCGTCGGCTTCTGGCCGGCGAACGCGCAAGGCGACGACATCGTGCTCTATGCCGATGACAGCCGCACCAAGAGCGTCGCGACGCTGCACACGCTGCGCCAGCAGCTCGAGAAGCGCGAGGGCCGCTTCAACGCGGCGCTCGCCGACTTCGTCGCACCTGCGGGCGTGCCGGATTATATCGGCGGCTTCGTGGTCACGGCCGGCATCGGCGAGGACGCGGTCGCCGATCGCTTCAAGATGGCGAACGACGACTACTCCTCGATCCTGTGCAAGGCATTGGCCGATCGCCTGGCCGAAGCGTTTGCCGAACGCATGCATGCCCGCGTGCGCCGCGAGTTCTGGGCCTATGCGCCGGACGAGGCGCTGTCGACCGACGATCTGATCCTGGAGAAGTACCAGGGCATCCGCCCCGCACCCGGCTATCCCGCGCAGCCCGATCACACCGAGAAGGCGACGCTGTTCGAACTGCTCGATGCGGAAGCGACCGCCGGCGTGCAGCTGACCGAGAGCTTTGCGATGTGGCCGGGCTCGTCTGTCTCCGGGCTCTATTTCGCGAATCCCGAGAGCTATTATTTCGGCGTCGGCAAGATCGAGCGCGACCAGGTCGAGGACTACGCCGCGCGCAAGGGCATGACAGTGACCGAGACCGAGCGCTGGCTCGCGCCGGTGCTGAACTACATCCCGTCGCGCGAGGACGCCGACAAGGCTTTTGCGGCGACACCTGCGAACGACGAGACGTCAAAGGATCTCGCCTCGCATTCGCCCGGCTGTAATTGCGCGGTGCATCTGGTCTGGCAGAAGAAGCGCGCGGGGGCGGGTTAGGCGCCCCCGGCACTCAAAAGCGAAAAACAACCCCATGCACAGTAGGGATGGGGTTGAAAGGTTTGATGCTTTTTCGGTCTTGCCGAAAATCACTTGCTCCGTCGAGGCTGGGCAAGTT
>NZ_VSSS01000060.1 GCF_008123425.1 Bradyrhizobium rifense
GTAAGACTAACCCACCCTACGCGTCGCGGCATTTACCCCAGCAGCACCGCATCCGCCGCCGCGACCGACTCCGCGCTTTCCGTCACGGTGCGCTCGAGCGCGCCCGCCTGCACGGTGATGTTCTCGGCGAAGAAGCGCGCGAGCGAGACGTAGCGCGCGGCCTCGGTATTGCCGTCGGCCTTGGCGGCGAGCGCCTCGGAGGCCAGCATGCAGCCGCCGAGCGTCGCGCCGAACTGCTGGAGATACGGCGTCGCGCCGGCGAGCGCCTCGTTCGGCGCAGACGTGACGCGCTCCAGCAGCCACTTGCTCGTCCGCGTCAGCGACTCCAGCGCCTCGCGCAACTTCACGCCGGTGGTGCCGAAAGCGGGATCGTTCGAGGCTTCGACCTGCTTGACGGTAGCTGAAAGCTCGTCGAGCAGCGCCCACACCGACGCCCCGCCATTGGCCGCAAGCTTGCGCGTGACGAGGTCGATCGCCTGGATGCCGTTGGTGCCCTCATAGATCGCGGTGATGCGCGCATCGCGATAATGCTGCGCGGCGCCGGTCTCCTCGATAAAACCCATGCCGCCATGCACCTGCACGCCGAGATAGGCGACCTCGTTGCCGACATCGGTGGAGTAACCCTTCGCCATCGGCGTCAACAGCGCGGCGCGTGCGGCGGCATCTGCCCGCACCTTGGGGTCCTTTGCGCGCGTCGAGACGTCGATCGCGACCGCAGTCGCATAGCAGATGGTGCGCGCGGCCGCGGTCTGAGCTCGCATCCGCATCAGCATGCGCTTGACGTCGGGATGCGCGAAGATCGCATCCGACCCGTCGCCCTTCTTGCCGATGGCGCGGCCCTGCTTGCGCTCCTGGGCGTAGGCCAGCGCCTGCTGATAGGCGCGATCGGCGACGCCGACGCCCTCGAGGCCGACGCCGAGGCGGGCCTGGTTCATCATGGTGAACATGCAGCGCATGCCCTGGTTCTCTTCGCCGATCAGGAAACCAATCGCGCCGCTATGATCGCCCATGGTCATGGTGCAGGTTGGCGAGGCGTGCATGCCGAGCTTGTGCTCGACCCCGCTCGCAAAGATGTCGTTGCGCGCACCGAGCGAGCCGTCTTCACTGACCATGAACTTAGGAACAAGAAAGAGCGAAATCCCCTTGGTGCCGGCCGGCGCATCCGGCAGTCGCGCCAGCACGAAATGCACGATGTTGTCGGTCATGTCGTGCTCGCCATAGGTGATGAAGATCTTCGTCCCCTTGATGCGATAGGTGCCGTCGGCCTGCTTCTCGGCGCGGGTGCGCAGCGCGCCAACGTCGGAGCCCGCCTGCGACTCGGTGAGCTGCATCGTGCCGGTCCATTCGCCGGTGACGAGCTTTTCGAGATAGATTTTCTTCAGCTCTTCGCTGCCATGTGCATCAAGCGCCTCGATCGCGGACGCCGTCAGCAGCGGGCAGAGGCCGAAGGCGAGATTCGAGGCGCTCCAGATCTCGGTGCAGGCGGCGTTGATCGCGGTCGGCAGGCCCTGGCCGCCGAAATCCTCCGGCCCCGAGACTGCATTCCAGCCGCCCTCGATCCAGCGCTTGTAGGCATCCGGCCAGCCCGGCGCGGTCGTGACCTTGCCGTCGTCGAGCTTGATGCCGTGCTCGTCGCCGACCTTGTTGAGCGGCGCCAGCACGTCGGTCGCGAACTTGCCGGCTTCTTCCAGCACCGCGGAGACGATGTCGGCGTCGAAATCGCCGTAATGGCCGGCTTCCAGGGCGGCCTTGAGGCCGGCGCCATGGTTGAGCGACAGCAGCATGTCAGAGATCGGCGCGCGGTAGGTCATGGCTCACTCCCGAGGACAGGTTTGGCGCCGTATTCCCATGAAACGCCGGAGGTCTCAATGGGCGGGAGGGCCGGGGCCGGGCAGGGATCGAGCAGGGATCGGGCTTATAATAGAGTGTGGCCGGGCCGGCCCTGGCCCCGCGGTATTTTGCCCCTCCAGGCGGTTGAAATGCTGCGCCGCTCCCTATAGACCGGCTGCGACCAGAGGGAATCTGCGGGTGCCGGTTCGTCCGCCGTTCCCCTCGTCGCCTGATGGGGCGTAGCCAAGCGGTAAGGCAGCGGATTTTGATTCCGCCATTCGGAGGTTCGATCCCTCCCGCCCCAGCCAGCGGACAAGCTGTTGAGTCCGTTAGGTAAGCAGCTCTATTCCAGTCAGGTCTTTGCGGCGCGTTTGGAAACAGGGATTGTTAGGCTGGGTCGAGAATCGAGCTGAACGGCGCGACCATGGCTGGATTATCTCCGCGGCTTTCATCCCAACATATGCCGCGGAAGCTGCTCGGGCAGGTCTGTTGTGCCCTCATCGTAGAATAGGGTGCGACGGCGAACAAATCGGACAACCGGTCGAGATGAGACGCTCGTGCGGAATTACAGCGGTGCTCCAGCTGCAAATCGCGTGGTCTTCTTTTCCTTGGCCGCCCGGAACGATGTCGACCCTGCACTTCCTGAGACCCAAGGACTCGCACGTCGCAATGCGATGCCCTGCCTGCACGTCGCTGCACTTCGTCAACAGCACAAGCGGCAAGGTGCTAGGCGAACCGGGCGGACCGAGGCGGCGCGCTCAGGGCGCCACTTGATCCGTCACGTCCTCGACGTGGTGCAGCAGAAACACCACTCGTCCGTCTTCGTCGTGAACCGGCGAGTTGATGGGCTGCCAGCGGCGCTCGACGAAGGGGCCGTCCGGATCGCGGGTATCGTAGCGCTGCACGGCCATTGCATGCGCGCGGCCGGTCTGCGCCACCGTGCGTAGCGAGGCGTAGAGGTTGCTCACCCGTCGGCGTGCGGATCATCCGGATTGTCGGGAAACACCTCGAAGAGGGATCGCCCCAGCACGCTCTCCCGCACGATGAGCGTGGCTTTGGCATAGGCGGCGTTGATGTCCACGATCTGCAGGCCAGGTCCGGGATCCAGCAGCATGTAGGGATGCGGCGACCCGTCGGAATCGGACAGCAGTTGCTCGCGGATTGCAGATGTCGCGACCCCGTTGACGTCCGTTTCCGAACTTCACAAACGCCACGCGCCACGCAAACGCATCCGTACACCTGCACCACCATGGCTTTGCGCCAAGCGCCATCGAGGAATTTGGGCAATCTTATGCCAGTGATGGGACCGAGAGCGTCGGTGTTTCCCAATACGCCATGCTTTACGTAGGCAAGCTCCGCGACCCGCCGAACCAGCAACACGATTGCATCGCAATTCTTCAGTGCGATGTCGCCGAAATAGCGGTTGACCGTCATCCGGAACGCCCGACACCCGCGAGATCGTCATTGCGTGATGGGGCATGCCGTTGGCCTCCTTGAGCATTGGAATTATTGGTGACTGCCCGATCGAGCCTCGCCGAGAAGGGGTGTCCGTCGACGTCTGTGAGCCGGAGCGATCTCGCCTGAAGAGCGGCGGCAGACGCAGGCGGGGGCAGTGTCACCGACGCAGCCGCTCCCATCGGTGCCCGGATCCCGAAGGGACCAGGCGCGAACTTGTTGTAGGCGTAATCGTTGGCGAAAGCGGCGTTTGGCAAGGCCGAGAGGGCGGCGTCGTCGTAATGTGCGACTGGCTGATTGCCCGCATCGAGCAGATCGGCTGCAACGACATGCACAGGCGCTTCCGGCGTGCCGGCATCGAGATAGACGTGAAAGCGAACGGAGCCATCAGGCAAAAATCTGGCATCGCTAACGGTGAGATGATGCTTTGTCGGGCTGACCGGCCCGCCATGGAAAGGCGTCACCACCGAGCCGCGATAGTAGCTGTAGGTGCCGATGTCGAACACCAGGACAAAGCCAAGCACGGCAAGTGCGAGATTGCGGAACGCGATGTCCTTGAGCGGCAGCGGCAGGCTTCCGGCCGTCCACCGAAACCAGCGTTTCCCTGCGAGCGCGGGATCGCGCCGGATCAGGACGTTGTCGATAGAGTAAGCGCCGCTGCCGCCTAGCAGCAGTGTTGCGCCCATCGCGAGATTGCAGGCGGCCATGGTCCATTCGTCGATGCAGGTCGCGCCCTGCCAGCCGAACATCGCCATCAGCAGCACCGAAAACCCTATCGACACCAAAGCAGCCGCGCGGGTCATAAGTCCCGCCATCAGCATCGCGCCGACGATCAGTTCGGCGGCACTGAACAGGATCACGCCGGTATAGAGCAGCCAAAAGTGATGCAGCATGAAGCTGATCAGATGATCGGTCCCGAACAGCGCCCCGGGCATTGCGGTCTGAAACTTGTTTGCCATCCAGGTGGGCGCGTCCGGGTTGAGCTTCGAGGGCGCGTAGATGAAACGCCGGGATCCGCCGCCCCAGTAGATGAAGCCCTGGATGACGCGGATTGACATCATGGCGAGCGAAGCCGTTCGCCATGAGCGCTGCGCGTCGGTTAGGCCCGCGGCCTTGTCAACCGGACGCGCGATGTTGGAAGCAGATGTGAGGGACAGAGTGGCCATAAGTGCTTCTCCTTGTTCGATCAGCCCGCCGATGTAGTGCCCGCGAACGGCTTGAATCCGTATCGCTCGAAGATCGAGAGCGCCGCGGGCGAGCGGATGAACGAAAGCCAAAGCTGCGCCGCCTCCGGGTGCGGCGCGTTCCGCACTTCGGCACCGGCATAGATCGCCGTTGTGTTCTGCGCCGACGGGATGTCGACATGGGTAATTGGATTGCCGACCTGCTCCTGGAAGGCCGCTTCCGATTGCCAGGTCACGCCCGCCTGCGCGCGCCCCTGCATCAGGAAGAGCGGCGTCTGCCGATGATGGATCTGGGTCAGAACCGTGCCGCCGTCGGCGACTTTGGCTTTGTATACAGTCGCCGCCAATGCTTCGCCGCCCGCCTTCTTCAATGAGGCTTCGATCTGGTGGGCGATACCTTCGAATTCAGGATTCGGCATCACGACATGAAGGCCGGGCCGCGCCAGATCGGAGAGAGTCTCGACATGGCCGGGGTTGCCGGACGGCACCATGATCGTCAGGGAATTGGTCACGTAGGAAACGGCCGGACCTGTCAACAGGCCCCGATCGATGAGACTTTGGACCTTTTTGAGCCCCGCAAGATAGGCGTCCGGCTTCGCCGTCCAGGTCATGTTGCCGGAGGTAACGGTCCCGCCAGCCACGATTTGCTTTTCGAGGACGCCGGGCGGAAGAGTTTCCCAATAGATTTTGCCGTTGAACTCGGGATGCTGTTGCTCAAACGCCGCGACCAGCGGTGCCATGGCGAAGAAGTAATTGCCGCCGACATACAGCACGAGCTTCGGGTCGGATACGTCGCCATGGAAATCAGCGAGATCGTCTACTTCCAGAACCGTAAACGAGAGCCCCCGTTGCGTGGCGTCGTTGTTCTCCCCGTGTTGCCAGGGAGGAAAGATCGAGTCGTTCTCGACCCGTTCCGCGGCTCGCGCGGCGAGCGGCAGGAGGAGGGCGGCGGCAAGTGCCGCGGTGAGGGCTGCCTTGCGCATTTGGTCTGCTCACGTGGCGTAGTGAAAGCCGGCCTGCTGCAGCTCCGGAATCGTCGCAACTATTCCGGGAGTCAGCACGATGCCATCGATGAGGTGGTTGGTCAGCTCGGCAGCCACCGCCTCGTGCGGGGCATGATCCGGATTCTTGCCGGAGGCGATCAGCTTTGCCGTCACTTCCCAGATCGCGTTGTGGCAAGCCAGGAAGACCGCGCCGCGCTCCTGCAGCGCTGGGATGGTGTCGCCGACCGGCCCGAATACGCTATCGGGATCCTCGCTCTGCGCGAAAGCGCTCGGCGCCGACTTCGGCATCGCCAGTGTATTGGTCTTGAAGCCGTTGCCGGTCAGCGTCGCGAGTTCATACTTCTCCCACATCGCTTGGTCGAACAACGCGAGGTGCGCCGTGCCATGCGTTGCGGAGACCGCCAGAAAGTCTTTGTGTGCGAAGGAAAAGATCTGCGCATTGATCGAGTTGCGCATCAAGTTGAGCCAGGGGCCCGCGAGATTGGTGTTGTCCCACACCTGCTTGCGCGTGCCGCGATAAGCGATGATCTCCTTGAGCGCGTCGCTATCCCAGAATGCGGATTGCTGAAGAATCATGGGCACTGTCTTGAAATCTCGTCGGCGCGGCGCGCGGCGTAGCCGGCCCATCAAATCGGCGAGCTCTTGGGCACCGGGCGGGATGATCTGCGCGGTCGTGGCCGCATGCGAGGGACCGGCTGCAAGCGCAGCGGTCCCGGCCACCAACGCGCCTAAGCTGACAAGGGCGGTGCGCCGTGAGCTATCGAGCGTCATTCAGTATCTCCTCAAGTTGCTTGCTGGTGAACCGATCGAGCATTGCTCGAAAGGTCCGCCTTGCTGTCTATGAGGTAGGAGCGTCGCGATGGCACACCAACGCAATTTTCAGATCGTTCCGATCACGAGATTCGATGAATACGATACGATTGGCGTTGTCCTCGCTCACTCGGCAGGCGCCGGAGGGATGTCGCATGACGCAGTTTGATGCCGTCGCGCACCGAATAGCCAATTCTGTAACCGATCGAGGTAGAGGTAGACGACTGGCGTGGTGTAGAGCGTGAGCACCTGCGACAATGCGAGGCCACCGACGATCGCGTAGCCTAATGGTTGACGGATCTCCGATCCCACGCCGGTGCCGACCATCATCGGCACGGCGCCAAGGAGCGCTGCCATCGTCGTCATGAGGATGGGACGGAAACGGTTGATGCACGCCTGGTAGATAGATTGCTCCGGTGTAAGGCCGTCGGTCTGTTCGGCCTGAATGGCGAAATCGACCAGCATGATGCCGTTCTTCTTGACGATACCGATGAGCAGAATGATTCCAACCACCGCGATCACGCTCAGGTCGTAATGAGCGGCCATCAGCAGCAGCAGCGCCCCGACGCCTGCCGAAGGGAGCGTGGAGATGATCGTGATCGGATGAATGATGCTTTCATAGAGCACGCCAAGGATGAGATAGATCACGAACAGCGACGCGGCGATCAGGATCGGAGTGCTCTTCAGCGAGGCGCCGAACGCCTGGGCGTTGCCCTGGAAGCTCGTCTGCAGCGACAGCGGCGGATGCAGCTCCTTTTCAATGGATTGTATACCGCTCACCGCCTCACCGATTGCGGCTCCGGGCGCCAGATTGAACGAGATCGTCACCGAGGGAAATTGCCCCTGGTGGTTCACGACGAGCGGCGAGACCTTCACCACCGAATCGACCAGCGTCGATAGCGGCACCTGCTGCCCGCTTGACGATTTGATGTAGATGCCGTTGAGCGCTTCGGGCCCATACTGGAATTTCGGGTTGACCTCCAGAACGACATGATATTGCTGAAGGGGCGTGTACATCGTCGAGACGATCCGCTGACCGAATGCGTCGTCGAGCGTGTTGTCGATTGTGTACGGCAGGATGCCATAGGACGAGGCGACCTCGCGCTTGATCGTGATGTCAAGCAGCGGCCCGGCATTGAGCTGGTCGGTGGTGACGTCAGCGACAGTGGGCAGCGCCTTGATCTTGTCGAGAAACAGACCCGCCCAATGGCTGAGCTCGCCGTGATCGGCATCGTTCATGGTGTACTGGAATTGGGTCTTGTTCAGCCGCGCGCCGACGGTGATGTCCTGCGCGGGCTGCATGTAGAGCGTGATGCCCTGGATGTTGGCAAGATTGGTTCGAAGTCGTGCGATCACCTTGCCGATCGGATCGCGCTGGTCGGCCGGCTTGAGCTGGATGAATACGCGGCCGTCGTTGACGGTGTAGGTGCCGCCGCCGGCGCCGACCGCCGAGCCCACCGATGCAACGGCAGGATCTCGCACGATCGCATCGAGCATGGCTTGCTGGCGCTCAGCCATCGCGTTGAACGAGATGTCCTGGGCGGCTTCGGATTGGCCCAGGATCAGGCCGGTATCCTGCTGAGGGAAGAAGCCCTTTGGAATGATGACATAGAGATATCCGGTCACCACGATGGTAGCGATCATCACCATCAAGGTGATGAAGCGATGCCGCAGCACGACTTTCAGACCAGCTTCGTAGGCATTGAGCAGCAGGTCGAAGCCGCGCTCGGACCAGCGGTAGAGGCGGCCGTGCTCATGGCTCTCGGGTTTGAGCAGGTAAGCGCACATCATCGGCGTCAGGGTCCTGGAGATCACCAGGGAAAGCATCAGCGCGACGCTCACGGTGATTGCGAATTCGCGGAACAGAAGGCCGACATAGCCGCTCATCAGGAAGAGCGGAATGAAGACGGCGATCAGCGAGAACGTGATCGCCATCACCGTGAAGCCGATTTCGCCGGATCCCTTCATCGCTGCGTCGTATGGGGACAGGCCTTCCTCGATATGCCGCGTGATGTTCTCGATTTCGACGACTGCGTCGTCGACGACGAATCCGACGGCGATCGACAGCGCCATCAGCGAGAGATTATCGAGGCTATAGCCCATTTCGTAGAGGATCGCGAAAGTGCCGATCAGGGAGAGCGGCACCGTGACGGCTGGAATGATGGTTGCCCAGAAGCTGCGAAGGAATATGAAGATCACCATCACGACGAGGGCAATCGTCAGGAGCAACGTGAACTCCACGTCCGCAACCGAAGCGCGGATCGTCTGGGTGCGGTCTGAAATGACTTTTACCTTGATGGCGGCCGGGATCGACGCCTGGAGGGTCGGCATCATCGCCTTGATACGCTGCACTGTCTCGATCACGTTGGCCCCAGGCTGCCGTTGCACGGAGAGCAAGATGGCGCGCTTGTTGTTGTACCAGCCCGCGATCAGATCGTTTTCGCCAGCGCTGACGGCGCGTCCGATGTCGCGAATGCGAACGGGCGATCCGTTACGATAGGCAATGACCAGATCGGCATATTGATCCGGATGGAACAGCTGATCGTTGGTGTTGAGCGTATAGGTCTGGCGTGGGCTGTTGAGCGTTCCCTTAGCCAAATCGACGTTGGCCTGGCCAAGAACGGTACGAACATCCTCCAGGTTGATGCCACGTGCGGCCAGCGCCTGCGGATCGACCTGGACGCGCACTGCGGCCTTCTGCTGGCCGCCGATGCCGACAAGGCCCACGCCCTGAACCTGCGAGATCTTCTGCAGCAGGATGTTCTCGGCATACGCGTCGACCGTGGTGAGCGGCAGGCTGTCCGAGGTGAGACCCAGCACGAGGATCGGCGTATCGGCCGGATTGACCTTCCGGATCGTCGGCGGATAGGGCATGCCGGTGGGCAGATACGGGCTGGCCGCGTTGATGGCCGAGAGCGTATCGCTGACAGCGCCGTCGATCTGGCGGTTCAAGTCGAATTGCAGCGTGACCTGGGTGTAACCGAGTGCGCTCGCCGACGTCATCTGCGTGAGACCGGGTATTTCCCCGAATTGGAGCTCGAGCGGCGAGGCGACCGAGGAGGCCATCGTCTGCGGGTCGGCGCCAGGCATCTGTGCGGTGACGGTCAGCGTCGGATAGTTGACGTTCGGCAGTGCAGCCACCGGCAGCAACGGATAGGCGACAAGCCCGGCAGCCAACAATCCGATCATCAGCAGCGCGGTCGCGATCGGCCGCCGGATAAAGGGTGCGGAGATGTTCATGGAATGGGTGCCTGCAAAGCGTCTTGGGCGGCGGCTTCCTGAGCGGCCTTGCCATGCAGCAGGACGACGCGCGTTCCCGGCCGCAGCTTGTATTGTCCGTCAGTCACGACTTGCTCGTTGGCTTCGAGACCGGAATCGATCAGCGCCTGACCGTCACTGATCTGCGCAACCTTGATCTGGCGGATGGAGACCGTGTCGTCCGAATTGACGACGTAGGCATATGGCCCGTTCGGTCCTTGCTGGACGACGGAGGCGGGGACCGTCAGGCCGTTGTGCCGTGTATCGAGCAGCAGTCGTGCATTGACGAGCTCGCCGGGCCAGAGGCTGCTCTCCTTGTTGGGAAAGTTCGCCTTGAGCTGGATCGAGCCGGTGGTCTGGAGGATCTCGTTGTTGACGAGTCCGAGCTGTCCCTCGCCAAGCCGAATCGTATTGTCCTGGTTGTAGGCCAGAACGGAAAGAGGTGTTTTCGTTTTCCGCTGCTGTTGCTGGATCTGCGGAAGAGCGGTCTCCGGCAGGGTGAAGATCAGCGAGATCGGATCAAGCTGAGTCACGACGCAGAGGCCGTTCGTGCTTGACGGGCTGATGATATTGCCAATGTCGATCTGACGAATGCCAACCACACCATTGATCGGAGACGTAAGCCGCGTGAAACTGAGCTGCACCTTTGCGGCGTCGATCAGTGCCTGATCGGCCTTGATCGCCGCCTGCAGCTGGCTGACTTGCGCATTTTGCGTTTCAATCAATTGCGGCGTGGCCCAGCCTTTGTCGCCGAGCTGGTTGTAACGGGCTTGATTGGCGCGCGCATTTGCGAGTTGTGCCTGATCGCGTTCCAGGTTGGCGGCATATTGATCGATCAAAGCCTGGTAAGGCCGCGGATCGATCTGTGCGAGCAGATCGCCAGCATGGACCTGCTGGCCCTCGGTGAAGTTGATGCTGATGATCTGCCCCTGGATCTGGGCGCGCACGATGTCGGTGTTGTAGGCGATCACAGTGCCGACGCCGGTCAGATAGATCGGGACGTCATGCCGGGCGACGGTGCCGGCGACGATCGGAACAGCTGGCGCCGGAGCCGGTGCAGCGGCGGCCTTCTGCAAGGGGTCAAGGTGCGTAAGGTGCAGCAGGCCGGCACTCGCAATGACCACGGCCGATACGGCGGCTGAGATGACGATCTTCGTTTTCATGGATGTTGCTCCGGAAGGCAGAAGCTCAGTAGCCGCCTGAGGATGCGGATGCAGAGGATGAGCATCAAGGTGTGGCGATCGAAGCGGGCGCCGTGGCGGGGGCGGTTACAGTCGGCACCGTCGGCGCGATGCTACCCGTCACTAGCGGTGCTGCCGGCGCGGGAAGCAGTGTCGCAGAGCTAACACCGAGATTGCCGATCTCCGTTGAGTCGAGCGGAATGCCGGTCTTGGGACTGCCGCCGGGCGTTGTCGGGGCCGTCGAACTCGGGCTTGAGGATGCGGCGAAGCTGCTCGAGCCGGAGCCGCACATGCCCGACATGCCGGCGGTATCGAGCGTGCCCGATGTGGTCGACATCCCGGAACCTGGCGTCATCGTCGACATCGACGAGGTCGCCGCTATTCCGGACGACATATCTATCGAGGCTGCTGTATTCCCGGCCGCGCTGCCGGCGGCCGTTGTTGATCCCGCCATCGCCATTCCGCCGCCGTCATAGGTCGACGTCGAGCCGTACATTCCGCTCGGCGAGAGACCGAGGGTTGAGCATCCAGTGCCGGTGGAGGGAATGGCGATGCTGCTGGTGACCATAGGGGCCGGGCTGATGCCTGATGAAGGAAGTTCGGTTGCACCAAGGCCGATCCCCAAGGGCGAAATCGCCGCTCCCATGTTGCTGCCAAGCGGGGAAGTCGCTCCCACCGTCGGAGTCGGGAGCGCCATCCCTGTCACCTGTGCAAGCGCCCCACCGCTCGCGAGGAAGGCAAGGCAGGCGGCGATCAAGCGATATCTCACGGGTGTGCTCCATTGCAAAGAAGCGGTGAAATGAACCTAACGATCGCTGACGAATGCCCTTGCGGTTTTGCACGAAATTCGCGTGACATCGGTCTCGGGCAGCGGCAATCCCAAAGGGAACAAAGAGAAAGACCCGCCGAGGCGGGTCGCTTCGTCTTTCAAGCGCGGCGCAGATCAATAGCGTGCGACAAATGCTCAGGCCTGTGTCGGCAAATGGGTAAGAATCTTGTCGAGTGTTATCGGATAGCTCCTGATCCTTGCGCCGCAGGCGTTGTAGATCGCATTGGCGATCGCCGCTCCGGCACCGCAGATCCCGAGCTCGCCGATCCCCTTGCTCTTCAGCGGATTGGAGCGCTCGTCCAGCTCCGGAAGGAAGATGGCTTCCACGCCCGGCGGGATATCCGCATGCACCGGCACGTGGTACTCGGCCAAGTCGTGGTTGACGAAGTAGCCAAAGCGAGGATCGAGCACGAGGTCCTCGTGCAGGGCCGCGCCGACGCCGAACACCATTCCGCCAATAGCTTGCGAGCGCGCCGTCTTTGCGTTCAGCACGCGTCCGGCAGCGAATACGCCCAGCATTCGCCGCAAGCGCACTTCTCCGGTATCCCGGTCAACGCCAACCTCCGCAAAATGCGCGCCATAGGATTGCTGAGAGAAGTCCTGATTGTTGCGGCCCGGGCTGATTTCGCCCTCGGCTTCAATTCCGGAACCGACAAGTTCTGTGAGGCTGACAGAGCGCTCTGCCGTTGCAATGTGGCCGTCGCCAAAACGCGCTGTATTGGGATCCATGCCGGCCCGTACCGCCAGTTTCTCGCGCAAGGCCTGACACGCGTCGAACAGTGCCGATCCGGAGCTCGCCGCGCCGAACGAGCCGCCTGAGCCGGCTGCTTCCGGAAAGATCGTATCGCCGAGATCAACCCGCACTCTTTCAATCGGCAATCCCAGCATCTCGGCGGCGATCTGTGCCAGGATCGTGTAGGTCCCCGTGCCGATATCGGTCATTGCCATTTTCACGGTGGCCAATCCATCGGGATCCAGCCGTACATTGGCTCTCGAGTACCGGAGGGGATTGCCTCGGGTTCCGGCAGACATGCCCGTTCCGACCAACCAGTGTCCGTCCCGAACCTGACCGGGGATCGAATTGCGCTTGTCCCAGCCGAACCGACGTGCGCCCTCCTGCATGCAGGCAACCAGATTGCGACTGGAGTAGGGGATGTGCTTTTCAGGATCCTCGGCGGGCTCATTCCGGATTCGCAGCTCGATCGGATCGAGCTTCAGCCTTTCCGCAAGCTCGTCCATGGCGCACTCCAGCGCGAGCAGGCCGACCGCCTCGCCGGGCGCGCGCATGGAAGATGCGACGGGAATGTCGAGCGGCACCAGGCGATGCCGCGTCAGCCGATTGGGGCCGGCATAGAGGGAACGGGTCTGAAGCGCGGCAGCCTCGTAGACCTGTTCGGACGGAAAGTTGCCGGAGAAGACGTCGTGGCCGATCGCGACAATCCGGCCGTCGCGGTCGGTACCGAGGCGGATGCGCTGGATGGTGTCAGAGCGATGCGTCGTCACATGGAAGATCTGCTGCCTCGTGAGCGCGACCTTGACGGGACGCTTGAGGTATCGTGAAGCGATTGCGGCAAGAATGGCATCGGCGTTCACCCATAGCTTGCCGCCGAAGCCGCCGCCGATGAAGGGGCTGACCAGCCGAACGTTTCCGATGGGGATGTTCAACGTCCTGGCGATGGCCTGCTGGCCCTGATTCAGCATCTGGTTCGCCGTATGCAGGATCAACTTGTCGTCGTCCCACATCGCGAGCGTCGCATGCGGCTCCATCATCGCGTGGCTTTGCAGCGGGGTACTGTAGGACACATCGATCTGCACAGGCGCGCCCGCATACGCGTCCGAGAAATTTCCGACTTCGCTGTCGGCCGGTGCACCGTCCGTTTGGTGCGGGACGCGGGCCTGGTCGAGATGTTGGGGCAGAGCGTAGTGTCCTCCGTCCCGATCATACCGCACGTTGACCAGAAACGCGGCGGCCCTGGCCTGCTCGAATGTTTCGGCAACGACGAACGCGACGGGCTCGCCGTAGCGGGACACGACAGGGCCCGTGAGCACGGGATGGGCCTCGCGATGATTGCCGGTCCCCTGCTTGGGAGAGTTGCGATAGGTGAGGACGAGTTTGACGCCTGGCGCCCGCTCGGCCGCGAGCGTTTCGATCGAGGCGATCTCGCCCTTTGCGATCGAAGCTTCAACGACAAACCCGTAGAGTGCGTCCTGTTGCATCTCGTAGGCGTAGCGTGCACCGCCGGTGACCTTCAGTCGTCCGTCGACACGATCGAGCGATTTGCCGACGACCTTCTCGGCATCCAGCGCATTGGCCCCAACCGGTGCATCCATGTCCATTTTGATGTTCCTCAGATACGGGTGATCTCGCCGAGCACGGCATGCAGGGTGCGGCGGGTCAGCGGAATTTTGAAATCGTTGGAGCCGACGCCATGCGCGCCCTGGAGAACCGCGTCCGCGGCTGCATCGAACGAATTGACGCCGGCAACTGCATTCGCGAGACTTTGCTCGGCGGCGGTGACGCGCCACGGCTTGGGAGCAAGCCCGCCGAACGCGAGCCGCGCCGAGCGAATTCGGCCGCGAACGCTATCGACGATGGCCGCCACCGAAACCAGCGCAAAAGCGTAGGACGCGCGGTCGCGCACCTTTCGGTAGACCTGCGTGCCCGGAGGCGGCGGAGGCAGCGTCACGGCCGTGACGATCTCGCCCGTACCCAGAGCCGACTCAATTTGTGGCGTGCGGCCTGGAAGCCGGTGGAAGTCGGCGATCGGGATCGTGCGGGCTCTGCCTTCATGGTCAATCGTCTCGACCTTTGCATCGAGCGCGCGCATGGCAACGGCCATATCCGACGGATGGGTCGCGATGCACGCCTCGCTACCCCCCAGGATCGCATGGATGCGGTTGAAGCCGGCGAGCGCAGAACAGCCCGAGCCGGGTACACGCTTGTTGCAGGGTTTTGTGACGTCGTAGAAGTAGTAGCAGCGCGTCCGCTGCAGCAGATTGCCGGCCGTCGTCGCCTTGTTGCGCAATTGAGCACTCGCGCCGGCGAGCAGGGCACGGCTTAGCACGCCGTAGTGCTGCCGCACCCGCGGATCTGCCGCGAGGTCGGTGTTGCGGACCAACGCGCCGATACGCAAGCCGCCTTCCGAGGTCTCTTCGATCTTGCCGAGCGGCAGCCGGTTGATGTCGACCAGGGTCGATGGGGTCTCCACCTGCAACTTCATGAGATCGAGCAGGTTGGTGCCGCCGGCAATGAACTTGACGCCGGGTTTGTTCGCTGCGATAGCGGCATCCGTGACCGATTGCGCGCGCCCATAGGAGAAGGCTTTCATGTCTGTTCTCCCATTGCCTGCCTGATCGCCGCGACGATGTTCGGGTAGGCCGCGCAGCGGCAGATATTGCCGCTCATCCGCTCACGAATTTCATCGTCGCTGAGCTCCGCAGCCAACTGGGTGAGATCCGCGGTCACGTAACTCGGCACACCCTCGCGACTTTCCGCGAGCATGCCCACTGCTGAGCAGATCTGGCCCGAAGTGCAGTAGCCGCACTGAAACCCGTCATGCTCGACGAACGCGGCCTGCATGGGATGCAGTTCTTCGCCGGAAGCAAGTCCTTCAACCGTGGTTATCGAGTGGCCATCGTGCATGACTGCTAGCGTAAGGCATGAATTGATGCGACGTCCCTCGACCAGAACGGTGCAGGCGCCGCACTGGCCGTGATCGCATCCCTTCTTCGAGCCGGTGAACGCCAGATGCTCGCGCAAGGCGTCCAGCAAGGTTGTGCGGGGATCGAGCGTTAGATTGTGCAGGTGGCTGTTGACCCGAAGTGCGATTGACGTGGGAAGGGGGTCAACGTGACCGGTCCCGGAGGCAAGCGCGCCTCGTGGAAGGCTGCTCAACAGGAGCGCGGTGGTGCCGGTCTCGATAACCGTCCGGCGCGTGACCTCCGCGGTTGGAAAAATGGCGTGTGTATCTTCCATGTCTGTTCCGTGTTTGCAGGGCAAATCAAAGATTGTCGGGGTTAGGTCGCCTCGCCCATGGCCAGGTCGCGTCCGGCAGATTGACGACGATAGGTAGAGGCGTGCTGCGCACCACGACCCACCGGAAAGGAAGAAGCTGGGAGGGATTGATCTCCATATGCGGAAGAAACGCAGGGACGTGAATGAAGTCGCCGGCCTTCGCGCGTGCAGAGAATTCACCCTTGTCGCCCCAGCGAACTTCGCAACGGCCTGACAGGACGAATGCGATCGTGTCCTGTTCGCCGTGGTGGTGGATTCCGGTTCGTGCGCCCGGCTCAACTTCGAAGAGGCCGCCCCAGATTGACGAGTTGATGCCCAGCGACGGTCCGATCGCGGCGAAGCGATGGGAGCCTGATGTCTGGGCCGTCGTCGCGTCGAAGCGGTCTCGGCTCACGATTTGGATTGCAGATCGCGTGTCCATCATGCCGCCTCCCGATCCGGAGGTGCCATGAATTCGGGACCGATGGGATCCTTGATCGTCTCCTGAAGAATTCGATCGATTTCGGCCATGGCTTCAGCATCGATCCGCCACCCGAGCACGTCGGCGATCGGCGAAAGCTGCTCGGCGCGCCGGGCGCCCCACAGCGCGATGTTCCGCTCGCCACGATCGAGTACCCAGCGCACCGCCAGATGGATCACTCCTCTGTTGAAGCGTTCCCGTGCGAACTGGTCGAGGCGCTCCACGGCGTCGAGATATTGCTGAAAGCGGGGCGATCGAAACTTGGGGTCGTTCTTCCGCAGGTCGTCGCCGGTGAAGCGGCTCGATGTGGACATGCTCCCGGACAGCAGGCCGCGGCACAGCGAGCCGTAAGCCAGCAGGGCGATCTTCACCTCCTGACAATAGGGGAGCACGTCTTGTTCAATTGCGCGTTCGAACAGATTGTAGGGCGGCTGAGCCGTATGAAGTGGCGCGACCTTGCGGAATTCATCCATTTGCGCCGGGCTGAAATTGCTGACGCCGACCGCCCGAATTTTGCCGTCGCGGTGCAGCGCGCTGACCGCCTCGGCAGTTTCGGCAATCGGCGTCAGCGGATCAGGCCAGTGCACCTGATAGAGATCGATGACATCCGTCCGAAGCCGGCGCAAAGAGCCCTCGGCTTCCTCGATGATTCGGGCCTTGCGCGCGTTGCGGAACGGTTGGCCGTTCCTCCAGTCGAGCCCGACCTTTGTGGCGATGATGGCGTTCTGGCGGCGACCGTCGACGAGGGCCTTTCCGACGATTTCTTCCGAGCGGCCGAATCCGTAGACGGGCGCTGTATCGATGAGATTGATTCCGCGATCGAGCGCTTCCTGGATGGTTCTGATTGCATCGCTTTCGTCGGTTCCGCCCCACATCCAGCCACCGATCGCCCAAGTCCCGAGCGCAATGCGAGATGCTCGGATGGATGTGCCGGGAATGTCGATGTATTCCATGTTTCTTTTCGGGGCGACTTTCATTGCTTACTCCTGTCTTGTCTGCGCGCACCTGATTGCATGAGATGACGCCGGGGGAGGGTCGCGCGAACCGATCTCGATGCTCTGATCGGACACCTGCTGTGTCTGGACATCGCGGCTGCTACTGCACGCCTGCGGCGTTTTGAGTGGACGACTTGATAGGTCCGAAGTATTGCCGCTGGCGATGCGTCGCTATTAAATTGGACTTCAGAGTCGTCACTTTGAATTGACGCCCCGGAATGGGGCTGCCGTCGGTCCGGATGACGCAAGCGGATCCGGACCGAAGGCAGGGAGCTCCAGGTCACTAGCTGCAGCTTAGCGGCAGCGGCTGATCGGGATGCAAGGCGTACCAATCGTAGCAGTCGGGGTCGCCATAGTAGTACCCGTAACCCGGCCGGTATCTGCCGTAGTGATTCATGGCGTGGTCATGGATACCCGTGCCATACGGATGGGGATGATCGTCACCGATCCGACCCATGTCGCCGCGCATTGCCATGCCGCCGACATGAACGCCTCCGCCGAAGCCGCCCACGTGCGCACCGCCGCCGATACCGCCGATGTGCGCGCCTCCACCGAAACCGCCCATGTGTCCGCCGCCGCCGAAACCGCCCATGTGTCCGCCACCGCCGAAACCTCCGCCGTGACCGCCACCACCTCCGCCGCCGCCCCGTGCATCCGCCGCGCCGACAGCCAGTGCGGAGGCAAGCGCGGCCGTAGCCAGGATCATCATCACTCGTTTCATCGGGATACTCCTCGTATTTGAATGTTCACCGGTCAGCGCGGCATCCGTACGCTGCTGCGTGGCCAGGCGTTTGCGATGCTTGAAAGAGTAGGGACGCGTGTCAGCCGCGCCATTCAAATTGCCTTCACAAAGACCGGAGTACCGCCTGCTCGCGGCAAGTCGAGACACTGCGAGACCAAAGAGGCACGCGGTTGACGCTTTCTGCCGCAGAGAACGTTCAACAAAAAACGGGCTGGAAGAGAGTCCAGCCCGCTCTTTGTCGGTGTGCTGATCGACCAGGTGTCACAAGTGCCAAGGCGCAACAAGAACAGTCGAACAAGCCGAACCGCAGTCCGCAGATCAGAACGCGCCAGTGCCCGGTTCGCAGGGGACGTTGTTGCCGGTCCACGGCGCCGTTGCAAAGGCGCCGACGCGCGGCGCCGGAACGCAGGCACGGTCACCGGAATAGAACGGCGCTTCCGGCGCAGCGGCATTGGCTTCCACAGCGGTATGGCGAGCGAGGCTGACGCTTTCACGCGCCATGGCGGGCGTCGCAAGCATGGCCACCGCAATCAGTCCAGTCGACAGAAGTTTGAGATTCGTCATTGAGCTTCTCCGTTGAAAAAGAGCGGGCCGAGTCAAGGAGCGGCCCGTCCGACCAGATGGGATGGATCACGGATCAGCCAAACGCACGAAACATTCACGTGGCTTCAATGGAGCGTGACTCGGACATGCGCGAAGTGACGTCGATCGGTATCGATGCGCGTTTTGCCAGAACCCCGTCTATCGCGATGCGCGCGACAGTCGCGCGTGCGATCGCGCGACTTCCAGGTTCTACAGTTTCATATTTGGAGGGTGCAGGCGGTCGCGTAGACCTTATCGAGAGCGCAGGTCGAAGGGGGAAGATAGATTGAATGGAAGGAGATCGGCCACGCGGCGGCTCTCCGTTGAGTCCTCACGTCGAGCGCCGCGTTGAGGCGATGTTGCCGAGCCGCGCGGGCTGGCAGGCCTACAATCCCGCTTCCTCTGAAGCCACCATTCCGAGTGCCGTCCAGTCAAGTCCGCCATGCCCACGCGCGATCCCGGTGATCAACCGGTCGCGGACGACCCCGACCGATGGCATGGGAGCGCCGGCCAGCTCCGCCTCGGCCAGCGCCAGGCGCACGTCCTTGAGCGCCAGCGGCATGGTCAACCCTGGCTTGAAACTGCCGGCAATAAGCCGGCTGCCATAGTTTTTGTGAACGCGGCTGTCGAACATCGTGCCGGTCATGATGTCCACGAACTGTTGAGGATCCTGTCCACGCTTCCGCAGGACGGTCACGATCTCTCCGAGGACCTCGAGAGCGGTCGCCGTCATCATATTGCCGAGCAGCTTGATCAGATTGGCCTGCGCGGGGTCCGTCCCGATGACCAAAGTCTGCCCTAGCGAATCCGTCACTGGTCGGCAACGTTCACACGCAGCGGGGTTGCCTGCCAGGATGACAGTCAGCTGGCGGGCACGCGCGGCGTCGGGATTGCCAAACACGGGGGCGGCAACGTAGCCTTGACCGCGACGTTCATGCTCGAGCAGAAACTCGGCCGAGGCCTCGGTGCTGATGGTGCTCATCGACAGATGGATCACGCCAGGCCGCAACGAATCCGATATTCCGAATGTTCCAAAGAAGACATTCCGCACGGCGGCGTCATCCGGCAGCATGGTGACGATGATGTCGCTGTCGAACAGGTCCGGACGACGAGTCGTTGCCGCTACTCCGAGCGCCTGGAGCTCGTTGATGCGCTCCGGCCGACGTACATAGGCGCACACGTTGCGACCGTCGGCCGCGAGATTGGCCGCCATGGCTGTACCCATCAGGCCAAGCCCGATGAATCCGATTTTGGAGGACATCAGCGCATCAACTCGCGGATTGCCATTCGTACCCGGTTCGTCGACATCGTCCAGCATGGTGGCTCGTTCTCTCGATTGCGTACCCGGGAACGTAGGCATCCGGTCGAAGGATGTCGTTTAAAATCGATTTCAATGTTGGGAGAAGCGGGGGTGCCAGCACAGCCGTGTCGCGGGGCGACATATGTCCCGCCCGGGGCGCCTCCGGATCACCCAAGGTCCTTAAATCGCTATTTAATGGCGCTGTCTCGGAAGGGTGGTTATGTCTCTCGTCGATAGTCCTGCCGCGCTTTGCCAAGGCGGCCTGATCATCCGGAGCGGGCGGCGCTACGCCGAGTCAGTGGGGTAGCGCGGTCCGGCTCATTCTAAGTCGGCTATTTGAGCGGGGCCTATGACTTTGCCAGTAAGCGAGCATATGATTTCCCGCCGACCAGCTGGGCACCTTGGAATACCTGAGATCGAGCTGATGATGAAGGTTCTTCTGATCGAAGACGACGGCGGAACGGCCGAGGAGATCGTGGCCGAGCTGAGCGAGCTCGGGTTTGAGGTCGAGTGGGCGTCGGACGGAATTGACGGCCTCGACAAGGCCCGTGCGCTGCAGCCTGATGTCCTGATCGTCGATCGCATGCTACCCGGTATGGACGGGCTTACAATCATCGAGGCGTTGCGCAAGGAGCAGGTTAGCACCCCAGTCCTAGTGCTGAGCGCGCTCGGCGCCGTCGACGATCGGGTGCGGGGCTTACGGAGCGGTGGCGATGATTATCTCACGAAGCCCTTTGCGGTCGTGGAGCTCATAGCGAGAATAGAGGCCCTGCTTCGTCGTCCTGCCGACAGCCGTGGGACGACGTTGCGGGTTGGTCCTCTTGAGCTCGATCTGATCGAGCGTACCGCCAGGCGCGGCGAACGGGAGATCGATCTGCTGCCACGCGAATTCCGCCTCCTCGAATACATGATGCGGCGAAGTGATCAATTGCTGACGCGTGCGATGTTGCTCGAAGAGGTCTGGAACTACAAGTTCGTCCCGGCCACAACCAATCTGGTCGACGTGCATATGGGCCGGCTGCGGCACAAGGTCGACGGCGCTGGGGAACTCCAGTTGATTCACAATGTCAGGGGCTCCGGGTTCATTCTGCGAGCGCAGCAATAGGCGCCGCCAGCGCCGTCGTCTGGCGATCGAATGAGGTCCGAACAGCAACCGGCGGGATCGATGCGCCAGCTCCAATTGATACGCTCGAACACCTTCCGCTGGGCCTCGGCGGTCGCGGCCGTATTCGCCATATTCATGATCGCGATGTTCGGTTTCATCTACTGGAAGATTGACGGCTATCTGATCACGCGATCCGATCGCATGATCGCCCAACAGCTCAATTTCATTGCGGTCCTGCCGCAGGACCGCCGCGTTGATGCAATATCGGACCATCTCAGCCAGGATTCCCGAGGCGTCCAGTATGCGGGATTGTTTGATTCTGCCGGTAATCGGCTTGCTGGCAATCTCGCACGGATGCCGCAGGACTTCCGGGTCGACGGAGCGTCGCAAGCTGCGAGGGTCGCGCCAGTTGGTCAATTGCAGGGTGGTGATCCGCTGATTCGGGCGGTAGGCAGGCGTCTGGAAAACGGCGACGTCCTCGTCATGGGACGGAACGTCGACGAGACCGGCGAGATATCGAGGGTCGTGGGGCAAGCCCTCATGCTGGGGCTGCTGCCGGCGCTCTGCGTTTGCTTGTTGGCCGGTGCCTGGTTGAGCGTACGTTCCCAAAGGCGGGTCGAGGAGGTCAATCAGCGGGTTCAGCGCATCATCGCCGGTGATCTGCGTGAGCGTCTTCCGCATCGCAATGTCAACGATCCGTTCTCCAGACTCGCCGTGATCGTCAACGGCATGCTCGATGAAATGGAGACGATGATCAATGCGCTGGCCGGCGTTGGCAACGATATCGCGCACGATCTGCGAACTCCGCTGACACGGGCCCGATTGTCTCTGGAGCGCGGGCGTACGCACGCAATCACCGTGGAGCAACTTCAGGCCGTGGCGGACAAGGCGATCGGAGGCATCGATCAGTCGCTCGCGATCGTCACCGCGCTGCTGCGACTGACGGAGATTGAGAACAGCCGGCGTTCAGCCGGGTTCGGCAATGTTGCGCTTCATGAGATCCTGCGGGAGGTATGCGACGTTTACGAGCCGATTGCGGAGGACAAGAGCATCGAGCTTGGCGCGGATATCGGCCGCAAGCTGCACGTCTGGGGTGACCGGGATCTGCTCTTCGAGGCTGTGGCAAATCTCGTCGACAATGCCATCAAGTTCACGCCGGTCGGCGGAAAAGTCGGCCTGGACCTCTTGCGGGGTGACAGGGAAACCATCGTGCGCGTGACCGATACGGGGCCGGGAATCAGCGAACAGGATCGTGAAGTCGTGCTGCGACGATTTTACCGTTCCGACAAGATGCGCAACACACCGGGTGTCGGGCTCGGACTTAGCCTGGTGGCGGCGATCATCAAGCTGCATGGCTTCCGGCTGGTCGTCCATCCCGGTCCCGGGGGGCGCATCGAGATCGCCTGCCCTGACAAGGCCAATGGAGCGAACCTGCCGCAGGGATGATCGAGACGCTGGGCAGATCCGGCGCTACCGTCCGGCTTTGCCGAAAAGCAGGTCTGATTGGGAAGCGCCGGCCGGGCGGCCAATCACGATCGTGCGGTGATTGAGCGCCTGGTGACAGGAGTTGCAGGCCTCGCTGAGCTCGTCATAGGCCTTGCCAAAATCCGCATCATCTTTCCGATCGATCGCAACCTTCAGGTCCTCGAACGGCTGCCTGGTGACGGACTCGATCATGTCTGGAAGCGGGGTATTCTGCTCCATCGGATGCGCCCGTCCGAGTCGGCCGAAAGCGCCGCGGAGATTGCCCAACTCGTATGCGGCAAAATCCCAGTCACCGGCCTGTTCGGCGCGCCATATTCGCTCGTGCCTGGGTTGAATCGTGCCAATCATCATGTCGCTGATGCTTGGCAGGTACATTGTCGGTTGTGCGGAGGATGCGCCTGTCGCGTCGGCATGCGCGCCGGGCGGGCTCACAAAGACGGTTGTCAGCAGGATCACGACGGCAGCCGACAGCAAGCCAAGTGCCAGCGAACTCCTCGAGATGGCAGAGTAAGGACCGAGGTTCATGGCGGCTGTTCCGAACTGAGTGGCACCGGTGCCATCAACGGACGCTTACCGGACGTGGTCGGCTTCAGCATCCATTTGAGCGGCTCGTGCGCGACGGCCTTACTGAGCCTGTGACGACGAGACGGCACAAGCGACGGGGAGGTGGCCAGAAGTCACTAACGGGCTTCCCGCGAGCCATGTGCGTGTGATCTCGAAGCCAAGGCTGGCAGCGGCGAAGCTGTCAAGATTTGGAACCACATCCAAGCGGTCATGAGAGGTAGGAGGATCATCTGCTCGCCTCGCGGATTGCCATTGCTCGAACCAGAATTGGGCATCGAGAAGGCCAGCCTTTTCGCAATTGCACGATGATGAGCGCGTGGTGTCATGGCCCATAATTGCAACGCCGCTTCTCGGACTAAGAAGAGCTGTCCGGCGGCTAGATTGTCGCGCCCTCGCCGGTTCCCGGTGTTGAATGCTGGGGAAATGGCGTCGCACTCAGAACGAAGCCGGCGCCGCGCACGTTCCGGATGAGTGGTGTCTCATTGGGGCCGTCCACTTTGCGGCGCAGCTTGCTCATGTAAACGTCGACGAGATTGGTCTGCGGGACGAATTTGTAGCTCCAGACCTCCGTCAGGAGAGTGGCCCGCGTGAGCAGCGTGTCGGAGTGCTGCATCAAGTACTTGAGCAGCTGAAATTCGCGCGGTCTCAAATCGACTCTGCGGTCACCGCGTTTCGCTGTTCGGTCGAGGAGGTCGAGCTCAAGCAATCCCACTCGCAGCATAGTATCGGTTGATGTGGGAGTGTAAGCCGAATGGTCCGAGTTCGACGCCAATCCGGCGCCCGTGCGCGCTTGTTTCGACGGCGCGTGATGTTTCGGCAGCGAGACGCCCAACCTGTCAATCAGCCTCACGACAACGGTCGACAGGAGCGAATGAAGATCCGCCTCCTCGGTGACAAAACGGGGCTGCAATTCTGCGAGTATATCGGCGATGAGGAATCGTGCGGGCTCCGAGAGGCCGTCGATGACCGGCGGAGTCCCTTCATTCCGCGGCCTCGACGCAGCTCGTGGTGGCGGAACAGAGTGATGATGCCGGCCGCGAGCCGATGGAAAATGTCTCGACCTCGGCTGCATGAGGAGTGCCTCGACACCAGTGAACGTCGGCTCCTCGCAGTCGGGCTTGTTGCGGATCGTGGCGTGAGTGCTCATGCGATGTCCTTTTCCGCTGCTCATGGCCGGCAAGTTTTTTACGAAACCGCGATACGGCTTTCGAGTAGCCGAATTGCGCTGTTGCAGTGCTCTGCATAGCAGTCGTGACTGCAGTAGGTGAGGTGTGTCCCGAATTCCCGCAGGTAACCTGGGGAGATCGGCTTCTCGCACATCACGCAGACAGGTTGAGCGCAGGGCACTCGACCATTGACCAGGATGAATCTCATGTCGCGCTATCCCATGAAATGAAGTGCTTTCAGGCCGCGCGAGACCAGGACAACCACTTGCGGGTGGCCTCCTGACGGGCTTTGAACCGCTCGAGGCACCGTTTGGAACAGAGCGCAGTTTTCCAGCTACGGTGTCGGATCAGGCCAAATCGGCCATTGCAGATCGGGCAGCGCTTGGCGGCGGCGTCATGACGATGTTGAGAGTTGTTGCACATCTATGCCTCCTCTTCGTATCGCGTGGATAACGGTTGCTCAGGCTCGTTAATCGACTGATGGCGAGGCTAAGAGGAAACGAATGCAGCCTCAATCATGCGCGGGTAACCGTCCGATATTCAGAAAGGATCGGAAGTATATGCGCGGGGATAAGATGCCTTTCCCGTCGCGTCCACTGATGCGTGGCATTGTTGAATGCGCGGGCAATAGTGTTCGAGGGCCGCATGTCCGGCCAATTGCCGCGCAAGCCGACCAAAGATTCTTGGCTTTTCGGGATCTGGGTGGTCGCCGCGGACCAGCGGGCGCGCGACAATGGCCCCGCGCGTCCGGCAAAAGAGGCGGACGGCTTCCCGCCGAGGACAGGGGAAGCGACGCGAAGCCGTCCGCTTGGCAGACAGGCGGTCCGCGCCAGGGAGGAAACGCGGCCATGCTGCTTTCCGTAAGATTAGGCTCGGCAATCGGCGTTGCAATTAAACGGAGGTTTAGACGGGTAACCCCGCGGTTGGGGTGGATTGCCATCGCGATATCACCCTGGGTCGACGCGGAATTTGGCCGGACTCCTTCGCTGAAATGTACTAATATTCGCTTGCCGGGAGACCCGAATGCGCAGGAACGCCGCGCAGCCAGATCATGGAATTCCAGAAGGCGGCCGGAGCGTTCGATCTTCTGCAAGATGCTGTCCGGATCAACTGGAGCGGGACGAGCAGGCGGAATGACAAGATCTGATGTTTCCCGACCGTGGTCGACCTCGTTCGCTACTGCGTTTGCGCTCTCGGTCTCGTCCGTTGGCGCTGCAATCATCGCTGCCGAGTTCCTGACACGTTTATTGAATGCCGAGGCCATCGTATCTTCGCTGCTTTGCGCGGTCATTTTCGGCGCCTGGTTCGGGGGGCTCGGCCCCGCGTTGTTAGCAGTCGTTCTCGGCGTATTGGCCTTTCATTGCTACCTTGCGCCACCGAGCAGTGCGTCGCTCTGGAAACACGATCTGTTCGTCACAACCGTTCCCGGAGAGGTGCCTCGCCAAGTTCTCTTCTTCATCACAGCCACCGTCGTAGCAATTGTCATCTCGGCGCAGAGGAAGACGGCAAATGATCTCCAACGTTCGGGCAATGACCTGCTAGTGGCGATTGAAGATCAAGCGCGGACTGAAGCCGCGCTGCGACGCAGCGAAACGTATTTGAACGCGGCGCAGAAGCTGAGTGCAACCGGAAGCTTTTGCTGGGATGTCAAAAGCGGAGATCTTGTCTGGACCGACGAGACCTTTCGAATCTTTGGATGTGATCGCACGACGGAGCCGACCATCGCGTCTATCGTTCAGCGGACCCATCCGGAAGATCGCGCTGCTGTGCAAAGGATCATCGATCGCGCCTCTCGAGACGGCGAAGAGTTCGACTTTGAGCACCGCTTGCAGATGCCGGATGGCACGGTGAAGTATGTTCGTGCTGTCGCTCAGGCCGAGAAGGGAGCATCGGGAGGTGTCGAGTTCGTCGGCGCCGTGACGGATGTCACGGCCGCAAGGGAAACGGAACAGAAGCTTCGACGCAGCGAAACCTACTTGGCCGAAGCCCAACGTCTGAGCCGGACGAGCAGCTGGGCCTGGGATGCCCGCCTTGAAGAGTTCGTGTATCGGTCCCAGGAGGTATACAACCTGTTTGGACTTGATCCGAAAAGCGACACCGTGTCTCCGCAGCCCTTCTACGATCGGATACTGCCGGGGGACAGGGAGCGGGTCATCGAAAGGGTGCACCAGGCGGTTCGAGGGAAAGCAGACTTCGAAGTCGATTTTCGCATCGCACTCCCGGGCGGATCGATCCGACACATACATTCCGTGGGACATCCGTTCCTCGGAGAGGACGGCGAAGTGGAGCAGCTGGTTGGTACGCATGTCGACGTCACCGAGCAGTACCTCGCCAAAGAAAAGCTGCAGACAGCGTTTGACGAAATCAAGAGATCGGAAGATCGCCTTCGACTGGTCGTCGATACGATCCCGGCGCTGGTTTGGCGCTCCACCCCGGAAGGCATCCCCGACTTCCTCAATCAAACGGCCCTCGACTACACCGGCCTCGCCCTCGACCAAGCCGAGACCGGCTGGCCACGTGCCTTTCACCCTGAAGACAAGAAGGGTATGTTGCAGAAATGGAGTGCGATACGAGCCTCCGGTACGCCAGGCGAGCTCGAAGCGCGGCTCAGGCGGTACGACGGTGAATATCGCTGGTTCCTGTTCCGCGCCGTGCCGCTGCGCGACGAGTCCGGCGACATCGCAAAATGGTACGGCTCGTCGACCGATATCGAGGACCGCAAGCGAGCCGAGGAACAATTGCGGCGAAGTGAGTCCAAACTGATCGAAGCCCAGCGGGTGAGTCAAACCGGCAGCTTTTTCTGGAATATCTCCACCGGCGAGCGCGTAGGTTCCGAGGAATTATTCAGAATTCTTGGATATGACCCGTCGCATGTTCTCACGTTCAAAATGATCCTAGAGCGCGTTCATCCGGAAGATCGCGCGCTCGTGGCGCAGGCACGCGAGCGCGCGCTGCGCGGGTGCCAGGATCTCGATTACGAGCACCGATTCCTGATGCCCGATGGGTCGGTGAAGTTTGCCCGTGTTGTCGCCCACGTTGGTAGAAATCGCGCCGGAGAGTTGGAGTACGTTGGCGCCGTGGTCGACGTCACCGAGACCAAACGAGCCGAGGAAAAGCTGCAGAAGGCACAGATGGAACTCGCGCATGTGACGCGCGTGACGATGCTGGGCGAAATGACGGCGTCGATCTCGCACGAGGTGAACCAGCCGCTGGCCGCCGTCGTCAATGCCGCCAGCGCCTGCCTGCGTTGGCTCGATGGAGCAACGCCAAATCTGGACGAGGCGCGCCGAGCTGCCGAATGGATTATTAAGGAAGGGAACAGGGCGGCCGAAGTGATCCGACGCGTTCGCAATCTCGCGAAGAATGCCGAGCCGCAAAAGGAGCTGCTCGATATCAACGGCATCATCGACGAGGTGATCGGGTTGGTGCAGCGCGAACTAACCACGCGCCAGGTTGGCTGGAGGCTGGAGCTGGCGCCGGCCCTTCCCGTTGTTCTGGCCGATCGTGTTCAACTGCAGCAGGTGATCATCAATCTGGTCATGAACGGTGTTGAAGCAATGCAGCCGATCGTGGGCCGGGCGCATGAGCTAGTCATCCGGTCCTATCAGGACGAAGCACGAAGGGTCGTGGTCGACGTCACCGACTCGGGCGTTGGAATAGCCGCCGACAGTGCCGATAGATTGTTCAATGCATTTTTCACGACCAAGTCCGGTGGAATGGGCATGGGACTTTCGATCTGCCGCTCGATCATCGAGGCTCACGGCGGACGGTTGGCGGCTGCTAACAATGCCGGCCCGGGCGCAAGATTCCAATTCACGTTACCAACGTATCAGGAGGAGGCTGCGTGACCGGTAGCTCCAGATCGCAACGCGACCCCGCAGCCGCGCCCGAGCATGTCGTGTTTATCGTCGATGACGATGTGGCGATGCGCGAAACCCTAGGCAGCCTCTTCCGGTCCGTGGGGCTGCGCGTGGAGCTCTTCGGCTCCGCCCGCGAGTTCGCGCAGATCAAGATGCCTAATGCCGCAAGTTGCCTGGTGCTCGATATCAGGCTGCCGGGGGTCAGCGGCCTCGACTTCCAGGCCGAATTGGCGGAGGCCGGCATTCGCGTCCCGATCATCTTCATGACGGGGCACGGCGATATCCCGATGTCGGTCCAGGCCATGAAGGCTGGAGCCATCGACTTCCTGGCCAAACCGTTTCGCGACCAGGAGATGCTGGATGCGGTCGCCAGAGCGCTCGATCGGGATCAGAAACGACGCGACAGCGAGATGGCTATTGCAGAAATCCAGGTTCGGCTCGACTCGCTGACATCACGCGAGCGAGAGGTGATGGCGTTTGTCGTCGAAGGTTTGATGAACAAGCAGGCCGCGGCAAAACTGGGAGTTAGTGAAATTACGGTCAAGGTCCATCGTGCCAACATGATGCGAAAAATGAGGGCGCGATCGGTCGTCGACCTGGTGGGAATGGCGGACGCGCTCGGAATCCGGCGCCCAAAAGCCTGAAGGCTGGAATATATACTCGGGTATCGTATTACGATCTTGATCAATGGTGCAATCTGAAGTCGCCGTGACGGGAGCGTTCCAGACCCTGTCTCCGCACCAAGGAAAGATCGTTGTGTCGAAGCCCCCACTTATCGCCATCATTGACGACGACGAATCCGTGCGCGTCACGACCGACAGCCTGGTGAGGTCGCTCGGATATGTCGTGCGTACATTTGCGTCGGCCGAGGAGTTCCTGAGGTCGGAGCGTGTCGACGACTTCGCGTGCGTCATCACGGATGTCCAGATGCCGGGTATGAGCGGTGTCCAATTGCAGGATCACTTGCGCGCCCAGGGGAGTCGCGTTCCTTTCATTTTCTTCACCGCGTTTCCTGATGAGAAGACCCGCGCGCAGGCGCTTGCAGCCGGGGCGATCTGCTACTTGACCAAGCCATTCGACGGCGAAGGGCTTATCAGGTGTTTCGATGCGGCGCTGAAGATGCGTGACGGTGGAGCCGAAGACTAAGATCTCTCTGTCGTGCCCCCGCAGCGGCGTCGCCGGACGTAACGCAGAAAAGTGCACCGAGATTTGCGAGAGAATGACGATACCTTGGTAGCAGTTATCCCAACAAAAGAGTCTATTCGATCGAAACGACGGTAGAATGGCGCGCCGCTTAGCTACGGCTATTTTCTATCGTAGGTACTGGGCTCTCGACGGACGTGCAGAGGGCTCGAATCGATCCGCTTGCCGCCGATTGTCGCTCGCAAGCAGGCAGAGGTGATCATGCTCATTTCACTTGTCGCTGGTCTCCGCTGGGCCCGGCGGACCTTAAGAAGTCATGAACCGATCATGTTGATCAAGGACCATTTTCCGATGCTGCGGGCCTTGTTTCGCGTTGCCCGATATATGGTTGATCGGGCCGTTGCATCTGGACTTGAGGTGCTTGCCGAAGACTGCGAGCGCCTGAGCAGGTCTCGCCTGCTGATCCGGCTGATGTCTCAACCTTGCGGAGTGATGCGGCGTGAAGGTGCCGAGAGATGAGTTGATCAGCGTGCTTGCCCGGACGCGCGGTTCGAGGCCGCTGCGTCCGCCGGCCGAATCGTGAGTTGGGCCGCGGCGGAAAAAGCGCGGGAACGCATGAGAACCGTTGCAACGAGACCCGTAATGCCGGAGGCGGCCAGGATCATTGCCACGATGATGAACTGGTAGATGCCCGCATAGACCGGGCTGGCGCCGGAAACCACCATGCCGGCCATCACTCCCGGGATCCACACCAGCCCCAGCGACTTCATCATGTCGAGCCGGGGCAGAAGGCTTGCATAGACGGCACTCTGAAGGTAGGGCGCAACGATAACGGTTGGCTCCGCGCCCAGCGACAGGCCCGCCTCGATCTGGCCGACATGGGCCAGCAGCTCGGCCCGGAGACGCTCGATTGCCTGCGCGCACGCATTCATCGCGTTGGCGATGATCATGCTGCCGACCGGGACGAGCATTGAAATGTCCGGCTGAAGACTGCGGGTCGCCAGCATCACGGCGATAACGGTGCCTGCACCCACGGCAATCGACCAGAAACAGAGTGGAAGTGCACCGGCCATTCCCTTGAGGCGTTGCGCCGCCGTGATCGCTGCGGCGATTGCCATCATGAACAGGATGAGGCAACCGATCAGCAGGCGTCCGTGCAGCAGCAGGGCCAGTACCAGGCCGACCAGAACCATTTGCACGAGGCCGCGCGCCATCGAGACGACCGCCTCGCGCTCCACATGCACGGATTGCCAGCGACACAGCGCGACGACGGCCGCGCACAGCGCGATCGCCCCGCCGGCCTGCGCAAGGCCGGTCAACACGTCGTTGCCGATACTGTTCTGGAGTTCAGCCAGCATGCAGAACCTGCTCCGTGGGGCCGATCGCGGCCAGCCGGCCCGCTTGCATGACTATCGTCCGCCCCGCGAGCCGCTCCGCCTGGGCGTGATTGTGAGTGACGATGAGGCACGTCATTCGCCGTTCCCTGACGATGCCAAGAATGAGTTCCTCGATGCCGCGCACTGACGCCTCGTCGAGGGCGGAGGTCGGCTCATCCAGCAACAGCACCTCGGGATCGTTCGCAAGGGTCCGCGCCAGCGCGACGCGTTGCGCTTCGCCGCCGGAGAGGTTGCTGACGTCGCGATCGGCAAGTCCGGGCAAGCCGACGCGCTCCAGGAGACCCTCGATTTGCGCCGGCGCCAGCATCTTGCCGCGTTGGTGTGGCCCAAACGCAATGTTGGCGGCGATGGTCCCTGGGAGAAGATAGGCCGTCTGCATCACCATGCCAACCCGGCGCCGCAATTCCCGCGGGGTGATGGAACGGTAATCCTGCGACTTGAGCAGGACGGTTCCGGACGTAGGCTCGTCGAGACGATTGAGCAGCCGTAGGAACGATGACTTTCCGGCCCCGCTCGGTCCAACGATGGCGAGTATCTCGCCAGCCAATACCTGCACACTGACGTCCTGAACGAGAACGCGCCCAGCCACCTCCCGTGACAGATGTCTGGTTTCGAGGTCGGTGATTGCGGCAGTAGGCTCGGGCTCGATTATGGCCAGAGGAGAGGCGTCCGCTACTGTTCTGATGTCATTCGCGACACCGTTCGGCCTTGTTGTCACGGAATGTACTCTCGACAGGCGCCACTACGAAAAGCCGGGGGAGGTCCAACAACCACGAGACGGGGGATAGCCCGGGTCGCATAGGTCGGCTCAGAATAATATCATCATAGATGGCGAACACGAGACGTCTAGGCCGCACGTTTGGGAGTATACGGTCCAATCACGCATTTGTAGCCCTGTAACTTCCACTGGCTGTAAGGGCCATGCGAGAGCCAATCGGCGATTCCGGTCTGGGCATTGGTCTCGCATGCGCTCATGGTGATGCCGGATTGCTCGCTATTGGTGACGACCTTTTCCAGGCAGAGCGCTCCGTTGCAGAGAATTGCCACCAGTGTAATCAACATTCTCGCCTCCAGGATGATTGCAAAACAGCTCGATCAGAATTTCTGCAGCACGTCGGCCGGGAAGGTGGCATCGTCGGGTTGGCCGCTATCGTCTGTCCAAATGCACTCGACCTGGTCGTCCTTGACCGCGGAGACGGTCATCATCGGTCCTCCAGATCGCAACCTGACGAGCTCGCCCCGCTCGAATTGGACTATCGCGTCGCCCTTCGGAGATAAAGGTGCAGTGGAGGCGAGTGCGGGACACGACGCTCCGATTGCAAGAAACAGCATGGTAACAGCGATGCGTCGTTTGGTTCGCGGAGACATGTCAAGCTCCATCCGTCCTGATTTCGAGATAGGCGCTCGCCGCGCCGATCCGACTAAATTCGATGACAGGGGTTATCCCACGAGGGGCGAGGCGGGCCTGTTCCCAGGCCGTCTCGACCACACGTCGGTCCGGTCGCTACGAGGCGGGCTTGGGCGTAGCCGAGACTCCAGCCGATGAGACGCGCCACACCGCGTTGCCGACGTCGTCGGCAATCAGCAGTGCGCCACTGCGATCCACGGCGAGGCCGACAGGCCGGCCATGGGTGTGGTTGTTGGCATCGAGGAAGCCAGTGACGACGTCCTGGGCTGGGCCGGAAGGTTTGCCATCCCTGAAGGGGACAAAGACCACCTTGTAGCCGTTGAGGGGAGTTCGATCCCAGCTGCCGTGCTCTCCGACGAAGGCGCCGCTCTGATAGTTCGCAGGAAGATTATGGCCGGAGGACATGGCAAATCCCAGGGGAGCCACGTGGGAGCTGAGCGCGTAGTCCGGCACGATCGCTTTCGCGACCAGATCGGGCCGTTGCGGCTGAACGCGCGGATCGAGATGCTGGCCGTAATAGCTGTACGGCCAGCCGTAAAACCCGCCATCCTGCACTGAGGTGAGATAGTCCGGCACCAGGTCGGGTCCGATCTCGTCGCGTTCGTTGGCAATCGCCCACAGCTTGCCGGTCGTCGGCTCCCACTGTAACCCCGTCGGGTTCCGCGTCCCGCTGGCAAAGATGCGGTGAGCGCCGGTGGTGCGATCGACCTCCCAGATGGCGGCGCGTTCGTACTCGGCTTGTATGCCGTTTTCCGCAATATTGCTGTTCGATCCGACGCCGACATAAAGCTTGGATCCGTCTGGGCTCGCCAGAAGGCTCTTCGTCCAATGGTGATCGATCGGTCCACCCGGCAGATCGGTCAGCTTGGTCCCTTTGGCGGTGATGCTGGTCTGCCCGTCCTGATACGGATAGCGCATGATCGCATCCGTATTCGCAACGTAGAGATCGTGTCCAACCAGCGCGACGCCGAACGGAGAATTGAGGTGATCCAGAAACACCGTCCGTACGTCGGGAATGCCATCGCCATTGGTGTCGCGGAGCAGCGTGATCCGGTTGGCGTCTTTCGCCTTGGCGCCGGCGAGCGTCTCTACCACGCCGGTGACCAGATCCTTGGGACGGAAGATCGGCGCCTTTGGACCGTTGCTCTCGACGACCAGCACGTCGCCATTCGGCAGAACGTAAACCGATCGCGGGTGCTGCAGCCCTGTGGCAAGCGCCTGGATCTTTAGCCCCTGCGGGACCTTGGGTGTCTCGGACCCCCAGCCCACAGGTGTCGCAATGCGGATCGGCGGCAGCAGGTATTGATGCAGTTGCGGCAGCACGGGATTGGCGCCGATCTGCAGTTTCGGATCACCTCCGGCATCGTTGCAGCCGGCCAGACCCAATCCGGCGACAGCGGCCATGATGGCAGCAACTCGGGGCAAGCTCGTCTTGACTGGGGTCATGCCTTTGCTCCGATACGATAGCGACGGGTCAACGTCCAGCCGGGGGAGATCGCGAAAAGCAGAACGACGAGAACGACACCCGAGAGGGTTAGCCCCGTGGGAACGACCGCGGTATAGCCGTCCCGGCTATGGACAAGGACATTGAGAACGGACAGCACGACCGCGGCCGCGTAGGCAAGTGCGTGGATCCATGCTGGTCTTTGGTTACGAAAGAGATCGACTACCGCGGCCAGCGCGACGAGCGCAGCCATGATCAATCCCCCAGCGATCAGCCAGACGGAAAACCGGTACCACATCACCTCGGCGGTCCTCCAATAGGCCAGGTCGGTCGCGAATGCCGCCGCAAAGTAAGCCACCGGGAATGGCACCAGGATCTGGTGAATAGGTCGTCTGAGTGCACCGGCCCGTGGCCGATTGGCGAGACCAGTACTTTCCGGCTTAGTCATGCTCGTACGCTCCGTGCATTTAGTTCGCTGTCCACTAGCCCAGAATGACGATTCACGCGGCCCTATCGGCCTGGTTGGGCTTCCATCCGATATCGTCGTCCACCACCGAATGATCTTTCGAATTCGCACGCAGCAGGGCGAACCGATTGCCTAGAAGCGCTGTCGTGCGATCAAGAAAATGCGATCGCGTTACGAAAACATCAGTCGGGAGGCAAGGCTATCTAAACGGGTACGGTACCTGGAAGGAGCAGCAATGATCGGCAATGGTCCGCTTCAGCAGCGTGCGAAGCTTCTCTGGCGCGGTGGAAACCCCACGCCTTCATCGAGATATGTGGCGGAGGAGAGGGCGATTGCGCTCACCTTTGGCGGATCTACCAACGCAGTGATGATGGCCACCCCGGCCGATCTGGAGGATTTCGGAGTTGGCTTTGCCCTGACGGAAGGGATCATCGAGCAGGCGGACGAGATTGCCAGCATCGAGATCGTGGAGAGCAACCTCGGGATCGAGGTTCAAATGTGGCTGGCCCGATATCGGGCGGACGAACTCTCGGCGCGCCGCCGGGCCATGACCGGTCCGGTCGGCTGCGGATTATGCGGCATCGAAAGCCTGGAGCAGGCCTGTCCCACGCCGCGGCATGTATCAAGCACGGCGACCTTTCGCGCGCGCGACCTGTTGAACGCCATGAGCACGCTGGCGCCCTTGCAAGAGCTCAATCAGAAGACACGGGGCGTGCACGCCGCCGCTTTCTGGCAACCGAACAAAGGCATAGGTCTGGTGCGGGAGGATGTCGGCCGTCACAACGCACTCGACAAGCTCGCCGGTGCGCTCATGCGAGAGAACATGGTGCGGGCAGGCGGTGCGGTCCTTCTGACAAGCCGCGTTTCGGTTGAAATGGTGCAGAAAACCGCGCGAATCGGCGCTCCTGTGCTCGTCGCGGTGTCGGCACCGACCTCGCTTGCAGTTGAGACAGCTGAGCAGGCGGGCATCACGCTGATCGCGGTCGCCCGTGCGGATGGATATGAGATCTTTACCCATCCCGATCGCCTCATCTTTTCCGACTGTCCGACTATCGCAGCGTGAAGGCTGCTCGCGTACGTGGGATTATGCCGTCGCTTCGGCCGGATCCTGCGTGCAAATGCGCAAAAAACCCATTCGCTCCGGAAAGGCTGCGGCGAAGCGACGCCTACCTGCACCACGGCGGGATCAACGCGAGGCCCGTGAGGGGAAAGGATAGCTCACATGGATGCAACGGCGCTTCTGCTGTCGCGGATACAGTTCGGCTTCACCATTTCATTTCACATCATCTTCCCGGCCTTCACGATCGGTCTTGCGGCCTGGTTGACCGTCCTCGAAGCAATGCACATGCGAACGGGTCGTCCCGTCTATCAGGCGCTATTCGAATTCTGGCTCAAGATCTTCGGCGTCGCCTTCGGCATGGGCGTCGTTTCGGGCGTCGTCATGGGATTCCAGTTCGGGACGAACTGGAGTGTTCTGGCGAAGATGTCGGGACCTATCCAAGGTCCGCTTCTCTCCTACGAGACCTTCACGGCGTTCATGCTGGAAGCCAGCTTCTTCGGCGTCCTCGTGTTCGGACGCAAGCGAGTGCCGCCATGGTTCTATTTGTTCTCCACCGCGATGGTGTCGCTCGGGACCACGTTGTCCGCCTTCTGGATCATGGTCAACAACAGTTGGATGCAGGTGCCGGTCGGCTACGTCCTCCAGAACGGCTACTTCGTGCCGGACGATTGGACGAAGATCATCTTCAATTCGGTCGTATGGTCGCGCTTTCCGCACATGCTGCTGGCGGCCTATCTCACGGGGACATTCTGCGTTGCCGCGACCGGTGCATGGTACGTGCTGCGTGGCGACAATTACGCAGAGTCCAGGGTGATGCTGCGGATGGGACTGTTCCTCGCAGCGCTCCTGATCCCCGCGCAGCTCGTGTTCGGCCATCTGGTCGGCGACTACGTTCACGACTACCAGCCGGCAAAGTTCGCGGCCATCGAGGGGCGCTGGCATGACGAGCGGCCTGCGAGCGAAGTGCTGATCGGGCTGCCAGATCCAGCGACTGAAAGCAACAAGTACGAGATCAAGGTACCGATTCTCGGAAGCGTCATCGCCAGCTCGAGCCTGACCTCGCAAGAAGTGGGCCTGGCCGATTTCGCGCCGCAGGATCGCCCGCCGGTGCTGATACCGTTCGTGACGTTCCGCATCATGGTCGGCTGCGGGCTGATCATGCTCGCGATCGCGTGGTTCGGATCCTATCTGAGCATCAAGCGGCGCCTGCGCCGGAACCGCCTCATGCTCTGGGCAATCTTTCTCAGTTTCCCGCTTCCGTTCATCGCCATTCTCACCGGCTGGTATGTTGCCGAGGTCGGGCGACAGCCCTGGGCGATCTACGGATTGCTGCGGACGGCGGACGCCGTGACGCCGTTCCTAACAGCTCCGGCGGCGTTGACCTCGCTCTTGCTGTTCGGAGCGGTTTATCTCTTCATCTTCTCGTTCGGCACATTCTACATCTATCGGCTCTTGCGCACCGGTCCGACGCGCCTCGTCGTCGAGCCGCCGCACGGCGCCTCTCCAAACCGCCCGATGTCGCTCGCCGACCCCGAACTCATTCAGAGCGCAGGAGAATAGAGATGATCTTGTTCTGGGTCGCTCTTCTTGCCATCAGCATATCGATATATCTGCTGCTCGACGGATTCGATCTCGGGGTCGGCATGTTGTTCGCTCTCGCCCGCAGCGAGGCGGATCGCGACACGATGCTCGACACTGTCGCCCCGGTCTGGGACGGCAATGAGACCTGGCTGGTCGTTGCAGGCGTGATCCTGTGGGGCGCCTTTCCTCTTGTCTATGCCACGTTGCTGTCGGCCTTCTATCTGCCGGTCATCATCATGCTGCTTGGGCTGATCCTGCGCGGCGTTGCCTTCGAGTTTCGCCATAGGGCGGCACCGAAGTTTCGCTGGATCTGGGACGTGAGCTTCGTGGGCGGGTCGTTCGCCGCGAGCTTCATGCAAGGCGTGACTGTCGGAGCCCTGGTGCAGGGCCTGAAGTTCGCCGACGGGGTCTATGTCGGCGGCGTTTTGGGCTGGCTGAGCCCGTTCTCGCTGTTGTGCGGCATCGGGTTGTGTCTGGGCTACGCTCTTTTGGGCGCCAGCTGGCTGGTGCAAAAGTGCGAGTCGGGCGTCCGTGATACGGCTCGTCGCCAGATACCTGGGCTGGCGCTCGCCGTCCTGGCGTTCCTGATCATCGTCTTCGCGCACGCCCTGATCGAGAACCTTCCGATCATGCATCGCTGGCTCGACAGGCCCTATCTGTTTGTATTTCCAGCCGTCGGCGCCGTGGCCGCGGTCGTACTGGCCACCAGCATCCTCCATCACAACGATCGTTGGCCGTTCGCCGCTGTCGCCGTCATCTTCGTCGCGGCGTTTGGAACGCTGGCACTTTCCTTCTGGCCTTACATGATCCCGTTTGCCATCACGATCGACGAGGCGGCGGCGCCTCACGCCAGTCTCGCTTTCATGTTCTGGGGCGAGGGCCTCTTTGTCTTCCCCTTGATGGTGCTGTATGTCGCGATCGGGTATCGGGTGTTCAGAGGCAAGGTGGGGGGCACGGCGGGACATCATTGATTACGGCGAGATCTTCTCTAGTGATCCGCTCTCGCAATTGTGCACGGTCAATCAGCATTTGCTGCCTACCTACATTTTGGACCATGTGACCACTGATACATGGATGCGAATTGTGAAATCGCTTTCGTTGAAGCGGATGAACCGAAAATGATCAAAGATGCCGATAGATCTGTTTATCACCTGGATCGTAATGTTTGGGGCTCTCACCAGTTTGGCCGTGTTATCCCGGTGAACGTCGGCTCTCGCGCTCATGCTCTCCACTCGGGGCCTCGAGCGTTGGCTGAGGTCGAACAAATCAGCGGCGTGACAACGACTTTCCCTCAGTTTCCGGGCTAATTGTTCTGTGTGTACCCATCCGTCAGGGTCTGCATGAACGCAACCAACGCGTCCTCTTCCTGATCGGACAAGCCCAGATTTCCGGTCTTGCTCTTGTTCATGTTGTCGGCGCTTTCGGGCGCCGGCCAACAGCCGGTCCCTTCGCGGGGGTCGTGAGGTGCGCAGCGCGGCAACACGTCGCGCGTGTTGTAGAAATGGACAATCTGCTTCAGGTTTTTGAAGTAGCCATTGTGGCCAAAGGCCTTCACGAAATCAGGCGACGGTCGCTTGTCAACATTGCGCAGCGTGGGGACTCGGAAGCGCCCTCGATTGTCCGACGACAGTGCCTTCCAGCGCGCATCAACGGCAGATGGTTGGCTGAGCGGATGACCACCGGAGAGAAAAGCTCCGACGCCGCCATCCACGAATGATGAACCGTTCTTGTTGGCGACGTAGCCGCGCGCGTCAGGCAGGCCCTCAGAATAGTAGGGAAGCTGCGGATTGGCGGGCGTACCGATGTTGCTCGCGGTGAAGTCCGTGAAGAGCGGGTCTTCGCCGGGACCGCCGTCACGGTGACATTCGTTGCACCGGCCCTTGCCGCGGAAGGCTTCGTAACCTTGTTGCTCCTGTGGGGTGAACTGCGCCTTTCCCGCGAGCACAGCGTCGTACTTCGAGGTGAACGCCGTGACTTCATGCGAGGCTTCGTACCCGGCGATCGATTGCGCCATCTGGTCGAACGTCGTGGCCGCGCGGCCGCGATCGACAGGGCTCAGATGCATCGGCGCAGGATCGCCGGGAGCCGGTGGGCCGGGGGTATTGCAGACGTCTTCAGCGTTTACCGGCCAATCGAGCGCAAAGGCCTGTGCACCCCAGACGGCTTCGAACAGGCCGCGATAAGGCCGTTGCGAAGCGCGGTACACGGAGCACGCAATGTCGGGCAGGCCCATCTCTGTCGGATTGATGGGGGGACCTTCGGCTTGCTCGGCCGCAGGATTGCCGAGGCGACGACCGGTCGCACGCATGTCCCAGAAGTTACCTCCAACGAGATCGCCCTGCGCCTCGTTGTAGTGCAGCACCGGAGCGAGCGGCGCATAAGTGTGCGTCTGAGGCTTCCGTTCGCTGAACCGCGTCCGAACCGATCCGGGATATGAGCCGGTGGTCCGGTTTAGTTCGGAAATTGGTCCCGTAAATCCCGTTTCGGGCATGTGGCAGAACGCGCAAGCTTCGTTGCGATTGACCGAGAGCTCCTTGTCGAAAAGCATCAGTTTTCCGAGCAGTTCGATCTGCTGCACCTGGTTATCCGGAACGGAGGTGAGTTGCTTCAAAGTGTCCGCTTCGATGCGGTCTATTTCGGCTTCGACCCGGGCGATCTCGGCGAGGGCCGCCGGCGATAACGGTGCGACGCTCTCGTGCGCGGGCAGAGTTGCTGCCGCCAGGAAGACTGCGGCACCTATTCCAGCCGAAACCGCCAATCCCGTGTGCAACAATCTCATGGCAGAACCCCTTAGCCTTGATCAAATTCCCTTGGTCGTTTCGCGTGCGACTGTATCGGTTTGCGTGCGTCAGCACTCGTTCGCTTGCGTGCGAAATCAGGCTGAAGAATGGAATTTCCCGGCTCGAAGGCCGCCTTGAAGTTTGAGCTGGTCAGCACGTATCTGCCGTGCGACTTCGCGAAAGTCTGCTGGAGGCAACCGGAAGACGTGCAGAGCTGCTGCGGCGATCACATCGAAGCAAGGAATAGTCCAGCCGGACAACGTGCGAATTGTTGTCGTAAGTTGCGAAATAGTGCCTGGCCTCGGCAACGGGACACGACGGCCCGCCTTATCTCCTGCGACAGCTGTTCGATGCGTTCGGCACTGAAAGGGGGATCAACCGGCGCAACAGGGGTCCCGTTTGCTGGGGAAATCGATGCCAATATAGCAAAGAAGAGGTGCGGAATTTTCATCTCTTCTTCCTGGTGACAGAAAGTTGGTCGGTTGCATTGCCGGCGGAGCGGCCTTATCGGCGGAAATGTTCGCGATATTCACTTGGGCCCGTGCCAATCCGCCTCAGAAAGGCTCTGCGCATCACGTCGGGATTTGCAAAGCCGCAGCTCGATGCGACGCGCTGCAACGGCTTGTCAGTATCCTCGAGCAGACGCCGCGCCGAATCGACGCGCGCCATCTCGACGAAGTCGCCCGGCGTCATTCCTGCCTCCTCTTGAAAAACGCGGGTAAAATTGCGCACGCTCATCGCGGCCCGCGAGGCAAGCGTCTTCACCGTCAGGTCGAGGGGCAAATGATCGAGGATCCAATGCTGGATCGTCTGAATGCGCCCTTCGGTCGCGACCTGCGCGGCGAGATGGGCACTGAACTGCGACTGGCCGCCCGGTCGCTTCAGGAAAACGACCAGGCGGCGGGCGACGGAGAGCGCGACATCGCGCCCGTGATCGTTCTCGATCAGCTTCAATGCGAGGTCGATTCCGGCAGTGACGCCGGCTGATGTCCACAGGGGTCCATCCTCGACGAAGATCTGATCGGATACCACTTTTGCGGCCGGAAATCTCTCCGCCAATTCACCGGCGTGCTGCCAGTGCGTCGTCACGCTGAAGCCGTCCAGCAGTCCGGCGGCGCCGAGAAAGAAGGCGCCGGTGCAGACGGAGCCGTGGCGGCGGCTGCGCGGCGCGTGCCGTCGCAGCCATGCATGGAGAGGCGAGTCCGTGTAAGCGCGGGCGTAGTCGGGGGTGCCGGCGACCAGCAGCGTATCGATCGGTTGCTCGTCTTCGAAGATCGAGCAGTGGGTCAAAATCGACATCGCTCCAGCCGTCACGGCTCGATCCGGACCGATCGACAACAGACGCACATCGTAGTTGCATCTGCCGGGAGCCTGCCGATTGGCTTCCAGAAAGGCATCCAGAGGGCCGGAAATGTCCAATGATTGCGCGTTCGGCGGCACAATAATCGCGATCGGCGTGCCAGTCATCTCGTTCTCCCCCATCGCAAGGCGTGGGCGTCCCGCGTCCCACAGGTCGCCCTACCCATTTGCGTCAGACCCAGCCGCTCAATTCACGGCGTACAACCGCCTCGATCACGCGCATTCCATGGTCGCTGTCGTTCAAACAATCGACGCGAGCGAATGCTTCGCCGCCTTCGTCGAAGAAGTATTTCGCGTTTTCCTGTCCGATCTCCTCGATTGTTTCCAGACAATCGGCCGAGAACCCGGGAGTTACGACTGCGATTCGCCTGGCGCCCTTCGCCGCAAGCGCCTTTATGGTCTCGTCCGTATGCGGTTTCAACCACTCCGCCCGACCGAAGCGTGACTGGAACGTGACGATCAGGCGTTCTTGCGGTAGCCCCAAGCGTGTCCGAATGAGGTCCGCGGTCCTGTGACAATGGGCATAGTATGGATCGCCCGCGACATGAGTACTGAGCGGCATGCCGTGAAAAGATGCGACGATGACGTCCGGTTCGGAACCGGCGCGAAGGAGACGTTCGGTTAGTGAGCCCGCAATCGCATTGATATAGGTATCCTGATCGTAGTAGGGCGCGGCGACTCGCAATGCCGGCTGATTTCGCATGGATGCGAGCACTTCGAAGAGCTTGTCGCATGCCGTCGCGCTCGTGGCGGCCGAATACTGCGGATAGAGCGGGACGAAGAGGATGCGTTCGCATCCCCTCGCCACGAGCCGCTCGGTTGCGGCTTTCAGGGACGGGTTTCCGTAACGCATCCCCCAGCCGACGATGACGTTGGATTTCGTATCGCCAAGAAGACCGTCACGGATAGATTGTTGCAGCTTCTCTGCCTGCGACCTCGTGATGGTTTTAAGCGGACTCTCGTTCCGGTCGCGGTTCCAGATCGCTGCGTAATCCTTGCCCTTTCGTTGTGGTCGCGCAGTCAGAATCAGCGCATTCAAAATGAAGAGCCAGAGTAGTCTGGGCGCTTCAATCACCCTCCGATCGGACAAGAACTCGGCGAGATATCGCCTGACGGACCAATAGTCCGTGCCGTCCGGAGTGCCGAGATTGCTCAGGAGCACCCCCATCTTTCGGGAGTTCGCCGACCCATCGACATCGGAGTGCAGGATGGTCATATCCACCTCCTCATAGACTGATCCCGCACCGGGCAAGTCGGCGCGGCGGCTTTGAGTTTAAAAGGTTCGAATTCGCGATGATGCCGACGCCGCCGAGTAGCCGGCCGCGGCGACCGTCAATTCGGGCCGGTCCAAAGGCCGATGCCGTTTTGTGAGGGGAAGACCGAGCTGCCGCCAGACCCAGACCATGGAGTCGGCCAATTGCTCGACCAGCCGAGCATCGTGTGCCGGGGTCGGTGTAATTCGCAGTCGTTCGGTGCCTTTGGGGACGGTCGGATAGTTGATCGGCTGGATATAGATGCCGCATTGGTCGAGCAAAAGGTCGCTCGCCTGCCTGCAAAGCTCGGGATCTCCTACCATCACCGGGACAATGTGCGTTTCGGTCGGCATCACGGGCAAGCCGGCTTTGCGCAACGCGGATTTGGTCGCTGCTACGGACATGCGCTGCGCGACGCGCTCGCAGTGCGATGCCTTGAGATGAGCGATCGACGCTGTGGCGGCCGCAGCGACGGCCGGCGGCAGTGCAGTTGTGAAAATGAATCCCGGCGCATGGGATCGCACCGCGTCGATGACGGCGCTCCGCCCTGCTATATAGCCGCCAAGCGTGCCGAAAGCCTTGGCGAGCGTCCCTTCGACAATGTCGATCCGATCCATGATGCCATCGCGTTCGGCGATGCCGGCACCGCGCGGGCCGTACATTCCGACCGCGTGCACCTCATCGAGATACGTCATTGCCTCGTAACGATCTGCGAGATCGCAAATCTGCTTGATCGGCGCGACGTCTCCATCCATGGAGTAGACGCTTTCGAAGACGATCAACTTCGGGCGGCCCGGCGCTGCGCGTGAGAGCAACTGCTCCAGATGTTCGACATCGTTGTGCCGCCAGATCTCCTTGGCACACCCGGCCGCGCGCACACCCTCGATCATGGAATTGTGATTGAGCGCGTCGGACAGAATCAGACAGTCGGGAAGAAGCCTCGCAAGCGTCGCGATGCCGGTCTGGTTCGAGACATATCCCGACGTGAAGACGAGCGCGGCCTGCTTGCAGTGCAAGTCCGCGATCTCGGCCTCCAGTTGGACGAGCGCACGGTTTGTCCCCGAGATGTTGCGTGTGCCCCCTGCGCCGGCCCCCATGCTGCGTGCGGCGCGGCACATTGCTTCGATAACTTTCGGATGCTGGCCCATGCCTAGATAGTCGTTCGAACACCAGACGACGACGTCTCGCCTGCCGTCCGGTCCATTCCAAATGGCATGGGGAAACTGTCCCGCCCGGCGTTCCAGGTCGACGAACACACGATATCGCTGCTCGTGCTTGAGAGCACTGATGGCGTGTTCAAAACTGCTGATGTAGTCGAACATCCTCGAAGTCCTCCTGAGGGCTTGCTGCGCCCGCGCCGATCGGCGCGGGCGACTGGTTTCAGCGAGGTCTCGCTGCCTTCCGACGATGGCTAGAGCTTGCCCTCGACGAACCTCGCCAGCGCGTCGGCAACCCCCTTGCCGTAGGCTGGGTCCGCCTTGGCGCAGTTGGCCACGTGGCGTTCCTGGATATGCCCTGCTGCCTGGCCCACCTGGCGTGCGGTGTTGTCGAACAACGTCTGCTTCTGCGCCGGGCTCATCTTCCGGAATAGATTGCCCGGTTGCTGCCAGTGGTCGTCGTCCACGCGGTGATCCCAATGCGCGGCCGCTCCCGTGATCTCGAGCGGCGGCTCGTTCAACTGGGGCCGATCCGTCCATTCGCCACGGCTGTTTGGCCAGTACGTCGGGGTGCGGCCAAGATTTCCGTCAGTCCGCATTGCACCGTCGCGGTGATAGCTATGGAACGGGCATTTCGGTGCGTTGACCGGAATGTGGTGATGGTTGACACCGAGCCGGTAGCGCTGCGCATCACCATAGGAGAATAAACGCGCCTGGAGCATCTTGTCCGGCGAGTAACCGATACCCGGCACGATATTGGCGGGCGAGAACGCTGCCTGCTCGACTTCGGCAAAGACGTTTTCCGGGTTCCGATTGAGCTCGAAATAGCCCACCTCGATCAGCGGATAGTCGGCCTTCGGCCAGACCTTGGTGAGATCGAACGGATTGAAGGCAAACTTAGTCGCCTGCTCGTCCGTCATTACTTGGATGCACAGGGTCCAGCGAGGATACTCGCCTTGCTCGATGCTCCCGAAGAGGTCGCGCTGATGGCTTTCGCGATCCTTGCCGACCAGGGCCTCTGCCTCTCCGTCGGTCAGGTTCTGAATGCCCTGCTGGGTGCGGAAGTGAAACTTCACCCAGACGCGCTCATTGTTCGCGTTGAGCAGACTGTAGGTGTGGCTGCCGAAGCCATGCATGTGGCGGTAGCTCTTCGGGATGCCGCGCTCGCTCATGACGACGGTGACCTGGTGCAACGCTTCGGGAAGCAGCGTCCAGAAATCCCAGTTGTTGTCGGCACTGCGCATGCCCGTATAGGGATCGCGCTTGATGGCGTGGTTCAGATCGGGAAAGCGCAACGGGTCGCGAAAGAAGAACACCGGCGTGTTGTTGCCGACCATGTCCCAGTTGCCTTCCTCGGTATAGAACTTGAGCGAGAACCCGCGGATGTCACGCTCGGCGTCCGCCGCGCCGCGCTCGCCGGCGACCGTCGAGAATCGCGCGAACATCGGCGTCTGCTTGCCGATCTCGGAGAAGATCTTGGCCTTGGTATAGCGGGTGATGTCGTGGGTCACCGTGAATGTGCCATGAGCGCCCGAGCCCTTGGCGTGCATGCGGCGCTCCGGGATCACCTCTCGGTCGAAATGCGCGAGCTTTTCGATCAACCAGACGTCTTGCAGCAACGCCGGTCCGCGCGGTCCGGCCGTCTGGATATTGACGTTATCCGTGACCGGCGCGCCGGATGCGTGCGTCAGATACGGTCTTTGAGTCTTATCGTTCATTGGGGTTCTCCTGCATTGGTGTTGAGAGAAATCTTGTCATCCTCGGATCAATAGGAGAATGACAAGAGTGCTATCGGATTGAGAGGCTGTGCCTCATAATCCGGGTTTCGTAGATCGAGGGCGTTCGCCCCGGGCGGCCGCACTCAAGTAGCCAAGCCGGCCTGGCCTGGATTGCCTGTTTGCACGACGACGCGTTCACATCGTCAGCCGCGCCGCTTGGCGCGCTCGTGGAAGATCGAGCCGATGAAATCGAGACTGATCCGCGCCGCGAGCAGTGACGTGATTCCCGAGGGATCGTAGGGCGGCGAGACCTCGACGAAGTCGGCGCCGACCACCTCGAAGCGCCATGCGATCTCCTGGAGGAGGTCCTTGGCTTCGTAATAGCTGAAACCGCCATGGCTGATCGTTGCGGTCCCCGGCGCGATCGACGGATCGAAGCTGTCGATGTCGATCGAGACGTAGACCCGCTCGCCATCCGGAATGTGGGAGAGCGCCGCAGCGGCGCCGATCGAGCGGAACTTGCGCATTGAGACGACGTGCGTGCCGTAGGCCTTCGCCGCCTCGTAGTCTTTTCTGCTAACCGAGGCCATGTTGTGCGGGCCGAGCGTCGTGATGCCCTTCACATGCGCCATCTCCGAGGCGCGCCGCATCGGGCTGCCGTGACCCCAGCTGATGCCGTTGCGCTCATCGATGAAGTCGAAATGCGCATCGAGATGGATGATGTGGATCGGCTTCTCGTTCGAATACGCCGCGACGGTTGCCATGGTTATGGCGTGATCGCCGCCAAGGATATACGGCATCGTCTTGGCATCGAGCAGTGCGCGCACCGCCAGCTCGGCGTTCGCCAGGCTGCGCTTGGTGTCGGCGTAGATGACGTCGCTGTCGCCGGCGTCGACGATCTTGACTTCCTCGGCAGTGAGATAGGTCACCTCGTCCTCGAAATCGAATACGCCTTCCGGACCAAAGCCGTGGAACATGGATGCTTCGCGAATCGCGCGCGGCCCGAAGCGTGTTCCGACGCGATAGCTTGAGGCCGTATCGATCGGAATGCCAAGCACGGCGACATCGGCGCCGTCGAGCCTATCCCAATCGGTGCAGGCAGGCTGGCCGGCAAAGGTGGCTAGGCCTACGAAAGGCAGGTTCATCCGTTCCGGCATGTTGCGGCTTTTGAACTGCGTTGTCATTGAAGGATCCTTCTAAGATTTGGATGGGGGTGACGCGATCGCCACGCCGCGTTGTTGCGTTCAGCAGATTTCACCGGTGACGCCTTCGTGTTCATAGGCTCGGCGGACTGCGGGCAGCGCCGTCACCATGTCGAGCAGCCGCGCGATGTGCGGCCGCGAACGGGGCGGATTGGACATCGGGCGCGCCCAGCGGGCGAGCATGACGAGGTAAAAATCGGCCGCGCTCAACTTGTCCCCGAGGAAGAGGGGGCCGTTCGTTTCCAGGTGCTGCTCGATGACGTCCAGGTAGGCGCCGGCGCGCCGCTCCGCGCCATCCCTGACGATCTCCGTCGCGGCAGCTTCCGTGCCCGTCAGGCGATCGGGGTACTGCCAGATCATCAGTTCTTCCTGGAGCGAGTTCGTCAGGAAAATCAGCCACTGATAGAACTTGGCGCGCTCGGGGGCACCGATCCTGGGTGCAAGGTTGGCTTCCGGATGCTGGTCGACGAGGTGAAGAACAATCGCCGCTGCCTCGGACAGCACGAGTCCTCCGTCGACCAGGGTGGGAATGCGACCATTCGGGTTGATCGCCAGGTATTCTTCCGATTTCTGGGCATTGTTGGCGCGGTCGACAAGGACAAGCTCGTACGCCTGGCCGAGCTCTTCGAGCACCATGTGGGGCGCTGCGTTGGCGTTGCTGGGGAAGTAGTGAAGTTGGTACATCGTTCTCTCCGCACTTGTGTGTGTCCACGTACGGAAAGCTAAAATTCGGGGCGTTTGGCCACAACGCGAGAGGCCCGTCGATCTCGGCCAAAGGTCCGTCGATCCTGGCCATCGCGTCTGGCGCAGGGCAAGCGACGTTTCGGCCGACGGCTTGCGCACGGATTGATAGACGTCGGCCTTGTTACTATCTGGTTCGATAGTCGTGACCTATACCCCGGAGCTCCATGCGATGAATCTGAGCGGCCTGTCGTTGCGCGATCTCGAATATGTCGTCGCCATTGCGGACCACGGCAGTTTCGTCCGCGCCGCCGAGCATTGTCGCGTTGCGCAACCGTCGTTGTCCGCGCAGGTTCGCAAGCTCGAAGCCTGGCTCGGCATGGTGATCTTCGAGCGGACCACGCGGCGCGTCATCGTGACGGTCGAAGGCAAGTCTTTTGTCGAACAGGCTCGTCGCGTTCTGGCGGAGGCGCGGCTTCTCTTCACGATCGTCCAGCGATCGGACAAGCCGTTCGGTGGTGTACTGCGGCTCGCCGCAATCTCGACGCTCGGACCCTATCTTTTTCCAAGGATATTGCCGGCACTTCGCAAGAAATATTCCGAACTCGCTCTCGTTCTGAGCGAAGGTCTCACCGGCGAGCTCGTGCCGAAGCTGATCGACGGCGAGGTCGATGCCGTGCTTCTCTCGCTTCCCCAAACCGACGCCGCATTAGCGAGCACCGCGATTTTTTCGGAACCGTTCCTCTTGGCGTGCCCGAAGGGGCATCCTGCGTCCCGCAGGGGCGGCCCGACCTGGGACATGCTGGACGCCGAGGAGCGGCTGCTCCTGGAGGAGGGACATTGCCTGCGCGAGCAGGCGCTCGCGGGCTGCTCTGCTCCGGGCCGGACCAATCGCCTCGCCACCAGTCTGGAGACTCTGAAATACATGGTCGCGGCTGGCGAGGGCTGCACGCTGGTACCCGCCCTTGCCGTATCCGAGCGGGATGCGGTTGCCTATTCACGGCCGCCGGGGGCCACCTTTTCGCGACAGGTGGGGCTTGCCTGGCGCAAGAGCGATCCTCGCGCAATGGAATTTTCCGCACTCTCGGAAACGCTGAGAGAGATCGCCAAATCGATCGACGACGTGAAGGCGGGTTGACGACGATTGCATTCGGGTGGAATGCCTCCTGATGAGGACGCCATCGATCAGGATTTGCTGATCGACGGCTTCCACAGGTTCAGCCGAACGAGGCTTGGTTTATCGCTTCGGCATGACGCCCGGCACATAGTCTGGCCAGCTCGCGATCGTGCCTTCGTCGACATTGAGATGCTGCGCCACGAGCTTCGGCGGCGTATGCGTGAGCCAGTTGGAGAGCGAGACTTCTTCGTAGTGCGGGGCGCGGAACACGCCGATGAACTGCATATCGGTGTCGCCGACGTTCTCGACGTAGTGGCCGAGGTTGCGCCTGACGTAGCCGATATCACCGGCATTGAAGTCCGTCGTCAGTGCGTTCGGACCGGTGTCAAATACCGTCATGCGCGCCTTGCCTTTGATGTAGTACTGCCACTCGTCCGCGTTGGGGTGCCAGTGCATCTCCCTGATGCCGCCGGGACGAACCGTGACCAGCGCGGCCGAAACCGCGGTTGAAACCTTGAAATTGCTGCTGTCGGCGACCTGGATGCTTCCTGTGTCGGAAGATTTGAACGGACGGGATGACCCAAGCGGAAAGATGAAGGGATGCGTAGGCACCGGAGCGTCCTTTTGGACGGCGGCGCGATCGGTGATCAGATCGCCCGGCAAGGTGCCCTGGAAGATCCACAGATTGTGCAGCGGTATCTTGGCAAAGGTTTCGGCGGGCACACCGAAATTCTTGGCCAGCACCTCGGGCGGGGTGTGAGCAAACCAGTCGGTTACGAGCAAGGTGTTGAATTCGTCCGCATGACCATCGTCGAAGCAGATCACGAACTCACAGCCATCCGGACCTAGCCCCTGCAATGAGTGTGGCGCGCCGGGCGGGAAATACCAGAGGTCGCCCTCCCTGACGTCGGCGACATAGGGGCGTCCTTGCGCGTCCAGGACCGTGACCCGGCACGTGCCGTACGTCATGATCGCCCACTCGGCGGCCTGGTGCCAGTGCAACTCGCGAATTCCGCCGGCGGTCAGCCGCATATTGACACCGGAAATCTCTTTCGAGATTGCAAAATCTGCAACGGTAACCTGCCGTGCCCATCCGCCATTCTGGATCCGCTTCGGCGCGTTGTTGAACGAGGCCCACGGCGTCGGCATGCCGCCGATGTCCGTCGCCGGGGGAGATTGTGCGGAGGGAAATTGGCCGCCCAGAACTTGGCTCTGCGGGCCAGGATCGCTGAGATTTCCCAGGCCCTTCGCATTGATGGCGCCCTGGGGCGGCTCGTCCGGATTGCCGAAAGATGCGGCCTTCACCGAGGATACCATGGCCGCGCCCATGGCCGAGGCTGCCAGCAGGTTTCGTCTCGAAATCACGATCGTACCTCCAAAAGGATTGCTCTCCAGAGCCGTCAACAGCGGTCTCCCTCCACGGAGTTAGGAAAGCGCCGACATGGGCCAATGCACAGAGACCCTCCGCTTTTCCGGAATGCACGACGGCATCTCCCTGATCGAACCCCGCGATCTGTCGCACTGGCACGATCCGGCATTCTCGAAAGAAAGCCCGCGATCGAAGTCGCAACTGTTCTGCATCGATACCCGCAGAGGTTTTCGCAATGTCGGAACGGAAGGCAGTTCACCCCTATCATCATCCAGCGGGCGGGTGGGGTGCGCTCAAGGCCCTCAGCGAGCACCTGATCGAACAGCGGATTCCGATCAAGGGGGCGAACACGCTCCGGTGCATGAACCAGCCCGAAGGGTTCGACTGTCCCGGCTGCGCCTGGCCAGATCCGAAGCACACCTCGTCATTCGAGTTCTGCGAGAACGGTGCGAAGGCCGTGGCGTGGGAAGCGACCGCCAAGCGTTGCGCGCCCGAGTTCTTCGCAGAACACTCGGTGGCCGAACTCGCCACCTGGAGTGACTATGATCTTGAGATGGCAGGTCGTCTCACGCATCCGATGGCCTATGATGGAGCAACGGACCGCTATCTCCCGGTGAGCTGGAGCAAGGCGTTCTCGATCATCGGTCGGCATCTGAAGGCACTGCCCGATCCGAACATGGCGGAGTTCTACACTTCCGGCCGCACCTCGAACGAAGCCGCCTTTCTGTATCAGCTTTTCGTGCGGGAATACGGCACCAACAATTTCCCCGATTGCTCCAACATGTGTCACGAGGCGACGAGCGTCGGCTTGCCACACTCCATCGGCGTGGGGAAGGGCACGATCCTGCTGGAGGACTTCGACAAGGCAGACTGCATCTTCATCTTTGGCCAGAACCCCGGCACCAACAGCCCGCGCATGATGACCAACCTGCGCGACGCGGCCCGGCGCGGCGCTTCTATCATCTCGTTCAATCCATTCCGTGAACGCGCCCTGGTCCGGTTTCAGGCTCCGCAGAGCCCGATCGAGATGGCGACGTTGAGCTCGACTCAGATCAGCTCGCGCCTCTATCAGGTGCGAGTCGGCGGTGACGTCGCCGTGATCAAGGGCCTCATGAAGGTTCTGGTCGATGAAGACGCGGCGGCAAGGGAGAGGGGGGAGCCGGCCGTTGTGGACTGGGATTTCATCCATGACCATACCCACGGTCTTGATGACCTGGTTAGTGACCTGAGGGCGACGCAATGGACCGATATCGAGCGTTACTCGGGGCTTAGCCGCGAGGACATCGAATATGCCGCGCAGGCCTACATGAAAGCCGAGCGCGCGATTATCGTCTACGGGATGGGCATCACCCAGCATCGGCGCGGCGCCCAGAACGTTCAGCAATTGGCGAATCTCGCTCTTCTTCGCGGCCACATCGGCCGTGAAGGCGCAGGCATCTGCCCGGTTCGTGGCCATTCGAACGTGCAGGGAGATCGTACGGTCGGCATCACCGAGGCACCGTCCGGCGAATTTCTCGACCGGCTGGAATCCTGCTTTGGTTTCAAGGCGCCTCGTGAGCACGGTCACAACGTCGTCACGGCGCTTGAAGCGATGATACGCGGTGACGCCAAGGTATTTATCGCGATGGGTGGCAACTTTGCCGCCGCCATTCCGGATTGGCAGCTTACGCAAGATGCGCTCAAGCGACTCGATCTCACGGTCCACATCTCGACCAAACTCAACCGCAGTCACCTGATCCACGGGCGCGATGCCCTGATCCTGCCCTGCCTCGGCCGCACGGAGATCGACGTCCAGGCGACCGGGCCGCAGTCCATCACCGTGGAGGACTCCATGTCGATGGTGCACGCGTCGGCTGGTCGCAACCAGCCCGCGTCCGAGCACCTTCTGAGCGAGCCCGCGATTGTTGCCGGCATGGCCCGGGCGACTCTCGGGCAGTCCTCCGTCGTCGATTGGGACGGCTTCGTCGGCGACTACGATCGTATTCGCGAGGCTATCGAGGCCGTATTGCCGATATTCGAGGCCTACAACGCACGAATTCGCGTACCCGGCGGCTTCCATCTCGTCTCGACCGCGCGCGAGCGCGTCTGGGCGACGCCCAGCGGCAAGGCCAATTTTCTGGTCTTCGATGGCCTCGGCGAAGATCCGAACAACGATGATCCGGAGACGCTCTGGCTCAGCACGATTCGTAGCCATGATCAGTACAACACCACGCTCTATTCGCTCTCCGATCGCTACCGGGGCGTTTATGGCCAGCGCGACATCGTGTTCCTCAATCAGTTCGAGATGGAGAAGCGCGGACTTGCGGACGGCGAACGCATTGACCTGGTGACCGCCTCGACGGACGGACTGGAACGGAGGGTGCGCAACTTCCGCGTGGTCGGATACTCGTTTCCGAACGGTTGCTGCGCGGCCTACTACCCGGAGACCAATCCGCTGGTGCCGCTCTATGCGCACGATCCCCTTAGCTTCACGCCGTCTTCCAAGGGTATCCCGGTTCGGATCGAGCGCACCAGCGCCAACGTTACGGACGAGTCCCCGCACCAAGACTAGAGCGACCCGAGGAGTTGAGACAAATGAAGCCGAGCGCGAGCGTCACCATCGGCATGGCTGCCGCCGTGTCGATTGTGGTCACCCCCGACATGACGGTCGGGCATTTCGTTCCGGGCATGCCGCAGGTCTATGCGACCCCGATGATGATCCTGCACATGGAAATGGCCGCTGGCCTCGCGGTCGCAGCCGCCCTGCCGCCTGGTTACGTCAGCGTCGGCATGTCGGTCGATATCCGGCATCTGGCGGCCACGCCGGTCGGTAGTCGCGTACGCGCGCTTGCGCGTGTCAAAAGCGTCGACGCAAAGAGCCTGCTTTTCGAGATCGAGGCGTGGAATGACCTCGCAAGGATCGGTGCCGGCACCCATCGCCGGGCGATCGTGAATGTCCCTGAGTTCGAGAAACGGCTCGGCGTTCACAAGGCCGTTGCCTGACGCCTGAGCGCATTGCCCGACCGCAAAGCGGCCCCCACAGGGCAGGCAGCCTCGACATCGACGGCCTCGCTTCCCGCAGAAGATCGGGAAGGGCCGTCACAGGATCTCTGTGACAGCCTGCTCGAGCTCGGATCGCGGGAGCATATGATTGCCGACGCGCCAGCTCCGGGGAGTACATCCCGTGAAGCGCTTGAAGACGGTCGTAAAATGGGCTTGGGTCTGAAAACCAACTGTGAGCGCGATCTCCATGATCGGCATTGTGCTGTCCTTCATCAGCTCCGCGGCCCGCCGAATTCGCCGCTGCAGCAGGAATTCGTGCGGGCGCAAGCCTGTCGCCACGCGGAACTGAGAGGCGAAGTGCATGCGGCTAAGCCCCGCGACCGCAGCCAGATCGCGCGAGTTCATCTTCGACGACATGCTGGCATCGATGAAGTCGACGACGCGTTTGAGCCGCCATTTCTGCAACCCCTGGACATGGCGGCCGCGAACGGAGGCCTGATCATTCCCGGCCGGTCGCTCCGCGGAAGGCCGCAGACCGAACTGCCTGACCGCGATCGCGAGCCGAAGCGCTTCCATGCATTGACGATCATTGTTGTGCGTGGCGACCTTCAGGGCCTCAAACAGCGACTGAACGACTTCATCTCCGGACTCCATTTCGACGGGGTCGGATGGCAGGGCCGACAGGCGCGCCCTTTCAGTGGATGCCGGACGTCTTTCCTCGCTCCCGCTTAGGGCAGGATGCGCAAACAATTGCCGAAGGGGATCGTGGGTCTGGACGGACATCTTGAGTCGCTCCTGGATGAAAATGCTGTCAGGTCTTCACGATGTGGCGAGATGCCGTCAATTCGGCGCGTGCGCGGCAATCTCGGCGCCGGTCGAGGGCGTCAGATTGGTGACGGCCGGCAGCGCATGACGCAGGGAGGAGATCTCCTGATCCTGCTCGCTCACCATCTTCCTTGCGAGCCGCCGAAGTTCGTCGTTGCGGCCGTACTTGATCTCCGCACGCGCTATGTCGATCGTGCCCTGATGATGAGGGACCATCACATTGACGAAATCGCGGTCGATGTCGTCGGTCGGCGTCATCAGCATGCTGCGGTTCATGTTGCTCATCGCAAGATCGATATCGAACAGAAACTGCTGCTCGTCCCGATCCGTCAGCGTATGGGCTTCGGAGTTCTGCTTCGGATCCTGCGCGAGAGCGAATGAGGTCGCCATGACCGACAGGCTGGTTGCCAGCGAGATAGCGCGTCTGCGCACGAATCCGCGGGAGAACAAGGGCACATCCAACTCCATGGCAAGCTAATGTGATCGGTGTCACGCAGACGAGTGCGTGTTGCTATGAAGTTGCCAAGGGGGATCGATCAGCTCAATTAAAAATGGTTTTAAGGTTCGGCGAGCGCGACGCGTGCCGGCTAAACCCGAATTCAGATTTCTTAAGTCCAATTTAGTGGCCGCCCCATCCACGCTCTCCCTACAGTTGAGGTGCCGGACCCAACGTAGGAGCAGTCAATGCAGGCTCAAAAGGCCACCGCCAATGTCACCGGAGTGCCAGCTCTGCAATCGGCTGGTATTCTCGCTTATTCCGCAGCCATCAAGCGCTTCGATCTGCTCGAGCGTGGCCGCGAGCAGCAGCTCGCGCAGCGCTGGCGGGAGTGGCGGGACAAAAGCGCGACGGACGAACTGATTACGAGCCATCTTCGCCTCGCCGCCAAGGTGGCACGGGGCTACAAGGGATACGGTCTACCGATCGCCGACCTGATCGCGGAAGCCAATCTTGGACTCGTGATTGCAGCCTCTCGTTTCGAACCCGGACGCGGCGCGCGGTTTTCGAGCTACGCCATGTGGTGGATCAAGGCGACCGTCCATGAGTACATCTTGCGCTCATGGTCCCTGGTCAAGATCGGCACGACGGCCGCGCAGAAGAAGCTCTTCTTCAGGCTGCGCGGCGAAATGAGGAAGCTCGCGGGCGATACGGCGGTACTGACGCCCGAACTTGCGCACCTCATTGCCGAAAAGCTCGAGGTTGCTGCCAACGATGTGATCGAGATGGACAGTCGCCTCCATGGTGATCTGTCGCTGAATACTCGCGTTGGAGACGGCGAGCGGTCGGCAGAATGGGAGGCCACGCTCGTCGACGATGCCCCCGGGGCGGACGAGATCGTCGCGGAGCACGACGAGACAACCCGCAGGTCAGCGGCGCTACGCTCGGCGCTGGAGATCCTGACCGAGCGCGAGCGGCGAGTGTTCGAGGCGAGACGGCTTTCAGAGCCTCCGTTGACCCTGGAGCAGCTCGGCTGCGAATTGTCGATCTCGAGCGAGCGGGTGAGGCAGATCGATACGGCCGCTTTTGCCAAGGTCAAGCGCGCGACGATACAAGGTGCCAGGACGGGCAGCGACGTATTGGTTGCGTGAGCCGCGCGAGCCTGTGCTCTGGTCCGCACAGGCTCGGCGCGAGGGTAACGGGACTCCATGTCCGATCACGGCTGCGCGAAGTTTGACCGAAAGGTGAAGCTTCGTGATGGCTCTATCATTTCCTGTTGGAGCACCTGAATTCCAACTTGATAGCGACGGCTGGCCGATCGACGTGGTGCCTCGCCGAGCATTCTGAACCGGCGGACACGCAGGGGTCTCGAATGGGAATCGTTCGATTTGCACTGAGGTTTCCGCACACCTTCTACGTGGTGGCGGCTCTGATCTTGTTTCTGGGTGGTGCCGCGCTTTGGTCGATGCCGACGGATATCTTTCCGGAGATACGCATTCCCGTCGTGACCGTCATCTGGCAGTACACCGGGCTGTCTACGCCGGAGATGGAGCAGCGCGTCAGCACGTACAGCCAGTATTCCATCAGCGCCAACGTCAATGGCATCAAGAACATGGAGTCCCAGACCCTCAACGGTCTGTCGGTGCAGAAGATCTATTTCCAGCCCAATGTCAATCTCGACCTGGCAATCGCCCAGATCGTCTCCGCAACCAACTCCATTCGTGCGTTGATGCCGCCCGGCATCCAGCCGCCGATCGTCGTGCAGTTCAATGCGTCGAGCGTTCCCGTGCTCCAGCTCAGCCTGAATTCGGACAATCTCAACGAGCAGCAACTCTACGACTTTGGCATCTATCGTGTCCGGCAGCAGCTTGCGCCCGTTCCCGGCGTCACCCTGCCCACGCCGGCCGGCGGAAAGTATCGCCAGATCATGGTGGACATCGATCCCGACAAGCTGCTGTCCCGAGGGCTGACGCCGCTCGACATCGTCAACGCGGTCAACACTCAGAATCTCACGTTGCCCTCCGGCACCGCGAAGATGGGAGACATCCAGTACACGGTGCGCACCAACGCGACGCCGGCGACCATCGACGATCTCAACAGGATTCCGGTCAAGTTCACGAACGGCGCCACCATCCTGCTGAAGGACGTTGCCCAGGTGCGTGACGGTGCGATGGTGCAGCAAAACATCGTCCGCGAGGACGGTCGCCGCTCGGTCCTTCTCAGCATCATCAAGAATGGCAATGCCTCGACGCTGGCAGTCGTGAACGGCGTGAAGAAGGCGCTGACCGCCGTTCGCGCTGCCGCGCCTCCCGGACTCAAGATCACGGAACTATTCGACCAGTCGGTCTTCGTGACGAATTCGGTGAATGGCGTGCTCCGGGAAGGGGCGATCGCGGCGGGGTTGACCGCCATGATGATCCTCCTGTTCCTGGGCTCGTGGCGCTCGACCCTGGTGGTGATGATTTCTATCCCGCTGGCGATCCTGTCGTCGCTTGTCGTGCTCTACTTTCTCGGGGAAACGCTGAACACGATGACGCTGGGCGGCCTTGCCCTGGCGGTCGGCATCCTGGTCGACGATTCGACCGTCACGATCGAGAACACCCATCGACTGTGGACAGAGGAGGGGATGTCGCTTGCGGATGCGACCTTGCACGGAGCGGCCGAGATCGCGGTGCCCACACTGGTGTCCACCCTTGCCATTAGCTGCGTGTTCACGTCGGTGGTGTTCCTCGAGGGGCCAGCCAAATACCTGTTTACGCCGCTGGGACTCGCCGTCGTATTTGCGATGCTTGCGTCCTACGGATTGTCGCGAACGCTGACACCGATCACGATTGGGCTGCTGCTGAAGGGCGAGCGCCGGCATACCCATGGCGAGGTCCCAGCCGGGCTGTTCTCGCGCCTGTCCGGCGCCTTCGAACGCAGCTTCGAGCGGTTGCGTGAGAGCTATTCCCGGCTTCTCAGGGTACTGCTTCGGCGCCGCGCCGTCGTGCCGATTGTTGCGATCCTGATGCTCGGCCTGGGCGCGGTGATGCTTAGCCTCGTGGGAAGGGATTTCTTCCCGTTGATAGACGGAGGTCAGATCCAGCTCCATGTCCGCGCGCCTGCGGGTACCCGGATCGAGAGCACCGAAGCCATATTCCAGAAGATCGAGGACAAGATCCGCGAAGTCATTCCCGAGAAGGATCGCTCGCTGATCGTGGACAATATCGGCCTGCCGGCGCGGGCGTATAATTTGGCCTTCGCTGACGGCTCGACCATCGGCATCAATGACGGTGTCATCCTGGTCTCGCTCCGGGACGGCCACAAGCCGACTGCGGAGTATATCAAGAAGCTGCGTCAGGTCTTGCCGGCGTCGTTCCCGGAGGACACCTTCTATTTTCAGGCCGCTGACATCGTCACGCAGATCCTGAACTTCGGACTGCCGGCGCAGATCGACGTTCGAACCGTCGGCTATGGAGCCGACAATCTGGCGATTGCCAAGAAGCTGCAGAAGCGGCTGGCCGCGATCCCGGGTGTCGTCGATGCCCATCTCCAGCAGGAGATCGACGGTCCGGCTTTCTATGCGGATATCGATAGGACCCGTGCCGCCCAGCTCGGGTTGAACGCCAGCACGGTTGCGACCAACATCAATGTCAGCCTCAGCTCATCGGTGCAGGTCTCGCCGAATTTCTGGACCGATCTGAGCTCCGGCATTCCCTACTATCTCGCCGTGCAGACGCCGGAATACAAGATCGGCTCGCTGAATGCGCTGGCCAATACGCCCGTGTCCACGTCGCTGGCTGCGAGCGGCCAGACGGTGCCTGGCATGCTCAGCAACATCGCGACCTTCAAGCGCGACACCGTGCCGACCAATGCCAACCAGAGCAACGTCCAGCCAGTCTACGAGGTCTATGCGAGCGTGCAGGGCCGCGATCTTGGTGGCGTGGCAGCCGATATCGGCAAGGTCACCGCCGATCTTCAAAAGCAACTGAAGCCCGGCAATTCCATCCAGGTCCTGGGCCAGATCCAGAGCATGAACGACTCGTTCCGGGATCTCGGTATCGGCCTCGTGTTCGCTGCCGTGTTCGTCTATCTGCTGATGGTCGTCAACTACCAGAGCTTTGGCGAGCCCTTCGTGGTCATTCTGGCGTTACCCGCCACGCTGTGCGGCATCGTGACCATGCTGTTCATCACCGGGACCACGCTCAATGTCCCGTCGCTGATGGGCGCGATCATGTCCGTCGGCGTCGCATCCGCGAACTCCATCCTGCTGGTGACGTTTGCGCGCGAACAGCAGCTGAAGGGCCATTCCGCCCTAGAGGCGGCATTGAGCGCCGGACGCACCCGTATCCGACCGGTGCTGATGACAGCCGCCGCGATGGTGGTCGGCATGATCCCGATGGCCATCGGCGGTGCCGGCGAGGAGCAGAACGCAGCACTCGCGCGCGCCGTGATCGGCGGACTGCTGTTTGCAACGCCGACGACCCTGCTCATCGTCCCCTATCTGTTTGCCATGCTGCGCAAGGGCAATGACGGAAAGCCGCAGCATGGCGTGTTCAAGGAAACGCAGGCATGACTGAGATAGATGTGCGGCCGGATCGGCCACTCCACGACCTCGATCTTTCGGACGATGCGGATAGGCCTCTGCTGCGGGCCGAAGGCCGGCACAAGCGGCGGTCCGGAGCAGCCGTGTTCGGGTCAGCGGCGCTGCTCTTGCTTGCCGGAGGGCTCGCTGTGGGTGGCTGGCGCCACTATGAGGCCGCGCGCGCGCTGGCGGCGACGTCCGAACAAGCGCGTACGCTTGTCCCGGAAGTCCGCGTCGCGACTGTCCGCGCCAGTGACAGCAAGATTAACGTCACCTTGCCGGCGACAACGGCAGCCTTCGAAGCTGCCAACATATTTGCCAGGACCAACGGCTACATCGAAAAGCGCTACGTCGATATCGGCGATCGGGTGAAGGCAGGAGCGTTGCTGGCCGAGATCGTCGCGCCTGAGCTGGACCACCAGATCGCGCAGGCCCAGGCCACATTGGCGCAGACGCAGGGAACCCTGCAGCAGACGCAGGCGAGCCGTGAACTGGCCGAGGTCACCAACGCGCGCGACAGCGGTCTCGTCAAGCAGGGATGGCTGACCGCCCAGCAGGGCGATAATGACCGTCTGACACTGCGCGCACAGCAGGCCGCCGAGGCCGTGGCAAAGTCGAACATCGCGGCTCAACAAGCTCAGATCCAGGTACTGGAGCAGGACAAGGCCTATCAGCGCGTGGTGGCTCCGTTCGACGGCGTGATCACCCAGCGCAGTATCGACCATGGCAGCCTCGTGCAGGCCGGTTCGACATTCATGTTCACGTTGATGCATGCGAATGTCATCCGCACGCAGGTGTTCGTGCCGCAGGACGAGGCGGTCGGAGTTCGGCCGGGTGTCGATGCGGTCGTCCGGGTCCCCGAACTGCCGGGCCGGGCGTTTCCGGGAAAGGTCACGCGGATTGCCACCGCGCTCCAGCCCGGGAGCCGTACGTTGCTGACGGAGATCGACGTCCCCAATCCGGATGGCGCGCTTCAGCCGGGCATCTATTGTACTGTCGAGCTGTACATTCCGCGCAAGACGCCGTCGTTGATCGTACCGGCCGACGCCGTAGTCTTCGATGAGAACGGCCTGCATGTTGCGGTCGTGGAAAATGGCGTCGTTCACATGCAGAAGATCTCGATCGCACGCGATTTCGGCACGCAGGTCGAGGTGCACGATGGCGTCAAGCCGGGCGAACAGGTGATCCTCAACCCGATGCTGAGCCTGACGGAGGGTAGCCGGGTTTCTGCCCACGGGCCGCAGACGAGCTAACTCGCGGCCAAATCCGATGAGGCGCCGATCAACAGCACGGAGTGCTGGATCGCGGCCTCATATACCAGTCCGCGAGCATGCTTCCGCGAACCGTCATTGGCAATCGCCAGGTGATCTGGCGCGAGTGCCTCCGTATTCAATTTCAGCGCGGCACTGCGTGCCTTGGCTCCCCCTGGTCTGCCGGATTAAAGAATCGTAAGCGACTCACAGCTCATTGAGCGCCTGTGAGTAAGTCTTGCATTTGCCTCCGCTACATCGATCCGCACCTCCCTCATAGGGCAACACGTTCGTTGCATTTGAATGGAGAAGGTTGATGACGATGTTGAAGATCTTGTCGGCGGGACTGATCGCGACTGCGATGTTCACGACGGCCGCCAGTGCACGCGAGACTTACGCGAACCAACGGCACATCACGGAGCGCGCTCATCACGCGAGTGTCTTTCCGTTTGCAGGACCTTTTGGCGCCTACACCGCAGCGCCCTCGGAGCAACCGGGCGGCATTTGCGATCACGGTGACAATCCGCAAATTTGCTGAGAGGCAGACCAAGGAGGCGCTGCGGCATAAGCCGGCTGCGCGGTCGCCGTCGATGCGAGCGTCTCCCGTCCACATGTTGAGGCCGCGTCCGATCCTCATCCTCGAGGACGAGGTAATTATCCGCCGAAGCCGTAGAATGCTTGGCTCGCCTAGCGCGACCCGGCCCGGCGCGGCGTCCCGGATCGCGCCAGCGAGCCTGACCACTGGGTTCATTCGACCGAGTTGTCGAGGATGACAGGAATTGCGCTTAGCAGCCCGCAGGCGGGGATGCGCCCGCTGTCGCAGCAGTGCCGGTTGTGACGGGACTGGCCGAGGCCGGATTGGCGAGGTCCATCGAAATGCTTTCGGGACACGCGCTCGTGTTCGGGGTGGGCATTACGCTCGGCGCGGGGCTGATGCTGGTGTCGGCGGTGTCGGCGTCGATCGCCGGCGGTTGAATGGTGCCGAGGGCAGGGGTTGACGGGATATCAGGCGTTGACGCCGGCAAAGCCGCAGCATTGGTCAAGGTGCTTCCGGGTGCCGACGTGCACGAGCTTCCGGGAGTGGAGCTGCCGAGTGCGGGCGCCGGCGCCACAGTGCCTGTCGTGCTGCCAGTAACCGTGCCGACGATGGTCACGGGCATGGCCGCCGGCAAGGTCGGCGGCAGGCTTGTAACGGTCATCGGCGCAGCCAACCCCAACATGCCAGTGATGGTCCCCATTGCGCCCATCGGGCTCGTTGCGCTCATCGCTACAGTAGGACTGGCAGAAACGCTGCTGCTCGTGGCGGTGACGCTCTCCACCGATGGGGAAAGTTCCACCGCGGTCGGCGCGCAATTCACGCTCGTTCCTGGAAGTGTCGGGTCTAGCGCCAGTGGGGGCGAAGCCAGCGTGGTTGCCGGCGCACCGGGAATGGTCGCGGCCGAGAAAAGGCTCGTGAACGGGCTTGGCCCAGCCAGCGGGGACGACACAATCGCGCCCGGTGTTGTCGGAATGGCCATGGCGGTCGTTCCCATGGTCGAGACTTGCGCCAGGCAGCCGCTGCCGCTCAGCAGGAGGGCGGCTGTCGCGCAGATAAGCGTACGCATTCAAAAATCCCAGGCGTTCGGTTGTCAAGATCAGACGTAAGTACTGAGGCCGGTCGATCCAATTCACGTTCGAGAGCGGAGATTGATGGCTCCAAGCGGTCGGGTGCCGACAGCGCCCGTGACGCGGGATACACGTCAGTTCAGCAACTTCGCACGAACTCTCGATCAGAGATTTTCAATTCGCCGTCATGGTCCTTGCCGGAGCGCGTCTACCGCCTAGTCTTTATCCAGGGCGATCCAATCGTCGGGGATGCGCTTCCGAAAGAACCGCTGTTTGCGAAGGTGCTGCGTGCAACGAATTCCATTCATACTGATCTGCATGGCGGTCTCGATGTGGTGGGCGCCGGGTTATGCGGTGCCGGTCGTCCCCCCTGATCCACCAATGAGTGCCGAGAGGATCGCTCATCTTCCGTCCGGAATCAGGAGGATTGTTTTGTCCAGATGCGGCGCCAACGCTGAGGCTGGACACTACTTCGCGACATACGACGACAACTCAAACGTCGTTCGGCTCGACTACTCGCTCCTCCAGTGTCCGAATGCCCCTGAACATTGCGCAGGCTCCAGCTGTGTGCAGACGTTTGTTCGCCGCGCTGGCCAGTATGTGCCGTCCAGGCCCAGCGGCACTCACTTTCCACGACCGCGTCCGCGACGTGATCTGCGGTTGCGGCTCCCTTCGCAGGTCTACGTGGCAGGGCAGTCAGGATTGGCTGCTGTCGAAAGGTAACTGTGGGGTGAATCTCAAGGCCGAGCTGGAAATCCGTCATTTGTACGGGGAGCTCGATCACCTGGTGTCCGAGAAAATTTGCGACGGCTGGCCGAAAGACAGCAAACCAAAATCGAGTGACGCCGCCGTTCAGGACGTCCGGTTCGGATACATCGACGCATGCGCCGCAGGCTCCTGGTCCGCGAAGGACCACGCCGCAAATGCGGATGGGATTGACGCCATCGAGATCAACGCCGCAGCTCTTAATGTGTCTGATGTAAGCATTTCCGCTGGCGACCGTGCATCGTCGCAGATAACTCTTCCGAGAAGACGAAACAAGCCTGGAGCCGTGAACGCGCCGATGTCGAATCTGTATTCTTTGTCATGATCGCTCTCGCCATCGTGCTCGGCGCCGGAGGTACCTGACACCTACTTCGAGTTCAGGTCACCTCAACGCCGGGAGTATGAATCATGAGGCTGTTGTCCCTGCTTTGCTTCGCACTTTGTCTCGTCCTCTCCGCCACCACAGCATTCGCCCGCGGCGGCATGGGATCGATGGGATCGCACATGTCGATGGGTGGCGGCGCGCTCGGCACGAGCGCTGCGACGCCGGGAACGAATTCCCTGGGCACCGCGCTGCCGTCATCCGGTACAGTCGGTCATGCCATGAAAGGCCCGCTGCTCGGTACGAACGCTGCCATCGACAAGGAGGATGCGCGGGTTGAAAAGCTGCTGGAGGGGTCGATCTGTCGCGGGTGTTGAACCCGTGCATGTCGCCAGGCCAAATGATGATATCCGCTCTTCTCGTTCTGCTGGTGTGTGAGCTCGCCGGCAACGCGCTCCACCAAATGCTTGGGCTTCCCGTACCGGGACCTGTGATCGGCATGTCAATTCTGGCCGCCGCGCTGGCTTTCAGAAAAGGAGGCGCGAGCTCCAGGTCGCCGATTACCGGCAGCCTGGAGCGGACTGCCGAAACCCTGATCCGTCACATGGGACTTCTGTTCGTGCCGGCGGGTGTCGGCCTGATCGCGGAGGTCGGCGTGTTGCGGTCGGAATGGTTGCCGATTGCCGCCGGCCTAATCGGATCGACGTTGCTGAGCCTGGCGGTCACTGGCCTCGTGATGCACTGGAGCATTCGCCGCCGCGCCTCGCGGCGATCGCCAGACACCGTGCACGATCTGGAGCGGGGTTGATCCAAGTCGGACCGCCGCCAATGATTGCAATTGATCATCTCTGGAATTCGCTTGGCACGACGCCGTTGCTCTGGCTCGTCGTAACGCTGGCCGCCTACACGGCCGGCAACGCGCTGCAGCGGGCTTGCGGGGGGTCGACGTTCGCGAGTCCCGTGCTCATCGCCATCACCATCGTGGCTGTCATCGTCGTCGTGACCCGGACCGACTACAGGGTCTATTTTACGGCGACCCAGTTCATCAATTTCATGCTCGGGCCGGCAACCGTCGCCCTGGCCATTCCTCTGGCGCGAAGCGCCCGGCTCGTGAAGGAGAACCTTGCGGGCGTCGGACTGGCGCTGTTGACGGGCTCCGTAACATCGACGATCAGCGGCATTGGCCTGGTGTGGTTGTTCGGAGGTACACGCACGGTTGCCCTTTCCATGGCGCCGAAGGCCGCGACCACTCCCATTGCTGCCGCGGTGTCCAGCCAGATCGGCGGCATTCCGGCCCTGACAGCCGCGCTCGCGATCGTCGGCGGCATCGTGGCGGCCGTTGTTGGTCGGACGATGCTGACCAGGTTGAACATCAACGACTGGCGGGCCCATGGCCTCGCTGCCGGAGTTGCGGGAAGCGGCATTGCGGCCGCGCAAGTAGCCGAGCGCAACGAGCTTGGAGCCGCATTCGCCGCGCTTGGCATCGGACTCAATGGCGCCCTGGTTGGAATCGTCGTGCCGCTCATTGCGCAGTATTGGAAGTCATGAAATCGATCGTTCGCGCCACCCGGAACGATGTCGGCAATGTGATACGCCGCGCGACTGCCTGGATTGGGATGACGAACGTCATGTCCGTTCGCTCTCGACCGTTGGCTTTCTGATTTCGCTGACCGCCTGTGCAGCGCGGCTCCCACCCATGGTACGCACGCACGGCATCGGGCCTTGGCTCATCCATGGGTCGGTCGTGTCACTGGGTGACTTCGTCATCCCGAGGGGAACCTATGCAGGCCCTCGGCCGCCGATCCATTACAACGATACGCCCAGCTATAACGATCCGTCCAAGTTCGGCGGCCAATCGCTCGGGATGGACCCGTAAAGCCTGGCCGTTCGCCGGTTATGCCGCGCGCGATGCTGAAGATGATTTGGAGCGATTCAATGCGCTGTCTGATGGTGCTTGGTCTCTTGCTGGCGTCGTGTGCGACTGCGTCTGCGACGACGCACGATCCACTGCGTCCGGCTGCACGTCTGCACGTGCAGAGACATCGACTGGTAAATCCGAGTGCAGTACCGCCTGTCGGGCCACGGTTCGCCGTCCCGGGCTGGAGCAATGAAGACACCGAGCGCTGGCTGGACAGCGCCAGTTCGTTCTGGTCACAGGCCTGACGTTAGTTCGTTCCCTTTATGCTGGCCAGATAATCGACGATCGCGGGCACGTCGCCCTCGTCGATGGGCGCTCTGTAAGCCTTGATCATCTTGTGAACCTCGGAGTCCCAAGCGGACCTGGAGAGAACAGGTTGGTTCAGCACCATGTCTGCGGAGTGACAGGCCAGACAGTTGTTGTTGATGGCGTCCGCGCTGGATCCGCCCGGAAATAGCGCATCGCCCGGAGGGAGCTCGACGCTCGTCGATGTGATCGGCGGAGCGGGCTGAACCTGAGCAGAGGCGGGCGTCAGAAGGGCAGCGAATGAGGTGCCCAGAGCAATGATGACGTGTCGCATGAAATTGCTCCTAAGCGGCGGTGACATGGGCCGTCTCTACGGCATTGAGCATGAAGCCGCTGTTGTTCCAGTTCGGCGTTGCGGGCTGTACGTCGCCGCTCAGGCTCGTGCAGCGGATCATGAGTGAATGATGGCCCTTCGCCAGCTGGGGAATGGTCACCTGCCAGCGGCGAAAGCTGTATTTGCCGTGATCCTCGCCCAGTGTTGCGGGTTGCCAGGTCTGACCGTCGTCCATCGAAAGCTCGACCTTGGCGACGCTCGTGTCTCCTCCGAAGGCAATCCCGCGGATCGCCGCGCTGGCACCGGCCGGAAGCGACGCACCTTCCGTAACATTGGTGAAGAAGGATCGCGGCACCATCCGGCTGATGGGAATCATTTTCACGCCGGTCTGCCCAGGCGTGATGTTGGCGTGCGGCGTGTCCGGGATAGTGTACGCGGTCGCCATCCAGTAGTTGTCGTCCGCGCGATCGAGGACCTCGATGTCGCTGAGCATCTTGACCCAATAGGTCGAGTACCATCCCGGCACGATCAGGCGCAGCGGGAAGCCGTTCAGCAGCGGCATCTGCTCACCGTTCATCGCGAAGGCGATCATGACTTCGCCATCGCGTGCATGATCGATGTCGAGCGACTTGCGGAAATCGGGTGCTTCGGGCACCACGGGCTCGTCCAGTCCGCTGAAGCGGACCTGTATCGCGCCGGACTTGATGCCCGCTCGGTCCAGCACATCCTTGAGCCTTACTCCCGCCCATAGCGCATTGCCCATCGCGCCATGCGCCCACTGCGCGCCTGGGACGCGAGGTGAAAAGAAGCCGCGGGAGTTGCCCGAGCACTGGTTGACGGCGGCGAGCTCGACGCGAGGCATCTTGAGCAGATCGCCGATGGACAAGGACAGCACTTGGTTGACGTGGCCGCGCACGGCGAGCCGGAAGGCGTCCGCATCGACCGACGTCGGGATCACGGCCCAGTGCCAGCGCACATAGAACTGGTCGTTCGGCGTGAACACGCCGCGATCGAACACCTCCATCGGGGTTTCCAACAGCGGAGGCCGGGTACGCTGCAGGATCATGGGTCCCTTCTGCGGGAAGTCATGCGTGATCGGCCGCTCCTGCGGGCCACTGGCGAACGGAAGGCGCATCGATTGATCGGCCCAGGCCGATGAGCCGGCGAGCGCCAGGCCCGCGAGACCGATGGTCTTGAGCACGGCGCGGCGGGACAGAGCTTGAACGTGTTGATCATTGCGATGTAGTGGCATCGAAATCCTCCTGCTGAAATGGATACACGTTCGATGCAGGGGTGGTCATCCGAGGTTGATGTCCGCGAGAGGATCTTCGACATGCTGGCGGGGTTGCGCCTGGCGAATGCATGGAAGAGGTCCTGTCGTAAAACGAAGGTGCTCTTGCGAGTGAATGTTACTCCTGTTGCCTGAGGAATGCATCGGGCTTCTGGCGTGCGCGAGGGGCGCGCCGAGCATCGAGCCGGCGGTGACGAGCAAGGCGATCGCGAGGGAAGCGCGGCGGGAACCGATCATTGTGAATCTCCATCTGTTATGGCAAGCAGAGTGTTCGATGTGCTTGCCGCTTCTCAAGAGGGTAGGTCGCGATACGGCAGCAATCCAACGAGATGATCAGATCGTTCTGATCGCCGGCCACGATCGAATGCGCAAAGACGCTGCCGCGCGCTGACGACGCCCGCGGCATTGCTGGCGAGGCATCAGTTCAATTGTTGCAATGGAATAGAGGTGCCGCCTGCAGGCGCAGGTCGTCCTACGCAGCAGGGCCCGCTGTGATGCTGGACATCAACGCGGCTTCGGCCTTGCTCACATGCCGCTCCTTGTGGCGCAACGCGTAGAACGAACGCTTCGCCATTTCGCCTTCCAACTGGAACAGCCGCTTTGCCGCGATCGCGTTTTCGACCACCAGATCGGAGATGACCGCGGCGCAGCGGCCAGTCTCGACGGCCGTTCGAATTGCCTCGTTCGAGGCGAGCTCCAGCTGCACGGTGAGGTCGGAAAGGCGCACTCCACGCTTCTTCAGAGCCCGTTCGAACATGGCACGCGTTCCGGAGCCCGGCTCGCGAAGGATCCATGGTGTTGTGGCAATCCAGTCGGGCGGAAGCTTTCTCTGGTTCGCTAGTGGATGTTGTGAGCCCACGACGGCGACCAGCGCATCGCCGTCGACGCGGCGGGCCGACAGAGCGGCATCGTCGATGTCGCCTTCGATGAAGCCGAGATCCGCCATGCCTTCGCGCACGTCGGTCGCGACATGTTCGGTGTTGGCAATCTTCACGTCAAGTTCGATGCCGGGATAGGTCGCCTGGAAAGCCAATAGCCGCGCGGGCAGCCAATAGCTGCCAACCGTCTGGCTTGCGGCGATCACAAGCCTTCCGGCCTTGAGTCCGGCGAAGTCCCGAAGAACCTGCTCGGCCGCATGGGCGCGCGCCAGCACGGAACGGGCTTCTCCGAGAAATGAGCGGCCCATATGCGTGAGCACGATGCCGCGACCGACCCGATCGAACAACTTGACGCCATAACGGCCTTCGAGCGCGGCGATCGCCGCGCTCGTGGCCGATTGTGTCAGATTCAGTTCGCGGGCGGCCTGTGTCACGTGCTGCTTGTCCGCGACCGCGGCGAAGATCCGGAGCTGTTCGAGCGTCATGGTCACCCCATGAATTTGATGAGAGCCAGGCTGAAAGTTGCAATGAACAGGAAGGCAAGTGCGCCCAATATAGCCGGACGCAGGCCGTGCGCGTAGAGTTTCGAGATATCGGTCTCGAGGCCCATGGCGGCGAGAGCGATCGTGAGCAGGAAGGTGGACAGGGTGATCGTGGCGTCCCTCATTCCCGCCGGAATGGTCACGACACTGTTGATGGCAGTCACCGCGACAAAGCCGATTGCGAACCAGGGCAGGGGTGCCCTTGCCGACCTGCCGGGCGCGCCACGGGCCGCCAGCCGGGGCCCGACGCTCAGGGCCAGCACCACAGGCGCAAGCAGCATGACTCGCGCAAGCTTGGCGACCGTGGCAATTTCGCCGGCGCGCTGGCTGTTCTGAAAAGAAGCGGCGGCCACCTGCGCGATCTCATGGATGGATGCCCCGCTCCAGAGGCCATAGGCCGCGCCGTCGAGATGCAGAAGATGCGGCAGCACAGGATAGACGAACATTGCGATCGAGCCGAAGATCGTGACGCAGGCAATCGCGTAAGCGACATCCTCGTCGGACGCTCCGGTGACGCTGTTGGTCGCGACAACGGCCGAAGCACCGCAGATCGAGGTGCCCGCGGCGATCAGTTCCGTGAGCTTTCGGTCGACGCCCAAGGCGCGACCGGCTGCGAGAGTAAAGGCGAAGGTGGCAACGAGCGTGCCGACGACGATCAAGAGTCCCCTTGCACCCACGGCTGCAAGCTGGGTCAGCGTGATCTGAAAGCCGAGGAGAACGATCGCGGCCCGAAGCAGACGGCGCATGCTGAAAGCAATTCCCGGGGCGGCGAAGGACGGAGTGCCGACCAGATTGCGCATGGATATCCCGATTGCGATGGCGAGGATCATGGGGCTGAACGTGGCAATTCCTGGAACGCCGTGAAGCAATTTGGCGACGAGAGCGATAGCTCCTGCCAGCGCCACCCCGGGGATGACGGCGCGGGCTGGTTTCACCCGCGATACGATGGCGTCGCGGATGACGGATCTGACTGGAGAAGTGCGGAAGTCGATGGCAGAGGTCATTGGCGTTACTCCGGGTTACGCCAAAACTGGTCTGCGGCGATGAATTTATCCAACAGATTGATATTCAGATTATGATCGATAAAATCGATTTGTCATCGCTGGTGCGCATTCCCTGGGCGGGACGCTAACGCGTCTGCGATCGGTCCGAAGATCGTACCTTAGTCATTGTTGCCGCTGGCTTTTTTGAAGGCCGTCTGCCTGCGCCGAAGAACCTTTGCGGCCGTTTGGAATAAAACGCGTGCCGCTCCGTCAAACTCCCATGCGATCAACATGGGAGTTCAGGATGCACCAGAAGTCGCGCAGATTCATTGCGACACTCGCAAGCAGGTGTCGTTTCCGAAGACCAGGGCTCGCCGCGATCCTGTTGGGTGGGCGAGTCCTGATTGCTTGCGCGATCCCGCCGCTCGCGTTCGCGCATGAAGCCCATCCGGCCGATCCTCCGGCAGGGCTGACCGCCGAGGAATCCGCGTTCCTGAAAGAGAACGACGCGGCGATGACCAAGATGATGAACGACATGGCGACGAAGCCCAGCGGCGATATCGATCGCGACTTCGTTGCCATGATGAACCCGCATCATCAGGGCGCCATCGACATGGCCGTAATCGAGCTGCGCTACGGCAAGAACGAGCAGCTTCGGCGGATCGCGCAGGAAATCATCGTCGACCAGATGCAGGAGATCGCCGCGATGAAACTCGCAATCGGCGAGCCGGCGACCGACACGACGCCCGCGCCGACGCAGCCGCAGGCTCTCCCTGCCGCGCACGTTCACCATCATTCGGGCATCCAGATGGATATGTCCTCCGGAATGAAAGACTAGGAGCGAAACATGATAACGTGGAAAACTGTCTTCCTGGCGGCAACGATGCTCGCAACCGGGTCCGCTGCGTGGGCCGGGCAAGCGCCCGGCGCGCTGTCCTCGCCCGACATTCCGATCAGCCATCACGACCGGATTTATGCGGCCGAGCAGTTCTCGAATACGGTCTCGGTGACGGATCCCGTCGACAACAAGCTGCTCGGCGTGATCCGGCTGGGCGATCCGCAGCCGCTCAATTTCAGCCCGCTCTACAAGGGGCAGGTGCTCGTCCACGGTATGGGCTATTCGCCCGATCACCACACGCTCGCGGTGGTGTCGATCGGCTCGAATTCGGTCACCTTCATCGACACCGCGACCAACGCGGTCAAGCATGTGACCTATGTCGGTCGTTCGCCGCATGAGGCATTCTACACGCCGGACGGCAAGGAGGTGTGGGTGACGGTGCGCGGCGAGAACTACATCTCCGTGATCGATGCCAATAGCTTTGAAGAGAAGACGCGCATCACGACTCCAAGCGGCCCGGGCATGCAGATATTCTCGCCCGATGGCAAGTACGGCTACATTTGCTCGTCGTTCAATCCGGAAACCGATGTCGTCACGGTTGCCGATCACAAGATCGTCGCCAAAGTGAAGCAGGATAGCCCGTTCTGCCCGAACATCGCCGCGACGCCCGACGGCAAGCAGGTCTGGTTCACGCTCAAGGACGTTGGCAAGACGCAGGTATTCGACGCACGTCCTCCGTTCAGCCTCATCAAGACGATCGACACCGGTCCGATCACGAACCATGTCAACTTCGCACAAACCGCCAAGGGATCGTTCGCCTATGTCACGATCGGTGGCTTGAACGAAGTCAAGGTGTTCCGCACCGACGACTTCTCGCAGGTCGCGACCATCCCGGTCGGCAATTTGCCGCACGGCGTCTGGCCGTCGGGCGACGGATCGCGCGTCTATGTCGGCCTTGAGAACGCCGATGCGCTGGCGGCGATCGATACCGCGACCAACAAGGTGATTGCCAGCATTCCGATCGGTCAGGCACCTCAGGCGATCGCCTATGTCCCCAACGCCGCGCCCAATCCCGACGACCGGGAGAACCTTCAGCCGCTCGGCGTTGCCGGTCAGGCTGCCCATCTCGCCCTGGCGCCCAAGAGGGAGGCGGGCGATGGCAAGGTGCCGACCAGCGTGTCGCTGTTCGACCAGGGCCTGATCCAGATCCTCCAAGCTTCGGTGACGGGTCTCCAGCCGAAGCAGAAATATGTGCTGGCGCTGTCCGAGCATGAGGACGGCAGCGGCCCGTTGCAGCCGCTCGCAGCGTTCATGACGAACCCGGCAGGATCGGCTATCGTCAACGCCGCTGGCCCGATCCGGCAGATCGTCGATCAGGGGGCAAAGGCCGACAGGCGATACCTTGTGATTGCGTCCGGCGAACCGGCCATGCCCGGCGAGGCGATCCAGATTGAGACCCGTTGACGTTCGCTGAAGCGAGAAGGAACGCAGGCGGAGGGCGAGATGAAGGATATGTTGGTTCAGGTCGAGCCGCTGATCCCCGCCCTCCGCCGCTATGCGCGCGCCCTCGTGCGCAACCGCGCGAACGCGGACGATCTTGTGCAGGACTGCCTGGAGCGCGCTGTCAGCCGCTGGCATCAGAGGCGGGACGGGAGCGTGCGCGCCTGGCTGTTCACGATCCTGCACAACCTCGCGACGGATCAATTCCGTCAGGCGTCGTCGCGCGGCAGGCATGTGCCGATCGAGGAAGCGGGTGAGGGCGAGTTTCGCGGGGCTGCCGCGCAGGAGCATCGGCTCATGTATCAAGACGTACTGGACAAGCTTGCGAAACTGCCGGGCGAGCAGCGGGCCGTACTGCTGCTGGTTGCGGTCGAGGATCTTTCCTATGCGGAGGCTGCGAAGGTATTGAACGTCCCGATTGGCACCGTGATGTCGCGCCTGTCGCGGGCACGCGAGAGGTTGCAGCAGGAGCTCGACGGCGTCGCTGGTGCGCCAGGGAACGTGGTGACGATGCGGAGGCTGACATGAACAACCGGCCGATCACGGAAGACGACCTCCATGCCTATGTGGATGATGTGCTCGAGCCGGAGCGTCGAGCGGAAGTCGGCTCCTACCTTGCCGATCATCCGGACGTCGCCAAGCGCGTCGCCGGCTTTGCCGATCAGCGCGAGCTGTTGCGCGCGTCGCTGGCGCCGATTGCTGACGAGCCGTTGCCACCCGAGCTGAACCTCTCACGCATTGTCGAGGGTCGGAGGCGTCGTTCCCCGCCGGCATGGTGGGCGATCGCGGCGATGCTGCTGCTGAGCGTGGGCGGGTTTGGCGGCTGGGTAATGCGCGGCTCGTTGGAGGCGCCATCTGGCGGACTGGCCGCACTCGCGCAGGAAGCGGCTTATTCCTACAATGTCTACGCACCGGATCGGATCCGCCCCGTCGAGGTGCGAGCATCCGACACCACGCAGCTCGTCCAATGGATCTCGAGTCGGCTCAACCGGCCTGTCAAGGTGCCGGATCTGGCGGATTCAGGCTACCGGCTGATGGGTGGGCGCCTGGTCGCGACCCAGCACGGACCGGCCGCAATGTTCATGTATGACGACGACCACGGCAGCCGGGTTGTCGTGCTGACGCGGCCGATGAGCAGCGCCGACCAGAACGCACCAATGACAGCACAGTCAAACAGCGGCGCCACCGGGTTTGCCTGGGCGGACGACGGCATTGGCTATAGTCTTGTGGGCCCGGCGCCGACGAACTCGCTGAAGGCGATCGCGAATGAGGTTCGCAGGCAGGCGCGCGCCATCTGAATCGGCGGCCTCACGTGTGGCGGACCGCCTCCCCATGCGCTCACCCTTATTGAACAAGAATTCAGGATGTCGGGCCGTGTAGAACGGGCGTTGCTCCCTATCTCTAACGAGAGAGGACCGATCATGACGACAACCAAATTTGTGACTGCCGCCTTCGTAACTGTAGGGCTTGCGATTGCGCCCTTTGCTGCGGAAGCGAAGAGCTACACGTATTTGAGGCACGATGTGTCGACAATGCAATCTGCTGCCTATGGGACGTCCGGACTGTCGACATCGCCATCCGGGACCTATGGGACATCCGGAACGTCTGTCGGAACTGTCACCGCACCCTCGTGGGGTCGTACAACTGGCCTTCGGTAGGCGTGACAAACGCAGTGCCCACTTGGCGCAACACCAATCCTTCTGTTCGCAGGTAGCGAGAACTGCCGCCACGTCTCGAAGCTCGTTGCGGAGGCATGCGCCCCGTCGACGAGCACGGATCGGCGTTGACCGATGGTCTGGCCGAGACGCGACGCCTCGCATGCCGTGTGGTGTCATCGCCGCGAGCTGAGTCCCCACGCGAATTCGGTCGCCGTGCCAGCGAATGAATTCGTATTTAATCGAAATCTGAGCGCGGACTCATACTTCCACTCTATCGACAACGTTGCGCGCGGTTCCAAAACCAGGTTGTGCGGTCCGTGATTGATTTGTCGAGTGCCCGCAGCCCAGGAGTTCCGGCAATGTGCTCTTTTCATCAGTTCAGCGCCTTCGCGGCTTCGCGCGGCGAAGGTCTTCACCCGAAATTGCGCGCGTTGCTCGAACGGGCGGCCGCATTGCCATTTTCGGAGGTCTCGCTGCGTCATGATGGTCTGGTTCAGGCTGGGCCGGATCCGGAGTCGGAAATCGCATCGTCGCGCGCCAATGTCGTTCTGCTCTCGCGACAGCCGGCCAATCAGTAAGCGCGCCTGAATGGAGTTTTAATGGTGACGGGTTGACCGCTCCCTACTTCTAAATCGTGCGTACAATGTAAGGAGACGACCATGAACGCCACCACATCGACATCTGCGTTCGCGACCAACAATGACGAATGGATCAGTTGTTCTCACTGGGGCATGTTTGCGCTACCCCGAAAGGCGCGCTGACTTCGCGATCGCGCTAGTTCAAAGCCGGTCCCGGCGAACAGATCATCAGCATGTCTCGACCCAAGTTCCTGCCTGAGAACTTCACCCTGGCGTTGATCGCGACCGTCGTCGCGGCAAGCGAGCTGCCATGCCGCGGCACGGCGGCGCTGGTGGTGGATCACCTCACCGACCTCGCCATTGCCTTGCTGTTCTTCCTGCATGGAGCAAAGCTGTCGCGCGAAGCCGTGATCGCTGCGGCAGGTCACTGGCGGCTGCATGCCCTGGTGCTGCTGACGACATTCGTGCTGTTTCCGCTGTTCGGCCTGGCTTTCAGGCCGATCCTGTCTCAGCTTGCGACGCCGACGCTCTACGCCGGCATCTTGTTTCTCTGTACTCTGCCGTCCACGGTCCAATCCTCGATCGCCTTCACCGCCATCGCGAAGGGCAACGTTCCGGCGGCGATTTGCAGCGCCTCGGCTTCAAGCATCATCGGCATCTTTGTCACGCCGCTCGTGGCAGGCCTCGTGCTTTCAAATCACGGCGGCGCGGCCTCAGGCTGGGATGCGATCGGGCAGATCACGTTGCAGTTGTTCGTGCCGTTTGTCTGCGGACAGCTGCTCCAGCCGCTCATTGGCGAATGGATTGGGCGTCACGACGGCATCGTTGGCGCGGTCGACCAGGGCTCGATCCTGCTCATTGTCTATTCCGCCTTCAGCGCGGCCGTCAGCGAGGGCTTGTGGCATCAGGTTCCGCCAGCTGCGCTCGCGGGGCTGGTCGTCGCCGACGGCATCCTTCTTGGCGCCGCCCTGATCACGACCGGACTTCTCGGCAAATGGCTGGGCTTCGATCGTGCCGATCGAGTGGCCATTATCTTCTGTGGCTCGAAGAAGAGCCTGTCCCAGGGCGTTACCATGGCCAAGGTGATCTTTGCTTCCCACGCGGTGGGCGCGGTGATCCTCCCGCTCATGGTCTTCCATCAGGTTCAACTGATGGTCTGCGCGGCGTTGGCCCAGCGATGGGGCCGTCGCGCTGAGCTCTCTGCGCCCGCCTCAGCCGACACAGGGTCCGTCGTGATGCGCTGACGAAAGCCGTCCCGACGGTTTTCAACTGCCCATGAAAGGGATAGGGCCGATCGGCGTCTTTGGGCTCTTGGACGGATTCGGGCAAATTGAAAAGGAGGCCGCCAATCCGTGCCTTATCTCTTTAGGCGGTGGTCACAATCGAAAACTCCGGCAAGGACGATTGCCGATGTGGCCGATCAGTGCAGCGCGATGGAGATCGTATGACGTCTGTAGTCCCGACCCGTCTTGTTGGGCTACCTGGTAGTCTCCGCAAGGGGTCTTTTTCGCGCGCGACCCTCGCCGGTTTGCGCGATAGCCTTCCATGCAGGACAAGCCTCGAGCTCTTGAGTCCGGAGCTTCCACTCTACAATGAGGATGAGGATGGAAATCATGCTCCCCTCGAGGTGCGGCAGTTCCGGAATGCGGTGGCGTACAGCGCCGGCTTGATCATCGTCACACCGGAATACAACCACGATGCCAGGGGTCCTTAAAAATGCGCTGGACTGGGCGTCCCGCCCATATGGGAAGTCCGTTCTGATCGACAAGCCAGTCTTGGTGATATCGGTGTCCCCAGCCTTCACCGGTGGTGTTCGCGCCCACGCGCAGGTCAACGAGACGCTGCTTTCAATCCCAGCTCGCCTCGTTGGCGGTGCGCAGGTCGTCATCGGAAACATCGCGGAAAAGGTGTCGGACGGGGTACTGGATCAATCGTTCCTCAGCTTTGCAATGCAGCCCGTCGATCGATTGATCGAGCTTTCACGAAGCGCCACGGCACTGGCCGCGATCGGGGCGGTTCGGTGAGGCCCGGGTCGCCAAGGCTATCTGGAAGAACAGTAGGTTGAAGCAGAACGAATCTGACCTTTGCCTTGGGGCAAACTCCTACGCTTCCAATCGCGACGCGAAGGGCGTTGGTCACCGTCCGTGAAGCCGCACTACCATTTGGTGGATAGCGAGGCAATATGCGGCGCCAACGAAGCGCTATGGTCGTGCGACGAATGCCTATTTTCAGTCTGACAGGCCCGGTGGTGCGACAGCAAGTCATTGATTGTTCTTAACCCGTCGCTGACTCTTAATTAGCCGCTTTATGGGGATCTTCAGATGCTTACTTCAAGGGGCTTGCATGCGTGATAGCGCGCGCCATTCCTAAGCGAATCTGAACGGCAGCCGCGTTGCTCAATCGATCGCTGCCCCATTTTCATTTGGAAACAGTAGCCAACCTATTGAAATTACTGGAGCGTGTTTTGACCATTTTTTCCAAATGCGCCTTGAAATCACTAGATAATCAAGCGAATTTTGATTCCGCCATTCGGAGGTTCGATCCCTCCCGCCCCAGCCAGCTGATATTGCTCGTCAAATTGCCTTCTCAACTCGGCCTTTGCGGCTTGCTGCTGTTTGGTGATGGGACCGCCGAGGCTTGCCGTTCCTTTGCTTCGTAATATTCAGCCGAGAACTTGATGGACCATCGCGCGAAGAACGAACGCAATTCCTGAGTGGGCTTCTCGACGCCGAGATGCTCTGCGACATGCGCCTCGCGCAACCACCTCACCGCCGACGTGAGGCCGGCAATGCGCTCGAGCCTCTCAACCGCCGCGACCCCGGCGATCTCTGCCTGCCGATAGCGAAGGCCGACCTTCCTGATCACATGCACGCGCTTGATGATGTCGTAGCCCCTGCAGACGAGCTGAACGAAGGGATGTTTTCTGGCCTGCGGCCAGGCTGCCGGATAGACCGGTAGCACCAGAAGCTTGCTCTTCGCGATGACCGTTGCGAGCGGATGCAGGAGTTGCATCCAGGCTGGCCAGGATGTGACCTTGGCAAGCAATATCGCGTGCATCGCCGTTGCCGCACCGAAAGAGATCGGCAGCCAAAGGACCGCGCACAGGATCACGAGCAATGCGGCGTTCGGCGTGAGATGTCGGCAGGTTCTGAACACCCATGCCATGCCGCCTTCAAAGGCATCATGCACAGCATGTTCGAACGCTCGATAGCTGATCTTCCGCCGGAACCACAACCAGTTTCGGCGAATCGATCTACCCCACTGTCGACGCTTCGCGGCGGACAGGGGAAGAAAGCGCACCGCACCATCGATGACAGTAACGATGGCATCGCCGACAAACCTGGCCGCGAAGAGCGGAAGCCAGACAATCTGCATTGCAAAAGGGAAGGCGTAGTCAAGCATCCGCATCAAGATCGAAAGAACGAAACGCAGGATCTTGTTCGTGGCGAGCGCGACAACAACAAGCGGGATGATGATCACATCGTCGAGCGCACCGCGAAAGCGGCTTTCCTCGGTCCATGCCGGGTGACGACCATCGGTCACGGTGCACCGTCCGGGCTGAGTGCCGCCTCAGATTAGCACGTTGCAAGCTCGAGCGGGGCCTCAGGTACCAGTCGGTGGGCGACAGCGAGCACTCCGCACAAGAGGCCAGTTCGCATGACCCGCGTTAACCCTGTCTCTGATCTTGTCCCGTGGCCGCGCCGGCTGGTTCAGTTCTGCCGCCAAGCCGCCTTATTGGATGTCTGCAATTGGTCTCCGATTTTCGCGAGCTTATTTTTCGGCTTTGAACGAGGCGTCTCGTTCGGGAAGCGTGAAATCAGATGAAGGCGGCTCTCATCCTCGTTGGCTTCGGTACACTCGCGATGATGGAGCTTGAGACAGCGCCGCGCATGACAAAGCCCGTGAACGCGCCGCCCGTTCAGGCGACCGTCGGGTTACGCGTCTCAGCCGATACGCTGACGACGGCAGACCGGCTCGAAACCCCGCACATGCAATTTGAGGCGCCTCCGCAGGCGGTCGCCTTGAGCGAACCGATGCCTCGGCCGGATCAAACGGCGACTGTTGCGCAAGGGCCTTTGAAGATCATCGAGCCACACCAGCGCACCGCAAGCGAGGGAAAATTCGCGGTCATGCTGCCTAGACCTCGGCCCGCGCAGGGAACGTCCAAGGCAATTGCGAATGCCAAGCGCGCCAAACCAGTCGCGGAGGTCAAGCCCTGCCGGCCAGGCGTCTTCGATGGCTTGTTCAAGGCATTGAACCTGTCAACGGGCTGTCAGAGCTAGCCCCAACCCCGCGCGTGCGTTAGAGCAAACACGCCGTGCCGACGAAACCCGGCAGCCTCGCCCGGACGAACCGCGGCCACGGCGGATTCACGCGGCCACGCTATCAATCGAGCGGCGTATCACCTGGCGCACCTCCGCATTCGACAGGAACAGGTCGTGGTTGATAACGCCCCAGCCTGCCTCGGACGCATCGACCACGCGCACCCCGAGCCCTTCGATGGCGGTCTTCTCGGCAGCGCCGACCCTTGTCATCCCACCAGCGATTTGCCCCGACAACGCCAGCGCGCGGTCGTTCGTTGCGGCGATGACGGTGATCTTGCGCGAAAGCGGACCGATGCGGTTGATCGACGACGAGAACACGTCCATGTCGATGTCCGGCGCGGCGAACACCACGGCACCGATCTTGCCCGCAACGGCGTCACCAGATCGCGCATAGAGCTGGCGCAGGCTTTCGAGCGTGAGCATGGTTCCCATGCTGTGCGCGACGATGTGGACCCGGCCGGCGCTTGAACTCGTCACGACAGATTGCAGCACGCGTTCGAAGCCGTCGCGGGACCACATTGCGCTGTCGCGGTCATAGGCATAGTCGAACAGTCCAGCCTTCGAGGGCCAGGAGAATACCATTGTCTGGCCGCGGAACCTGATCCCATCGGAGAGATGCGCAGCATCGAGCGCCGCTGTCTCGAATGTCTGCTTGAAACCGTGCACGTAGATGAGAACATCTGGTCCGCCGCCGGCCTGCGCGACAAGACTGCCGACATCGCCCGATACCGGCTCGACCCCATCAAGACGCCAATCGTCAAGTCCGGCTGCAGCCAGAGAGAAACGGCTGTCACCAGGCGGCACGAGCTTCGCTCGTGCGACGGTCATCGTAGGAGCCCGCTCCGGCCCGAACCACGGCTTCGACCGGCCGCCGTTCACCGGCTTGCGCGTGGTTACGACGAGCAACGTAGGGTCGACCGAGAGCGACGAAGCGTCGTAGCGTGCGCCGGTAGCACCCAAGCTGGCGCATCCGCCCAGCGCGACAACGCAGGCTGAGGACGCAAGCCCGCCAAGGAGCGCACGGCGGGACGCAATCACTTCGTGTTGCACTAAACGTTGGATGATCACGCAGAACCTTCAGGAACTGCCCCCTGGGGGAGCCCGCCCCCTGCGCGTTCCTGAATGACGATGGCGGCGAGAAAAGGGCGGGTGCCGCACGCCGCTTTTTCCAAATGCGGATTGAAATCGTCGAACAATCAAACAGGTCTTTGTTCCGCCATTCGGAGGTTCGATCCCTCCCGCCCCAGCCAGGCGCAACGCCCGGGCAGGTTGCCACCCCGACCGGATCATGTAGTTGCCTTGGAGCACCCGACGGAACTATTCCAGTCGCGATCGCGGCGGCTTTGTGTAAGAAAGCTGCGCTGAGGCCTCGGAGAGAACCAATTCCCCAACTCATAATCGGCCTGATCTATCTGCTGATCCTGACCCGCTTCATATGGCCGATAGATTTGCCGCTCTGGGCCAAGATCGTGATGGCAGCGCTCGCATTGGTCGCACTACAGTTTCACCGGTGGAGCAAGCTCTCGTCGGGCTCCGTATTTTCTCCCGAGTTTCCACGTCCGGTGGTCGCCCTCTTTAACTGGGCGTTGGGCGCGATCGTCCTGTTGGTGTTGCTGCAACTGGCGCTCGATGTAGGACTTCTGCTTGGAATCCCCTTCAATGGTGGCGTCGTGAGTGCGCCCGACAAAGTCCGCTACGGACTGGCTGCATTGGCCGCCGTCGCGGCTGCGATCGGTGTCCATCAGGCGATGCGGATTCCGCCGCTGAAGGACGTCGAGATCGGGATCCGCGGACTTCCGTGGCAATTCGACGGTTACACTATTTTGCAACTGACCGATCTTCACATCAGCCGTCTGTTTCCTGCTTCATGGGCACGCAACGTCGTCGAGCGATCGAACAAGCTCGGCGTTGACCTGATCGCGATCACTGGAGATTTGATCGACGGCACGGTCGAAGCGCGACGCACCGACATAGAGCCGTTACAGGACTTGAAGGCGACCGACGGCGTCTACGTGATCTCGGGAAATCACGAATACATCTTCGGCTACAGCGCGTGGATGGCGCAGTTCGCCGCGTTGGGTCTGCTATCGCTCGAGAATCGGCACATCGTTGTCGATCGCAACGGCGGTACGTTGGTCCTGGCGGGCATCACCGACCGGGCGTCGCGCCGCGGTGGTCATGCCGTCCGCGACCTTGCCGCGGTTCTCAAGGGCATTCCCAAAGGCGCCCCTGCCATCCTGCTTGACCACCAACCGAGCGACGCGCGGCATGCCGCCGAACTCGGCGTAGCCTTGCAACTGTCCGGGCATACGCACGGCGGGCTGATTTGGGGAATTGATAGATTGGCCGCACGCGCCAACGCTGGCTACGTCTCGGGTCGCTATGACGTCGACGGGATGGCCCTCTACGTGAACAACGGCACCGCGCTGTGGCCAGGCTTCGCGCTGCGGCTCGGTCGTCCATCCGAGTTGACACGGATCACGCTGCGCCAAGTGGCCGCCACCTGACAGCGTGACGACCGGCATGACAGCGTTCCGCCGCAGGCGGCTCAGATGCCAAAAGTCAGTTGCGGCTCAGCGTCGTCTCCGAGCTGAAGGGACGACAGCGATACACCCACGAGCCTGACGCGTTTCGGCAGCGGCATCTCGATTTCGAGCAGGCCGCAAGCGAGACGCTCCAGTTCGTCGCGGCCTGTGACCGGCGCGAGCAGAGACCTGCTGCGTGTGATGATCTCGAAGTCGGCGAACTTGATCTTCAAGGTGACGGTGCGGCCCCGGCTGCCGGTCGTCTCGCAATGGCGCCAGACCTTGTCGACGAGGGGGCGAAGCTCGACGACCAGCGCGTTGAATTCGAAAAGGTCGGTCGAGAATGTGGTCTCGGCGCCGATGGATTTGCGAATCCGGTTGGCGCGCACCGGCCGTTCGTCGACGCCGCGCGAGATCCAGTAGTAATAGGCGCCCGACTTGCCGAAATTCGCGTTCATGAACTCGAGCGTCTGGTTGCGGATGTCGAGACCGGTGAACAGGCCGAGTGCGTTCATCTTCGCACCTGTCGCCGGCCCGATCCCGTGGAACTTGCCGACGGGCAGCTTCTCCACGAAGGCGGGTCCCATCTCCGGGGAGATCACGAACTGACCGTTGGGCTTGCGGTGATCGGAGGCAAGCTTGGCCAGGAACTTGTTGTAGGAAATGCCCGCCGAAGCGTTGAGGCCGGTCTCGGCCTTGATCTTCTCGCGAATCCGCAACGCGACGTCGCGCGCAAGCGGGATGCCTTGCAGGTTCTCGGTGACGTCGAGATAGGCCTCGTCGAGCGACAGGGGCTCGATGATCTCCGTGTGCTCGGCAAAAATCTCGCGGATTTGCCGGCTGATCGCCTTGTAGACCTCGAAGCGCGGCTTCACGAAGATCAGGTCGGGACATTGCCGCTTCGCGGTCACCGATGCCATCGCCGAACGAACGCCGAATTTGCGCGCTTCATAGCTCGCCGCGGCGACCACGCCGCGCTCGGCCGAACCGCCGACAGCGACGGGCTTGCCGCGCAGCTCAGGATTGTCGCGCTGTTCCACCGACGCGTAGAAGGCATCCATGTCGATATGGATGATCTTGCGAACGCGCGTTGCGTCGCCTTCCACGGTGCCGGATTCTCTCATGCGCGGATGATACATTCGGGCCGTGAGAATCGCGAGGCCTGGCCTACGCTTCAGCCTCCGCTCGTCGCATCACGGACGAGCGCGATGACCTCGTCGGCTTCCTGTTCGGTGCTGTCGAAGCGGGTCACGAAGCGGATGACGTCCTGGCCCCGTCGCGCGAATGGCAAGCCGGCCGCTGCGAGCCGGTTGATGGCAGGCACGGGCAGGTTGATGAAAACCAGATTGGCTTCGACTGGCGCAACGAGCCGAACGCCGGGCAGCGCAGCGAGACCCGCGCCAAGACGCGCGGCCACGGCATTGGCCTTGGTCGCGAGCCGCAGATAAAGGCCGCCCTCGACATAGGCGAGCAGCTGTACAGACGCATAGCGCATCTTTGACCAGGTCTGGCCGGCGCGGCGAAGCCGATAGGACAGAGGTTCGACCAGGTCTCGGTCGAAAACCACGATCGCATCCGCCGACATGGCCCCGTTCTTGGTCGCGCCAAAGGACAGGATGTCGACGCCCGCGCGCCAGGTCATCTCCGCCGGGCCGCAGCCGAGCCGCGCCAGGGCGTTGGCGAAGCGGGCGCCATCCATGTGAACAGACAGATCCTTGTCACGGGCGATTGCACTGATCTCCGCGATCTCGGCGAGAGCGTAGACGGTGCCGAATTCGCTGGACTGGGTGATCGACACCGCGTCGGGTTGGGAGCGATTGCGGACTCCCCAGGCCGTCCCGGTGAGCGCCTGGCGCAGGAGCCCTGGCTCGATCCGAAAGTTCGGGCCGGGCAGAGTGAGGAGCTTCGCGCCGCCTGTGAAGGCTTCGGTCGCGCCGCCTTCCGCGGTGTGAACATGCGCCTCTTCGTGGCAGTAGATCGCGCCATATGGCCGCGCGCAAGCCGCGAGCGATAGGGCATTGGCTGCCGTGCCGGTCGCGACGGGGAAAACCGTAACCTCAGTCTCGAACAGCGCCGAGAAGCGCTGGTTCAGCAATCTCGAATAGTCGTCGTCGCCGTAGGACGCGGCTGGTCCGCGATTGACGTCCGCGATCGCCTGGAGAATCTCAGGCGCGACCGGCGCGACATTGTCGCTGCGAAAGTTCGGGAGCGTCCGGGTTGTGTCGTTCATAACGTCCTGTCCTGCCGTCAGATGACGGTCGCTTCCTGCTTGTTGACGCGCCGGTTGACGAGAAGCAACGGGATCGCGGTGACGAGAATGAGGACCGCGGCTGCGGCGGCCGCAAGGCCTGCGCCGGTGCCTTCGATCGCATGATACATGACGACGGTCGTGGTCGCCCAACGGCTCGAATACAGCACGATGGTCGCGCTCAGCTCGGATGCGGCCGTGATCCAGACCAGGACAACGCCGCCGACAAGACCGCTCGCCATCAACGGCACCGTCAGACTTGCGAATGTCCTGCTTGGCGAGACCCCGAGATTGATCGAGGCCTCCTCGAGCGAGGGATCGAGCTGATGTACGATGGCCGAGGACGATCGGATGGCGAAGGGCAGCTTGCGGACGACATAGGCGATCACCAGGATCAGCCAGCCGCCGGTCAGGACAATAGGTCCGCTGTTGAAGGCAACGATGAGACCGATCGCCAGGATCGTGCCCGAAACCGCAAATGGCACCATGCCGACGAAGTCGAGCAGTCCCGACAGGCGGGAGCGATGCCTGGCGACGACATAGCCGATCGGCGCGCCGATCAGCATGGTCGCGATCGCCGCGGTGCTCGCAAGCGTCAGCGTGTTGAGCAACGGCCGATAGGAGCCGGAGAGCAGGGTGGCGTAATTGTCCAGTCCCAGCTCCCAGGTCAGGACCGGGCCGCGGAAGCGCAGGACCGAAACCATCAACACGGCCGCGAACGGCAGCAGCGAGACGATCACGATGCCCCAGCTCATGATCGCAGCAGCGAGCTGCAATCCCGGTGTCAGCGCCAGCTTTGCGGGCGCGCTGCGCGCGCTGGTCGAGAAGCGACGCTTGCCGAGATAGTGCCGTTGCACGAGCAGCGCCAGCGCGGTGCAAGCGATCAGGAGCACGCTGAGTGCGCCCGCTGCCGCCGGGTTTGCGTCGGACTCGCCGGCGAACAGCTTGAAGATGTCGACGGCTAGGAACGGCCGGTCTTCGGCCAGCACCGCCGGCACGCCAAAGTTCTCCAGCGCCTCGATGAAGACCAGGAGGCCGCCGGCCAGGATCGCCGGCATCACGATCGGCAGCAGGACGGTGCGGACGGCGTAGGACTGCGAACCGCCGAGATTGCGGGCGGCCTCTTCCATCGAAGCGTCGACGGCCTGAAAGCCCGCCAGCACCGGCATCACCACGTAGGGATAGAGCGTCAACGTGAACACGATCACGATGCCGGGCATACCGTAGACCGAGCCGATCGGGATGCCGATCCCGCGCAGGGCCGTGGTGACGACGCCGGCATGGCCGAACAATAGCACCAAGGCGTAGGCGCTGACGAACGAGGGAAGCACCAGCGGCAGCGACGCCAGCGTCAGCAGCAGCGCGCGGCCCGGCACATCAACCCGGGCGAGGCAGAAGGCAAGCGGGATGCCGATCGCGCAAGCGAGGCCTGTTGCGAGCGCCGCCGCGAGCAGACTGTTGCCGATGGAGCCAAGATAGTAGCGGCTCTTCACGATCGCGGCGTAGTTGCCGAAGGTGAAGGCGCCGGTGCCGTCGATCCGGATGCTCGCATCGAGCACGAGCGCCAGCGGGTAAAGCAGAAAAACCGCGAGCAGCACCAGGGATCCCAGGGCCACGATGGTGGCGAAGCGCTTCATGGCGCAGGGAACGCAATGATCTGGGCGGGGTCATAGGCAAGAACAAGCGGCGCGCCGGGCACTGCATCGAACGCTGCGCCACCGAGCGCCGAGACCCGAATCCGGGTGCCATCCGGCAGCGTTGCGTGGAGACGCTGCACCGGGCCGAGAAATTCACGCAATGCCAGCCGCGCTTGAACGCGAGGACCGTCGGTGCCGTCGGCCAGCCGCAACGCCTCCGGCCTGAGCGAAAGCAGGACCGGTGCGCCAGGCGAAGCGATCTCGCCCCGCACCGTGAACTCGGTTCCGGCTGCGGCGACCTGGGTGTTGCGGCCGTCGAAGGCCTTTGCAACGCCCGGCACCATATTGGTCGAGCCGAGGAATTCGGCCACGAAGGCGGTCTGCGGCATCCGGTAGATGCGCTCGGGCGTGTCGACCTGCTCGACCTTGCCCTGCCGCAAGACAGCGATGCGGTCGGAAATGGCGAGCGCCTCCTCCTGGTCATGCGTCACATAGATCGCGGTCAGGCCGAGTGCCTGCTGCAATTGACGGATCTCGATGCGCATCTCGGTCCGCAGCTGCGCGTCGAGATTGGACAGCGGCTCGTCGAACAGGAGCACCGCGGGCTCGATGACGAGCGCGCGGGCGATGGCCACGCGTTGCAGCTGACCACCCGAGAGCTGGTGCGGCGAGCGCGGACCATAGCCGGCAAGACGCACCCGCTCGAGCGCCTTGTCGACGCGCGACTTGATGTCGGCCGCCGGGACTTTTCTTGCCTTCAGTCCGTAAGCGACGTTTTCGGCCACGGTATGGTTCGGAAAGATCGCGTAGTTCTGAAACACCATGCCGGTGTCGCGGCGATGCGCGGGCAGATTGTCGATGCGCCGGTCGCCGAAGGAAATCGATCCGGATTCGACCTCGACGAAGCCGGCGATCATGCGCAACAACGTCGTCTTGCCGCAGCCCGACGGCCCGAGCAGCGTGAACAGCTCGCCATGCGCGATACCGAGCGAGATGTTGTCCACCGCGCGCACCGCGCCGAAGGTGCGCGTCAGCTGTTCGATCCGGATCGCGGTCATGAAATCAGCGCGTATCCTGGATCGTCGTCTTCAGCCGCGCGAGAGTGTCACGCCGCGCCGCTTCCCATTTGGCATCGTCGTAGGGCAGCACCTTGATCGCCGAGAACGGCAGCATGCCGGGTGCGACGGCGCCGAGATCGATATCCTGACGCGCAGGCCGCCGGAATGTCGCCTTCAGCAACATCTCCTGCACATCCTTGCTGGCGAGATAATCGACGAGCTGCCTGGCCGCTTCAGCGTTCGGTCCGCCTTTCAGAATGCCGGCGCCCTCGACGACGGCGTGCGTGCCCTCGGCCGGATAGACGACGTGCACCGGCGCACCGTTGTGGGCCCACAGGAAGCCGGCATATTCCAGCGTGATGCCGAGCGGATATTCGCCGCTGCCGACGCCTTCAAAGACCTGCGTCGAGCGATTGAGCACTTTTGCGTTCGCAAGCAGCTGGCCCATCTTGGTCCAGGCTGCATCGCCTTCTCCCCAATGCGACAGAAGCAGTGTGGCGGCCGCATATGAGAACCCGGAATTGCTGGGGTCGGTGAAGGCGAGCTTGCCCTTCAGTTTCGGGTCGAGGAGATCGGCCCAGGATTTCGGCCCGCTGTCCTTGTCGATCGCCTTGGTGTTCTCTCCGATCACGACGACCTGGATGTTCGTGCCGAGCCAGAGGTCCTTTGGATCGCGAAACTGCGCGGGCACGGCGTCGCGGTCCTTGGCCGGGTAGGCCTGAAGATACGGGCTCGCCAGCCGCAGGATCGTCGCGCTGACGCCCCAGATCACGTCGCCCTGCGGATTGGCAGCCTCCGATGTGATGCGGCGGACCAGAACGCCCGATCCCGTCGACACCACGTCGAGCTTGATTCCGGTCGCCTTGGCAAAGCCGTCGGCGACAAGCTTGTTCACGGTGTCATCGTTGGCCGAATAAAGCACGACATGCTGCTCGGCCCAGGCCGATCCGGCCGCAAGGAACGAGACCGCCAGCGCGAGGCCGCGGGCGAGGATCGAGGCCGGAGTTCTCATCGTGTTCGCCTTTTCGGTTCTGTTGTTGCTTATTTGGTTTTGGCGAGATGTTCGGTCGCCGCCTTGAGCCCGGCACCAGCTTCGACCGGGAGGCCGAGCTTGGTCAAGACGTCTTCGAGATGAAGCAGATCGGTCAGGATGGTTGCGGCGCTGAATGCACCCATCGTGCCAAACCGGATGACGCGGCCGGAGAGACGGTTGCGCGCGCCTGCGATCACCGTGCGATGATCCGCGTAGAGCCGCCGCACGATCGTGCCGCCCTCGAGCCCGTCAGGCACCTTGAAGACGACGACGGTGCTCGAGCGCGGTCCGCGCTCGCAAAAATCCGCAAGCCCGAGCGCCGCGCCGCCGGCGCGCAGCGCACCCGACAGTTGCTCATGGCGGGCGAGCACGTTCGGGAGGCCTTCCTCGTGCATCATCGTCAGGGATTCACGCAGGCCATAGAGAAGGCTGACCGGCGCCGTGAACGGCGTTTCGCTCAGCTCGATCGATTTCAGCGCCCGGCGGAAATCCCAGAAGAAGACCGATCGTCGCTCGTCCTGCTCGATCACGCGCCACGCCTTGGGGCTCACGCTGGCAAGGGAAAGGCCCGGCGGGCACATCAGCGCCTTCTGCGAGGCCGAGACGACGATATCGACGCCCCATTCGTCCTGTCGCATCGCGATGCCGCCGAGCCCGCTGACGGAATCCGCGATCAGCAGCGTGGGCCGGTCGCGCACCAGCGCGCCGAGCGCCGCAAGATCGGCCACCATTCCGGTCGAGCTCTCGTTGTGGACGACGACAATGGCGCGATAGCTGCGCTCGCGCAGGCGAGCCTCCACCGCGGCAACGTCGATGGCCTGGCCCCACTCGGTCGCAACGGTGTCGACCGAGATGTTCATGGCCTTGGCGATCGAGGTGAAGCGCTCGCCGAACTGGCCATGCTCGATCACGAGGATCTGGCTGCCCGGCCCGACCACGTTGACGAGGGCGGCCTCCATGACGCCGGTTCCGGAGCTGGCAAAGAACATGACGCGATTTGTCGTGCCGAGGACCGGACGGATCATCTCCTCGGTCTCGCCGATCGCGGTTTTGCACTCAGGACCGCGATGGTTGACGATCACCCGTGCTGTGGCCTGTCGCACCCGTTCGGGCACTTCGGTGGGGCCAGGAAGCCGAAGTCGATATCCCGTTGCGGGAATGGCGGATGGCGTGTCTGTCGTCGTCATAGCTTGAAGTCACCGTTCTGACGCATGTGGGAACAAGGCCGCCTGCACGCAGGATCGCCCTTATGATCGGTGGGGAGCGTTGCTTATTCTGTTGCGTCCATGTGGTTCTGGTCAACGACCCGCAGCGTCCGTCGCATCATGCCATCGACAATGGCCGCCGACTCGCTTGGACGCAGATGGATCGTCGTGGACTTGAGCAGCCATGGCAAGACCGCTTGCTCCAGCCGCTCCTCATAGGCTGCGCGCATCATGTCGAATGCCTGCAGGCCGGGCCCTGCCAGGACGACATGGTGCGGGCGCAGCACGGATATCGTTGCCGCGACCGCCTCGGCAAGTGCGCGGCCTGCCTGCTGGAAGACGTGCTCGAGACGGGGATCACCGCTCCGTGCCCGCTCGTGCAGCAGGGCCATCTGCGCCTCGGAAGGCTGCTGCGACGCCGCCGGCGGCAAGTCGAGAAAGGTGCGGGCGTCGCGGTAGAGCGCATAGTCGGCGAGATGAGCCTCGATACAGCCGCGCTGGCCGCAGCGGCATTGCGGCCCGTTCGATCCCAACTTGGTATGGCCGATCTCGCTGCCGGCGCCGGCGCCCAAACGCGCTTCACCGTCGACCACGATGCCCATGCCGACGCCGTGACCGATCAGGATTGTGGCCATGAGGCCCTGCGCCAGTGACGGCTCTGCGGCGGCGAGAGCCAGCGCAACCGCGACGGCATCATTCGCCATCACGACTTCGGTGCCGAATGCCTGACGCACCGGCTTCGCCAGATCGATGTCGGTGACGGACAGCACCGGGCTCCACAGATGCCGGCCAGTATCCGCGTTCACGATGCCCTGGAGGGCAATCCCTATTCCCAGCAGCCGGTGGCGCGGTGTGGCCGTCGCCTCCAGCATCGCATTGATTTGCGTGATCACGAGGTCGCACAACGCGCCCGCATCGAGCGCCCGCGTCGCGATTTCGCGGCGTGATTGGGCCAGGCTGGAGCCGCTGAAATCCGCAATCAGCGTCTCGATCAGATTCATGCGCAGCGAGACCGCAATGATGCGGCCGAACTCCGGGTTCAGGGTCAGCAGCACGGCCGGCCGGCCACGGCGGCGGCTATTCAGCCCATCGGGATCCTCGTCGTCAGGATCGTCGGACCATTGGGGTACCGGGGTCTCGGTCTCGCACAGCAACTCTTCCGCGATCAGCCTGGACGTCAGGCCGGACACGGCCGGGAAGCTCAGTCCCGTGCTCCGGGCCAGCTCCACACGCGGCAATGGCCCGTGACGTCGCAGGACTTCCACCAGCCGACCCCGGTTCGAGCCACGGGCCGTGCCGGAAATTCGTCTCGGCAACTCAGTCTGGTCAGTCATGCTGTCCTATTTAATTCAGGGCATGAATTTAATAAGCGCCTATTGCTGCGGTGTAATTAGAGAAGCATAGCGCACAGTGCGCAATGGCGAGGCATATTTACTAATACCACGCCTCATGTACTATTTCCGCTTGAAGAAACGACCAGTGCATCTTGATTTTGATGTTCTGCTCTGCAACATTTCTTCGCTGCGTGAATAAAATAGAGCGCAAAAGCGCTGAAGCCCCGCATCCGGGGTGACCAAAGGGAGGTAACCATGAACGGATCAATGAAGAAATTTCTAGTGCCGTTGCTCGCGACCGCTGCTGCGTTCGCGTTTGCTACGGGTGCGGCGCAGGCCCAGCAGAAGAAGACCATCGCGCTGGTGACCAATGCCGCGGCCGATTTCTGGGTCATTGCCGGCCGCGGGCTCGAGAAGGCTCAGAAGGAGCACCCGGAATACGATATCCAGTTGATCGTCACCAACGATGCGACCGCGGCGGGTCAGCGGCGCGAGCTGGACGACCTGCTGGTGCGCGGCGTCGCCGGCATCTCCATCTCGGTCGACGATGCGCCGCACGCAACCGAAGAGCTCAACAAGGTTGCGTCCCAGACCATCTTGATCACGACGGACAGCGACGCGCCGCAGAGCAAGCGTCTCGCCTATATCGGCACCGACAACGTCGCGGCCGGGCGGCAAGCGGGCGAGGAGTTCAAGAAGGCGTTGCCGAACGGCGGCAAGATCGCGCTGTTCGTCGGGACGATGGACGCGGACAACGCCCGCGAGCGGGTGCAGGGTATCAAGGAAGCGATCGCCGGCACCAAGATCGAGCTGGTCGACGTGTTCACCGACCAGGTGGACTCCGCCAAGGCCAAGGCGAACATGGAGAACGTGCTCGTCAAATATCCCGACATTGCGCTGCTGTCCGGCCTTTGGAGCTACGAGACACCGCTGATCTATGATGCGGTCAAGGCGGCGGGCAAGGCCGGCAAGGTGAAGATCGTCGGCTTCGACGAGGATCAGCGCACGCTGCGGGGAATTTCCGACGGCACGATCGAGTCGACCGTGGTGCAGCAGCCGTTCGAATTCGGCTATCTCTCCGCCACCAACATCATCAAGACGCTGAACGGCGACAAGTCCTGGATTCCGGCCGACAGCAAGCTGATCGTGCCGACCCAGGTGATCAGCAAGACCAACGTCGCGGAGTTCACCGCTAAAATGAAGGATCTGCTGAAGAAGTGACCCTCAGCACCTTTCGACGTCCGGCGGCCATGGCCGTCGGGCGTCGTTTGGGAGGAAGTGAATGGCGGAAATCCTGTTCGAACTCGTCGGGATCAGCAAGTCCTATCCCGGGGTCATGGCCCTCAACGATGTCAGCCTGCGCGTGCACCACGGCGAGGTGTTGGGCCTGATCGGCGAGAACGGCGCCGGCAAGTCGACATTGATGCGCGTGCTGGGCGGCGTGACTGAGCCGAGCGCGGGCGTGATCCGCATCGGCGGCACCGACCACGCCCAATTGACGGTGAGCGAGGCGACGCAGACCGGCATCGCCTTCGTGCATCAGGAACTGAACCTGTTCGAGAATCTCGACGTCGCCGCGAACGTCATCATCGGACGCGAGAAGCTCTTTGGCGGCCCGCTGAAGCTCGTGGACAGCGCGGAGATGCGCGCCCGCGTGACGCCGCTGCTGGAGCGGCTGGGCGCTGATTTCGGCCCTGACACGCTGGTCGACAATTTGTCGATCGCCGAACGTCAGATGGTGGAGATCGCCAAAGCGCTCTCGATCGACGCTCGCGTGATCATCATGGACGAGCCGACCTCGAGCCTGACGATTTCGGAGACCGAGCGGCTGCTGGAGGTGATTGCCGACCTGAAGGCTCACGGCGTCTCAGTGATCTATATCTCCCACCGGCTCGGCGAGATCATGACCTGTGCCGACCGCGTCGTGGTGCTGCGCGACGGGCGCACGGTAGGAGAGCTGGCGCGAGACCAGCTCAGCCATGCCGCAATGATCCGGCTGATGATCGGCCGTGACCTGAAAACGCTGCATACGCCGCCGAAACGGCCGCCCCAGCCGGGCGGCTGCGACATCGTCGGCCTCGTGACGTCAGCCTTCCCCGATCGGCAGATCGATCTTTCCGTGCGGCATGGCGAGATCCTCGGACTGGCAGGACTGGTGGGTGCTGGTCGTACGTCGCTAGCCCGCGCGGCTTTCGGCATCGATCCGGTGCTGGGTGGCGAGATCAGGATCGACAACGCGCCGGTCGATGTCGCATCGCCCCGGGACGCGATCAGGCAAGGCATCTATCTGGTGCCAGAGGACCGCAAGAAAACCGGGCTCGTGCTGGAGCTGCCGATCCGCGAGAACGTGACACTGGCGAGCCTGCTGAATTACGCGCGGATGTGGCTGGTCAACGGCGCGTCCGAGCGCAATGTCGCGAAGGAGCAGGTCAGGCGGCTCTCCATCAAGGTGCCGAGCGTCGACATGGAGGCCGTAACCCTCTCCGGCGGCAACCAGCAGAAGGTCGTGCTGGGCAAGTGGCTCTCGATGCAGCCGCGCGTGATGTTCTTCGACGAGCCGACCCGCGGCATCGATGTCGGTGCCAAGAGCGAGATCTATGCGCTGATGCGCGAACTCGCCGACCAGGGCGTCGCGATCGTGATGATCTCCTCGGACATGGAGGAGGTCATCGGCGTCTCCGACCGGGTCGCGGTGATGCATGAGGGAAGAGTCAGCGGTATGCTGGAGCGCCCGCAATTCAGCGAATACAACGTGCTGCGGCTTGCAATAGGCCAGGCGCTGGAAACCGTGGAAGCCGCTGCACAATGAACAAGAAAGAACTTGGCCTCGGCCTGCTGCTCGTGGTGATTTCCGTCATCACGGGAATGATCAATCCGGCCTTCCTGTCGGTGGTGAACCTGCTGAACCTGGCCAATCTGATCGGCCTGTTCGGTGTGTTTGCGCTTGGCGAAGGGCTCGTGATCATCACCGGCGGCATCGACCTTTCGCTCGGCTCGATGTTCGCGCTGCTCGGTGTCGTCTTCGTCGATCTTCTGACGACGTACCAGGTTCCCTGGCCCCTGGCGCTGCTGGCTGTACTGCTGGGTGGACTGGTGCTGGGGGCCATTCAGGGGGTCCTGATCACGCGGCTGAAGATGCAGCCCTTCATCGTGACGCTGTGCGGGTTGCTGATCTATCGCGGCGCCGCCCGCTACTACACAACCGACTCGACACGCGGCTTCGGCTACGGTGACGAGGCTGCGACCCTGAGCAACCTTGCCTCCGGCCATGCAGTAGCGGGCATACCGAACACCTTCATCCTCCTGATCATCCTTGCGATCGTCCTCGGCGTGGTGCTGCACCGGTCGGTCTACGGACGCTGGCTCTATGCCGTCGGCAAGAACGAGGAGGCGGCGCGCTTCTCCGGCATCAACACGAATATGGTGATCGCAACTGCCTACATCATCAGTGGTGGGCTCGCCGGAGTTGCGACAGTCTTGTTCGTGTTCTACACGAACTCGGTGTCTCCGAGCTCCTTCGGCAATTTCTATGAGCTCTACGCGATCGCGGCTGCCGTGCTGGGCGGGTGCAGCCTGCGCGGCGGCGAGGGTTCTATTCTTGGTATCGTGCTGGGGACTGCGCTGCTGCAGGTGCTGCAGAACCTCGTGAATATCCTGGGCATCCCCAATTCCCTGAACTTCGCGGTGATGGGAACGGTGATTCTGATCGGCGTGTTGGCGGATCAGCAATTGCAGGCCCGACGCAAACGCAAGCTGGCGCTGGCCGGCCTCGCCCGCACGGCGCCGAAGGCGGCGCTTGCGCAGGGACAACAGGGCGCATCATCGCGCGGCGTGGACGTGGTGCCGGCGAGAACGGGCGACCAGGCATGACAGGCCAGAAAGTTGCCTATCCCTCATATTGATCCGGCCCCATCGCCCACGACGCCTGATCGTGGCTGTAGGCGTAGTTGCGATTGTTCACTGCCGGATTGCGATTGACCATCGGCCGCATGAACATCGGATGCGTCGCGCTGCGCACCTCGTGCTCGACGGTGAAGAGATGCTTGCCGCTGTCGAGATCGACGATGTCGCAGAAGCGGTACTGATACTGATTGTCCTCGCGCGAGATCAGGTCACGCGCCAGCAGCTTGCGGTAGGGGCCGGAGAAGTCGGTGATGTACATCTGCACATGGTGACCGTCATAGTCGCCTTGCGGTCGATCGGTCTCGCGGAACAGCAGATGCTGGTCGCGCCCGGTCTTCACTGCAGCAACCTTGCCGTCGCCGTTGCGCAAGGCCGCGGGCATGCCCATGATCTCCGGATAGAAGGTGCAGATCGCCTGCGCCGATCCGGCCGGCACCTCGAATTCGACATAGGGGATGCCGAGCGTGATGCGCCCGAAGCGCGCCGCGTCCGGCTCATGGACGCGGATGCGGTTGCCCCATGGGCAGGTCGCTTCGACATGATCGTTATGCTCGGCATACGTAAAGGCGGTGCCTTCGAGCTTCTTGGCGACCGAGGCCAATCGCGCCAGCAGTGCCTCGCGGCCCTCGATCACGAGCCCGGTATGGCCGCGCAGCACCTGCGCCTTGCCGCTCGGCAGATGAAACTGGCTTCGTCCGGCGTTGATCCACATGTTGGTGTCGGACACCATCAGATAGGGATCGCGGGTCAGTCCGAGGCCGGTGACGTAGAACAGCGTGGCCAGCCGCTGGTCCGGAACCTGGATGTTGACATGCTCGAAATGGATGGCGTTGCCGAGATCTTCTGCGGATCGATCGAATTGTTGCGGCATGGATGTGCGCTTCTGACTGGAGGGATGGCTTGCTCCATACTAGAGCAGAATTTCCGCCAGCCGAAACGGTTGGATGATCACATCTTGCAGGCATAGCATCGTGTGCGCTGCACCTTGCCGTGGTACCCATTCCCTGTAATCTGACCGGAAATCGCGAGGGAAAGAAGAGGTCGATGGGGGGAGTTCTGGAAGGCGTGCGCGTCCTCGATTTCGGGCGCTATATCGCGGGGCCGTATTGCGCGACATTGCTGGCCGAGTTCGGTGCCGAGGTCATTCGCGTCGAAAAGCGCGAAGGCAGCGAGGATCGCTTCGTGGCGCCGGTCGGCGAAGGCGGCGAGGGCGCCCTGTTCCTCCAGGTCAACCGCAACAAGAAGTGCATCACGCTCGATCCGATGACGGCGGGCAGGAGGTGATGCGGCGGCTGGTCAAGACTGCTGATGTCGTCGTCGCCAATCTGCCGCCGCAGACGCTCCGCGCCATGAAGCTCGACTACGATTCATTGAAGGCTATCAAGCCGGACATCATCCTGACGACCGCCACCGCGTTCGGCGGGCCGGGGCCCTGGTCCGACCGCGTCGGCTTCGATGGCGTAGGCCAGGTCATGTCGGGCTCGGTCTACATGACTGGGGTCGGCAATCCGCCTTACCGCGCGGCGGTGAACTGGGTCGATTTTGGCACCGCGCTGCACTGCGCGTTCGGGACGCTGGCCGCACTGATCGAGCGCGGCAAATCCGGGCGCGGGCAGATCGTCGAGGGCGCGCTGCTGGCGACCGCGCTGTCCTTCACCAATGCGACGCTGATCGAGCAGGCCGTCATCAACGTCAACCGCGTTCCGACCGGCAATCTCGGCCAGACCGCGGCGCCTGCGGATATCTACCGTACCAGGGACGGCTGGGTGCTGTGCCAGGTCACGGGCCATCCGCTGTTCAAGCGTTGGGCGAAGTTGATGGGCGAGGAAGAGCAATGGCTGAACGATCCGCGCTTTGCCGACGACATCAGCCGCGGCAATAACGGTCCCGTCATCAGCGAGCGGATGGCGCGCTGGTGCGCCGAGCGCACGACGCAGGAGGCGGTCGACACCCTCGGCAAGGCGATGATTCCGACCGGGCCCGTTTTGAGCCCGCAGCAGGCGCTGGATCATCCGCACATTCGCGCCGCCGGCTTTTTGCAGGACGTCGACTATCCCGGTCTTCCGAAGCAGGCGCCGGTTGCGCGTGCCGCTATCCGGCTGTCGGAAACGCCCGGTGAAATCGCGACGCGCCCGCCGACGCTTGGCGAGCATACCGATTCGGTGCTGGCGGAACTCGGCTACGATAAGGCCGCGATTGCGGCGCTTCGGCAGAGCGGCATCATTTAGTCGCTGCGTCGAGACAAGAGTGGAAATGAGCCAGCGCGTCTGCTAGATGACTGGCGGCTTAGCCTCGCGCTTTTTGCGTTGGCCGGCGACGTCTGTGTCGCATGAGGTGTTTGGGAGGCGCGCGTTCGCACGCCCCGTCCCATATGCATGACCATCCGCGACCGAATCGGGACGAACCCGGCTGCGCGTGCCATTAGCGACTGCCTACGACGAGAAACGGATTCACGTGCGTCATTCCAAGAAACTGCAGCCAGCCAAGATTTCTTTAAGCAAGAGTTCTCCAAAGAAGAGCTCGCCCAAAAAGCGCTCGCCCGCCAAGAGCTCGACAAGCAGGCGCTCGCTCAGCAAGAGTTCTCCGAAGACGAGCAAGGGCTCGCAGCGCGCGACAATCGCGACGTCGTCGCCGCTTGGCATGATGGCGCTGCATCTGCTGGCGCAGTGGAAGGAGTCCGGGCGCAGTGGTCTCGTGTTCCTCGCCGAGAGCGAGAACAGGGCGGAGCGGCTCGGCAGCGTCATTCACGCGCTCGACCCGTCCTGCGAAGTGCTGGTGTTTCCGCGCCTGAACACCCTGCCGTTTGACCTGTTGGAGCCATCGCGTGAGATCGCCGGCCGCCGCGCCTCGGTGCTGCGGCGCCTTGCGAAATCCAGGCAGCCGATCTTTCTCGTCTCGACGGCGGAAGCCGTGATGGAGCGTCTGCCGCCACCGGCGAGCCTGCTGCGTCTGAATACAGGTTTGAAGGTTGGCGGCAATTTCTCCGAGAGCGAGCTTCGCGTCCGCCTCGAAGAGCTGGGCTATGATCTCGATGATGAGCCGGATTATCCGGGCGGCGTGCTGTTTCACGGCCAGACTTTCGAGATATTTCCCGCAGGCGCGCTGGGGCCGTTCCGGGTGGAGCATTCCGGGCGCGCCATCCGCCGGATCGTGGCGTTCGATCCGAAAGAGCACGACATCATCTTCGAGACCAAGGAGCTTCTGGTCGATCCCATGTCGGAGCGGCTCGCCATCACCGGTGCGCGGGCCAAGCGTGCGACGCTGTTCGACTATTGCGGTAAGGCCAAGTGGATCGCGGATGCCGGCGTGTCGGTGCATGCCGATGCCTGGCAGAGCATGATCGAGGAGGCCGCGGGCCGCGCGGACAGGGAGCGCGAATATCTGGGACGCCCCGACTGGAAGCAGGCAACCCGCGGCATGAAGGTGCTGCCGCGTAATGCTCCGTTCCAGCCGACGCCGGAATTCTCCAAGCTGACATCCACCCGCAAAGCCCTGCGCGCCTACGTCGAGGAGACGCGCCGCGCGGGAGCTCGCCTCATCCTTGTCGCCGCGCAGGAGGAGGACCTGCGGACGATGGAGCGGATGAGCGGCGTGAAAGCGGAGCGCGTCGCGGATTGGGACGAGGCCGAGAGCGCGCGCCATCGCGATGTGGCGTTGCTCGCCGATCTCGATGCCGGCTTCGTCATTCCGGGTAAAAAACCTGCCGTCGTCCTGACCGCGAGTGACGTGCTCGGCAGCCGTGCGCATCATCCGCAGCCGATGGCGCGGAGCTGGATCGCGGCGTTCGATCACGCCGACGTGCCGGAGCAGGGCACAGTGGTCGTGCACCTTCAGCGCGGCCTCGCCGTGCTCGATGGCCTGCAGACCGTGAACACCGGCGGCGGCGCCTTGCGCGAGATGGTCAGGTTGTCCTTTGCGGGCGACAACGCGGTTCTGGTGCCGCCGCCCGATCTGGCGCAGATGTGGCCTTACTCGACGGAGCGCGGCAAGCTCGCGCTCGACAAGGCCGATGGCAGCACATGGTGGGCCCGCCGCACCGGCGCCGAGCAGGAAATCCAGCTCGCCGGCAAGGCGCTCGCCAGGCACATCAGTCAGCGCAAGCGGCGGAAGGCGGCCAAGCTGGTCCCGCCGGGCTCGGCCTACGAGAAATTCGTTGCGCGCTTTCCCTATTTCACGACGATCGACCAGGCCAAGGCTATCCACGACGTGCTGGATGATCTCGCGTCCGGCCGTCCCATGGACCGGGTGATCTGCGGCGACGTCGGGTTCGGCAAGACCGAGGTGGCGTTGCGCGCGGCGGCCGCCGTCGTGCTGTCCGGAAAGCAGGTGGCGATCGCGGTGCCCACGACCGTGCTGGCCCGGCAGCACGTCGCGACCTTCCGCAAGCGGTTTGCGCCGCTCGACATCGAGGTCGGCAGCCTGTCGCGCGCCACCTCCGGTGCCGAGACGCGGGAGACCAAGGAGGGCTTGCGCAGCGGCCGGATCAAGGTCGTGGTCGGAACGCAGGCGCTCTCCTCGAAGGACGTGAAATTCGGCGATCTCGGCCTCGTCATCGTCGACGAGGAGCAGCATTTTGGCGCCGCCGAGAAGGCAAAGCTTTCGGGGCTTGCCAAAAATGCCCATACGCTCTGGATGAGCGCCACGCCGATCCCGCGCACGCTCGCCGCGGGTCTTGCCGGCTTCAGGGACCTGAGCATCATCGCTTCGCCGCCGGTGCACCGGCTTCCGGTCGCGACCAAGATCGCGCCGTTGTCGGATGCCGCCATTGCCTCGGCCCTGCTGCGCGAGCAGCGGCGGCACGGGCAGAGCTTTCTGATTTGCCCGCGCATCCAGGATCTGGAGCCTATGCTGGCGCGCGTGCAGGCGGTGGCGCCCGATCTCAAGATCGTCTGCCTGCACGGCAAATTGCCGGCCGACGAGATCGACGACCGCATGATGACCTTCGTCGAGGGCAACGCCGACGTCCTGCTCGCCACCAACATCGTCGAGAGCGGCCTCGACATTCCCCGTGCCAACACCATCGTGGTGTGCTGGCCCGAAAATTTCGGCCTCGCCCAGCTGCACCAGCTGCGCGGACGCGTCGGTCGCGGCGGTATCCGCGCCTTCGCATTTCTGCTGACCGAGTCGGCCTCGGTGCAGTCCGAGAAGCGGCTCGCCGTGCTGGAAGAATTCAGCCGGCCGGGCGCAGGCTTTGCCATCAGCGAGCGGGATCTCGATCTCCGCGGCGCCGGCGATCTGTTCTCGGAGCAGCAATCCGGTCACGTGCAGGTGTTCGGCCCCGTGCTCTACAGCCATCTCCTGAAGATGGCCTCGGAGAAGGTCGATGACGGCAGGTCCGTGGTGTGGGTGCCTGACCTCAATCTGCCGGTCGCGGACATGCTCCCCGAGAGCTACGTGCAATCGGCGCCCGTACGGCTCGAGCTCTATGCCCGTGCCGCACGCTGCGCCAGCGAGGACGGCCTCGACGATCTCGAGGAGGAAACCTCGCGCCGCTTCGGACCCTTGCCGCCGGCCGCCCGCGATTTCTTTGCGGCTGCGCGACTGCGGCTGGACTGCAAGCGCAGAGGCATCGTTCGCCTCGACGTCGGGCAAAGTGCGGTCGCCGCGACGTTCCTGCCGGGACGATTGCGGAAATCCAAAGGGAAGTCACTGCAACGCGATGGCGATCGCGTCGTCTACCACAGCCAGACGCGCGATGCCCCGTTCGACATGGTCGAGGAATTGTTCGAGGTTCTCGACGAGGCGTGAGCCAGGTCGTGAACCCAAACTGCGAAGGGCCCGCACTGTGGGATGACAAATATGCGCCAAGCCTTGAGTGCATTATGCGCCATCAATAGTCCGTTGCGCGACTGGCTTACCTCTGCGCGTTGGTACATCTAGACCAATCCAGGAGCGCTTAACTATACTCACCGTCTATGGCGAAGGTCGTGGCTTCCGTATTGTTTGGCTGCTCGAGGAATTGGGATTGGCTTATCGGCTGCGCCCGGTTGATCTGCTCACAGTCGAGAATGATCGCGATTTCCTCGCGATCAACCCCGCCGGCTTTATTCCCGCATTGCAGGACGGCGAGACGATCATGGTCGAATCGATCGCGATTCTTGAGTATCTGCTCGCCCGCCACGGCTCAGGTTCGCTTGCCGTCGCCCCGGACGATCCCGCCTTCGCTTCTTATCTGCAATTTCTCCACTTAGGCGAGGCCGGGCTCGCCGGGCCAATGAATGCCGTCTTTGTCGGTCGCGAACTGGCGCCCGAAGCCGAGCGAGATGCCAGGGTTACCCGCTGGGCACGCGAGACCTTCGAGAGCCGGCTGGGATTGGTTATCCGCCGCCTCGCGGATTGCCCCTATCTCGCTGGCGACAGATTCACTGCTGCCGATATCTCTGTGAGCTACGCCCTCCTGCTCGGCATGCGAACTGGCAACTACATCCCAGGTTATACCGAGCGGGACTATCTCGCCCGCACGACGGCACGACCTGCCTACGTTCGAGCGATGGAAAGCTGCCAAGCCACCAAGGCTTGGGCGGCGAGATCACCGGGATTGTAGCTCAAAGCGAGCTGCCGCCGCAGATCACGAGTTGCTGCCCGGTAATCGCGGCGGCTTCGCCTGAGAGCAGGAACGCCACGGCGGCTGCGACTTCCTCCGGGCGAATGAAGCGGCCGATCGGCGGCAGCTTTGGTGTGACATTGGCGCGCGTCGGGTCCTTCAGCATCGGCGTTTCGGTCGCAGCGGGCGCGACCACGTTGACCGTGATGCCGCGCGGCGCGAGCTCGCTCGCCCAGGATCGCGCCAGCGCGACCAGCGCGGCTTTCGTCGCGGCATATTGGCCGCGGCCGGCTGCGCCCGATGCGGTGCGGCTGCCGATGAAAATGATGCGCCCGCCCTGCGGCAGGCGTGTCGCCAGTGCGTCGGCGAGACGCATCGCGACGTCGACATGCAGCCGCCACATCGCGGCACCGTCGTCATGGCTCAGCGATCCCAGCGGAGCGACCTTCAACATGCCTGCGGCATGAACGAGCGCCGTCGGTGCGAGATCAGCGACGGCGCTAGCAATGTTGTCGACGTCATTCAGATCGAGCGACAGATGCGCGAACGCCGGATGGTCGAACGTCCCGGGGCGCCGGCTGATCCCGGTGACGCGCCAGCCGTCGCGCAACAGGCGCTCGACGATCGCCGCACCAATCCCTGAACTGGCGCCCGTGACGAGCGCGTGCCGCTTGTCCATGATCTCAGCCCCGCGTCACCCATGTCTCGGTCACGCGCACATATTTGATCGCGCGGCGATGGAAGGTGAAGGCCGTGTGGATCGCGCCGTCGGCGGTCTGCTTGACGGAGGGATAGGACAGTTCGCGATTGGTCTGGTCGCGCGAATTGTTGGTCATGCAATAGCCGTCGCCGGTCTCGACGTTGCGCTTGGTCCAGCTCTTTCCGTCGTCGGTCGAGATCGCCAGCGTCATCGGTGCCCGCGGCGCGCCCCAGAACGCGGTGCGTCCGTCAGACTTGCCGCCGTCGCCGGCGAGCACAGGCGGAAGGTCGTCCTCGATCTCGTCATAGAGCGAGAGGCGACGCCCGGTCGCATCCTTGGAACTGGAATCGTTGAACACCAGCGCGAGATGACCGTTGCCGAGCCGCGTGAGCTGGACCGAGGAGTTGTTGTTGGGCAGCGCGGTCGCAACCGGCGCCGACCAGCTGCGGCCGTGATCGGTCGAGCGGCTCTGATAGATGTTGTCGGCCCAGCGGCTGCGATAGACCGCAATCAGCGAGCCGTCGTCGAGGCGCGCGATGCACATATGGACGCAGCCGCGGCTGCCGGGGACGTCGATGTCGCGCCAGGTTGCGCCGGCGTCGGACGAGATCTTCACCGCGCTGGTGTCCTCGTCGCCGTTCCATTTCTTGCCCGGCGTGCTGTGGCAATAGAACACCGGCAGCAGCCAGTCGCCATTGTCGAGCACGACGATCGGTTGCCGGATGAAGGTGCCGCGGCCGCGATGCTCCGGAAACAGCGTTTCGATCGGACCCCAGCTCTTGCCATGGTCGCGCGAGAGGCGGCGGCGGATGATGGCGGTGTCCTGGTTGCCCGCCAGTTGCGCCGTCCACATCAGCCACAGCGTGCCGTCAGGAGCCGGGAACAGCACCGGGTTCTGCTCCGAACGGCCGGTATCGTCGGACAGCTTTTCAGCCGCCGACCATTGCGTCGCGCCGCGCACGAGCCGCGAGAAATACACCGAGATATCCGACATGCCCTCCTGCGTGCCGCCGAACCAGACGCAGGCGAGATCGCCATTGGCGAGCGGCATCAGATTGGCGGCGTGGTTCTGTACGCAAGGCGAGGGAATGAAGGCGTCGAACCGATCGGGATCGCCGGCCACCGGGCGAACGGCGCCGTCGGCCGTGATCTCGATGTCGGTGCTCGCGACCTCGGTCCCGATGGTCATGTCGAAGTCCTTTCCATCAAGGCATTGGGTTGCGCCGCCGGCACTGCAGGCGCGTGGCCCATCACCAGCCGCTCGATCGCCATCACCACCAGCGGCGTCGCGGCGGCGATGTACATGTTGTCGATGCCGAAGGGATTGCCGAGCAGGTACCAGACCGTGGTCGAGACGGCAGCGCCGATCAGGCCGGCGGTGGCGCCGCGATTGCTCGCGAACAGCGGCAGATAGAAGCCCATCATTGCCACCATTGTCACCGACAGACGCAGCGCGCGCGTGAAGAACGACAGCTTCAGGATTTCAGGTACGAAGAACACGAAGAGCAGCGGCACGATGGCGATCACGATCGAGAACACGCGCGTCATCTTCAGCTCGCGCTCCGACGTCGGCTTCCAATAGGGCACGTAGAAGTCGCGCACCACCAGCGAGGCGATCGCGAGCGCAACGGTGCAGACGCTGACAAAGATCGAGGCGACCAGCGAGGTCGTCACGAAGGCGGAGGCCAGCGGCGGCATCTTCTCCAGAAACACCGGCAGCGCGTAGAGGCTGTTCATGTCGGGGTAGAGATATCTTGCGGAAACCCCGATCAGCGCGAGCAGGAAGCCGAGCGGAAGGCAGAACGCGGCGGCATAGTACGTCGCCTTGCGGGCCTCATCGGCGCTCGGCGTCGACGAGATTGCCTGGACGATGAATTGCGTCGAGAAGATCGCGCCGACCGTACCGAAGGTCCAGGCGAAGATGGTCGTGAAGCCGATCTTGCCGTCCCAGCTGAAATAATAGGCCGGCAGCTTGGCCTGGATCGGCGCGATGCCGCCCGTCAGCGACATCGCGACCGTGAAGATGATGATGATGCCGACGACCTTGAAGGCGCTGTGCAGGATCGTCACCCAGGCCACGCCCTTCAGTCCGCCGAACACATAGTAGAAGGTGGAGACCAATGCGATGATGCACATCGCAACGGGGAGGCTGACATGCAGCGCGGTGGCGATCGCGGCTGCACCGCTGACATAGTTGCCGACATTCACCAGCAGCAGCGCATAGATCATGATCACGGATACCGTGAGCATGGTCGACTTGCCGTATTTCTGCGCGATCGCTGCCGAGATGGTGTATTCGCCGGAACTGTAGAGCTTCTTCACCATCAGCATGCCGAACAGCAGGAAGCCGATCGATGCGCCGAGCACGGCCCAGCCGGCAGCCATGCCTGATTGAAACGCTTCCTGTGCCGTGCCGACGGTCGATTTGGCGCCGACGAATTCGGACATCATCAGCACGCCGACGACGACGGCCGGCATCGCGCGGGACGCGGTCATGAACTGATCGCTGGTTCGGCTGCGCAGCTTCAGCGTGAGCCAGGACGTGAAGGCGATATAGGCGACGATCATCGTGACGACGAGCGTGCTTTCGCCGGAGAGGATGGCTTGCATCGGTGACGTTTCCTCTGATGGCGCGGGACGCGGTGTTGTGAACCCGCTTTTTGCCCGACGGCAGAATGTTCGGAATGCGAACAAATGTTGTTGAAGTTCATTAAACCTGCCCGGGCGCGGTGCGTCAAGCGCACCCGCGCGAGGCTTTGGGGAAATCGGGGTTCCAGAGAGCGGCAGGGCAATCCCATGTGGGAGCGATTCCCCCGTGGCCATCCTTCGAGACGCCCGCCGTTGGCGGGCCCTCAGGATGAGGACCGAGTGTGGGGCCGTCGTTTTGACGAGCACCGATGCCGCTTAGCCTCATCCTGAGGAGACCGCGAAGCGGTCGTCTCGAAGGACGAGGCGCGCGCTCAGGTCGTGCAAAGTGCCATAAGTGATCGCCCTGCAGAGAGCGGGGACTGCGCCACGCGCATCTATTCGGCGCTGCGCTTCCAGGCGCCGGTGCCCAGCTTGCCCGTGATCACTGCTAGCGCATCGTGGATCTCGTATGCGCCGCCGTCGCTGTAGTTCGACAGGCCTCTGAGGGCGTGCAGGGTCCAGTGGCCGTTCGCCGCGGTGATCGTGCCTTCGTGCGAGCGAGCCGAGCGCTGCGGCTCGGCATGGAATCTGTAGGTGCCGTCGCCCATGATCTGCCAGATCCAGCGCGACTGCCCGCGGCCGCCCGGCACCATGATCTCCCAGGTGCCGACCAGAGCGGGATCGATCGCTGGCGACGTCGGCGTGTGCTGTGGAGCAGGAGAGATAACGGCCGGAAGCGGGCTGGACGGCGCCGCTTCCTCCGCTCCGGCCGGTGGCCGGGCGGCAAGGTAGATCGCCTTGCGCGACAGCGAACCGTAGACGAACGGCTGCTGTTCGTTGCGGGTCGCCTCCATCACGTCGTCGCGGACATTGCGGAACATGAACGTCACCTCGACGCCGGGCACCTCGATGTTGCGCAGCAGCGCCGCTGCAAACGGGCTGTTGCGCGCGTCGCCATCAAGCGCCGTGGTGCCGTCGCGCGCGGCATAGGCGACGAGAACGTTACCGACGGGCTCGATGCGGCCGAGCCCGCTCATGGTGGCCGCCCGCGTGGCGATCGAGCGATTCATCCGGGCCGCAAACGGATTGTTGCGGCAGGCATCGAGGATGACGAGGCCAAGGCTCGTGGTGTTGGACACCTGCAACATCACGCTTTGGAGGTTGATGGCTTCATTCGCCGCGTCCGTGTCCCGCTTCAGGTCTGCGTCGATCGGGATCAGCCAGTTCTCGCCATTGATCTCCATGCCATGGCCGGCGAAATACACAGCCGCCATCTCGGCGCCGGCAGCGTCGCGCCCCAATGCGATCAGGCGGCGGCGCATGTCGTCGAAGCTGGCATTGGTCGCCAGCGAGACTGTGAAGCCAAGTCGCTTCAGGGCCGCGGCGATGTCGCTCGCGTCGTTCGGCGGATTGAGCAGCGCGGGTACGTTCCGGTAGGCGCCGTTGCCGATGACGAGCGCGACCCGTCGGCCTTCCGCGGCTTCAGCCGTCGACGCCACGCCCGCAAGCGCTGTGGCCGCTGTTAGTCCCGAAACGAATTCGCGCCGGTTCATCCGGATCTCGCTGGTTCGAACGAGTTTCGATCCTAGCGCAACCGATCCGGCGGAGCTACGGGGCCTTCCTCAGTTCGCCGACAACGCCGTCTTGGCGACTTCGGCCATCCAGCTCGACGCGACGGGAAGGATCGCGTCGTTGAAATCGTAGCGCGGGCCATGCAGTTCGGCGCCGTCGCGCAAGGGTCCGTTGCCGATCCAGACGAACGCGCCGGGGCGCTTCTGGAGATAGAAGGCGAAATCCTCACCGGCCATGCTGGGCGCAAGATCGCGCCTGACCTGTGCGTGCACCTTGTCCGCGGCCATGCGCGCGAGATCGGCTTCCTCCGGCGTATTGATCGTCACGCCGACGCCCATGACGATGTCGGGCGTGACCTTGACGTCGAAGCTCGTGGCGATGCCGGCGCAGATGTCTGCGATGCGCGCGAGAAGAATGTCCTTCACGTCGTTGCGGTGATGCCGCAGCGTGCCGCGGATCACGACCTTGCCCGCGATTTGATTGGGCGCGGTGCCGCCCTCGATGGTGCACAGCGAGAGCACGGCGGTGTCGAGCGGATCGACGCTGCGCGACACGATCGATTGCAGCGCCACGATCAGATGGCCGGCCGCCATCACGGGATCGCGGGTCAGATGCGGCATGCCGGCATGTCCCGCATGGCCCTCGATGGTGATGGTGACGCGTCCGCCGGAGGCCATGACCACGCCGTCATGAACCGCGATGGCGCCGGCATCCAGGCCCGGCCAGTTGTGGAAGCCGAACACGCGGTCCATCGGGAACCGCTCGAACAGCCCGGCCGCGACCATCGCGCGCGAGCCGCCAAAACCCTCTTCCGCGGGCTGGAAAATGAAGTCGACGGTGCCGCTCCAGTCGGTGTCCGTGGCGAGCAGCGCAGCCGCACCGAGCAGCGAGGCGGTGTGTCCGTCATGCCCGCAGGCGTGCATCACGCCGGGCGTTTTCGAGGCGTAGGCAAGCCCGGTGTCCTCGGTGATCGGCAGCGCGTCCATGTCCGCGCGCAGGCCGACGCGAGCATGCGCCGACCCGCGCGTCAGCGTCGCGACCACGCCGTGGCCGCCGATCCCGGCCTCGAAGGGAATGCCGAGCTCGGTGAGTTTTTCCTGCACGAAGGCCGCGGTCGCCTTCTCCTGCAAGGACAGTTCGGGGTGGGCATGCAGATGCTGGCGCCACGCGGTCAGTTTCTGGTGCAATTCGGGGGTCAAGGCGCGGCTCTCTCGCAAGGGTGTCGGCTGTCGCCACTCTAGCCGATTATCCGCTTCCCGCATCAAGCCCCTTGGAATGGCTCGCGTGCAGCAATGCGCCCCTATGGCGAAAGCTTCGCCAGCCCCTTCCAGTCAAAGCTGATGCCGTGGCCCGGGCGGCCCGGCGCCAGCGCCTTGCCGTCATCGAGCACCAGCGGATGCTCGATGTACTTGTCGAGCCCGAAGCCGTGGGCCTCGAGGTAAGATCGGTTCGGGCAGGCCGCGAGCAGATGCACGGTGATGTCGTGGGCGCCGTGGCTGGTGACGGGCAGGTTGAAGGCTTCCGCCAGCCGCGCGATTTTCATGAAGGCGCTGACGCCGCCGCAATTGGTGACGTCGGGCTCGGGATAGGACACCGCGCCTGATACGATGTAGTTCTTGAACTCCCATAGCGAACGCAAATTCTCGCCCGCCGCGATAGGCACGCCGCCGGCCTGCATGATGCGCGCGTGTCCCGCGACATCGTCGGGGATGATTGGTTCTTCCAGCCAGGTCAGGTCGTAGGGCACGAAGGCGCGGGCGGCGCGGATCGCTTCCTCGACCGTCCATTTCATGTTCGCATCAGCCATCAGCGGAAAACCCTCGCCGAGATGGTCGCGCATCGCTCTGACGCGTGTGACATCGGATTTGAGATCGGGCCGGCCGACCTTCATCTTGATGGCGCGAAACCCTTTTGCGAGATTGCCGTCGGTCTGCTTCAAGAGCGCCTCGACGGAGAGATCGAGGTCGATGCCGCCGGCATAGCACGGCACGTGCGCGTCGAAGCCGCCGAGCAACCGGTACAGCGGCAATTTCGCGCGCCGCGCCTTCAAATCCCACAGCGCGATGTCGAGGGCGGACAGCGCCAGCACCGCAGGTCCGCCGCGACCGCCATAATGCAGGCCCCACCAGACGTGATGCCAGACGGCCTCGGTGTCGTCAGCCTCGCGTCCATCGACCAGCGGCGGGATCTCGCGCTTGAGAATATCGGCGGTCGCGCCGCCATTGCGCCCGACCGTATAGGTGTAGCCTGTGCCTTCAGCGCCATCGGCATCGCGGATGCGGCAGGTGATCAGCTCGAACGCCGCGATCTCGCCATGGGTGGAGTCGGACAGCGTGACGGGGAGGGGAATCCGGTAGAGGGCGGATTCGATATTTGCGATGCGCGGCATGTGGCCTCCCTGTTTTTTCTTTTTTCGTAGGGTGGGTTAGCCCTGCAGATTGCGCAAAGCGCAGACCGGAGGGCGTAACCCACCACTTCTGTCATCGCGGAAACCAAAGAGGTGGGTTACGCCTGCGGCTAACCCACCCTACGAAATGACCTCATCGCATCGTCGCCAACTGCACCGCCAGTGCACATGCCCGATCGTATTCGTCGAGATTGATCCACTCGTCGATTGTGTGCGCCTCGTTCTGGCCGGCGCCGAAGGTCACGGTCGGGACGCCGTGGCGGACCATCCAGTTGGCGTCGAGACCGCCATTGGCGGCGCGGATGTTCGGGGTGCCGCCGACCGCGGACACCGCCTCGACCGCGCGCTTGATGACGGGCTGGCTGTCCTTCATGCGGAACGGGAAATAGTCGGTCTCGGCCTTGAACTTGACCTTGCCGGACTTGCCCTGCGCATTCGTCACCTTCTTGGCCGCCTTCTCGAACGCGGCCTTGTAGGCTTTGGTGATCTCCTTGAAGAATTTTCCGTCATGGCTGCGGCTTTCGCCGCGCACATGCACGTAGTCGGTGACGACATTGGTGGCATCGCCCGCGGGGCGGCCTTCGCCGCCGGTGACGGGGCCGACATTGCTGGTGCCCTGCCGCGCGCTCGCGCCCTTGCCCTTCACCACCTTGCCGAACCAGCCGCCGGCCTTCACGTCGGCAAGCGCCAGCGACATGATCATGGTCGAGGAGATGCCGCGCTCCGGTGCGACACCGGCATGCGAGGCGCGGCCAAAGATCTCGACGCTCCAGCGATCGGCGCCGACCGCGCCGATCACGACGTTGGAAGCGGAGCCGCCGTCATAGTTGAACGCCATCACCGGTGAGCCGAGCTCGTCGAGCTTGACGTGGCGCGCGCCGTAGAGCCCGCTCTCCTCGCGCACGCAGAACAGAAGCGTGATCGGCGGATGATCGAGCTTCTGCTTTTCGAGCTCGGCTGCCAAGGTCACCAGCACGCCACAGCCGCAGCGATTGTCGCCGCCGAGTGCGGTCTTGGCCTCGTTGACGATCTTGCGGCCGGATTTCTTCGGCTTGGCGCCAGCGCAGAGCGGCACGGTGTCCATATGCGTCATGAACATGATGCGCGGCTGGTTGTGCAGCGCGCCGCGGCCGGGCAGGTCGACGATGAGATTGCCGGTCTCGGTCGGCACGGGAATGCGGGTGTTGGCGTCGTCGAGCCGGATCGCCTTGGCCGGCACGCCACTCTCCTTCAGCGCGGCGGTGAGTTCACGCCCGATCGCCGCCTCCTGTCCGGTGACGCCCTCGATGGCGAGAAAGCGCATGAGGCGATCGGTGGCGGCTTTGGTATCGACAGGCATGAATTCATTCCCTTGATGCACGAACCGCCCATCCTACGAATTCGGCGACGTGTAAGTCAAAAAGATCATCACCCCCACGAGCAGCGCAGCCGCCATGAACAGCAGCACCGCCGGCAGCCCCGCGAACGCGGCGACCGCGCCGGTGATCGACTGCATCAGGGCGGTGCCGAGGAAGAAGGCGAGGTTCACGGCCGCCAGCGCCTTGCCGACGGTCTGCGCGTCGACCAGTTGCCGGCACATCCCGAACAGCAGCGGCTGGGCCGAGGTGGCGAGCCCAATCAGCACGAACAGCACAAGATCGTATTGCGGCGGCATGACCGGCACGCCGAACAGCCATGCAATCGCATAATGCGGCGCACCAAGCGCCATCAGCACCACCAGCAACGCCGCGGCGGTGTGCGTGCCGGCGACCAGGTCGCGGCGGCGGCCGACCTTGCGGTCGATCATGCCCATCAGAAGCGGGCCCGCGATCATCGCCAGCGTGTAGGCGCCGAGCTGGTTGCCGGCCTCGACCCGCGTCAATCCCTTGACTTCCATCAGCCACGGCCCGCCCCACAATCCACGCAGCACCAGCGAGGTCGCGAGCGACACCATCGCCAGCGCGATCAGCCCGCGCAGCGGCCGCGACAGGCCGAGCCTGAGCACCTCGATCATCTGCGAGAGCGGCGAGGCATCGTCCTTGTGCTCGGCCTGCTGGTTCGGCACCAGCGCGAACACGGCGAGCGCCACCACGACGCCGCCGGCTGCGGCGATCCAGAACCCGGCGCGCCAGCCATATTGATCGACCACGAAGGCGAGCGGGCTCGACGACAACAGCATGCCGATATTGCCGATCGACAGGATCGCGCCCGACCACAGCCCGAAGCGCGCCGCCGACAATTGCTTGGCCGCAAGCGTCATCGGGCACATCAGCATGCCCGAGGTGGCGATGCCCAGCAGCAACTGCCCGAAGGCAAAGCTCTCCGGCCCCGTCGCAAAGCCCGACGCAATGGCGCCGACGATCGTTCCCGCAAGCAGGCTCAGCGACACCGGCCGCACGCCAAAGCGGTCCATCGCCGCGCCGACCGGGATCTGCGATGCCGCAAAGGCGAAATGATAGACCGAGGTGAGGCTCGCCAGCGCCTGCGGCTGCACGTGGAAATCCGCCGCCATCAGATCCAGGCTGAGCGCCGGGATGGTGCGCAGCAAGGTCGACAGCATGTGCCCGCAGGCCAGCGCCACCAGCGCAAAGATCAGCGCGCGGGTGCCATGTCCCGCTTCATCATTGGCAACCGCACTCATCAGCGTCCCGTCCCGGCAAAGGTTTTGGCCGGGTTACACGATTGGGGGGAGGGTGCCAATGGGGAGGGGTTAGCTCCGGGGAGCGATATTCGTGTCTTTCGGGCCGGTCACGCCGCCGATCGGCGGCGAACGCTATTCAGTTCATGCACTCCCATTTGTGCAGGCATAAATTCGATTGCTCTAACCTGTAAAAGTCCTCGGTTGCAATGAAGACGAGCAGCCCGAGCAGAACCATTGCTGCGATGTTCGAGCGCATGGTCGCGCCATTCTCCACAGTGCGGCGATCGTGTTCGAACTTCGAGAGGTCGAGCATGCGCAAGATGTTCTCGGATTGCGCATCTTCAGCCGGAGCGCTTCCATCTCTTGATCGCTTTCGAAACGGTATGATATTTCCCTGTTCGCTCAGCTGATTGTCCTTCATCTCGCGCCTCAAAAGACAATTCGCGTTGCCATCAACATGTCGATGATAAGGCCCGACTCGAAATGAGCGTTCGTTAAATTTCCTGATCGCTGGCGCAATTCAGCGTGATGCGGGCTGCGATCCTTAACGCCTGTCCATTTCGTTTCTGTCTGTTTCCTGTCTTCACGTTGCTCGTTTTCGATCTGTCGCTGCATCCGGTCAATTGCGTTGTCGCGACGCGCGAACATGACGAATTGTACAGAAAGTCGCACGCGATCGTTATTTTGCCGTCGCGAACCCGTCCGCGATACTTCGACACCAACCAGTGCGTTCACGTGCAAGCAGCAGATTCACCTGAAGCCACGCACAGACAGTCAGATGGCCATGGACATGACAAGGCGACCGAAGCTCAGCCTCACGCTGTTTGGAATTCTTGCATCAGCCGCAGTGGCCGGCGGCGCATGGTATGAGCTCGTCGGCGGCGTGAAGCCCGTCGCAGCCGCCGCTCAAGGCACCTCTAATCAGCCCGCGACGAAAATTCCCGTCACCTCGTTCGAGGTGAAGAAGAGCGACTTTCCAGTGCACACCTACGGCCTTGGAGTCGTCTCGCCGTTCAAGACGGTGACGATCAAGAGCCGCGTCGACGGGCAGATCACAAAAGTGTTCTTCAAGCAGGGGCAGATGGTGAAGGAGGGCGATCCGCTTCTGGAGATTGATCAACGCCCCTTTACCGCGGCGCTGGAGCAGGCGGTGGCGAAGAAGGCGCAGGACGAGGCCAACTTGAGGAACGACCAGCTGAACCTGCAGCGTTTTCAGACGCTCGCGAAGCAGCAATTCGAGACTCAACAGAACCTCGATACCCAGCAGGCGCTGGTCGATCAGGTGACCGCGCAGCTGAAGGGTGACCAGGCGGCCATCGACAATGCGCAGACCAATCTCGGTTACACCTCGATCAAGGCGCCGATCAGCGGACGCATAGGTTTCCGGCTGGTCGATCCCGGCAACATCGTACATGCCGCCGATACCACGGGCATCGTCACCATCGCCCAGCTGCAGCCGATTGCCGTGCAGTTCACCGAGCCGGAAGACCAATTGCTGGCGATTGCCAAAGCCCACGACGCCGGCGAAGTGCCCGTCGAGGCACTGAGCTCGGACGGAACCAGGATGCTGTCCCAAGGCAAGCTCGTGATCATCGACAATTCGGTGAACCAGGCCACCGGGACCATCAGCCTGAAGGCGCGTTTCGAGAACAAGGACAACGCGCTGTGGCCCGGTCTGTCCGTCACCACGCGGATGCTGGTCGACACGCTCAAGCAGGTCATCGTCGTGCCGCAGGATGGCGTGCAGCACGGGCCGTCCGGCCTGTTCGCTTATGTCATCGGCGACAATGGCAAGGTCAGCGCCAGGCCGATCAAGGTCAGTCAGGGCGGCGATGCAAATGCCGTGGTCTCCGAAGGCCTGAACGTCGGAGACAGGATCGTGGTGGCCGGGCAGTCGCGCCTGTTCGATGGCGCGCTGGTCGACGAGAAGCCGCTGGTTGCCTTGGCAGCGCCGCCGGCGGACGCGGGCACCGCCGCTCAGACCAAGACTGTCACCAAAACCGGATCGGCGGACTGACATGGCTGGAGGTATCTCGGCTCCCTTCATTCGCCTCCCCATCGCGACGTCGCTGCTGATGGTCGGCATCCTCTTCGTCGGGATCATCGCCTATCCGCAATTGCCGGTGGCGCCGCTGCCGGAGGTCGACTTCCCCACCATCCAGGTCTCCGCCAGCCTTCCCGGCGCGGACCCTGAGACGATGGCGTCCTCGGTGGCGCAACCGCTGGAATCGCAATTCGCGCTGATCCCCGGCGTCTCGGAGATGACGTCGTCGAGCCAGACCAGCTCGACCCAGATCGTTCTGCAATTCGATCTCTCGCGCAACATCGACGGTGCGGGGTCCGACGTGCTCGCCGCCATCAATGCCGCGAGCGGCCAATTGCCCAAGAACATGCCGAGCACGCCGACCTACAGGAAGGTCAATCCGGCGGACTCGCCCATTCTCCTGCTCGGCGCCACCTCGAAGACGCTGCCGATGACGCAGGTGTCGGACGAGGCCTACACCAAGCTCGCGCAGGCGATCAGCCACATCAGCGGCGTCGGCCAGGTCAGTGTCGGCGGCCAGCAGGCGCCCTCGATCCGGGTCCAGATCGATCCCGCCAAGCTGGTCGCCAAGGGCCTGTCGCTGGAGGACGTGCGGACCCCGCTGTCGGTGATAACAGTCAATAATCCCAAGGGCACCCTCAACGGCGACACCCGCACCTACACCGTCTATGCCAATGACCAGTTCACCAACGCGGAGGCGTGGAACGACATCGTCATTGCCTATCGCAACGGCAGCCCCGTCAAGGTCGGCGACATCGGACACGCCGTCAGTGCGCCGCTGGACAACACCCAATATGGCTGGGCCGATGGCAAGCCCGGCGTCTTCCTGGTGATCTTCAAGCAGCCCGGCGCCAACGTCATCGACACCGTCGACAACGTGATGAAGCAGCTGCCGCATCTGCAGGCGGGCATTTCGCCGGCGATCGATATCTCGGTGCTGTCGGACCGCACGCAGACCATCCGTGCGGCGGTGAAGGACGTGCAGTTCACGCTGCTGCTGACGATCGGCCTCGTCGTGATGGTGATCTTCGTGTTCCTGCGCAGCGTCTGGGCCACCATCATTCCGTCGATCACGGTGCCGCTCGCGCTGCTCGGCGCCTGCGGGTTGATGTGGATGGCCGGCTACAGCCTCGACAATCTGTCGCTGATGTCCCTCACCATCGCCGTCGGCTTCGTGGTCGACGATGCCATCGTGATGCTGGAGAACATCACCCGCTATATCGAGGAAGGCGAGACGCCGATGGCCGCCGCGTTCAAGGGCGCGGGCGAGATCGGCTTCACGATCCTCTCGATCTCCATTTCTCTGATCGCGGTGCTGATCCCGCTGCTGCTGATGGGCGGCATCATCGGCCGCCTGTTCCGTGAGTTTTCGGTGACGCTTGCGATGACGATCGCCGTGTCGGCCTTCGTGTCGCTGACGTTGACGCCGATGATGGCCTCGCGCTTCCTCAAGTCGCACGACGAGGAGCATCACGGCCGGCTCTATATGCTCAGCGAGCGGATGTTCCAGGCTCTTGTCGACGGCTACGAGCGTGGCCTCGACCTCGTGCTGCGCTTCCGCTTCGCCACCCTGATGGTGTTCTTCGCGACGATGGCGCTGACGGTCTACCTGTTCGTGATCATCCCCAAGGGATTCTTCCCGCAGCAGGATACCGGGTTGATCACCGGCATCGTCGAGACCTCGCAGGACGTATCGATCGCGGACATGGCGAAGCACATGCAGGAGATGGGCGAGATCGTGCTGAAGGATCCAGCGATCGATCACATGGCGATGCGGATGGGCGGCAGCGGCAATACGCTCAACGACGGCACCATGTATATCACGCTGAAGCCGCGCGATGAGCGCACGGCGTCGGCCGACCAGGTCATCCGCCGCTTGCAGGCCCAGACATCGAAGGTGCAGGGCGCGCGCCTCTACCTGCAATCGGCGCAGGATGTCCGCGTCGGCGGCCGCGCCGCCCGCACGCAATATCAGTTCACCCTGCAATCGACTGACATGGACCAGCTCAACACATGGGCGCCAAAGCTGCTCGGCAAGATGAAGGAGATGCTCGAGCTGCGCGACGTCGCGTCCGACCAGCAGACGTCAGGCACCACGCTGACGCTGTCGATCGACCGCAACCAGGCCGCACGCTTCGGGCTGACCCCTGATGTCATCGACGCGACGCTGTACGATGCATTCGGGCAGCGGGAGATCGCGACCTATTCGACCCAGTTGTCCACCTATTATGTCGTGCTCGAGGTGCTGCCCTCGCTGCAGAAGAATCCGTCGACGCTGGAGCAGATCTATCTGCGTTCCCCGACGACGGGGGGCGAGGTGCCGTTGGCGGCGTTCACGAAGTGGACCACGGCGCCGGTCCGGCCGCTGGCGATCAATCATCAGGGCCAGTTTCCTGCGGTGACGATTTCCTTCAACCTTGCGCCCAACGTCGCGCTCGGCCAGGCGACGCAGGCGATCGACGCGATGGAACGGCAGATGAACGTGCCGGCCGCGATCACCTCCACGTTCCAGGGCACGGCGAAAGCGTTCCAGGAGTCTCTCTCCTCCATACCCTTGCTGATCGTGGCGGCGCTGATCGTGGTCTATCTCATTCTCGGCGTGCTCTACGAGAGCTACATTCACCCACTGACGATCCTGTCGACCTTGCCGTCAGCCGGCGTCGGTGCTCTCGCGACATTGCTTCTCTTCCATTTCGACTTCAGCCTGATCGGATTGATCGGCCTGGTCCTGCTGATCGGCATCGTCAAGAAAAACGGCATCATGCTGGTCGACTTCGCCATCGTGGCCGAGCGGGATCACGGCATGTCGCCGTTGGAGGCGATCCGCCGCGCCTGCCTGCTGCGCTTCCGCCCCATATTGATGACCACGATGGCGGCCGTGCTGGGCGGCGTGCCGCTGATGCTGGGCCACGGCACCGGCTCGGAGCTCCGCCAGCCGCTCGGCTACGCCATGGTCGGCGGCCTCTTGGTCAGCCAGGTCCTGACGCTCTTCACCACGCCGGTGGTTTATCTCTATCTCGACCGTGTCTCGCAATGGCTCAGTCCGAAACGGCACGGACAAGATCACGCGGAGATGGACGCTGCCAACGATGGCGATCTGGACATCGTCGACGAGGTCGAGCGGAAGAAATCCAGGGTCCTTGCAGCAGAGTAGTGTTCGGCATCGATGGGCGGGTACCCCATCACGGTAGGCAATCGCATATGGGAGCGCTTTCGTTGCGGCCATCCTTCGAGACGCCCGCCGTTCGCGGGCCCTCAGGATGAGGACCGAGTGTGCGGCCGTAGTTTTGACGAGCTCGCGCTGCTTTGGCTTAGGTGCGGACATCAAGAATTTTGCAGCAGAATTGTGGTCCAACAATTCCAGCGGATTGTGCAGCGGCATCGTATCTTGGTGGGGGGCGCCGCCGTATCAATGCGTTAGCACGATGAAATCCGTGTCATTTCCCGTCTCATGGCTAAATCCGTCGTCGGAAATAATCAATGAAGAGGCCGGCGTCAGAAGTTTAGAGATCTTCTCAACGGTATCCTGCGGTATTTCGATGCGATTGAGGACAGCGTTGGCTTTATCGGGCGACGGTACCGATAGGGCGGTTTGCTTCACGGGCGCTTCGCGCTCTTTCGTGGCACCCTCGATGCGAGGAAATTCGTCCGGAATCGACACGACGGTCCAGCGAATTGCCGCTCCCTCGCTCTGGAATTCCATTGCGGTAAACACGTGCGTTCCCAGGGGCTCCTCCGGATTTTCGATCTTGACTGCGACATCAAACAACGGCGCGAAGCCCTGACGCACGAAGAGCTTGCTCAACTTGCGACTCACGAAGACGGATATCGGAACCATCTTTCTAGGTGCGCCTTCAGCGGCAGCCGAATTAGGTACCTGGAGACTAGTGGCTTCTGGAGTCTCGGTCTTGGACACCAGTGATCCCTGCGTTGCCCCGGCTGTGCCAACGCTCTTACCCGCGACTGTGGCAGTCTGAAATTCCGGCGAACCGGACACGGCTTTCGGCTCAAAGAGGTGCGGATTGGTTATCTCGACCGGCTGGACATCGTCGCGCGCAATGATCACGCGCGTGCCGCGCTTCGTGAGATGCCAGAGTCGAATGGCAAAGTCATTTTTCAAACGGATGCAGCCGTGTGACGCCGGATGCCCAGGCACGACACCGGCATGCAACGCAATCCCTGACCAGGTGATGCGCTGCATGTAAGGCATGGGGGCAGCGCTATAAATATTTGAACGGTGCCATCGTTGCTTGCTGATGACGCTGAATACGCCGAGGGGTGTAGGATGCCCCTGAGTTCCCGTGGACACCGATGAGCGTGCGATCAGGGCCCCGTTGTCAAAAAGCGAGACCCGTTGGTCAGTGATCGAGATGATGATCTGGAGCGGGCCCTTCGGAGGGGCCTCGGGCACAGCGTTCTTCGCAGATCCAGAGTTTGTCTGCGGGTGATGGTGCTTGTGTTTGAACGGAGCGTAGTGGCCTGGCCAGAACCTGTCCTGCGGCCAAAACAGAAACTGAGCGTGTGCGATCCCTGTGGAGAGCATGAAAGCGGCGAAAGCTATTATTGCAGTCTGCTTCCTCATCCAGTGCCTCATGCAGTGAAGTTGCCTGCGAGGTCCAACCAAAAAGCGTGACGTTACCGACCATAGCCTCGTCTTCAAATCTGGTCGCAGTGGGTCGAAAATTGGACCAATTCCAATGACGAGGCCAATCTGCTGGAAGAAGACAATCGGCAATAGCCGTCGCGCCGATCGCCGGGCCGATCAATGTACTGGCCGCATGCGTCGCATGGGTCCGAAACGTCCCTACACGCTTACGTCGGAGAACAATTGCTTGCCAGCGGCGCGTTGCAAGCGGGCAACACTTCGTGGAAAAGATGATGAGCTGCGGTTTGCGCCATTGCGCGGCCATGCCTCGACCCGAAAGTCCATCCGTCGCGTGCTTGGCTTTGCATCATGGCTCAGGTGGGGCCTTTGGAGGCGACGGGATCATGAGCCCGGGGCGATTTACGGCAGTGACGCCGACGTTTTGCGGAACGGTCGTTCTCGCGGGGTGCATCGCTGGCTGGCTGGCTGGCATCGTTTCGGCCGGCACCGAGAACACCCGCGCAGTACCAATCGATGATCGCGCGGCATCTCTCGCTGCCAACGCCGGGCTCGCGGATGAACCGCAGGCAATCGCAATGGACAACGCCGTTGTCGCTAACGCCGTTGTCGCTAACGCCGTTGTCGCTAACGCCGTTGTCGCTAACACCGTTGTCGCGAACGCCGCTGTCGCTGGCGCCGAAGTGGCGGCGGCCGCCGAACCCGCGGCGGGGACGGCCACCGACACGACTGCGGCCTCGGATAGACCGGACTCGATCGTCGTGGCCGCGCTGCCCGATCCGTCGCAGACGCTGTCGGCCGATTTACCGCCTGTGCAGGAATCGGTGGACTTGGGCCACCATGATGTCGCCCAACCGGTGCCGACAACGCGCAATGCCTCCAACCCGGCGTCGGTGACGCAGGATTTTCGGTATCTCATCTATTACGTCTGGTCCGAACTGCCCCCTGCCGAGAAACCGGCGGATATCGTCTTAAGGTCACTCAAGGACACCCCGGTCGGAACGCCGGTCGAGGAGATCAAGCGCGCTTCCGACGCTTTTGGTCTGGATTTCAATTTCATGAAAGCGGTTGCGAGGATCGAGTCCGGTTTCGACCCCAAGCAACGCACTGGGTCGTATATCGGGCTGTTCCAACTGAGCAAATACGAGTTCAACAAATTCGGCTCCGGGCAGATTCTTGATTCCCGCGACAATGCCATTGCGGCGGCCTACAAGGTGATTACCGAAGGCATTCTGTTCGAGTGGGTCACGCAGAAGACGCCGACCTTAAGTGATCTTTACTTGATCCATCAACAAGGCTGGGAAGGCGCCGCCGAGCACATCAGCCAACCTGATCGCATCGCTTGGAAATCCATGTGTGCCACCGGCGAAGGCAGGGAGAAGGGCGAAAAATGGTGCAAACGCGCGATCTGGCGGAATACCCTTCCGGCCGTCAAAGACGCGTGGAAATCGGTGGACAAGCTGACATCGGGGGCGTTCGTCGCAATGTGGCGCGATCGGGTTGCGCTTTTCTCTTCGAAATACATGGCTACCGCCGCCGAACGGACGAACCAATAAATTTCCGTTGAGTGGTTGGCAGGAGTTGCCGCACCCGCGGGCCGAGCGGGGGCCTCACCGCCGCCGCGGCACGTGGTGCCGCTCATCGGTCAATGGTCGCGCTAACGCACTTTACGTCGTCAACGACGCGCTCGCATCGCTCCGGCTGCGCTAACGAGGTGATCGAGGTCCGATGTCTGCTTGTGGCCCATGGCGTTGGTTGGCACACCGCGGCGACATGTCTGGAGCGAGAGGTAGAGCAGAGTCGTCTCACTCAGGGGCCGACCGCCGCTTGTGACCCTGGCTGTGTG